>NZ_VFPT01000001.1:615000-1815000 GCF_006716865.1 Roseinatronobacter monicus | reverse complement strand
CCCGCGCCTTGCTTGCCAGAGACGAGGTTGCCCCGATTGGCCTTGGCGCACGCGACAGCTTGCGGCTGGAGGCGGGCTTGTGCCTCTATGGGCATGACATTGATCAGACCACGACACCGGTTGCGGCGGGGCTGACTTGGGCGATCCAGAAATCCCGCAGGGCAGGGGGCGCACGCGAAGGCGGCTTTCCCGGTGCTGAACGCATATTGTCCGAGCTTGCCGAGGGCACGTCTGAGTCGCGCGTCGGCTTGCAACCACAGACCCGCGCGCCCATGCGCGAAGGCACAGAAATCTGGGATGCGCCTGAGGGCGGTCACAAGATTGGCCGCGTCACGTCAGGCGGGTTCGGCCCCTCGATCGGTGCGCCGATTGCGATGGGCTATGTCGCAAAGGGGTTTGCCGCCCCCGAAACCCAACTCTGGGGCGAGGTGCGCGGCAAGCGCCTGCCTGTTACAGTTTGCACCCTTCCGTTTCGTCCATCCACCTATAAGCGCTGAGGAGCGTTTCCTATGAAATACACTGAAGAACATGAATGGCTGCGCGTCGAAGGCGATGTTGTGGTCGTAGGGATTACCGAACATGCCGCCGAGCAATTAGGCGATGTGGTTTTTGTCGAATTGCCTGAGATCGAGGCGAAGGTCGTCAAAGGGGATGAGGTCTGCGTGATCGAATCCGTCAAGGCCGCCTCTGACATTCTAGCCCCCGTCGATGGCGAGATTGTTGCCGTGAATGACGCGCTCAGCGACACTCCGGGTTTGGTCAATGAAGACCCGCAGGGTGACGCGTGGTTCTTCAAGATGAAGCTGGATGACCTGCGCGTGCTCGACGATCTGATGACCGAAGACGAGTATAAGGAATTTCTGGGCTGAACTGCCTTTGGGAAGGATTGCGCCGCGATAACCCGCCTTGCGGGCCACGCGGCCAATTCTCCCGCTCGCGAATGCTCGAAAGCAACCACAAGGTGCATGATGACCTATACCCCCACCGATTATAACCCGTATGATTTTGCCAACCGTCGCCATATCGGCCCGACGCCCGAAGAAATGGCCGAGATGCTGACGGTTCTGGGCTGCGACAGTCTGGAGCAGTTGATCGCGCAGACGATCCCGGCGGATTTGCGACAGGCGGACCCGCTGACTTGGGCACCCTTGTCGGAAGGCGAGTTGCTGGCAAAGTTGCGCGCGGTGGGGGCGAAAAACAAGATCATGACCTCGCTGATTGGTCAGGGTTATTACGGCACTGTCACGCCGCCCGCGATCCAGCGCAATATTTTTGAAAACCCCGCTTGGTATACGGCCTATACCCCCTATCAGCCCGAAATCGCCCAAGGGCGACTGGAAGCGCTGTTGAATTTCCAGACTATGGTCGCTGATCTGACCGGTCTGCCTGTGGCCAATGCCTCGCTCTTGGACGAATCCACTGCTTGCGCCGAAGCGATGGTCATGGCGCAGCGCGTGGCGAAGTCGAAAGCGACCGCGTTCTTTATCGACAAGAATTGCCACCCGCAGAACATCGCCGTGATGCAGACCCGCGCAGCCCCCTTGGGGATTGAGGTCATTATTGACGAGCCGGAGATGCTGCAAGCGGATAAGGTCTTTGGCGCAATCTTCCAGTATCCCGGCACTTATGGTGACCTGTACGATTTCACTGGCGCGATTGAGGGGCTGCACACCGCCCGCGCTGTGGCGATCATGGCCACCGATCTGCTGGCGCTGACCATGATCAAGGAACCCGGTGCCATCGGCGCTGACATCGCCGTGGGCAGTGCGCAGCGCTTTGGCGTGCCGATGGGATATGGCGGGCCACATGCAGCGTTTATCTCCTGCGCGGATGCCTATAAGCGCTCGCTGCCCGGCCGTCTGGTGGGCGTCAGTGTGGATTCGCGGGGCAACAAGGCTTACCGGCTGTCCCTGCAAACCCGCGAGCAACATATCCGCCGTGAAAAGGCCACCAGCAATGTCTGCACCGCGCAAGCGCTGCTGGCTGTTATGGCGTCCATGTATGCGGTGTTCCATGGCCCCAAAGGGTTGCGTGCCATCGCCGAGCGGGTGCATTTTCTGACACAACGCCTGTACCGCGCGCTCAGTGCGGCAGGTGCGCATGTGGTCGTGAAAGAGTTTTTTGACACGATCACAGTTGAAGTGGGTGTGGGGCAGGCGGGCATTCTGGCTGCCGCCCGCGCCGAAGGGCTGAACTTTCGCAAAATCGGGGCCGCCCATGTCGGTATCTCGCTGGATGAAACCACAGATGAGCGCGTGCTCATGCGGGTCTTGCGGGTCTTTGGCATTGAGGGGGTGCCGCCGCATCGGGGGGATCTGGGCTTTTCCGAAACCTTCATCCGCGAAAGCGACTATCTGACCCATCCGATCTTCCATATGAACCGTGCCGAGACGGAAATGATGCGCTATATGCGCCGCCTTGCCGACCGCGACCTTGCCCTTGACCGTGCCATGATCCCGCTGGGGTCGTGCACAATGAAGCTGAATGCCGCCGCCGAAATGATGCCGCTATCGTGGCCTGCATTCGCCTCTCTGCACCCGTTCTGCCCACCCGATCAGGCTTTGGGCTATGCCGAGGCGATTTCAGACCTGAAGGCGAAACTTTGCGAACTCACCGGCTATGAGGGCATGTCGATGCAGCCCAATTCCGGCGCGCAGGGCGAGTATGCAGGGCTGTTAACCATTCAAGCTTATCACCGCGCACGCGGGCAGGGGCATCGTGACATATGTCTGATCCCTGTCTCGGCCCACGGCACCAACCCCGCCAGCGCGCAGATGTGCGGGATGCAGGTGGTCGTGGTGAAATCATCGGCCAATGGCGATGTCGATCTGGATGATTTCCGCGAGAAGGCGGCCAAGGCAGGCGACCGACTGGCGGCCTGCATGATCACTTACCCCAGCACACACGGGGTGTTCGAGGAAACCGTGCGCGAGGTCTGCGCGATCACCCATGACCACGGGGGCCAAGTTTATATCGACGGGGCCAATCTGAATGCGATGGTCGGGCTGGTCAAACCGGGCGAGATTGGGGGCGACGTGTCGCACCTGAACCTGCACAAGACCTTTGCCATTCCGCATGGCGGCGGTGGGCCGGGCATGGGGCCGATTGGCGTCAAGGCGCATCTGGCCCCCTTCCTGCCGGGTCATCCGGAAATTGGCGGGGCAGAGGGGCCGGTCTCGGCGGCGCCCTATGGGTCGGCCTCGATCCTGCTGATCTCTTGGACCTATTGCCTGATGATGGGCGGGCCGGGGCTGACACAGGCGACCCGCGTGGCCATTCTGAACGCCAACTATATCGCAGCACGTCTGACAGGGGCTTATGATATTCTGTTCATGGGCAACAAGGGCCGCATCGCACATGAGTGCATTCTGGACACGCGGCCCTTTGCCGAGGCAGGAATAACGGTCGATGACATCGCCAAACGCCTGATCGACAACGGCTTTCACGCCCCAACGATGAGCTGGCCTGTCTCTGGCACGCTGATGGTGGAGCCGACGGAATCCGAGAATAAGGCCGAGATTGACCGCTTTATCACGGCTTTGCTGTCCATCCGCGAGGAAATTCGCGCGGTAGAGCAAGGCGAGATTGACGCGGAAAACAACCCGCTGAAACACGCCCCTCATACTGTTGAGGATCTGATCGCAGATTGGGACCGGCCCTATTCACGCGAACAGGGCTGTTTCCCGCCGGCCAGCTTCCGGGGTGACAAATACTGGCCGCCGGTCGGGCGCGTGGACAATGTTTACGGTGACCGCAACCTTGTCTGCACCTGTCCTCCTGTGGAGAGTTACGCAGAGGCGGCGGAATAGTATCGGCTGACAGGGTGGGCGGCGGCTTTGCGGTCGTTCGCCCCCCCGCGCGGAATCAAGGGCGTTAGCCCGCCGCGCATCGCCGGGCCGCCCACGGGCCCGACGATGCGCGGCTTGGTGCTTTTCACGCCAATCCGCGAACACCTTAAATCGACACCATACCTGCATTGAGCTGGTTCTGGCCGATGCCACCGCCGCTCGGGTCGTCAGTCCGTCATCCATTCCCGCCGGCAAACCGTCCGGCATCTTCTGCCGCGCGGCGCAGGGCGCGGGATTTGTTGACGGTTTCCAGATACTCCGCCTCCGGGTCGCTGTCATAGACGACGCCGCCGCCTGCCTGAATATACAACGTCTCGTCTTTCAGAACGGCCGTGCGCAGGCAAATGCACATGTCCATCTCGCCATTGGCGGCGAAATAGCCGGCCCCCCCACCATAGACACCGCGCTTTTCCGGCTCCAACTCGTCTATGATCTGCATCGCGCGTACTTTGGGCGCGCCGGATACCGTGCCCGCAGGCAGGCCCGCCAGCAGGGCCGACAACGCGTCCTGCCCCTCGGCCAGTTCACCCACCACGTTGGACACGATATGCATCACATGGCTGTAGCGCTCGATGATGAATTCCTCGGTCGGGTGCACGGTGCCGATCTTGGCCACACGCCCCACATCATTGCGCCCAAGATCGAGCAGCATCAGATGCTCTGCCAGTTCCTTTTCATCGGCCAGTAGATCGGCCTCATGCGCGCGGTCTTCCTCTGGGTTGGCCCCGCGTGGGCGTGTGCCCGCAATAGGTCGGATCGTCACCTCGCCGTCGCGCAGGCGCACCAGAATTTCCGGGCTGGCGCCGATGATCTGAAAATTCCCGCCACTGGATGCAAAGTCGAAATAGAACATAAAGGGCGAGGGGTTTGTCCGCCGGAGGGAGCGATAGAGCGCGAAGGGTGGCAGCGCAAAGCGCTGCGACCAGCGCTGCGAGGGCACGACCTGAAAGATATCGCCCGCCCGAATGTAATCCTTGGCCTTCTCGACGGCGGCCAGATAATCGGGTTTGGCGAAATTCGAGACGGGCTCCCCGATGGGCGCTGTGTCGCTGCGCAATTCGCGTGGTACTTGCGGGACTGCGCGTTCGAGATCACGCACGGCGTCCATGACGCGTTCTGCCGCCTGCGCATAGGCTGCACGCGCCGACAGGCCCGACCCTGCCCATGCAGGCGAGACGACAATCACTTCGCCCTTCACCCCGTCCAGCACCGCCACGACCGAGGGGCGCAGCATGACCGCATCGGGCACGTCAATCGGGTCGGGGTTCACATCGGGCAGATGTTCAACCAGCCGAATCATGTCATAGCCCAGATAGCCAAACAGCCCGACAGAGGCCGCAGGCAACCCCTCTGGCATGGTCACACGGCTTTCGCCAAGCACGGCGCGCAGCGTATCCAGCGGGTGCCCTTCAAGATCTGCCCATGCGTCGGGATCAAAACGCGCTTCGCGGTTGATACGGCTTGCGCCCCCGCGACATTCCCAGATCAGGTCCGGCTTCATCCCGATCATGGAATAGCGCCCGCGCACCTCTCCGCCAGTGACGGATTCAAGAATGAAACTGTCCCGGCTGGCCCCTGCCAGTTTCAGATAGAGTGAGACGGGCGTGTCCAGATCGGCGGCCAGCCGCGTATAGACAAGTTGGTTTTCACCGCTCCGCCAGCCTGCCTCGAACGTTGCGAAATCCGGTGTGAACTGGGCCATGGCGTTTCAGAAATTGGCCTGAACAGCATCAATCATCTGCTGATCAATCTGGATTGGTGTGGATTGACGCAAACTGCCCGAAAAGTAGCCAAACAGGTCTTGTGCAATGCTTTGCTCGATCTGCATTTCCAGACCTGCGCGCATGTCAGCGACATCTTCCAGCATCAGATCGGGGCTTTGGACGCTGTGCAGTTGCAACACATGCACGCGGCTGTCGCCCTCGACGATGCGCACTTCGCCCTCGTCCATTTCGAAGGTCGTGCCAACAAGGTCACGGGGCAGATCGGGCAGTGTGTCGTTGCGGCGCAACCCGTCGAAACGGACAGGTGCTACGGCCAGTTCCGGCGCGTCCGTATTGTCGCGCAGGCTGGTGGCAAGCTGCTCTGCGACCGAGCGTAGCCCTTGCAGGGTCTGTTCATTTTGCCAATCAGCAATCACCTGCGCCTCAATTTCCTCTAGCGGGCGGGGGGTCGCGGGAAGAGTGTCGAGATATTCCAGTGCGAACATGCCACCATCTTGCATGAACTGGATTTCTGGAAACTCGCCTTCTTGCAACTGCCCTGCTGCATCGCGGAAGCTTTCATAGGCGGCGATGCCATCGGTCACGCCGGGCCGCCAGTCTATCTGGCCGCTCTGCATTTCGGTTTCCTGTGCCAGTTGTTCAAGTGTGGCCCCGCCTGCCAGCAAATCCTCGTACAGGTCGTAGTCATCCGACAGGGTGCGGCGCGCAAGATCGGCCAACTGTTCATCGCGCAACTGGTCGCGGGCATCTTCAAAGCTGACTTCTTGCGCGGAAAGGATGGCATTCATGCGAAAGATTGCAGGGCCAAGCGATGTCTCAGCGGGGCCAGCAATGCCCGGTTCTTCCAGATCGAAGACAAGATCGCCAGCCGCGCCAAGCTGGGCACGGGTGACATCGCCCATATCGGCATCTTCCAGTTCCAGACCGCGTTCGCGCACCAGCTCATCAAAGGTCACGGCACCAGAGGTGAGGCGCGCAAGTGCCTCTTCGGCGGCGTCCCTGTCAGAGAAAACCAGACGCTCGACCAGCCGCCGCTCGGGTTGCGAGAATTGCGCGAGGCGGGCCTCATAGGCGTCGCGCAGGATCGCTTCATCGACCTCAATCGTGTCGATCACCATCTCAGGGGTGATCCATGCGTAGCGAATGCTCTTGCCTTCTGGCTGGGTGTAGTTGTCCAGATTTGCCTCATAAAAGGCTTGCAATTCTGCCGTGTCGGGCAATCCGACAGGGTCGGGCAGTGTGTCCGCGCTCAGGCTTTGAACTGTGACATCGCGGGTTTGTGCCTGGTATTCCAGCAAGGGGGTCACAATCCGTTCCGGTGCGGCGGCCCCGCTGATAACCGACATTTGCAGGATCGAGCGCGCGACATCCTCGCGCACCGAAGTTTCAAACTCTGCTTCATTCATACCGGCATTCTGAAGTGCGAAGCGATACGCCTCGCGGTCGATGTTTCCGTCCAGCCCCTGAAACGACCCGATCTGCAAAATCTCGCGCTGCACGGTCGTGTCGCCTACGGATACGCCCAGTCGTTCGGCTTCATTGTCAAGGACGGCACTGGTGACAAGCTGCTCCAGAACCATCTGGTCAATCCCGAACATGCGGGCTTGCTCCATGGTGACGGCTTGTCCGACCTGACTTTGCAGAGCGCGCAATTCGTTTTGCAGGGCGCGTGCATAGGCATCGGCGTTAATGTCACGATCCCCGACAGTGGCGACATTTTGTGAGCGGCTGCCAAACCCTTCGACCCCGAAGCCCAACAGGCTGAGCGCAAGCAGGGCCATCAGAAAACCTGCGGCAATGTTCTTGGCGCTCATTTTCTTTTTCGGTTGTGTCTTGGCCATGCCGTTTCTCTTACCTGTCTTGATATGGAAAATATGTGTGCGTGTGTAAGCAAAGGTGCTGGCGGGGGCAAGCGCTCAGAGGTCAAGTTTTCCCAAGCGCTGCGTGAGTTCGGCAATCCCGTCGCAATCGGCATTGGCAAAGGCGATACGAAGATGGCGCGCACCTGTCGGGTCATCAGTCGGGGTGAACATGCTGCCCGGCAGCACAAGCAAGCTGGCTGTTGTGACCAGTTTTTGTGCCAATTCCGCTGCGTCCATCGGAAAGGGATGCGCGACATAGCCGAAATACGCGCCGCAGCCTTTCAGCCCCCATTCGGACAGATGCGCAAACTCGTCTTGCAGGGCTGCGCGGCGGCGCAGGATTTCAAGGCGCTCGCCCGCCAGCCAGTCCCCCAGATGTTCCAGCCCCCAAAGTGCTGCGCGCTGACCCAAAGCCGTGGGGCAGATGGTGACGGTATCGAGGAATTTCTCGATCTGCGCCAAGCGCGCAGGGTTCGTGGCGAGCGCGCCGACGCGGTGGCCTGTCAGCCGGAAGGACTTTGAAAAGCTGTAGAGGTGGATCAGCGTGTCGTCCCAATCGGGGTCTGTAAACAGCGTGTGGGGCGCGCCGTCCTGACTGTGGAAATCGCGGTACGTCTCGTCAATGATCAGGGCCAGCCCGCGTGTGCGCGCAAGATCACGAAACGCGGCAATCAGGGCCGGCGGGTATTCAACCCCTGTCGGGTTGTTGGGTGTGACCAGCACAATGGCGCGCGTGGTGGGTGTTATAACTGTGGCGGCAAGGTCAGGGTCGGGCAACATGTCGGGCCCGCAGGGCAGTGGGGTTGCGTCAATCCCTTGCATTTGCAACCACATGGCATGGTTGAAATACCACGGTGTCGGCAAGATCACCGCATCCCCTGGCCCGGCGAGGCTGGCAATGGCCGCGCAGAATGCCTGATTGCAGCCAGAGGTGATGGCGATCTGACTGGCGGCGATCTGACCGCCATAATGGGTGCGCATGTTCCGCGCCAGCGCATCGCGCAATTCTGGCAGGCCAAGCACAAGGCCATAGAGATGCGTGGCCGGGTCGCGCAACGCCTCACGCATCGCATCTTGCAACTCTGGCGGGGGCGGGGCCACGGGCGCGGCTTGGCTAAGAGTCGGATTCAAAACTCTTCGTTGTATTTCAGTTTCTTGCGAGATGCCGCGTTACGCGTCTAATGTGTGCGATGAGGATCCAAGCTTCTGCGCTTGCGATGGATTTCTCCCAGTCTTTCGACAGGCGCCGACATCGGTTCAGCCAAGCAAAGGTGCGCTCGACGACCCACCGTCGTGGCAGCACTTCAAAGCCCTCCGCGGTGTCGGAGCGCTTGACGATCTGGACGGTCCATCGGCCGAGGGCTTTTAGCGCATCCCGTAGCTTGGGCCCTGCATACCCGCCGTCAGCGAATACGTGCCGCAATGACGGGTAGCGTGCGACGATAGCTTTCAACACATCCGGCGCACCATCCCGGTCCTGAATTCCGGCGCTATGGACCACCAGGCTCAGCAGTAATCCTACCGTGTCGGTTACGATGTGGCGCTTGCGGCCCTTGATCCTTTTGCCTGCATCATAGCCGCTAACCCCTCCACTTTCAGTGGTTTTTACGCTCTGGCTATCGATGACCCCGGCTGTTGGCTGGGCTTTACGGCCCTCGGCCAATCGCGCGGCTTCAACCAGCTGGCGGTTCATCTCCTCAAGCAAGCCGTTATCACGCCACGTGTAGAAATAACCCCGCACCGTCGACACCGGCGGAAAGTCGTGGGGCAACATGCGCCACTGGCATCCGGTCGTTGCGATGTAGAGGATCGCGTCGAAGATGTCGCGCAAATCTGTCGTGCGTGGTCTGCCGGTTGTCTTGGGTGGCGGCATCAAAGGCGCTATCAACGACCATTCTGCGTCAGTCATATCGCTTGCGTATCTGCCGCCTTTTCGGTCATGTTGGCGACGGGTGAGTTCGGTCCAGGCCATTGGGGTCTCCGTTCAGCTTCACAACCGAATAGAATCACAACCTGCTGAACTCACTCAACTACTTTTAAATCGGGCTCTAAGGTTCAAGAGCGGGCGTTCAGGCGGGAAATTCACGCCTTCAAGCCAGGTGCGCGCCTGCATAACCGGAGGTGAGAGTGTCGCGGCAAGCGCAGGCGAGAGATGCATGTGTGTGATCCTTTCATCAGCCCGGACAGCCTATGATCTTCTGCGCGCGGGTGCCAGCGTCGTTTGGCAGATTGAGGGCGCGCGCTGTCGCGCCAAGCGCCTCGCCTCGGTGCTTGTCGCACGCGCACAAGGTGGATTGATGTTATGCGCGCGACATGCCACATCCGCGCCATGCTGTCGTATCAACATAGTTACCACGCCGGAAATCTGGCAGATGTTCACAAACATGCGCTTCTGGCATGGGTGCTGGCCTATCTGACAGCCAAAGACAAACCGCTGAGCTATATCGAGACGCATGCAGGGCGCGGGCTCTATGCGCTTGATGCACCCGAAGCCCGCAAAACGGGCGAGGCTGCGGCTGGTATCTTGCGTGCAGAGGCGGCTTTTGGCCCGGACCACCCCTATGGCCGCGTGCTGGACGCGGTGCGTGCGCGCTATGGGGATATGGCCTATCCCGGGTCACCCCTGATTGCGGCCAGCCTGTTGCGCGCGCAAGACAGCCTGACATTCGCCGAATTGCACCCACAGGAATACAGCGCGCTTCATGGCGCGTTGGTTGAATATGGTGCGTCCGTGCAGCGCCGCGACGGGTTCGAGTTGGCGCAAGCCATCTGCCCGCCCATGCCGCGCCGGGGTGTGCTGATGATCGACCCGTCATACGAAGTGAAGGCGGATTATGCCACTTTGCCCGGTTTCGTGACGCAAATCCGGCGCAAGTGGAATGTCGGCATACTCATGCTGTGGTATCCGGTGCTAAGCGCGGGACTGCATCGTGATATGATTGCCGAGATCCGCACGGACCACCCGGACGCCGCCGTTCTGGAAACCGCCTTTCCACCGATCCGCGAAGGGCGCGGGATGTTTGGCTCTGGTCTGGTGGTCATTAACCCGCCTTGGGGTATGGTCGAAGAGGGCGCGCGTCTGGATGCCATGATCCGTGCGCTTGGCGGTTGAGAGGCGAAGGTGGCGCGCCTTTATTACACAAATAAACAAGCGCTTAGCGTGCCTTCCTCAAGCAAGTGACTCGCCTGATCCCCTTCGTTTTAGGTCGCATCTTCCGTCGTCAGCAAGTGGCATTCGGCAGTGCCGGTGGCAGTTGTTGTGATGCGGGGAACCTCTCGACGGCAGATATCCATCACCTTTGGGCATCTTGGGTGAAAGGTACAGCCAGAAGGCGGGTTGATCGGGTTGGGGATTTCGCCTGTTACCGGCATCCGTCTGCGGCCCGACAGCGCAAGGTCCGGCACCGCGTCCAGCAACATGCGCGTGTAAGGGTGCTGCGGGTCGGTGAACAGACGTTTGGATTCAGCAACCTCGACCAGTCGGCCCAGATACAGCACGCCAATACGTTTGGCCATGTGGCGCACTACGCTCAGGTCATGGCTGATAAGCAGATAGGTGAGGCCGAATTCATCCTGCAAATCGCGCATCAGGTTCAGGATTTGCGCTTGCACCGACACATCCAGCGCCGAGGTCGGCTCGTCACAGACAATAAATTCAGGCTTCGAGGATAAGGCCCGCGCGATGGCGATGCGCTGGCGTTGCCCGCCAGAGAATTCATGCGGAAATTTCGTCCCGTCTGCTGCCGACAAGCCGACCAGATCCAGCAATCGGCCCACTTCGTTGCTGATTTCAGCCCCGCGCAGCAACCCGAACGTATGGATAGGTTCCGCGATGATATCCTCTACGCGCCAACGCGGGTTCAGGCTGGCGAACGGGTCTTGAAAGATCATCTGAAAACGGCGGCGCAGGGTGCGCATGGCAGCACCTGATGCGAAGTCCATCTCTTGCCCGTCGAACTTGATGACACCTGCCGACGGCTCCAGCAGGCCCACAATCATCTTGGCGATGGTTGATTTGCCAGAACCCGACTCGCCCACCAGCGCGAATGTCTCGCCGCGCTTGATCTCGAATCCGACGTCCTCTGTGGCGGTCAGGAATTGCTTGCCCTCGCGCTCGATCACGCGGTTCAGCCACGGTTTCGAGACATCAAACCGGCGCGTCAGCCCCTCGACCGACAACAGCACATCAGCCATTGGACACCTCGCTTTTCGCGGTTTCATACAGCCAGCACGCCACCTGTCGCCCATCCGCGCGCGGGATCAGGTCCGGCTGGTCGCGGAAGCAGCGATCAAACGCCTTGGTGCAGCGCGGGTTAAAGGCGCAGCCTTGGGGGATCGCATTCAGACGCGGCATGGAGCCGGGAATTTGCGTCAACCGCTCTGCCGTCTGGGTCAATGTCGGGATCGAGCCCATCAGCCCTGCCGTGTAGGGGTGTTCAGCGGCCTGAATCACGTCGCGCACCGGTCCAATCTCGGCCAGCCGCCCGGCATAGAGTACGGCCACACGGTCAGCCGTCTCCGCAATCACCCCCATGTCATGCGTAATCAGCATGACCGACGCGCCACGTTCAGCACAGATTTCCTTCAGCACATCAATGATCTGTGCCTGAACCGAGACATCCAGCGCGGTCGTCGGCTCATCCGCGATCACCAGTTCCGGCTCTGCGCAAAGTGCGAGGGCAATCACCACACGCTGGCGCATACCGCCTGAGAAATGATGCGGGTAGTCGTCAATCCGGCGTGCCGCTGCGGGAATGCCGACACGGTCCAGCAGGGCGACCGCGCGTTTGCGCGCTTCTTTCTCGGACACGTCCATATGCGTGCGGATCGTCTCGATCAGTTGCTCGGCCACTGTGTAAAGCGGGTTGAGGCTGGTTAGCGGGTCTTGAAACACCATGCCAATCCGCCGCCCGCGAATGCGCCGCATCTTTTCGCGCGGCAGGTTGTCAATCCGCTCGCCGCGCAGCCAGATTTCGCCGCTGGCCACGCGCCCCGGCGGCTCTAACAAACCGATAATTGCGGCCCCCGTCAGCGATTTGCCTGCGCCGGATTCGCCGACCATGCCCAGAACTTCCCCCTCGGCAATGTCGAAAGACACATGATCAAGCGCGCGTAGGGTGCCGCGACGGGTGGGAAACTCGACCACCAGATCGCGGACGGACAGAATAGGGGGCTTCATCAGCGCAACCTCGGGTTCAGGGCGTCGCGCAGCCAGTCACCCAGCAGGTTGACCGACAACGCCAGCGCCAGCAGCGTCAGCGACGGGAACAACAAAATCCACCACTCGCCCGAAAACAAAAATCCCTGCCCGATGCGGATCAGCGTGCCAAGGCTGGGCTGGGTCGAGGGGACACCGACGCCAAGGAAGGACAAGGTCGCCTCGGCAATAATCGCCAGCGCTAGGCCAATCGTGGCAATCACCAGCACCGGCCCCATGACATTGGGCAGGATGTGGCGGATCAGGATCTTGGCCGGATGCGCGCCAATCACGCGGGCGGCCTGCACATATTCCTTGGACTTCTCGACCATCGTGGCCCCGCGCACAACGCGTGCATATTGCACCCATTCCGACAGGCCGATCGCCACGATCAAGACCCAGATGGCCATCGCTTCTCGGTAGGCAGGGGGGATGAAGCCGCGCGCCACCCCGAAAATCAGCAATGCCAGCAGAATAGAGGGGAAGGTCAGCTGCACATCGGCAACCCGCATCAGCAGGCTGTCGATCCAGCCGCCGCGATAGCCTGCAATCAACCCCAGCGTGATGCCCAGCACCATCGCAAAGGCCACGGCCATGAAGCCCACGAACAAGGATATGCGCGCGCCATACAGGATGGTCGAGAACACATCGCGCCCCTGATTATCCGTGCCCAACCAATAGGTGTTGCCGGTAAACTGGTTCGGCTCCATCGGGGGGGTGAAGCCGTCCATCAGGTTCAGCGAGGCGGGGTTAAACGGATCATGCGGCGCAATCCAAGGGGCAAAGATAGCCGCCAGAATAATCAGCAGCGACACACCTGCCGCGACGATTGCCAAGGGCGATTTCCGAAAGGAATAGGCGATATCACTATCCCATGCACGCGCAACACGCCCCGGCTCTGGCTTTTTGATGATGTCACTCATGGTGTTTTCCCCTCAGTGCCGCGCATTGGCCCGGTCCACGCGCAGGCGCGGATCGACAGCGTAATAGAGCAGATCAACGATCAGGTTGATGACGACAAAGACCAGCGCGATCAGCATCAGATAGGCCGCCATCACCGGCACATCGACAAACCGGACCGAGTTGATGAACAACGCGCCTACGCCGGGCCATTGGAACACCGTCTCGGTGATGATCGAGAACGCGATGATCGAGCCAAGCTGCAAGCCCGTGATGGTGATGACGGGCACAAGCGTGTTTTTCAGCGCATGACCGAAATTCACAGCGCGGTTCGACAGCCCGCGCGCGCGGGCGAATTTGATGTAGTCGGTACGCAGAACTTCCAGCATTTCGGCGCGTACAAGGCGCATGATCAGCGTCATCTGGTACAGCCCAAGCGTGATCGCCGGCAGGATAAGCGAGGCGCGTCCTGATTCGGTCAAAAGCCCGGTGCGCCACCAGTCCCCGATGTAAACCGTGTCCCCGCGCCCAAAGGACGGAAGCCATTGTAATTCAACGGCGAAAACCCATATCAGAAGCACACCGATCAGAAATGTCGGCAGCGATACCCCGATCAGCGAGACTGTCATGATCGTGCTCGACGCCCAGCCACCACGGCGCAACGCAGTATAGACGCCAAATCCCACCCCGAACGCGAAGGCCAGAATGCCCGAAACCATCGCCAGTTCCAGCGTGGCGGGCAGGCGTGACATGATCAATTCCATCACCGGCTGTTGCAGGCGGTATGAGATGCCGAAATCCCCTGTGACCGCGCGGGCAACGAAATTCCCGAATTGCACAAGGAACGGTTCATCCAGCCCAAGGGCTGTGCGCAACTCTGCCCGTTCGGCCAGCGTGGTTTCCTGCCCCACCATCGAGGCGATGGGATCGCCCACAAACCGGAACAGGGCAAAAGCCACCAAGGCCACGGTCAGCATCACAATGACCGATTGAGCCAGTCGACGCAGAATGAAAGCAGCCATCCGAGACCCCCGAGCTTGCAGAAATAGTCAGCATTCCTGCCCTAAAGCGTGCTCGCGCGAGGTACCCCGCGCGGGCAAACAGGTCAAGGCCGGATCAGTCGAACGTGACAGTCGTCATGCGCGGCTGGTTCTCTGGGTGCACATCAAGATTGATGTCATCGCGCATCGCATAGGCCAGAACCTGATTGTGCACGTTCAGGAAGATTCGCTCTTCCATCACCTCTTCCCAGATTTCCGCGATCATGGCGTCGCGCGCTTCCAGATCGGTCATCGTGGACAATGACTGGATTTTGGCGTCCAGATCAGGGTTCGAGTAGCGTGACCCGTTGAACGAGCCGTAGCTGCCTTCGCGCGTATGCACGAGGAAATCGAACACATACTGGCTGTCAAATGTCGGCACACCCCAGCCCAGCAGATAGAAGTCGGTTTCCCAGTTCTCGATCAGCGGGAAATGCAGCGAACGTGTCTGTGCATTCAGGTCCACGCGAATGTCGATGCGCGCCAGCATACCGACCAGCGCCTGACAGATCGATTCGTCGTTCAGATAACGGTCATTCGGGCAATCAAGCTGCACCGAGAACCCGTCGGGATAACCCGCTTCAGCCATCAACTCGGCCGCGCGTTCCAGATCAGGGTCGCCGAACGCGTCCATCTCTTCGGTCCAGCCGTTGACGAAGGGGGGCAGGGGTGCCGCAGAGGGCTGCGATTCGCCGCGCATCACCACCTGACGGATGGCGTTGCGGTCAATTGCCAGTGACATGGCCTCGCGCACTTCGGGCTTGGCGAAAGGGTTGTCATCCGCATCCGAGCTGGCCAGCGTTTCCGAGCTCATGTCATAGCTGAAGAAGATATTGCGATTCTCTGGCCCGCGCACGACGCGCACGCCGTCCGTCTGTTCCAGCCGCGCGATATCCTGAACCGGCACGTCCTGCACGATGTCCACTTCGCCCGACAACAGGGCGGCCACGCGGGTCGCCGCTTCGGAGATCGTGGTGTAGATAACTTCGGTCACTTCGGGCGCGTCGGCCCAATGGCCGTCAAAGGCTTGTAGCACAGTACGCACTTCGGGGTCGCGCTCGACCATGACATAGGGGCCGGTGCCATTGGTGTTGCGTACCGAATACGCTTCTTCACCGGCGGCGAAGTTCGGCGCTGTCTCAACACCGTTTTCCTCGGCCCATGCTTTCGACATGATGAAGGTGTTGGTCAGGTTTTGCACATAGAGGGGGGCAGGGCCGGACATGCGCACATGGACTGTGGTGTCATCTACCGCAGTCACTTCTTCAACGGCCGCATGAAGGGCGGCCATGCCCGATGGGGGCGTGCGTGCCCTGTCCAGCGAGAAGACGACATCTTCCGCAGTCATGGGCGTGCCGTCATGGAAGGTGACACCTTCGCGGATCTGGAACACCCAGACATTCTCGTCATCTTCACTGATGCCCCACTCGGTGGCCAGACCTTCTGTCAACGACCCGTCGACAGCACGGCCCACCAGCGTTTCATAGATATGGTGGTTAAGTGTATGTGTGGGGCCTTCGTTCTGGCTGTGGGGGTCCAGCGTCAAGGCGTCTGCGACCCGTGCCCAGCGCACAGTTTCCGCGCTGGCCATTACGCCCGTCAGCGTTACCGCAGCCGTCGCGATTCCCGCCATCAGGCGCGCGCGTGTCTGCGCTCGGTTGGTTTTCATGAACATGGTATACTCCCTGTGTTGTATCTCTCATTTGAGGCAGCTCATTGCCGAGAGACCTGCTCAATTCAGGTGTGGTTTCTCACAGTGAGTCAAGCAAGCACCGTGGGATGGCGCGGCGGCGCAACGTTTCAGGGAATATACGTCATCACAGTGGGTTGCGCGCAGCGTGGCCTGTGACCGCGCCAGTCAACAGACCGTGACAGAAGCGTATTTCGTAGGTCTTGTCGCTGGGTCAACTTCGGGATGCTGTGGCTGGGTTATGACGACTCGGATGAGTAGAGCGCAGCGACATCGCCCGTTTCAGCAGGGTGCAACAGCGGCGTGGTATCTTCTGCGTCCAGCATTCCGGCCACACGCTCGGTGACCGCCATAAGCATCGCTTGCTCCCAAGGTGACAGGTCGCGAAAGCGTGCGCTGAACCGCTCGTATAACGGGTCTGGCGTCTGATCCAGCAGGTTGCGCCCCGTTGCGGTCAGGATAACCCAAATCGCGCGACGATCGGCCTGCCGGCGCTCGCGGCGCACAAGGCCGCGGGCTTCCAGCTTGTCGATCTGGATCGAGATTGTTGCTTGTCCGACACCCAGTGACCGCGCGATGTCGCGCGGCATTTCTTGCCCGTTGCGCGACAATGTGTGCAGCACAAGCAGTTGCGCCTGCGTCAGCCCCGACGCACGCGCCATCTCGCGGGCATTCGCCTCAAGCGCATGTACAATGCGGCGTAGGGCAATCAAAGTTTCAGAAGATCTGTCTAACACTTGGTCCAGCGAAGGCTATTAAAGGTGGCGATGACTGTGCCCCGCCAAATGCGAAAAGGCAAGCTGCCCTGCGCCGCCTTTCGCAATAAAGTTCGTAAGACTAATCAATCTGTAAGCAAACTAAATTTTTAATCTACCTGCGAATATGAGGGGCGGTTCGTCTGTAACTAACTGTTATAAATAATTAAAGTCGTCAACGTTGGGTCAGGTATTCTTTGTGTTGAAATATAAATCAGACCTCTTATATTGAGCGCTCACAGATGGGACAACGGAAAAGAATTTACATGTCAAAACAAAATCTGACCTTGCACACGAATCCGAAAGGCATGCTCGCACTGCGCATGCCATCGACAGCTGATGGCTCAGAGGTGTGGAAGCTTGTATCCGAGTGTCCACCTCTCGATCAGAATTCGATGTATATGAATGTCGTGCAATGCGATCATTTTGCGCAGACCTGCGTCATAGCAGAGCGTGACGGCCAAATTCTGGGCTGGGTATCTGGGCATATTCCACCCGACAGCCCCGACACGGTGTTTGTCTGGCAGGTTGCGGTCCATGATGATGCGCGCGGCCTAGGGTTAGGCAAGCGTATGCTCAAGGCATTGCTGGAGCGCCCAGCCTGCACAAAAGTGACGAAGCTGGAAACCACGATCACCAAAAGCAATGCTGCTTCATGGGGTCTGTTCAAAAGTTTCGCACGCGACATGGGCGGAGAGTTGACCGATGCACCGCATTACGAGCGCGAAGAGCATCTGGATGGCCAGCACGCCACAGAACATTTGGTGACGATCTCGTTGCCACGCAAAAAGCTGCGCTCTGTCGCCTGATCGGTCGACGTCACAGCTTCTTTAATCAAAATAACCGAAAGGCTTATCGCCATGACCATTGGTACACATACCGATATCTACACGCGTCGCGAATCGCAGGCACGCAGCTATTGTCGCGCATTTCCTGTCAGTTTCTCGAAGGCGCAGAACGCAACCCTGACCGATTCCGAGGGGCGCAGCTACACAGATTTTCTGGCGGGCTGCTCGTCGCTGAACTACGGCCATAACGACCCGGACATGAAAGAAGCGCTGATCGCGCACATCACGCGTGATGGCGTGACGCATGGTCTGGATATGCACACCGACGCCAAGGCCGAGTTCCTTGAAGTGTTCGAGCGTGTCATCCTGAAGCCGCGCGATATGGACTATAAGTTCATGTTCACCGGCCCCACAGGCACAAACGCGGTCGAGGCCGCGATGAAACTGGCGCGCAAGACAACAGGGCGCGACACGATCATTGCGTTTACCAACGGCTTTCATGGCATGACGATGGGCGCACTGGCCGCGACCGGCAATGCTGGTAAGCGGGCAGGGGCGGGCACAACGCTGAGCGGCGTTGCACGCATGCCATATGAAGGGGCAATCGACGGCGTTGATTCGTTGGCGATGATCCGTTCCATGCTGGAAAATCCGTCCAGCGGCATCGAGGCACCTGCGGCTTTCTTGATCGAGCCTGTTCAGGGCGAAGGCGGCCTTAATGCTGCTTCTGGCGAGTTTCTGAAGGGTCTTCAGGAATTGGCGCGCGAACATGGCGCTTTGATCATCATGGATGACATTCAGGCCGGGATCGGGCGCACGGGACCATTCTTCAGCTTTGAAGGTATGGGTATCAAGCCTGATCTTATTCCGCTGGCGAAATCGCTGTCCGGCATGGGCCTGCCCATGGCTGGCCTGTTGATCCGCCCGGATCTGGATATCTGGAAACCTGCCGAGCATAACGGCACATTCCGTGGCAATAACCACGCCTTTGTCACTGCGCGGGTCGCGTTGGAAAAATTCTGGTCTGATGACAGCTTTCAGCGCCAGACTGAGGCCAAGGCCGCTTTTCTGACCGAACGCCTGCAAGAAATTGCAGCGCTTGTGCCGGGGGCCAGCCTCAAGGGGCGCGGCATGATGCAGGGCATTGATGTCGGAGCAGGCGACATGGCGGCAGACATCTGCGCGACCTGTTTCGAGCAAGGTCTTATCATCGAGACGTCGGGCGCCCATGATGAAGTCGTCAAAGTTCTGGCCCCTCTGACCATTCCGCAAGAACAGCTTGCGAATGGCCTGGACATTCTGGAAGCTGCCGTCAAGGCGCAGCGCGCGTCCTATCAAATAGCAGCGGAGTAAGCACAATGATTGTAAGAGATCTACACGAAGTCAAACATACCGATCGTCGCGTGAAAGACCAGCAATGGGAATCGGTACGCATGTTGCTGGCCGATGACGGGATGGGGTTTTCATTCCACATCACCACAATTGCGGCGGGCAGCGAACACACGTTCCACTACAAGAACCACTTCGAGAGCGTCTATTGCATCTCGGGTGAGGGGAGCATCGAAGACCTTGCAACCGGCACGGTCCATGAATTGCGCCCCGGCGTGATGTACGCGCTGAACCTGCACGACAAACATACTTTGCGGTGCCGCACCGAGATGGTGTTCGCTTGTTGCTTCAATCCGCCTGTCACAGGCAAAGAAGTGCATCAGGCTGACGGCTCTTACGCACTGGAAACTTCCTGATCAAAGGGCGGGCAGGGGTGAAAAGCCACCTGCCCAAGCTGACGATGACGCATACTGTTGAAAAAATTGGCGGCACTTGCATGAGCCGCGCGCGCGAACTTGTTGATACGCTCTATGTAGGGCCGTTTGCACCCGACGCGGTCTATGGCCGGGTCTTTGTGGTGTCGGCCTTTGGTGGCATCACGAATATGCTGCTGGAGCACAAAAAAACCGGCTCGCCCGGTGTGTTTGCGCGCTTTGCCGCAGATGATGGCGGCTCTGGCTGGCAAGATAGCCTGCGCGACACTGCCGCCAAGATGTGCGAAATCCACGCAGAAATTTTGGAACATGACGCAGACCGTGAACGCGCCGATGCTTTCGTGCGTGACCGGATCGAGGGGACGCGTGCCTGTCTGCTGGACCTTCAGCGCCTTGGCTCATACGGGCATTTCCGTATCTCTCAGCAGATGCAGACTGTGCGCGAATTGCTGTCAGGCATGGGAGAGGCGCATTCGGCCTTTGTGACAACTCTGTTGTTGCAACGCCGTGGCGTGAATGCACGGTTTGTCGATCTGTCGGGCTGGCGCGATGAGAATAACCCGACCTTGGCGGATCGTCTGGATCAGGCGATGGCTGGCATAGACCTGACAACAGAGATGCCGATTGTCACAGGTTATGCGCATTGTGCCTCTGGCCTGATGAATGAATATGATCGCGGTTATTCCGAAGTGGTGTTCGCACATCTTGCCGCCCAGACCGGTGCGCGCGAAGCAATCATTCACAAGGAATTTCACCTGTCCTCGGCGGACCCGCGGATTGTGGGGGTTGAAAACACCGTCAAGATCGGGCGCACGAGCTACGATGTGGCAGACCAGTTGTCGAACATGGGCATGGAAGCCATCCATCCGAACGCGGCCCGCGTGCTGCGTCGTGCCGATGTGCCCCTGCGCGTAAAGCACGCGTTCGAACCCGAAGACCCCGGCACCTTGATCGGTCCCGAAGGCGGCACGTCCGGGCGCGTTGAAATGGTAACAGGACTGCCCATTCATGCGTTCGAAGTGCACGAGCCGGACATGGTGGGTGTCAAAGGGTATGACAGTTGCATTCTGGATGCGCTGACGCGGCACAACCTGTGGATCGTGTCCAAGCACTCCAATGCCAACACGATCACGCATTACCTGACAGGTTCTTTCAAGGCCATCCGGCGGGTAGAGGCAGAAGTGCTGAAAACTTATCCAAATGCCGAAATCAACACACGCCCCATGGCGATGGTTTCGGTGATCGGGTCTGACCTCAGTCAGGTTTCGGTTCTGGCGCGGGGTCTGGATGCGTTGGAGACAGGTGGCGTGCGCCCCTTGGCCGCGCAACAGGGCTTGCGCCGTGTCGAGGTGCAGTTTCTTGTGCCGCGCGACAAGATGGATGATGCTGTAAAGGTCTTGCATGAAGCGCTTGTGGACACCAGCACCGAGCAACACGCAGAAGCACGCGTGGCGGCCTGAGACGGGGCCGCCCCTTGATGCCAATGTCTGAGCCGCGCTGCGGCGTGTATGGGATGGGCGCAAACCTGACGAGCGCGCGCACCCATTGGCCCACATGGTGCGGATACGCCCTCAAATCGGCAAAAACCCCCCGATTTGGGTGCGAAACCTGCCAATACAGCTTGTCAGGCGCGCCACACGCGCCTATAGAGCAGCCAATCAAGAAGACGTCGAGGTCACATAAGCGGGATGGGCAGGGTCGGGCGCAAGCCGCGACCCTTTGTGTTTGTTGCTCGTCTCGTGTGGAATTCGTCGATTTCTTGAACCCGAAACCAAAGACCGGCGGAGGCAACCGCTCGGCCAGAAACATGAATGTAAAGGATGCAGAACTGAATGTGCGCTAAAGCAACCATGGAAGAATTCGAGGCAATGCTCGCTGAGAGCCTCGAGATGGACACACCCGACGAGGGTAGCGTTGTCACAGGCAAGGTCATCGCCATTGAGGCGGGACAAGCCATCATCGATGTCGGCTACAAAATGGAAGGCCGCGTCGATCTGAAAGAATTTGCAAACCCCGGCGAGACCCCACAAGTTGAGGTCGGCGACGAGGTTGAAGTCTATCTGGAGCGCGTCGAGAATTCGCGCGGCGAAGCTGTCGTCAGCCGTGAAAAAGCCCGCCGCGAAGCAGCTTGGGACCGTCTGGAAAAAGCCTATGCGGATGAAACCCGCGTCGAGGGTGCAATCTTTGGCCGCGTCAAAGGTGGCTTTACGGTCGATCTTGGCGGCGCTGTGGCGTTCCTGCCCGGCTCTCAGGTCGATGTGCGCCCCGTGCGTGATGCCGGCCCACTGATGGGCCTCAAGCAGCCGTTCCAGATTCTGAAAATGGACCGTCGTCGCGGTAATATCGTTGTGTCCCGCCGCGCCATTCTCGAAGAATCCCGCGCCGAACAGCGCGCCGAAGTTATCGCGCAGCTGGCCGAAGGTCAGATTGTCGATGGCGTCGTCAAGAACATCACCGAATACGGCGCATTTGTCGATCTGGGCGGTGTTGACGGTCTGTTGCACGTCACCGACATGGCATGGCGTCGGGTCAACCACCCGTCGGAAGTCGTCACAATCGGCGAGACGATCAAGGTGCAAGTCATCAAGATCAACAAGGAAACGCATCGCATCTCGCTTGGTATCAAGCAGCTGCAAGCCGATCCGTGGGATTCGGTCTCGGCGCAATATGCGCTTGGCACCGTCCACAAAGGCCGCGTGACCAACATCACCGATTACGGTGCATTTGTTGAACTGGAAGCAGGCGTCGAAGGTCTGGTCCATGTCTCGGAAATGAGCTGGACCAAGAAGAACGTCCATCCCGGCAAGATCGTGTCCACCTCGCAAGAGGTTGATGTCATGGTGCTGGAAATCGACGGCGCGAAGCGTCGCGTGTCGCTGGGTCTGAAACAGACCATGCGCAACCCATGGGAAGTGTTCGCAGAATCCAACCCAGTCGGGACGCAGATCGAAGGCGAGATCAAGAACATCACCGAATTTGGTCTGTTCATTGGTCTGGAAGGCGATATTGACGGCATGGTTCACCTGTCCGACATCAGCTGGGACCAGCGCGGCGAAGAAGCGATCACCGAGTTCCGCAAGGGCGACATGGTCCACGCTGTTGTGTCCGAAGTCGATATCGAGCGCGAGCGTATTTCGCTGTCGATCAAGGCGCTTGAGAATGACAACTTCTCGGATGCGGTCGAAGGCGTCAAGCGCGGCGCAATCGTCACCTGTGCGGTCACTGCCATCGAAGAAGGCGGGATCGAGGTCGAGTATAACAGCATGAAGAGCTTCATCCGTCGCTCTGACCTTGCGCGCGACCGTGCTGACCAGCGCCCCGAGCGTTTCCAGGTCGGTGACAAGATCGATGCGCGCGTGACTTCGGTAGACAGCAAGACACGTCGTCTTGGCCTGTCGATCAAGGCACGCGAAATCGCAGAAGAGAAAGAAGCTGTCGAGCAGTATGGCTCGTCCGACGCTGGCGCAAGCCTCGGCGACATTCTGGGCGCTGCCCTGAAAGATCGCAGCTAAGCTTTTCGCATCTGCGCAGAAACAAAGAGAACCCCGGCATCTGCCGGGGTTTTTTATTTTCCGGCGTCAGATCGGCAGGAATTGCGCAGTTCCGCGCAGTTGCGCTTTTTCTGTGTTCCTTCGGAAGATGATTCCGCCTATAGTTCCCGACAATTAGGCAATGCCCGTCAAGGGTTGCCGCTTGCGACCGGGGGAAGACCACGATGATCCGATCAGAATTGATCCAGATAATAGCAGACGAGAACCCGCATCTTTATCAACGCGATGTCGAGCGGATCGTAAACACTGTCTTTGGCGAGATCACAGAGGCGCTGGCCCGGGGCGAGCGGGTGGAGCTGCGCGGCTTTGGCGCATTCTCCGTCAAGAAGCGGGACGCGCGTGTTGGCCGCAACCCGCGAACCGGCGAGAGTGTCGAGGTTGACGCCAAGGCTGTGCCATTTTTCAAGACCGGCAAGCTGTTGCGTGACCGGTTGAACGGGCTGGAGGTATAACGCGCTATGATGGCTTATTTGCGCTATGGGTTTGCAGCACTGGTTGCGCTGGTGTTTGTCACGATTGCTTTGGCGAACCGCTCGATCGTGACGGTCAAGCTCTTGCCGGACACGCTGGCCTCTCTCACGGGTATTGATGTATCGGTGTCGCTGCCACTTTTCATCTTGCTTGGCCTCGGAATTACCATCGGGTTGTTGCTGGGTTTTGTCTGGGAATGGTTCCGCGAATATGGCTACCGCGCCGAGGCCGCGCGCTTGCGCCGCGAAAGCGAGGAAATGCGCTCGGAGCTGAAGCGCGTGGAAAAAGTTGCGCCCCAGACGCGCAAGGACGACGTGCTGGCACTGGTCGAAAGCAAGTGATCTGACGTTATGACAGATGCAGTCCATGTGAAAATCTGCGGTGTGACCAACGCGGCGGCGATCGACAGTGCCGTTTCGGCAGGTGCGCATTACTTGGGCTTCAATTTCTATCCCCCATCCCCCCGCTACCTTACGCCAGAGCGCGCCAGCGTCCTGATGCGCGACGTGCCGGCAGGTGTTACGAAGGTCGCATTGGTGGTGGATGCGCAGAACGATGAACTTGGGGCGCTTCTTCACGCCGTGCCAGCGGATGTCCTGCAACTGCATGGACATGAAAGCCCCGAGCGCGTGGCCGAAGTGCGGGCGCGCTTTGGCCTGCCAGTGATCAAGGTGGTGGGAATTGCCGATGCAGATGATCTGGCGGATCTGGACAAATATCTTACGGTAAGCGACCAGATCCTTGTCGATACCAAGCCCCCGAAAAATGCACGCCTGCCCGGCGGCAATGGGCTGGCCTTTGACTGGCGCTTGTTGCAGGGGCGGCAATGGCCTTGTCCATGGCTTCTGGCGGGTGGGCTGACGCCGGAAAATGTTGGCGCGGCCATTCGGCTGACAGGGGCGCGGCAGGTCGATGTCTCGTCAGGGGTGGAAAGCGCGCCGGGCGTGAAAGATGCGCAACGCATGGCTGCTTTTATTCAGGCAGCACAAGCGGGCTGAAAGTTGTGCGCCAGGGTTCATTCGGCCGCCAGTTGTGGTGCAGGCTGCACCGCACATTTCGCAGGCGCGCGCGGGCCACTTATGCTCAGCAAGGCCTCTAGCCCAGAGTTACAGCTGACCAGTTCGTTCAGGTACAACTCGTCCAGTGCCGAATAAAACGAATCGACCGCGCGGGACAAATGCGGGCGCACGCCGCAATGCGCCTTTAGTGGGCAGGTGTTTTTGTCAGAGAAGCACTCGATAAAGGGCAGGCCGGATTCAAAGGCCCGAAACACCGCCCCCACGCTGATTACGTCCGCAGCGCGTGCCAGATGAAACCCGCCATGACGCCCGCGCAAAGTGGTGATGAACCCTTCTTGCGACAGTTTATTGATGACCTGCGCCAGATGGTTTTCTGAGGCATTGATCGCCTTGGCCGCGTCTTGCTTGCGCACCAAAATGTCCTTGTTGACCGCGCAGAACATGAGCGTGCGCAGGGCAAGATTGGTCTTGGTCGTCAGTCGCATGGTTGCCGCTCCTCAACAACTCACCGCGTTTGGTCCGTTGTTTAATGGTTTCCCTCTGGTGCCGAATATCAGCCATTCAATCGCTTCGGTCCTTGATCCGTGTCAAAGTGGCAGGGATCGATGTGGGATAATTTGTCACATGCCAGATTGCCCGGTTCGTTTTGATATGGATCAAAGATACGTATAATCATATATGACATTGTGAACATATGTATGCAGAACAGATCGGGGGAGCGCATGAAGGAACTTGAACAGATCACAGCCAGCCGAAGGGGCTTTCTTGGCCTTGCAACCGGCGGCGCGGCACTGGCCTTGGGGGCGGGGCAGCCCGCGCGGGCAGCACAGGTGCGGACCAATGCGCGCATCCTGATCCTTGGGGCGGGCGCCGGTGGTGCCGCGATAGCCAACCGTCTGTCTGAACGGCTGGATGGTGCAGAGATCACGGTTCTGGATGGACGCCCGCAGCACTGGTACCAGCCGGGCTTTACGCTGATTGCCACGGGCCTGCGCAAGGCAGATTACGCCATCACGTCGACCGAGCAATGGCTGCCACGCGGGATTAGCTATATCAACGAGTATGCTGCCGAACTCGACCCCGAGGCCAACCGCGTCACCACAACCGGCGGCACGCGGATCGAGTATGACTATCTGATCGTGGCAACCGGCCTTGTGCTGGATTGGGACGCGATTGAAGGGTTTGACCTGAACATGGTCGGGCCCGAAAATGGCATATCTGCGCATTACGCAAGCCCCGAACTGGCAGAACTTAGCTGGCACGCGATGGATAAATTCACCAGTGAGGGCGGCGTCGGTATGTTCGGCCGCCCCGCCACCGAGATGAAATGCGCGGGCGCGCCGGTCAAACTGTGTTTTATGGCCGAAGATATCGCCACCACCAAGGGCAACCGCGACAAATGCGAATTTGTCTATAACGCACAGGCAACAAACCTGTTTGGTGTGCCGGTCATTCACCACCGTGTGCGCCAGATCATGGACGAGCGCGACATCACCTACCGCTATCAGCATGTTTTGAAAGGGATTGATCTTGGCGCAAAGACTGCGACCTATACCACAGCCGAAGGCGATGTGACGGATACTTGGGACTTCATCAATGTCATCCCGCCCCAGCGCGCGCCGCAAGTTATCCGCGATTCTGGCCTGTCTTGGGCAGATCGCTGGACAGATCAGGGCTGGATCGAAGTGGATATGCAGACCCTGCGCCATGCGCGTTATCCCAATGTCTTCGGGATCGGCGATATTGACGGGGTGCCCAAAGGCAAGACAGCGGCTTCGGTCAAGTTCCACATACCTGTGGTCGAAGATCACCTAGTTAGCGAGATTGCCGGGCGCGAAGGCACCCGCATCTATGACGGCTACACTTCCTGCCCGCTGATCACACGCATTGGCCGCGCGATGCTGGTGGAATTTGACTATCACGACAATCTGACGCCGTCCTTTCCCGGCCTAATCGCCCCGCTGGAAGAGTTGTGGATTTCGTGGCTGATGAAGGAAGTCGCGTTGAAAGCCACCTATAACGCCATGCTGCGCGGTCGCGCTTGAAGGCAAACGTGATGAGGGGGCTGCCGCCCCCTCGGCGGGCAAGCCCGTCTCCCCCGCGAGTATTTGAGGCAAGAAAATGAAATCTTGTCGGCAGAAAGGTTAAGAGAATGGAAGAATTCAGTTTCATGACGATCATCGCCGTGTTCGAGGAGATGTTTGGGCGAGGTCTGTTCTGGGCCATGGTTGCGGTCGCCGCCGCGATTACAGCGGCATATCTGTATGTTTTGATCCGGGATCGGGCGATGTCGATGCGCAAGTTTCTGCTGGCGCAACTGTCAATGCCTGTCGGCGGTGTCCTTGCCGTGTGGTTTGTCATGCTGATGACGAACTCGGGCTTTCGCGATATTGGCGGGCCGATTGACTGGCTGGTGCTGCTGGGTGTGTTTGGCGCAGGGGCGGTCGGCTTTGCGATCCTTGTCTATGTGGTGCAATCTTTTGTGCGGGGCAGGACATCCGACATCTGAGACTTTGCACCGGAAGAGTGGCTGATCGCGGTTTCTCCCAGTGCTGATCGGCTTGCCTGCCCGCGCCTTTCCTTCCAAAGGCGCGGGCATTGGCATTTTCGGGCTTGGCAGGCCAGTTTCGCGCGCATATGGTCGCACGCATGAAGACCTTGACCCGCATCATTACCTGCTGCATTTGCCGCTGAGTTTCTCGGCGGTTGGTCTTTTTGGCATTCTTCCTTGTCTGACAGCACCTTCCGCCGGGCCCGCGCGCCTTGAGAGGATGGCATGACCGAAATCAGACTGCACAATTCGCGCACCCGCCGCAAAGACCCCTTCGTGCCCTTGGACCCCCAGAATGTGCGGATGTATGTCTGCGGCCCCACGGTCTATGACCGCGCGCATTTGGGCAATGCGCGGCCTGTCGTGGTGTTCGATGTGCTGTATCGGTTGTTGCGCCATGAATATGGTGCGGATCAGGTGACCTATGCGCGCAATTTCACGGATGTCGATGACAAGATCAATACCCGCGCACGCGTGTTGCAGGAGGCGGGCGATAAACGCCCCTTGAACGAGATCATCCGCGCGCTGACGGATGAGACGATTGACTGGTATCACGCGGATATGGACGCCTTGGGCGCGCTGCGCCCTGACCACGAGCCGCGCGCGACCGAGTATATCGCCCAGATGGTCGAGATGATCGAGGGGCTTGTCGCCAAGGGTCATGCCTATGCGGCAGAGGGGCATGTGCTGTTCGATGTGCGCAGCTACCCCGATTACGGCGCGCTGTCGGGCCGGTCGGTCGATGACATGATCGCAGGCGCGCGGGTCGAGGTCGCACCATACAAGCGTGACCCGATGGACTTCGTCTTGTGGAAGCCGTCAAGCGCGGAAGAGCCGGGTTGGGACAGCCCTTGGGGGCGGGGGCGTCCGGGCTGGCATATCGAATGCTCGGCCATGGCGGATGACTTGCTGTGGCAAAAACCGCTGGCCGAGGGGCGCTTGAGCGCTGAAGCGCTGGCGCATCCGCATGGGTTTGACATTCATGGTGGCGGCATTGATTTGCAATTCCCCCATCATGAGAACGAGATCGCGCAATCTTGCTGTGCCCACAAGCATGAGGGGGCCGCGCATGGCGAATTTGCGCGCTACTGGCTGCATAACGAGATGGTGCAGGTCGAGGGCAAGAAGATGTCCAAATCCTTGGGCAATTTCTTCACAGTGCGGGATTTGCTAGATCAGGGCTGGCCGGGCGAGGTGATCCGGTTTGTGATGCTGTCCACGCACTATCGGAGTCCGATGGATTGGACGGAGGAGAAAGCGCGAGAATGCAAGAGAACGCTCTCTGGTTGGTACAATTTGACTGAAGGTGTCAAAGCTAGCAACATAGTCGACTTTTCAGCTTCAGACGTGCTTGCGGATGATCTCAATACACCAGCTGCGATTGCGAGACTTCATGAATTGGCGAAAGCCAATAAGACCGCAGAGCTCAAGTCTGCGATGACTCTACTTGGTTTCCCTAATTCAGAAAATGTGCAATGGTTTCGTGAGTATCATGTGACACTTTCAGGAACGATGTCGAGTGGAAATACTCCATTGTTTTTAAATGAAATTGTACCGTTTCTGGAAAAGTGGCAGTCGCTAAGAATGGAAAAGAATTACGAGGCGGCTGATGCATTGAAGCGAGCACTCGAAAGTACAGGCTTGAGGGTTCAGAACTTCCAAGGTGGGCCCTCGGCGAGGGTGCCAAGTGACTTCGACCCCAGCAAACTAGAGGCCCTCAAATGACCCGTGAGCGCCTCACCCTCTACGACACCACGCTCCGCGACGGCCAGCAGACGCAGGGTGTGCAATTCTCGACGCCGGAGAAACACGCCATCGCGGCCATGCTCGACAGCCTCGGCATTGACTATATCGAGGGCGGCTGGCCCGGTGCGAACCCCACTGACAGCGAGTTTTTCGCCGCAAAACCGCAAACCAAGGCCATCTTCACCGCCTTTGGCATGACCAAGCGCGCGGGGCGGTCCGCGGAGAATGATGATGTGCTGGCGGCAGTGCTGAATGCAGGCACATCTGCGGTCTGTCTGGTGGGCAAGACCCATGATTTTCATGTGACCACGGCCCTTGGGATCAGCCTTGATGAGAATATCGACAATATTGGTGCGTCGATCAAACATTGCGTGGCCCAAGGGCGCGAGGCACATTTTGATGCCGAGCATTTCTTTGACGGCCACAAGGCGAATCCGGACTACGCCTTGCAAGCCCTGCACGCCGCCCATGATGCGGGCGCGCGTTGGGTGGTTTTGTGCGACACCAATGGCGGCACGCTGCCAAGTGAAATTCGGGCCATCACCAAGGCGGTGATTGACAGCGGCATTCCGGGCAATCGCTTGGGCATTCATTGCCATGATGATACGGGGCAAGCCGTGGCCTGTTCGCTGGCGGCTGTAGAGGCCGGCGCGCGCCACATTCAAGGCACGCTGAACGGGTTGGGGGAGCGGTGCGGCAATGCCTCGCTCACCACGTTGATCCCGACGCTGCTGTTGAAGCCCGCCTATGCCGACCGGTTCGAGACGGGTGTCAGCCATGACGCGCTTCAGGGGCTGCTGCGCATTTCGCGCAAGCTGGATGATATTCTGAACCGCGTGCCGCTGCGTACGCTGCCCTATGTCGGGGCCTCGGCCTTTGCGCATAAGGCCGGATTGCATGCCAGCGCCATTCTCAAAGACCCCAGCACCTATGAGCATATCGCGCCTGCGACCGTGGGCAATGCCCGCGTGGTGCCGATGTCCAATCAGGCGGGGCAGTCGAATCTGCGTATGCGGCTGGAAGATATGGGCGTTGCGGTGGCCAAGGGCGACCCGCGCCTTGGCGTGATTCTCGACGAGATCAAAACGCGTGAGGACGTGGGCTATGCCTATGACAGCGCGCAGGCGAGTTTCGAATTGCTCGCGCGGCGCGCGCTGGGGCAGGTGCCCGATTTCTTCGAGGTCAAGCGCTACCGCGTCACGGTCGAGCGGCGCAAGAACAAGTATAACCAGATGGTCACGCTGTCCGAGGCGGTGGTCGTGGTCAAGATCGGAGACGAAAAGAAGCTCTCGGTGTCGGAATCGATGGATTCTGAGGGGCATGATCGCGGCCCGGTCAATGCGCTGGCAAAAGCGCTGGCGAAAGATCTTGGCCCCTATCAGGCTGCGATTGATGACATGAAGCTGGTCGATTTCAAGGTGCGTATCACCCAAGGCGGGACCGAGGCTGTGACCCGCGTCATCATCGATTCCGAGGACGGGCAGGGCCGCCGCTGGTCGACCGTGGGGGTGTCGCCCAACATAGTGGATGCGAGTTTCGAGGCGTTGCTCGATGCCGTTGTCTGGAAATTTCTGCGCGACGGAGTGCGCTCATGTCCGACCTGACCCGCGAAGACGCCTTTCTGACGCTCTACACGGATCTGGCGCGCGAAGGGCCGGGGGCGGCGGCAGATCTTGGCTGGGCCTTGTCGGTCGCAGCAACGCCGTCAGCGGCGCGGATTTGCGATGCGGGCTGCGGGTCGGGTGCGGATACGGTCACGTTGGCCAAGGAACGGCCACAAGCGCAGATCGACGCGGTGGACCAGATCGCCCATTTCGTGGCAGCCGCACAAAAGCGCACGGCCCCCTTTGGTGCGCGCGTGCAGGTGTATCAGGAAGATATGGCCGCGCTGAAGGGTCCGTATGATCTGATCTGGTGCGCGGGTGCATTGTATTTTCTGGGCGTGACCGAGGGGCTGACGCGGTGGCGCACAGCACTTGCACCGGGTGGGGCAGTGGCGTTTTCCGAGCCGTGTCTTTTGTCCCGCCCGTCCGAGGCTGCGCGCGCTTTCTGGGCCGAGTATCCGCAAATCACCGATGTGGCAGGCATTCGGGCGCGGGTCGCGGCGGCGGGCTACCGCGTGTTGGGCGAGCAGATGCAGATCGGCGACGCATGGGAGGCGTATTATATCCCCATGGCCAAACGCATCGCAAAGCTGCGCCCTGAGGCCACCGGCGCATTGAGTGAGGCGCTGGACGAGGCCGAGCGCGAGATCGCGCGCTGGCGCGCGGCCCCGTCCGAGATTGCCTATGCCTTGATGGTGGTCGCGCCGGACTTACCTTTGCCGCATGAATGATCTTGCAAAAAAGCTGCGCATTGGTGACCCCGACCGCTATGCCGCGACCTTGGCCGCGCCGGAAGATGTCCGTGAACAACTTTGGCCGCTTTATGCTTTCAATCTGGAAATCGCGCGCGCGCCGTGGATGACGGCAGAACCGATGATTGCCGAGATGCGGCTGCAATTCTGGGCAGATGTGCTGGACGAGATTGCACAAGGCAAAGCGCCGCGCGCCCATGAGGTGGCAAGCCCCTTGGCCGAACTCTGGCGCGCCGCTGACCTGCCGCTTGCGTTGGGTCATGAGATGATCGCCGCGCGGCGCTGGGATATCTACCGCGACCCCTTTGCCGATAACGCGGCACTGGAGGCGCACCTGAACGCGACCAGCGGCCATCTGATGTGGCTGGGCGCGTTGGCCTTGGGGGTGGGGCCGCAGGCCGAAGCGCCGCTGCGCGACATGGGCTATGCGGCCGGGCTGGCGAACTGGTTGCTGGCTGTTCCGCGCCTCGAAGCGGCGGGGCGTATTCCGCTGGTGGATGGGCGCGACAATGCTGTCGCGGCGCTGGCGCAGGCTGGGTTGATGCGGCTAAAGCGCGCGCGGGCACAGCGCGCCAAAGTGCCCGCCTGTGCGCTGCCGGTCATGCTGACGGGATGGCAGGCGGATGCAATCCTGACAACCGCTGCGAAAGCGCCGCATCTTGTGCAGGCAGGCGGGATACAAAGCTCGGAATTCAAGCGCCGGGGCAGTCTTTTGCTGCGCGCATTGTCCGGGCGGTGGTGAATCGCTTGCAGGCAAGACAGGGTGTTCACGCTTTTTCGTCCGGATGGGATGAAAACCAGATTTGAATCGCCCCGCCTTCGCCTTGCCAATATCCGCGCCTGCCAGTAGGGTGCGCGCGAAATTGCCCTTTGGATACGTGTCCGGGGCGTGCTTTCATGCCCGGATTTTCGGGTTTCAAATGACAGGAGCTTCCATGTTCGTTACACCTGCCTATGCGCAAGATGCCGGTGCCGCCAGCGGTCTGATTTCGATCATTCCCTTTATTCTTATCTTCGTCATCATGTATTTCCTGCTGATCCGTCCACAGCAGAAAAAGATGAAGGAACATCAGGCAATGGTCGGTGCATTGCGGCGCGGCGATCAGGTCGTGACCCAAGGCGGGATCATCGGCAAAGTGGTCAAGGTCAAGGAAGATGGCGAGGCAGAGGTCGAGATTGCAGAGGGCGTCAAGGTTCGCGTTCTCAAGGCGACCATCGCCAATGTGATTTCCAAGACAGAGCCTGCTGCGAAAGAATGACAGTCCTGTACGGCCTGTCCTGACACCTGAACACCCGGGGGCGATGCTCTGATGCTGCAAATACCGATGTGGAAACGCGTCTTGATCTGGTCAATCTGCGCTTTGGCGCTGTTGTTCGCTATTCCCAACCTGTTCTATGACCGGGTTGAGCGACATAATGATGCCGTTGCAATGATTGAGGCAGGGCAAGGCGATGCTGCGATGCAGGACGCGCGCGCAGCGTGGCCGTTCTTCCTGCCGTCGTTCCTGGTCAATCTGGGACTGGATTTGCGCGGTGGCGCACATCTGCTGGCAGAAGTGCGTGTGTCAGAAGTCTATGCAGACCGCATTGACGGCATGTGGCCCTCGGTGCGCGACCGGCTGCGTGACGACCGTGACGTCGTAGGCGCGGTGCGGCGCATTCCATCCGATGATCCGGGCGAATTGCGGGTGCGCATCACCAATACAGATGCGATTGACGAGGCGGCCAGCTTCGTGCGCGAACTGGCGCAGCCGACACAGTCAATCTCGGGGTTTTCGCAGGCCCGTGATCTGGAAGTACGTGTAGAGGGCGAAGATATCGTCGTCACCCTGTCCGAGGCCGAGCGCGTTGCCACGGATGAACGCACAATGCGTCTGTCGCTGGAAATCATCCGTCGACGCGTGGATGAGGCAGGCACGCGAGAGCCTACCATTCAACGCCAAGGCTCGGATCGGATTCTGATACAGGTGCCCGGCATCGGCTCTGCGGAAGAACTGAAAGAGCTGATCGGCACAACCGCGCGCTTGACCTTTCATCCGGTTGTGAATGTGACGTCAAACCCCGATCAGGTTCCCGAACCCCGGCAGGTGATCTATCCGTCGATAGACGAGCCGGGAAGCTATTACATTCTGGAACAAACACCTGTCGTGACCGGCGAACAGCTGGTTGATGCACAGCCCGGCATGGACCAGAACAACCGCCCAGCAGTGAATTTCCGCTTCAATCCGGCAGGTGGGCGCGCTTTCGGCATCTATACCGCCGAGAATATCGGCAATCCCTTCGCCATTGTGCTGGACGGCGAGGTGATTTCTGCCCCTGTGATCCAAAGCCATATTCCCGGCGGCTCGGGCATTATCACAGGCCGGTTCACAGTTGAGGAGACAAGCCAACTCGCCGTGTTGCTGCGCGCAGGCGCGCTGCCCGCCGAGATGGATTTTCTGGAAGAGCGCACAGTTGGCCCTGAATTGGGGCAAGACAGTATCGACGCGGGCCGCATTGCCGCCATGGTGGCGATGGTCGCGGTGCTGGGCTTCATGCTGGCCAGCTATGGCATATTCGGGATCATCGCCAATATCGCATTGTTGCTGAACATCTCGATGATATTTGCGCTTCTGTCGCTGATCGGGGCCACGCTGACGCTGCCGGGCATTGCCGGGATCGTGCTGACAATCGGTATGGCCGTTGATGCGACAGTGCTGATCTTCGAGCGAATACGCGAAGAAATGCGAACGGCGAAAGGGCCAGCGCGTGCCATCGAGCTGGGCTATGACAAGGCATTGTCAGCCATTCTGGATGCCAATATCACCACTTTCATCACAGCATTGATCCTGTTTGCGATGGGCTCTGGTCCGGTGCGGGGCTTTGCGATCACGCTGGGCTTGGGCATTCTGACGTCGGTCTTTACGGCGCTGATGGTCACGCGGCTGATGATGGTTATCTATTTCGAGCGCAGACGCCCGAAAACACTCGCAATCTGAGGGGTTGAACATGCGACTTAAACTGGTTCCGCAAGGCACCTCTGTTGACTTCTTCCGTCATTGGAAGACAACTTTCGGCGGCTCTGTGGTGGCGATGGTGCTGTCGATCGTCGCGTTCGCGGTGATGGGGCTGAATTTCGGCATCGATTTCCGTGGCGGCACCTCGATCCGCACCGAGGCGCAGGCCCCGGTCGATATCGGCGAATACCGCGCGGCGATTATGCCGCTGGGCTTTGGCGATGTGGCCATCACAGAAGTGTTCGACCCTGCCTTCGGGACTGATCGTCATGTTGCGATGGTGCGTATTCAGGCACAGGAAGGCACAGAGGCCATCACCACAGAACAGATTTCTGCGGTGCGCGACGCGTTGCAGGGTTTGGACCCGACGCTGACTTTTGCCGCCGTAGATTCGGTCGGGCCAAAGGTGTCGGGGGAGTTGATCCAGTCAGCCATCATCTCGGTGGTTCTGGCGCTTGCGGCGGTGCTGTTCTATATCTGGCTGCGCTTTGAATGGCAGTTCTCTGTGGGCGCGGTGGCCGCATTGGTGCATGACATTGTGCTGACAATCGGGATTTTCAGCGTGCTACAGATCCGCTTTGATCTGGCGATTATTGCTGCACTCCTGACAATCGTGGGCTACTCGCTGAATGATACGGTGGTGGTGTTTGACCGGGTGCGCGAGAACCTGATCAAATACAAAAAGCGCCCTCTCAAGGAAGTGCTGACCCTGTCCATCAACGAGACGCTGTCGCGCACGGTGATGACCTCGGTCACCACATTGCTCGCACTGCTTGCGCTGTTCATCCTTGGGGGCGATGTGATCCGTGGATTTGTATTTGCCATGATCTGGGGTGTGATCGTGGGGACGTATTCCTCGGTCTTCGTGGCCTCGGCGGTGTTGCTGCGGCTTGGGGTCAAACGCGACTGGTCCAAGAATTCGGGTGATACGGCAGGCACCCAGTTCGGCGTCAAGGAGAGTTGAGATGCGCCTGACCGAAGTTGATTTCGGTGCGGCTCAGCCCGTCGAAGGATACGGGCCGGGTTTCTTCCGCATCGGCGGCGTGGCGCATGAGGCCCCTTTGCTGGTCGTGCCAGGGCAGGTGCTGCCATGGGGCGGATATGACGACACCGAAGCGCTGCTGGCGCTGGCTGGACAAGTGGATGTCGTGTTCATCGGCACAGGCGGTGAGATTGCGCATATTCCGGCACCCTTGCGGGGCGCGCTGGAGGATGCCGGATTGGGGGTCGAGGCAATGGACAGCCCCGCCGCCTGTCGGACATATAACGTTCTGCTGTCCGAACAGAGGCGCGTTGCCCTTGCCGTTTTGCCTGTGGGCTGAGGGCGGGATTTGAGTATTTATTGCAAGAAAATGATGCGGGTTTGTGCGCAGCGGGGCAGCCTGTGGCGCTTGGTGTAACGAATATTGCCTGCGCACGGGGGGGGCTTGCCTTGTTGGAGGGGGTAAGTTTCACAGTGACCCCCGGTGCGGCCCTCGTGTTGCGCGGACCCAACGGCTGCGGCAAGACAACCTTGTTGCGCACCATTGCCGGATTGCAGCCCGCATTGGCGGGCAAGATTGACTGTGCGCCTGATGCCATTGCCTATGCGGCACATGCCGATGGGATCAAGGCCACCCTGACCGTGGCGGAAAACCTGCGTTTCTGGGCGGCGATTTATGGCACCATCGGAATTGATACTGCGCTAGAGCAGATGAATTTGCGCGGTCTGGCGGAACGCGCGGCGCAAAACCTGTCAGCGGGACAAAAGCGGCGGCTTGGACTGGCACGGTTGATGGTGACGGGTCGACCGGTCTGGGTGCTGGACGAGCCCACAGTCTCGCTGGATACGGCGTCGGTTGCGCTGTTTGTGGATGTGGTGCGCCAGCATCTGGCTGGCGGAGGAATGGCGGTGATGGCCACGCATATTGATCTGGGTCTGCCAGAGGCCGAGATCCTTGATTTGTCGCGCTTCAAAGCCCGTTTGCCAGAACCGGGCCGCGGCAGTTTTGATGAGGCATTCTTGTGATCGCGCTGTTGATGCGGGATTTGCGACTGGCCTTTAGGGCGGGCGGTGGCTTTGGGCTGGGGCTTGCGTTTTTTCTGATACTGGCTGTGCTGGTGCCGTTGGGCGTGGGGCCGGAGCCGCAGATTCTGGCCCGCATCGCGCCCGGTATTTTGTGGGTTGGCGCGCTGCTGGCCTGTTTGTTGTCGCTTGACCGGATCTTTGCGCTGGATTTCGAGGATGGCTCGCTTGACCTGTTGGCGACAGCGCCGGTGCCGCTGGAAGCGGCGGTCAGCATCAAAGCACTGGCGCATTGGCTGACGACGGGTCTGCCGTTGGTTCTGATCTCGCCAGTCTTGGGGTTGCTGCTGTTCTTGCCCGGCGAGGCCTATGTCTGGCTGATCGTGTCGCTGGCTTTGGGCACGCCGGCCTTGTCGGTTATCGGCACTTTCGGCGCGGCGCTGACTGTCGGGTTGAAGCGGGGGGGATTGTTGCTGTCCTTGCTGGTGCTTCCTTTATATATTCCGACACTCGTTTTCGGCGCAGAAGTGGTGTCGCGCGGGGCGATGGGGCTGGCGGTTGACACGCCGCTGGCGCTGCTTGCGGGCATCACGGCGGGGGCTGTGGCAATATTGCCCTTTGCATCTGCCCATGTGCTGCGGATAAACCTTCGGTGAGCCGCGCGATGCGGAGTTGAGAGCGACCCAAGTGAAAGATAGGTAAGTCTCATGGCGTCCTTTTGGGAATATGCAAACCCGCTGAAATTCATGCGGACCACAGATTGGCTGTTGCCGATTGTGGCGGTGGCAGCGCTTGTCGTGACAGCGACCGGGCTGATCTGGGGGTTTTTCTTTACGCCGGATGATTTTCGGCAGGGGTCCACTGTGAAGATCGTGTTCCTTCATGTGCCCGCCGCCATGATGGCGATCAATGCGTGGGTGATGATGCTGGTGGCCTCGCTTGTGTGGTTGATCCGGCGGCATCATGTCAGCGCCTTGGCGGCCAAGGCGGCGGCCCCTGTGGGGCTGGTCATGACCTTGATCGGGTTGATAACGGGCGCAGTCTGGGGCCAGCCGATGTGGGGCACATGGTGGGCGTGGGATCCGCGCCTGACCAGCTTTCTGATCCTGTTCCTGTTCTATCTGGGCTATATTGCGCTGTGGTCTGCAATTGATGACCCCGATACTGGTGCGGACCTGACGGCTGTGCTTTGTCTGGTGGGATCGGTTTTCGCGGTGCTGTCGCGCTATGCGGCAAATTTCTGGAATCAGGGCTTGCATCAGGGGGCGTCGCTGTCGGTGGCACCCGGCACACGTATGGATTGGGCGTATAAGGCACCGCTTTACACCTGCATGGTGGGCTTTGGGCTGATTTTCCTGACGCTTGTGCTGGCGGGCACGCGCACTGAAATCCGGGCGCGCCGTATGAAGGCGCTTGTCACGCGGGAGCGGATGGCATGATGCCCGATCTTGGACGCTATGCGCTGGAAGTATCGCTGGCCTATCTTGTGTCATTGGGACTGATCGGGGTTCTGGTGCTGTGGTATTGGGTGCGAGGCCGCTCGGTGCGCCGACAGCTGAATGAAATTGAGTCACGTCGAGGAGAGAATGGGTAAATTCAGACCGCTGATGTTCTTGCCGCCAGTGTTGTTTTTGGCACTCGCCGCATTGTTTTGGTTCGGAAATCTGCGAGAGGATCGTGAAGCACTGCCCTCTGCGCGCGAAGGGCAGGCGGCACCTGCTGTGATGCTGACGCAGTTGGGGGATCTGGAGATGTTCGACGATGACACCTTGCGCGACGGCGAGGTGAAACTGGTGAATTACTGGGCCTCGTGGTGTGCGCCTTGTCGGGCCGAGCATCCGTTGCTGGAAGAATTGGCGTTGGAATTGCCCGTCTATGGGATCAACTACCGCGACCAGCCAGATCGTGCGCTGGAGTTTCTGGACGAATTGGGCAATCCCTTTGCCGCGAGCGGAGCAGATGCGGCAGGCAGGATGGCGCTGGATTGGGGCCTGTATGGCGTGCCGGAAACCTATGTCGTGGCAGGGGACGGGACAATCGTCTTGCGCTTTGCAGGGCCAATCACACGCGAGGTTGTCGCCAACCGCATTCGCCCCGCGATCGAGCAGGCGGCTGCGCGGTGAGCGTAAGCTATCAGTTGGAACCGGATCTGAGCGCCGCAGAATTTGCGGCGCTTTTGACATCGTCAGGGCTGGCCGCGCGCCGACCCACAGACCTGACGCGGCTGGATGCCATGCTGCGCGGCGCGCAACTGGTGGTCACCGCGCGGTATGCTGGGCGCTTGGTGGGGGTTGCCCGTTCGATCACTGATTGGGCCTATTGCCTGTATTGCTCTGATCTGTGCGTAGATCGCGCGCAACAGGGCAGGGGCATTGGCAAGGCGCTGCTTGCGCGCACGGCGGCAGAGGCATCGGGCGTCAAAACCTGTTTGCTGCTATCAGCCCCGGATGCGGTCAGCTTTTACGAGGTGGCGGGCTATACGCGCCACACGGGCGCTTTCGTCTTTGCCAAAGGGTCGTGATTATTCGCGCACGATGAAGGGCATGATCTCGCGCTCTGTGCCGTTGGTCAGGATCAGCTCCCAACGGCCTGGACGCGTCATCTGGCCAGAGCCGGACCATGCGCCGCTGCTATCCGTGCCTGTGTCCAGCATGATTGCCTGACCGCCGACGGGGCGCAGCACCACTTGCGGGTCTTGTGCCTCTGAATGCTCGACTGTCAGGTCAACTCGGTAGCCGCCGTCAATGGCAACCGATGTGCGGATTTGCGGGGTCAGTTCCACTGTGTGAAGCAACAAGGTCTGGTTTGCGCCGACGATTGGCAGCGGCTCGCGCACGAAGAAAGACACGGACGCCATCAAGATGATAAAGCCCATCACAAGGCCGAGGAGTGTTAGGGCGATGATGCGGGTAGACATGGGGCGTGGCTCCTGGTCGAGTGTGAGCGCCTGCCTAGCCGTGTGGCGTGGTGGCGTCAAGCAACTGACCTGCGATGGTTTTCAGGTCAAGGCGATGCAAAATCTATCAAAGTCGAAAGCCTGCTGAGACAGGCAGCACAGTTCCCGTTATGCCGCTGGCCGCGTCCGAGAGCAGGAAGCGCACGGCCTGCGCCACCTCATCCAGTTGGGCCAGCCGCGACAGCGCGGTTTCATCGGTGAATCGCTTGATCATTTCTGCGGAACGCGGCGCATAATCGCGTTCAATCGCCCCCGGTGCCACGGCATTCACTCGAATGCTGCGCGGGCCAAGCGCCTTGGCGCAGCCGATGGTCAGGTTTTCCAGCGCAGCCTTGCTCGCGCCGTAAACCGGGGCAGAGGCGGGTGGAAAACGGGCATTGATACTGGTGATGTTGACGATTGCACCACCGCGCGGCAAATGCGGCAGTGCCGCGCTGATAAGGGCCATCGGGGCGAGCGCATTAACGTGAAGAATGTCTTGCGCAAGTGCCATGTCGAATGCATCTGGCGGGGGTTCGGCGCTGATAAGGCCCGCACTATTCACCAGCCCGTCCAGCCGCCCGAAGCGCGCAATTACTGAGGCAATCAGCGCTGTCGGGTCTGCACTGCGCAGGTCGGCCTGTAGGGCAAGCGTTTGGGGGTGCTGTTGGCAAAAGACCGCGGCATCCTCTGCCGCGGTCTTGTAGGTGATTGCAAGGTCATGATCCGGGGCCAAGACATCTGCAATGGCGCGCCCGATCCCTCGGGCGGCACCAGTTATCAGTATGACGCGCCGCGTCATGCCGCCTTGGCAAGATTGCGCAGCACATAGTGCAGCACGCCGCCATGCTCGACATATTCCTTCTCAATGGCGGTATCGATGCGGCATTTGAGTGCTATCGTTTTCTCGCGCCCATCCGCATAGGTGATCGTGCAGGGCACTTCGGAAAGCGGTTTCAGATCGCCCTCCAGCCCCGTGATCGAGACGGTTTCGTCACCCGTCAGGCCAAGCGATTTGCGCGTATCGCCGCCCGTGAATTCGAAGGGGATGACGCCCATGCCGACCAGATTGGAGCGGTGGATGCGCTCGAACGATTCGGCGATCACGGCCTTGACGCCCAGCAGGTTGGTGCCTTTTGCCGCCCAGTCGCGTGACGAGCCTGCGCCATATTCGATGCCGCCAAAAATGACCAAAGGTGTTCCATCATTCTGATAGGCCATCGCCGCGTCAAAAATGGCGCTTTGCTCGCCATCGGGGCCTTTGGTATAGCCGCCCTCGACGCCGTCCAGCATCTCGTTGCGGATGCGGATATTGGCGAAAGTGCCGCGCATCATCACTTCATGGTTGCCCCGACGCGATCCGTAGCTGTTGAACTCGCGCACTGGCACCTGACGCTCTTCCAGATACTTACCAGCGGGCGTGGATTGCTTGAAGCTGCCTGCCGGGCTGATGTGGTCGGTGGTGATCATGTCGCCGAGGATGGCCAGCACGCGTGCGCCGGTAATATCCGAGATGGTGCCTGCCTCTTTCGGCATGTCGCGGAAATAGGGCGGGTTCTGGATATAGGTCGAGCTGGAAGGCCAGTCATAGGTTTCGGAATCGGTCGTCTCGACGCCCTGCCATTTTTCGTCGCCTTTGAAGACATCGGCATATTTCGACTGGAACGCTTCGCGCGTGACGGTTTGCTGTACCAAATCGGCGACTTCTTTCTGGGTGGGCCAGATGTCTTTCAGGTAGACATCCTTGCCGTCGGGCGTTTGTGCGATTGGGTCTTTGGTGATGTCGATATTCATATCACCGGCCAGCGCGTAGGCGACCACCAGCGGCGGGCTGGCCAGATAGTTCGCGCGCACATCCGGGCTGATGCGCCCTTCAAAGTTGCGGTTGCCTGACAGGACAGACGTGGCGATCAGATCGTTGTCGCTAATCGCCTTCGAGATTTCCTCTTGCAGCGGGCCGGAATTGCCAATGCAGGTGGTGCAGCCATAGCCCACAAGGTTGAAGCCGATGGCGTCCAGGTCTTCTTGCAGCTCTGCCGCTTCCAGATAGGCGGACACGACCTGAGAACCGGGTGCAAGCGAAGTTTTCACCCAAGGCTTGCGGGTCAGACCCAGTGCACGCGCCTTGCGCGCAACCAGACCGGCCCCAATCATGACATAGGGGTTGGAAGTGTTTGTGCAGGATGTGATCGACGCGATCACGACCGAGCCGTCGCGCAAGGTGTAACCCTCGCCATCGACTGTTGCTGTTTTGCGCGGGTCGGCAGGGGCGGATGGGGCAGGCCCTTCGTCGGCCATATCGCCCGCATCGGCATCGGCAGCAACACCGCGATATTCGGACACAACGTCGAGAAATTTCTCGGCCGCACGGTCCAGTGGCGTATGGTCTTGTGGGCGCTTGGGACCAGAAATGGCGGGTACAACGGTGCCCATGTCCAATTCAAGCGTACTGGTGTAGACGGGGGCATAATCCGCACCGCGCCAGAACCCGTTTTCTTTTGCGTAAGCTTCGACCAGCGCAATGCGATCTTTGTCGCGGCCAGTCTGCTCCAGATAACGCAAGGTTTCCTGATCAATCGGGAAGAAGCCGCAGGTTGCGCCATATTCAGGTGCCATATTGGCGATGGTCGCACGGTCGGCCAGCGGCAGGTGGTCCAGCCCGTCGCCGTAGAATTCGACGAATTTGCCAACCACGCCATGCGCGCGCAGCATTTGCACGACCTTCAGCACTAGATCGGTCGCCGTGGTCCCTTCCAGCATCGCGCCGGTCAGTTTGAAGCCGACAACTTCAGGGATCAGCATGGAGACAGGCTGGCCCAGCATCGCGGCCTCGGCCTCGATCCCGCCGACACCCCAGCCCAGCACGGCCAGACCGTTGACCATAGTGGTGTGGCTATCGGTGCCGACGAGCGTGTCGGGATAAGCGACAGTTTCGCCATTCTGGTCTTCGTCGGTCCAGACGGTCTGGGCCAGATATTCGAGGTTCACCTGATGGCAGATGCCGGTGCCCGGTGGTACAACGCGGAAATTGTTGAACGCGCCCTGACCCCATTTCAGAAAGGTGTAACGTTCCATGTTGCGTTCATATTCGCGGTCGACATTCATCTGGAAGGCGCGCGGATTGCCGAATTCGTCAATCATGACCGAGTGGTCAATGACCAGATCAACAGGATTCAGCGGGTTGATCTTCTGTGCGTCGCCGCCCAATGCCTTGATCCCGTCGCGCATGGCGGCCAGATCGACCACTGCCGGAACGCCGGTGAAATCCTGCATCAGAACGCGGGCAGGGCGATAGGCGATTTCGCGGGGGTTCTTGCCGCCATTTGCCGCCCAGTCCGAGAAGGCCTTGATGTCATCAAGGGTGACAGTGTTGCCATCCTCAAAGCGCAGCATGTTTTCCAGCACGACCTTCAGCGCGGCAGGCAATTTCGAGAACGTGCCCAAGCCCGCAGCCTCTGCGGCGGGAATGGAGTAATAGGCAACGGTTTTGCCGCCTGCACTAAGGGTCTTGCGCGTGCCTGCGCTGTCTTTTCCGACGAATACGGTCATGGGGCTTTGGCCTCCCTTGAGGGTGAAAATGGCTGTTGCTGACCATGCCATACCCTTTTCTGGCAAGGCCGATCAAGTAAAATCCGGCGATTTGTATACCGTTGTGCACAAAAAATTCATCTGCTTTGCCACTTGGGGCCGGTGTTGCGTTCTTGTCGCGTTTCAGGGTACTCGCAAAACCTTGATTGGCCCCGGCATCCGTGCATGGTTAGATCAGCGCTACCGAAACAAACAGGATACTCACATGAGGCTGGCCAATCGCTGCGGAGTATTGATATCTGCGATCCTTGGTCTGGCAACACCTGCCGTTGCGCAGCAAAGCCCTGTGCTTGTGGAATTATTTACATCTCAAGGCTGCGCAGCCTGCCCCCCAGCGGACAGATTGCTTGATGCGCTGGCCGACCGCGATGATGTCATAGCGCTGGCACTGCATGTGGATTACTGGGATTACATTGGCTGGGCCGACAGTTTCGGCAAGTCGAAGTTCAGCAAACGACAAAAGGATTACGCACGCTCCAAGGGGCGCGCTTCGGTCTACACGCCGCAAATGATTATTGGCGGGATTGATGAAGTGAAAGGGTCATCCGAGCAGCAGGTAATGGGAACATTGGCGCGGCATTTGTCGATCTTCGTTTCTGATACGGATGTGCGGCTTACACTGACAGGTAGCCCCGGCAGCGAAGTCAGTATCGAGGCTGTGGCGCAGGACGGGCTTGCCTATGCCGCAGATGTGCAATTGGTGCGCTACCGCGACGCAGAGACTGTCGATATCACCGGTGGCGAAAATAACGGCAAATCCGTTGTCTACCGTAACATAGTCACCTCTTGGGAGGTGATCGGCACATGGGACGGCGTCAACCCATTCCGGCATTCTGTCCATACCAGCGGCGATGATCCCGTTGTGGTCGTGATTCAGGAGCAAGGCCACGGGCCGGTGCTTGCAGCCGCGCGACGGCGTTAAAAAAAATACTATATTGTTTCATGAATAATTGCGCGGTCGCGCTACTGTTTTGGTGTGGCTCGAGAGCAAGCAGGCGGATGCGATGACAGTGACATTTGTTGTGAACGGAACCCCAAGGCAGACCGATATGGCACCCGAGACACCGCTTTTGTGGGTGCTGCGGGATGATTTCGGCCTGACCGGCACCAAATTCGGCTGCGGTATAGCGGCCTGTGGCGCCTGCACCGTGCATATCGACGGCGAGGCAGTGCGCGCCTGCCAGATACCAGTTGGCGATGTCTGGGGCGATGTCACGACGATTGAAGGGATGGCGCAAGACGACACCCTTGCGCCCTTGCAAGAGGCGTGGGTCCGCCATCAGGTTGCGCAATGCGGCTTTTGCCAGTCTGGCCAGATCATGCAGGCCGCAGACTTGCTATCTGAAAACCCGGACCCGACGGATGAAGACATCGACGCCGCGATGGGCGGCAATCTGTGCCGCTGCGGCACCTATTCGGCCATTCGCGCGGCCATCCATGACGCTGCGCGCGTCCTGAACGGAGGGCGCGCAGGATGAGCAGGCTTGGCAAAATCACGCGTCGCACTCTTCTGGTGGGGGCTGTGGCTGTAGCTGGCGGGGCTGCGTTCGGGGTGTATCAGGTCCGCAAGCCTGTCACGAACCCTCTGCGCCCTGAACAGGGGGCCAGCCTGAACCCTTATGTCATTATTGACCAGCAAGGCATCAGCATCATCGCGCCGCGCGCCGAGATGGGGCAGGGGGTGCACACAACGCTGGCCGCCCTTGTGGCCGAGGAACTGGACGCCGATTGGGAAAACCTGCGCGTTCTGCACGGCCCACCCGCTGCGGCCTATTTCAATGCCGCGCTGGCGCATGGGGCCTTGCCGGTGCCTGAATATAACATGAAAGATTGGCAACGCCGCGTGACCGAAGGGCTGGGCGCGGCCAGCAAATTGTTGGGCTTGCAGGTGACTGGCGGCTCTACCTCGACCGTGGACGGGTTTACGCGGATGCGCATGGCGGGTGCCTCGGCGCGTGAGGCGCTGAAGGCGGTGGCGGCGGAGCGGATGGGTGTCGATGCCGGCGATTTACGCACGGAATTGGGCCATGTCATTGCGCCAGATGGCACCAAGATCGACTATCGTGATCTGGCGTCAGAAGCCGCAACACGCGATGTGCCACAAGTGGCCCTGCGCAACCCTGATGACTGGACATTGCTGGGCCGGTCGCTGCCGCGCAGCGACATGCGCGCCAAGGTGACAGGGCAGGCGCAGTTCTCCACCGATATCGTGCTGGAGGGGATGAAGTTTGCGACCGTGCGGAACTGCCCCTATCTGGGGGGCGGCATGGCAGGGTTTGACCCCGCACCCGCGCTGGCCCTTGCAGGGGTCGAGCAGGTGCTTGATCTGGGCGATGGGGTGGCGGTGATTGGCAGCAACACTTGGGCCGCGATGCAAGGGGCAGAAGCGGTCGAGATTGACTGGACCCCCTCGCCCTTGCCCGCCACACCCGATGCGATGTTCGACCAGATCGCGCGGGCTTTTGACGCGCGGCCTAATTCTACCATGCGCGATCAGGGCGCGCCCGATGAGGTGGCGGCAGAGATCGAAGTGGAATACCGCGTGCCGTTCTTAGCCCATTCAACGATGGAGCCGATGGGCGCCACTGCCGTGCTGCAAGACGGACATCTGACACTCTGGGTGGGCAATCAGGCCCCGCGCGAGCACGCGAAAGTCGCGGCGGAAGCGGCTGGAATTGAAGTGGAAAATGTCACTCTGCATACGGTGTTTTTGGGCGGTGGTTTCGGGCGCCGGGTCGAGACGGATGTCACCCGTCAGGCGGCAACTCTGGCCGCGATGTTGCCGGAAACCCCGATCCGACTGACATGGTCGCGCGAAGAGGACATGCGCCATGATTTCTACCGTCCCGCCGCCATTGCCCGTATGCGCGGCGCTGTGACGGAGGGGCGTGCAGTGTTGTTTGATGCCAAGATCGCCGCCCCGTCCGTGACGCGTGCGGCCATAGGGCGGATCATCGGGCGCGAGATGGGCGGGCCGGATAAGGGCCATGTCGAGGGCGCGTTTGACCAGCCCTATGAAATCCCGAATTACCGCGTTGCGGGCCATCTGGCGGAACTGGATGTGCCAATCGGGTTCTGGCGGGCGGTGGGCAGCTCCTTCAACGGGTACTTTCATGAGTGCTTTATTGACGAGTTGGCCCATGCGGCGGGCCGTGATCCGTTGCAATTCCGGCTGGATCATGTCGGCGCGGAAAGCCCCGTCGCGGGCGGTGTGCTGGAGAGTGTGCGCGATCTGTCAGGCTGGGGCGCGCCTGTGCCCGAGGAGGTGGGGCGCGGGGTGGCGATGACTTGGTCATTTGGAACGCCGACAGCCGTTGTGATTGATCTGGAACGTGAGAATGGCGGCATTCGCATTGCACGCGCTTTCATGGCCTGTGATCCCGGCCTTGTGCTGGACCCTGCAATCGTGCGCGCACAGATGGAATCGGGGCTGATTTACGGGCTGTCGGCGGCGCTGATGGGCGAGATTACCTTTACCGACGGGCGCGCGGATCAGGGCAATTTCCCCGAATATGATGCGCTGCGTATGTTCAACACGCCGCGTATCGAGGTGGCGATTGTGCAGGACAATCCGCATATGGGTGGGGTCGGAGAGCCGGGCACGCCGCCTGCCATGCCCGCACTGGCCAATGCGCTGTTTGCCCTGACCGGCCAGCGGGTGCGGTCGCTGCCCTTGCTGCCCCATGCGGATTTTCTGGTTTGAACGCTGCGCGTCACAAACGGGCGGGCAGGGCGGCGTAGCCGCGAAAACGGATGCGCCCGCCCGGTATGCGCCCGACCTTCAAGCTGTAGTCTGGAAAGCGCGCCAGAAAGCGATCCACGGCGATGCGCCCTTCCATCCGCGCGAGGGTCAGGCCCACGCAGATATGTGGCCCGCCTGCAAAGGCCAGATGGCGGTTGGGCTTGCGGGCAATGTCGAAACGCTGCGGGTGGTCGAACACGTCCGGGTCGCGGTTGGCAGCCCCGATGCACAGATGCAGATTGGTCCCGCGCGCGATGTCCACCCCGCCAATTGTGACCGCTTGCGTGGTTTCGCGGTTCCCGAACTGGTTGGGCGAAAGATAGCGCAAGCTTTCCTCGATTGTGCTGTTGAGCAAGGTCGGGTCAGCTTTTAGCCCCGCCAGTTGGTCAGGGTGGTCATGCAGCAGGGCCAGCGTATTGCCGATCAGGTTGGTGGTGGTTTCATGGCCCGCATTCAGAATGAAAATGCAGTTTTGCAACAACTCGCGCTCGGACAGTTGCTCGCCTGCGCTGGTGCCTTGGATCAGGCGGGTCAGAACATCGGTTTCAGGGTCGCCCGGTTGCGCACGCCGCCGCGCGACAAGGTCTTGCAGATAGGCCACGAACTCTTCAACCGCGCGGTTTCCGCGGGTCAGTTCCGCATCGCTCAAAACCGGCTCTAGGGCGCCCAGAATCGCCAGTGACCAATCGCGCAGGGGGCCACGTTCGTCATGGGGGACATCCAGCAGGTTGCCGATGATCTGGATCGGAATGGCCGAGGCGAAATCCTCGATCAGGTCCACCGAAGCGCGGCCTTGCATCTGGTCGAGCAAATTGTCGACCGCCGCCACCAGTCCCGGTTCCATCCGCGCGATTGCGCGCGGGGTCAGGGCCGAGGTCATGATCTTGCGCACGCGGGTGTGCAAGGGTGGGTCATTGAACACAAGCGAGGAGGTGTGATGCGCGTATAGCGGCGAATCGCGCCCGAATTTCGGTTCAAAAACAACGGTCTTGTCAGATGAGAAGCGCATTGTGTCGCGGTAGATGGCATCAAGGTCCGCGTGACGCGTGATCAGGACTGATCCGTCAGGTTGGGGCAGCACCGGGTGGCTTGCAAGCAGATCGGCATAATAGGGAAACGGATCATCACGGAACCCTTCCGGCGGGTTGGACAGGTCAAATCCGGCGATCCCGGCGCATGTCATGGCATTTCTCCTCTCCTCGATTTCCCTTGCGCGCGAGACTGCGCAAGGAATGCGCGCAGGGCAAGGGCGTGATGCGCTTTTCTTCTGTGATCGGTGTCGATAGTCTGGAGCGTGCAATATGACATGGAGTGCTGCGAGGGTGAGTCGGATCGACAGATATCTGTTGGCGCAGCTTTTGGCCGTTTTTGCATTCTTCTCGCTTGTGCTTGTCTCGGTCTATTGGGTCAACCGCGCCGCGCGATTGTTTGACGCGCTGATCGGGGATGGCCAGAGTTTCTGGGTATTTCTGGAATTATCGGCCCTGACCCTGCCAAATGTTATCCGCGTGGTGCTGCCGCTTTCGGCCTTTACGGCGGCGGTCTATGTCGCCATCCGGCTGACGCGCGACAATGAAATGATCGTGCTGCAAGGCACAGGCATGTCTTATCTGCGGATGCTGCGCCCGGTGGCGATGTTCGGGATCATCGTTGCGATGATGCTGGCATTGCTGATGCATGTGTTGATGCCCTTGTCGCGTGCGCAACTGGCCGAGCGGCAGGTCGAGATTGCAGAGAATATCACCGCGCGCTTTCTGCGGGCGGGCGAGTTCCTTGAACCTGCCGACGGGGTCGTCGTGTTCCTGCGCAGCGTGACATCTGAGGGGAAGCTGGAAGATGTGTTTCTGTCTGATGCGCGCACGCCGGGCACGCGGGTGGACTATAACGCCACCTCGGCGCTGCTTGTGCCCGGATCGCAAGGACCGGTTCTTGTCATGCTGGACGGTGTTGCTCTGGTCTATTCAGAGGCGACGAACCGGCTGACGACGATTGCCTTTGATGATCTGGGTTTCGATATCGGTGCGTTGATCGGGCCTGCGGGGCGCGGGCCGGATGTGCGCGAATTGCCCACGCATGTGCTGCGCAATTCTGATGGCCCGACATTGGAGCAGATGGGGCTGACACTGGCCGAAGCGCGATTCGAGGTGATGTCGCGGCATGCGCACCCGCTTTTGGCGCTGGTGACGTCGCTGATCGGGTTTGCTGCGGTGTTTCTGGGCCAGTTCAGCCGCCTTGGCGCATGGCGTCAGGTGTTGGGGGCCATTGCCGCAATGGCGGTGATCCAGCTTGTGGGCAGTGCCAGCACAGGCCCTGCGCTGGGCAATGCGTCCCTTGCGGGGCTGGCCTTTGTTCCGGTGGTGCTGGGGATAGTGGTGATCGCGCTGATGGTGTTGTGGGTCAGTTGGCCGCGCGGCGCGCGGCAATGGGGGCGCGCATGATCCTAGAGCGGTATTTGATGCGGCGAATTGGCGGAACCTTTCTCATGGTTTCGGGCATTTTCCTGGGCATGCTGTTGCTGCTGGATATGGTCGAGCAGATGTTCAGACTTGCAGGCCAGTCGGTCAGCATTGGTCAGATCGTGCAACTGTCTGCCTTGAATCTGCCAGAGGGATTTTATGAAATTGCCCCCCTTGTTCTGATGCTGTCGGCCATGTGGGTGGGCCTTGGCTGGTCGCGCACGTCGGAAGTTGTTGTCATTCGTGCGATTGGCCGGTCTGTGCCGCGTCTTGTTATTTTGCCTGCTGTGGCGGTGCTGGTGGTCAGCATGGTCTTTGTGGCAGTGATGAACCCGCTGGTGGCGGGTGCGTCACGTGAATACGACCGGACGATGGCGCAAATCCGGGGCACGCCCACAAGTGTCGCTACGATCAGTGCGCAAGGGCTGTGGTTGCGGCAGGCGGATGCGCAGGGTCAAACGGTCATTCACGCCTCTAGTGCCGAGGCCACGGGCACGATTTTGCGCGATGTGACCTTTCTGGTGTTTCACGCGACCGAAGGGGTGACACGCAGGCTTTATGCGGAACGCGCAGAGTTGCGGCCCGGTCTGTGGCAACTTGATGAGGTCAAGCTGTGGGATCTCTCGGCGCTCAACCCCGAACAATCGGCGGAGTTCCAGCAGCGGCTTGATGTGCCCACCGATCTGACACCAGAGCAGATCCGCGACAGTTTCGGGCAAGTGCGCGCCATCCCGCTGATGCAACTGCCCGGTTTCATCGCAACACTGGAGCGCGCGGGCTTTGCTGCGCTGGAACACCGGATGCGGCTGAACATGGAACTTGCCTTGCCGATCATGCTGACCGGCATGATGCTGTTGGCGCTGGCACTGAGCATTCACCACATGCGCGCAGGCAGTGCCGGTGTTCGTGCGCTGATAACGATTCTCGCTGGATTTGCCCTGTTCTTTCTGCGTAACTTTGCGCAAGTCTTGGGGGAATCCGGACAAATTCCGGTGATTCTGGCTGCTTGGGGACTGCCTGTTGCCACGCTTTTGCTGGCAATTGGTGTAATGCTGAATCTGGAGGAAGTGTGATGCCCGAAAGGCATCCGACTGGGGGCATGGCTGCGTGGTTTGCGCGGCCTTTTCGCGTGCGCGCCGTCATGGCCGGTATCGCGTTTCTGGTCGCTTTCGCCTTCGCACATCCCGCCCTTGCCCAAAACCCGGAGCCGGAGCCGCAATTCGCAACGCTTGTCGCAGACCAGCTGCGCATCGAGGGGGCGGATGTTCTGGTCGCTGAGGGCAATGTTGAAGCGCTTTTTGGCGATACGCGCCTGCAAGCAAGACGGGTTGTTTTCAACCGGCGCGATGGAACGCTGCGGATTGACGGGCCTTTGGTGCTGAATGAGGGGCGCGAGGTTATCATTCTGGCAGATCAGGCGGACATGTCGGATGCGCCGCGCCGCGGTTTGATCCGGTCCGCCCGCGTGGTTTTTGACGAGCAGTTGCAGATCGCCGCCCATTCGGTCGAACGTCTGGACGAACGCTTTACCGAGATGAACAATGTAATCGCCTCGTCTTGCGAAATCTGTGCGCAGCGGCGCACGCCCTTGTGGGAAATCCGCGCGCGGCGTGTGGTGCATGACGATCAGGAGCAGCAGGTGTATTTCGAGAATGCGCAGTTCCGGCTGTTCGGACTGCCTGTGGCCTATATCCCACGCCTGCGGGTTCCCGACCCGCGCCTGCAACGGGCCAGCGGTTTTCTGAGCCCGCGTTTCGTAATCGACACGGGGCATGGGGTTGGCTTGCGCGCCCCTTATTTTCTGGCCTTGTCGCAAGACAGGGATCTGACTGTGACGCCGTTTGTAGGGACCAAGGGCACGCGGGCGCTGGAATTGCGCTACCGGCAGGCCTTTGCGAACGGGCGGTTGGAACTGGGCGGGCTTGTTGCGCGCGATTCAATTCGTCCGGGCGGGTTGCGGGGCTTTGGCTATGCAGAGGGTGAATTTGCGGTGGGGCGCGGATTTATCTTCAGCTTTAACGTGATTCAGCCGTCTGACAGGCAGGTTCTGGATGATTATGACCGAGGTGCGTCGCGTCTGACAAGTGACCTGACCTTGCAGCGCGTGCGGCGCGATGAGCGTATCCGGCTGCAATTTCTACAGTTCCGATCCATGCGCCTGAATGAGGTAAACGCAACCTTGCCCAATCGAGTGGGACAGGCGGTGCTGGAGCGGCGCATGGATGTGCCGGGCGTGGGCGGTGTGGCCGGGTTCCGGCTGGAGGCGCATCTGCATCAGCGCAGTCAGGCTGTGGGGCTGGGCGGAGAGCCTGCACCCGTGCCCGGAATTGCCGCAGGGCCACGCCCCCGGCAGGTGGGCCGCCTGAGCCTTGATTTGGATTGGCGGCGTGATGCTGTGCTGCCCGGTGGTGTGCTGGGGGCTGTGGGCGGGCATATCGGGCTGGACCGCTTAACGCTGACACAAACGCAAGGCGTCTTTCCCACCTCGGCCACGCGGGTCACCCCGAATGCCATGGTCGAATTGCGCTGGCCGCTGGTGCGCACAGGGCCGGATGCCGTGTCGCATGTGGTCGAGCCGGTTGCGCAAGTGATCTGGGGCCGCGACTCTGTGTCGGACCTTCCGCATGAGGCAAATCGCCTGCCAGAGTTCGATGAAGGCAATCTGTTCAGTTATGACCGCTTCGCTGCCCGCGATGTGCGCGAGGGTGGGTTGCGGGCCAATCTTGGCATAAGCTGGACGCGCCATGACCCGACTGGCTGGTCCAGCACCCTGACGCTTGGCCGGATTTGGCGACAGCGCGATCTGGAACAGTTCTCACCCGAGACGCCGCTTTCGGGGGCGCGGTCAAGCTGGCTGGTCGCTGGCAGTATCGACGCGATTGATGGGCTGCAACTCAGCAATCGTTCGGTGTTTACGTCGGAATTCAGGCTGGAACGCACGGCTTTTGAGTTGGATTGGAGCGCCGACAATTACACGATCTCGACCAGCTATATGCGGATTATCGCCAACCCGTTCGAGGGGCGTGACAGAACATCTGCGGAATGGAGCTTTGACGGCGCGCGCGATATAGATGAATTCTGGACCGCACGCGTGGGGTGGCGCTATGATGTGGCGCGAAACCGCGCCGCACGTGCGTCAATCGGGGTGGAGTATGAAAATGAGTGTTTGCGCATGAGCATGGGGGTTGAACGTCAGTTTGCGTCGGCGACATCGCCCAATAACCGGACAAGTCTGGGCTTTACGGTCGATATACTTGGCATTGGCGGCAATCCATCGCGTGCAAGACGCAGCTGCAACGACATCTGAGCATGCAACCGCCCACGCGCCCTATTTTCAGGGCCATTCAGGCCCGGATGCGCATACGCAAGCTTGATGCTGCGCTGCAAGTGTGATGACAATGCAGGGAAAAGCGTGTAATCCCCACTGAAACAGCACTTCTTCTGCCATGGCAAGAAACGGACGGACCTAATGCCCTTTCTCAAGACTTCATTTCTGAAACACGCTGGTTTGGTGCTGACGGCCGGTCTGTTGCTGGTTTCTGTCACAGCGACTGCGGTTCAGGCCCAGAATCTTTTTGCCCCAGCGCGCAAGGTCAATGACCGTGTCATCAGCATCTATGATGTCGAACAGCGCATGAATTTCATGGCAGTCCTGAATTCAGGCGGTGCCGATCTGCGCGCCGAAGCAATAAGAAGGCTGACAGAAGAAGCGGTGCAGCGCGATTATGCGCAACGCCAAGGTGTGCGCGTCAACCGCGACCAGATCCGCGACGGCATGGCAGAATTTGCGTCACGCGCAGATTTGTCGACCGATGAATTTCTAGCAGCACTGGCAGAGAACGGGGTCGATCGAGAAGCTTTTGAGAGTTTCGTCGAGGCGGGCCTGCTGTGGCGCAGATCTGTTGGGCAACGGTTTCCCGCGTTGGTGAGTGTGTCTGATTCGGATGTGCGCCGAGCACGCGACACGGCAGCCATCCTTGGGCGGCAGCGTGTGCTTATGTCCGAAATATTCTTGCCTGCCGACCCCGAATTCGAAGAGGCCGTCGGCCAGATCATGGAAATGATCGAAGCGGCGCGCAGCGTGGAAGAGTTCTCTGAAATCGCGCGGGAATTCTCGCTTGCCGGATCGCGCGATCAGGGTGGGCGTTTGCCGGACTGGGTGCCGGTCGAAAACCTGCCCGGACAGATTGCAGATTCCATTTCTCGGGCCAGCCCCGGCCAGATTGTTGGCCCTATTTCACTGAGCGGGGCAATTGCCTATTTTCAACTGCGCGCAAGCGAAAGCACGCGCGATGTTCCCGCCGACAGAGTGATGCTGAAATACAAAAGATTGCTTTTGCCGGGCGGGCGGAGTGAGCAGAATCTGGCGCTCGTGGCACAGATCCGCTCTCAGGTACGCAGCTGCGAAGCGCTTGGCCCCTACGCACGCGACCTACCCGAACCAGCGTTGATCGAGCGTGAGGCCCGCATGAATGATGTCCCCAGCTCGGACGCGGTGGAACTGGCGCGCCTTGATCGCAACGAAGTGTCGGCCAATACCACCGAGGGCAGCAATCTGGTTGTTCTGATGCTGTGCAGCCGCGAGCTGGAATTCGACGATGCGCCGAGTGACGATCAGGTCAGGGAGATCGTGTTTGACCGACGGTTGAGCGACATGGCGAATGTGAAGCTGCAAGAACTGGTCGCCGACGCGGATATCCGCGATTTCTGATCGTGCCAGCGCGTCAATTATGACTCCGCCCAAAGCAGTTTTGGGCGGGGTTTCTTATTCCTCGATGTCGTCCTCATCGCTGCCATGCGTGCCACGTTCGCGGTAAGGTGTCGTGTCGTAATGTGCGCGGTAGCATTTTGAGAAATGTGAGGGTGAGGTGAAGCCTGTGGCCAGCGCCACGCTGATGACGCTCATATCCGTTTGCATCAGCAGGTTGCGCGCGCGTTCCAGCCGCAACTCCATGTAATAGCGTTTTGGGCTGCGGTTCAGGTAGCGGCGGAACAGTCGTTCCAACTGGCGCGTGGACATGTCCACTTCATTGGCAAGGTCCGACGGGCTGATCGGATCTTCGATGTGGTTTTCCATGAATTCGATCACCCGCGCCAGTTTCGGGTGGCGCACACCGATGCGCGCCGGGATCGACAAACGCTGCGTGTCACGATTGGTGCGGATCGACGAGTAGATCATCTGATCGGCCACTGCATGGGCCAGATCGGCACCTTCGGCATTGGTGATAAGTGTCAGCATCATGTCCAGCGGGGCCGTACCCCCTGCCGATGTCAGGCGCTTGCCATGAATGACGAACACCGATTTCGTCAGGTCGATTTCAGGAAAATCCTCGACCAAAGCGTCGTGATTTTCCCAATGAATGGTCGCGCGATGCCCGTCCAACAGGCCCGCTTTGGCCAATGTCCAAGCGCCGGTGCAGACACCGGCAATCGTGTTGCCATGGCGCGCGCGTTTGCGCAGCCAGGACAGGATTGCAGGTGTGGTGGCACGCTGCACATCAACACCGCCGCAAACCATAATCATGGCGTCCGTGGCGATATCGCCCAAACCCTCGCTAACCGAAACTTGCGTCCCGTTGGAACAACTGACTGCCTTGCCGGTCTCGCTGACCAGTTTCCAGCTGTAAAGGGGCTTGCCTGCCACGCGGTTGGCCAGACGCAACGGCTCTACCGCGGCGGCATAGGCCATCAGCGTGAAGCGTTCCAGCAACAGAAATACAATATGATGCCGCGCGGCGTCGGAGGAGCGCGTTGTGGGGCGTGCAGGAGAAGTGAGCATGTGTTTTTGTGCATATGTTGATAAGCTGGCTGAGACACAAACAACTTTCCAATGCCCGCGCAAGAGCAATCGTATTTGCAAGCTGCATTCCGCTTTTGTATAGAAGGCCCGAGCAGCCATGCGACCGCTAACGCTGCAAGACAGAATTGACACCCGGAGGCACCTGATGACCCAAGGCTGGACGAAATCGACATGGCGCGACCGCCCGCGTATCCAGATGCCTGATTATCCGGATGCTGCGAAGCTTGGCACTGTAGAGGCGCAGTTGCAGCAATACCCGCCGCTGGTCTTTGCTGGCGAAGTGCGCGCGCTCAAGCGCAAGCTGGGCGCTGCGGCCCAGGGCGAGGCGTTCTTGTTGCAGGGCGGTGATTGCGCCGAGAGCTTTTCCGAGTTCAGTGCCGACAGCATCCGCGACACGTTCAAGGTGATGTTGCAGATGGCGATGGTCCTGACCTATGGGGCCAAGGTGCCTGTGGTCAAAGTCGGGCGGATGGCCGGTCAATTCGCCAAGCCGCGCTCGGCCCCGACCGAAGTGATTGGCGGGCAGGAATTGCCCAGCTACCGTGGCGACATCATCAACGGGTTCGACTTTACCGCCGAGGCGCGCATCCCAGACCCAAGCCGGATGCTGCAAGCCTACACCCAAGCGGCGGCAGGCCTGAACCTGTTGCGTGCCTTTTCCAAGGGCGGCTATGCCGACATGCACCGCGTGCACGCGTGGACATTGGGCTTTGCCGAAGGCGAGAAGGCTGAACGCTACCGCGAGATGACCGACCGCATCACCGACACGCTGGATTTCCTGACAGCGGCAGGCATCACATCCGAGAACAGCAAGGAATTGTCCTCGGTCGATTTCTACACCAGCCATGAAGCGTTGCTTCTGGAATATGAAGAAGCGCTGGCGCGGATCGATTCGACCTCTGGCCTGCCAGTCGCAGGTTCTGGCCATTTCATCTGGATCGGGGATCGCACACGCCAGCCGGATGGGGCACATGTGGAATTCTGTCGCGGTGTGCAAAACCCGGTTGGCCTGAAATGCGGCCCCTCGATCACCCCGGATGACCTGAAACGGCTGATGGCGACCCTGAACCCAGAGAATGAAGCAGGGCGGCTGACGCTGATTGCGCGCTTCGGGGCAGGGCAGGTGGGCGATCATCTGCCGCGCCTGATCCGCGCAGTCGAGGAAGAAGGGGCCAATGTGCTGTGGACCTGTGATCCAATGCACGGCAACACGATCAAATCCTCGTCTGGCTATAAGACGCGGCCCTTCGATTCGGTGTTGCGCGAAGTGTGCGAATTTTTCGCCATTCACAATGCCGAGGGCACGATTCCGGGCGGTGTGCATTTCGAGATGACCGGCAAGGACGTGACCGAATGCACAGGCGGCTTGCGGGCGGTGTCGGATGAAGACCTGTCGCAGCGCTATCACACGGCCTGTGACCCGCGCCTGAATGCCAGCCAGTCGCTGGAACTGGCATTCCTTGTGTCGGAGGAACTGGTGGGTCGCCGTCAGAAGCTTGCAGCCGCGATCTGACAGGCTGGCAACTGACTGACCTTTCCCTGTTACTGCGGGGGGGCACAACGGGCATGTATCCCCTTGTGGCCCCTGCCATCGCCGGAATGTGCTGATGCCCACCCTTTCCCTGCGCGATGCCACGCCCGATGACGCTGCGGCCATTGTCGCAATCTGGAACCCGATCATTCGTGACACTGTCGTGACGTTCAATCCCATGCAACGCAGCCAGCCCGAGATTGCCGATATGATCGCCACGCGTCAGGGCGCGGGGCATGCCTTTCTTGTTGCCGAGCAAGGCGGGGAAATGTTGGGGTTTGCCAGCTATGCGCAGTTTCGCCCCGGTTTAGGGTATGCGCGTTGCATGGAGCATACGATCAACCTTGCGCCCGCCGCGCGCGGCAAGGGGGCAGGGCGGGCCTTGCTGCTGGCGCTGGAAGCGCATGCCGCAGGTGCCGGGCACCATGTCATGGTCGCTGCTGTCACCGGGTCCAATACCGCCAGTGTCGGTTTTCACGAAAAGCTGGGTTATTTGCATGTCGGTACCATGCGTCAGGTGGGCTGGAAATTCGACGCGTTGCACGATTTGGTGCTGATGCAAAAATTCCTTTCGGTGCGGTGATTTGTGCTGCTGCATTCCAATCTTGCCCCTGCTAGGCTAATTCCCATGTCGATCTGGACCCGAATAGCAGACGCCCTGACCGCCCTTCGCAAGGGCGAACCACTGAGCAGTGTCTTTGACCGTCTGCGCACCCCGCCAGAGCGGACAGTGGCCTTTACCATCGCTGTCATCGCGCTTGGGGCGAAGCTGGCCAAAGCCGATGGGCAGGTCACGCGCGGTGAAGTTGCCGCGTTTCGCCGGATTTTCACCATACCGCCCGAAGATGAGGCGAATGCCGCGCGCGTGTTCAATCTGGCGCGGCAGGATGTGGCGGGGTTTGACCTTTATGCGCGCAAGATCGCGGCGATGTTCCCGCAGCGTGATCCGGTTTTGGTTGATCTGATGGAAGGGCTGTTCGAGGTGGCAATGGCCGATGACGGCTTTCACCCGCAGGAAGAAGCGTTCTTGCGTGAGGTGGCTGATATCTTCGGCCTGTCAGAGCGGTGTTTTCGCAGCTTGCGTGCGCGATTCGTAGGCGATGTGCCGCCAGACCCCTATGACGTGCTGGAAGTCAGTCAGGATGCGCCCATCGAGGTAATCCGCCGTGCCTACCGCGACGCTGTGCGTGAAACCCACCCCGATAGGCTGGCGGCGCGCGGTGTGCCCGCCGAGGCAGTGAAACTGGCCGAGCATCGCTTGCGGGACTTGAACCGCGCATGGGAAGAAATTCAGCAGGGGCGCGCGGCCTGACACGTTTTTGCGATTGGCGCGCGTGGTGCTGGCTGTTGCGCGCGGGCGGGCCTATACTCGCCCCATGAAAACCTTGGTCACATCCCTTGCGCTATGCGCCTTGCTGGTTCTGCCTGTTCAGGCCGAAGTTGAGGGCGCGCCGCCCACTGTGGAGGAAAGCACGCCACGGATGTTCGATCTGTTCGAGCGGATGTTGCGCGGCTTCATGACGGAAGTAGAGCCACAAATGCGCGAGTTAGAGCGTGGCTTCACTGAAATGGAGCCGGAATTGCAGCGGTTCCTTCAGCAATTGCGCGACATGACACAATTTCATCCGCCGGAAATCCAGCCCAATGGCGATATTCTGATTCGCCGTCGTCAGGCAGAGGATGTTGTGCCGGATTCGGATGAGTCGATGCCGGATGAAGATGCATCTGGCGATACGTCTGCCGACCCGTTCGAGTTGTGAGAACGGCGCACGCGCACTTTCGCTTCTGAGCCCACCTGATTCGCCAATGCAGCAAAGCGTTGCTCAGCAACTTCCGTCAGCAAGGCCTGCATGTCGCGCTCCAGAATAAGCTCCAACACTTTCTTTTTGGGATAGAAGCGCAATTCCCCAGCGTTTTCAGGGCCATCCATCGAGAACATTGCCCCGAATCGCAACGCGCGCCCCAGCATTTTCGCCTCTGCCAGATCCTTATCCGACATCAGCCCTGCAATTTCCTTGATGCGCGGGCGCATGCCATTGGTTTTGTAGCGGTGCATCAGCGCAATGCCCAAGTAAACGCGGCCCTGGTGGTCCAGCCCGCCCAAGTTGGCGCGGGTGGTGGTGTCAAAGCAGGCATCCGCGCGGTAATCGGGATGCGCGCGCCAGTTCACGTCATGCAACAGGCAAGCGGCGCGGATCAGGCGCAACCGCTCAGGCGGGCGATTGCGATAGAGCGGCAGCAGGAAGTGATACAGTTTCTTGCCAAAGCCCGGAATGCGCGAGCTGGAATATTCCATAAAATGGCACGCTTCGATCAGCGGGTCGCGGCGGCGCAGGTCTTCGGGCATCTGTTCATACAAAATGCCCTCTCTGATGCCATAGCTTGAGACATAGACCTGTTTGGGGCCAAACACATGCACCAGTTGGCGCAAGACCTGACAGGCCAGCGGCACAAGGCTCATGCGTTCGGCGGAAACACCGGTCAGGGCGCGCAGTTTGGCCGGATCTTGTTCCAGTATCCACTCTATTGTTTTGCGGATTGCCTTCGGGGTCATGGCGTATTCGTGCAAAACCTTTAGCGGATATCCACGCCGCTCCATGTCCATGCGCGCAATGGCGCGCCATGATCCGCCCACCAGATAGAGCGCGTCATGATGGTCGCTGATCTGGGCGCGCAGGTCTTTCAGAACCGCACTGATATGATCGCGCAACCCTTTCTTGCCGCCACTGATCTGTTGCAGGCGAAACGGCCCAAGGCCCGAAGTGACATTGCAATGCACCTTGCCGTCCCCGATCACGGCCAGCTCCATGCTGTTGCCGCCGATATCGCAGACAAGGCCATTTGCCTCTGGCCAGCCGGTCAGCACGCCTTGTGCGGACAGGCGCGCCTCTTCTGCGCCATCAATGATGCGCATACGCAGGCCGGTTTCGCGCTCGATCAGGGCGCAGAAGTCGGGGCCATCCTCGGCCTCGCGCATGGCGGCGGTGGCGACCATTGTCAGGTTTGACAGCGACATGCCACGCGCCAGCAGGGCAAACCGCTCGAGCGTGGCAAGTGCGCGGCGGCGCCCCTCGGGGTTCAGTTTGCCGGTTTCCGCCAGCCCACGCCCCAGCCCACACAGCACTTTCTCGTTGAAAAAATACGCAGGGCTGCGGGCCGCGCCGTCGAACACAACCAAGCGGACAGAGTTTGATCCAACATCAATCACGCCAACATGCGTCAGCGCGCGTGCCTGAGGATCAGAGAATAGGGGTGTGTCGAACAAGCCCGATGCTTTCGGGGCGTTATAGCCCGCAGTTTCCGCGAGCGTGTTGCCATCCATTAGGGCAGCTCCTGTCTGGCATCCGTTGGGGTATCTTAGCGCTTCGCACATCATCGGGTCAATCGTTCCTGACAGATGCCGTTGCGCCATTTTGTCTTACGTTTCGCACAGACCAACATCCCCTTTCGTGCGCGCGCGCAATGCGGCATAAGGACTGCGTTAAGATATGGGCGTCTTGCCCGCTTTTGCCTGACGAGAGGTTCCATGCACGATATCCGCGCGATTCGCGAAAACCCCGCTGCTTTTGATGCCGGTCTGGCCCGTCGTGGCCTTGCGGCACAGTCATCCGAGGTTCTGGCGCTGGATCAGGCGCGGCGGGCCGCAATTTCGCAAGCAGAAGCGGCGAAGGCGGCGCAGAATGCGGCGTCCAAACAGGTGGGCGCTGCAAAGGCGCGCGGGGACGATGCCGAATTCGAGCGGTTGCGCGCCCTTGTCGCCGAGAAGAAAGCCGAGATGGCGGCTTTGGAAGAAGACGCGCGCACAGGCGACGCAAAACTGACAGCGATTCTGGAAACCCTGCCGAATCTGCCACTGGACGAAGTGCCGGATGGCGCGGATGAGGCCGGCAATGTCGAGACGCACCGCTGGGGAACCCCGCGTGTGTTCGATTTCACGCCGGTCGAGCATTACGAGATCAAGGGTATTGCGCAGGATATGGATTTCGCCACAGCGGCCAAACTGTCCGGCGCGCGGTTCGTGGTGCTGCGCGGCGCTGTGGCGCGGGTGCACCGTGCCTTGGCACAATTCATGTTGGATCTGCATGTCGAAGAGCATGGCTTGCGCGAGGTCAACAGCCCGGTTCTGGTGCGCGATGAGGCGATGTATGGCACCGGGCAGTTGCCGAAATTTGCCGAAGACAGCTACCGTACGACCAATGGCTGGTGGCTGATTCCGACATCGGAAGTGACGCTGACCAATTTCGCGGCCGGTGACATACTGGACGGCGCAACACTGCCGCTGCGGTTTTGCGCGCATACGCTGTGCTTCCGGTCCGAGGCGGGCAGTGCGGGCAAAGATACCACCGGTATGCTGCGCCAGCACCAGTTTGAGAAGGTCGAGATGGTGTCCATCACGCGGCCAGAAGACAGCCTTGCCGAGCATGAACGCATGACCCGCTGCGCAGAGACAGTGCTGGAGCAGCTGGGGCTGCCCTATCGCCGCATGGTGCTTTGCGCGGGCGATATGGGGTTTGGGGCACAGAAAACCCATGATCTGGAAGTCTGGCTGCCGGGTCAGGACACCTACCGCGAGATTTCCAGCGTATCGGTCTGTGGTGATTTTCAGGCGCGGCGGATGAACGCGCGCTTCCGTCACGAAAATGGCGCAAAACCAGAATTTGTCCACACGCTCAACGGTTCTGGCCTGGCAGTCGGGCGCTGCCTGATCGCGGTGCTGGAAAATGGACAGACCGAAGACGGGGGCGTGGTCTTCCCCCAAGCACTGCATCCTTATTTGCGCGGGCGCACCCGGATCACCCCTGACGGTGAGTTGGTCTGAGCGCGCAGAAAATGGATCAGGGCGCGATGGGGCGCATGTTAACAAAGTCTTAATGCCACCCCATTGCGGCCATGTTTTCAAGGTTTCCTGACAGGATCAATTTTGAGAACAAGGAGAATTTACATGCGCAATTTCACCGCCTCCCGCGCCGAATCCGGCACTGACGCCGCACCCCCACGCCCGACGCTGCAGCCGCGCGCTGATACCCGCTTTGCCAAAGCGCGCGACACAGCGTCCGAGGTTCGGGCCATTCGGTTCACGGATTGGGCCTTGATCTGAGATAACGATGGCGCATTGGCTGAATCTTGCCGATGCGTGAGCGTCAAAGCCTGACCGCGCGAAATACTGCTGGGCGCGCTGCCGTATGATGCGGTAGCACAAAGACTGTGCAGCCCGTAATCGGGCGTTGTCTGTTTGCCCGTTATGTCAACTCCGATCTCATCAATCCGAAATCTTGGCCCCGCAATGGAAGATGCCTGTGCGCGTGCCGGGATCGCCTGCGCCGAAGACCTGCGCGCGCTGGGAACAGATGTCGCATATGCAAAATTGCTGAACAGCGGGCACAAGCCACATTTCATCGCATATTACGTGCTTGAAATGGCGTTGCAGGGCCGACCGTGGAATGATTGCAGGGGGGAAGAGAAAGCCCGTCTGCGCGCCCGGTTCGACACCCTGAAAGCCGCGCATACCCCCAAATCAAATGTGATGGACGCCTTTCTAGATGAAATGGGCGTCATCCCCGCGAACCGAGAGGCGCATTCACCATGATCCGGCCCCTATTTTTGACGCTGTTATGCCTTGGCCTTGCGGCCTGTGCCAAGCCCGGCGCGGACGTGTCGCGCGCAGCCCCCGTGCCAAGCAATCTGTATCCGGGAGAGACGCCGCAGATGCGCACGCTGGTGCGCCAATATGCAGCCAAGCATGACATTCCCGAAGCCCTGTTGCACCGTGTCATCCAGCGCGAAAGCGATTACCGGCCGCATGCACGTAACGGTCCCTATTGGGGGTTGATGCAGGTTTTGCCCCAGACCGCGCAGCAAATGGGGTTTCAGGGCGCGCCAGAGCGACTTTTGGATGCAGAGGTCAATCTGACATATGCAGGCCGGTATCTGCGCGGGGCATGGCTGGTGTCGAACGGCGATATTGACCGCGCCGTGATGTGGTATGCGCGCGGCTATTACTATGAGGCGCGTGACCGCTGCATGTTGGTCGCAACCGGATTGCGTGATCGTGAAGTGCGCCGCGATTGCCCCTCACGCGCGCAAGAATCCTGACGCAGGTCTGCGCGCCCCGGAACTGGTCCGGGGCGCGCGGTCGTAACGTGCTTCAGAAAGACCAGACGCGCGCGTCTACGTCCAGCATCGCGCCTGCCATCGCGGGCGGTTGGGCAACGCCGACGCCTTCGATCAAGACCGACTCATCGGCCCCAAGTCCGGGCAGATAGATCGCGCAAACCTCGACGGTCACACCATTCGCCATCAGCATTTGCAACATGCCTTGCGGGCTTGCATCGCGCGGTGGTTGCGGGGCTGTGGCCGCTTCCGGCGCCTCGATCAGGGCCAGATCACCACCGGGGCCGCAAAGCAGAATGCGCGTCTCGGCCCCCTGTTCGACAGCCTGCGCCGTTAGCACCATTGCCATCAACTGGGTTTGCGGGTTCTCGGAAGTGACGACTGTTACCAGCTTTTCAGCGGTATCAGCCAGTGCGGGCGCGCCAAGGCCAGCACCCAAAAGGGCGGCAATGGCGGTTGTGCGGATCATATGGGTCATAACAAACGTCTCCTTTACATGCCGGACATTGCCGGTCTGCGTCAGGATGACATGCTATTTATAAAATTCATATATGACGATGTGTCGCGTTGCGCTTTGGTTTTTCTGACATCGCCCAATATGCGCCACAGTTCGGAGTATGCATTAACCACGAATGAACAAGGGATTTTGGGTGAAATGCGAATTTCAAGAACCTTCTGGTGGGGCCGGTTATCCCGACTATGGCCTGTAGCACAAATAAGCCGCGCGATACGATTGCGCGTCAGTTCGATCCCCTTTTTCAGCGGAAAAACTGAAAAATCTTTCAGAACGGCATTCAGTATGCTGCCTCTGGGTAGAAGAAATGACCTGATTGCCTATTATCAACGCAAGCATAGTTGTTCGCGCACGCAAGCCATGCGCCGCGCTAATCGAAGATCGCGCGCGCGACAATGGATACCGCATGTAAGCGCGTCAGTCCTCCCACCACCAGACATCTGGTTGAAAGCCGATCCAGTCGCCGTAGACAGGCAGGTGATCGGGGAATTTCAACTCGGTTGCATGGGCAATGCGGGCGCGGTCATTGAACCAGAAGGGCACGACATAGCGCCCCGCGATCAGAACACGGTCCAGCGCGCGGGTTGTGGCGATAAAATCGTCCTGCTCGCGCGAGTTGAGCAAGCGTTCAATCAGGGCATCAATGGCGGGGCTTTCGACCCCCATCAGGTTGCGTGACCCCGGCACATGTGCCGCCTCGGACCCCCAGTAAAGCCGCTGCTCGGTGCCCGGACTCAGCGAGAGGCCGCGCACGAAATAGGTCATGTCAAAGTCAAAATTATTCGTCCGCTCAGTATATTGGGCGGAGTCGATTTGCGATACCCTGACATCCATTCCAAGGCGTTTTAGCGCCTCGACATAGATATCGGTGATTGAAGCCACTTCTGACGACCCCTGCCGCAAGAGAATCGAGAACCGGAACGGCTCGCCCGCGCTGTTGCGCAAGACGCCTGCGGTGTCGGCCTCCCACCCGGCGTCACTCAGCAGGTTGGTTGCGGCACGCATATTGGCGCGGTTGGCGACGCTGCCATCAGAGGATGGCAGACGATACCCTTCTAATGTGCCGGGATAGAGCTGGTCTGCGAAAGGTTCGAGAAATTCGGCCACGCGCCCTTCGGCGGGGCCGTCTTTCATGGCCAGCTCCGAGTTCGAGAAATAAGAGGTGATGCGCGGGTCTTCACCGCCATTGATGACCTGACTGGTATACTCAAAATTGAACGCGTGGATCATCGCCTCGCGCACGCGCCAATCCGAAAACAACGGGTTGCGGGTGTTCATCACAAGTCCCGCAATGCCCGAAGGGCGCTGATGCGGGATTTCGGATTTCACGATTTCGCCTGCCTGTGCGGCAGGGAAATTATAGCGCGTGTTCCATGCATTGGCGTTGGTTTCGCGCATGGTGTTCAACAGGCCAGAGGTGAACGCCTCGAACATGGCGGTGCCATCGCCAAAAAACTCCATGCGGATTTCTTCAAGATTGGCCTGACCGCGCATAAACGGCAGGTCATTGCCCCAATAATCGGGATCGCGCTTGAGATATACATAGCGCCCTGCCTCGAAGCGGTCGATGACATAGGGGGCGGTCGTGATCGGAATGACCGAGGTTCCGGATTCCGCGAAATCAAGGTTCTCCCACTGCGCCTTTTGCAGGATCGGGCGCAGACCCATGATCAGCGGCAATTCGCGGTCCGGTTCGGTAAAGGTGAAGCGGATGGTGCGTGTGCCCACAATCTCGGAGCTTTCAATGCGCGACCATGTTCCGTGGAACCGCGGGTGGCCGATTGTGCCGAGTGTTTCGTAGGACCACAGCACATCTTCGACGGTGACGGGGCTGCCATCCGAGAATCGGGCCTCTGGTCGCAGGGTGAATTCCACCCATGAGCGGTCGTCATCCGTCTCGACTGATTCGGCCAGCAACCCGTAAAGGGTGAAGGGTTCGTCCCAATTGCGGCCCATCAGGCTTTCATATGTCAGATATTGTAGTTGCCAGGGTGCGCGCCCTTTCAGGATGTTCGGATTAAGGGAATCGAAATTGCCAACCTCGCCCTGAACGATGCGCCCTCCTGCGGGTGCGTTCGGGTTGGCATGGGGCAAATGCTCAAAATCTGGTGGTAGGGCGGGCTCGCCATACATAGCTATGCCATGGCTGGGCTGCGCGACGCTATGTTGCGCTGCGAATATCGTGGGCGCAAGTATGGCCATCGCTGCGGCGATTTGGCGCAATTGAGATTTCATGCAAGCTGCTCCGAAGGTTTTGAGGGGCCGATTTCTGTTCAAGCTACAGTGCGTTGCGAGAGTTTTCAAACTTTTAGCTTGGAAGGCTAAGGTAGAATGGTTATATATGAATCACTGCTCGATAGGTTTCTTGCCTGTATGAAACCTGCCTCAATAACTGACGCCCGCCTTGTGCGGGCGTTTTTTTTGCGCGCCTGTTCCGCCAGATACGCCGTCGGCCCGCTTGGGTCTGGTGCTTGTATATGCAGCCACTATGTTAGATGACTGTGTAAAGTTGACCAAGGAGCAGAGTGATGCAGCTTGCAGGAAAACGCGCGATTGTGACCGGATCGAATTCGGGAATCGGGTTGGGTGTCGCCAGAGAACTTGCGCGCGCTGGTGCGGATGTCGTTCTCAATTCCTTCTCAGATGAGGCGGAAGATCACAAGCTGGCAGCCGACCTCTCGGCGGAAACTGGCGCGAATGTGACCTATATTCAGGCCGACATGTCCAAGCCCGAAGAATGCCGTGCGCTGATCGAGAAGGCGGGTGGATGCGACATCCTGATCAATAACGCAGGTATCCAGCATGTCGCGCGCATCGAGGAATTTCCGCTTGAGAAATGGGACGCGATCATCGCCATCAACCTGTCATCGGCCTTTCATACCACGGCCGCCGCGTTGCCTGCTATGTATGCCAATGGCTGGGGACGGGTAATCAATATTGCGTCCGCGCATGGCCTGACCGCCAGCCCGTATAAATCAGCCTATATCGCGGCCAAGCATGGTGTTGTCGGCCTGAGCAAAACCACAGCACTGGAGGCCGCGGGCAAAGGGGTGACCTGCAATGCCATTTGTCCCGGTTATGTGCTGACCCCCATCGTGGAAAAGCAAATTCCCGATCAGATGAAAACCCATGACATGGACCGCGAGACGGTCATCAAAGAGGTGATGCTCTCGCGCCAGCCCTCGGGCGAATTTGCAACCGTCGAGCAGATGGGTGGCACGGCGGTGTTTCTCTGCTCAGACGCGGCGGCGCAGATTACCGGCACGACCATTTCGGTGGATGGGGGCTGGACCGCCATGTAAGCGGTGCCATGCGCTGAAAGGGCGGGATTTGAGTATTTTCGGCAAGAAAATGACCGGTGCGTGCCGCTGTATTCCAGCGTGTATATGCGGATCAACGCGTATTGCGGGCCGTGCGCCCTTGGAGTGTGATGAATGACGAAACGCATAAATCTGGCCCTACAGGGCGGCGGCGCGCATGGGGCTTTTACCTGGGGTGTGCTGGACCGGCTGTTGCAGGAGAAAGATATCGAGATTGCCGCGATTTCCGGCACCTCGGCAGGCGCACTGAATGGCGCGGCGCTGAAGGCGGGCTTGGCACAAGGGGGCGCGCAGGGGGCGCGTGTGCTGCTGGACCGGATCTGGCATCAGGTGGGATCGGTGCATGACTTGCGTCTGACGGGTTGGATCGCGCAGGCGCTGCCTCCGATCGGGATGATCAATGCGTGGATGGAATCGCTCATGCCGGTCTCGCCCGCAGACATCGCAGCGCTTGTGACCAGCCCATACCAATATGGCGCGCTTTATCGCAACCCGTTGGAGCAGGTCGTGCGCTCGTTCAATTTCGATCAGGTCTGCGCGAAAGAGGGGCCGGAATTGCATATTGCCGCAACCAATGTGCGCACGGGAAAGATCCGGGTGTTTTCAGGTCAGGAGGTCTCGGGCGAGGTTATCATGGCCTCGGCCTGTCTGCCGACCCTGTTTCAGGCTGTTGAAATTTTGGACCCGGCCACTGGCAAGACAGAGGCGTTCTGGGATGGGGGCTATACCGGCAACCCCGCGCTGTTCCCGCTATTCGAGGCGCATTTGCCCGATGATGTTGTCATCGTGAACATCAACCCGCTGCACCGTGATGCCGTGCCGCAAACTCCGCAGGATATTCAGAACCGCATCAACGAGATCAGCTTCAATACATCGCTGCTGCGCGAGTTGCGCGCCGTGCAATTCGTCAAGCGCCTGATTGGCGAGGGTCGGATGGAGCGTGGAACGATGAAAGATGTGCTGGTACATATGGTGTCGGATGATGATTTGATGAATACGCTGTCGGTCACCAGCAAGGTAACGCCCACACCTTATTTGCTGCACAGCCTGAAGGAAGCAGGGCGCAATGCCTGTGAAGGCTTTCTGAAAGGGCATAAGTCAGATTTGAACGTGCAGAGCACTGTCAATCTGGAAGAGATGTTTAGCTGATATGGCGCGGCGGCTGCACGGTTGCGGGGGCGGGGCGCGTTTTGCCTGTGCGCGAGTCCGGGTATACCAAACCGGCTGAAATAATCAGTTTGGCGGCATCTTCGATCATCATATCCAGTTCAATGACATCCGCGCGCGGCACGAACAGCAGAAAACCGGAGGTCGGATTGGGCGTGGTCGGCAGGAAGATCGAGACCATCTCGCCATTCTCGCCCAGTTTCTGGCCGACCTCGCCGCGGGTGGTGGTCGAGATGAAGGCCATCGCCCAGATGCCGGGGCGGGGGTATTGCACCAGACAAGCGCGGTCGAAAGTGGGTGCCTGACGTGACAGGATCGTTTCGGCAATTTGTTTGACGGCATTATAGATCGAGCGGATGACCGGCATCGCTTCGACGATGCGTTCGCCCCAGCCGACCAAAGTGCGCCCGATCAGACCCTTGGTGAAATAGCCCATGATCAGCGTGAAGATCACGAAAACCACAACCCCTACGCCGGGCACATCCAGCCCGATCAGGTTCTCGGGGTGAAAGCGGCGCGGGATCAGCGGCAAGACCAGTCCGTCAATCCAGTTGATGACATTCCACACCAACCAGAGTGTCAGCACGCCCGGCGCGATAACCGCAAGCCCGGCTAGAAAATTGCCGCGCAGAGAGGCTATAAGACCGCGTTTGCTGTGATCCTGGCTCATGTCTGTCCCTTCGGGGTCGGTTCGGCGTGAGGATGGGGCAGGGCGCGATTATATGCAAGCATTGCTCATGCCAGCGCGCGCGCGATTTCGGCCGCAAGCCGGGCGTTGTTGCGCACCAATGCGATATTTGCAGCAAGGGACGCACCGTCCGTCAACTCGAATATCCGGCGCAGCAGAAACGGTGTGACATCCTTGGCCGAAATGCCCTGCGCCTGTGCCTCGCGCAGGGCTGTGTCTATCAGGGGCGCGAGCATGGCATAGGGGAGTTCATCGGCCACGGGGATGGCGTTGGCGACAAGCTGCCCGCCGGGCAGGCCGAGTCGGGTGCGCACCTGGTGGCTGGCGGCGATCTGTGCGGCACTGTCCATCCGCAAAGGCGCAGTCAGCCCGCTGTCGCGCGACCAAAAGGCAGGCAGCGCATCCTGCCCATAGGCGATGACCGGCACACCAAGGGTTTCAAGCACTTCCAGCGTCTTGGGCAGATCAAGTATCGCCTTGGCCCCTGCCGCCACAACAGTCACGCGCGTTTGCGCCAGTTCCTGCAAATCGGCCGAGATATCGAAGCTGAGTTCCGCACCGCGATGAACCCCGCCAATGCCACCCGTTGCAAAAACCTCGATACCGGCAAGGCGGGCGCAGATCATAGTGGCGGCGACAGTCGTGGCCCCGGTGCGGCCCGTGGCCAATGCAACAGCCAGATCGGCGCGGCTGAGTTTCAGTGCATCTTGGGTTTGGGCCAGACGGTCAAGCTGCGCCTCGCTCAGGCCAATCAGGATCTCGCCGTTCATCACGGCAATCGTGGCGGGAATGGCCCCTGCCGCGCGAATGTCTCTCTCGACCTGTTGCGCCATCTCCTTGTTCTGTGGCCACGGCATGCCATGGGTGATGATGGTGGATTCCAGCGCGACAATTGGCTGGCCATTCGCGCGCGCCTCTTGGAGTTCGGGGGTATAGGTCAGCGAAGTCATGGCATGTCCTTCATGACAGGTGGGGCGCATCGGCCACATAGGCTGCGGCGGCGCGCAGGGCAATATCCAGTGCATCCTGTCGCGGGGCGCCTGCAAGCTCTTGCGTGATATGTGCGGCCATGAACAGATCGCCTGCGCCAGTGACGCGTTGTGGCACGGTGGCGGGCGGGGGCCGTGTGATCTGCGCATGTGTATCGGCATCTGTTGCGGCGTTTGGACCATCGGTCACCAGCACGCGGGCTGCGCCAAGCGCCAAAAGCGCGCGTGCCGCATGCGCACTGTCGGCAAAGCGGGTGCCGCAAATCTGGCCCGCCTCTGCCAGATTGAGGTAGAAGCTGCACTTAGGCCGCCCCATGAAAGCACGAAGCCGCGCGGCCTTTGCGGGCGAGGCGGCGGTCAGGCGCAGATCCGCGGCACGCAGCCAGGTCGCGTGTACTAGATCATTGATCAAGGCAGGGGTGAGCCCACTGTCAAGCACGACTGCCCCGCGCCACGGCGCAACGTCCGACCCAAGCCTGCCATCGTGCAAGGGGGCAAGCGCGTGCATGTCCATACTCTCAAGCGCGGCGGCGGTGGCGATGGCGGCGATCAGCCCGTTTGCCCCTTCAATTGCCAAGTATGTATCGGTTGACAGGGTGTCCGGCCTGACGAGAAAGCGGGTGTCGATTCGGAGTGCGTCAATTTGGGCAACAAGTGCCGTGCCTGCAGCGTCCCGACCGATTGCGGCGAAAAGCGCAGGGCGGTGACCCTGCTTTGCCAGCGCGCGGGCTATATTCAACGCCACCCCGCCGGGGGTTTGATGGATCGTGCCCGGCAGGTCATCGCCTGGCGTGATTTGCGCGCGGCTATGGCCGATTACGTCCCAATGGGCCGCGCCAGCACACAGGATATCCGGACCATCTGTCATCTGCGCGTGGTGCCGCAAAGTTGCGCCTTTGGCAAGCGGGCTGGCGGGGCGCGCGGGGGCCTGCTAGGCATGTATATGTTTGAAGATCTTTCAGAGCGCCTGTTTGCGCATTTCGTCGCTGGACGCTGGCGCGTGCCCTTTGGCAGCGCCGCCTGTCCGGTGCTGTCGCATACTGGCAAAGCACTGGGGCAGGTTGTGGCAGCCGGCCCGCTGGATGTCACGCGCGCAGTGCAGGCGCTGCGCCCTGCGGATGATCGCGCCTGTCACCGATTGGCCGAGGCATTGGCGCAGCACAGCGATGGGCTGGCGCAAGCCATTGCAATCCAAAGCGGGCAAGCCCCAACAGCAGACCAAATGGCGCAGATGCTGGACGCTGTTGGCTTAGCGCACACCGCAAAGCCCGGTATCTTGCTGTCAACCCGCGACAGTGATCTGGGCCGCTTTGGTCATGCGCTGGGCGCGGGCGTCAGGGGCGGTGTCATCTGGTGCCCGCCTGTCGAGCGCGCGGTCTTTGCAACTGCGATCGCGTGCGTTGTGCAACATGCCGAGATGCCACCCGGCGCTTTCGCTGTGCTGCACGCGCGCGCCCCCGAAACGGAAACGGCCCTGCGTGCAATGCCTCTGTGCATCCACGAAGACTGAGTCGCGGGGCTGTTACAAGCCCATACGCGCCCCGAAAATGCGGTGGACAACATCAGCCCGCGTCATGCCCAACTCTGCCAATTCGGCGTCCGACATGGCGTTATAGTGCTGGATCGCGCGGTAGTTTGGTGAGTTTTCTGCGACCCGGATCAAGAAGCCCATGATGCGCTCGCCGATGGGGCGCAGTTTTGTGGGTGCGAAATCGCGAATATTGGTTGTAAAGCTCGTCATTTGGAAACCCTTTCAATTAGGTGTTTCCCCCCTTGCTTCTCAAATTAGGTCATAGATGCTGATATGACTATGCCCGATGTTGAAATGCCGCTCTGCGCTGACTGCAAGGCTCGATAGGCAACGATTGCTTAACCAATTCCGGGTAACGTGATCATGTGTCATGCGGTATGCCATGCAAAAGTTCTCGCTTTGTCCCAAATCTTCGTGTATGGAACAATGGTAGAACAAACGGGCGATTGCTGCGCGTGGCACGCTGTGAAATAAGGGGCAAGGAAATGGCAATAGCGGACCTGCTGACAATGACTGACAAACGCACTGCGGAAAAACAAAAAGCACTTGATTCAGCGCTGGCACAAATTGAGCGGCAGTTTGGCAAAGGCTCGATCATGAAGCTGGGTGGCGACAATCCGGTGACCGAGATTGAGGCGATATCCTCCGGCTCATTGGGGCTGGATATCGCCCTTGGGATCGGTGGTTTGCCCAAGGGCCGCGTCATCGAAATTTATGGGCCTGAAAGCTCGGGCAAGACCACGCTGACACTGCATGTCGTGGCCGAAGCACAGAAAAAGGGCGGTGTCTGCGCTTTTGTCGATGCCGAACATGCGCTAGATCCGCAATATGCCCGCAAACTGGGTGTTGATCTGGATGAATTGCTGATCTCGCAGCCAGACACGGGCGAGCAGGCGTTGGAAATCGTGGACACGCTTGTGCGCTCTGGCGCGGTTTCGCTGGTGGTGGTCGATTCGGTTGCGGCCCTGACGCCCAAATCGGAACTCGAAGGCGATATGGGCGACAGCTCGGTCGGTGTGCATGCACGTCTGATGAGTCAGGCCATGCGCAAGCTGACCAGCTCCATTTCACGCTCGAATTGCATGGTGATTTTCATCAACCAGATTCGTATGAAGATCGGCGTGATGTTCGGCTCTCCCGAAACGACTACAGGCGGCAATGCGTTGAAATTCTACGCCTCTGTGCGTCTGGATATTCGCCGGATCGGGTCGATCAAGGACCGTGATGAAATCGTGGGCAACCAGACGCGGGTCAAGGTCGTCAAGAACAAGGTGGCCCCCCCTTTCAAGCAGGTTGAGTTCGACATCATGTATGGCGAAGGTATCTCGAAACGGGGCGAATTGCTGGATCTTGGCGTAAAGGCCGGTGTGGTCGAGAAATCGGGTGCATGGTATTCCTACGGTGATGAACGCATCGGTCAGGGGCGCGAGAATGCGAAAGCCTATCTGAAGGAAAACCCCCAAACCGCAACGCAGATCGAAGATAAGATCCGCGCGGCGCATGGGTTGGATTTCCATATGAACGAAGGCGACGATTCCGTACTAGGGGAATGAGTCCGCACGCAACCCGCGCCGAGCTTGACGCGCGATTGCCGCAAATTTTGTCGGCCCCCAAGGATGAGGGGCTGATAGAAATGCTGTGTCTTCGACCCGGATATGGTCAGCGCAAATTTGTCGACCGAATATCCGTCACAGTGGAACAGGGCATACCGGGCGAGCGGTGGTCCACGCACCCATTGCTGCGCTTGGCCGATGGGGCACCGCATCCGGGCATACAGGTCTGCATCCTGTCCAAGCATGTGCTGGACCTTGTGTGGCGTGATCGGGTCAACACCGTGCATCCCGGTGATACATTCATAACCGATATGGACTTGTCAGAAGCCAATCTGCCCACGGGACAGTTGCTGTCAGCCGGGACTGCGGTCTTGCGCGTGTCCGAGGTTTTCAACGATGCCTGCGTCAAGTGGAAAGCCCGCTACGGGGCCGCTTCGCGGGAGTGGATCAATGCCCCGGCGCACCGCGCATTCCGGTTGCGCGGTATTCTATGCGCGGTCGTTCAGGATGGCGAGATTTCCTGCGACGCGCGACTGCACAAGCTTTCCGGCGGAGCGCTGCGCGCTGCGGATTGACACAGGTGTGGACAGCCCCTGCCAGCAAGGCTAAACCGTGCCAACTTGCATTCGCGCCGGAGGAAGTTCATGGCCAGCCTCAATGATATCCGCTCGACTTTCCTTGATTATTTCGCCCGGCAGGGTCATGCCGTCGTGGACAGCTCGCCCCTTGTGCCGCGCAATGACCCGACACTGATGTTCACCAATTCTGGCATGGTGCAGTTCAAGAATGTCTTTACAGGGCTTGAGCACCGCGATTACAGCCGCGCCACCACCAGCCAGAAATGCGTGCGGGCGGGCGGCAAGCATAATGATCTGGACAATGTCGGCTACACGGCGCGCCACCACACGTTTTTTGAAATGTTGGGAAATTTCAGCTTTGGCGACTATTTCAAATCCGAAGCGATTCCCTTTGCGTGGGAATTGCTGACCAAGGATTTCGACATCCCCAAGGACCGGCTTCTGGTCACCGTCTATCACACAGATGACGAAGCCGCCGAGATGTGGAAAAAGGTCGCTGGCCTGTCCGATGATCGTATTATCCGCATCCCGACGGATGACAATTTCTGGCGCATGGGCCCAACTGGGCCTTGCGGCCCTTGCACCGAGATTTTCTTCGATCATGGCCCGAGCATCTGGGGCGGCCCCCCCGGTTCGCCCGAAGAAGACGGGGACCGCTTTATCGAGATATGGAATCTGGTCTTCATGCAGAATGAACAGCATGAAGACGGGCGTATGACCGACCTGCCGCGTCAGTCGATTGACACTGGCATGGGGCTGGAGCGGATTGGGGCGCTGCTGCAAGGCAAGCATGACAATTACGACACTGATCTGATGCGCGCTTTGATCGAGGCATCTGCACATGCCACATCAAGCGATCCAGACGGGCCGGGCAAGATGCATCACCGTGTGATTGCCGACCATTTGCGCGCCACGTCATTTCTGATTGCCGATGGTGTCATGCCGGCCAATGACGGGCGCGGCTATGTGCTGCGCCGCATCATGCGCCGTGCGATGCGCCATGTGCATATGCTGGGTGCACAAGACCCGGTCATGCACCGGCTGGTTTCGGCATTGGTCCATCAGATGGGCGGGCATTACACCGAATTGCGCGAAGCGCAGGCGCTGATCACCGAGACGCTGCGCGTCGAAGAGACCCGCTTTCGCCAGACCCTTGAACGTGGGCTGAAGCTGCTGGATGCCGAACTTGAAGGCATGAGCGAGGGGGCAACTCTGTCGGGGGGCGCAGCGTTCAAGCTTTATGACACATTCGGTTTTCCGCTGGACCTGACGCAAGACGCGCTGCGCGAACGAGGGCGCACTGTCGATGTGGCCGGTTTCGATGCCGCGATGGCCGAGCAAAAGGCCCGCGCGCGCGCCAGTTGGTCCGGCTCGGGCGAGGCGGCGGATGCCGCGATCTGGTTTGATCTGGCCGAGCGTTTCGGCGTGACCGAATTTCTGGGCTATGACATGGAAAGCGCCGAAGGGCAGGTCATGGCACTGGTGCGCGACGGGACAGAGACGGACCGCGCCGAGGGCGAGGTGCATATCATCACCAACCAGACCCCGTTCTATGCTGAATCGGGCGGGCAGGTTGGTGATACGGGGTTCATCCGGTCTGCGACCGGGGTGGCCGAGGTTACAGATACACGCAAGATTGCGGGCGTGTTCATCCATGTCGCGCGCGTCACCGAAGAAGCGATCGAAAAGGGCCAGCCCGTCAAGCTGGAGGTGGACCACAGCCGCCGCGCGGCCATTCGCGCCAACCATTCCGCGACGCATCTGCTGCATGAAGCACTGCGCCGCGCACTTGGGGATCATGTGTCGCAAAAAGGCTCGCTCAATGCGCCCGACAGGTTGCGGTTTGACTATAGCCATGGTGCGGCGCTGAGCGCAGATGAACTGGCGCGCATTGAGGCCGAGGTGAATGCCTTTATCCGCCAAAACTCAGGAGTGGACACGCGCATCATGACCCCGGACGAGGCGCGCGCGCTTGGCGCACAAGCGCTGTTTGGCGAGAAATATGGCGATGAAGTGCGCGTCGTCTCGATGGGACATGAGGGCAATTCGGGCAAGGGGCAGGACGGGCACACCTATTCGCTGGAACTTTGCGGCGGCACGCATGTTGCGCGGACGGGCGATATTGGTGCGTTTGTCTGTCTGGGTGACAGCGCCTCTGCTGCTGGTATCCGCCGGGTTGAAGCGCTGACAGGACAGGCGGCGCTGGATTATTTGCGCGCGCAGGATGCGCGGCTTGGAACAATTGCCGGCCTGTTGAAAGCCCCTGCGCAGGACGTACCGGACCGCGTGAAAGCGCTGATGGATGAACGCCGTGCGCTGGCCAATGAAGTGGCACAACTCAAGCGCCAGATCGCGCTGGGGGGCGAGGGCACGCAGGGCGATGACATCCGCGACGTCGGAGGACTGCGCGTGGTTGCCAAGGTCATGACCGGTGTCAGCGGCAAGGATTTGCCCTCAATGATTGATGCGATGAAGGAAAAGCTTGGCTCTGGCGCTGTTGTGCTGATCGCTGATACAGGCGCGAAACCGGCCGTCGCGGCAGGTGTCACGTCGGATCTGACCGACCGCATCTCGGCGGTGGATCTGGTGCGCGCCTGTGTGGTGGAACTGGGCGGCAAAGGTGGTGGCGGGCGGCCTGACATGGCGCAGGGGGGCGGCAGCGATATTGCGGGCGCTGACCGGGCGCTGGCGGCTGCAATCTCTTATCTGGAAGGAGTGAGTGCATGAGTGCGTTATGGATTGCCCATGTCGAAGTGACAGACGCGCAGGCTTATGGCGAATATGCTAAACGGGCGACAACTGCGATTGCGGATCATGGGGGTGTCTTTCTGGCGCGGGCCGGGCGCTATGTGCAACTGGAAGGCAAAGAGCGCGCGCGCAACGTCGTGGCGCGGTTTCCTTCACTAGAGGCGGCGGTGGCCTGCTATAACTCGCCCGAGTATCAAGAGGCGCTGAGCTATGCCAAGGGCGCTGCCGAACGTGATCTGGTGGTGGTTGAAGAAGTGGCGTGATGCCACTGTCCTGACGCTTGTCAGTCCGGCTGGGCCTGTTCATCCAGATTGGCGAACGGGTCTTTGGCATAGCCAACTGCTGTCAGATACAACCCATCGGGCGGGCTGACCGGACCGCAAGCGGTGCGGTCACGCGCCTCAAGGGCCGTTTTCACATCATCAGGCGTCCATGCAGCAGCCCCCACGCGTTCCAATGTGCCGACGATGCTGCGCACCTGATTGTGCAGAAATGACCGCGCGCGCAAGGCAAAGTGGAACTCTTGCCCATATGGCACATCGTGCACGGAAATTTCTACGGTATCCAATGTCTTGATGGGCGAGGGGGCCTGACATTTGCTGGCGCGGAAAGTCGTGAAATCATGCGTGCCGATCAGATGCCGGGCTGCTTGCTGCATGGGGGCAAGGTGCAGCCTGTGGCGGACATGCCAGATTTGTCCAGCTTCAAAGGTTGGCGGCGCGCGGCGCGCAAGCACGCGGAACAGATAGCGCCGCTCATGTGCCGAGAAGCGTGCGTGAAAGTCATCTTCGACCTTGGCGCAGGCCAGAACAGCCACGGGCAAGGGGCGCAGATGGTGATTAATCGCCTCTATCAGGCGAAAGGGGTTCCAGTCGCGAGTCAGGTCGCAATGCGCAACCTGTCCGGTCGCGTGCACGCCGGTATCTGTGCGTCCCGCAGCACCGATGCGCGGCAGGCCAGGCTCTAGCCTTGCGAGGGCTGCTTCAACCGCACCTTGCACAGATTTCTGAGCAGCCTGCGTTTGCCACCCACAAAAGGGGCGTCCGTCATATTCGATTTTCAGTGCGTATCTTGGCATGACGCGCGAGTTAGCGCGCGGCGCGGCGCTTTGCAATCACGCTTCTGCCTGTAGGATCGCGGCCAGCCCGCTTTTGTAATCGGGGTGGCGCAACTCAAACCCCAATTCGCGCTTTATGCGGTCATTGCGCACGCGTTTGCTGTCTTTATAAAAGCTGCGCGCCATGGGCGAGAGGTCTGCATCTTCAAAGGCTGTTTCTGGTGGTGGATCAATGCCCAGCAGATGTGCTGCATGTTCCAGCACATCTTGCGGCGGGGCAGGGTGGTCGTCACACAGATTGAAAACACAACTGCCCAACTTTGATGTGATGCCCAGTTCCAGTGCGCGCCCGATATCGTCGTAATGGATGCGCGAAAAATATTGTCCGGGCTTGATGATGCGCTGCGCACGCCCGCTGCGCAGTTTCTCGAACGGGCCGCGTCCGGGGCCATAAATGCCCGCCAGCCGAAAGATATGAAGCCGTATGCCCGCACGGTCGCAAATGTCTTGCCATGCCTCCTCGGCCGCCACGCGTGCGACCGCGCGCTCCGAGCGCGCATTGGGGGGTGTCTGCTCATCCACCCAGCCGCCGCGCTGGTCTCCATAGACGCCAACAGTTGAAAGATACCCAACCCATTGAAGATGCGTGGCGCTGGCCAGTTCTGCGCCAATCTCGTCCAGAACCGGATCGCCTGCGCGCGGCGCGACCGAGGTAAGCAGATGCGTCGCACGCGCAAGCGGCAGGGGGGTGCCGGGCCAGATCAGCGATTCGATGCCGCGTGCTGCCATCGCTGCGGCCTTCTGTGCGCTGCGGGTGGTGCCTATGACGTGCCACCCTTGCGGCAAAAGTCGGTCCGCCAGCGCCTGTGCGCTGTACCCGTGCCCAATGGAGAGAAGTGTGCCTGTCATGGCGCACAGTATCCGGTGCGGCGCGCGCAGACGCAAGAGGGGGGATGCATTTGCACTGGTGGGCAGGTTGCCGCAGTGGCAGGGTGCGCCGAGGTAAAAATGACGGAGTAATTGCGCAATGGTCCCTGACTTCACGAAATATGCGCTGATCATGTTGGCGGCGGGGATCGGTGTGCCGGTTCTGGCGGCCCTGAATGCGCAAATGGGTGCGCGCATCGGATCGCCCGCAGTGGCAGGGGCGGCGATGTTCCTGATTGCCTGTGTCACTGCGATTGTGGTGGCGGCAAGTCTTGGTCAGACGAGCGCCTTTGCGCGGCTTGCCGATCAGCCGCGCCATCTGTTCATCGCGGGGCTGTTGATTGCCTTTTATCTGCTGTCAATTTCATGGGTGGCCCCAAGGTTCGGGGTCGGCAATGCGGTCATGTTTGTGCTGGTGGGCCAGATCATAGCGATAAGCCTGATTGACCATTTCGGCCTGTTCGGCGCGCGCCTGCGCCCATTGGACATGACGCGCACAGGGGGAATTGTGCTTTTGGCAATCGGTGTGATTTTGGCGCAGCGCCCCCCGACCTAGCCAGAGAGGGTAACACAGGTCGCCCATTGAATTGATCAGTGTCAAAGACAGGTTTTCACAAAACGGTTACCGGTTCTCTCAGACATTTGCCCAAAGCAGGAGAAACCCATGCCCGACGTCGCGATCAGCCCCCCAAACACTGCCATGAGCGAAACACAGGCGGGGCAGGATTCATTGACCACCCCTGCCATTGGGTCTGATGGTACGCCGCTGGATACAACGGCGACTAAGGCATTCCCGGCGCCGGGCATACGCCTGAAGACTGCGCCCAAAGGGCATAGCTGGAAGCCTGACCCCGCAACCTTGACCACCGAGGAGATCCGCAAGTTCTTCGAGTCTGATCGCTACCCGTATCGCTACAAGCTGGCGCGCAAGCCATATGAAGACGAAAAAGCGCTGTTGCAGGCGGAATTGCTGAAAGTGCAGAAATGGGCCATCGAGACGGGCGAGCGGTTTGTTTTTCTGTTCGAGGGGCGTGATGCGGCTGGCAAGGGCGGCACAATCAAACGTTTCAACGAACATCTGAATCCCCGCTTCGCGCGGGTGGTCGCGCTGAACAAACCCTCCGAGACCGAGCTGGGCCAGTGGTATTTCCAACGCTATATCGAACATCTGCCAACGCATGGGGAAATGGTGTTCTATGACCGCTCTTGGTATAACCGCGCAGGCGTTGAGCGGGTGATGGGCTTTTGCACGCCGACGGAGTATCTCGAATTTATGCGCCAGGCCCCGGAGTTCGAGCGGATGCTGGTGCGGTCGGGTATCAGATTTTACAAATACTGGTTCTCTGTCACGCCGGAAGAGCAACGCCGCCGCTTTCTGTCGCGTGAAACAGACCCGCTGAAGCGCTGGAAGCTGTCGCCCATCGACAAGGCCAGCCTTGGCAAATGGGATGAATATACCAAAGCCAAAGAGGCGATGTTCTTTTACACCGACACCGCCGATGCACCTTGGACGGTAATCAAATCCAAGGACAAGAAGCGCGCGCGGTTGGAATGCATGAAGCATTTTCTCTCGACACTCGATTATCCGGACAAGGACAGCTCCATAACGGGCACCCCTGACCCTCTGATCGTGGGACGCGCAAGCCATGTGGTCCTGTCGGGTGTCGAGCTTGATCATGTGATGGGCGGCAGTGCGACCTAGTATTGGGGGGTGAGCGCGCAGCTTTGACCAAACGGGTGGGTGCGCAGCTACGGCCGCGTATCTTTTCTCACAGCCGCGCACGGTCTCGCTTGAAACCCCTACGGCAAGACGCTAATCACTGCGCGCAACGGATGGGTGGCCGAGTGGTTTAAGGCTCTGGTCTTGAAAACCAGCGTACGTGAGAGCGTACCGTGGGTTCGAATCCCACCCCATCCGCCAATCTCTCGTTTTGATGTTGGTTTTCAGCCGGTTACATGCGTCGCCACGAGATGCCTCATCGGGTTTCATGAACTTGCAGCTTTGTTGGCTTTTCAACTCACTGCTGCTTTTGGGAAATGTCGTGCAATACTTGGAGCAAAGGCGCGAAAGCGTAACTTCGTGCCCCAACTGATTTCGCGTTTCTACGACGTCCTTCGCAAAGCCCTGAGAAAACGCCATATTTTATTGGGTTTTTTGGTGACCCCGACAGGATTCGAACCTGTAACCTGCCCCTTAGGAGGGGGCTGCTCTATCCAGTTGAGCCACGGGGCCACGTATGCGCCTCGCAATATCGCCTTTTCGCGGTGCTGTCACCACCGAGTTATCGCGCTCAAAATCAAGTGCTTGGCCGCCGGGAATTGTGGCGCTAACATGGGGGCATTCAGTATCAGACAGAAAGATCGCCCGTGCCCCCTTATCTGCCCCCAGAAGCGCATCGCCCCCTGACCTTGCGTGACGTATCCGAAGCAAGCGGCGTTAGTGAAATGACGGTCAGCCGGGTGTTGCGCAACCGTGCAGACGTGTCGCCCGCGACGCGTGAAAGAGTCATCGCTGCGGCCAAAATGCTGGGCTATGTGCCCAACAAGATCGCGGGGGCATTGGCAAGTCAGCGGGTCAATCTGGTGGGCGTGGTGATCCCGTCGCTGTCAAACATGGTGTTTCCAGAGGTTTTGGGCGGGATTTCGGCCGCTTTGGAGGATTCGGGGCTGCAACCGGTTTTCGGCGCAACCGATTACAAGGCCGACCGCGAAGAGAATGTGCTCTATGAGATGCTGTCATGGCGCCCTTCCGGTATGATCGTAGCCGGGTTGGAGCATACGGATGTGGCGCGCGCGATGCTTGCGAATGCTGGCATTCCGATTGTCGAGATCATGGATATCGACGGCGAGCCGGTTGATTCGATGGTCGGTATTTCGCACAAGCGCGCAGGGCGCGAGATGGCCGAGACCATTCTGAATGCGGGCTACAGAAAGATCGGGTTTCTTGGATCGAAGATGCCCGATGACCACCGTGCGCGCAAACGGCTGGAAGGGTTCTCCGAGGCGTTGCAGGCGGCGGGGCTGGAACTGGCCGAGGTCGAGCATTACGCAGGGGGATCGTCGTTGGCCAAGGGGCGCGAGATGACGGCCTCAATTCTGTCGCGGCGCCCGGATCTGGATTTTCTTTATTACTCCAATGACATGATCGGGGCAGGCGGGCTGCTATACTGCCTTGACAAAGGGCTGGATGTGCCGGGAAAAATCGGGCTTGCGGGGTTCAACGGGCTGGAATTGCTGGATGGGTTCCGTCTGCGACTGGCCACAACAGATGCTTGCCGCCGCGAAATCGGCCTGCGCGCCGCTGAGATTGTGGCGGGCAAGAACAGTGACGGTGTTATCGGTTCAAAACACATCGAACTGTCACCTATCGTCAACCGGGGCGACACAATCCGGTAGCGGGGCTACTGCCCGCCATCTTGCCTGTCCAAGGGCTTCCCCTTGTTGCGCGAGGGCGCTACATACGGGCGAACTCTCGGGATGAATGGGGCGGGACAGATGGCAATGGACAAGAATTTCGACGCGAAATCCGCAGAAGACCGGATCGCCGCTATGTGGGACAAGGCCGGTGCGTTTCGCGCAGGGGCCAACAAGCGGCGCGATGACGCGTTCAGCATAATGATTCCCCCGCCCAATGTGACCGGCAGCTTGCATATGGGCCACGCGTTCAACAACACGTTGCAGGATATACTGGTGCGCTGGCACCGGATGCGCGGGTTTGACACGCTGTGGCAACCAGGACAGGACCATGCGGGTATTGCGACCCAGATGGTGGTCGAGCGCGAACTGGCGAAAGAGGGCAAGAAGCGCACCGATTTCACACGCGAGGAATTTCTGGCGCGTGTCTGGGAATGGAAAGCGCAATCGGGCGGCACCATTATCGGGCAGTTGCAGCGCTTGGGCTGCTCACTGGATTGGGACCGAAATGCCTTCACCATGTCGGGCGCGCCGGGCGCACCCGCGGGCGAAGAGGGCAATTTCCACGACGCCGTGATCAAGGTGTTTGTGGATATGTATAACAAAGGCCTGATTTACCGTGGAAAAAGACTGGTCAACTGGGACCCGCATTTTGAAACAGCGATTTCCGATCTTGAGGTCGAGAATATCGAGACGGACGGCCATATGTGGCATTTCAAATACCCGCTCGCGGGCGGGGTCACATATCGCTACATCGAGAAAGACGCGGAAGGCGCTGTAATCGTGGATGAAACCCGTGATTACATAAGCATCGCCACGACGCGGCCTGAAACCATGCTGGGCGACGGGGCGGTGGCTGTTCATCCATCGGATGAGCGTTATGCGCCAATTGTCGGAAAACTATGCGAAATTCCGGTTGGCCCGAAAGAGCATCGCCGCTTGATCCCGATCATCACCGATGACTACCCGGACCCGAATTTCGGGTCTGGCGCGGTCAAGATCACCGGCGCGCATGATGCCAATGACTATGGCGTGGCCAAGCGCGGCGGGATTCCGATGTACCGCCTTATGGATACCCGCGCGCAGATGCGCGACGATGGCGCGCCCTATGCCGAGGCCGCCGCGATTGCGGGGGCTGTGGCGCGGGGCGAGCAGGTGTTGTCAGAGGCAGAGGCCGATGCACTGAACCTCGTGCCCGACCATCTGCGAGGCTTGGACCGCTATGCGGCGCGTAAGGCGGTTGTGGAAGAAATCACGGCCGAGGGGCTGGCCGTGATGACGCGGGCCGATGACCCACTTCTGGGGCGCAAGCTGGGCGAAGATGACGACCCCGCCGCGCCCGTCGCCTTGGTCGAGGCGAAGAAGATCATGCAACCCTTTGGGGACCGCTCCAAAGTTGTGATCGAGCCGATGCTGACCGATCAGTGGTTTGTGGATGCGGAGAAGGTTGTGGGGCCAGCACTGGACGCAGTGCGCGATGGTCGTGTGAAGATCATGCCGGAGAGCGGCGAGAAGACTTATTATCACTGGCTGGAGAATATCGAACCTTGGTGCATTTCGAGGCAGTTGTGGTGGGGGCATCAGATCCCGGTTTGGTATGGACCGAGCAAAGAGCAAGTCGCAGAGTTTAGGGACAGAGATCGTAGCCAGCCTTTTGTTGTCAAAGACATAGTAGATTTCTGTGCAGCGACAGAGGACGAGGTCTTTGCAAAAGCAATAGACTATTATGGGGATAGCTTCTGCATCAAAACCAGCAATTTTTCGGTATCCCGAGACGTTGACTATGTTCCGATTGGTGGCGCAGACGAAAAAACGATTGAATTGTCACGCGACCCCGACGTCCTAGACACATGGTTTTCCTCGGGCCTCTGGCCCATCGGGACGCTGGGCTGGCCGGAGCAGACGGATGAGTTGAAACGTTTCTTCCCGACATCGGTGCTGGTCACGGGGCAGGACATCCTGTTCTTCTGGGTCGCGCGGATGATGATGATGCAACTGGCGGTCGTCGGCGAGATACCGTTTCACCATGTCTATCTGCATGGGCTGGTGCGCGATGCCAAGGGCAAGAAAATGTCCAAGTCCTTGGGTAATGTCGTTGATCCGTTGGAAATCATTGACGAATACGGTGCGGATGCGTTGCGCTTTACCAATGCGTCGATGGCCAGCCTTGGCGGTGTGCTGAAGCTGGATACGCAGCGCATTGCGGGCTATCGCAATTTCACCACCAAGCTGTGGAATGCCTGCCGCTTTGCCGAAATGAACGGGGTTTGGGAGGGGCACCGCACGCAAGCGGCGCCGCCCGAAGCGCACGCCACAGTGAACCGCTGGATCATTTCGGAAACCGCGCGCGTGCGCGAAACTGTTGATGCGGCGCTGGCGGAATACCGATTCAACGATGCGGCCAATGCGCTCTATGCCTTTGTCTGGGGCCGAGTGTGTGACTGGTATGTGGAATTTGCCAAGCCGCTCTTTGATGGCGCAGATGCGGATGAGACACGCGCGACAATGGGGTGGGTGCTGGACCAATGCATGATCCTGCTGCACCCGATGATGCCCTTCATCACTGAGGAGCTGTGGGGGCTGACAGGGCAGCGCGACAAGTTGTGTGCGCATGCCGACTGGCCCGAATACGGCGCTGGTCTGGTTGATGCAGAGGCCATGCGCGAAATGCGCTGGGTGATCGGGCTGATTGAGGGGGTGCGCTCGGCGCGGGCGCAACTGCGTGTGCCGGTTGGGTTGAAGCTGAACATGGTGCAGCTTGAACTTGATGCGCAGGGCCGCGCGGCGCTGGCGCGCAACATGGCGCTGGTAATGAAGCTGGCGCGGATTGCATCGCTGGAGGAAATCGACCGCCTGCCCAAAGGCTCTATCACGGTGACGGTGGAAGGGGGCACATTCGGCCTGCCACTGGAAGGCGTGATCGACATTGCCGCCGAGCGTGACCGGCTGGAGAAGACCTGCGCCAAGGCCGAGAAGGAACTCGGGGGCATAGAGGGGCGCTTGCGCAATCCGAAATTTGTTGCAAGTGCGCCGGATGAGGTTGTCAGTGAAGCGCGCGAACGGGCGCATGTTCTGGGTGAAGATCTGAACCGACTGCGCGCGGCCATTGCCCAGCTTGATGGCGTGATGTGAAATCAAGGGGGGCGTGCTTGCCCCCCATCGAGGGGGGACGCGCCCGCGTCGGACCAAAATGGCCCTCCCGCATAAATTCAGGTGTCGGGATATGTGGTCAGGCGGGCCGGTTGGAAATCGACGCATATGGCGCGCATATCGGGCAGGGACAACATGCTTTGGGTGCAATGGCAGTAGCTGGTGCTGCCTTCGGTTTCGCAATGATTGCAATCCGCGCACGTTCCAAAGACAGGTGCATTCCGGGCCTGCGCCAGATCGGATATCGCCTGACCCAGCGCATCGGCCAAGGCGCCCTGTGTCTCGGGTTTGAGGCGTGACAACACCTGACGCAGATCACGCATAGGGTCATGGCGCAGCAGATCATGGCCCGCTTCGGTCACATCCAGCACGGTGCTGCGCCCGTCAGACTGGTGGGTGCGGCGGCTCAGCAGGCCCAGCGTCACAAGTGATTTCACTGTTTGCGACGCCGTGCCCCGCGTGGTGGCATGGTATTGCGAAAACCCCGAAGGCGTGCGCGAGAAGCGGTTTGCATGCGCGAAGTAGCGCAGGGCTGTCCATTGCGCGCCAGTCAGGCTCGGGTGTCCTTCGGCGGGCGCAGTGCATGCCCCGGACGCCTGTCCCAAGCGGGCCAGATACACAATCAGATCCGCAAGATCACTGCCGGGGTCAGAGTTGGGTTTTGTCATGGACGATAGATAATCCTGCGAGGGCGCGTTGACAAGCTGAAGCGCGAAATGGTAGCGTATCGAAACTATATCGAGTCGATACAAAAAGGCGTATCTTATGGAACCCCGTGACCCAAGCACCAGCCGTTTCATCCGCGAGGCTATGGCCAGCGAGATGCTGGATGCCGAGACAGAACACGCCCTTGCCATCGCGTGGCGTGATGAGCGCAATGAGGCCGCATTGCACCGCTTGATTACGGCCTATGCACGGCTTGCGATTTCGGTGGCAACGCGGTTTCGCCGGTATGGCATGCCGCTGGATGATCTGATCCAGCAGGGCAATCTTGGCCTGATGCGGGCTGCCGAAAAATACGACCCCGAGAATGGTGCGCGGTTCTCGACCTATGCGGCATGGTGGATTCGCGCCTCGATGCAGGAATATGTCATGCGCAACTGGTCTGTGGTGCGCACGGCAACCAACGCGTCGCAGAAAAAGCTGTTCTTCCATCTGCGCAAGACATTGGTGAAGCTGGATGATGGCGAAGTCCGGCGCGAGAACCTGAGCAAATCGGTCGCGCGCGAGTTGGATGTGCCTGAAGAACAGGTAGAAATCATGCTGGGACGCATGGCAGGGCAGGACTTGTCGCTGAACTCGCCGCAATCTGATGGCGAGGAAGGGCGCGATTGGCTGGACACGATCGAAGATCCCAGCATCCAGACCGAGGCCCGCGTGCTGGGCGATCTGGAGGCGCAGCGCCGGCGCAAAATGCTATATTCCGCCGTTGAGGACTTACCGGAGCGCGAGCGCCGCATCATTGCAGAGCGCCATTTGAATGACAGCCCGCGCACCCTGTCTGATATCGGTGTGGAACTGGGCATCTCGAAGGAGCGCGTGCGCCAGTTAGAGGAGCGTGCGATGTCGCGCATCACGACGGCTGTGCGACATGCCGCGCAGGAAGGAATTCCCGCTTGAACCGCGCTGTGTGACATGTAACCAGCCTCTTACACGACGTAAGGGGTCATTGGGTGCCACACAGCAAACAGAAATTGCGCAGGCGGGGGATCATTCTCTCGGGGATAGTCGGCGTTGTCATCACGGTGCTGCTGTTGATCCCGATCTCTGGCCCAGACACGTCCAGTTCCGCCATTGGCATTGATAAGGCAGTTCATTTTCTGTTTTTCTTCGCGCTGGTCGTGCCGGTCCTGTCGTTTTATCCGCGCGCATGGGTCTGGGTTGTGCCCGTGGCCATCGCCTATGGCGGGATGATCGAGGTCATTCAGCCCTATTTCGGGCGCGGTATGGAGCTTGGTGATTTTGTGGCCAACTCACTGGGTGTGATTTCGGCTGTGCCGGTCTCGCGTTGGGCGCATAAACGCTGGTTAAAACCGCGGCAGGTGCGCAAGCGTGAAGGGGCCAAGCGCGACGACTGAATCGCGGACATTCAGCGTCAGGGTGATCTGAGTGCTGCCTGATTGTGCCTGCGAGCCCAGAAAAAGGCCCGCCATCATGGCCGCATCACCATCGATTGTGCCTGTTTCAACCAACAGCGCATGCAGGACACGCCAATCTTCAAGTGTGAGAGAGACCGTGCCGTCAAGCCCGCCCGTCTCGGCGCGCGCCAGTTGCCCGGTCCCTGTTACACGCATCTCGCCCCAGTCAAGGCGCATGGATTGGATATCCATGCTGTGCGGCAGGGGCATCGGGCTGTTCAAAGTAAGCGGCGCGTCGAACTGCGTGTCTGCGGTCAGCGCCAGATAAGCGATCTGATCGGGGTGACTGCCCCTTGGGTCAATTGCCTGCCGCAATTCGGGCGACAGATGGAGGCCTTGTGCTGCAAGGCTTAGATCATATCGGTCAGGCGCGGTCCGCTCCATCGTCACGCGCAGACTGTCCATGTCTTGCAGCAAGAGCGGGGGCGTGGCGGTTGCGGAATCAATATTCAGCGCCGCGGTCACAATGCTCAGGCTCTGATCCACCGAGAGATTGGCCACCATTGCATCGTGTTGCAACTCAACCGGCTGGCCTGCGTAATCCACGCTGTGGATGGGTGAAAATCTGGCGCTAATCTGGTTTGGCCGATAGCTGGCCGATTCAAATTCCACATGGGGCACGTGCCAGACAACCGAGCGGTCATCATTTTGCCAGCGCAGATCTGCCCACTCGGTGCGAAATGCCAAAGGAAAACCCGAGACCTTGCCGGATTGCGCATCAATTCTGTGTGTTTGCGCAAGGGCATCAGGGCCAATTCGGGCGATCGTCTGAGCGGAAATCACCCAATAGCCCGCAAAGACTGCACTGCCGATGATACAGATTGTCAGGATCACACGCATTTGCCCGGCCTCTCTTTTGTCTTGTTACAAATCCGTTTACATCGGAACCCGAAGGAAGGGCCAGTCACATGCACGCGCGTCAATCAGTTTGGGTGTTCGGATACGGGTCGTTGATCTGGGAGCCGGGCTTTGCCTTCTCCTCGCGCCAGATTGCGCGGTTGGAGGGGTATCAGCGCAGTTTCTGTATGCGGTCTATCCATCACCGGGGGACTGTGGCGCATCCGGGGCTTGTGCTGGCGCTGGACGAAGGTGCGGGCGACTGTGAAGGCGTGGCCTTTGAAATTCCGGCGGGCATTGCAGAAGAAAGTCTTGAATACCTGCGCGCGCGCGAGTTGATCTCGGCCGCCTATCTGGAGGCCTGCGCGCCGGTGCAGTTGCGCGACGGGCGGCAGGTCGAGGCGGTGACCTATGTGATTGACCGCGCACACGAGCAATACTGCGCGGGGCTGTCACTGGAAGATCAGGCGCAGATTATCGCGGGCGCTGTGGGTGGGCGCGGTCCCAACTATGAGTATCTGTTCAACACCACCGCACATCTGACCGAATTAGGCCTGCGTGATGCCCAGCTTGATTGGCTGGCCGCGCGGGTTCGGGCGTTGCGCAGCTAGAATTTCAGCGCGTGATGCAGGATGACAGGGACGACGAGTTCTTCTTCATCGATCAGATGGCGGTTCAGAAACCGCTCGAACCCGTCCAACTGCGTCAGCATCTTGCCCGCGCTGGCTTTTGCGTCGGCGTTGCGGTTTTGCAAGGCGCGCAGATGGGTATTAGCCGCTTTGGTCAGTCCTGCGAGTTGGGCGTCCAGCGCATGATGGTCGTTATCAAGCAACTCGAACCCGTGTGACAGCCGCTTTTCGGACGCAGAGAGCACTGGAAAATAATGGGCATCCTCGATCTGGTGGTGCCCGTGCAGCTCATTGATCAGAAATCCCCCAATCCGTCCGGTCAACTGCCCATGTGCGCGCGGGTCGCGCCCCTTGTCCAGAAAACCGCGCGTGTCTCCTTGCCATTGCTTCAACGCCTTGCGGAACATCAGGTGCCGTTCCAGCCAGAAGCGAGTCAGGCCGTCAAAATTCCTGTGGCTTTCCCACATGTTGCGCGGATACTTTTCCAGCAACACGCGCAGCGCATCGGGCAGGCGGTCGCGCCGTCCAAGGTCGGTTTCAAACATGCTGGTCCTTATCTGTCATCTTTTGTTTGCGCGTGCGGGTATTCGCGGGCGCGACGTTTTGCGACAGATAAACCCTTGGCATGCGTGGTCAATGCGCAGGCGCGCTATGACGGGCAAAACGCACGGAAGGTGGTGCAGGGTCAGAGTATCTCGACACTCTGGATGGTGGGCAAATGGCGCGCGATTTCATGCCACAGCGCCCCTTCATCAAAGGACGCAAAGACCGAGCCGCTGTTCGTGCCGAAATATATGCCTGCCGGATCGGCCTTGTCTGTGGCCATAGCCTGACGCAAAACAGTGAAAAAACAAGAACTTTGCGGCAACCCTTCGCGTTGGTCTTGCCAGCTTTCACCGCCATCTGTGGAATGCCAGACTGCCGCTTTTGCATCCGGCGGAAAGCGGCCTTCCATGTCACCATTCAGCGGAATGACCCAGATTTTCTGCGGGTCTTGCGGGTGTACGGCAATGGGAAAGCCAAAGCTAGAGGGCAGCCCTTCGGTCTTGTCTTCCCAGCTGCGCCCCCCATCGGGGCTGCGCCAGACGCCGTGGTGGTTTTGCTGATACAGCAAATCGCCATCCCCTTGCGGTGCGCGCACAAGGTTGTGCACGCAATGGCCCGTCTCACCGCCAGAGGGGGCGGCGGGATGATGGTAATGCACGCAGCTTTCCGTGTTGGACAGGCGGTTGCGCCGGTCCCATGTCGCGCCGCCATCTTCCGTGGCGAATATTCCGGCTGCGGAAATGCCGACCCATAGCTTTTCGGGGGTGCTCTGGTCCGAGGCGATGCTGTGTAAGATCAGACCTGCCGCACCCGGTTGCCATTCGTCACGCGAGGGATTCGCGCCCAGTCCCGAAACCCGCGCAAATGTCGTGCCATTGTCGTGGCTGACCAGCAGATCAGCGGGTTTCGTTCCGGCATACAGCCTGTTGTTTGAATGATGCAACGACCAGATTTGCGAAAATTCGGCCTCAAAGGGGAAATCCTGTTTCTGCCAGCCGATCATAGCCGCGAAATCGGCGTCGTTTTCGGCCCAGTCATCCATCTGGCCGCCCGTCAGGCGTGTGAGCGTCCATGTTGCGCCGCCATCGACTGAATGCCAGATGCCCGCCCCGAACCATTCACCACCCCCAGCAGCCCAGATATGGCCTGAGGCGCTGTCGCCGATCACATGGTTGATGGGCCAACCATCGCAATGGGGGCCGGACACTGTGAAGGCGCCGTCAGGCTGCTGATGCAGCATGAAGGCGCCCTTTGTCGTTCCCACAAGCACAGTCCGCGACATCGCAATCTCCGACAAGACTGCGTCAGAATGTCGTGCTTTGTGGCGCTTTGGTCAAGCCTGCGGGTCAGACGGTGGCGTAAATCTGCGCAATCCGGTCCACCGCCGCCTCAAAGCTGAGTTCCTCGCTCTCGCCGCTGCGGCGCGAGGTCAACTCGACCACGCCCTTTGCCAGCCCGCGCGGGCCGACAGTTATGCGCCACGGCAGCCCGATCAGGTCCATGGTGGCGAATTTTGCGCCCGCACGTTCCGAGCGGTCGTCATAAAGCGGCTCCAGCTCCTTGGCGACCAGCGCCTTGTACAGGCCGTCGCAAGCCGCATCTGCCTCCGCATCGCCTTGCTTGAGGTTCACGATTCCGCAATGGAACGGCGTCACACCTTCGGGCCAGATAATGCCCTTGGCATCATGGCTGGCCTCAATGATCGCGCCCAGCAGGCGCGAAACGCCAATGCCGTGGCTGCCCATGTGAACAGGCGTGCGCTGTCCGTCCGGGCCAACAACTGTGGCCCCCATTGCCTCGGAATATTTGGTGCCGAAATAGAAGATCTGACCCACTTCGATGCCGCGCGCGCTGCGGCGGCGTTCCTCTGGAACTTGGTCCTGAAACACAGTGTCGTCATGGGTCTCATCCGTGCGCGCATAGCGCGAGGTGAATTCCTCCAGCACGGCCTGACATTCGGGGACGTTATCGTAATCCACGGCGCGATCCCCGAATTTCAGATCGGTGATTTCGCTGTCATAAAACACTTCTGACTCGCCCGTTTCGGCCAGCACAAGGAATTCATGCGTGTAATCGCCGCCAATCGGGCCACCATCGGCGCGCATCGGGATCGCTTGCAAGCCCATGCGTTCATAGCTGCGCAGATAGCTGACCAGATGGCGGTTATATGCGTGCAGCGCTGCTTCCTTGTCGAGGTCGAAATTATAGCCGTCTTTCATCAGGAATTCACGGCCACGCATCACGCCGAAACGCGGGCGCACCTCATCGCGGAATTTCCACTGGATGTGATACAGCGTCAGCGGCAAATCCTTGTAGCTGTTCACATGGGCGCGGAAAATATCGGTGATCAGTTCTTCATTGGTCGGCCCGAACAGCATGTCGCGCCCGTGCCGGTCCTTGATGCGCAGCATTTCTTCGCCGTAATCGTCATAGCGGCCGGATTCGCGCCACAGATCAGCAGATTGAATGGTTGGCATCAGCATAGGAATATGGCCCGCGCGGGTTTGTTCCTCATGCACGATCTGCTCAATGCGGCGCAGAACCTTGTAGCCCAGTGGCAACCACGAATAAATGCCTGCTGAGGATTGCTTGATCATGCCCGCGCGCAGCATCAACCGGTGAGAGACGATCTGCGCCTCAGACGGGGTTTCCTTCAGCACAGGCAGAAAATAGCGGGTCAGGCGCATGGGTTTGCCTCTCTTGAATGACGATACCGGTCAGGGTTTAGGCGAGACTGGGGGCAGGGGCAAGGTGTGTCGCCCCCTCTTGGCGGCACGCGCGCAAGCGACTAAGACAAGGGTCCGCCATTAAAGGACGCCCCATATGCAAGACCCCGCACAGCGCATCACACAAGAGATTGCCAATGAGATCAACGCGCGGCCCGCGCAAGTCGCGGCGGCGATTGGCTTGCTGGACGGGGGTGCGACTGTGCCTTTCATCGCGCGTTACCGCAAAGAGGTGACAGATGGACTGGACGACACGCAATTGCGCAACCTGTCGGACCGGCTGAGTTATCTGCGCGAACTTGATGCGCGGCGCAGCGTGATTCTGGGCTCGATCCGCGAACAGGGCAAACTGACCGATGCCCTGACCCATGCGATTACGACCGCCCAGACCAAGGCCGCGCTGGAAGATATTTACCTGCCCTTCAAGCCCAAACGCCGCACCAAGGCGATGATCGCACGTGAAAACGGGCTAGAGCCGTTGATGCAGGCGATTCTGGCGGACCGCATGGCCGAGCCAGAGGCGCTGGCGCAAGCCTTTGTGAGCGAAGCGGTGCCCACAGTGAAAGCCGCACTGGACGGCGCGCGCGATATCCTGACCGAAGAGTTGAGCGAGAATGCCGCCCTGTTGGGCAAGCTGCGCGATTTCATGCGCAAGGAAGCCTTCATCGCCGCCCGCGTCATGCCGGGCAAAGAGGCAGAGGGAGCCAAGTTTTCCGACTATTTCGACCATCAAGAAAGCTGGGCCACCATCCCCTCGCACCGCGCGCTGGCAATATTGCGCGCGGCCAAGGAAGAGGTCGTGACCATCGACATCGCACCCGACCCGGACACGGGGGTGGAGCGCGTGCAGGCCATGATCGCCGCCGCTATCGGCATTCCGGGCAATGGGCCGGGGGATGCGTGGTTGCGCAAGACCGCTGCATGGACATGGCGCGTGAAGCTCAGCCTGTCGATGTATGCCGATCTGATGGGCGAATTGCGCCAGCGCGCGCATGAAGATGCGATCATGGTTTTTGCGCGCAATCTGAAGGATTTGCTGCTTGCAGCCCCCGCCGGGCCGCGCGCGACCCTTGGGCTGGACCCCGGTATCCGCACAGGCGTCAAGGCAGCGGTGGTTGATGCGACAGGCAAGTTGGTGGCAACCGACACGCTCTATCCGTTCCAGCCAAAGAACGACCTGCGCGGCGCACAGGCGCGTGTCTTGCAACTGATTGCACAACACAAGATCGAGTTGATCGCGATCGGCAACGGCACTGCCAGCCGCGAGACGGAACGCATGGTCGCGGATGCCTTGAAGGCCATGCCACAGGGGGCCGCGCGCCCCACAAGTGTGATCGTGTCAGAAGCGGGCGCGTCGATTTACTCTGCCTCGGAACTGGCGGCCAAGGAATTTCCTGATCTGGATGTCAGCCTGCGCGGGGCAGTGTCCATTGCGCGGCGCTTGCAAGACCCTCTGGCCGAACTGGTGAAGATCACACCTCAATCCATTGGTGTGGGGCAGTATCAGCATGATGTTGACCAGCGCCGCCTTGCCCAAAGCCTTGATGCGGTGGTTGAGGATGCGGTGAATGCGGTGGGGGTTGATCTTAACATCGCTTCGGCCCCGCTGCTGGCGCGGGTGGCGGGCTTGGGCGCGTCGCTGGCGCAGGCCGTTGTCGCGCACCGCGATGCGCAAGGGGCGTTTGCCAGCCGCAAGGGATTGTTGAAAGTGCCGGGGCTGGGGCCAAAGGCGTTCGAGCAATGCGCGGGTTTCTTGCGCATCCGCGACAGTGCCGAGCCGCTGGATGCCACATCTGTCCACCCCGAAGCCTACGGTGTGGCACGCCGGATCGTGCAGGCTTGCGGGCGCGATATTCGCGCGATCATGGGACAGCCCGAAGCGTTGAAGGGCCTGCGCGCGCAAGACTTCGTGGACGAGACATTCGGCCTGCCGACTGTGCGCGATATTCTGACTGAACTGGAAAAACCGGGTCGCGACCCGCGCCCCAGCTTTGTCACGGCGCGCCTGACGGATGGGGTGGAAGATATCAAGGATTTGCGCCCCGGAATGCTGATGGAAGGGACAGTCAGCAATGTTGCGGCCTTTGGTGCCTTTGTCGATATCGGGGTACATCAGGACGGGTTGGTGCATGTCAGCCAATTGGCCGACCGTTTCGTGAAAGACCCGCATGAGGTGGTCAAGGCAGGCGATGTCGTCAAAGTGCGCGTGACCGAGGTGGATGTGGCGCGCAAGCGCATCGGGCTGAGTATGCGCAAGGATGGCGGCGCTGATACAAGTGGCGCGCATTCGCAAAAGGACGCAAAACCGCGCGGGCAGCAGACTGGCAAAGCCGCCAAACCTGCACCGCAGCCCGCAAAACAGGCAAAGCCGCAAACGCCAGAGAGTCAGGGCGCTTTGGGGGCGGCGTTGTTGCAGGCCATGCGCGGCAAGACCTGACCTTCAGGGGCGGGATGCGCTGACCAACTGGCCCCATAGGTCGTATTCGCCTGCCTCGTCAACTTCCACGCGGACGATATCACCGACGCTTATGGCGTCGGTGCCTTCGTCAATGAACAGGTTGCCGTCGATTTCGGGCGCATCGGCTTTGGTGCGGCATGTGGCGATGCCGTCAGTGTCGATATCATCGACGATCACATCCATGTGCTGGCCGACCTTGGCGGCCAGTTTCGCCTCGGAAATGGCCTGTGCTTTGGCCATGAAACGGTCCCAGCGGTCGGCTTTCACGTCATCGGGCACATGGTCTGGCAGCGCATTTGAGCGCGCGCCTGCAACGTTTTCGTACTGAAAACACCCCACACGGTCCAGTTGCGCCTCGTCCATCCAGTCGAGAAGGGTCTGAAACTCTGCCTCTGTCTCGCCGGGATAGCCGACGATGAAAGTCGAGCGCAGCGTGATCTCGGGGCAGATGCTGCGCCACTCGGCGATGCGGTCAAGGGTGCGTTCCGCCGCTGCCGGGCGCGCCATGCGCCGCAGCGTGTCGGGATGGGCGTGCTGAAATGGGATGTCCAAGTAAGGCAACACCAGCCCTTCGGCCATCAGCGGAATCAACTCGCGCACATGTGGGTAGGGGTAGATGTAATGCAGCCGCACCCATGCGCCCAGACTGCCCAAATCGCGTGCGAGATCAGTAATATGGGCGCGGTGCCCGCGGTCGGATTTATGCTGAATATCCACCCCGTAAGCGGATGTGTCCTGACTGATCACCAGCAATTCCCGAACACCCGCCTCAACCAGCTTTTCTGCTTCACGAACAATGGCATGGGCGGGGCGGCTGACAAGTTTTCCGCGCATATCGGGGATAATGCAGAACTTGCACTTATGGTTGCAACCCTCAGATATCTTTAGGTAACTGTAATGACGCGGAGTCAGGCTGACGCTGGTGGCGGGCATCAGGTCGATGAACGGGTCTGGGCTTGGCGGCACAGCGGCATGCACGGCATCAAGCACAGCCTCATATTGGTGCGGGCCCGTTACGGCCAGAACCTTAGGGTGCGCGCCGGTGATATATTCGGGTTCCGCGCCCAGACAGCCGGTGACGATGACGCGGCCATTCTCGCTAAGGGCCTCGCCAATCGCATCAAGGCTTTCGGCCTTGGCGCTGTCCAGAAACCCGCAGGTGTTGACGATCACGGCATCCGCACCTGCGTAGTCGGCACTGATCCCGTACCCTTCGGCACGCAGCCGCGTCAGGATGCGTTCGCTGTCGACCAGCGCCTTGGGGCAACCGAGCGAGACCATGCCGATGGTCGGCTGTCCGGTACGCGGTGTGTCGCGCAAAAGCGCGCGCGGGGCGAGGTCGGGGCGAAGACTGGGCGGGTTTTGACTCATGCGCGGCATATACGCTGCCGCAACAGTTCTGGAAAGGCTTTCACACAGGTTTTTCAGCGATCAGCACGCTATAGGTCAGGCAGGCTTGCGTATCGCCGGAACGCGGGCCTGCACCTTCGATCATATAGGGGCCTGTCAGCCCGCCGACGGCATTACGGATCAGGTATTTGGGCATGACATGGCGCAGCATGCGATATTTCCATGACTTGAAGAATTTGGCCGAACGCCGTTGCAGCACACGCATGCCCGCAATGGAATGATCTGTAATGTCGTCAGAGCGCAGGATGACCAGCCCTGCGCGGACAAGCGCTGCTTCCCAATCCTCGATTTGCCAGAAGCCGTTTGTGACGGCAGTGGTCACTTCAAACAACCGCGCCGCTGTAATCACATCGGGCGGGGCGCTGTGGAAATCGGCGCGGCGAAAGCCGTCATACATGACAAACCGCCCACCGGGCACAAGCGCTGCTGCGATCTGGCGCGCGACATTGTCCAGATCGGATGCATAGCAGAGCGTCTCGATCCCGAAAATCACATCAACGCCAAAAAGGGATTCCGGCACAGCCTCGTATGACCCTTGCTGGAAATCGACATTCTTCAGATCAGCGGCATTCTTGGTGGCGGTTTTGATGTGATGCGCCATCAGGTCCAGACCTGTGAAGTGCACATCCGGGTGATCCGGCGCGAGGGCGAGGGTGTTGAACCCCATGCCACTGCCCAATTCGAGGACTTTTTTCGCACGGGTTGCCTGTATCTGCGCGGCCACTTCGCGGCCTTGGGTCAGATACCCGTCCGGGTCAAATTGGCCGTTTTCATTCAGCGCGATATGCATGCACCCTTTTTGGGAATGCACCCGATTATATCCCAGTTCAGATTGAATGTAGTAGGGGCTGATGATGTCGCGCCCCTCATCGGCCAGAATAGTGTCAATCCCGAAGGTCCGGTCAATACGTGTCAGGGCTTCAGACAGGGGCATGCAAAACGGCGTGTCTTTGGCATGGGGCGTGATGGGCGCTGAAACAGGTGTCACTCGGTACTCCGGAAAATTGAATTAAATATCGGTCCGTGGCTGAACGAAAAATAGCAGGTGCGCGGGTTACAGGCAACTCCGCGGCGCGCCGCAGCGGTGCATCAGGCCTCTGGGGCGGTACTATGGACTTTAATTTCATCATATAGCCTGCTGATCCGCCACGCTGTTGGCGGTTTCATACGTGCGCGCAAGCGTTGCAGCGTCCATGCAGGGGGGGCAGATGCCGCCGAAGGATGCGGGGCCAGATGCCATCGGCTTTCCACACCCGCTGTGCCGCCATTCTCCGGTGTCAGAACCAGCCCCAGAACAGTGCTGTCGCGGGCCTGAATGCGGCGGCGGTCCAACCCTGCCTCGGCAGCCAGATGCAGCCGCCGCAGCGGGGTCAGCGCCAAAGGGCTGGCAAGTTCCATCACCACCAGCGCCACAGCACCGGAACGCAGCGCTTCCTCGGCGCAGGCGAGTGAGTCGGCCTCGCGGGGTGATTCGACAACGATCAGCCCCTCTGGGCTGACCCAGTCACAAAGCGCTTGCGGGTTCACGCGGTCGGCCTTCCAGTCTGGGCGTATCCATATGACCGGTGCACTGGGGGGCTGTTGTGCCATGATCCAGACCGCCAGCAACTGCCGCGCAGGCCCGCATAATTCATGCGTGCGACCGGGATGCAGTTTCAGGATCTGCGCCAGCGGCTGCGCAGATGCCGTGTTTGGCAGGGCCATGGATTGAAAGGACATGATATTTGTTCCTTTTTTGTTTCAATCTATCACAGTCTTGATGCTGGGCAAGATTGTTCCTATTCCCCATGAACACAGATGCAGGCCGGGCGCAGATTTGCTAGGCAGGTGCCAATACGGTCACAAAGGGAGCTTCGAGATGAGACATTTCATTGCGATAGGGGCACTGCTGCTGGGGGCGTGCCAGATGACGGATGTCGCGGATGAGCCTGAAACCTGCATGGCCGCAGAGTTTCAACAGTATGTGGGCCAGCCTCTCTCTGCGTTGGACAAGGACGAATTGCTCCAGCCAGACCGCATTATCGGGCCAGACACGGCTGTCACGATGGATTTCAGGCCGGAACGCCTGAATGTTGAGCATGACGATGAACGTGTTATCACGCGAATCTATTGTGGCTGAAATCGCGGCTTTTCCTGCGGATAAAACCCGTTAGATTGCGCAGCAACACACAGACGGGAAAGATTACAATATGCAGGAACTCAAGCTTGGGCACTCGGATCTGATGGTCTCGCAGTATTGTCTGGGGACAATGACCTTCGGCACCCAGACCGACGAACAAGACGCGCATCGTCAACTGGACATGGCGCGCGATGGCGGGATCAATTTTCTGGATGCAGCAGAGATGTATCCGGTCAATCCCGTACTGCTGGAAACCGCTGGCGAGACCGAGGCGATCATCGGGCGCTGGATGGCCAGCCGCAAACCAGATGATATGGTGATTGCCACCAAGATCACGGGGGCCGGCTCGAACGCCGTGAAGGATGGCGCCCCCATTTCACCTGCGCGCATGCGTCAGGCGGTCGAGGCGTCGCTGCACCGTTTGCAGGTAGAGTGTATCGACATCTACCAACTGCACTGGCCCAATCGCGGGTCGTATCATTTCCGCAAGGGCTGGGGCTTCGACCCGTCTGGCCAGAACCGAGACGAGACGCTGGCGCATATGCGCGACATCCTCATCTGCGCGCAGGAGTTGATCTCGGAAGGCAAGATCAAGCATCTGGCGCTGTCAAATGAAAGTGCGTGGGGGCTGGCCACATGGCTGCATCTGGCGCAAACGGACGGGTTGCCAAGGGTTCTCAGCCTGCAAAACGAATATTCGCTGCTTTGCCGCATGTTCGATCTGGATCTGGCCGAGGCATGTGTGAATGAAAATGTGCCCCTTCTGGCCTATTCGCCTTTGGCGGCGGGGCTGCTGACAGGAAAATACGCAGGCAATGTCACCCCCGAGCAGTCGCGCCGCGCGCGCAATCCCGATCTGGGCGGGCGCGTGACCGGGCGTGTCTTCGAGGCCGTGTCCGGTTATCTGGCCGTCGCCCATGAATTCGGGCTGGACCCGGTGCATATGGCCATTCAATGGACCTGCTCGCGCCCGGCAACGACCCTGCCGATCATCGGGGCCACCACATCGAAGCAACTGGCGCATATTCTCGCCGGGCGCGAGGTTGTTCTGGAAGACGAGGTCAAGGCCGCAATCGACCAGTTGAACCGTGCCATGCCGATGGTGTTTTGATGCTGTCAGGGGTGCAGGGGGTTTTGTTCGACAAGGATGGAACCCTGTTTGACTTCTCGGCAAGTTGGTCGGCTTGGGCTGCGTCCTTGCTGCACCATCTGTCAGACGGTGATGCGGCACGCGCGCGCGCCATGGCGCAGGTGATCCGCTTCGACCTTGCGGCGCAAGAGTTTCTGCCCGACTCGCCCGTCATTGCAGGCACGATGGACGAACCTGTGCGCCTGCTTGGTCCCTTGTTGCCGGATTGGTCGACAGACGCGTTAAAGACCTATCTGTTTCGCCGTGCTGCACAGGCCGAAATGGTGCCTCCAATCCCGCTTGCCCCCCTGATGCAGGATTTGCGCGCGCGCAATCTGGTGCTGGGGGTTGCCACGAATGACGCCGAATCCATCGCCCGCGACCATTTGCGGCAAGCGGGCATTCTGGATCAATTTGCGCATGTGCTGGGCTATGACAGCGGCTTCACGCCCAAACCCGCGCCCGATATGTTGCTGGGCTTTGCCAGATTTGCCGGATTGAACGCGCGCGCGGTGGTGATGATTGGCGACAGCACGCATGATCTTGTCGCAGGGCGGGCGGCGGGTATGCAGACCATTGCAGTTCTGACCGGCATGGCCGGCGCGGCCGAGTTGGCCCCTTATGCGGATCATGTGGTGCCAGATATCGGGCATTTGACGCAATTGCTTGCGTGATCCGCCTGCGCGCCTGACGTCAGGCAGTCGTGTCCAGCCAGATTGTGACGGGGCCATCATTGACCAGATGCACGGCCATCTCTGCGCCAAAGCGCCCCGTCTCGACCTGCACGCCCTGCGCGCGCAACGCCTCTGCAAAATGCAGATACAGCCGCTCCCCCTCTGCCGGGGGCGCGGCGGTCGAGAAACCGGGGCGATTGCCGCTGCGGGTGTCTGCGGCCAATGTGAACTGGCTGACCACCAGCGCAGTGCCGCTTGTATCTTTCAGCGCCAGATTCATCTTGCCTGCCGCATCACGAAAAATCCGTAGCTTGTGGATTTTCAGCGCCAGCGCTTCTGCCGCCGCTTCAGTGTCGCCCTGCATCGCACACACCATAATCATCAGCCCCGGCCCGCATGCGCCGATGGTTTCGCCAGCAACCTCGACCCGCGCCTGCGTCACCCGCTGGACCAATGCGCGCATTAGCCGCCCATTTCAGCAATGAAAAAGGCCAGCGCCAGCAAGGCCAGACCGGCCAAAACCGCGCCCGCAATCTTCGGCCAGGACCAGGGGCGTTCACCCTGAACCCGCCCGGTCTGGCCATTGACGATAAACCGGTAGCTCTTGCCGCGGTAACGATAGGCGGCCATCCAGATGGGCAAAAGCAGATGCTTGAACCGCTCGTCGCTGTAATCTGTACTGAGTGATGAAATGCGCTGCTCGTCACCGCCGATATCGCGGCAGATATCGGCACGGATCTGCTCTTCCATGCGTTCCTTTGCGATCTCGAACCCGTCAGGCAATTCAACAGTATAGGCCTCTGCCCTGAAACCGGACAGATAGTCTGCATTATAGGGCTGAAGGTCTGCCATGGTCCAAGGTTCCAGCCGTCGGATATTGGCACGCGGCAGCGATTGTGCGGCCATGACCAGCAGATCCAGAAACTTCCGCGAGACCTGCCCCGATGCTGCACTCCAGCGCGTGCGCCGCACGCGCCGCCGGTTTTTGCCGGTGCCCGTCGTGACATAGTAATACGTCCCGCGCTGACCTGAATAGCTGGACCGTGTTGCGACATCGAAGGCCCAATAGGGCACATATAACCCGTTCAACTTGCCTGTGCTGCGGGCATATTTCGCCAGTGTCGACGGGGCGAACCACAACCCTTTCAACCATGCCGACATCTTGTCATGCGCATCGCGCTCGCTCAGCTTGAAGGCCAGAATTGCGTGTGGCTTGATATGCCGGTGTGTCCCTGTATCCGTCACAACAGGACTGGCGCAGAACGGGCATTCTGCGGAATGCACATGCTCTTCAAACTCGACCTGAGCTCCGCAGGTCGCGCAATTCACGACCGTTGTCTCTTCAATCTCCTCGGGTGGCAGAGCATTGGCAACCGCGTCATGATAATCGACCGATTGCAATGCGGTCCCGCGGGTTGCGTCATCCATCTGCGGGATGGGTTGTTCATGACCACAATAGGCGCAACTCAGCCGCGCCTGTCCCGGCTCGAACCGCAAGGACGCGCCGCATTGCGCACAGGGGAAGCGGTGTTCTTGTTGTAAGGTTGCCATTCCCTGTCCTGCATCTTGCGGGCCGTGACCCGGCCTCTCATCCCAACGGCAAGCCTCATTTTCTTGCCAGAAATACTCATTTTACAATACCAGACACCAGACCAACGCTTGATCCGGCACGCCCTTACCCTATCGGCGGGGGTGGCGGCGGTGGCGTAGCCGAGAACAGCCCGCTCAGTGCAGGAATATCACCTGCTTTTTGCCAGCCGGACTGACCCTCACTCCAGACAAGTGTGTCGCGGGTGATATGCTCTGCCAGTTGCGATTGGGGGAAAGGGCCGCGCGTCTGGCCGTTCTCGGCAATATGCCACATCGGCTCTGCCGCAGGGGGTGGCGGGGGCGGAGGGGTTGCGGCGGCAGGGGCGGCGTGCTGTCCGCCCACCGACTGGCCCATGGCTTGGGCCATACCCATGCCCATGCCCATACCCATTCCGGCCCCCAAACCCGCACCCATGCCACCATCGCCGCTTTCAGCGGCTTTTTGCATCGCCTGCGCAGCCGAAAACTGGGTAAACTTGTTCAGATCGCCCACAATCCCCATGCTGGTGCGCTGGTCGAGCACTTTTTCCACTTCGGGCGGCAGCGAGATATTCTCGATATACAGCTCGGGCATTTCCAGCCCGTATTCCGTCAGTGTGGGCGCAATGGCTTTGCCAATCACATCGGACAGGTCTTTGGTATTGGCGGCCATGTCCAGCGCCGGAATACCGCTTGCCGCCAGCACGCGGCTGACCTTTTGCACCACGATATTGCGGATCTGGCCTGCGATTTTCTCCTGCGTGAAATCGCCATCCGTGCCCACGATCTCGCGCATGAAGGCAACGGGGTCTTGCACACGCACGGCATAAGACCCGAAAGCGCGCAGACGCAGCGGGCCGAACTCCGGGTCGCGCAGCATCACAGGGTTCTGCGTGCCCCATTTCAAACCGCCGAAGCGGCGGGTATTGATGAAATATATCTCGGACTTGAAGGGCGAGTTGAAGCCGTGACTCCAATGTTGCAGCGTTGTCATGATCGGCATGTTGTTCGTCTCAAGCATATACATGCCCGGCTCGAACACATCGGCAAGCTGGCCCTCATGCACGAAGACGGCCAGTTGCCCCTCGCGCACAGTCAGTTTGGCGCCGTATTTGATCTCGTTTCCATACCGCTCGAAGCGATAGACCATTGTGTTGCGGGTGTCGTCTGTCCATTCGATGACATCGATGAACTGACCCTTCAGGAAATTAAAAACCATGACCGCACCTTTATTTTTAATGTGCAATTTCTTCGTCGGTAGTATCGCCTAACTTTCCCCGCCCATCAACTCTGCTGCGATCCGGCGGATAACGGGGCGGGCTTCGCGTTCGCGCATGCCGATCCGCAGGCGCGGATCATAGAGCATGCGCAACAGCTGCTCATCCAGCGTGGTCAGAACGGCAAATTCGGCAGTATCATTAAACAGGGACGGGCGCGCGCGCGGGCTGTCATTGGGCAGACCCATGCCTTGGGCCAGTTCCTCATAATAGCAAGCACGGCGTGACAATTCGGGCAATTCGGCACGAATGACGGCAATCGCGTCGGTATAGACATCCGTGCCACTGCGCGAGAAGGCCAGAACAAGGCAGGACACGCTCAGGGGCAGGTCGCGCACCAGATCAAGCGTGACTTGGTCAATCCCCGGCACCAGCCGTGTCAGACGCGGCGCAATGGCCTGACGCTCTGCCTCATTGACCACAAGCACATGGAAATTCGCATCATTCTCGACCACCGAGATGGGCTGGCCGGTCAGCCGACTCAAGCGGCTGGCATAGCCTGACACAAAGCGCCGGTCCGATGCCTGAACAGAGGCAGGAACCGCGTCGCCAAAATCCAACCGCATCCGCACCGGATCTTGCCAACGCCGCAACACGGTCGGGCTTGCGCGTTCAACGATCCGGTCACCGGTGACGCTGTATTCCTCGTACAGGGCAATCTGGACAAAGATATCTTCAAGGTCGCGTGCCGAAAAGGGCAGGTCGCGCGGGCTGCGTTCGCTGCGCATCAACCCGTCACTGAGGCGGCGTTCTTCCAGTGCTTCAAAATAGGCCGACACGCTGTCGGTCGGCGCTGTCACTTCGATCTGGGCGCGTTGCGGCGGGGGCGGGGATGCAGCCTCGGGGGCGGGGGCGGCCGTCTCGACCGCGCCCGGTGTCCATGTGCAGCCCGTCAGCCACAGCCCAGAAGCAAGCACCAACCCGCAACCCGCCGCAATATGTGTCATATTGCGCGGGCGCGGGCCTTTGGCTGGTCCAGATATTGGTGTGGCATGCATCATGATGTCAAACGTCAGAGCGGTGTGCGCTGTCATCGTCGCGCGCGCGCGCCGAGGACAGGGACTGGCGCAGCTCTGCTTCCATTTTGCCCAGCTCGACCTCAGCCTCTGCGCGTTTGGCGCGTCCGGCATCGGCGATCTGCAAGCTGTCTTCGATTGTGGCGATCAAGGTATCATTGGCCTGTTTCACCGCTTCGATGTCAAATACCCCGCGCTCGATCTCCTCGCGGACCTCGCGGTTGGCGTCGCGCAGGTTGTCGGCATTCGAGGTCAGCAGATCATTGGTCAGATCATTGGCCGCGCGCACGGCTTGCGCGGCTTCGCGCGAGCGTTGAATGGTCAATGCCTGTGCAAGCTGCGTTTCCCAAAGCGGGACAGTGTTGACCAGTGTCGAGTTGATCTTCGTGACCAGTGATTTGTCATTCTCCTGCACCAGCCGGATCGAGGGCAGCGATTGCATCGTGACCTGTCGTGTCAGTTTCAGATCATGCACCCGGCGTTCCAGATCGTCGCGCGCGGCGCGCAGATCGCGCAATTCCTGCGCTTTGAGCACCTGATCATTCTCTGGGGCGGCCTCGACCTCGGTCTGCTTGGCGGGAATGTCGTTTGTATCCAGTTGCTTGATCTTCGCTTCGCCTGCCGCGATATACAGCGCCAGCTCGTGATAAAACTCCAGCGTCTTTTCATACAGCTTGTCGAGGCCCTTGATATCCTTGAGCAGTGTCGTCTCATGGTTCAACAAATTGCCGGTGATCCGGTCGATCTGGCTTTGCACAGTCGAATAGCGTTCCTGAAACTTCGCCATCGGGGCAACTTTTCCGGTCAGGCGTTCCCACCAGCTGCGCTCGCGGCGGGTGTCCAATTCGCTGACGGAGAACCCGCGCAATGTTGTGACCATCTCGCGCAGGCCGTCGCCTGCCGGGCCAAGATCCTTGTTTTTCACATCAGCGAGCATTGACTGGCTGATCTGCTGCAAATCCATCTGCGCGCGCGACCCGAACCCGATGATCGAGCTGGTCTGGCTCATGTCAATCTCGGACATGCGGGTGTTTATGGCCTTGGCGTCATCCTCAGATGCGTCGTCAAGAACCACCAGTTCTGTCGAGGGTTCGGCCAATGGTGTATCGACCAGTTCGCTGATTTCATGCGTCAAGGCTTCGGCTTGGACGCGGAGTGTTTCTGACATGGACAATCCCTCTTTTTTATATACTGTAACGGGGTACGGGTAATTTCATTCGTTTGTTCGCAGCCCTTCGCGCTCCAATCGTTCGCGCAAGACTTCGATTTCAATATCAAGGGCAGTCCGGTCATCTGCCAATAATGCCTCGCGTCGCAAAGAGAAGCGCGATTCCAGATCATCCAGAAGCGCTTCATACTCAACGCGCGCCTCTGTATCTTGGTTGCGTGCATAAAACTCTGCAAATTTGACCGTCGCGTCGCGCGCACCCATCAAATAGATGCCGAGATAGCGCCGTGCCGAATTCAGCCTGCGCGGATCATTCTCGATTGTGCGAAACAGGGGGCGGATATTGGCAGCAAACCCTTCGACACGGCGCGCAAGGGCACGATCACCACTGCGCTTGATCGCAGCTGTCATCTCGGTCAAGTGACGCTCTGCCTCTTCAATCGCGTGTGCGGCGCGGTCTGTCTGGAAAGTGTCGATCCCTTCCATTCCCTTGTCTTTCAGCGGGTCAGGTCCGAAAGCACCAAAATGTAGGGCTGCGCCAAGCACGGCAAAAATCATCGCGGGGACAACGCCTGTGGCAAATGCAGCCACAGCCAGCCCTGCGCCGGTCAGCACAGAGGCGAAAATTTTGCGCGGAATGGCGGGTCTGCGCGCCACGTTGCGTGCGGCGTAAGCGGCCTGCGCAAGCACCCCTTCGCGCGTCAGCCATGCGGCCAACATCAGAATGGCGAAGGCGGAAAGGTTTAACGCCAATCCGGTCGCGTCCTGAAAGAAGGCGCGAAGGGCAAAAGCGAAGGGCAATACGAACAGCAAGTTTACACGTGCCCCGACAGGATGCGGGCGTGCCACGGTCGCGGGCGCATCTTGTTTTGTGGCATTCGGGCTGTAGCGCCCGCTAAAACGCTGGCTCATTTCCCTAGCCCCCGACAATCGCGACATAGAGCATTACCGCCACCAACAGGGCGAAAGAGGTTTTCTGCAACCCTGTGGAGGACATTGTTAACTACTCCGATACACCTTTTACAATTTAGGTATATGACAAGATGAACAGGTTTTGAAGATGCCTTGCGTTATACGTTGAAATGCCTACATCGCCGCGTTGGCGCAAGGCACACCAAATTCAAGCTATTGTGAACACAAATGATCAGGGCTTGCGTGGTGGACGGCTGCGCAGCGCAGGTTTGCCTCTTGCGGTTTTAGCAGGTCCGGCTTTGGTGTGCGCCGCATCGCTTGGCCCGTCCTTGCGCCGAGCATCCGTGCGCGCCACATGCGGGCGGGGTTTGTTCTTGCGCGGTGGTTTGGCCACCTCTGCCTCTGTGGCGCTGTCCGCCGATTGGCCAAGTTGTTCGCGCAAGACCCGCGCCTTCACTTCCTCGACAGCGCCTTTGGCAAGGGTGCCAAGCTGGAAAGGGCCATAGCTGATACGGATCAGGCGGTTCACACTCAGGCCCACATGCGACAGCGCGCGGCGCACCTCGCGGTTGCGGCCCTCGCGGATGCCGATGGTCAGCCACGCATTCGCGCCTTGCTGGCGGTCAATCGAGACGATCATGGGCTGAAAATTCTCGCCCTCGACCATCACGCCATCGCGCAAGGGGGCCAGCATATCATCCGTGGGCGCACCATTCACGCGCACACGGTATTTGCGCAACCAGCCTGTGCTGGGCAATTCCAGCTTGCGTTTCAGGGTGCCGTCATTGGTCAGCAGCAACAACCCCTCGGAATTCAAATCGAGCCGCCCCACCGACATAACACGCGGCAGCCCCTCGGGCAGGTTGTCGAAAACGGTGGGCCGCCCCTCATCATCGCGGGTGGTGGTCACAAGGCCCAAAGGCTTGTGATACAGCCACAGCCGCGCGGGTTCCGGCTCTCGCAAGGGTTTGCCATCGACCGTGATGCGATCGGACGGCGTGACATTCAGCGCGGGGCTGTCGATGCGCTTGCCGTTGACCGTGATGCGCCCTTCGACGATCAGGATTTCCGCTTGCCTGCGCGACGCGACGCCCGCACGTGCCAGAACCTTGGCGATACGATCACCGTCAGGCGATGCGGCTTTGTTTTCGCTATTCTGGGGCATCGCGCTTCTTTCTTGCTGGTTCAAAAGGGCCGGGGCAGGGCGTGTTGGCAGGGCTCAGGGACGCCAGCGCAAAAAGTTGGCGATCATGCGCAACCCTGCGGATTGCGATTTCTCGGGGTGGAACTGCATCCCGATGATCGTATCACGCGCAACGATGGCCGTCACGGGGCCAGCGTAATCGACATGGGCCACCAGATGCGCGGGGTCTGCGACAAGAAAGTGGTAGGAATGCACGAAATAAGCGTGATCTCCGCTTTCTACGCCCTCCAGCACAGGGTGCGGGCGGTCAATTACCAGATCATTCCAGCCCATATGCGGTACTTTCAGCGCTGTATCCTGCGGCGCGATGCGCACGACCTCGCCGCCGATCCAGTCCAGACCCGCCACATCGTCATATTCGCGCCCAAGCGTGGCCAGCATCTGCATGCCGACACAAATGCCCATGAACGGCACGGCGCGCTGTTGCACCGCTTCTTCCAGTGCTTGCACCATCCCATCGACCGCGCCCAAGGCACGGCGGCAGGCGGGATAGGCCCCGTCGCCCGGCAACACGATCCGGTCCGCACGCGCCACATCTTCGGCGCGCGAACTGACCAGCACATCGCCGCCGCCAACCTCTAGCGCCATGCGCTGAAAGGCCTTGCTGGCGGAATGCAAATTGCCGCTGTCGTAATCAACCAGAACCGTCAGCATAGCGCTTACAGTGCCCCTTTGGTGGAAGGGATGGCATCGGATTTGCGCGGGTCCGTCTCGACTGCGGCGCGCAGGGCTTGGGCCACGGCCTTGAACGCAGCCTCTGCAATGTGATGCGCATTGAAGCCATGCAGCTGGTCAATATGCAGGGTAATCCCCCCATGGGTGGCCAGCGCCTGAAAGAACTCGCGCACCAGTTCGGTGTCGAATGTCCCAATCTTGCCGGTCGGAAACTCGACATTCCACACCAGATAGGGGCGGCCCGACAAATCCAGCGCGCAGGCAACCTGCGCATCATCCATCGGCAGGTTGCACGCGCCATACCGCCGGATGCCACGCTTGTCGCCAAGCGCCTGCGCCAGTGCTTGCCCAAGGGCGATGCCGCAATCCTCGACCGTGTGGTGATCGTCGATATGCAGATCGCCCGTCGCGCGCAGCTCGATATCGATCAACGAGTGGCGCGCAAGCTGGTCCAGCATATGGTCGAAAAACCCCACGCCGGTCTGGCACTCATAGCGGCCAGTGCCATCCAGATCGATAGTGACCGAAATATCTGTCTCATGGGTCTTGCGGGTAATGGTGGCTGTGCGCATCGGGCTTTCCTTGGCGGTTCTGCGCGCGAACGTATAGGCGCTTGCGTCGCGCGGGGGAAGGGGGCAATCTGCGCGCAAAGCGAACAACGGGGGCACAAATGACCATTCATATCGGGGCCAAGCCGGGCCAGATTGCCGAAACAGTGCTGATGCCGGGCGACCCTTTGCGCGCGAAATGGGCCGCCGAGCAGTTTCTGGAAGATGTCATTTGCGTCAATCAGGTGCGCGGTATGCTGGGTTTCACCGGCACATGGCGCGGGCATCGGGTGACGATACACGGCTCTGGCATGGGCATGGCATCGGCATCGATTTATGCCAATGAACTGATCCGCGACTATGGGGCCAAGACGCTGATCCGCGTGGGGTCTGCGGGTGCCATGCAACACAGTTTGGGCATTCGGGACATTGTTCTGGCGCAGGGGTGCACCACCCTGACCATGCCCTCGCGCGGGATCTTCCGCGAACTCAATTTCGCCCCCTGTGCCGATTTTGGCCTGTTGCATGCGGCCTATCAGGCAGCACAGGCGCGGGATGTGCGCACGCATGTTGGCAATGTCTATTCGTCCGACGTGTTCTATGATGAACGCCCCGACCTGAACGAGATCATGCAACGTCACGGCGTGCTGTGTGTCGAGATGGAAGCGGCAGAACTCTACGCGGTTGCCGCCCGCCACAATGTGCGCGCGCTGGCGGTTCTGACCATCTCGGATCATCTGCTGACGCAAGAGGCCTTGCCTGCCTCGGAGCGCGAACACAGCTTTGGCGCAATGATCGAGTTGGCGTTGGAGTCCGCATTCGCCCCCCAGCCGTAACACAGAGCGCATTTTAAGTGGAAACCGCCTTGCATCCGCGGATGCAAGGCGCTAAGGCAACCGCACTTCACAGGCAGAGGCGGGCGCGCGGGACAGACAGACCCCGCAGGTCCACCGGTTGAGGCGATACGCCTTGAAATACTCTGCTCAGGCGCAAACCGGAAAGGAAAACGATATGGCGCTTCCTGATTTCACGTTGCGTCAGCTTTTGGAAGCTGGCGTTCACTTCGGCCACCAGACTCAGCGCTGGAACCCACGCATGGCACCGTATATCTACGGCGAGCGTAATGGCATTCACATTCTCGACCTGACACAGACGCTGCCCCTGCTGGACGCGGCGCTGAATGTTATTCGTGAAACTGTTGCCAAGGGCGGCAGCATTCTGTTCGTCGGCACCAAGCGTCAGGCGGCCAAGTCGATCGCAGACGCTGCCGAGCGTTCGGCACAGTTCTACATGAACCACCGCTGGCTGGGCGGCACATTGACCAACTGGAAAACCGTGTCGCAATCCATCCAGCGCCTGAAGGCAATCGACGAGCAGCTGGAAAGCGGCGCCGAAGGCCTGACCAAGAAAGAGCGTCTTGGCATGGAGCGCGAGCAGGCCAAACTGCAAGCGTCGCTGGGTGGTATCCGTGACATGGGCGGCCTTCCAAGCCTGCTGTTTGTCATCGACGTCAACAAAGAAGATCTGGCCATTCTGGAAGCCAAGAAATTGGGCATTCCGGTTGTGGCTGTGGTTGACACCAACTGCCCGCCAGAAGGCGTTGATTACATCATCCCCGGCAATGACGACGCAGCACGCGCGATTGCGCTGTATTGCGATCTGGCTGCACGCGCAGCCCTTGACGGGATGAGCGCGCAGATGGGTGCTGCCGGGATCGACCTTGGCGCATTGGAGGAAACTCCGGTCGAGGAAGCCCTTGCCGAGGCTGGCGTAGAGCAAACCGACGCATAATCTGTGACCCATTGACATGAATATGTGACAGGGACGTGTTAGAAACGCCCTGTCACACCGCATTTCTGCAGGAGAAAAACCCATGACAATCACCGCTGCAATGGTGAAGGAACTGCGCGAGTCGACTGGCGCAGGTATGATGGACGCCAAAAAGGCGCTGACTGAAAACAATGGCGACATGGACGCGGCCCTTGATTGGCTGCGCACCAAAGGTCTGGCCAAGGCCGCCAAGAAAGCGGACCGTGTGGCCGCCGAGGGTCTGGTTGGCGTGAGTGTCGACGGCGGCAAGGGCGTCGCAGTCGAGATCAACTCGGAAACCGATTTCGTGGCCAAGAATGCTGAATTTCAGGGCATGGTCGCACAGATCACGACCGCCGCACTTGGCGTGTCATCCGTGGACGAGTTGAAAACCGCGACTGTAGACGGCAAGCCGGTCGAAACACTTGTGACCGAGGCGATTGCCAAAATCGGTGAGAACCTGACGCTGCGCCGCATGGACACAATCGAGGGTGACGCAGTTGCGGCCTATGTGCACAACTCTGCCGCTGAGGGCATGGGCAAGATCGGTGTGCTGGTCGCGCTGAAAGGTGCCGATAACGGCATCGGCAAACAGCTTGCCATGCACATTGCCGCAACCAGCCCGCTGGCGCTGAACGAAGAAGCGCTTGATCCTGCGCTGGTCGAGCGTGAACGCACTGTCCAGACGCAAAAAGCGCTGGAAGAAAACGCGACCGCTGACAAGCCCAAGCCCGAAGCCGTGATCCAAAACAACATCATCCCCGGCCGGATGAAGAAGTATCTGGAAGAAAACACCCTGGTAAACCAGAAGTTCGTCATGAACCCTGACATCACTGTGGCACAGGCCGCAAAAGATGCAGGAGTCGAGATTCTGGGCTTCATCCGCATGGGTGTCGGCGAAGGTATCGAGAAGAAAGAAGAAAACTTCGCTGAAGAAGTCGCGAAGATGAACAGCTAAGGTTTTCTTGCCTTTGCATGTAGGAACGGCGCTCTTCTGGGGCGCCGTTTTTTTTTTGAACATGAGCATGGCTGGGACACGTCCTGTCGGGTATGTCCGTAATGCGGGATTTACGGTCGTCGCCTCCGCGCGGAATCAAGGGCGTCAGCCCGCCGCGCATCGCCGGGCCGTCCACGGGCACGGCGATTTGGCTGCCCCATGCGCGAAGCTCTGATCTTGCTCGGATTTGGCTGGCATAAAGTACTATAGATCAACGGGGGATCGCCGCACCGCGGCCCGACGCTGCGCGGCTTGGTGCATCACCTCAACTTCCGCAAAATCCTCAAACCGCATCCCAAAAGCTTCTCTCACATGGGTAGGCAGCCTCCAGAGAAAGGCTTTACGCGCTCACACCTTGTCCAACTGTGTCTCGCAACGCTCGGACGTGAGGCAGTCACGGGTCAGGTCGGGAGCGAGGGCCAGCATTGCGTCATATTGTGTCAAAAACACCTGTCCTGTCAGATCGTGCAGAAAGTGGCTGCGGTTCAACTGGTCCATGACCGGCCCTTTGACCTCGGACAGATGAAAGGCGACACCTGCACCGTCCAGACGCTCATTGATCGCCTCAAGGCTCTCTAGCGCCGAGGCGTCGATGTAATTTACCGCCCCGCATTGCAGCACGACATGGCGCAGGGCAGGCGTATCGGCCAGCGCCTGCACGATCCGGTCTTCCAGCGCGCGGGCATTGGGGAAATACAGCGACTCGTCCACGCGGATGGAGAAGATCGCGGGGTCCGTCACCACAGCGTGGCGGGTTACATTGCGGAAATGCTCGGTGCCCGGAACTTGACCGACCACAGCCATATGCGGGCGCGAGGTGCGGTACAGATACAGCAGCAGCGACAGCCCGACACCGGCCAGAAGCCCTTGTTCCACCCCGATCAGCAGTGTGACGGCCATGGTTGCCGCCATCGCGGCCCCATCGGCGCGTGAATAGCTCCATGTGCGGGGCAGGGCGCGGAAATCGAGCAGTGAGAATACCGCCACAATGATGATGGCCGCCAATGTGGCGCGCGGCAGGTAGAACATCAGAGGTGTCAGAACCAGCACGGCCAGCCCGATCAGAACCGCGGTGATCGCGCCCGCCGCCGGGGTTGCGGCGCCTGCATCGTAATTCACGATCGAGCGGGACAAACCGCCTGTCACCGGCATGGCATTGCTGAGCCCCGCGCCCAGATTGGCCAGCCCAAGGGCTACCAACTCACGGTCAGGGTCAATGAACTGGCGTTTCTTGGCCGCAAGAGTTTGCGCAATCGAGATCGACTCGACATATCCGACAATTGCGATCATCGCAGCAGGGGCTAATAACAGATGTATCAGGTCAAACTCGAAGGCGGGCAGACCGATCTGCGGCAAGCCGCGCGGTATATCACCGACCGAGGCGACCCCCATCTGGTCCAGCCCAAAACCCCAGACCGCCAATGTGGACCCGACAACCGCAATCAGCAGTCCGGTTTTGCCCAGCAATTTCGCTGCAGGTGCAGACAGGCCCAGCCGGACAAGCAGTTTTGCCAGCCCCGCGCGTGACCAGAACAGAAATGTCAGCATGACCACAGACAGCGCCAGTGTGGCGGGTGACAGGCCGCCGATATTACTGACAAGCGACGGGATCACCTCTGGCAAGGTTTTGCCGCTGACATCAGCGCCCAGCAAATGCCGCAACTGGCTGGAGGCGATCAGGATGCCTGCGGCCGTGATGAAGCCGGAGATCACCGGATGGCTTAGGAAATTGGCTAGAAACCCCAGCTTGAACAGCCCCAGCGTCAGCATCATGATGCCGGACAGCAGCGCAATCCACAGGGCGGCCAGATGGTATTCCGGCCCGCCAATTTCGGCCACGGACCCCGCTGCAGCTGCGGTCATCAACGCGACAACCGCCACCGGTCCCACTGCCAGCGCGTTCGAGGTGCCGAACGCGGCATAAAGAAGCAAGGGCAGCATCGCGCCATAAAGGCCCGCTTGCGGGGGCAAGCCCGCCAGCATGGCATAGGCCATGCCTTGCGGCACCAGCATGATGGTCACGACCGCCGCTGCGATCAGATCATTCGTCATATCTGCGCGTGAATAGACGCGCGCCCATGACAGGAATGGCAGAAAACGGTGAAGCATGGCCGGAAAACCTGACATCGCAAAAAGTGAAGGCGCAGATGCTTGCAGCAGCAATCCAACGCAGGGTTGGCCGGTATATATGGGATTTTATATATATTGCAAGTATTGAATATGAATGTCAGGCGCAATTTACCAAATGCGCTCTCGCACAGCCCGTTGATGCAAGCCTGCGCGAGAGTGCGTGTCTGCCTTAACCTATGCGGTAATTCGGGCTTTCGCGTGTGATCTGCACATCATGGACATGGCTTTCGCTCAATCCGGCATTGGTGATCCGCACGAATGTGCAGTTCTGCCGCATCTCGGCTACGGTTGCATTGCCGGTATAGCCCATTGCTGCGCGCAAACCGCCCACAAGCTGATGAACCACCGCGCCCGCTGCCCCTTTATAGGCCACTTGCCCTTCAATCCCTTCGGGCACCAGCTTGTCGCTGGCGGCATCCTTTTGGAAATACCGATCCGCCGACCCGCGCGCCATCGCACCCAGACTGCCCATGCCGCGATAGCTTTTGAAGCTGCGCCCCTGATACAGGATGACTTCGCCCGGCGCTTCATCTGTACCCGCGATGGCGCTGCCAACCATGGCACAGCTTGCACCGGCAGCAATCGCCTTGGCGAAATCGCCGGACATCTTGATGCCGCCATCTGCGATGACAGGAATATCGCCTGCTGCCTGCGCGCAATCCATGATCGCCGTCAGTTGCGGCACGCCGACACCGGCCACGATCCGCGTGGTACAGATCGAGCCGGGCCCGATCCCCACTTTGACTGCATCTGCGCCCGCATCAATGAGCGCGCGTGTTGCATCCGCAGTGGCAACATTGCCCGCCACAACCTGAACTGTGTTTGTTTCCGCCTTGATCCGTGCGACGGCTTGCGCGACGCCCTCGGAGTGGCCATGCGCCGTGTCGATCACCACCAGATCAACACCGGCATCAATCAGCGCCATTGACCGCTCGTACCCGGCATCGCCGACAGTGGTCGCCGCCGCCACGCGCAGACGGCCCAACTCGTCCTTGCACGCGGTCGGGTTCAGCACGGCGCGGTCAATATCGCGCAGCGTCAAAAGGCCGGTCAGGCGACCGTCGCCATCAGTAACCAGCAGCTTCTCGATCCGGCGCGCCTGCATCAGGCTGCGCGCCTCGTCCCGGTCGGCGGGTTCGCGCAGGATCGCCAGATTATCCGCGCTCATCATCGCTTTGACGGGGGTGCTGTCCTCATTGGCAAAGCGCATATCACGGTTGGTTACGATCCCAAGGACACGCCCTTGTTCGTCCACCACGGGAAAGCCCGTGACATTATAGCGCGCCTGCAATTCCTTGGCATCGCGCAGCGTCTGGTTCGGGGTCAGGGTGATCGGGTTATAGACAATGCCCGATTCAAACCGCTTCACGCGCCGCACATCGCGGGCCTGCGTCTCGATATCGAGATTGCGGTGGATCACGCCCATGCCGCCTGATTGCGCCATGGCAATGGCCATGCGCGCCTCGGTCACTGTGTCCATAGCCGAGGATAGCAGCGGAATATTCAACCGAATGGATTTTGTGACGAAGGTTGATGTATCCGCTTGCGTCGGCAGCACGCGGGACGCGGCAGGTACCAGCAGCACGTCGTCAAAGGTCAGCGCCTCGCGAATCTCCATGATCGGTCTCCTTATGGGTGGATCGCTTGGCAGGTTCCTTTTTCATGTCTTGACAGAAATGAAAAGCCCTAAGCCTCTGCGGCGTTGGTCTTGGCGGCAAGCGGGCCACTGGCCCACATCTTGAGGATGCGAAAGGCGATCAGCGGAATGGCGATGGTTGCTCCGGCCAGAAGGACACCCCCCGCCCATGCCATGGGTCCCACGCCTTGCGACACTGTGATCAGCGCTGTCGCAAAGGCGGCCAGCGGAAAGGTGAACGCCCCCCAAAGCGGTGAGAACCCGCTGGCAGTCAGCCAGCGCAGCGCGACCAGAAGTGCTGCAAAAATCGCCGCCGCCAAGGCCGTGAACGCATATGCGGCCCCCTCCAGCCCTGCGCCCTGCGCGACAATCGCAAACAGCGACGCGGGTGCCAGATGGATGGCCAGCAGGGGCCGCAGGGGGGCAGGCGGCACACGCGCCAGAAGCTGACGCGCGCTTATGCCCCAGATCAGCCCTGCGGGCACAAGCATGGCCCATAGCAGCCATTTTGCTACCTCATGATGCCCCAGCGCATTGGCCACCAGCCCCCCCAGAATGAAGCCCACGAAACTGAGGTGAAAGATCGGTGTGACCACGCGCCCCTCTGCCGGACCGGTGCGCATGACATAGGTCAGCAAGATAATAAACGTGGCTTGCGCAAGTGCGGCCAGCAGTGCCAGCCCCAAGGCCAGCACAGGCGCGAAAGGTACAAGACTTGCCGCCAGCAGCATCAGGCACAAGCTGGCCGCCGCAACGCCTGCGCGCCCCGGCAAAACCCGCAATTCTTCCAGCACTACAGTGGGCCTGCGCAAAGGTTTGGCCAACCATGCGACCAGCGCAAACAGGAATAATATGGCCACCGCCCCAAGGATCATATCCCCAAATCCGGGTGAAACTCCAAAAGCCTGTGCCGCCGCGCGCCAGCCCAGCCCCAGTCCGAACAATCCTAAAATCGGTGGAAAGATTGCGGGCGGCGTGCGCCGCCACAGTCCGGGTGCAGGCGGTTTCAGCGGGGGCGGCATGGGGCGGCGGGGGCGGATCATGCGGTTTTCAACTGCGCTAGGTGATCCGGCAGGTGCCGGTAATCATCGAACAGAAAGTCATGAAACAATGTCTCTGGCGCGGCCTTGCGATAGCCCTCGGTATACAGGCCAAAGCGCGCGCCCGCGCGCTCGGCAGTCTCGGCGTCGGTTTCGCTGTCGCCGATATAGGTGATCTCGGGCAGGCTCAGCCCCATGCGCGCAATCACTTCCAGCAAAGGGGCGGGGTCCGGCTTGGCGACTGGCAATGTGTCGCCGCCGATCACAACCTCGAACAGGTCCGACCATCCCAGATGCCGCAATGCGGCTTCGGTCGGGCGAAAGGGCTTGTTGGTGCACAGGCCCAGCCGCAGCCCAGCGCTGCGCAACCCCTTCAGCGCTTCTGCGACATGGGGGTAGACGCGCGTGTTCTCATGCGCGCGTTCATAGAAATGCAAAAAACGCGCATGCAAATGGGTGGTGCGCGCCGCCTCGTTCGCGCCGGTGACAGCCAGCTCCATCCGCTCGACAAACACGCGCGCGCCGCGCCCGATAAAGCCGCGCGATTGCTCGAATGTGACCAGCGGCAGGCCCTCACCTTCAAGCACGGCATTCGCCGCGCGCCAGATGTCGGGGGCGCTGTCAATCAGCGTGCCATCCAGATCGAAAATGACAGCGCGGCTCACAAGGCAACCCCGGTTGCGCTCTCTGCCGCAGCCCGGATCGCGCGGATATTCGCGCCATAGGGTGCGGGGTCACTGACCGAGCCGCCCTTGAACACTGCCGAGCCTGCGACAAGCACATCTGCGCCTGCGCGTGCCATAAGGGGTGCGGTTTCCGGGGTGATGCCGCCATCAATCTCGATATGGATGGGGCGCGCCCCGATCAGCGCGCGCAAGCGCTGCACCTTGTCGGTCATATCAATGAATTTCTGCCCGCCAAAGCCGGGGTTGACGGTCATGACACAGACCAGATCAATCATATCCAGCAGGTTCTCCACGCCGTCGAGGCCGGTTCCTGGATTGATCGCAAGACCCGCTTTTGCACCACTGGCGCGGATCGCCTGCAAGGTGCGGTGGATATGCGGCCCCGCCTCAATATGCGCCGAGATGATATCTGCCCCTGCCTTGGCGAAGCCCTCAATATAAATATCCACCGGCGCGATCATCAGATGGACGTCCATCACCCCTTTGATATGCGGCCGGATTGCAGCGCAGGTAGCGGGGCCAAAGGTGATATTGGGCACGAAATGGCCGTCCATGACATCAATATGGACCCAATCGGCGCCCTGTTCCTCAACCGCGCGGCATTCCGCGCCGAAATTGGCGAAATCAGCAGCAAGGATGGACGGGGCAATCTTGATTGCGCGGGAAAAGCTCATGAAGCACACTCCTGACTTGGCTTTCGCAGTCTCTCAGCGAGAGCTATGCAGGAAACACCCCCCTTGGAACAAGGCCTCTTTTGCAACATTTTCTTGCGACAAATACTCCCGCCGGAGGCATCTGCAATCGGCAAGCCCCCGCAACCGCTGACCTTAGGCGCGCGCAACCTGTGCCAGACGCGCGGCGCGCAGGCGTGCGAAATCATCGCCCGCGTGATAGCTGGAGCGCGTCAGCGGTGTGGCCGACACCATCAAAAACCCCTTGCCCCAAGCTGATTTATCATAGGCTTTGAATTCATCCGGTGTCACGAAACGGTCCACACGGTGGTGGCGCGGGCTGGGCTGTAGATACTGGCCGATAGTTATGAAATCCACATCTGCGGCGCGCATGTCATCCATGACCTGCAACACGCCTTGCCGGTCCTCGCCCAATCCGACCATGATGCCGGATTTCGTGAACATTGTGGGGTCCAGTTCCTTCACCCGCTGCAACAGGCGCAGGCTGTGGAAATAGCGCGCGCCGGGGCGCACTTCAGGATAGAGGCCGGGCACCGTTTCAAGATTGTGGTTAAACACATCGGGTTTTGCCGCGACCACCTCTTCCAACACCGAAGGCGCACATTTCAGGAAATCGGGGGTCAGGATCTCGATGGTTGTGTCGGGGCTGCGATGGCGCACCGCGCGGATGGTCTGGGCGAAATGTTCGGCCCCGCCATCTTCCAGATCATCACGGTCAACGCTTGTGATGACCACATGTTTCAGGCCTAGCTTCTCGACCGCGTGGGCGACGCGCCCCGGCTCGAATGCGTCGAGGGTCTGTGGCTTACCTGTGGCGACATTGCAAAATGTGCAACCGCGCGTACAGATTTCGCCCATGATCATCATGGTCGCATGGCCTTGTGACCAGCATTCACCGACATTTGGGCAGCCTGCCTCTTCGCACACGGTCGTCAGATTGTGCTCGCGCATGATCTTGTGTGTTTCGGCATAGCCCTTGCCGCCGGGCGCTTTGACGCGAATCCAGTCGGGTTTTTTGGGCTGCGCCTGCACAGGGCGATGGGCCTTTTCCGGGTGACGCTGGTCAGGCAGTTTCAAATCGCGCAAGGCTTCCCCTCCAATGGATGCTGGCTGCACGTGACATAGCCCCAGTCGCGGCGAAAAACAACGCTTTGCATGAAAACCTGCCCTGCAATAGGCGCATGGCAGCGCGCACCCTTTGCTAGCCTGTGGGGGCCACCTGACGGGCGCGTTGCAACAGGTCGTGTCCTGCGGCGCAGAGATGGCTGTGCAGATCATCGAACCACGCGCCACCCTCGCTGGCATGTCGGCGCACAAGGGCCAGTTGGCGCGCGGGTTCGGGCGCTTCAAAGCGGCGCAGGCGCATATCGGGCGCGGCAGAGGATTCTGCGGGCAGGGCTATTTCCGGCAGGAATGTCAGCCCGAACCCCTGCGCCACCAAACCGCAAAGCGTGGCCATGCTTGAGGCCCCAAGATCCAGCCGCGTCTGGCGGCGGTCCAGCCTGCACACATCCAGCGCCTGATCCGCAAGGCAATGCCCCTCATCCAGCAACAGCAGATGTTCAGGCCGCAAGGCCATCGGGCGCAGCACATCCGACGTGGTTCCAAGCGCTGTAAGCCGTGCGGTCGAGCCTGCAAGCACGAAGCGATCCTCGAATAGCGGGTCTGCATAGAGGTCAGGCGCGCGCGGCGGATCGGCCAGAACAACCGCGTCCAGACGGCCATCGCGCAGCGCCGACAGCAAGTCGTTTGTCTGCGCCTCGCGCAGGCGCAATTCGCGGGTAATGTCAGCCGCCCGCAGCCGCGCCAGTGTGCCCGCCAGCAGGTAGGGGGCCACGGTCGGGATCATGCCGACATTCAGGGCGGCACCCAGATTTTCATGATGCGCTGTCGCTTCCAGCTCCATCGCTTCGGACAACACGCGCTCTGCGCGCTCCAACACGGCGCGCCCTTCTCGTGTCAGGCGCACGTCGCGGGGCAAGCGCTCGACCAGTTTGACGCCCAGCACCCCTTCCAACTCTTTGATCTGCATGGACAAGGCGGGTTGTGTGACGTTCGCCAACTCTGCCGCGCGCCCGAAATTCCGCGCCTCGGCCAAGGCGCGGAAATACAGCAACTGCTTGAGCGTGATTTTCATGACGCGGCTTCAGCTTTCAAAATGCTGGTGCTGACAGGTGCTTTGCAAGGCTCATAGCCGCGCCAAACGCTCGGTCAGCAGCGCAAAGAAGCCGTCTGCATCTACCCCGCCTATAAAATTCGCATTCGGCGTGCGGGTCGTGACGCGCCACCAATCGGCAACAGTCATGCCAAGGGTCAGCTCCGCCCCTGTCTCGACTTCGACATTGATGTTGCGGCCTGAAAACAACTCTGGCTTGAGCAGATAGGCAATAGTGCAGGGGTCATGCAGGGGGGCACCTTCTGATCCGTATTTTTCCTTGTCATAACGCTCGAAGAAATCGGTCCAGCTTGCGACCGCAGGGCCGACACGGCCGGGCAGGGCGCGGAAGGCCTCGACCCGCGCGCGGGTGGTCAGCGCCTTGTGCGTCACATCCAGCGGCATCACGGTCAGCGGCACGCCCGCGCCAAAGACGATCTTCGCGGCCTCGGGGTCTACGTAGATATTGAACTCGGCTGTGGGGGTGATGTTGCCTACCTCGAAATAGGCCCCGCCCATCAGCACGATTTCCTGAATACGCGGGATGATGTCCGGCGCGCGTTCCATCGCCGTGGCGATATTGGTCAAAGGCCCGATGGGGCAGATCGTGACCGTGCCCGCAGGCTCGGTGCGCAGCGTCTCAATCAGGAAATCGACGGAATGCTGATCTTGCAAGGGCATACTTGGGTCGGGCAGGTCAATGCCGTCCAGCCCGGTCTTGCCATGCACATGCTCTGCGGTCACAAGCGGGCGCGCCATGGGGCGGTCGCAGCCTGCGAAAACCCGAACCTCCGGCCTGCCTGCCAATTCGCACACGATCCGGGCATTTTTTGACGTCAGGGCCAGCGGCACATTGCCCGCCACACAACTGATACCCAGCAGCTCCAACTCGGGCGAGGCGAGGGCCAGCAGAATGGCGACCGCGTCATCCTGTCCGGGGTCTGTGTCGATAATTATCTTGCGCGCGCTCATGCAATCCTCTCTTTTGTGTTCACGACAGAATGCGCGCAAGTTCTGCCAAGTGCAATGATTGCGCGACCACCACACCAGAATTCATTTGACGCAGGCCCACCCGCATGCGTATTAAATGAACAAGCGTTCAGTTTTGGGAGGCAAGACGCAATGTTCACCGCATCCATGACATTTGATCTGGGCGAAGATGTGAATGCTCTGCGCGATATGGTGCATCGCTGGGCGCAAGATCGCGTCAAACCGATGGCCGCAGAGATTGACCGCAGCAACAGTTTTCCGAACGCGCTCTGGCGCGAAATGGGCGATCTGGGGCTGCTTGGCATTACTGTTCCCGAAGAATTGGGCGGCGCAGGCATGGGCTATCTGGCGCATGTCATCGCGATTGAGGAGATTGCGCGCGCCTCTGCGTCCGTGTCGCTCAGTTACGGGGCGCATTCCAACCTGTGCGTCAACCAGATCAAGATCAATGGCACGGACGCGCAGCGAGCGCGCTACCTGCCGGGGCTGATTTCGGGCGAGCATGTGGGCGCGCTGGCCATGTCTGAAGCAGGCGCAGGCTCTGATGTGGTGGGCATGAAGCTGAAAGCCGAGAAGAAGAATGACCGCTTCATCCTGAACGGCACAAAATACTGGATCACCAATGGTCCCGATGCCGATGTGCTGGTCGTCTACGCCAAGACCGACGCATCAGCAGGTTCCAAAGGGATAACGGCGTTCCTGATCGAGAAATCCATGGCCGGATTCTCGACCTCGCCGCATTTTGACAAGCTGGGGATGCGCGGGTCCAACACGGCGGAATTGGTGTTCGAGGATGTCGAAGTCCCGTTCGAGAATATTCTTGGCGAAGAGGGGCGCGGCGTGCGCGTTCTGATGTCGGGACTGGATTATGAGCGCGTGGTGCTGTCAGGCATTGGCACGGGCATCATGGCCGCCTGTCTGGACGAGATCATGCCCTATTTGCGCGACCGCCACCAGTTCGGCCAGCCGATTGGCAGCTTCCAACTGATGCAGGGCAAGATCGCCGATATGTACACGGCGATGAATTCCGCCCGCGCTTATGTCTATGAGGTGGCGAAGGCATGTGATCGGGGCGCTGTGACGCGCGCTGATGCGGCGGCCTGCGTGCTTTATGCGTCCGAAGAAGCGATGAAGCAGGCGCATCAGGCGGTGCAGGCGATGGGCGGGGCAGGGTTCATGAACGACTCTGCTGTCAGCCGATTGTTCCGCGATGCAAAGCTGATGGAAATCGGCGCAGGCACATCCGAGATCCGGCGGATGCTGGTCGGGCGTGAACTGATGGCGGCGATGGGGTGATTTGCCTTGCGGTAAGTATCGGGCAAGGGGCATTCTGCACGCATTGCATTTATGTCAGCGGAGAAACGTCATGCGCATTTTAATTCTACCGATCGTCCTTATGGCCACGCCTCTTTCAGCGCAGGAGTTGTCGTTCGCGCCTGAACCAACCGAGAGTTGTCGATATAATGCTGCCCACGGTGATGACAAATCGCAGTGTATCGGTTTGGCGGCAAATCAGTGCATGTCGAGCACTGACGGCCAGACCACAATCGGGATGGGATTCTGCCTTGATGCGGAGCTGAGCTACTGGGACGGCATTCTCAACAGCGGCTACCAGCAGTTGCGTGCCGCACTGCAATCATCAGATGCTGAATTGCCAGAGACGTTGGCCATTCAGGCAGATCAGTTGCGCGATATGCAGCGGGCCTGGATGGCATTTCGTGATGCAAAGTGCAGCTTCGAAGCCGCCCAATGGCAAGGCGGCACAGGGGCAAGCCCGGCCTATCTGGCCTGTATGATGAACGCGACGGGTGAGCAGGCGCTTTATCTTATGTCCGTCTTTTCGGGCGAAGGGTGACATGCCGCAAAATTACCGGGTGACGCGCGGGTACGGGAGAAGACTTGGATGAAACTCAATTCTGCCATCTTGACGGGATCAGAGCAGTTCCGCACCAACACATTGGCGCATGAATCCGCGCTGGCCGAAATAGAGGCCGCGCAGGCCCTCGCCCGTGCGGGCGGCGGTGAAGCGGCCCGTGCGCGCCATGTGTCGCGCGGCAAGATGCTGCCGCGGGACCGGGTGGCCAATCTGCTCGATGCAGGTAGCCCCTTTCTGGAAGTGGGCGCAACCGCCGCGCATGGCCTTTATGATGGGGCGGCCCCTTGTGCGGGCGTGATCGCAGGGATTGGCCGTGTCTCGGGGCAGGATTGTATGATCATCTGCAATGATGCAACTGTTAAGGGGGGCACCTATTACCCGATGACCGTGAAGAAGCATCTGCGCGCGCAAGAAATCGCAGAAGCGAACCATTTGCCCTGTATCTATCTGGTCGATTCCGGCGGCGCGAACCTGCCCAATCAGGATGAGGTGTTTCCAGACCGCGACCATTTCGGGCGCATCTTCTACAATCAGGCGCAGATGTCCGCCAAGGGAATTGCGCAGATCGCTGTTGTCATGGGCTCGTGCACCGCAGGTGGCGCCTATGTTCCGGCCATGTCGGATGTGAGCATCATCGTGAAAGGGCATGGCACGATCTTTCTTGCGGGCCCGCCGCTGGTCAAGGCCGCAACAGGCGAGGTGGTCAGCGCCGAGGATCTGGGGGGGGGCGACGTGCATACGCGCCTGTCAGGGGTCGCCGACTATCTGGCCGAAGATGATGCACATGCTTTGGCACTTGCGCGCCGCGCGATCTCCAACCTCAACCGCGCCAAACCGGCGACCGTGCAATGGCAAAGCCCCGAAGACCCCGCCTATGACCCCTCCGAGCTGTTCGGTGTGGTCCCCGCCGATCTGCGCACCCCATATGATATCCGCGAAGTGATTGCCCGCGTGGTGGACGGATCGCGGTTTGACGAATTCAAACCCCGCTTTGGCGAAACGCTGGTCACAGGCTTTGCCCATGTGATGGGCTGCCCGGTGGGGATTGTCGCCAATAATGGCGTGCTGTTCTCCGAAAGCGCCATCAAGGGCGCGCATTTCATCCAGCTGTGCAGCCAGCGTCGTATCCCGCTGGTCTTTTTGCAAAATATCACTGGCTTCATGGTTGGGCGCAAATACGAGAATGAGGGGATCGCGCGGCACGGGGCCAAGATGGTGACCGCCGTCGCCAGCACCTCTGTCCCCAAGATCACCATGCTGGTTGGCGGCAGCTTCGGGGCGGGCAATTACGGCATGGCCGGGCGTGCCTATTCCCCCCGCTTTTTGTGGACATGGCCCAACAGCCGAATTTCGGTGATGGGGGGCGCACAGGCAGCGGGGGTGCTGGCAACCGTCAGGCGCGATGCGATCGAGCGAGCAGGCAAAAGCTGGAGTGCGCAGGAGGAGGCAGAGTTCAAGCGCCCCACCACCGAGATGTTCGAGCGCCAGTCCCACCCGCTTTATGCGTCCGCACGCCTCTGGGATGACGGGATCATCGACCCGCGCCGCACGCGCGAGGTTCTCGCCCTGTCACTGTCAGCGGCCTTGAACGCCCCGATTGAGGAGACGCGCTTCGGCGTGTTCCGGATGTAGACCGATTTCATGCCTCCGGCAGGAGTATTTAAAGCAAGAAAATGCCCCTTCATCATTTTCTTGCGCCAAATACTCCGGGGGGTCCGGGGGGCTGGCCCCCCGGCGCTGACCAAAAGGAACTCGCACCCATGTTTGACAAAATCCTGATTGCCAATCGCGGTGAAATCGCGTGCCGGATCATCCGCTCCGCGCGCGCGCTTGGGGTGCGCAGTGTCGCGGTCTATTCTGAAGCCGATGCGCGGGCCGCGCATGTCGAACTGGCCGATCAGGCGGTCGCAATTGGTGGGCCGGCCCCGCGCGACAGCTACCTGCGCGGCGACGCGATCATTCGGGCCGCGCTGGATACAGGCGCGCAGGCCATCCATCCCGGCTATGGCTTTCTGTCGGAAAACCCCGATTTCGTGACGCAGGTCGAGGCGGCAGGTTTGGTCTTCATTGGCCCCTCTGCCCGCGCAATCCGTGCCATGGGGCTGAAAGATGCAGCCAAGGCACTGATGCAGGAAGCCGGTGTGCCGGTTGTGCCGGGCTATCACGGGGCCAATCAGGATGCGGGGCATCTGGCCGGGGCCGCGGATGCAATTGGCTATCCGGTTCTGATCAAGGCCGTGGCAGGGGGCGGCGGCAAGGGCATGCGGCTGGTCGAGCGGCGCGAGGATTTCGCGCAAGAACTGCAAAGCGCGCGCAGCGAGGCCGCGACGGCCTTTGGCAATGACGCTGTTCTGGTCGAGAAATTCATCCTCAAGCCGCGCCATATCGAAATACAGGTCTTTGGTGACGGCGTCGATGCCGTACATCTTTTCGAACGCGACTGCTCGCTTCAGCGCCGCCACCAGAAAGTCATCGAGGAAGCCCCGGCCCCCGGCATGACACCTGAGATGCGCGCGGCCATGGGCAAGGCGGCGGTGCGCGCCGCGCAAGCGATTGGCTATAAGGGCGCAGGTACGGTCGAGTTCATCGTGGATGGTGCGCGCGGTCTGCGCCCTGACGGGTTCTGGTTCATGGAAATGAACACGCGTCTGCAAGTCGAGCATCCTGTAACCGAGGCCATCACAGGCGTGGACCTAGTGGAGTGGCAGTTGCGCGTGGCAGCGGGCGAGGCTTTGCCCAAGACACAGGATGCACTCACGATCACGGGCCATGCCTTCGAGGCGCGCCTCTATGCCGAAGATGTGCCCGCAGGATTTTTGCCCGCAACCGGGCGGCTGGAGCATTTGCGCTTTTGCGACGCAGCGCGAAATGATGCCGGCGTGCGTGCCGGGGATGACATCAGTCCTTGGTACGACCCGATGATCGCCAAGATCGTCACGCATGGTGCCACGCGCAGAATCGCGCTCAAGCAGTTAGAGGCCGCATTGGGGAACACCGAAGTGGCCGGTACAGTCACCAATCTGGCGTTTCTCGGTGCGCTGAGCCGCCATGAGGGGTTTCAGGCTGGGCAGGTGGATACTGGTCTGATCGCACGCGATATTGACGCGCTGACCCATGAGCCTGACCTGCAGGACTGGCAGATCGCCGCCGCCGCCGCTTTCGCAATTGAACTGCCACGGTGCACAGACCCTTTGGCGGGTTTCACGCTTGGTGCTGCGATTTGGCAGGATGTGGCGCTTGATCTTGGGGATGCGCCTGTGGGCGATGTCCGCATTGCCGTGACGGGTGCATCGCGCGCGCGCGTGACATTGGACGGGCGCGAGATTTCAGTCCGCGCCGAAGGGGCGGGCCTGCGTGTTGAGGGCGCGCCGGGTCTGGTGCGGGGGTGTTGCGCGCATGGGCGCATCACCCTTTTTGGCACGGTGCCGCGCGTCTTGTGGCTGCGTGACCCGCTGTTGCGGGAAGGGGCCTTGGCGGCGGGCGCAGATCTGGTTCTGGCCCCGATGCCCGGACTGGTGAAAGCAGTCTTCGTGGTAGAGGGAGAGGCGGTCGAGATCGGCACGCGATTGGCTGTTCTGGAAGCAATGAAGATGGAATACACTCTGACAGCTGCGCGGGCGGGGTTGGTGGCCGAGCTTCTGACCCGCGAGGGCGCGCAGGTCGAGGCAGGGGCCGCATTGGTGCGTCTGGAGGATGGCGTTTGAGCGGGCGCATCTGCTCGCACGCGGCCGCAAGCCGTGATCGGGCACATGAGTATTTTCAGCAAGAAAATGAGGCAGGTGGATGATCAGGTTGTGGCATGTCAGTCAATCGCGGTCGTTCCGGGTACTTTGGGCCCTGGAGGAGTTGGGCGTTGAGTATGAACTCATCAGATGTTCCTTCTTTGACAAATCCTTGCGCGGGCCGGACCATCTGGCGCGCGCGCCTGCCGGGCGGGTGCCCGCGATCGAGATTGACGGGCAGTATCTTTGCGAAAGCGGCGCAATCTTGCTCTATCTGGCCGAGACGCGCGGGGTGCATCTGCGCCCGGCCGAGGGCGCGGCGGGGCGCGCTGTGTTCCTGCAAGGGCTGCATTACGCGGAAACACTGGGCGCGCATCTGGCCAATCTGACCCAGCATCACATAGTTCTGCGCGAGGCTTGGATGCGATCTGAGACTGTCATGCGGCTGGAAGCCAAGCGGCTGGAATTTGCATTGCGCGCGGTCGGGCCGGATTTTGTCACCGGCCAATTCAGCATGGCCGATATTGCCTTGGGATATGCCGTTTTGTTGGCGCAGCGTTTTGGGGCGTTGCCACGCGTCGCGGCCGCCTATCTGGAGCGCTGCCAGGCGCGCGCCGGGTTTGCGCGCGCCCTTGAGCAGGATGGCCCCGCTGAAATCTATACGCAGCCCTTCTATCCGCCACCACAGGAGGAGGGCGCGTGAGCAGGGTCGAGATCTTCGAGGTCGGACCGCGCGACGGTCTGCAAAACGAGCAGCGCTTCATTCCGACCGGCGACAAGGTGGCGCTGGTGGATTGTCTGAGCCGTGTAGGGTTCAAGCGTCTGGAAGTGGCGAGTTTCGTCAGCCCCAGATGGGTGCCACAGATGGCCGATTCTGCTGAAGTGCTGCGCCAGATCGCGCGCGCGCCGGGGGTGCGCTATGCGGCACTGACGCCCAATCAGAAAGGGTTTGACGCAGCACTTGCGGCCCGCGCGGATGAGGTGGCGATTTTTGCCTCGGCCTCGGAAGGGTTCAGCCGGGCCAATCTGAACTGCTCGGTCGCAGAGAGTTTGCAGCGGTTTGTTCCGGTCATGGCCGCAGCATCGGCGGCGGGCATCCCGGTGCGTGGATATGTGTCCTGCGTGACGGAATGCCCCTATGATGGGCCAACGCCCCCGGCTGCGGTGGCACGGCTGGCGGCAGATTTGCGCGATATGGGCTGCTATGAGATCAGCCTTGGCGACACGATTGGCCGCGCCACGCCGGACAGCGTGGCGGCGATGTTGCGTGTGGTGTTGCAAGAGGTGCCTGCCGCGCAACTCGCCGGGCATTTTCACGACACAGGCGGGATGGCGCTGGCAAATATCGAAGCCTCGCTCGAGTTCGGATTGCGGGTATTTGATGCGGCGGTTGGCGGGTTGGGCGGATGTCCTTATGCGCCCGGTGCTTCGGGCAATGTGGCAACTGAAGTGGTGCATGAATGGCTGACCGGTATGGGATGGCAGACCGGACTTGACCGCGATGTGCTGGCACAGGCGGCCGCTATGGCGCGCGATCTATGCAAGGGAGAGAGCTGATGTATCAGACCATCACAGTCGAGACAGATGCGCGCGGGGTTGCCGAACTGACGCTTGAGCGCGCGGAGAAACACAACGCGCTGAATTCCCCTATGATTGACGAACTGACCGACGCAGCCACCCGGCTGGCGCAGGATGACGCTGTAAGGGTCGTGGTGTTGCGGGCCAGCGGCAAGAGTTTTTGTGCTGGTGGCGATCTGGGCTGGATGCAAGAGCAGATGCGCGCCGACAGCGCCACGCGCGCAGTCGAGGCAGGCAAGTTGGCGGCCATGCTGGGCGCGCTGAACCAGTTGCCCAAACCCCTGATCGGGCGGGTGCAGGGGCAGGCCTTTGGCGGCGGGGTTGGAATGATGGCCGTATGCGATGTTGCTATCGGGGTTGAAGGGGTGTCGTTCGGGCTGACCGAAACGCGGCTTGGGTTGATTCCGGCCACGATTGGCCCCTATGTGCTGGCGCGCATGGGCGCGGCAAAGGCCCGGCGCGTGTTCATGTCGGCGCGGATTTTCGATGCACAGGAAGCCGTGGCACTGGGGTTGCTGGCGCGCGCGGTCCCGCAGCACGAGCTGGATGCAGCTGTCGCAGCGGAAGTCACCCCCTATCTGGCCTGCGCGCCCGGCGCAGTTGCGCGTGCCAAACGGCTGGCCCAACGGTTTGAGGCTGGCGCAGACAAGGACGCCGTTGCGCATTCCATCTCGGAGCTGGTGGCTTGCTGGGAAGGGGAGGAAGCGCAGGAAGGGCTCGCTGCCTTTTTCGAGCGGCGCAAACCGGGTTGGGCAACCTGACCTTGCGTAAGCGCTACATCCCGAGCAGGCGCTTGGACGCGCCATTTTGAAGCAGGCCTTGCCACCGCAGGATGCCAGATTGTGCGCAAAGACCAAGATATCATTCATTCTTAGGAATATTTATTAGTATACAATAGTATTCCGTACAGTGTTTTTCCGGCAAGTTTGGCTGTAGTTCAGTTGACCCTGTCGGTCTTCGGGAGTAGATGAAGGGTGCCAACACGCGGCAAGCGCTTCTGTCCGCCGCGCGATAAAGGAGCCAAAGGTGGAAGACCTACTCGCATCCTACCTGCCTATCCTGATTTTCCTTGCCATCGCAGTTGCCCTTGGGCTGGTTTTGCTGCTGTCAGCGATTGTTATAGCTGTGCGCAACCCTGACCCGGAAAAGGTATCGGCCTATGAATGCGGCTTTAACGCCTTCGATGATGCGCGGATGAAATTTGACGTGCGCTTTTACCTTGTGGCCATTCTATTCATCATTTTCGATCTGGAAATTGCGTTCCTGTTCCCGTGGGCGGTTGCCTTCTCGGATATGTCGATGACCGGTTTTTGGTCGATGATGGTGTTTCTTGGGGTTCTGACCGTAGGCTTTGCTTATGAATGGAAGAAAGGAGCGCTGGAATGGGAGTGATGACAGGGGCGAACACCGCCGGTCCCGACCGCGAGGTTGCGACCAGCGACCTGAACCGCGAGTTGCAGGACAAAGGCTTTTTGCTGACCTCGACCGAGGATATCATCAACTGGGCGCGCAATGGATCGCTGCACTGGATGACCTTCGGTCTGGCCTGTTGCGCGGTCGAGATGATGCACACCTCGATGCCGCGCTATGATCTGGAACGTTTCGGCACGGCCCCCCGCGCCAGCCCGCGCCAGTCAGACCTGATGATCGTGGCAGGCACGCTGACCAACAAGATGGCTCCTGCCTTGCGCAAGGTCTATGACCAGATGCCAGAGCCGCGCTATGTTATTTCAATGGGGTCTTGCGCCAATGGCGGGGGGTATTACCATTACAGTTATTCCGTTGTGCGGGGCTGCGACAGGATCGTGCCGGTCGATATCTATGTGCCTGGCTGCCCACCAACTGCCGAGGCGTTGTTATATGGTATTCTACAGTTGCAGCGCAAAATTCGCCGCACCGGGACATTGGTCAGGTAAAGGGGCGCGAAAATGTCTGATGCATTGAATGAATTGGTCGCCTTGCTGGAAATGCGTATGGGCGAGGCGCTGGTCAGCCATGAAATCTCGCATGGTGAATTGACCATCACCACCACGCTGTCGCACCTGATAAAGCTGGTGCGGCATTTGCAGCATGATGACAGCATGAAGTTTTCGACGCTGGTGGACATCACGGCGATTGACTGGCCGGGGCGGCGCAAGCGGTTCGATTTGGTCTATCACTTCCTGTCGATGTATCTGAACCACCGCATCCGTGTGAAAGTTGCTGTGGCCGAGGATGATATTGCCCCCTCACTGACAGCTATTCACCCATCGGCAAATTGGTTCGAGCGTGAAGTTTTCGACATGTTCGGCATCCTGTTTTCCGGCCATCCCGATTTGCGCCGCCTGCTGACAGATTACGGCTTTCGCGGCCATCCGCTGCGCAAGGATTTCCCGACAACGGGCTATACCGAAGTGCGCTATGATGATGCGCTCAAACGTGTGGTCTATGAGCCGGTTCATCTGGTGCAGGAATACCGCCAGTTCGATTTCATGTCACCATGGGAAGGGGCAGAGTATATCCTTCCGGGTGATGAGAAGAAGGAAGCTGCAAAATGATGGACGGCGCCAAAGGGTTTGATGACACGCTGACGGGCGAGCAGAAGATTCGCAATTTTAACATCAATTTCGGCCCGCAACACCCGGCGGCGCATGGTGTGCTGCGGCTGGTGTTGGAGCTGGATGGCGAGATTGTGGAGCGCTGCGATCCGCATATCGGGCTGCTGCATCGCGGCACCGAAAAGCTGATGGAAAGCCGGACATACCTGCAAAACCTGCCGTATTTTGACCGTCTGGACTATGTTGCCCCGATGAATCAGGAACATGCCTGGTGTCTGGCGATTGAACGGCTGACCGGCGTTGAAGTGCCGCGCCGTGCGTCACTGATCCGGGTTTTGTATTCCGAAATCGGGCGCATCCTCAGCCATTTGCTGAATGTCACGACGCAGGCCATGGATGTGGGGGCGCTGACGCCGCCGCTCTGGGGGTTTGAAGAGCGTGAAAAGCTGATGATATTCTACGAGCGGGCCTGCGGCGCGCGTCTGCATGCGGCCTATTTCCGGCCCGGTGGCGTGCACCAAGACCTACCACCCGCGCTGCTCGACGATATCGAGGCATGGGCGCATGAGTTCCCCAAGCTGTTGGATGATATCGACGGGCTGCTGACCGAGAACCGCATCTTCAAGCAGCGCAACGCGGATATCGGTGTGGTTAGCGAACAGGATATCCTTGATTGGGGCTATTCGGGTGTCATGGTGCGCGGCTCCGGCCTCGCCTGGGATTTGCGGCGTGCGCAACCCTATGAATGCTATGATGAATTCGAGTTCAAGATTCCCGTCGGCAAGAATGGCGATTGCTACGACCGCTATCTGTGCCGCATGGCCGAGATGCGCGAGTCGACCAAGATCATGTTGCAGGCCATCGCCAAGTTGCGCGAACCTGAAGGGCAGGGCGATGTGTTGGCACGCGGCAAAGTCACGCCGCCGTCGCGCGCCGAGATGAAAACCTCGATGGAAGCGCTGATCCATCATTTCAAACTCTATACCGAGGGCTTCCATGTGCCCGCAGGCGAAGTATATGCCGCTGTTGAGGCCCCTAAGGGCGAATTCGGCGTCTATCTGGTGGCCGATGGCACCAACCGACCCTACCGCGCCAAAATTCGCGCGCCGGGTTACCTGCACCTGCAAAGCATGGATTATATTGCCAAAGGGCACCAACTGGCCGATGTGGCCGCCATTATCGGCACAATGGATGTCGTGTTCGGAGAGATTGACCGCTAATGCTGCGCCGCCTGCACCCAAACCAACCCGACAGCTTCGCCTTTACGCCCGCCAATCAGGCTTGGGCCGAAGGGCAGATCACAAAATACCCTGAAGGCAGACAAGCTTCGGCCATCATCCCGCTATTGTGGCGTGCGCAGGAACAGGAAGGGTGGCTGACCCGTCCCGCGATTGAGCATATCGCCTCGATGCTGGATATGGCGTATATCCGGGCGTTGGAAGTGGCGACGTTCTACTTCATGTTCCAACTGCAACCCGTTGGTTCTGTTGCGCATATTCAGGTATGCGGTACGACATCCTGCATGATTTGTGGCGCTGAAAAGCTGGTCGAGATCTGCAAGGAAAAGATCGCGCCGCGCGCACATATGCTCTCGTCCGATGGCAAGTTCAGCTGGGAAGAGGTGGAGTGTCTGGGTGCCTGTGCAAATGCGCCCATGGCACAGATCGGCAAGGATTATTACGAAGATCTGACTGCCGAAAGCTTTGCCAAGATTCTGGATGACATGGCCGCAGGAAAAGTGCCGACACCGGGGCCGCAGAACGGGCGCTTTGCGTCTGAACCGCTTGGTGGTGTGACCAGCCTGCACGACTATAGCGGCGAGCCGATGAACGGCTCTGTCGCGCTGGCCGACGCGCATGGAGATACGTTGAAGCGGATTGATGGCACTGAAGTGCCGCTCATCACGCCTTGGGTTGCGAAAGCATCAAAACCCACCAAGCCAAAACCCGTCGACAGCGCGACCGCAAAAAAGAACGAGCCAAAGCCGGCGGCCAAGAAGCCGGTCGACACAACCGGAGTGAGCAAGCAAGCTGACACTGACAAGACAATCGCCAAGCCTGAAGCCGTGGCCAAAGGGGCTGATCTGGTAGAAACTGCGCCCGAGATGCTGAAAACCGCGCGCGGCACACCGGATGATCTGAAAAAGATCAAAGGTGTTGGCCCGAAACTCGAAGGCGTGCTGAATGATCTTGGCGTCTGGCATTACTGGCAGATCGCTGGCTGGAGTGCTGCTGAAATTGAGTGGGTGGACGCACGGCTGAAATTCAAGGGCCGGATTGCGCGGGATGGCTGGGTAGAACAGGCCAACAATCTTGCCGCAGCCGGTGAGGCTGATAAGTCACAAAGCTCCTGACGGGGCATAAGGATGAGAGCGCATGGCGAAACCTTCGTCCCGCGAAATGGCACTGGCCCGGCAGGCGCGGCTTGCAGGGCTGGTCATGGCTGTGACCATCGTGGCTTGGGTGGTTCTGGGCTGGATGGGGCGCGAATTTGGCTGGGACCCGCGCTACGCGTTCTTGATAGATTTTTCCGCGCTGGCGGCGTTCGTTTGGGCATTGATTGTAACGTTTCGCGTCTGGCGACAGGGCAAGGCCGACAAATAGTCGGCAGATAAGGGTAAGCACATGCTTGAAGACAAGGACCGGATCTTTACCAATATCTACGGGATGCATGACCGCTCGCTCAAGGGCGCGCAGGCACGCGGACATTGGGATGGAACCAAGGCATTGCTGGAAAAGGGCCGCGATTGGATCATCGACGAGATGAAACAATCGGGCTTGCGCGGGCGCGGGGGTGCAGGTTTTCCCACTGGCCTCAAATGGTCGTTCATGCCCAAGGAAAGCGATGGTCGCCCCTCTTATCTCGTGGTCAATGCAGACGAGTCCGAACCGGGCACCTGCAAAGACCGCGAAATCATGCGCCATGATCCGCACACCCTGATCGAGGGCTGCCTGATTGCCAGCTTCGCCATGCAGGCGCATGCCTGCTATATCTATATTCGCGGCGAATATATCCGCGAGCGTGAAGCGTTGCAAAACGCGATTGACGAAGCCTATGACGCTGGCCTTGTCGGCCCCAATGCCAGCGGGTCGGGCTGGGATTTCGACATCTACCTGCATCACGGTGCAGGCGCCTATATCTGCGGCGAGGAAACGGCCTTGCTGGAAAGCCTTGAGGGCAAAAAGGGCATGCCGCGCATGAAGCCGCCCTTTCCGGCGGGTGCGGGGCTGTATGGGTGCCCTACAACTGTGAACAATGTGGAATCGATTGCTGTGGTGCCCACTATCCTGCGCCGTGGTGGCGCGTGGTTTGCGGGCTTTGGGCGTCCCAACAATGCCGGTACCAAGTTGTTCGCCATCTCGGGCCATGTGAACCGCCCCTGCGTGGTGGAAGAGGCCATGTCGATCAGTTTCGAGGAATTGATCGAAAAGCATTGTGGCGGCATTCGCGGTGGCTGGGACAATCTGCTGGCGGTTATCCCCGGTGGCAGTTCAGTGCCGTGCGTGCGCGGCGAAAAGATGCGCGATGCCACGATGGATTTCGATTACCTGCGCAATGAGCTTGGCTCTGGCCTTGGGACAGCGGCTGTGATCGTGATGGACAAGCAGACCGACATCATCAAGGCCATCTGGCGGCTGTCGAAATTCTACAAGCATGAAAGCTGCGGCCAGTGCACGCCGTGTCGCGAAGGCACCGGCTGGATGATGCGCGTCATGGACCGCCTGCTGCGCGGCGAGGCCGAGATCGAGGAAATCGACATGCTGTGGGACGTGACCAAGCAGGTCGAAGGTCACACAATCTGTGCGTTGGGGGATGCGGCCGCTTGGCCAATCCAAGGTCTGATCCGCAATTTCCGAGATGTGATCGAAGATCGGATTACCGCACAAAAGGCGGGTCGCATGTCCAAGGTCGCAGCGGAGTAAGCATGTCGCAGTCAGGCCATCATCTTGCGCAACTCAATATCGGGCGGCTGGCAGCGCCGGTCGATGACCCGCGCGTGGCCGAGTTCATGGGCGCGCTGGATCTGGTCAACGGCATTGGCAAGCGCAGCCCCGGATTTGTCTGGATGATGGAAGGCTCGGGCGAACCGGGCCGCGGCAACACCGAAAATTGCATTGCAGGTGATCCGCAATTCGTGGCCAATCTGACTGTCTGGACCGATGTTGCGGCGCTGGAAGCCTTTGTCTGGAATACAGTGCACCGGCAATTCTATGCCCGCCGGGCAGAGTGGTTTCAGGTGATGGCGGATCAGCATTTTGTCATGTGGTTTGTGCCCCAGACCCATCGCCCGAGTTTGGACGAAGGGCTTGCGCGGCTTGAACATATGCGCGCGCATGGGGCCAGTGAACATGCCTTTGGCTGGGACTGGCTGGCCGAGGCCAACCTTTGGAAGCGGCAGTCTTGCACTGTCGCAGCGGAGTAACACCATGAAACGTCATCTACTTGCCTTCAGCCTTGCCATATTGTGCAGCGGCTCTGCCGTGGCTGCGACCACGCAGGCGCAGGTTAATGAAACCCTGCGCACCACGCCGGCTGTCTATAACGGTCTGTTTACGGCTGCGCTGATAAAACACATTGTCGATACCTGCCCTGCGATCAGCCCGCCGGGCCGATTTGCGCGGACAAGTCATTTCTTGTCGCTGTATAACAGGGCCAGAAATCTGGGGTTCAGTCGCGCACAAATCGAAGCCTTTGTCGAAGACAAGCAAGAGCAGGCGCGCCTGAAAGGTATTGTCGAGGCGCATTTGCAAAGTGCCGATGTCGATCCGACCAATGAAGCCGCGGTCTGTGCTTATGCGCAGGCCCAGATTGCCGAACGCTCGGCGCTTGGCCGCCAGTTGCGGGAGAGGTAAATATGTCCAAGTTGCGTAAGATCATCATTGACGGCAAGGACGTTGAAGTACCGCCAGAGATGACACTGATTCAGGCATGCGAAGAAGCGGGTATCGAGATTCCGCGCTTTTGCTATCATGAGCGGCTGTCCATTGCGGGCAACTGTCGCATGTGTCTGGTCGAAGTTGTCGGCGGACCACCCAAGCCCGCGGCAAGCTGTGCGATGCAGGTCAAAGACCTGCGCCCCGGCCCCGAAGGCGCGCCGCCCGTCATCAAAACCAATTCGCCGATGGTCAAGAAGGCTCGCGAAGGGGTGATGGAATTCCTGCTCATCAACCACCCGCTGGATTGCCCGATCTGCGATCAGGGCGGCGAGTGCGATTTGCAGGATCAGGCGATGGTTTACGGTGTCGATTTCTCGCGCTTCCGCGAACCCAAACGCGCGGTCGAGGATTTGCAACTTGGCCCCTTGGTCGAGACGCATATGACTCGCTGCATTTCCTGCACACGGTGCGTGCGCTTCACCACCGAAGTGGCGGGCCAGACGGTTATGGGCCAAACCGGACGCGGCGAGGATGCCGAGATTACCACTTATCTGGGTGCGCTGATCGAGTCTGAAATGGTGGGCAATATCGTGGATCTGTGCCCTGTCGGCGCGCTGGTGTCCAAGCCCTACAGCTTTACCGCGCGCCCTTGGGAATTGACCAAGCATGAAACAATTGACGTGATGGACGCGCTTGGTTCCAACATCCGGGTCGATACCAAGGGCCGCGAAGTCATGCGCATTCTGCCGCGTAACCATGACGGTGTGAATGAAGAATGGCTGTCGGACAAGTCGCGCTATGTTTGGGACGGGTTGAAGCGTCAGCGCCTTGACCGGCCCTATATCCGCGAAAACGGCAAGCTGCGTCCTGCAAGCTGGGGCGAGGCGTTGACGGCTGTGGGCGCTGCGATGAAGGGCAAGAAGGTCACCGGACTTGTGGGCGATCTTGTCTCGACCGAGGCGGCCTATGCGCTGAAACTGCTGATCGAGGGGCAGGGCGGCGTGGTCGAATGCCGCACCGATGGTGCCAAACTGCCTGCGGGCAACCGCGCGGGCTATGTCGGCACGGCGGCGATTGAAGATATTGATTTTGCCGATAAAATACTTCTCGTGGGCACCAATCCACGCAGCGAAGCGCCTGTGCTCAATGCGCGCATTCGCAAGGCGTGGCTGAATGGGGCGGATGTCACCCTCGTGGGTGCTGCCGCTGATCTGACCTATGAGTACGAGCATATGGGAACCGACCGCGCGGCGCTGGCACATATGGCCGATCTCGACATGTCGCAGGTGCAAGACAAGAATTGCATTGTGATCGTCGGGCAGGGCGCGCTGATCGAGGCGGATGGCGCAGCCGTATTGGCCACAGTTCAGGCGATCTGCGAGAAATCAAATGCCAAACTGCTGGTGCTGCACACAGCGGCTGCCCGCGTCGGGGCAATGGATATCGGCTGCACATCCGAGGGCGGAATCACCTCTGCGACCGAGGGCGCAGAGGTGATTTACAATCTGGGCGCAGATGAAATCGACATCGCACCGGGCGCATTCGTGATTTATCAGGGCAGCCACGGCGACAGGGGCGCGCACCGCGCCGACATTATCCTGCCGGGCGCAGCCTATACGGAAGAACCCGGAATTTTCGTCAACACCGAGGGTCGCCCGCAACTGGCATTGCGCGCCGGGTTTGCGCCGGGCGAGGCGAAGGAAAACTGGGCCATTTTGCGCGCACTCTCTGGCGAAATGGGCGCGACACTGCCTTTCGATAATGTGACGGCGCTGCGCAAGCACCTGACAGCGGCATATCCGCATCTGGGCGATATCGACATCGTGCCTGAAAATACATGGGTGCCGCTTGCCGCCGCCCCTCTTGGCAAGGCTGATTTCCGCAATGTGGTGACAGATTTCTACCTGACCAACCCGATTGCACGCGCGTCCAGCCTGATGGCAGAATTGTCTGCAATGGCGAAGCAGCGCCAGCAAGCGCCCTTGGCGGCAGAGTAGGACATATGGCGCGCGCCCTTCCTCTGTTTGGTCTGGTCCTGCTTGCCTCTGGTGGGTTGATGGGCTGTGGCGAACGGACAGCGGCACGCGCGGCACTGTCGCCGCCGGACCGGGCGGAGTATATGGGCATTGAAACGCAACTGCTCGATGCGTCAACGGTCAGTTTCATTGTACGTATGCGCGGTGCGCGAGATCGATCAGATGTGGTGGCCTATGCGCGTTGTGCTGCGGCGCAATATACGGTAATCCGCGGCTATAGTTTTGCGCAGCACGTGCGGACGAATGTGCGCCGTTCGGGGGAAATATGGGAAGGGGATGGCGGTTTTGTCATTTCACCCGATCTTCCGGCAGGTCGGCGCAATCTGGACGCCGAAGTGATCGTGGATGATTGTCGGGAACAAGGCATCCCCACGGTGTGAGGAATTGAGGGACGAATGACAGAGTTTCTGCAAACCGGACTGGGAATCACCGTGTTGATTGCGGCGCAATCGATGTTGGTGGTTGGTTTCGTCATGATCAGCCTGATCTTTCTGGTCTATGCTGACCGCAAGGTCTGGGCGGCTGTGCAGATGCGTCGCGGGCCGAATGTTGTCGGGCCATGGGGGCTGCTGCAAACCTTTGCCGATGCGATCAAATTCGTCGTCAAGGAAGTGGTGATTCCGGCAGGTGTGGACCGGCCCGTCTATTTTCTGGCCCCGCTGCTGAGTTTTGTTTTGGCGATGCTGGCGTGGGCGGTGATTCCGTTCAATGATGGCTGGGTGCTGGCTGACATCAATGTGGCGATCCTGTTCGTCTTTGCGATTGCCAGCCTTGAAGTTTACGGCGTCATTATGGGCGGCTGGGCGTCAAACTCGAAATATGCCTTCCTTGGGTCATTGCGGTCTGCCGCGCAGATGATTTCTTATGAAGTGTCGCTTGGCCTGATTATTATCGGGGTCATCATTTCGACCGGCAGCATGAACTTTGGCGCGATCGTCGCCGCGCAAGACACAGGCTATGGCCTGCTGGGCTGGTACTGGCTGCCGCATCTGCCGATGGTGGTGCTTTTCTTTGTCAGCGCATTGGCCGAAACCAACCGCCCGCCCTTCGATCTGCCAGAGGCGGAATCGGAACTTGTGGCGGGGTTCATGGTCGAATACGGCTCCACCCCGTATCTGCTGTTCATGGCGGGCGAGTATATTGCCATCTTCCTGATGTGCGCGCTGCTGTCGTTGCTGTTTTTCGGTGGGTGGTTGTCGCCCATTCCGGGGCTGCCCGACGGGTTCCACTGGATGTTCCTGAAGATGTCGTTTTTCTTCTTCATGTTCGCCATGGTGAAAGCGATTGTGCCGCGCTACCGCTATGACCAACTGATGCGGATTGGCTGGAAAGTGTTTCTGCCATTCTCGCTGGCTTGGGTCGTGTTGGTGGCATTCCTTGCGAAATTCGAAGTGCTTGGCGGCTTCTGGGCCCGCTGGGCGATTGGAGGGTAGTCATGGGTTTTGACTGGAACCGCGCGATCAAATACACGCTGATGACCGATTTCATCCGTGGCTTCGGCTTGGGCGTGAAGTATTTTGTCGCGCCGAAACCGACGCTGAACTATCCGCATGAAAAAGGGCCCCTCAGCCCCCGCTTTCGGGGCGAGCACGCGTTGCGCCGTTATCCGAATGGCGAGGAACGCTGCATTGCCTGCAAATTGTGCGAAGCCGTCTGCCCGGCTCAGGCGATCACCATTGATGCAGAGCCGCGCGATGACGGCTCGCGCCGCACCACGCGCTACGATATCGACATGACGAAATGCATCTATTGCGGGTTTTGTCAGGAAGCCTGCCCTGTGGATGCCATCGTTGAAGGGCCGAATTTTGAATTTGCGACCGAGACACGCGAAGAACTGTTCTACGACAAGGCCAAGCTGCTGGAAAACGGCGACCGCTGGGAAGCGCAGATTGCGCGCAATCTAGAGATCGACGCGCCCTACAGATAAGCCTAAAGCGTGCCGGAAGACACCGGCACTGAATGGCGCAAGACTGAACACCGGGCGCGCGCCAGCGCGTCTGACACGACAAAAGGGAACCCGAGGGACATGGGGATTACCGATATCACATTCTACGCGTTTGCGGTGACGCTGCTTGGCGCTGGATTTCTCGTCACGATTTCGCGCAACCCGGTGCATTCTGTGCTGTGGCTGATTTTGACCTTTCTGTCAGCCGCGGGCTTGTTCGTCCTGCTGGGCGCGGAATTCATCGCCATGCTGCTGATCATCGTCTATGTCGGCGCTGTTGCGGTTCTGTTCCTGTTTGTCGTGATGATGCTCGACGTCGATTTTGCTGCACTCAAGGGGGAAATGGCGCGCCATTTCCCGATTGCAAGCATTGTTGGCATTGTCTTGTTGATGCAGATGGCGCTGCTGTTCGGGTCTTGGCAAGAGGCAGAGGGCGCACGCGACCTGCGTCAGGCCCCGACGCCCGATCTGGCCGAGACGCACAACACCAAAGCCTTGGGCATGATCATTTATGACCAGTATTTCCTGCTGTTTCAGGTGTCTGGCTTGATCCTGCTGGTGGCCATGATTGGCGCGATTGTGCTGACCCTGCGCCACCGCAAGGATGTGAAGCGTCAGGACGTCGTGGCGCAGATGCACCGTGACCCGGCCAAGGCGATGGAGCTGAAGGACGTCAAGTCAGGGCAGGGGCTGGGCTAAGCCCTGCAACCTGCACTGAATAAGAACGAGGGTCCGGAAGCGACCCCGCAAAAACGGAAGAACGAGGGATCTTGATGGTTGGACTTGAACATTACCTGACCGTGGCGGCGGCACTATTCGTCATCGGCATTTTCGGGATATTCCTGAACCGCAAGAATATCATCATCATCCTGATGTCGATCGAGTTGATGCTGCTGTCGGTGAATATCAATCTGGTCGCCTTCTCCTCTTTCCTGAATGATCTGGTGGGGCAAGTCTTTACCATGTTCGTGCTGACCGTGGCGGCTGCTGAGGCGGCCATCGGGTTGGCAATTCTGGTGTGCTTCTTCCGCAATCGCGGCACGATCGATGTCGAAGACGTCAATGTGATGAAAGGCTGAACAGATGGCTGTAACTGTCCTTCTGGCCCCGTTGCTGGGCGCGATCATCGCAGGTCTGTTCTGGCGCGTGATTGGCGAACGTCCGGCCCAGATCATCGCCACCGCGCTTCTGATGCTGTCGGCGCTCTTGTCATGGGTTATCTTCCTGACGCATGACGGGTCTGTCCAGCAGATCACTCTGATGCGCTGGATCGACAGCGGCTCGCTTGTCGGCGACTGGGCGATCCGTCTGGACCGTCTGACGGCAGTGATGTTGATTGTCATCACCACAGTCTCGGCGCTCGTGCATCTGTACAGCTTTGGCTACATGGCGCATGACGATAATTTCCGCGAGAATGAAAGCTATCGGCCCCGTTTTTTCGCGTATTTGTCCCTGTTTACCTTTGCCATGCTGATGCTGGTCACAGCAGATAATCTGGTGCAACTGTTCTTCGGCTGGGAAGGGGTTGGGCTGGCCTCTTACCTGTTGATCGGGTTCTATTTCCGCAAGCAAAGCGCCGGTGCGGCGGCGATGAAAGCGTTTATCGTCAACCGTGTGGGCGATATGGGGCTGATCCTTGCGCTGATGGTGATCTATTTTCTGGTCGACTCGATCCAGTATGATGATCTGTTTGCCGCAGCGCCGATGCTGGCCGAAACCACTGTCAGCTTCCTGTGGACAGACTGGAACGCAGCCAACCTGATCGCGTTTTTGCTGTTTGTAGGGGCGATGGGCAAATCGGCACAACTGTTCCTGCACACATGGTTGCCCGACGCGATGGAAGGGCCGACACCTGTGTCCGCGCTGATCCATGCGGCAACGATGGTCACGGCGGGCGTATTCCTTGTCGCGCGCATGTCGCCACTGATGGAATACACGCCCGAGGTTATGGCGTTTGTGGTGTTCATCGGGGCAATGACTGCGCTGTTCGCAGCAACTGTTGGCCTTGTGCAAAACGACATCAAGCGCGTGATCGCCTATTCGACCTGTTCGCAACTGGGTTTCATGTTCGTCGCGGCAGGTGTGGGCGTCTATTCGGTGGCCATGTTCCACCTGCTGACCCATGCCTTCTTCAAGGCGATGCTGTTTCTTGGGGCAGGGTCCGTGATCCACGGGATGCACCATGAACAGGACATGCGCAATTATGGCGGGTTGCGGCACAAGATGCCCTATACGTTCTACGCCATGCTGATCGGCACACTTGCGATCACCGGGGTGGGCATTCCGCTGACCATGATCGGCTTTGCGGGGTTCGTGTCCAAGGATGCGATCATCGAGTCGACTTTTGCTGCGGGCGCAGGCTATGCGTTCTGGGCGTTGGTGGCCGCAGCGCTGATGACCAGTTTCTATAGCTGGCGGCTGATGTTCCTGACATTCTGGGGCAGCCCGCGCGGTGACAAGCACACACATGAACATGCCCATGAAAGCCCGACTGTCATGCTGGTGCCGCTGGCGGTACTGGCAGTAGGTTCGGTTCTGGCGGGCATGGTGTTCTATGGTCCGTTCTTCGGGTCCACCGATCAGGTGCGCGACTACTTCGGCGCTGCGATTTTCATGGCCGAAGGCAACGACCTTATCTCGGAGGCGCATTATGTGCCGGGCTGGGTCAAGGTGTCGCCCTTCATCGCCATGCTGCTGGGTCTGGGACTGGCTTATATGTTCTACATCCGCGACACGTCGCTGCCCAAGCGCCTGGCCGAGACATTCCCCGGTGCCTATCAGTTCTTGCTGAACAAATGGTATTTCGATGAGGTTTACGAATTCCTGTTTGTGCGCCCAACGAAATTCATGGGGCGGTTCCTGTGGAAAAAAGGCGATGGTGCGGTGATTGATGGCGGCATTAACGGGCTGGCGATGGGGATTGTTCCTTTCATCACCAAACTGGCCGGTCGGGCACAATCCGGCTTTGTGTTTCATTATGCGTTTGCAATGGTTCTGGGGATTGTCGTGATTGTCACCTTTGTCACACTGACAGGGGGGGCAAACTGATGCTGAACCTGCTGTCCATCATCACCTTTACCCCGGCGATTGCTGCGGCCATTCTGGCGATCTTTCTGCGTGGCGAAGATGAAGCAGCCCAGAACAATGCCAAATGGGTCGCACTTGCCGCGACATTGGCGACGTTTGCGGCCTCGCTTATTTTGCTGGTCGGGTTTGACCCGCAAGATACCGGTTTTCAGTTTGTCGAAGAACATGACTGGGTCATGGGCTTCACCTACAAGATGGGGGTGGATGGCATCTCGATCCTGTTCGTGATGCTGACTACATTCCTTATGCCCATCACCATTGGCGCGTGCTGGAATGTGAAGCACCGGGTCAAGGAATACATGATCGCGTTTCTGCTGCTGGAAACGCTGATGATCGGCGTGTTCACCGCGCTCGATCTGGTGCTGTTCTATCTGTTCTTCGAGGCGGGCCTGATCCCGATGTTCCTTATCATTGGCATCTGGGGCGGCAAGGAGCGCATCTATGCCGCGTTCAAGTTCTTCCTCTATACGTTCCTTGGTTCCGTGCTGATGCTGATCGCGATGATCGCAATGTATGTAGATGCGGGCACAACAGATATTCCGACACTGCTTCAGCACCAGTTCAGCACCGAGACGTTCAGCCTTGCTGGCTGGCAGGTGATCGGGGGGCTGCAAACACTGTTGTGGCTGGCGTTCTTTGCGTCCTTCGCTGTGAAGATGCCGATGTGGCCGGTGCATACATGGCTGCCGGATGCCCACGTTCAGGCCCCCACGGCAGGCTCGGTCATTCTGGCGGCAGTGCTGCTGAAAATGGGCGGCTACGGGTTCTTGCGCTTCTCTCTGCCAATGTTTCCGGTGGCCTCTGACATCTTTGCGCCTTTGGTGCTGTGGCTGTCGGCGATTGCCATCGTCTACACATCGTTGGTGGCGCTGATGCAGGACGACATGAAGAAGCTGATCGCCTATTCTTCGGTCGCGCATATGGGCTTTGTGACTATGGGCATCTTTGCGGCCAACCAGCAGGGTCTGGATGGCGCGATTTTCCAGATGATCAGCCACGGCTTCATCTCGGGGGCGCTGTTTCTCGCGGTGGGCGTGATCTATGACCGGATGCACACGCGCGAAATTGCGGCCTATGGCGGGTTGATCAACCGTATGCCGGTTTATGCGGCGGTGTTCTTGCTGTTCACCATGGCGAATGTCGGCCTTCCGGGCACATCTGGCTTTGTTGGCGAATTCCTGACCTTCATGGGTGTGTTTCAGGTCAATACTTGGGTGGCGCTGTTTGCGGCGACCGGTGTGATCCTGTCGGCGGGCTATGCGCTGTGGTTGTTCCGCCGTGTCGTCATGGGCGAGTTGATCAAGGAATCGCTGAAAGGCATCAAGGATATGGACCGCCGCGAAAAGCTGCTGATCGGGCCGCTTGTTGCGATGACGCTGCTCCTTGGGGTGTATCCCGCCCTTGTCACAGATATCATAGGCCCCTCGGTCACTGCGATGGTCGACGGGCATACGCTGGCGTTGCAGGTCCATGAGGCCGCATCTCAGCATGTACAGAACTGAAAGGTCTCGCGATGATCGGAGCTGATCTCTATACGGCGCTGCCCGAAATCGTGCTGGCATTGTTTGCCATGGCGGCGCTGATGGTGGGTGTCTATGGCGGCAAGGACAAGCTGGTAGAGCCAATCCTATGGGCAACTGCGGGGCTGATGGTGTTGCTGGGCCTGCTTGCCGGTTCCAAGGGACTGGAAGCGCAAACCGCCTTCAACGGCATGTATATTGCCGACGCCTTCGCGCATTTCTCGAAAATGCTGATCCTGTTCTCGGCTGCGGTCGTGATGGTCATGGGCCAAAGCTATATGGCCGCGCGGGGCTTGCTGAAATTCGAGTATCCCATCCTGATTGCCTTGTCAGTTGTGGGCATGATGCTGATGGTCTCCTCCGGGGATCTGATCGCACTTTATATGGGGTTAGAGCTGCAATCGCTTGCGCTCTATGTCGTCGCCACGATGAACCGCGACTCGCTGCGCTCGACCGAGGCGGGTTTGAAATACTTTATCCTTGGCGCTTTGGCCTCTGGCTTGCTGCTTTATGGCGCGTCGCTGACCTATGGCTATTCGGGGACAACGCTGTTTGCGGGCATCATCACGACCATTTCGGAAGATGGCATGTCGATTGGCCTGCTGATGGGGCTGGCCTTTATGCTGGCGGGGCTGGCGTTCAAAGTGTCGGCAGTGCCGTTCCACATGTGGACACCCGATGTGTATGAAGGCGCGCCAACGCCCGTGACCGCGTTCTTTGCAACCGCCCCGAAGGTTGCGGCGATTGCGCTGATCGCGCGTGTGGTGCACGATGCCTTTGGGGTGGTGCCCGGCGACTGGACGCAGATTATCGCGTTTCTGGCGGTCGCATCCATGTTTGTGGGGGCAATCGCTGCAATTGGTCAGCGTGATATCAAGCGGCTGATGGCGTATTCCTCTATCACGCATATGGGCTTTGCGCTTGTGGGCCTTGCGGCGGGTACGGCGCAGGGTGTGCAGGGGATGCTGGTCTATATGGCGATCTATGTGACCATGAATATCGGGGTGTTCGCCTTTATTCTGATCATGTCGCGCGATGGAAAACCTGTGGCTGATATCGACAGCCTGCGCCAGTACTCAAAGGCCGAGCCGTTGCGCGCATTGGCACTGCTGGTGCTGATGTTCAGCCTTGCGGGCGTGCCGCCATTGGTCGGCTTCTTCGGCAAATTCTATGTGCTGTGGGCAGCGGTCGAGGCGGGCATGACATGGTTGGCCGTGGCAGGTGTCGTGGCGTCGGTCATCGGCGCGTTCTATTACCTGCGCATCGTCTATTACATGTATTTCGGCGAGGAAGTGGAGCCGATGGACACCGTGCGCGCACCTGTGCAGGCCACGCTTCTGGTGGCTTCGGCGGCGATTATGGTGCTTGGGGTGATTAACCTGTTCGGGATCGAGGGTGCGGCCGCGCTGGCGGCAAACGCTCTTGTCAAGTAACTGGCCCGAAGGCGTCGGGCGGATTGTTCTGCCCGAAATCGACAGCACCAATGCCGAGGCCGCGCGCATCGCACCCAGCCTGTCTGGCCCGACTTGGATTCTGGCCCTGCGCCAGACTAAAGGGCGCGGGCGGCGTGGGCGCGACTGGCGCGACCCGGAAGGCAATTTTGCCGCAACCTATATCACCCGTCCCGGTGGCCCGCCCGATCAGGTGGCGCTGCGGTCCTTTGTGGCCGCGCTTGCGCTGCACGAGGCGCTTCTGACACTGACCGGACGGCCAGAGAGTTTTGCGCTGAAATGGCCCAATGATGTGCTGCTGAATGGCGGCAAGCTGGCAGGTATCTTGCTGGAAAGCATTGGTCACGGTGCGCAGGTCGGCCATCTTGCCATCGGAATCGGCGTCAACCTGCAACACGCCCCCGAGGGCGAGGCGGGCGCGGTTTCCCCTGTCAGCGTGATGTCCGAGACAGGTATCTGCGCTTCGCCAGAGGAATTTCTGGACATTCTGGCACCTGCCTATGCGCGCTGGGACCATCAGTTGGTGACCTATGGCTTTGCGCCCATCCGGCAGGCGTGGCTGACCCGCGCGGCGCGTTTGGGCCAGCCGATTGTCGCGCGAACAGTGACTGAAACGCATGAAGGCACGTTCGAGGGGATCGATGCAACCGGTGCCCTTGTGCTGCGCATGACACATGGCCTGCGTGCCATTCCTGCGGCAGAAGTCTATTTCTCATGATCGGGGGGGCAGGCGTATGCTTCTGACTATTGATTGCGGCAATACCAATACGGTGTTTTCTGTCTGGGACGGGGCGCAGGTTCTGGCCACATGGCGCACCTCGACCGAGCATATGCGCACGGCGGATCAGTATTTTGTGTGGCTGTCCACATTGATGCGGATCAAGGGGGTCGAGTTGGACATCAGCGATGTCATCATCGCCTCGACTGTGCCGCGGGTGGTTTTCAACCTGCGGGTGTTGTGTGACCGTTATTTCAATTGCCGCCCCTTAGTGGTCGGCAAGCCTGAATGCCTGTTGCCTGTGGCACCGCGCGTGGATGACGGGGTTAGGCCCGGTCCCGACCGGCTGGCAAATGCGGCAGGCGCGTTTGAACGCTTTGGCGGCGATGTGGTGGTGGTGGATTTTGGCACCGCCACGAATTTCGATGTGGTGGCCCATGACGGGGCTTATGTGGGCGGGGTGATCGCACCGGGCGTGAACCTGAGCCTTGAGGCGCTGCATCAGGGGGCCGCGGCCCTGCCGCATGTCGATATTTCGCGTCCTGACAAGGTGATTGGCACGAATACGGTTGAATGTATACAGTCGGGCGTGTTTTGGGGCTATATCGGACTGATCGAGGGCATAACTGCGCGGATCAAGGCCGAGTATGGCAGACCGATGACGGTGGTCGGCACAGGCGGGTTGGCGCCGTTATTCGCGCAAGCCGAAACCCTGTTTGACAGGGTCGAGGATGATCTGACATTGCATGGCCTTCGCGTCATTCACGCATATAACAAGATAAACGGTAGCGAGGAGCGACCATGAGCAAAGACAGACTGATCTACCTTCCCCTTGGGGGGGCAGGCGAGGTGGGCATGAACGCCTATGTGTTCGGCTATGGCCCCAAAGGGCGCGAGCGTCTGATCTTGGTGGATCTGGGTGTTACCTTTGCAGATATGGATTCCAGCCCCGGCGTTGATCTGATCCTGCCGGACATCTCGTGGCTGGAAGAACGCCGCGACCGTCTGGAAGCGATCATCATCACCCACGCACATGAAGATCATGTCGGTGCTGTTGGCCTGCTTTGGGACAAGTTGCAGGTGCCGGTCTATGCGCGTGATTTCACGGCACGGATTGCGCGTCTGAAGATGCAGGATGCAGGCCAAGACCCCAAGCAGGTCATCACCGTGGGCAAAGCCCCCGAGGCGCTGGAGTTGGGCCCCTTCCGGGTGCAGTTCTTCCCTGTGGCGCATTCGCTGCCCGAAGCCTCTGGCCTGATCATCGACACGCCAGAAGGGCGGATCGTGCATTCGGGCGATTTCAAAGCCGATGAAACACCCGGTGTGGGCGAGCCGCATGACCCTGCATTGTTGGCGGAAATCGGCCGTACAGGGGTCAAGGCGCTGTTTTGTGACAGCACCAATGTGATGAACCTGCATGAAGGCCGGTCCGAGGCCACGCTGAATGGCCCGATTGCAGATCTGATGCGCGACGCCAAGGGTATGGTCGTGGCCACGACATTCGCGTCAAACGTGGCGCGGCTGAAAACACTGGCAGTGGCCGCACAAGAGGCGGGACGCTCTGTCTGCCTGATGGGCCGCGCAATGCTGCGCATGACGCAAGTGGCCAGAGAGGCGGGCATTCTGACGGATTTCCCGAACACCATCAGCCCGGAAGAAGCAAAATCCATCCCGCGTGAAAACCTGCTACTGATCGTCACCGGATCGCAAGGCGAACGCCGCGCGGCTTCCAGCCAGTTGGCACGTGGCAATTACATGGGGTTGAGCATGAAGGAAGGGGATACATTCCTGTTCTCCTCCATGACGATTCCGGGAAACGAGCGCGAAGTCGGGCGTGTGGTCAACGCGCTGTCGCAGATGGGGGTAGATGTCCTCGATAATTCTGCACGGCTGTACCATGTATCGGGCCATGCCAACCGGCCTGATCTGGTGGCAATGCATGATCTGATTGCGCCCAAGGTGATGATCCCTATGCATGGCGAGCATCGCATGATGCACGAACATGCCAAACTTGCGCTTTCGAGCGGGATGCAGTCTGTTGTCGTGCCCAACGGTTCGGTTCTGGACCTGACCGGCGATGTGCCGGGATTGGTTGATGAAGTGCCGACAGGCCGTATCTATCTGGATGGCAGCCGTTTGATTGGTGCGATGGACGGAATTATCCGCGACCGGATTCGGATGGCCATCGGCGGGCATGTGTTTGTCACTCTTATTCTGGATGAAGAGAATGAGGCGCTTGGCGCACCTTGGGCCGAGATCGCAGGCCTGCGCACAGAAGCGCGCGGCGGGCAGATGCTGAATGAAGTGATCGAGAGCGCGCTGGAAGAGTTTGTCTCGCGCGCGAGCCACAAGGTTCTGGCGGATGACGACAAGCTGAATGACGGGTTGCGGCGCGTCGTGCGTCAGGTGGTGATGGAAGAGATCGGCAAAAAGCCCGAGGTCACGATTGTGGTCAGCCGGCTGCTGAACGACTGAGCGCATCTGATCTGAATGTGGCCTTCGGCCAAGTCTATTGTCAGAAGTGGGGGGCTTTCGCCCCCCCCATGCAGCTTGGCGCTGCATTCCCCCCGAAGATGAGTATTTGACGCAAGAAAATGCGTGCCTAGCGCCAGAGCGGGGCATAGCTTGCAAACAGCCCTTGAAGTTTTGCCAGCAGGCGCAAGCTTGGGGGGCGCGAAGAACTGTGATCTGAAAGGCGCTCGACTGCGACCTCTGGCGGGCAGGGCAGGCGCGAGACGGGGTCGAAATAGCGCGGATAGGCGATGAGCGCCGCATGTGCGAGGGCGGCAAGACTGGGGCGGGCCGTGCGGCGCGCGGGCACCGCGCCCAAGTCACAGGTCAGGCCCCAACCTGCATAGAAGGGCGCGCCAAACGTTGTGACAGGCACCTCTCGCAAAAGCGCCTCGAATCCCATGGTTGAGGTCATCGTCCAAACTGCGTCGACATGCGCGAGCAGTTGGGCGGGATCAGCCTGTTCCAGAACCAGATCGGCATGGCGCAGGGCCTCTGAGGGGGGGATCGCGCCGGGGCGCAGGCCTGCCTCGACGTCGGGATGGGGTTTGTAGAGGATCTGCGCGTCCGGGTTGCGGCGGCGCGTCTCGGCCAGAAGGGCGAGATTGGTACGGATTGTCCCGGCACCCAGCCGGATGGAGGCATCATCTTCGACCTGACCGGGGACAAGGATGCGGTGCCCTTGCGGCAGGTCTGGCAGCGCATGGTCGAGGTTGTATTTGCTGAGCCTCTGCGCGCGGATGCGTTCCACAAGTGCGGTGGCGCGCGCCTCGCCGCCGGGCGGAAGGGGCGCCGCTATGAGCGCTTCAAACCGTGAGTGGGTTGTCGGATCGTAATAGATACCCAGATCATCGGCGACCAATGACAGCGGTGGGGTAAGATCTGCCCCGAGCCCGCGCGAGCGCAAAAAGCCATCCTCGATGCGGATTGCATGCGCTGGCCCATCTGCCATGCCCCAGACCAGCACAGGCTGTTGTGTGCACGGCGTCTTTGCGAAACGCAGCTTTTTCCAGCGCCCGAAGAAAGCCCGCAGATGCGCGCGCTTCCAAAGCCGCATGTTCAGCGCGATATATCCGTGGCGATCTTCACGCCAGGCGCGGGTCTGCGCCTCCAGATGATCGAGCGCGTCCTCGAATGTGCACAGCCGGTCACGGCAGGGATCATACCATGTCGGATAGAGCAGCATGGCCCCTGCGAAAAGCTGTGCGCGGGTCAGTTTGCGTCGGCGGCGGGGATGAGGGGTCTGATCGAGGGTTAGCCCCCAGCCGGCATAAAACGGCAGGCCAAAAACGCGCGGTTTATGGCCCGCGAAAATCGCCTCAAACCCAAGCTGAGAGGATACTGTGTAAACAGCCAATGCCCCTTCCAGCAATTCCCAAGGCGAGATGGGATCGGACAGAAGCGTGATGTGATCTTCCGCTGCATCGGCGGGGGTAAAATGGCCCTGCCTGTGGCCATTCTGCGTTTCAGGGTGGGTGCGGATAATGATACGCGCGCCCGGAAAATCCAGTTGCGCCTGAACCAGCATATCACGAAACAGATGCGGCGACAGCGGGCCATCCAGCCCGCCCTGCGTGAGTGAGGCGTCGCCGCGCACCTGATCGACGACCAGAACATAGCCAGGCGGGGGTGCGGAAAGATCCGGGTCGTGCGCGGCGTATTTTGAAAGCTGAAGCGCCTTTAGCCGCGCCATGCCAAGGCGCGCGCGCTCCAGCAGCGCATGATCATCAAGCGGGTTGGTGGCCAGCAATGTCTCGATATCGGACGGGGTGGCGGGATCATAATGTGCGCCTTGGCCGTCGATCAACAGCCCAAGGGTCGGCTCGCCCGAGCGGCCCGGAAAGAGCGAGCGCAAAAAGGCATCTTCCAGACGTAGGAGTTGCGCGCCGCGGCGGGCGGCAACCCATTCGCCGCGTGCAGCACGTTTGGCATGGCCCCAGACAGCAACCCCGTCACCCTTGCCCGGAAAGCCGATGCGAATCGCAAGTCCGGCCAGTGACAGGATGCGGCGTATGCGTCGCGCTTGCCGACCGGGGCCAAGAAATCCGCCAGAATATGCGTAAAGATTTTCTGGCGGAAGATTTGGCATGTGAGACCGAGACCCTTAGTCGGCAGCGCGTCGGATTGCGCCAGCCGCTGTGAGTGTGCCGGTCAGCGAAGATATCTGACGTGCCCAGACAGCTGATGACGCCTCGGTCACGAAGATCGTATCGCCGTCACGGACCTTGAAGTCGCGTGCGTTGAACATTCCGGTCGGGGCCGTCAGGTCCAGAACATAGACAAAGCGCACATCCGTTACGAATTGACCTATGCCCAGAATTTCAGTCGCAACTTCGGGAATTTCGTCGCGGAAGATAAAGACACCTTTCGGGTCTGCGCGCAGCGGGTCAAGCCCGCCGACCATGGCAATCGCATCAATAGCTGAAATCTGCCGTGTGTCGAAGGTCATTCGATCTGCGCTGCCTGTCGCACCGAGCACAGTGAACGACCGCTGATCCTGACGCAGCAGAATCCGGTCGCCTGCGCGCATGGCAATATCAAGCGAAGGATCGGAATAGATGTCCTGCAACCATGCCGAGTCCTGCCGATTGCCACGCGTGACCAAAACTTGTGCGGTTTCCAGTGGGATGTTCAGGCCGCCCGCTGTTGCGATCATGGAGCTGAGGCGGTTGCTGGCACGGGTTACGGGATAGACGCCTTGTGCGCCAACGCCGCCTGCGACAGACACAGTCGCGCCATCACCGGGTGCGCGGGTTACCATTACCTGAGGATCGGGAGTTTGCTCGTCCAGCGATTGCGTCAGAATGCGGCGCAAAGCGTCAGGGGTGTGGCCAGCAGCGCGTACGCGCCCCGCATAGGGCACAAAGATGAAGCCCGCGTCATCGACCTGCACTTCCTCGATGATGGCATTGTTGGTTCCGGACTGCGCAAGCAGGCCTTCGGGTACATTTTCATACACATTCAAGCGGATCACATCGCCGGGCCGGATCGTATCGCCGCCCATGAGAGCGCCCGCGCGCAGGGCGTGGCTGAAGCCCAAGGCCTGCGGTTTATTTGCGGCCTCGCTGACCCGTTTGTTAACCATGATGATATGCGCATCGCCAGAGCGCATAACAGAACCTTCATAGATTTCTCGTTTGCTGGGTCCGTCGCGTGAAACGGCGCAGGAAGCGACTGCGATCACAGCCGTAACCAGGGCCATCCTGCGGCCCAGGGTAAAAGATTTTGCGAACACTGCTCGGGCTCCTTCTTGGGGTTTGCCTCAGATTTTTTTATTTAACATACAGGGTTCGCGTGAAAACGCCAAGCAGTGAAACGGGTTAGCGCCTATCTGACCATCCGCAACTGTTGCCTTGGTGCCGCTTCTCCGCGGATCAGAGAGGTGTAGGGGTCATCTGCAGCGAGCATCATATCTACCAGATGTCGCATCAACTGGCGTCGCCCACCCAACGAATAGTAGCCACCGGGGATTTGCGACGTTTCCAGCAGGAAATGGCGGTAGTCACGATATGCACGCGCATCGGGGCGCTTAGGTTGCGCAAAAAATGCGCGGATCGACTGATCCGAGACAAATTCAGGCTTGTCATAGACCGCGCGGCCAAAAATCCGCAAGGGCATACCGCGCCACAGCACCTGTTGTGCAGCAGTAGAATTGACCGTCACACCAGAGCGCGCGTGGTTCAAAAGCCGTGCAAGTTTGCCGCCCCGCAGATAATGCACGCGCCCTTCCAGCCCATGCGTTTTGGTCAGATGGCGGATGGTTTCGCGCAGGGGTGCGCGGCCATCTTCGAGGGGGTGTGCTTTGATTACAAGATGGTGGTGCCGTGCTGCGCCGCGTGCGAAACCCGAAAAGACCTTTTCAAGAAATTGCGTTTGCGACTTGAAGGGGCTGTGCGCGCGAAAGCTGCTGTCATGTTCAAGCTGAAGCAGAACAAGATGATAGGGAAAGCCACCGTTGCGCACTCGCCAGCTTTCGATGTGCCGCTCGACCCAATGCAGCGGCATCAGCCACAACCGTTTCATGTACAGGCCAAATTCCTGACTGACCGACAAGTCACGATGGGGGCGGAAATTCCGGTAGCGCTGGTTAAAGGCCATGACACAGAAATGATATAGCGCGCCATAAAAGATGTGCTGGCGCATATCGCCCCAATGTGCGGGCGGATCAGGCAGTTCAAGATCGCATTTTTCCAGCGCCTTGCGCATTTCTGGCAGGTCGATATTCATCAGCGCAGAATTGCCGTTTGCGCCATCGCGTTCATATGTGACCCAATAGGGGCGCAGATACCCTTCCTCGAATATATGGATTGTCACCCCCAAGTCGCGGGCGGCCTTGACCGCTTCGGCATGAACCGGGCGCACATCGCCATAAAGGGCGATGTCAGTGATCTTGTGGTGCTCAATAAGGTCACGGATGCGGCTGGGCCATTGATCCTGTGTCGCGTCAAAGGGGATGTAATGCGCCTTGTCGCGCCAGAAAAATGCATCCCCCTGATTGAAACCGACGCGCCAGACTTCTGCGCCTGCGGCACGCAATCCTTGTGCCAGCCGGTTGAAGAACCAGCCATGTGGCCCTTGCAGGAACAGAAACCGTCTGTTTTCGCCGCTATCGGTCATGAAATCGTTCCAACTCATCTACAACTTTTGTCGGTGCAGCGCCGCGCGACCGTTTGGGCGCGCTTTGATGCTCTGTGCGACACAATGTTAAATAAATGCGGTAGATTTATGGCGCGCTTGTCATCAAGCTGTGGCAGCGTTACCTCTGCCGGGGATGCAGGTTTTGGGAAAGGAACCGAGATGTTCACAGGGATCATTACGGATATTGGTGAAATCCGTGCCTTGAAACAGGAAGGCGACCTGCGCGCGCGCATTGGCACGGGCTATGATATGGCCAGTGTCGATCTGGGCGCATCAATTGCATCGGATGGGGTGTGTCTGACGGTCGTTGCAAAAGGGCCGGACTGGTACGAGGTGCAGGTCTCGGCCGAGACTGTGTCGAAAACCAATCTGGGGGGCTGGACGCTGGGCAAGCGCGTCAATCTGGAACGCGCCCTCAAGGTCGGTGACGAGTTGGGCGGTCATATCGTCTCGGGGCATGTGGATGGCGTGGCCGAGGTGGTTGCCCTGACCGATGAGGGCGGCAGCACGCGGCTGGTGTTTCGCGCACCCGATCATCTGGCGGGATTCATCGCGCCAAAAGGGTCTGTGGCACTCGATGGTACATCGCTAACCGTCAATGAGGTGTCCGGCGCTGAATTTGGCATCAATCTGATCCCGCATACCAAGCAGGTCACAACATGGGGTGACATTGCCTTGGGGGACCGGATCAATCTGGAGATAGACACATTGGCACGCTATGTGGCGCGGCTGCGCGACTGGGAACGCCATGTTGCGAGTGCGTGATGGACATGACACTTGGCGGCGGCGTATGATCGCTGAAAACAAGGCAGATCATGTCCGATCTATTCGACAATGACGACAGTGTAATCGCCCGGCGAGAAGCCGAGGCGCTGATCGTTGATGTTGACGGGTTTGAAGGTCCGCTTGATTTGCTGCTGACGCTGTCGCGCACGCAAAAGGTTGATCTGCGCCGCATCTCAGTGCTGCATCTGGCGGAACAATATCTGGGCTTTGTAGAGCGCGCGCGCTCGTTGCGCATTGAATTGGCCGCCGATTATCTGGTCATGGCCGCGTGGCTGGCCTATCTGAAATCGCGCCTGTTGCTGCCACCCGACCCGTCCGAAGAAGGGCCAAGTGGCGCAGAGCTGGCAGCCCATCTGGCGTTTCAGTTGGAGCGCCTGCAAGCCATGCGAGAGGCGGCAGCCCGGTTGATGGGGCGCGACCAGAAAGGCCGCGATTTCTTCGCGCGCGGTGCACCCGAAGCCTTGGCCGTCAATCGTAAGACATTGTTCGAAGCCAGCCTACTGGATCTGATGCGCGCCTATGCCAGACTGCGCACGCGCGATGAGTTCCGGCCCTATGCCTTTGATCGCTCGGACATCTACCCATATGAGGCAGCACTGGAACGGTTGCGGCAGATGGTGCCGGGGGCAGGGGACTGGACCAGCCTTCAGGCATATCTGCCCGCAGGCTGGCGCGGCGCGCCTGCGCGCAAGCGCTCTGCGATTGCGTCCACGTTTGCCGCGACGTTGGAACTGGCCAAGCAGGGCCAGATCGAATTACGACAGTCCGATACTTTTGCGCCCCTGCATTTGCGGCGCAAGACCGGGCAATGAGGCACGAGATGGAAGATGACACCGAAGCACAGGCGCACAATCCCCGCAGCGCCGAAGACAGCCCCAGCCTGTTTTCTGCCCCCCCCATCGCCGAGCAAGAGCGCATGGTCGAGGCGATCTTGTTTGCCTGCGCGTCACCGCTGACCCTGTCCGAGATATCCGAACGTATGCCGCCGGGCTGTGATCCGGCCGAAGCGCTGGTGCATTTGCGGTCGCGCTATATGGGGCGTGGTGTCAATCTGCTGCGCATCGACGACCGCTATGCCCTGCGCACCGCGCCAGATCTGGGCTGGCTGATGCAGACAGAACGGGTCGAGACGCGCAAACTCTCGCGCGCGGCCATCGAGACGCTTGCTATCATCGCCTATCACCAGCCCGTCACCCGCGCCGAGATCGAGGAGATTCGCGGCGTCGCCGTGTCGCGTGGAACTGTAGACCAGTTGCTTGAACTGGAATGGATCAGGCTTGGGCGCCGCCGGATGACACCGGGGCGTCCGGTGACATTTGTGGTGACGGATGAGTTTCTTGACCATTTCGGGCTGGAAAGTGCGCGTGACTTGCCGGGGCTGAAAGAATTGCGCGAAGCGGGGCTTCTGGACAGCCGTCCGCCACCGGGCCAGTCAGTGATGCCTGATGATGAGGCAGAGGACGGGCCAGAACAGGGTCAGTCTGAACTGTTCGAGGACTGACGCCTTGTAGCCCGCCCAATGTAGGGCTAGGTTTTGCGGCAAGAGTGTAAATCTGTCAGGATCATTATGCCCATACGCAACCGTTTCGCCGAATTGCTGCCCGAGATCACGGAATGGCGGCGTGATTTTCACGCGCACCCGGAATTGCAGTTTGAATGCCACCGCACGGCGCAGATCGTGGCCGAAAAATTGCGGGATTTCGGGTGTGATGAGGTGATCGAGAAGATCGGCGTAACCGGGCTTGTGGGGCTAATTCATGGGCGCAGCCGTGCCTCTGGCCGGGTGGTGGGACTGCGCGCGGATATGGACGCGCTGCCGATCATGGAGGCGACGGGCAAACCCTATACATCCATTCACCATGGCAAGATGCATGCCTGTGGTCATGACGGGCACACGGCAATGCTGCTGGGCGCTGCCAAATACCTGTGCGAAACGCGCAATTTCGATGGCACTGTTGCCGTCATCTTCCAACCCGCCGAAGAAGGCGGGGCGGGGGCCAAGGTGATGTGTGACGCGGGGCTGATGGCGCGGTTTGGCATTCAGGAAGTCTATGCCATGCACAATCGCCCCGGCCACGGCTTGGGTGAGTTCAACATTCGCGCAGGCGCTTTCTACGCCGCGTGTGACGAGTTTCGCATCACGGTTGAGGGGCTGGGCGGACACGCCGCCAAGCCGCACGCGACCATCGACCCGACTGTTGCTGCCAGCCACCTTATTCTGGCGTTGCAAACCATCGCCAGCCGCAATGCAGACCCGACACAGAATATCGTGCTGTCAGTCTGCGGGGTACGCACCGAGTCGCAGGCGTATAATGTCATTCCACAACGGGTGGAGTTGCGTGGTACCATCCGCACCCATGATGCCGGTTTGCGCAAACTGGCAGAGACGCGGCTTCATGCCGTGGCGCAAGGGACCGCGGCGGCATTTAGCGCGTCAGCCGAAGTGGAGTTTGTCGAAGGCTATCCCGTCATGGTCAACCACGAGGCCGAAACCAAGATTGCGCGCGACGTGGCATTGGAGGTGTCCAACCAATGCCTTGAAGCGGGATTTAATATGGGGGGTGAGGATTTCTCCTACATGCTCGAAGAGCGCCCCGGTGCCTATATTGTGCTTGGCGCAGGCGAGGGGGCAGGGCTGCACCATCCGGAATATGATTTCAACGATGAGATAATTCCCTATGGTTGCAGTTGGTTCGTGGGGATCGTGGAAACCCGCCTTTCCGTGTGATTTGTCACACATTACGCCCTGCGCGGCAGTGTTGCCTTGAGTGACGCTTCACATATCCTGTGCGTGCCCAAATCGGTTTGAGTCGCTTTGATGTGTGAATTTTCCGGCGTCGATGTGCAGAAAATTTCAGAGTTTTACTCGTATAAACAAATAATTGACCTTGGTTTTTCACCAAGATGTGTTTCTGGGTTGACTCCTTTGTGTTGTCGCAGTCCACTCACCCTATGGGACGCGCCACATAGCCTAAAACAGGCGTGGCTACAGAACCCTTTTGCTGCACCGAAATAGCAGCGTTTCACATGGAGGAATACATGAACAAACCGTTTACAGCAGGACTGGTTGCCGCAGGTATAATGATGGGGACGACTGCGCTTGCGCAAGAAACCTTTATCTCTATCGGCACTGGCGGCGTAACTGGCGTCTACTACCCCGCAGGTGGCGCGATTTGCCGTCTGGTGAACCGCGACCGTGCCGAGCATGGCATCCGCTGTGGTGTGGAATCAACCGGTGGGTCGATCTTCAACATCAACGCGATCCGTTCGGGCGAGCTGGAATTTGGCGTTGCGCAATCCGACTGGCAGTTCCACGCTTACAATGGCAGCTCCAGCTTTGAAGAAGATGGCGCGTTTGAAGGTCTGCGCGCAGTCTTCTCGCTGCACCCGGAGCCGTTTACTGTCGTGGCACGGGCTGATTCCGGGATCACCACATTCGATGATCTGGAAGGCAAGCGCGTCAATATCGGCAATCCAGGGTCCGGCCAGCGCGGCACAATGGATGTCGTGATGGAAGCAATGGGCTGGACGCTTGACACCTTTGCGCAAGCCACAGAATTGCCACCAGCCGAGCAGTCCTTGGCACTGTGCGACAACAATGTCGATGCTATCGTCTATACTGTCGGACACCCATCCGGTGCGATTCAGGAAGCAACCACCGCCTGCGACACAGTTCTGGTGAATGTCGATAACGACGCGATCCGCGAACTGGTTGGCGAGCGTGACTATTACCGCATGGCCACCATTCCGGGCGGCATGTATCGCGGCACAGATGAGGACATCACCACCTTTGGTGTCGGTGCCACATTTGTCAGCTCGGACGAGGTCAGCGAAGAAGTTGGCTATCAGGTCACACGTGCGATTTTCGAGAACCTTGATCAGTTCACCGCACTGCACCCCGCATTGGCAAACCTCGATCCAAGCGAAATGGTCAGCGATGGTCTGTCAGCGCCACTGCATCCCGGCTCCGAGCGGTATTTCCGCGAAGCTGGTTTGATCGAGTGATCCGACCTACCTAACCTGTTGCGCGGCGCGTTATGACGCGCCGCGCAACTATGTTGTGACTGCAAGATTAAATAACAATCAGCATCAATGGGGGACAGGCGTATGTCGACTGCGCAAAAGCCGGAAGCTCGGCAATTCTCGGATGATGAATTGCAGGATCTCGTCGCCAGCACGGATTCGGGTGGACGCGCCCCGGAAAACCGCGCCGTTGCCATTTTGATCGCATCGGTAGCGTTTTTATGGTCCGCCTTTCAAATCTGGATTGCCGATCCGCAGTTTCAGTTTGCGCAGAATATTCCCTACCTGCGGGTCATCGGGTCAGACATGACGCGGCCCATGCACCTGACATTCGCGCTGTTTCTGGCCTTCCTTGCATATCCTGCATTCAAAAGCTCTCCACGGCGCTACATCCCGCTATATGATTGGGCGCTCGCCTTTATCGCTGCGGGGTCTGTCTTTTATATCTTCTGGTTCTCACGCGAGATTTCCGGCTCGGCGCGGCAAGGCCGGCTGACGCAATTGCAAACCGCAGATGTGCCCATCCTCAACAATTTTGAGGGTTTGATTGGCCCTGTTATCTTTCCCCAGATCATTATTGGCACGATTGGCCTTGTCTTGTTGCTGGAGGCGTCGCGCCGCGCGCTTGGCCCCGCGCTGACAATCGTGGGCAGTATTTTTCTTGCCTACAGCTATTTTGGCCAAGGTTGGCTGATCCCGGATCTGATCGCGCATGAAGGGCGCAGCTTCAACGGCATCATCAACACACAATGGCTGTCCACCGAAGGGGTATTCGGCATTCCATTGGGGGTATCGACCGCATTTGTGTTCCTGTTCGTGTTGTTTGGCGCATTGCTGGATAAGGCGGGGGCGGGCAACTACTTCATCAAGCTGGCCTTTGCCGGGCTTGGCCACCTGCGCGGCGGGCCTGCGAAAGCTGCGGTTGTCGGGTCTGGCGCGACGGGTCTGATTTCCGGGTCATCCATCGCAAATGTTGTGACCACAGGTACATTCACCATTCCCTTGATGAAGCGCGTGGGCTTCACCTCTGAAAAGGCGGGCGCGGTTGAGGTGTCATCATCGGTCAATGGCCAGATCATGCCGCCTGTCATGGGCGCTGCTGCGTTCCTGATGGTCGAATTTGTCGGTATCTCGTATCTGGAGGTTATCAAGCACGCGTTCATTCCGGCCGTGATTTCTTATATCGCGCTGGTCTATATCGTGCATCTCGAAGCGTTGAAGAATGGCATTCCCGCGCTTGGCAAAGGGGCCAGCCTGCTGACAATGGCGTGGAAAACCGCGCTTGGCTTTGTCATTGCGGGGGTGGCTTTCTACAGCGTGATCGCCGCAGTCGATTTCTTGCGCGCCACTGCGCCTGCCATCGCGGGCACCATCACGATATTGGCGCTGCTTGGGGTTTATCTTGGGTGTCTCTGGGTTGGATCGAAGCGGCCAGATCTGGAACTGGATGACCCGAAAGAGAAGGAAATCAAGCTGCCGGTGATGCGCGACGTCTTTCCGACGGGGCTGCATTATCTGTTGCCGATCATAATTCTGATCTGGTTCCTGATGGTCGAGCGGCAATCACCTGCGAAATCGGCCTATTTCGCGGTCATGACGATGCTGTTCATCATCCTGACCCAGCGGCCCCTGAAGGCGCTGTTTCGCGGCCAGACGGACCTGATTGCGCAGTTTCGTCAGGGGGTAACAGATCTTGTCGAGGGCATGATCGCGGGCGCACGCAATATGATCGGCATTGCCGTTGCAACAGGTGCGGCGGGTGTGATCGTGGCGACTGTGACGCGCACGCCAATTGGCACCGAACTTGCCGGGCTGGTCGAGATGCTGGCGCTTGGCAACCTGTTCCTGATGCTGGTTCTGGTGGGGCTGTTCTCGCTGGTTCTGGGGTTAGGGCTGCCGACAACGGCGAATTACATTGTGGTGTCGTCGCTGATGGCGACTGTGGTTGTCAGCTTGGGCGCACAAGAAGGGCTGATCGTGCCCTTGATCGCGGCGCATTTGTTCGTGTTCTATTTCGGGCTTATGGCAGATGTCACGCCGCCGGTAGGGCTGGCCAGTTTCGCGGCCTCGGCTGTGTCGGGGGGCGATCCGATCAAGACCGGCTTTCAGGCGTTCTTCTACAGCCTGCGCACGCTCGCGCTGCCGTTCCTGTTTATCTATAATCCGACACTTATCCTTTACGGCGTCGATTTGGGCACAGCGGCCGGGATGATGCAGGCGGTGTTCATCTTTGTGATTGCCACCTTTGCGATGCTTCTATTCGCGGCCGCCACGCAGGGCTATTTCCTTGCGCGGTCCAAATTGTACGAATCAGCAGCATTGTTGCTTGTAGCCTTTACGCTGTTTGTGCCGAATTTCTGGCTGGACCGCGTGCAGCCAGAATTCAACCGCCTGTCCGGTCTGGAATTCGAGCAAGTGCTGGAACAGGCCGACACAGGCGATCAGTTGCGGCTAGAGGTGACAGGGCCGGATTTCAACACCGGACAAATGCGATCTGTTACGCTGGTGCTTGATGTGGATGAGACCGCACCCGATGCGCGTGTCGGGCAGACGGGACTGTTCCTGATGCCAGAATCTGACCGTATGGTGCTGGACGAGCCTATGTTCGGCTCTCCGTTCCAGCGCTCGTTGGGGGATTTCGACTTCTATGGCAGCGAACCGGTTGAACTGTCTGCGGTGTTGCGCCCGGCAGATCGCGTGCCAGAGCAACTGTTCTATATTCCGGCGTTGCTGCTGTTGTTCGGCGTGATCTTGCTGCAACGTCGGCGTCAGACAGTGCCTGCATTCTAAACCATCGGCCCCGCCTGTCACTCTGGTAGGGCCGACGGAGGATACAGCGTCTCAGAAGATGGCGTGGTCGCCCAGACCTGCCTCGCCGTTACCAAGCAGCAGGCGCTGGTAATGCGCACGCAGACTGTCGTCGCCAAAAGCGGGTGTCGCCTCGGCGTCATATCGCGCGGTTGTCGGGTTCCAGACCAGCATCGACTCGGTTGCGTAATAGCGACCGATGCGGGCAAATTCGGCCTTTTCGGCCATACCCTGGTTGACCCGTCCCAAAGTTGACAGGGTGGCGATAATCCCATCCATCAGTGCCACTGGCACCTGTCGAAAGCGGGGCTTTTTGCCCAGCAGATCAAACAAAACCTCACCCTGTGCGTGCGGGGTCAGCGCTGGACCCGGCCCGCCTATGGGCAGGATGCGGTTCAAACGCGCGGGCGCATTCAGACAGCCCACCAGATACCGCGCAAGATCACGGTCGCTGATCGGTGTGCAGGCGGTTAGTGTGCCATCGCCAAACACCAAAAACGGCTTGCCTGCCTGCACGCGCCTGACCTGACCAGACAGCGATTTGAAGAAGGCCGTTGGCCGCACGATTGACCAGTGCAGTCCCGAGGCGGTCAGCGCTGCCTCAAACGCAAGTTTTGCGCGCTGAAACTCCAAAAGCGGCTTTTGAACGCAGATGGCTGAAAGCAGGATGAAATGCGCGCAGCCCACCGCCTGCGCGGCGGTCAACACGTTCATATTGGCCTGATAATCGACTGCCCATGCGTCCGCAGGCCGTCCCGTTCGTGACGCCATGCACGAAATAACTGCCGCCCCGCCGCGTGTGTCCATACAGCGCGCAACTGCGTCGGGGTCACCCAGATCGACCTCAAGGAACTTTGCACCGCTCGGCAGTTTGTCACCGCTGCCCTGCCGCACCAGACAGGTCACATCATGGCCCTGTGCGCGCAATTCCGACAGCGTGGCGCGCCCGATTGTGCCAGTGGCCCCCAGCAGAATTATGGACGGTGCGGACATAAGAGCAGACCTGTCACTATTTGATGGCGATCTTGTCCCTTTTGCGGGCGTCAGGCAAGGGGCGCCCTGTCACTCGGGGTTAATGACCCCGTAATTGCCAGCAAAGAAACTCAGGCCCGCACCTGTATTCGTGCTGACACGCAGCACTTCGCCCACGACGATCGCATGGTCGCCGCCGGGGTGAACCGCATGGCGGCGGCATTCAAAACGCGCAAGGCATCCCCCCAGAAGCGGCGTGCCGCCAACCCCCTCGGACACATCCGGCAACTCGAAATTCAGCCCGTCTTGTGCGAAATGTTGCGCCAACGGCATCTGATCGGCAGCCAGCACGTGAATTGCGAAATGCCCTGCCTCGGCAAAGGCGTCGAAGCGGCGCGAAAATTTACCCGGTGCCCACATCACCAGCGGCGGGTCAAGCGAGAGCGAGGCAAAGCTGTTGGCCGTAATTCCCAACGGTCCCTTGTCGCTTTGCGTGGTCACAACCGTAACCCCCGTTGCAAAACGCCCCAGCGCATCACGAAACGCACGCGCGTTTGCGGCATCCGGGGGAAAGCTGTGCTCGTTCATAAAAGATCCGTCCATCTTGTCATAGTCCTGCCTGCTTCTCTGGCGCGTGAGGTAAGCCGTAGCGCGGACAGGGCAAGTGTCATTCGGGGCGGCTCTTGTCGGTTTTGGCCGCTCCGAATACTGCCGCATGAAGCGCTGCCACCTGCGCTGCCAGACGCGGCAAGCGGCGCACAGCCTTGCGAATTTCCAACTGTGTCTCAAGTTTTGTTGCCGGGTCACCCAGAACCGTTCGCCCTGTGGCGACATTGGTGTAAACGCGGCTGGCCCCGCCCACGATCACATCGTCGCCGATGAAAATATTGTCGTTCACCGCCACTTTGCCCGCCAGCAACACGCGATTGCCGATCCGGGCTGACCCCGCGACACCGGCCATGCCGCACATCATGCAATCTTCGCCCATTTGGACATTATGACCGATCTGGCAGACGGAATCGATTTTTGTGCCCGACCCGATCACCGTGTTGCGGATGGTGCCCCGATCAATCGAGGAATTGGCCCCAAGTTCCACGTCATCGCCAATCTCGACCGCCCCAAGCGACTGGATGCGGTGCCATTTCTGTGCCCTGAGTTGACGCTCGCCCGACAGCGTGCCGCGCACATCTTCTGCGCCCGACGGCTCTGGCGTCACGAAGCTGAACCCGCAGCCGCCGACAACGCTGTTGGGCTGGCCGATATAGCGCGCGCCAATCCGGCAGCGTGCCCCGATCCGAGCGCCTGCGTGCAAGATGACATCTGCGCCGATCTCGACATCTTCGGCCACGGTTACATTGGCCGCGATGCGTGCATTCGCGCCAATCTTTGTGCGCGCACCAATGCTGGTGAAGGGGCCGATCTGCGCGCCCTCGCCAATATCCGCACTGGGATGGATATAGCTTTGCGGGTGAATGTCGCCGCCAAAGTCGTATCCGGGGTCAAGAATCTCGCTGACGCCCGCCATCGCCCAGCGCGGGCGCGGTGCAAAGATCGCGGCTTTCAGCCCCAGTTCGCGCCAGTCGGCCCCAGCCCAGAGGATGGCCGCCTGTGCGCGCCCCTCGGCCAGACCAGCAGCATATTTGGGATTGGTTGCCATCGCCAGCGCATCGGGGCCAGCAGGGGCAGGTTCAGCCGCGTGGGTGATTGTCAGGTCCAGCGCGCCTTCGGCCTGCAATCCAAGGGCCTGTGCGATATCTGCGATAGTATGGGGCATGAGAGCATCCGCCTGTGGTCAAGCTATGACACAGCCATACCGAATGCGCGCCCTGTCGACCAGCCCCCAGAGGCCGCAATGGCAGGTGACAAGCCTGCGGGTTGGCGGCATCATGGCAGATGATGTTTCACCAACTTATCCCATTCGGCCTTGGCCCTGTCTATGCTGCGCAGATGTTGGCACTTGTGTGGCGTGCCGAACGTTTGCCCGAAGCGGCAGGCCCGCGCACCGGGGTTGCGGGTCAGGGGCGGCGGGTGCGCCTGCTGATACTTGGCGATTCCTCGGGCGCGGGTGTGGGGGTGGCGCGGCAGCACGATGCGCTAATCGGTCGAATGCTGCATCACATGACCCCGCATGTCCGCGTCGAATGGCAACTCATCGCGCGATCCGGTGCAACATCGCGCGCGGCGCGTTCCATGCTGCGCGGCGTGGGGCAGTTTGACGTCGCCGTGCTGGCGCTGGGTGTAAATGATGTGCTGCGCCAGACCCGCACGGCGCGGTTTCGGCAGGTTCAGACCGCACTGATGCACGATCTGCGCCAGGTGCATGGGGTCGGCTGCATTCTCGCCTCTGCTGTGCCGCCTTTGGGTGCATTTCCGGCATTTCCCGAACCGTTGCGCGGGTTTCTGGGCAGGCGTGCAGTGCGGCTGGACATGGCCCTGCGCGACGTCTGCAATAGCACCGGCGCGCTGCATGTGCCCTTTGATATAACCCCCAGCGCGGATTTGCTGGCGCGTGACGGATTTCATCCCGGTGCAAACCTGTATTGCCATTGGGGCGCACGAATGGCACAGCTTGCCCTGCGCGCGTCCCGGACAGGGAAAAGCTGAGAGGACATGACCATGACCAAGCCCCCAAAAGACGCCACCAAGCCCGAGAAACGCCCGCAACAGGTCTATACCTTGCTGGTCGAATTGGGCCGCAGCGCTGGTGACGATTTGCCCAAAGGCGCGACTGGTGCCGGGCTTTTGCTGTATGCCACAGGTGTGGATGAGCCAGAGGCCGTGCGCGAAGCGGTTGCCGTGCTCAAAACCGCAGGGGTTTTGCCGCTGGATGTCACGAGCTATGGCACGCTGGACGAACGGCTGGCTGCGGGCGACAACGTTCCCGATGAAGAGCGCGAGTTGATGGCGCGCGCGTTGAACGAAAATTCCGTGATCGTTGCGCAAAAAACCTATTTCACGGATGAGGCCGAAGATGACTGACCCTGTTTGTCCGGTTGCACTGACAGCAGACTTGATTCGCTGCCCCTCGATCACGCCGCAAGAAGCTGGCGCATTGGTGTTGCTGGAAGCGCTGCTTTCTGACGCTGGTTTTGATTGCACACGGGTCGACCGCAACGGCACACCCAATCTGTTCGCGCGCTGGGGGCGCAAGGGGCATGAGCGGTCGTTTGGGTTCAACGGCCATACGGACGTCGTGCCGCTTGGCAACCCCGATGACTGGACGCGCGCCCCCTTCGGGGCCGAGGTTTCAGACGGGCGCATATTCGGGCGTGGGGCGTGTGACATGAAATCAGGCGTTGCCGCTTTTGCGGCGGCTGCGGTGGATTTCGTGCGTGACACCCCCCCTGATGGTGCCGTTATTCTGACGATTACCGGCGACGAAGAAGGGCCGGGCGGAGATGGCACAATCGCCATCCTCGACTGGATGGCATCACAGAATGAAGCGATGAGCGCCTGCATCGTGGGCGAGCCGACCTGCCCCGAGCAAATGGGCGAGATGATCAAGATCGGGCGCCGCGGGTCGATGACCGCTTATGTTACAGCGCGCGGGAAACAGGGGCACGCCGCCTATCCACACAAGGCGCGCAACCCGTTGCCGCTGCTGGTGGCCTATCTCGACGGGCTGGCGCGGCATGAACTGGATCAGGGCACCGAACATTTCGACCCCTCGACCCTTGCGCTGACCACGATTGATGTGGGCAATCCGGCCTCGAATGTCATTCCTGCCACTGCACGCGCAACCCTGAACATTCGGTTCAACGATCTGCATTCGGGCGCGTCCTTGACTGAATGGCTGCAACATGAATCTAAAAAGACATTCAAAGACAGTGGGGTAGCGCTTGATCTTGAAGTTCACATCTCGGGCGAAAGCTTTCTGACGCCGCCGGGCACGCTGTCGGATCTGGTCGCGCGGGCTGTGGCGGCGGAATGTGGCATCACCCCTGTGCTGTCAACGTCCGGTGGTACATCGGATGCGCGCTTTGTCAAGAATCACTGCCCCGTGGTAGAGTTCGGGCTGGTCGGCACTTCGATGCATCAAGTAGATGAATTTGCAGAAGTTGCACAAATTCATCAGCTTAAGTCAGTATATTCGCGCATTTTGCGGGACTATTTCGCATGAATCTGCATGTCGGGCTGACGACCGATCTGGCCGCCTGCCATGCGCTGCGCCGTGTCGTGTTCATCGAAGAACAGAATGTCCCCGCAGCGGAGGAGGTGGATGGGCGCGACCCGGACGCTTTGCACCTGCTGGCGGTGCTGGACGGGCAACCTGTCGGCTGCGCGCGGATTTTGATTGTGGGCGAGACGGGCAAAATCGGGCGCGTCTGTGTGCTGCGCGCCCTGCGCGGGCAGGGCATTGGTGTGGCCCTTATCAACGCGGCTCTGGATGCGCTGCGCAATCTTGACGGGGTGCACCGTGCCAAGCTGGGCGCACAAACCCACGCGATCGGGTTTTACGAGGCGTTGGGTTTTGTGGCGCAAGGCCCGGAATATCTGGATGCCGGAATCGCGCATCGCGACATGGTGCGCATGCTGTAAGAATGGGCGGTGACTGCGCCCAGATGGCGTGATACTGCGGCGGGATGATACGCATTATTTCTGGCTTGTGCCCGCACCGTTCAATTTGTCACGCATCCATTCGGGCCGCGCGCCTGACTTGCGCGAGGGCGATCTTGTGAAGCAGCTTCCTTCCATCAACGACATTCGCCTGTGGCTTGCCGATAATCCAGGCGCCACACGGCGCGATATTGCCAAGGCTTTTGGCATCAAGGGCGGCGCGAAGATCGACCTGAAGGTCATGCTGCGCGAGTTGGAAGATGAGGGCACCCTTGCCCCGCGTCACCGCAGCTCTGGCGGCGGCGACAAGTTGCCGTCTGTGACAGTTCTGGAAATCAGCGCCCCAGATACCGAGGGCGATCTGTTCGCGCGTCCCGTTGAGTGGCGCGGCGAGGGCGTGGCCCCTGTGATCCTGTTCCTGACCCAACCGGGCGATCCGGCGCTGGGACAGGGCGACCGGGTTCTGGCCAAGCTGGAGGAAATTCGCGGCCCCGATTACGACTATCAGGCGCGTCTGATCCGCAAACTGGGGGCCAATCCCAGCCGCATCTTGGGCATTTTCCGCAAAGAAGCGCAAGGCGGGCGCATCGTGCCCATTGACAAGGGTGCGGACAGATTCTGGAGCGTGACTGAAACAGGCGGCGCAGAAGATGGCGAGTTGGTCCATGCAGAGCCGCTGACCAAGGGGCGGTTTGGCCCCAGCCGCGCAAAAGTGCTGGAACGGCTGGGTGATCCGACCGCACCCAAGGCCGTGTCGCTGATTGCCATTCACCAGCACGGCATTCGTGATGCCTTTCCCGATGATGTGGTGGCCGAGGCCGACAAGGCTGGACCTGTGCAGGAAAAAGGCCGCCGCGACTTGCGCGCGCTGCCCTTGATGACCATCGACCCGTGGGACGCGCGCGACCATGACGATGCCGTTTATGCCGAGGCAGACAGCGACCCCGAGAATGCCGGCGGTTATATCCTATGGGTGGCGATTGCTGATGTCGCCGCCTATGTGCGCCCCAACTCTGAGCTGGACCGAGAGGCGCGCAGACGCGGCAATTCCACTTACTTCCCTGACCGCGTGGTGCCGATGTTGCCTGACATCCTGTCGGGTGATCTGTGCTCGTTGCATGAAGGGGTGGACCGGCCCTGTATTGCACTGCGCATGGTGATTGGCGAAGATGGCACTAAGCGTAGCCATGAGTTCTTTCGCGCCATGATGTGCTCGGTCGCTTCGCTGACTTATGAGCAAGCACAAGCCGCAGATGACGGGCAGTTGGATGACGCGACGGCCCCTTTGGCGCAGGCTTTGGCGGACCTGTTTGGCGCATACCGTGCGCTGACCCGCGCCCACCACCGCCGCCAGCCCCTTGATCTGGACCTGCCAGAGCGGCAGATCATCTTGTCGGAAGAGGGGCGCGTCATATCCGTGGCCTTCAAACAACGGTTTGATGCGCATAAACTGGTCGAGGAATTCATGGTGCTGGCCAATGTCGCCGCCGCCGAGACATTGCGCGAAAAGGGGTCCGCGCTGCTCTACCGCGTGCATGAGGAACCCAGCCCTGAAAAGATGGAATCCTTGCGCGAACTGGCGCGAGAAGCCGGGTTCAATCTGGCCAAAGGGCAGGTTCTGATGACGCGGCATTTCAACCAGTTGTTGAAACAGGCCGAAGGCACAGAATTTGACGAGTTAATCAATATGGCCACGCTGCGGTCAATGACGCAGGCCTATTATGCGCCGCAGAATTTCGGGCATTTCGGGCTGGCCTTGCGCGAATACGCTCATTTCACCTCGCCTATCCGGCGCTATGCCGACCTGATCGTGCATCGCGGGCTGATTTCTGCGCATAAATGGGGCGATGACGGGCTAAGCCCGTGGGATATCGAGAATCTGGAAGAGACGGGCAAACAGATATCAGAGGCCGAGCGCCGCTCGATGGCGGCGGAGCGCGACACGGCAGACCGCTACCTTGCCGCTTATCTGGCTGACCGTGTGGGTGCAGAATTCACTGGCCGCATTTCGGGCGTCGCGCGGTTCGGGGTGTTTGTGAAGCTGGATGAAACCGGCGCCGACGGGCTGGTGCCGATCCGCGCGATTGGCGACGAGTATTTCCGCCACGACCCCGAAGCCCAGACATTGGAGGGCGAGCGGACAGGTTTCCGCATCGGCCTTGGGCAGCGCGTCAAGGTCAAGCTGGCCGAGGCAGAGCCGGTGACCGGCGGGATCGCATTGGAACTGCTCGAGGTTGACGGCGAAGCCCCGGCACGCAGCGGGGGGCGGCGTGGCCGCAAGGGGCCTATCGGTCGGGCTGCGGGCAAGGGGCGCGCAGGTGCTGCCAAGGCGAAGAAAAAGGTAAAACGCAAACGTGGCTAAGGACGCTGCGTTGTGCTGGATTGCGAATGCAACACCGCGTAAGCTGCTCTTGAATTTTATGGGGGGCTTTCATGGACGACATCGTAATCTTGGGCGGAACACGTACGGCGATTGGCAGCTTCGGCGGCGGGCTTGCCTCTGTCGCGCCAATTGATCTGGCGCAGCTTGTGGCACGTGATGCGCTGTCGCGGGCAGGGGTCGAGGGGCCCCAGATTGGCCATGTGGTCTTTGGCACCGTTATCGCCACGGACCCCGCCGATATGTATCTGTCGCGTCGCGCTGCAATGGGCGCGGGTATCCCCGACAGCGTCCCTGCGATGAATGTAAACCGGCTGTGTGGGTCTGGTGTGCAGGCCATCATCTCGGGGGTGCAGTCCTTGGCGCTGGGGGATGCAGATTTCGCCCTTGTCGGTGGCGCCGAAAGCATGAGCCGCGCGCCACACATTCTGCAATCCGCGCGCTTTGGCAGCAAGATGGGCGATACACGCGCGATTGACATGATGGTGGGGGCGCTGACCTGCCCGTTTGGCACAGGCCATATGGGTGTCACCGCCGAAAATGTCGCGCGTGAACATGACATTACCCGCGAAGCGCAGGACGCGTTTGCGCTTGAAAGCCAGAACCGCGCAGCAAAAGCGATTGCTGAGGGGCGTTTCAAGGACCAGATCACCCCTGTCAGCGTGAAAACCCGCAAGGGCGAAGTTGTGTTTGACACAGACGAGCACCCGAAACCCACAACCATGGAAGCGTTGGCCGGTCTGCGCCCCGCATTTGAAAAGGGCGGCTCGGTTACCGCAGGCAATGCCAGCGGCATCAATGACGGCGCAGCGGCGCTGGTTCTGGCGCGCGCGGATGCGGCGGATAAAACGGGGCTGAAACCCTTGGCGCGAATCATTGGCTATGCCCATGCGGGCGTGCGGCCAGAGGTGATGGGCATCGGACCGGTTCCTGCAGTTCAGGCGCTTTTCGCGCGTACGGGCCTGTCCGCCGGGGATTTTGATGTGATCGAATCAAACGAGGCGTTTGCCGCGCAAGCGCTGGCGGTCAGTGCGGCGCTTGGGCTGGACGCGGCCCGCGTGAACCCCAATGGCGGCGCGATTGCGCTGGGGCATCCGGTGGGCGCGACAGGTGCGATTATCACCATCAAGGCGCTGCACGAATTGGCCCGAATTGGTGGCAAACGGGCAATTGTCACCATGTGCATCGGGGGCGGGCAGGGGATCGCGTTGGCCTTGGAGCGGGTCTGAGCGGGGCTAAATCTAGTAGGAACAATAGCAGAACATATCGCTTGACCGTATCTTGTCAGGCGTTATGTCTCGGCCCTATGTCACCTGCACACAAAGCCCCTGTCCTGTTGTGGTTCAAACGCGATTTGCGCGTATTGGATCATCCTGCATTGGCTGCGGCAGGCGCTTATGTCTTGCCTGTCTATATTATCGAGCCAGAATATTGGGCACTGCCGGATACATCCGCGCGCCAATGGGCCTTCACCGCCGAGGCGTTGGAAAGCCTGCGCGCCGATCTGGCCGCGATGGGCCAGCCTTTGATTGTGCGCATGGGCGATGCGGTCACTGAACTCGCGCGGCTGTGCAAGGCGCAGGGCATCACGCAGATGATTAGCCATGAAGAAACCGGCAATGGCTGGACCTATGCGCGCGACAAGCGTGTGGCGGCATGGGCGGCGGCCTCTGGTGTGCGTTGGCAGGAACTTCCGCAATCCGGCGTTGTGCGCAGGCTGCGGTCGCGCGACGGATGGCAGGGCCAGCGCAACGCGTTCATGCGGGCCGCGCCCGCCGATCCACCGCAAGCCCTTGCCCCTTTGTCGCGCGATATTTCCACAGTTGCGCGTCTGCCCGACGCGCGCGCCCTGCGCCTTGCGCCTGACCCGTGTCCGCATCGCCAGAATGGCAGCAGGACCGCCGCAGACCGCGCGCTGGACTCGTTCCTGTCGGTTCGTGGCGAGAGGTACCGCGTCGCAATGTCCTCGCCCCTGACGGCAGAGCGCGCGTGTTCGCGCCTTTCGCCCTATCTGGCGCTTGGGGTGCTGTCGGTCCGACAGGTCGAGCAGGCACGCGTCATTGCACGCGCGCAGCATCAAGGCCAGCGCGACTGGCAAGCCGCGCTGAACAGTTTTGCAAAGCGGCTGGCATGGCGCGATCACTTCATCCAGAAACTCGAAGATGAACCGGGCATCGAGCACCACTGCCTGCACCGCGCCCATGAAGGGTTGCGCCCGCGCGTGGCCGATGTTGTTTTGCTGCGCGCATGGGAACGGGGCGAAACCGGCGTGCCCTTTGTCGACGCCTGTATGCGCTATCTGCGCGCAACCGGCTGGCTGAATTTTCGGATGCGGGCAATGCTGATGTCCTTTGCCAGCTATCATTTGTGGCTGGACTGGCGCGCTACCGGCCCTGTGCTGGCGCGGCTGTTCACCGATTACGAACCGGGTATCCACTGGTCGCAGGTGCAGATGCAATCGGGCACGACAGGGATCAATACGATTCGCATCTATAACCCCGTCAAGCAAAGTCTGGACCAAGACCCGAGCGGGCAGTTCATTCGGACTTGGGTTCCCGAACTGGCGCAGGTGCCGGCGGCGTTTGTGCATACACCTTGGGCGTGGTCCGAGGGGGCTGCGGGGCTGCAAGCGCGCTACCCTGCACCCGTGGTGGATATTGCGCAGGCAGGGGCGCAGGCGCGTGATGCACTTTGGGGCTTGCGCCAGCAGGCGGGATTTCGGGATGTCGCGCAGGCGGTGGCGCAAAAACACGCGTCGCGGGCGCGCAACACAGACCGATCAAGTGCTACGAGCCTTAAGGCTGCGCGCCGCAAACCGGCGCATCCTGACCAGTTGAGCCTTGATTTATAAGGCGCGCGTCAGGGGTGTGGGTGCCCATTGATGATTATATTCGGTTTGCCCTTGACCTTCCATTAGCTAGAAGCCCCATATCATCGGCACAGGACAAAAGAATGTAGGACCGCCATGCTGATGACGAACACCGCCCAAACCGGAGTCGAGCGCAGATTTCCCATTGGCAACCTGAGTTGCGCGGGCTGCGTCAGGCGTGCGGAAACGGCTTTGGCCGCAGTTCCGGGCGTGAGCGCGCCATCGGTCAATCTTGCAACACATGAAGCGCGTGTTCTGACGGCCCCCTCGCTCGAAATGGACGTCCTGCGCCAAGCCATGCAGCGGGCGGGCTATCCGATCCGCACCGCGCAACTGGAACTGGCGCTGGAGGGCATGACCTGCGCATCCTGTGTTGCGCGCGTCGAGGCGGCGTTGCTGGCGCAACCGGGCGTGGTGCGCGCATCGGTCAATCTGGCCACCAGCCGCGCGCAGATCGAACATATCGAAGGGCAGGGCGATGCAGGCGCGCTGATCGCGGCGTCAACTGCGGCGGGTTATCCTGCAACACTGCTTGGCGACACTGCCGAACCCGAAGATCCGCAAATGCGCCACCATGTTGAGGCGCAGGGCTTGCGCGGCGCATTGATACTTGCGGCGCTGCTGACCTTGCCGGTGTTTATTCTGGAAATGGGCGGGCATATGATGCCTGCCTTTCACCATTGGTTGCACCATCAAATCGGGATGCAAACCCTGTGGATCGTGCAATTCGTGCTGACCACAGCGGTGCTGGCCGGGCCGGGGCGACGGTTCTACACGACCGGTCTGCCCGCGTTGATGCGGGGCGCGCCTGATATGAACAGCCTTGTCGCCATCGGCACATTGGCGGCATGGGCTTATTCCGTGGTTGCAACATTCGCGCCCGCCCTGCTGCCCGCGACAGCGCGCGCTGTGTATTTCGAGGCGGCGGCCGTCATCGTCACGCTCATCCTTCTGGGCCGCTGGCTGGAAGCGCGCGCAAAAGGGCGCACGGGCGCGGCGATTGCGCGGCTGGTGGGCATGCAGCCGCGTTCTGCCCGCGTGGTGCGCGGGGATGAGAATGTCGAGGTTGCGATTGCCGATCTGCGCGCAGGCGATATCGTACAACTGCGCCCCGGAGAGCGGATACCGGCAGACGGTGCGCTGATCTCGGGCGAGGCGGTCATTGATGAAAGCATGATCACCGGTGAGCCTATTCCCGTCACCAAACAGGCGGGGGACAAGGTGGTTGGCGGCACTGTGAACGGCACAGGCGCGTTCCGTATGGAGGTGAAGCACACAGGCGCGGACACGGTGTTGTCGCAGATCATCCGTATGGTCGAAAGCGCGCAGGGTGCCAAACTGCCGGTGCAGGCGCTGGTGGACCGTGTGACAATGGTGTTTGTCCCTATCGTCATCGGGATTGCAATTTTGGCGGTGTTGGTCTGGTTGGTGTTCGGGCCTGACCTGACATTCGCGCTTGTGGCAGGGGTGTCGGTGCTGATTATCGCTTGCCCCTGTGCGATGGGGCTTGCGACACCGACATCTGTGATGGTGGGCACCGGGCGTGCGGCCGAATTGGGGGTGCTGTTTCGCAAGGGAACCGCATTGCAATTGCTGGACAAGGTGCAAATCGTGGCCTTTGACAAAACCGGCACGCTGACCGAAGGGCGCCCCATCCTGACCGATCTTGAAACGGCTGGCACATGGGGGACAAATGACGCGCTGACACTGGCCGCCGCGATGGAACAGACATCCGAGCACCCCATTGCGCGGGCCATCCTTGAGGCCGCCAAGGAAAAAGGACTGAGCCTGCCAGAAGTTGCTGGCTTCAAATCTTTGACGGGTCTTGGCGTGCGCGGGCAGATTGACGGACAGACTATCTTGCTGGGGGCGGCGCGGTTGATGGCGCAAGAAGGCGTTGATGTGGCACCACTTGCCGACAGGGCGCAGGACATGGCCGCAAAAGGGCGTAGTCCCCTCTATCTGGCTGTTGACGGGCAGCTTGTGGCCTTGCTGGCAGTCGCGGACAAGGCCAAGCCGGGCGCACGCGAGATGATTGCCGCACTCAAAGCGCATGGGTTGCGCGTGGCGATGATTTCGGGCGATGCACAAGCCACAGCCAACGCCATTGGGCAGGAATTGGGCATTGACGAAGTGATGGCCGAGGTCATGCCCAAGGGCAAGGTCGACGCCTTGCAAGCCTTGCGCAAAAGCGGTGGCAAGCTGGCCTTTGTGGGTGATGGCATCAACGATGCGCCTGCACTGGCCGAAGCAGATGTGGGCATAGCGATTGGCACCGGCACGGATGTGGCCGTTGAAACCGCGGATGTAGTGCTGATTTCGGGCGCGCCTGATGCGGTTCTGACGGCACTTGGCGTGTCGCGCCAGACCATGCGCAACATCCGCCAAAACCTGTTTTGGGCCTTTGCCTATAACACAGCGCTTATTCCGGTTGCGGCGGGGTTGCTGTATCCGGCATTCGGGCTGATGCTGTCGCCCATGCTGGCGGCCGGTGCTATGGCCTTCAGCTCGGTCTGTGTTCTGTCCAACGCATTGCGGCTGCGCTTCATGGCACCACATCATTTGCAGGGGAAACACGCATGAATATTTCAGAAGTTGGAAAGCGCGCAGGATTGCCGCCCAAGACGATCCGCTTCTATGAGGATATCGGGCTGATCCTGCCGCGCCGTGATACGAACGGATACCGGCTTTTCAGCGACGCGGACCTGCACCGGCTGGCCTTTTTGCGCCGTGCGCGTGCGCTGGGGTTTTCGGTGCAGGAATGTCGCCAACTCTTGGCGCTGTATCATGATGAGACACGCGCCAGTGCAGATGTAAAAGCGCTTGCACGCGAACATCTGGCCCGGATCGACAAGCAATTGGAAGAGTTGGGGCAGATGCGCCGCACATTGACCGATCTGATTGAATCATGCGCCGGTGACAACCGCCCCGATTGCCCGATTCTGCGCGACCTCGCACGCTAGTACAATCGCCTATAGCCGCTTGCGCACTCCGCCCTTGCAGACAGGACACATGGCCCAGAATAAGGGCCATGACATGCTTATGCGTTTACGAGTGACGCGTCTTTCGCGCTCTGCTTGGGTGCCGCTGGCTTGGTGGTTTTGTTCACGGCACGCACAGTCTTTTTCGCCGCTTCCGCTTCGCGCGCGATGTCGGCGGCGGTTTCATGGGGGATTTTTTCAGCGAAACTGCCCAGCATTTTCAGATAGGCGTCGTGCTGTTGTTTGAACACTTTCATCCACATGACGGTGCTCTGCATCCATAGCGATACCGGGTCAAACATGATCCTCAACTCCCTCTCTTGGCACTTTCGTCTGAAGTGCCCCCCCTTGAATTCACACGCGCTGTTGCGCTGCGGTTAGCCTGTGCCCTGTAACGGACATATGACGTTTATGCGCCTTGCGCACTGTCACAGGTGATGTGAGGGTCAACTGCAGCGTGTGCAACCCCTTGAAGCTACAAGGCAGGGCATAGCCATGTCAAAGGCGCAAGAACTTGCTTAGCTCTTATCCGCATATACGCTTATAGTTTAGTCAGAACCGGCGCGAAAATGATCTGCATCAATTCGCGGGGTTTTCATGTGGGCACGTCTGAAACGAGGCTTGAATCTAACGGATGATAATTTCGTCTGGCCGCGCAAGGCCCAGAATGTAGCGCGCGCGCTCGTCCAGAAGGTCCAGATCAAGGTAATCATCGGATAGGCGCCGCGTCTTGTTTTCGACTTCGGCCAGTTCCACCTGCAATGTGTCGCGTGTGGCGACAAGGGTGGTGATTTCGGCTTCGATCTGAACACGGTTGAACAACCCGAATGCGCCCTGCACCGCTGCAAATGTGAAGTATAATCCCAGCACAATCGCAGTGCCGAAATAAAACAACGGGCCGATTGCCGGTGTGGTGCGCTTCATGGGTTTGCCTGCTCTGTCCGCGCCTCTCTGGGCGCTCCTGCGTGACCACTATGGCACAAGATTAGGGCAGTGGGAATCCTGACTGTGCAGATTTCAGCGTGTTCAGCCCAGAAATATGCCGACAACCACCATCATCAGGCCCAGAGTTGACACGCCAAGTGCTGCAAAATTCATGATGACCGCTTTTTGCATACGGGCGCGCATCTCGGAATCGTCCAGCGTTTGGCGGCGCAGTTTCATAACATAGACGATACACCAGCCCAGCCCGGCGACACCGGCCAGCGAAATTGCAGCTCCGATCCAGATCAATGAGTCCATGCGCGTTTACTCTTTTTCCAATGCGGCGACGCCGGGCAATGTCTTGCCCTCCATCCATTCCAGAAAGGCACCACCCGCCGTCGAGATATAGCTGAACTCCGCTGCTGCGCCAGACTTGTTCAATGCGGCAACGGTGTCGCCCCCGCCAGCAACCGATGTCAGCATCCCCTCATGCGTCAGCCGCGCAGCTTCTTTGGCGGCAGCATTGGTTGCGGTATCGAAGGGGGCAATCTCGAACGCGCCCAGAGGTCCATTCCATAGCAAAGTGCGGCATTGTGCAAAAACACCGGCAATTGCGGTGACGCTGTCTGGCCCTGCGTCCAGTATCATCGCATCTGCGGGGCATTGATCGACCGGCAGCACCTCATGCGCGGCATTGGCGGCAAATTCACGGGCGACAACAATATCGACCGGCAGATGCAGCGTGCAGCCAGCCGTCTGCGCCTGATCCATGATCTCGCGCGCTGTGTCGGCCATATCGCGCTCGGCCAGCGAGGTGCCGATTTCCAGCCCCTTGGCCACCAGAAATGTATTCGCCATGCCCCCGCCGATGATCAGGTGGTCAACCCTGCGGATCAGGTTTGACAGCAATTCCAGCTTGCTTGACACCTTGGCACCGCCGACCACGGCTGCGACAGGGCGGGCAGGGGCCTCCAGTGCGGCCTCAAGGGCTTTAAGTTCCGCCTCCATCAACCGTCCGGCACATGCAGGGCGCAAATGCGCAATCGCCTCGGTCGAGGCATGTGCGCGGTGTGCGGCAGAAAAAGCGTCATTGACATAGAAGTCGCCCAAGGCCGCCATCGAGGCTGCCAGAAGCTTGTCATTCTTTTCTTCCCCTTCATGAAAACGGGTGTTTTCCATCAGGGCCACTTCGCCTGCCTGCATCGCGGCAACAACTTTCTTGGCAGGCGCGCCAATGCAATCTTCGGCAAAGGCAACGGGCTGGCCAAGGGCTGCTTCCAGTGCGGGGCACACCACAGAGAGCGACATCTCAGCCACGCGCGCGCCCTTTGGACGCCCGAAATGTGCCAGCAGAACGACCTTGCCCCCTGCTTCGGTAATGTGGCGAATGGTCGGCACGATACGCTCTATCCGGGTTGCATCTGTCACCCTGCCGCTTTCCACCGGCACATTGATATCTACGCGAACCAACGCGGTCTTGCCCGCGAACTCCAAGTCATCCAGTGTCTTGAACGCCATTGCACCGCACCTTTTCACATAGTTTGACGCTATGTCGCGCAAAACTGGGGGCAGGGTCAATGGTCTGCGGCGTCAACAGGGGTTTTCCTGCGCAACGTGGCGCAGTAGGATGGCGCCAATCGTAGTCTACAGGAGCGCCACATGGCCGAGATCAAAGACCCGGAAAACACAATCCTGATGGAGCTCAAAACCGGCACCGTCACAATCGAGTTGCTGCCTGATATCGCGCCGGGCCATTGCGCGCGTATGAAGGAACTTGCCCGCGCAGGGGCCTATGACAATGTCGTCTTTCACCGCGTGATCGAAGGCTTTATGGCCCAGACCGGCGATGTGGCGAATGGCAACACGGAAAACAATTTCGACATTCGCCGCGCAGGTACTGGCGGGTCTGACCTGCCAAATCTGAAAGCGGAGTTTTCGGGCGTGCCGCATGACCGAGGCACAGTGGGTGCTGCGCGGTCGCAAAACCCCGACAGTGCCAACAGTCAGTTTTTCATCAATTTTGGTGACAACCATTTCCTGAACCGTCAATACACCGTTTATGGCCGTGTGATTGCCGGAATGGACCATATTGACCAGATCGTGCGCGGCGAGCCACCTGCGAGCCCCGACAAGATGATCAGCGTCAAGGTGGCCGCCGATGCGTGATAAACTAATATTCGCAGGCGTATTTGCCGTTGGCGTTGGTATTCTGGGTGCATCCTACATGAACCTGATGAGCGTCAACGCAGACACCGCTGTGCCAGAGGACCACACCGGCCCTGTCATGGTAATCGAAACTGCGGGCGAGGCGACCGGCACCATGCGCATTGCGTTGCGCGATGATCTGGCCCCCAATCATGTCGAGCGGATCGTCACATTGGCAGAGCAAGGCGACTATGACGGAGTGGTGTTTCACCGCGTGATTGATGGCTTCATGGCGCAAACAGGCGATGTGCAACACGGTCGGCTGGACGGCACGCCACGTATGTGGGGAACGGGCGGATCCGAGCTGCCCAATCTGCAAGCCGAATTCACGGATGTGCGATTTGAACGCGGTGTTGTCGGTATGGCGCGCTCGCAAAGCCCTGATAGTGCCAATAGCCAATTCTTCATCATGTTCGCCCCTGCGCCCAGCCTTGACGGGCAGTATACGGTCGTCGGGCAGTTGATCGACGGGTATGACGTTCTGGACGCGATCAAACGCGGCACAGGCGGCAATGGTGCGGTCGTAGGCGAGCCTGACCGCATGGAACGCGTGACAATCGAACGCTAAGCCAAAAGACACGGCGGATGCGAAAGAAAAAGGCCGGGGGCATGTGCCCCCGGCCTTTAACGTATGCTGTGGCAGATGCGGTCATCTGCCCCGCAAGAAGATCACTCTTGGCCAGCAGTTTCGGTGAAGCGTGCATCAATCTCGGCTGCAAGCTCTGGGTCTACCGAAGCAGCCTCGCCGATTGCGATATATTCATCGACCGAAATGTCGGGCGTATCTTCGACAACCTGCAAGATCGCTGCATCTGCTTCTTGAACAATTGCCATCTGCTGCTCTTCGTCGGTGACGCCTTCAAGCTGCGCGATATAGCTTTCGCGTGTCTCGGCCACGGCCAGTGCCGCAACGATGAAGGCATCAATCATGTTGTCGTCCATGGCGATGTCTGGCGCTTCGACAGGGGCCTGCGCCTGTGCCACTGCTTGCGATGCCAGGACAGGCGTCATAGCCATACCGGCTGCAAGGATGGTCGAGGTCAGATACTGTTTCAGTTTCATGTCAATCTCCTGTTGTGACGGCGATCAGGACCACTCATGCCCCACGCTCCCGCAAGACCTATGAGCGGCACTACAAGGATGCAAATCCCCTGAGCGGAATTCCGCTTTTCTACCATTGGGTTAGCCGCTGTTCCTCAGAGATCGGACGCGCCGTCAGCGCCCCAACTCTTTGATTCCGCGCGAAAGTCCTTCCAGCGTCATCGGGACCATCCGCCCCTCAAACTGCTGTGAGATCATGCCGATCGACTGGGTGTAACGCCAATGGGGTTCAGGTGTCGGATTGATCCACAGATGGTCCGGCCACTGGCGGCGCGCGCGCTCCAGCCACACCTCGCCCGCTTCCTCGTTCCAATGCTCATTCGCGCCGCCAGGTATCTTGATTTCATAGGGGGACATGGCGGCGTCACCCACAAAAATGCATTTCCAATCGCTGCCATAGGTGCGCAAAATATCCCATGTGGGCATCCGCTCGGTCCAGCGCCGCGCATTGTCGCGCCAGACAAATTCATACAGGCAATTGTGAAAATAGAAATGCTCCAGATGTTTGAATTCAGATTTGGCGGCGCTGAACAACTCTTCCACAGCGCGGATATGGTCATCCATCGACCCGCCAATATCGAGCAGTAACAAAACTTTGACCGCGTTTCTTCGCTCTGGGCGGGTGCGCACATCCAGCCAGCCTTGCTCGGCGGTCGAACGGATGGTGCCGTCAAGGTCCAGTTCTTCATGTGCGCCGTCACGCGCCCATTTGCGCAGGCGTTTCAGCGCGACCTTGATATTGCGTGTGCCCAATTCGACTGAATCGTCCAGATTGCGAAATTCGCGCTTGTCCCAAACCTTGACCGCCCTGCGGTGGCGCGATTCCTCTTGTCCGATCCGCACCCCTTCGGGATTGTAGCCATACGCCCCAAAAGGCGAGGTGCCTGCGGTCCCGATCCATTTGCTGCCACCCTGATGGCGGCCCTTCTGCTCTTCCAGCCGTTGTTTGAGGGTATCCATCAGCTTATCAAAGCCGCCCATCGCCTTGATCGCCTCACGCTCTTCGGCGCTCAGGTGCTTCTCCGCCATTTTCTCCAACCAGTCGGCGGGCAGATCAACAGCGTCAAGCAATTGCTCCAGCGAGATTGCCTCCATGCCCTGAAAGCTTTGGGCAAATGCGCGGTCAAAGCGGTCAAGATGGCGCTCGTCCTTCACCATCGTCATGCGTGCAAGGTAGTAAAACCCTTCCACATCATAGCTGACCAATCCTGCCTGAACCCCCTCAAGAAAGGACAGATACTCGCGCAAAGAGACTGGAACAGAATGATCGCGCAAGGACAGGAAGAATTTCAAAAACATAGGCTTACAACAGCTTTTCAAGCCCGATCGTGACAAACAGTCCGACCAGCCCGCCGATGATCGCACCGACACCGCCATATTGCGCGATATCCTTGCGGTCGCCGTTTTTCTGTTTTGCGCTGCGCACGCCCCAGAGTGCGCCCGCCACAATGCCAAGAATGACGATCATAGTCTTTTTTCCCCTGTTTTATTGGCGGATCAGCGCGGCGATCTCATCGCGCCGATCATCTGCCGCGCGCTCTGACCCGAAGCCGAAAATGGCAAAGGGCATTGCATCGCGGCGAAGTGTTTCCGCCTCGGTCACGCGCCCCATACGCTCTAGCGCCTGTGCGCGCAACAACATCAGCGACGACAGGAGCGCCCCATTCTCGCTGCGCCGTGCCGGACCCATCGCATTTTCGGTCAGGCGCAGCACGATGGGATATTGCCCCGATGCCAGCGCCTGTGCGGCCAGATGCAACTCGACATGCGCGCGCGGCACCTCGCCACCGGGTCGCGCGGAATAGATCGAGGCAGCACTTATCAACGCATCCAGCGCTTCCTCGCCTTGGCCGGGGGGGGCGAAGCGCGCGGCAAGGAACAGGCTGAAGGCCAGTCTTTCATCCTGCCAATCCTGATCCAGCGCGATACGCAACGCCGCCTGCGCAAAAGCAAAACTGCGCCGGCGATTGGATGCGGCCAATGAATTCTCGATAGCATCCGTCCATGCACGCGGGGTCGGGATCGGGTCCAGCGCCAATGATCTGCTTGCACCGCTACGCGGATTCAACTGCGCCAGAATGGCCGGAAGGCGCGCACCCACTTCCGCGCGGGTCATGCCGGGCTGCAAGTCGGGGTGGTTCCACGCGCGCAGCACCAGCATGTCAAAGCCGGTCAGCGCGGTCTGGAAATTATCATCATTCATGACCGTCTCGCCGATGCGGTAAAGGTCATTCAGGGGGCCGAGCGCTTGCGCGACCTCCTCATGCAGGCAATCACGCATCTCCTGAACGGTCGCATCTGCTGGCGCGACAACTAGGGCCTTCTGCCGCTCTGCGATAACGGCCCAATCCAGATGATCGGCGCGGGGGGCTGCGCGAAACTCATCCCATGACGCCACATTGGGCAGCACGAAACATGACGCCGCGGGCACAAGCCTGCGCATTGCGGCGCGGGGCACAAATTCGATTGTGATCTGGGCCGCACCCGAGACGCGGCGAACATCCAGACCAGCCTCGCTGCGCAAACGGGCGATCAGGCGATCCGTTTCAATCTCGGCGAGGGGGGGGACTTGTCCGGTCAGGCGCAGCGCAACCGGCCCCTCAAACCGTGAGAATTGCGGTATTTCGCGCCCCGATTCCAGCCTGAACCCCAATTCAAGAATATCCTGTGCAATCTGGGCGTTACTGCGCGCAGGTGCGTAAGGTCGGGGGGGACCAAACAATGTGGCCGAACTGATGGCCCGCGACTGCACGGACAGATCATCCTGCGTGTCAGGTGCAGGCACCGCACCGCAGGCCGACACTGCCAGCACCAGCGCGAATGGGCGTACCCCCCTCATTCTGGCCGAGCATATTTGATGAACGGCGTCTGTACGCCGATCCGGTCATAGAGTTTGCGCGCTGTTGTGTTGAAGTCCTGTGTCATCCAATAGACACCAGATACGTTGCGCGCATCGGCTGCGGCATAGACTGCTTCGATCAAGGCACGTCCCGCGCCCTGACCACGGGCCTGTTTGCTGGTAAAGAGGTCTTGCAGATAGCAAATCCCCTCAGGGCGCCAGCAATGGGCATGAAACAGGTAATGCACCAGCCCGACGGCTGTGTCCCCGTCCCATGCCAACAAGCCGCTGGGGCTGTGCGGATCATCTGACATCAGCGCATCAAAAGTCGCGTCATAGACCGATGGCGGAAGCTCTGTCTCGTAATAGGCGAGATACCCTGTCCAGAGCGGCGCCCAAAGGGGTTTATCTTCGGCTTGCAAGGCTTTGATTTCAATTGCCATATCAGCGCCCCTGACGCCGCGCCATAAAGGCCAGCCGTTCAAACAGATGCACATCCTGCTCGTTCTTGAGAAGCGCGCCGTGCAGTTTTGGCAACGCGTTTGGGCCATCCCGCTTCAGGTCTTCGGCGCTCAGGTCTTCGGCAAGCAGCAGCTTCAGCCAATCCAGCACTTCCGAGGTTGAGGGTTTCTTCTTCAGCCCCGGTGTGTCGCGGACCTCATTGAACTGTGTCAATGCGGCGGTCAGCAGGGCGGGCTTGATGCCCGGAAAGTGCACATCGACAATCGCCTTGAGTGTTTCCATATCTGGAAACCGGATATAGTGGAAAAAACAGCGGCGCAAAAACGCGTCGGGCAGGTCTTTTTCATTGTTCGAGGTGATGATGACAATTGGGCGGTGCGTGGCGCGCACCATCTCGCCCGTCTCGTAGACAAAGAATTCCATCCGGTCGAGTTCTTGCAACAGGTCATTGGGAAACTCGATATCGGCTTTGTCGATTTCGTCGATCAACAGCACGACGCGTTCCTCAGCCTCGAACGCCTGCCACAGCTTGCCCTTGCGAATGTAGTTTTTTACATCATTCACGCGCGCATCACCCAACTGGCTGTCGCGCAGGCGCGATACCGCATCGTATTCATACAAGCCCTGTTGCGCGCGGGTGGTGGATTTGATCGACCATTCGATGATCGGCAAGTTCAACGAGGCCGCGACCTGCATGGCAAGTTCGGTTTTCCCTGTGCCTGGCTCTCCCTTTACAAGAAGGGGGCGCTGCAAGGTTACCGCCGCATTCACGGCGATCTGCAAATCGTCACTTGCTATGTATCGGTCGGTAGAGGTGAACCGCATCCTGTTCCTGCCTTGCTGAATGTTATACGCACAAAAAAGTGCACGCTTTTCGCAACTTAGCCTGCGTATTCAACCACGACAAGGCAACTTGCGGCGGTCAAGCAACCTACGGCGGCAAGAATCAGCGAAAGAGCGTGACATTCGCGAACGCATCCGCTATTCGGCCCGCGAGGGTACGGAATATAGGTGAATCAAGATGGGAAACCTCAACACTTATGATCCGGGTGACACTGAGGAGCGTGGCATGAAACCAGAGACTTTCCTACCGGATGATTACCGACCAGCCGAAGATGAACCGTTCATGAACGAACGTCAGCTCGAATATTTTCGTCGAAAGCTGATGGTCTGGAAAGAAGACATTTTGAAGGGCAGTCAAGAGACGCTGGCCGAGTTGGCAAATTCCAGCCGCAACATTCCAGATGTCGCAGATCGTGCCTCGGAAGAGACAGATCGCGCGTTGGAATTGCGCACGCGGGACCGGCAGCGCAAGCTGATTTCCAAGATCGACGCGGCATTGCGGCGCATCGAGAATGGCGAATTTGGGTATTGCGAAGCGACAGGCGAGCGGATTTCGCTTAAGCGCCTCGATGCGCGCCCGATTGCAACCATGACACTGCAAGCGCAAGAAGCGCACGAGCGCAATGAACGTGTGCATCGCGACGACTAATTGCCGCGCAGACCAAACAATGATCAGATGATACAGGAACACCGGGTGGCACAAAGCGCCCGGTGTTTCTGCTTTCAAGGAGATGTGATGCAGCTTGCAGGGCTAGAAGTTCTGGTTATCGGGGGAGGTGTTGCCGGATTGGCAGCAGCAGCAGCCCTGCGGCAGCGGGGTGCATCAGTTCTGGTGCTGGAACAGGCGGCAGGCCTGCTGGAAGTGGGCGCTGGCTTGCAGATCAGCCCCAATGGGGCGCGTGTTGTTCGCGCCTTGGGGCAGGGTGGGGCACTTGCTGCACATGCGCAGCGCAACGACTCTGTCATTTTGCGTGCAGCGGGCAGTGGTGCACAGGTTTTGCGGCTTGATCTGCCCCAAACCGGCCCCGGTTTTCATCTGATCCACCGCGCTGATCTTATTTCAGTGCTCAAAGGGGCCTGCGACGGCGTCGAGATGCGATTTGTGGCGCATGTCGCGCGTGTTGCACCGGACCGCGCCCGCCCCTCGGTCACGCTAGAGGGGGGCGAGGTGCTGTCGGCGGATCTGGTTATCGGCGCCGATGGATTGCATTCGGTCCTGCGCCCCAGCCTCCAAGGTGGCCAACCGTCACAGCCTTTTTTCACCGGGCAGGTGGCATGGCGCGCGCTGATCCCGTGCACCCCAGCAGAGTCTGCGCAGGCTCAGGTGTTCATGGGTCCGGGACGGCACTTGGTCAGCTATCCGCTGCGCGGTGGCACCTTGCGCAACATTGTGGCTGTGGAGGAACGCAAGGCATGGGCACAAGAAGGCTGGAACCACCCCGACGACCCCAAGAACCTGAGACACGCGTTCGCGGATTTCGGCGGGCCAGTGCCGGACTGGCTGGCGCAAGTTTACAAGCTGTGGCTATGGGGGTTGTTCCGCCACGAGGTGGCCGCGCATTGGTATCGGGGACAGGCGGCCATTCTGGGGGACGCCGCCCATCCGACACTGCCCTTTATGGCGCAAGGCGCGAATATGGCGCTGGAAGATGCGTATGTTTTGGCCCGCGAGCTTGCGCGTGCGGGAACACTTGCGGCAGGACTTGCCGCTTATCAGGCAGATCGCCGCGACAGGGTTATCCGCGTGGTCAAAGCGGCCAACCGCAATGCACGCAACTACCATTTGCGCACGCCACTTGCACAAATCGCCCATCTTGCGCTGCGCATCTCTGGCAAGGTTATGCCCGATGCCCCCTTGCGCCAGTTTGCCTGGATGTACGATCATGATGTCACGGAGGCGTGATAGGCCATGAATATGCCTCACCGGCACACCAGATAGAATTGTTGGAACAAATGGGGCGCGTGTGATGGATACAGATCAAACTATGCGACTGGTATATCTGAGCGTCTGGGGCACAGTGCTTATCAGCTATTTTCTAATCGCGCGCACCCAAAGTCTGGGGCAAAGCCTGCGCCACCTGTTGCTGTGGGGGCTAATCATTGTCGGGGTCGCGGCTGGTTATGGCCTCTGGCAGGATATCACACAGCAGAATGATGTCGTGGTATCGGGCGATGGCGAAGTCATCTTGCGCGCGGGGCGCAACGGGCATTTCCACCTTGGGCTGGAAGTGAACGGAACGCCAGTGCGCTTCATCATTGATACCGGCGCGTCCGATCTGGTCCTGTCACAAGAAGATGCTGCGCGTGTCGGGCTGGACCCGCAAAGCCTGCCATATTTGGGGCAGGCGCGCACGGCCAATGGTATTGTGGGGCTGGCGCGCGTCACATTGGACGAAGTTGCGTTGCTGCATGATGGACTGGAAATCCGTGACAGCAATGTGCCTGCATTCGTCAATGAAGGTGAGTTGGATGTCTCGCTTTTGGGCATGGGCTATCTGCGGCGCTACGCGCGCATTGCAATCGAAGGCGACCGGCTTATCCTTGAGAGGTGACGCCGCGCGCGCCAAGCTGCTGGATTGGCAGCCACCTTTGCATTCCACTTGTCTGACCGTCGCGCGGACGCTAGGACACTACAAACGCCAGACAAAGGACAACACCTCATGCCCGAAGACCTGATCAATTCCTATCTGACCGGCCCGGACGAGCAGGGGCGTTTTGGCATTTACGGCGGGCGTTTTGTCTCTGAGACATTGATGCCGCTGATTCTGGAGTTGGAAGCCGAGTATGAGCGCGCCAAAACAGACGACTCGTTCTGGGCGCAGATGGATGATTTGTGGAAACACTATGTTGGTCGCCCGTCGCCCCTGTATTTCGCCGAACGTCTGACCGAGCATTGCGGCGGCGCGAAAATCTACCTCAAGCGTGATGAGTTGAACCATACCGGCGCGCATAAAATCAACAATGTGCTGGGCCAGATCCTGTTGGCAATGCGTATGGGCAAAACGCGGATCATCGCAGAAACCGGGGCAGGGCAGCACGGTGTTGCAACGGCAACTGTCTGTGCGCGGTTCGGCCTGAAATGCATCGTCTATATGGGCGCGCATGATGTTGAGCGGCAGGCGCCCAATGTGTTTCGGATGAAACTGCTGGGGGCCGAAGTGGTGCCGGTCAAGTCTGGCCGTGGGACGTTGAAAGACGCGATGAACGACGCGCTGCGCGACTGGGTGACGAATGTGCGCGACACATTTTATTGCATCGGCACAGTCGCTGGCCCGCACCCGTATCCGGCGATGGTGCGCGATTTCCAGTCGATCATCGGCAAGGAAACCCGCGAGCAGATGATGGAACGCGAAGGGCGTTTGCCAGACACATTGATCGCCGCAATTGGCGGCGGGTCCAATGCGATGGGCCTGTTTTATCCGTTTCTGGATGACAAGGAAGTTGCGATCATCGGGGTCGAGGCCGGGGGCAAAGGTGTTGATGACCGCATGGAGCATTGCGCCAGTCTGACCGGGGGCAGGCCGGGTGTGCTGCATGGCAACCGCACTTATCTGTTGCAGGACGAAGATGGCCAGATTCTGGAAGGGCATTCGATTTCCGCAGGTCTTGATTATCCCGGTATTGGCCCGGAACATGCCTGGCTGAAAGATGTGGGTCGGGTCGAATACGTCTCGATCACGGATGACGAAGCATTGGCCGCCTTTCAGACCTGCTGCGCATTAGAGGGAATCATTCCCGCGTTGGAGCCAAGCCATGCCTTGGCGCATGTCCTAAAGATTGCACCAAAGCTGCCAGAGGATCATTTGCTGGTCATGAACATGTGCGGACGCGGTGATAAGGACATATTCACTGTGGCACGGCACCTTGGGTTCGAAATGGAGGCATAAACTCTGGTTTATGGCCTGTTTATAAACACAATGCCGATAGATTTGACGCCATTTGTCTTGTACCACAGAAGCGCGATGGCCGGAAATTTCGCCGGACCCCCATCGCAAATCGAGTGGCGCGCTTTAACGGTATGGCTGTTTTTTTGTAGCCCGAATGTGCATGAATTTTGAACTGGTATCAGTGAATGTCCAATTTTGAATAGTATTCCAGATTCGTCTGTGCAGGAAATGCAGTGTCGGTGTCTTGGCTTATTTTGTTTTGTTCGCCGGCATCTGCAAATGTAATTGGTTTCGCGCGTCAGGCGCACCTCGTGTATTATTGGCGGGGTGCGCCACTTCTCCATCTATCGGAGGGACTGCACAAGGGGGTGGGCCATGAGTGTTCGGGCTCTGTTTATCAAGAGTGTTGTGGTCTTGGCCTTTATCTGGGCTGGTCCCATACAAGCCTCGGATCAGCGCATAACTCCCGAAATGATCAGCGTTGCGTTGCTGCAACAAGGGTATGAGATCATCGCCGAAACCCGCACGCTTCTGGGCCGCGTTCGATTTGTTGCATCCAATGAATTGATCTGGCGAGAGGTTGTCCTCGATTTGTCATCAGGGCAAATCATACGGGACTACGCGGTCGAATTCAGCCCAAGCAATCCACCAGAAATTCACAAGGATGAAATGCCGCGCGGTGGCACAGTATTGCCTGGATCCTCCATCCCGCAATTAAGTAATTGAGGGGACGGTTTTGCTTGTATTAACTTCCTTATGCGATGATTGGGCCGTCATGGCAGGGGGCTCGGGTGAGGCTTAACTTCATCATATTGCTGATGGTGTTGGTACAGACTGCCGGTGCGCTGTTTTTCATCGGCGATATCGGCATGTCTGTTTTGGGCATTGAACGTCAGCCGATTGACTGGCGGTTGCGCGAAGCAATGGAAATCGGCGCGGCAATCGCCTTGCTGATCGGGCTGGTTTTGTCTGGTGTTTTGCTGCTGCAATCCCAGCGCAGACTCGGCAGGGCAGAAGCCCGGTTGCAGCGGGCCTCTGGGGCATTCATGGAAGTTGTGGATGAGAGTTTTGCGCTTTGGGAGCTTACCCGCGCAGAGCGCGATGTCGCTTTTCTGCTCCTCAAAGGGTTCTCGACGCAGGAAATAGCAGGAATACGCAAAACTTCGGAAGGGACGGTCAAGGCTCAGACCAACGCCATTTATCGCAAAGCGGGGGTCAGCGGTCGGGGGCAACTACTGAGCCTCTTTATTGATGACCTGCTGGCCGAGACGCATATTCCATCACCCCCGATTGAGCCTGAGCCACGCGCCTAATCCAGATCTCTGGCATATTGTTTCAACACGTCCATCGGCACCAGATCCAGCGCGCGCTGATGCGTGCTTTGCAACAAAACACGCGGGGCCACCCCTTCGTGATGGGCTTGCAGGAACCGCGCGGCACATAAACACCATCGATCGCCCGCCTTCAAACCTGCAAATGCAAATTCAGGGCGCGGTGTTGAAAGATCATTTCCCAGATATTTCGAGAATGCCAAAAATTCTTCGGTCATCACCGCACAAACTGTGTGAGAGCCCGCATCCTCGGGGCAGGTGTCGCAAGCCCCATTTCTGAAAAACCCTGTAATTGGGTCGCGGGAACAGGGTGTTAAACTTCCGCCCAGAACGTTTACCGACAGATCCATTCTGATACTCATTTTGTCCCTCTTTCTGGTCTATATTCGAGACTTAAGCCCTGTGACTTGGAAAGCCAGTGCTTACGGGGCAGGGGCGTGCCATTCTACCCAGCGGCCATGAAAATCGGCGCGTCCCAGATTGAATTGCACATTCTCAGGCCAAAGGTGTAAATTGAGCGCGGCACCGGGGCGGGTTCCGTCATCTTCCATCGACAGATAAGCAAGCGGCTCATCCATGCGGCACTTGGCCCCGGCACGCGCCAATATATCCAATCCGCGCGTCTGATCTTCGGGTGTGAAATACTGCCATGCAATGGTGTGAAAGACCAGATGAATGGCGTGCGGGACAGGACGGGCCAAGCGTGTTTCCAGCCAGTCGATGGCATTTGCCCGCGCGATCTGGGGCCGCTTCTCGATCGCTATATCAAGGGCATGGGCGGTGCGCGTCATGCGGTCGGGTTGATCCGGCCAGATATACGACAACAGGCGCAGCCGATCCGCGTCTGGATCAAGCGGGTTCAGGTCAACCCCGGCACGCGCGCGGATGACCGGCCGTACCTGTTCGGGCAAATCACCATGCCACTCGGGCGTCAGCACCACAGGCGAATCTGCCGCCCCAAAGCGCTGGCCGTCAATGTCCAACGTGTAATTGTCCCACAGCAGGTTTAACCCCGCAGAGCTGCCCAATTCTGACAGCACAAGCGGCAGCTTATAGGTTGCTGCCAGCCAGTTTGCGGCGGCAATCAGCACTGCGGAGCGGCGCAATTCGTTGGTCTGGGGCGCGCTGTCGAGCGTGACAAGGATATCTGACGCATAAAGGCGCAAAGCGGCGTCAACCACGCGCCAAAGCTGGCTGTCCGAGGCAACCTCGGGGCTGTCATATAACCGCCTCAGGACGGGTGCCTTGTTGCTGAGCACGAGATGATGCAACGCGCCGGCCAGTCGCAGCGCGACAGCATCCGGTCCCAAACGATCTGCCGGCCAGTTCAGCAGACGCTCGGCCACGCTTGGGCCGGGTGCAAGCCTGTCGGCCAGCACATCCAGCAAACGCGCCGTGAACGCAGAGCCAAGCGCGGCACAGGCTTTGGATTGCACACGGGCGTGGTCACGAAAATTCACCGGAATTTATCCATCAGTTTTTGCAACGGGCTGCGCGTATCTTCTTCTTGCGGCGGGGAAGCAGGGGCGGGCGCAGGTTCCTTGGTGGGTTTTGGGGCAGGGGGGCTGGATTTGCGCACAGGCCCAGTGCGCAGCGCCACGGCATTGCTGAACCGCGCGCCATCCCCGCTTGCCAGTGCCGCAGCACCGTCGGATATGCCGCGCAGCAGGTCATCCAGCCAGTCCTGATCGGATTTTGCGAAATCCGACAACACATAGGGTGCGACCCTGTCCTTGTGGCCGGGATGTCCAATACCAAGGCGCACGCGTGCATATTCCGGCCCGACATGCGCATGGAGTGAACGAAGCCCATTATGGCCCGCATGTCCGCCGCCCTGTTTCAGCCGCAGCTTGCCGGGGGCAAGGTCCAACTCGTCATGAAAGACCATCAGGTCGGCAGGTTCCAATTGGTAGAATCGCATCGCTTCGCCCACAGCCTGACCTGAAAGATTCATGAAAGTCATGGGCTTGAGCAGCGATACTTTCGCGCCCCCCAGCATGCCTTGGCAGATTTCGCCCTGAAACTTTTTCTGCCACGAACCAAAGCCGTGATCGGCCGCGATACGGTCCAGCGCCATAAAGCCGATATTGTGGCGGTTGGCCGCATATTTCGCGCCCGGATTGCCCAAGCCCACAAAGAGTTTCATCGCATCGTCCTTTCTCGCTTGGGCGCACAATAGGCAAACCATGGCCAAGTGGAAAGCGCCTGCTTGCACCGGCGGGACGCTTGGTTAGAGTGTGGCAACATGTAATTCAGGGGGCAAAATGTATCTGACAATCAACCGCTTCAAGGTGCGTCCTGGACAGGAAGCCGCATTCGAGGAAATCTGGACATCGCGCGAAAGCAAATTGCCGGAGCTGGACGGTTTTGTCGAGTTTCACCTGTTCCGAGGTGCGCACACAGATGAGGCGACGATTTATCTGTCCCATACCCTGTGGCGTGACAAGGCCGCGTTTGACGGCTGGGCAAAGTCGCAGAATTTTCGCGGTTCGCACAAGGGCGTGCGCGCGCATTCAGATATATATCTTGGGCCACCAGAGCTGGAATTCTACGACTCGGTTCAATGTATCACCGGGGCGCAGCGCGAAGGGTAGGGCGCAAACGAACGGGGCACCCGATTGGGTGCCCCGCACAATAACCACGTCAGCCAAAGATCACTCTTCTGAGACGGTTTCGGTGTCTTCTTCGTCATCGGCTGCAACCAGCGCACGTGGTGCCGCAAGGTTCGCGATAACAAAATCACGGTCGATTGTGGGCTTGGTACCTTCGGGCAGCGTTATCGCCGAAATGGTGATCGTGTCGCCGATTTTGCGGCCTTCAAGATCAACCACCAGCTTTTCAGGGATTTCCCCCGCAAGCACGTTCAATTCGACTTCACTGCGCACGACGGTCAATGTGCCACCGCGCTTGATGCCGACACAGATTTCTGCGTTGATGAACTCAACCGGAATAAACAAGTTGATCCGGCTCGTGCGGCGTAGGCGCATCAGGTCCACATGTGTGGGCAGGCCCTTGACGACGTCGCGCTGTACACCACGACAGATCACGCGGACATCTTCTTGTCCTTCAACCTTCAGGTTGAACAGCGTCGACAGGAAGCGGCCTGCCTTCAGCTTTGCAATCAGGTAGTTGTATTTGAAATTCAGCGGCAGTGGGTCTGCGCCACCACCGTAAACAATACCGGGTACGAGATGCTCACGACGAGCTTGACGAGCGGCCCCCTTGCCTGTCCCCGTCCGTACCTCGGCCTCAAGATCCGGGATCTCACCAGCCATTTTCGTGTTCCTTTTACAAGATCAAAAGCCCGCCTCCAAGGGTGCGGGCTACAAGTAGGGGCGCTATAGGCGAGAATGATCCCTTTGAAAAGACCAAATGCAGGGGATATTGTGATCTGGGGCGGTTGAGCGCACGCTTATCCATATAACCCATAATCAGTATTATGTTAAATAACCAGATACCCGATTACCTTGCGACTTGTCCAGCAAGCCGCTATCAGGCCCGCGAGAAGCTTTCAAAAGGTTTGGCCCAATGATCCCGCGTTATTCCCGCCCCGAGATGGTTAATATCTGGTCACCAGAGACCAAATTCCGCATCTGGTTTGAAATTGAGGCCCATGCCTGCGATGCGCAAGCCGAACTTGGCGTCATTCCCACCGAGAGCGCCGCCGCCGTTTGGAAAGCCAAGGATGTCGAGTTTGATGTCGCCCGCATTGACGAGATCGAAGCCGTCACCAGACATGATGTCATCGCCTTTCTGACGCATCTGGCCGAGATTATCGGCAATGACAAAGCGCGCTTTGTGCATCAGGGCATGACCAGCTCTGACGTTCTGGACACGACCTTTAATGTGCAGCTTGTGCGCGCCTCTGATCTGTTGCTGGCCGATATTGACGCGCTTCTGGCCGCGCTGGAACGCCGCGCGATGGAACATAAATTCACCATCCGCATGGGCCGCAGTCATGGCATTCATGCCGAACCCACGACCATGGGTCTGACGTTTGCGCGCTTTTATGCGGAAATGAAGCGCAACCGCGACCGCCTGACCGCTGCCCGTGCTGAAATTGCGACTGGCGCCATTTCGGGTGCAGTCGGCACATTTGCCAATATCGACCCATTCGTCGAGGCGCATGTCTGCGCGCAGATGGACTTGCAGCCCGAACCCATCAGCACGCAGGTCATCCCGCGCGACCGCCACGCTATGTTCTTTGCCACATTGGGTGTGATCGCCTCCAGCATCGAGAATATTGCCATTGAAATCAGGCACATGCAGCGCACAGAAGTGTTGGAAGCTGAAGAGTTCTTCTCAAAGGGCCAGAAAGGTTCCAGTGCGATGCCGCACAAGCGCAATCCAGTATTGACCGAGAATCTGACAGGTCTGGCGCGACTGGTGCGCATGGCGGTGATCCCTGCGATGGAAAATGTGGCGCTTTGGCATGAACGCGATATTTCGCATTCCTCGGTCGAGCGGATGATCGGCCCGGATGCAACTGTAACGCTGGATTTCGCGCTTGCCCGTCTGACAAATGTGATCGACAAGCTGGTGGTCTATCCAGACAATATGATTGCCAATATGAACAAGTTTCGTGGCCTGATCCATTCGCAGCGCGTGCTTCTGGCGCTGACACAGGCCGGTGTCAGCCGCGAGAACAGCTATACACTGGTTCAGCGCAACGCGATGAAGGTCTGGGAAAAGGGTTGCGATTTTCTCGAAGAACTGCTGGCCGATGATGATGTGCTGGCAGCTTTGGGAGAAGAGAATATCCGCTCAAAATTTGATCTTGATTACCATACAAAGCATGTCGAGACGATTTTTGCGCGGGTTTTTGACGGAAAATAACCGCCGGGCGCTTGTTTTTGAAAGAATCGTGCTATTGTCGGTCCCACAGCAAAAGGAGACTGACATGAAACTGAAAATCACTCTTGCTGCCTTGGCTCTGAGCATCAGCCCAGCCATTGCCTCGGCCATGTGCTCTAGCACGAAAATGGATCAGACAGCTTCGGTATGTGCCGAGGGTCAGGTTTGGGATGCAGCGACGTCTGTCTGCGTCGAACCTGTAAGCAGCTAACGCACGACCGATATTTTAAGGGCGCCCCGAACAATCGCTTCGGGGCGCCTTTTTTAATTGATCGCGATGTAAACGCTTTTTTGATCTGTGTGTGGCTATGGTCAGGTCCAGACCACAGGCAGTGCAGCAAAGTGACATGACAGACCAACAGCGCGACATCCAGACATTGCCCCTGAAACTCGCAACTGATCGCGCAGGCATGGGCAGAACAAGCACCCCCCCACAGCCCGAAAACCGGCGCGTTCGGACCGACCATCTGACCGGCGCGCAAAAAGCGGCGATTGTCGTGCGTGCCCTGATCGCACATGGCGCAGATATACCGATATCGAAGCTGCCAAATGAAATGCAGGCTGAACTGACGCAAACCTTGGGGCGGATGCGGTTGGTCGACCGCGCGACCATGAACGCTGTGGTCGAGGAATTTATCGAGATGTTGGAACAGGTCGGGCTGTCATTTCCCGACGATCTGGATGCGGCATTGTCCTTGATTGAGGATAAACTCGATCAACGGACCGTGAAAAGATTGCGGGCAATCTCGCGCGGGGGTGATCTTGATGATGCCTGGATGACGCTTGAACTGGCCGAAGACGAAACCTTGCTGGCGGTGTTGAAACAGGAATCTCAGGTTGTGTCCGCCGTATTGCTGTCGAAACTCACCACCGAGAAAGCCGCCCGGCTGCTGATGCAGCTTGGCCCTGATCTGGCGCAATCGTTGGCCATGGGCATTGCCCAGACCGAAGCGATTGGCCCTGATGCTGTCGCGCGGATCGGGGCCACGCTTGCGGACCAGATCAGCGCAAAACCGTTGCGGGCCTTTGCCGATCCACCAAAGAAGCGCGTGGGCGAAATTTTGAACTCCTCCACCCCGGAGATGCGCGATTCCGTGTTGGAACGGCTGGAAACCGCGGACAAGATTTTTGCGCGTGACGTGCGCAAATCAATCTTTACCTTCAAGGATATTGCTGACCGCATTCACGCACGCGACGTCCCCATAGTGATGCGCGAAGTGGCCAATGAGGATATGCTCACTGTCATTGCGGCCAAAGACGAAGAGGAGGGCGCCTGCATCGCCTTCTTGCTCGAAAATATGTCCAAGCGCGCTGCGACCACTTTGCAAGATGATGCCGCCGCCCTGCCCCCACCCGCCAAGCTGGATCATGGCGCGGCGTCCAACCGGATTGCGGCGGTGGTGCGCAGACTTGTCGACACTGAGGAGATCAGCCTTAAACCGGTGCCGGACTGAGCTTGCACCGCCCTGCCCCAGATTTTCACCCGAATGCCGCGCGGTGCAATTTGGTGGCGGTTTGCCGATCAAGTGCTGCGCAACACCGCTTCACCGCTCAACTCGCCTTCGACAGCGCCGGAAATACCCGCCGCATTGGCCTCATCCGTGTCGATATGCATTTCAGTAAAGGCATTGTCCGTCACCCGGATCAACACACCGCCAAAGGTCAGACCACGCCCCGATGTCGTCAGGGTGACATTCACCGTGTCGCCATCGGACAGCCCGATCTGCTGTGCGTCGGCGCTGTTCATATGAATGTGACGCGCGGCAATAATCAGCCCGTTCGTATCATATTGCCCCGCCGGACCAATCAGCCGGATATGTGGCGTGCCATCCAATGCGCCGCTTTGGCGGACAGGCGCATCGATCCCAAGGGCAAACCCGTCCGTGCGCGAAATCTCGACCTGTGTGCGGTCGCGCAATGGCCCCAGAATGGCGACATTTGCAATCTCGCCCTTTGGCCCGTGCAAGACGACGCGTTCGCGCGCGGCCCAGTGGCCTTTTTGGCGCAAGGGCTTGTCCGGCGTCAGTTCATATCCCGGCCCGAACAACGCATCGACCGCGCACTGCGACAAATGCACATGCCGCGCGGATACAGCAATCGGAATGCGCAAGGCTTCGCCTTGGGGGGTGCGGATCGCCTGCGCCACTTCGCGTGCAATCATCAATTGCTCGGCGGTTTCTGTGACCAACACATTGACCCGCGTACCATAGGCCTGAATTTGCGGCGCAGCATGCGCGCCCAGCTCTACGGCCATATTTCTGTCATGGTCCAGCTTCAGGCCCATAAATTCCAGCCCATCACAAATGCGCCGCCGCATGGAGGGGGAGTTTTCGCCAATCCCGCCCGTAAAGATCAGCGCATCCAGCCCCCCCATCGCCGCCGCATAGGCGCCAATATATTTTCGCGCACGATAAGCATAAATGTTGATCGCAAGCTGCGCATCTGCATCGCCTGCCGCAGCGCGGTCTTCGACATCGCGCATGTCTGACGATCCGGTCAATCCCTTCAAGCCGCTGTCACGGTACAATGCATCCTCGATCTCGGTGATGCCAAGGCCCATCTGGCGCGACAGATATCCAAACAGCCCCGGGTCCACATCGCCTGAGCGCGTGCCCATGACCAGACCTTCCAAGGGGGTCATGCCCATAGAGGAATCGATACTTTCGCCCAAGGCAACCGCACAGGCACTGGCCCCATTGCCCAAATGCAGACTGATCAGGCGCAGATCACGCAACTCCCGGCCCAAGGCTTCGGCTGCGCGCTGTGCCACATATTTATGCGATGTGCCGTGAAAGCCGAACCGCCGCAGGCCCGCGTCACGCCAGTGTTGTGGCACCGCATAGGTGACAGCACGGGCCGGATTGGTCAGATGAAAACTGGTATCAAACACGGCCCATTGCGGCAGATCGGGCCAGACGTCGCGCGCAATTTCGACTGCTTTCAGATTGGCGGGGTTATGCAAGGGCGCAAGCGGGGTCAGCGCATGGATTTTTTCCAGAACCTCGGCACTCAGCGCGGTGGCAGCGGTAAATTCCGCACCGCCATGCGCAATGCGGTGCCCAACCGCCTCAATCCCTGTGATGCCCGCGCGCGCCAGCATGTCGGGCACGGCCTGCGTCGCGGATGCAAGATCTGTGTATGGGGCGCGGGTCACCGTCCCCTCGTCAAGGCCGGCGCGGTAGTCGCACCCCCCTGCCCCAAACCGATCAAAACTGCCTTTGAAACACTGCTGCATCTGCACCAGACCACCCCCGCGCGGAATGTCGTAAACACCGAACTTCAACGAAGAGCTGCCCGCATTAAACACAAGTATCCGCATATTGCCTGTTCCTTTTTCCCACGCTCTGTGTCGCAAAAGCCGGGCCGTGCCGCATTGATTTGACACAAGTGGTTGCCACTTTCCCAAGATTTTTCTGCCGCCAGAATGACAAAAACCACCCCTAGTGATCTGTATCACGTTGCGCCGCTTGTAAAACCATCAGCGCGCAGACAGGGTATGCACAGTTTGACAGGCCAGAGGTAAAGATGATTACGACAATTGCCACCACACCGATTGAAGGGCAGAAACCCGGCACATCGGGGCTGCGCAAGAAAACCCGCGTTTTCAGAACACCGGGATATCTGGAGAATTTTGTCCAGAGTATCTGGAACGGGATTGGCGGTTTGCAGGGCAAAACGCTTGTGGTGGGGGGCGATGGCCGGTTCTTCAATGCGGATGCGGTGCAGATCATCATTAAGATGGCCGTTGCCGCGCGTGCAGCCAAGGTGATTGTGGGGCAGGATGGCTTGCTGTCCACGCCTGCGGCCTCGAACCTCATTCGGCTGCGGGGCGCGGATGGTGGGGTAATTCTGTCGGCCAGCCACAATCCCGGCGGGCTCGATGGTGATTTCGGGGTGAAGTTCAACACCGCCAATGGTGGCCCGGCACCGGAATCTGTGACCGATGCTATCTTCAAGGCCACGACCACAATCACGACCTATCAGATCGCAGAAAGCCCAGACATAGATTTGTCATCAGTCGGGACAATCCATCTGGGCGATACAGTGGTCGAGCTGGTCGATCCGGTTTCCGATTATGCCGCGCTGATGGAGCAGTTGTTCGATTTCAATGCCATTCGGGCGCTTATGGCGGGCGGATTTCGGCTGCGGTTTGATGCCATGCACGCCGTGACCGGGCCTTATGCCCGCGAGATTCTGGTCAATCGCCTTGGCGCGCCCGAAGATTGCGTCATGAACGCAGTCCCCCTGCCCGATTTTGGCGGCGGACACCCGGACCCGAACCCGGTCTGGGCACATGAGTTGATGGCCGTGATGATGGCAGATGATGCCCCGGATTTTGGCGCTGCCTCGGACGGGGATGGGGATCGCAACATGATCGTGGGACGCGGGGTCTATGTCACCCCGTCCGATTCGCTTGCTGTGATCGCGGCGAATGCGCATCTTGCACCGGGCTATGACAAGGGTCTTGCAGGGGTCGCACGCTCGATGCCCACATCCTGTGCGCTCGACCGCGTGGCACAGGCGTGCGGGCTGGACTGCTATGCCACGCCCACAGGTTGGAAGTTTTTCGGCAATCTTCTGGACACAGGGCGCGCAACACTTTGCGGCGAGGAATCTGCTGGGACGGGCTCTGACCATATTCGTGAAAAGGATGGATTATGGGCCGTGTTGATGTGGCTTAATATTCTGGCCCATAAGCGATGCCCGGTGGCCGATGTGATGGCGGCGCATTGGCGCGAATTCGGACGCGACTATTATTCCCGCCATGATTATGAAGAAGTGGATGCGGCCGCGGCACAGGAGTTGATCACCGATTTGCGCGCCCGTTTGGATGCGCTAGCGGGGCAGGATTTTGGCCCGTTGACGGTGACGCAGGCCGAGGATTTCTCGTATCTTGATCCGGTAGATGGGTCGGTCACGGTGCATCAGGGGCTTCAGATACATTTCAAACAAGGCGCGCGGCTGGTGCTGCGCTTATCGGGGACGGGAACCGCGGGGGCAACTTTACGCGTCTATATGGAGCGCTATGCTACTGGACCAGAGGGATTGACCCAAGATGCGCAATCCGCGCTAGCCCCGGTGATCGCCGCAACCGACGCGCTGAGCGATCTTAAAACCCGTTTGGGGCGCGAGGCCCCCGATGTGGTGACATAAGGGGGCTTAATGCCCCCTCTTGGCCTGCGGCCAATTCACCCCCTTGAGTACTTGACGCAAGAAAATGCGGTCACAAGGCGTTTGTTGACTGATCTTGCAAGTGCAAACAGCCTTCGACTGTCGCGTCCAAGGCGAGAAGGATCGAGGCGTGGCGGTTGCGATATTCTTGCGCAGGTATCAGTACCTCATAGCCCTCGAAGGGCGCATCCGGCACGGGACCAGACGCGGTGAGCATTGCGCGCAACTGATCGCGCGCCGTTGTCAGCTCGCTCGGGGAGCGCCCGATGACCACCTGCCCCAGAACTGCCGCGGCGGCCTGACCAAGCGCACAGGCCTTTACATCTTGCCCGAAACGGCTGATGCGCCCGTCCTGCATGTCGAGATCAACAGTGACCGTGGACCCGCACAAGGGTGAGCGGCGCTTGACGCTGGTTTGTGGTGTATCGAGCCGGGCATGATGCGGGATATCTGCGGCCAAGGCCAGAATGCGCCCGGAATAGAGTTTGATCAGATCGGCATTATCGGCCATAGCGGGTTTTCCTTGGTGGCGGGGTGCGGTAAGAGTTGCACTGCTTATTTAGGGACATAGCCCATGAATTTCGATCCGCAAACCCTCACATATGACGAAAAAGGTCTGATCCCCGCGATTGCGCAGGATCATGCAAGCGGTCAGATCCTGATGATGGCGTGGATGACTGCAGATGCCGTGCGTCGCACGCTGGAAACCGGGCGCGTTACATACTGGTCGCGCTCGCGTCAGGCCTTTTGGGTGAAGGGCGAAAGCTCTGGTCACGTGCAAAAGCTGGTCGACTTCCGCTTTGATTGCGACCGCGATTGCGTGCTTGTAGTGGTCGAGCAATCCGGCCCCGCCTGCCATACGATGCGTCAAAGCTGCTTTTACACGGCCGTGCGCGGGGGCGCGGAGGTGGAATTGATGGCACCGCTTACAGACCCAGCATAAGCCGGATATCCTGCGCACTGGCCTCTTCGGCGCGCAGTTGCGCAATCGCGCGCGCATTGTCGCGCTTGGCCAGACGTTTGCCAGAATCGTCGCGAATAAGTTTGTGATGATAATAGCTTGGGCGGGGAAGTTCGAGCAGCGCCTGAAGCAGGACATGGATAAAACTTGCCTCGAACAGATCATCGCCGCGGGTCACTTCCGTGATGCCCTGTGCGGCGTCATCGACCACTACCGACAGATGATAGCTGGTTCCCATATCGCGGCGGGACAGAACCACATCGCCGACATTCTCAATCATCCAATCCGGGTCGAGGGGGTGCAGTGCATCATGCAACGGCCCTGTTTCGATAAAAGAGAGGGGGCCGCAATGTGACAGTGCTGCGCGCATATTCAGGCGCAGGGCATCATCTGGCAGTGCCTGTTCCATAGGGCGGGCGCGGCATGTGCCGGGATAGACCAGCCCGTCGGGGCCATGAACTGCGGCCATTTCCTGCGGTGCGCTGAGGGCTGCGCGAATATCGGCGCGGGTACAGGAGCAGGGGTAAATCACGCCCAGAGCGGCCAGTTTCTCCAGCGCAGCGCGGTAGGCCGGGAGGCGCGTGGATTGGCGCATCACAGGTTCAGGCCACCGAAGGCCCAGCCAGCGCAGATCTTCGTAAATCTGCGCCTCGAACTCGGTGCGACAGCGGCTTTGGTCGATGTCCTCGATCCGTAGAAGGAACCGCCCTGCCACAGCGCGCTGCGATGCGACAAGGGCCGCATAGGCATGGCCCAGATGCAGCGGGCCTGTCGGGGATGGCGCAAAGCGTGTGATGCGCCCCTCAGGCGGCATCGCGGCCCGCATGTCCCAGCCATTCGGTGAACGCGGCTTTGGCGCGGTCAGTATAGGCTTTGTAGCGATCACGCCGTCCGCGCCGCCCACCCTTGGCGTCAATGGGCGGAAACAGGCCGAAATTCACGTTCATGGGCTGAAAGGTTTTGGCCTCTGCCCCGCCGGTGATGTGATGGACCAAGGCCCCGAGTGCGGTTTCGCGCGGCGGGGGTGGCGCGGATTGGTCCAGCAACTCCGCCGCCGCAAGTCTGCCTGCAAGCAAACCCATCGCCGCGGATTCGACATAGCCTTCGACCCCGGTGATCTGGCCTGCAAACCGGATATTAGGCTTGGAGCGCAGGCGCAGTTGATCGTCCAGCAAGGTTGGCGCATTCAGAAACGTGTTGCGGTGAATGCCGCCCAGACGCGCGAATGACGCATCCTGTAGGCCGGGTATGGATTTGAAAACAGATGTTTGCGCGCCATACTTCATCTTGGTCTGGAAGCCGACGATATTGTAGAGCGTGCCCAAAGCATTGTCGCGGCGCAATTGCACGACGGCATAGGGTTTGACGCCGGGTGTATGGGGATTGGTCAGGCCCACAGGCTTCATCGGGCCGTGGCGCAGGGTTTCGCGCCCGCGCTCCGCCATCACCTCGATCGGCAGGCAACCATCAAAATAGCCCGCAGTTTCCCCCTCATGGAACTCGGTCTTGTCAGCGGCAATCAGCGCGTCGATGAAGGCTTCATACTCTTCGCGGGTCATGGGGCAGTTCAGATAGGCTTTGCGCTCTGCTTCCGTCTCTCCCTTGTCGTAGCGCGACTGGAACCATGCTTTCGACATGTCGATGGACTCGAAATAGACAATCGGCGCAATGGCGTCGAAGAAAGCCAACGCATCACTGCCCGTCTCGGCCGCAATGGCCTGCCCCAGCCTGTCCGAGGTCAGCGGGCCCGTGGCAATGATCCACTGCCCGTCATCGGGCAATGTGTTGATCTCGCCCCGCTCTAGCCGGATATTCGGGTGGGCAAGAAGTGTCTCGGTCACGGCTTGGGCAAAGGCATCGCGGTCCACGGCCAATGCGCCCCCGGCTGGCAAGGCGTGGCGGTCAGCCATATGCATGATCAAGCCACCCGCCGCACGCATTTCCCAATGCAGCAACCCCACGGCGTTTTGTTCATCATCGTCCGAGCGGAAGGAGTTGGAGCAGACCATTTCCGCCAGATACTCGGTCTGATGCGCAAATGTGCCTCTGGTCGGGCGCATTTCATGCAGCACCACCTGCACACCCATATTGGCCGCCTGCCACGCAGCTTCGGACCCGGCCATCCCGCCGCCCACGATGTGAAGTGTCTTGGTCATGTCACCACCTGTTCTAAGTTATGCACCAGATAGCCAGTGTGTGCGCCTTTGGCAAATGACACGCATAAAAAAAACCGCCGCACATGCGGGCGGGCATGGAGGCGGCAGGTTAGGGCAGACATCAGTGCGTGGCAGTATGAGCGGCAATCTGACTGGCAGGCAGTTCAGCTAAACAAAGGCAGATGTAGCGTGGCAAAAACCAACACGCCAAGCGCAAGTGCGCCAGCAAGATCCTGCCAAAAAGCGGGGTTTGATTTGGGGTTCATGGCATCCTCCATCTGGTGTTGCCGCTTTGTTCTCATATGTTCCCGAATCAGTCAAGAACATTTTAGGAACTTATCCGACGGACAGGTAGCGGATCGCCTTGTCCTGCTCCATCAGCCACAGCAAAACACGTGCCGCCTGCCCGCGCTCACCGGTCAGGTCGGGGTCGCTTTGTAGCAAATTGCGTGCGTCACTTTGGGCGATGGCCATCAACCCCGCCTGTTGTTCCAGATCGGCCACACGAAACCGTGGCACGCCAGATTGGGCCGTACCGATCAGATCGCCCGCGCCACGAATGGCCATATCTTCTTCAGCAATGCGAAAACCGTCTTCGGTGTCACGCAGCAGTTTCAGGCGGCGCGCCGCAGTCTCGCCCAAGGGCGGCTCGTACATCAGCAGGCAAGTCGATGCCGCCGCCCCGCGCCCGACCCGGCCCCGCAACTGGTGCAGTTGCGCAAGGCCGAAACTTTCGGCGCGTTCGATCACCATGATCGTGGCGTTGGGCACATTCACCCCCACCTCGATCACCGTGGTTGCCACCAGCAATTTGGTCTGACCGGCGATGAACCGCGCCATGGATGCGTCTTTCTCGGCGGGGGGCAGCTGGCCATGAACAAGGCCCACCACCCCCTCGCCAAGGGTGGCGCGCAAATGCTCGAACCGGGCATGGGCAGCGGTCAGGGTACTGACCTCGGATTCCTCGACCAGTGGGCAGACCCAATAGGCCTGCCGCCCTTCGGCCACGGCGGCGCGCAGATGATCGACCACCTCGTCCATCCGCGCGGTCGAAACCAGTGCCGTTTGCACCGGTTTGCGGCCCGGTGGTTTTTCATCCAGCACCGAGACATCCATATCGCCATATTGCGCCAGCGCCAACGAACGGGGAATGGGCGTTGCGGTCATAACCAGCACATCAGCGCCCGCGCCTTTGGCCGCAAGGGCGGCGCGCTGTGCCACGCCAAAGCGGTGTTGTTCATCCACCACCGCAAGGCGCAGGTCACAAAACTCGACGCCCTTCTGGAATACGGCATGGGTGCCGACAACGATCTGCAAGCGCCCCTCGGCCAGCGCTGCAAGCTTCGCAGCGCGCTCTGCCCCCTTGTCGCGCCCGGTCAGCAGTGCCAGTTTAACTCCTGCCGCTTGCGCCAACGGCCCAAGGCTTTCAAGATGCTGACGCGCCAGTATCTCGGTCGGGGCCATCATAACGCCCTGCCCGCCCGCCTCGACCGCGACCAGCAGCGCCATCAGTGCCACCAGCGTTTTGCCTGCGCCCACATCGCCTTGCAAAAGGCGGTTCATGCGGCTGGCAGAGGCCATATCGGCAACAATCTCGGCGATTGCGCGGTTTTGTGCGCCTGTCGGGGCATACTCCAATGCCGACAACACCTTGGCCTGCAACGCGCCTGTGCCGTGACTTTGCCTGCCGGGTTTACGACGCTGGCGCGCGCGGGCCAGTGCCAGCGTCAGTTGATGGGCCAGAAATTCGTCATAGGCCAAACGTGTGCGTGCCGGGCTGGATGCGGCCAGATCAGACAGATGCGCGGGCTGATGGGCCGAGGCGATGGCGCTGTGCCAATCCGGCCAGCCTTCGCGCGCCTTTTGCGCGGGGTCGATCCATTCGGCCAATACAGGCACGCGGGTCAATGCCCCTGAGACGGCCTTGGCCATCAGCTTGGGGCTGACACCCGCGCTTAGGGCATAGACGGGTTCTGCTTGTGGCAGATCTGTCGCCTCGTCTGGCCGCAGGATATGATCGGGGTGCACCATTTGCGCAATCCCGTCGAACAATTCGACCTTGCCAGACACAAGCCGCTTTTGCCCGGTGGGCAGCAGCTTTTGCAGATAGTCCCCGCGCGCATGGAAAAAGACCAGCTGAAATTCGCCTTGCGCATCCTGCACATGCACGCGGTACGGACGCCCGCGACTGCGCGGCGGATGGTGCGCGCCAATTGTCACCTCGACTGTCGCAGTGGTTGGAAATTCCAGCCCGCGAAGACTGGCGCGGCGGGTCCGGTCAATCAGGTTATGAGGTAGATGAAAGATCAGATCGCGCGGCGTCTCAATATGCAAGGCGCTGAAACTTTTAACAGTTTTTGGCCCCACCCCCTCTAGCGTGTCCAGCCCGGCAAAAAGGGGGAACAGGATTTCAGGGCGCGCGGCCATCTTAGCCCGCTCCGATCAGGGCCAGCCAGGCGTCTTCGTCCAGCACCTCTATGCCCAGATCAGCCGCCTTTTTCGCCTTGCTGCCCGCGCCCGGACCCGCCACCAGAAAATCGGTCTTGGCCGATACCGACCCCGCCACCTTGGCGCCCAAACCTTCGGCGCGGGCCTTGGCTTCGGCGCGGGTCATGCGCTCCAACGTGCCGGTGAACACAACCGTCTTGCCCGCGACCGGACTGTCAGAGGCGCGCATCTCGGCGGGAATTACATCAAGATAAGCCGCAAGCGCGTCAATCTCATCGGCCTCGGCCTGAAAACTGGTCAGCAGCGAATTTGCCATCACCGGGCCGACACCATCAATCGAGATCAGATCGGCATGGGCGGGGGTGTCCGGGTCGATGGCCTCTCGCATGGCCTGTCGGAAGGCGCTCCATGTGCCGTAATGCCCTGCCAACATTCCGGCAGAGGTTTCGCCGACATGCCGGATGCCCAGCGCAAAGATCAACCGTGCCAGCGGGATGCGGCGTTTGTCGTCAATCGCATCAAACAGGTTTTGCGCCGATCTCTCGCCCCAGCCTTCGCGGTTCTTCACCTGACGCGGCTGGCCCGGCCCGTACCTGTCTTTGAGCGTGAAAATATCCTGCGGGGTCTTGATCCAGCCGTCGCGCCAGAACGCCTCGACCTGTTTGGCGCCCAGCCCTTCGATATCAAATGCGGCGCGGCTGACAAAATGCTTCAACCGTTCAACCGCTTGCGCAGGGCAGATCAACCCGCCAGTGCAGCGGCGCACGGAATCGCCGGGTTCCCGAAGGGCCGGGCTGCCGCATTCGGGGCACATCTCGGGGAAGCTGTAGGGTTGCGCATCGGCGGGGCGGCGCTTTGGGTCAATATCTCGAATTTTAGGAATAACATCGCCCGCGCGGTACACTTCGACCCAGTCGCCGATGCGGATGTCGCGCCCCTCGCGCAAAGGCTGGCCGCGCGAATCGCGCCCCGCGATATAGTCTTCGTTATGCAGCGTCGCATTCGAGACGACGACCCCGCCCACCGTGACAGGCCGCAGCCGCGCAACCGGGCTGAGCGCGCCCGTCCGCCCCACCTGAATGTCGATGCCAAGCAGTTCCGTCCATGCCAGTTCTGCCGGAAATTTATGCGCAATCGCCCAGCGCGGTGTGGTGGAGCGCAGCCCCAGACGATCTTGCAGCGCCAGATCATCAAGCTTGTAGACAACCCCGTCAATGTCATAGCCCAGACTGGCACGTTGCGTCGAAATTTCGGCATAAGTGGTGAACATCTCCTCCAACGTCTCGCAGCGGCGAAAGAGCGGGTTGGTCACGAATCCCATCTGTGCAAGGCGTTCTATCGCGCCTGATTGGGTGTCTGCCAACGGCTGGGACAGCGCGCCCCAAGCATAGGCGAAAAAGCGTAACGGGCGCGCACGGGTGATATTGGCATCGAGTTGGCGCAAAGACCCTGCCGCAGCATTGCGCGGGTTGGCAAAGGTCTTGCCCCCGATCTCGGCTTGCCGTGTGTTAAGGGCCGCGAAATCGGCGTGGGACATATACACTTCGCCCCGGATTTCCAGAATGCCGGGCGCATCGTCTATCTGCTGTGGAATGTCGCGGATGGTGCGCGCATTCGCGGTGACATCTTCGCCGGTTTCGCCATCGCCACGTGTGGCCGCATGGACCAGCGCGCCGTCCTCATACCGCAGCGACAAAGACAGCCCGTCAATTTTCGGCTCGACCGTGAAGTGCAGGGGTGCTGCTTCGCCAAGGCCCAGAAACCGACGGATACCTGCGACAAAATCTGCCACATCCTGTTCACTGAAGGCATTGGCCAATGACAGCATCCGGCGGGCATGGCGGATTTTGCCAAACCCTTCCGCCGGAGCGGCCCCGATCTGGAGGCTGGGACTGTCCTCGCGCGTGAGTGCGGGAAACCGTGCCTCGATTTCCGCATTGCGGCGGCGCAAGGCGTCATACTCGGCGTCAGAAAGTATAGGCGCGTCTTCACCGTGATAGGCGCGATCTGCGCGCGCGATGATGTCAGCGAGCCGCTCCAGTTCTGCGCGCGCTGTCTGCTCATCAAGTTCCGTGACGGCCTGCGTCATGCCAGTTTCTTGCGAACCAGAGCCTTGTGCCACTGTCCTGCCCCTGTCCTCTCAACCACGTTGGGCATGTGATAGGTCTGCAGCGCGGTTACGTCCAGTCCAAAGGCGCGCGCCCCCTCATGCCGACAGCGCATCCTGTGGCTGCGAGGTGGATTTGATCGCAGGGTCGCGCAGCACATACCCCCGGCCCCAGACGGTATCTATGTAGTTGTCGCCATCGGTCGCTTCGGTCAGCTTCTTGCGAAGTTTGCAGATGAACACATCAATGATCTTCAACTCTGGCTCATCCATGCCGCCATAAAGATGGTTCAGGAACATTTCCTTGGTCAGCGTGGTTCCCTTGCGCAAGCTGAGCAATTCGAGCATCTGGTATTCCTTGCCGGTCAGATGCACGGCCTGCCCATCCACATCGACCGTCTTTGCATCCAGATTGACTGCAAGTCTGCCGGTGCGGATGACAGACTGCGCATGCCCCTTGCTGCGGCGGATAATGGCGTGAATGCGCGCCACGAGTTCTTCGCGGTGAAATGGCTTGGTCAGGTAATCATCTGCCCCACCCCCGAAGCCGCGCAGCTTGGTGTTCGTGTCTGTATCACCGGTCAGAATCAGGATCGGCGTGTCAACGCGCGCAAGCCGCACCTGACGCAACACATCCAAACCCGCCATGTCAGGCAGATTCAGATCCAGCAAGATCAGATCATAATCATATAACTTACTGAGTTCGATCGCATCTGCGCCCAGATCGGTCGCGTAAACATTGAAGTCGGAATGCGTCAGCATCATCTCGATACTGCGAGAAGTCGTGGGGTCATCTTCAACAAGCAAAACGCGCATCTGGTTCTCCTTTTACGTCGTTAACCGAGACTCGCGCAAAAACGTTAACTCTCCGTTACCGAACGATGAAGAAAACCGATTCAACCTACAAGCGTCTATATTTTTGCAATGCGGTGACTTTCAGCGCGTCCAGACCATGATCGGTGATGGCATCTTTCCACAGATCATATTCTTCTTCGGACAGATCATACCGATCTAGCGCGGCTTTCTTTGACAAAAGCCCCGATTCGACCGCTTTGATGACAATTGCCTTGCGACTGGCCACCCAGCGCCGCGTATCGTTTGGCGGCAGGTCTGCCAGAGTAAGAATCGAGCCATCTTGCAACGTTATTGCGCGCGGCCCATCGACACGTTTGATGTACATTTTGCAGTCCCTCTTCACCCTATATCCCGTGGATGAAGACAGAATCGCGCCATCTGATTAATGTCGGGTTGATTGAAATGGGATATGGGCCTTGAGAATAGAGAGGATTTTCTTATATTTCGCGCAATCTTGCGGAGCAGCTCAATGCCATATGATCCACCCCTGAATTCGCTTGGCCTTGCCAAGCCACCTGCCGACACGCGGGTTGTCGTAGCCATGTCCGGCGGTGTGGACAGTTCGGTGGTTGCCGCAGAGCTGGCGGCAGAAGGATATGATGTCGTCGGCGTAACCCTGCAACTCTATGACCACGGGGCCGCCTTGGCGAAAAAAGGAGCGTGTTGCGCGGGGCGCGATATTCATGATGCCCGCCGCGTGGCCGATGAAATGGGCTTTGCGCATTATGTGCTGGATTACGAGTCGCATTTCCGCGAATCGGTAATTGACGAATTCGCAGACGCCTATCTGGCCGGGGCCACACCTGTGCCCTGCATTCGCTGCAATGAGCGCGTGAAATTCCGCGATCTGCTGGAGACGGCAAAGGATCTGGGTGCTGATTGCATGGCAACAGGGCATTACATCCAGCGCAAGATGGGCCTGCACGGGGCAGAATTGCACCGCGCCGCCGACCCTGTTCGGGATCAGAGTTATTTTCTGTTCTCGACCACGCGCGAGCAGTTGGAGTATTTGCGCTTTCCGCTTGGCCATCTGGAAACCAAGGCCGAAACCCGCGCGCTGGCAGCACGGCATGGGCTGAGTGTGGCGGACAAGCCTGACAGTCAGGACATCTGCTTTGTGCCCGATGGCAACTATGCCGCGGTCATCGAGAAGCTGCGCCCCGGCGCGGCTGACCCCGGCGAGATAGTCGATCTTGAAGGCCATGTGCTGGGCACGCATCGCGGCGTGATTCACTACACCATAGGGCAACGCAAGGGGCTGGGCATCGGCGGGCTGAGTGATCCGCTTTATGTGGTGCGACTGGACCCTGTGGCGCGGCGCGTGATTGTCGGCCCGAAAACGGCACTGGCCACGCGTACCGTGCCGGTGCGCGAGATCAATTGGCTGGGCGATGCGCCCTTCACCTCGCAGCCCGAATGGGAGATGGGGGTCAAGCTGCGCTCGACCCGCCCGCCGGCCCCTGCGATCGTGCGCCCGCTCTCAGAAACAGAAGCGCAGGTGGAGTTGTTGAGCCCGGAAGAAGGGATCAGCCCCGGTCAGGCATGTGTGTTCTATGCCCCAGAGGGCAGCCGTGTCTTTGGGGGTGGTTGGATATGGAAAGGGCCCTGAAGAAAAGGGGGGCGCTGCCCCCCTCTTGGCCTTGCGGCCAATTCACCCCCCGGAGTATTTGAGGCAAGAAAATGTTGGGGCGGTGAGTGCATATGAAGCCTTTGATCATGACCTGTGGCGATCCGTGTGGCATAGGCCCGGAAATCGCCGTGAAGGCACACGAAGCGCTGGGCGCGCGGGCGGGTTTTGTCTGGCTGGGTGACCCGCAGCATTTGCCAACAGGGGCGCGTTGGGAACTGGTTTCTGCCCCGGATGACGCGGTCGCGGTTGAGGTGGGGGTATTGCCGGTGTTACGCCATGCCTTTCCTGCCCCTGCCCTGCCGGGTGCCCCCGATGCGGCCAATGCGGCGGCAGTGATTGAGGTGATCGCGCGCGCAGTCGGTCTGGTGCAGGACGGTGCGGCCTGCGGGATCGTGACATGTCCGATCAACAAGGGTGCGTTGAAAACTGGCGCTGGCTTCGCGTTTCCCGGCCATACGGAATTTCTGGCCGAATTGGCAGGTGTCCGGCGGGTGGTGATGATGCTGGCCTGCGACGCGCTGCGGGTTGTGCCTGTGACCATTCATATCCCCCTGAAAGATGTGCCGGGTACGCTGACAGAGGCCGTGCTGGAAGAAACTTTGCGCATCACCCATGCAAGCCTGATCCGGGATTTCGGGGTTGCGGCACCGCGGCTTGCGGTGGCCGGACTGAACCCGCATGCAGGAGAAGGCGGACATATGGGACAAGAGGACGGGACCGTGATTGCCCCGGTTCTGGAGCGGTTGCGCGCCGAGGGCATGGTGCTGAACGGCCCATTGCCTGCGGATACAATGTTTCATGCAGCCGCGCGCGCAACGTATGACGCGGCTGTCTGCATGTATCACGATCAGGCGTTGATCCCGATCAAGACCCTTGATTTCGCGCATGGGGTGAATGTGACTTTGGGACTGCCTTTCGTTCGTACATCGCCCGATCATGGGACGGCTTACGATATTGCGGGCAAGGGAGTAGCGGACCCCTCGTCATTGATTGCGGCGGTGCAGATGGCGCAAGATATGGCTGGACGTCGGCAATGATCGACGCCCTTCCGCCCTTGCGCGACGTCATCCGCACCCATGATCTGCGTGCGAAGAAAAGCTTTGGTCAGAATTTTTTGCTGGATTTGAACCTGACGGCGCGGATTGCGCGCGCGGCAGGGGATTTGTCGGGCGCGGATGTGTTGGAAGTGGGCCCCGGCCCCGGCGGGTTGACGCGGGGGTTGCTGGCCGAAGGCGCACGGCGTGTGCTTGCCATCGAGAAAGACCCGCGCTGCATGGCGGCACTGGCCGAGATTGCAGTCGCCTACCCGGAGCGGCTGCTCGTGATCGAGGGGGATGCGCTGGATGTGGATGCGTTGGCGCATCTGACCCCTCCGATCAAGGTGGTGTCAAACCTGCCCTATAATGTGGGCACAGAATTGCTGATCCGCTGGATGACGCCGAAACAATGGCCGCCGTTCTGGGACAGCCTGACCCTGATGTTCCAACGCGAAGTGGCCGAGCGGATCGTGGCACGTCCGGGCAGCAAGGGCTATGGGCGTCTGGCGCTGATGGTGCAATGGCGCGCCGATGCGCGGATTGTGCTGAGCCTGCCGCCCGAAGCCTTTACCCCTGCGCCCAAGGTAAGTTCGGCGGTCGTGCACATCACCAGCTTGCGCACGCCGCGTTTTCCCGCAAATGCGGCCACACTGGAGCGCGTGGTCGCCGCAGGCTTTAACCAACGGCGCAAGATGCTGCGTGCGGCCTTGCGTGGGGTGCATCCGCAGATTGAGGCGATGCTGGTCGCAGCCGAAATCGCACCGACCGCACGCGCAGAGGAAGTCGGTCTGGAGGCATGGTGTCGCCTTGCGCGGCTGCTGGATGGTGGTCAGGCGTAACGCTCAGTCAGGCAGCGTCGGGACGCTGCGCAAAGCAGGCACATAGCGTTGATACTCGCCTTGCAGCCAAGTGGCTGCGCAGGTGTCAATGTCGCCGAGTTCGCGCAACATGACGTCGCGGGTGCGCGCCGTGTGCCGGACCAGAATCTGGCGGGCAACTGACTGGATGCCGCGCGCACTTTCGGCGAACTCTTCCTCGGGAATGATGTTGGCGCTGGGGCTGCCCATCACGAGAAGTGCGTAATAACTGCTCAATCCGTGATACAAGGCCAGCATACAATCGGCTTGCGTATCAGGGCATGTGCGCGCACAGGCGGCGCGAAAATGCAGCGATAGGGGCGACTGTTTTAACCACGCGCGCAGATCGTCATCGTCCACCGGCAGGCCCGCAGATTTGCGAATGGGATGACCAGCATGCAGCCCGATGACATCATCGACCGACAGCGCGCGCGAATGTGTCAGATGGCGCAGGCTTTCGGGATACCAAGGCGCGGTCAGGACTGGTGGCGCAAAACCGGTTCCTTGCCGGTTTGCGGTCATGAGCAAGGCCGTGCGCGCGGCGCGGGCCTCGCCCATTGCAGAAAACCGCTCGGCAATATCAACCCCGCCCTGCATCTGCCACAGGGCGACCCAGCCTTGTGCAATCTGGTTGGACTCGGCCGCAACGGACATCCAGTTCCGCCCCGACATTGCACCCGGCGCGCGCAGCAACTCCACCCTGTCAGTGCGGGGCAGCAATGCGATCATTGGCCCTTGCCATGCAGCGGTCTTGTCGATCAGTGCCAGAAGTATCTGACTGGCGGGATGGTCCTCATGTGCAAGCGCTGCAAACCCCGGAATGGAGTTTGTATCATCCCCCTCCAGCCAAAGGGACAGGGCTGTGCGGAACTCCGGGTCATCCACACCATCTATGTGTTGGCCATAGGCAGGTGACAGGCCTGTCAGGGCTAGGAACAAAGCAAGCAGCAGGGTCATAACGCAGCGCAAAGCATACGAATCCACCCTAGTTGATTCACCCTGACACATGCCCCCTCCTCGGCTGGCGCGATTGTATTCGATGAAGTCCCAAGCGCAACAAGGGATTGCCGCCATCTTGGCGCTGGTGCTGCAACCTGCTGACATGGCACATAAAAAACCACCTCGGGCTGTCCGAGGTGGTCAAGTCGGTACACGCCTTGGCGGTACAGGGAGGATTACATGTTCAAGCCGGTTGAAAAAGCACTTTGAAAAATGACACAGAATAAAACCATTACCTATGTTTGCTCTTGGTCAGGCTCAAACATTCCCCAAAGCCTCAACAATCCGGATAGCTATGAAAGATTACACAAGAATTGGAAACAGGCAAGCATTAGAGCACGGGCCGAACTAAAGCAGGTCAGGGTTTTGCAGCGGATGCTTCTTGTTTAGGTGCAAGACTTGGTTACGCTACACGCTACATTGGTTAAATTACGCCCTCGGGCGAGGCTGACGGGTAATGAAGCAATTTTTTGAAGAAATAGACCTGACAACCGCGCTGACGGAGGCCGAATGGCTGGCGCGTCTTGATGAGATCGGGGATGAAGTCGGAGCATTCACGCCGCTTGGTTCCCAACATGCTTCGTTTTTTCTGGATGGCGACGACACTCTGCTGGTCAGCTTTGAAAGTGTTGCAAGCATCCGCAAAGACTTCGCCATGCAGCGACCGCGCGCGGTGGAGATTGCGCTGCAACACGGGTGGTCGAGTTTGGTGATACTGGCCCGCGCCCCCAGATTCTACCGCGACGCGGAAGTGCTGGATTTCTTCGACGCCCAGATTGATGACAGCTTCTTTGATAGTTTCCGACGTGTCCTGTTCTTTGGGACTGGCCAGCATGGCTACGCGGCCTGCACGTTCAGCCTTGCGGCGCCGGGCGCGACAGTGTTGGCGATCAGCCCTCAAGCCACGCTTGACCCCGAAATCGCCCCTTGGGAAAACCGGTTTCCCAGCCAGCGCCGCCTTGATTTCCGGTCTCGTTTTGGCTTTGCCCCGGCCATGCTCGAAGGCGCGCGCACGGCCTTTGTCGTCTATGACCCAAGCGAGAAACTGGATGCCATGCACGCAACCCTGTATCGCCGCCCCCCTGTTTGCGTGTTGCGAACGCCTGCGCTTGGCCCCGACACAGTGGCGGCGCTGGATCGTCTGGGTTTGGTAAATACGCTGATTGAAGCGGCCATGCGCGGGCGGCTGTCACAGCGCCGGTTTGCCGACATGATGCGTGACCGACGCAAGGATGCAATCTATATGCAAGATCTGGTCCGGCGCGTCGCGCAAAGCAATCATCCTAGACTGACGGCGATTGCGGCCCAACATGCGCTTGCGCTGATTTATGGGGCATCCGCACCGGCTGGCGACCAATTGCTGCAAGAAGAGCTTGTCGAACACCCTGAGTAGCGCCGATTACATCTGGAACTAGTCTGTGATTCTCTTGTAGGACAGCTTCATGATCCAGACATTGACCATCCCCCGCCCTGACGATTGGCATCTGCACCTGCGCGACGGCGCTATGCTGGCTGGAATTGCGCCCGAAACCGCGCGCCATTTCGCGCGGGCCATCATCATGCCAAACCTTGTTCCGCCTGTTGTCACCGGGGCGGAGGCGACCGCCTATCGTGACCGTATCCTGCCTGTGACAGGTACAGGCTTTACGCCACTGATGACGCTTTATTTGACCGAGGCGACTGACCCTGCCGATGTGGTTGCGGCCCATGCCGCTGGTATCATCACGGCCGTCAAGCTTTATCCCGCCGGTGCCACGACCAATTCCGCCTCTGGTGTGCGCGATTTCGACCGGGTGCGTCCGGTACTCGAAGCAATGGCCGAGGCAGGCATTCCACTGCTGTGTCATGGCGAAGTGACTGACCCTGAAATTGATATTTTCGACCGCGAAGCCGTGTTCATTGACCGTGTGCTTGACCCGATCCGCCGTGCGACGCCCGGTTTGCGGGTGGTGATGGAACATATCACCACATCGGATGCTGTGGCCTATGTGCAATCGCAGCCGGAGAATCTGGGGGCTACGATCACCACGCATCACTTGGTCATCAATCGCAACCATATTCTGGTCGGTGGGATCAAGCCGCATTACTATTGCTTGCCTGTGGCCAAGCGTGAAACGCACCGCCAAGCGCTGGTTGCAGCCGCCACATCGGGCGATGCACGGTTTTTCCTTGGCACGGACAGCGCCCCTCATACGGATGACGCGAAAGAATCCGCCTGCGGCTGCGCGGGGTGTTTCACGGCGACCAATACGATGTCCATTCTGGCGCAGGTGTTCGAGGATGCGGGCGCTTTGGGCAAGCTGGAATTTTTTGCATCGCGCAACGGCCCCGCTTTCTATCGCTTGCCTGTGAATGACACGACCCTGACACTGGAGCGCACGGACACGCCTGTCGCCTACCCTGCGCGGATCGAAACAGGTGCGGGACCGGTCACTGTCTTTGACCCCGGATTTCCGCTGTATTGGCGCGTTACTTAGCAAAGGCTCTGAGCATGATTCCGACGACATATCCCGACCGTGCCACTGTTGCCCGCCTGACTGCGCGTATGCTGCTGGACATCAAGGCCGTGCATTTCAACGCGACAGAGCCGTTTACCTTCGCCTCTGGTCTAAAAGCACCGACATACATCGATTGCCGCAAGCTGATCAGCTATGCGCGCATCCGCTCTACGCTCATGGATTTTCTGACATGCCGCGTCATGGAAGACGCAGGGTTTGAGGCGTTCGACAATATCGCTGGCGGTGAAACGGCAGGCATTCCTTTCGCCGCGCTGGTGGCCGAACGGATGGCCCTGCCTATGACTTATGTGCGCAAGAAGCCCAAAGGCTACGGGCGCAATGCCCGCATCGAGGGCGCGATGAGTGAGGGGCAGCGCGTGCTGCTGGTCGAGGATCTGACCACGGATGGCGGATCAAAGCTCAGCTTCGTCGATGCAATCCGCGAGACGGGTGCGACCTGCGCGCATACGGCGGTGATCTTCTATTACGGCATTTTCCCCGAAACCGAACCCCGGCTGGCAGAGCATGGCGTCAAACTGCATTACCTGTGCACATGGTGGGATGTTCTGGCCGAAGCACGGCGCGGTGCGGATTTTGACGCAGCGACGCTGGACGCAGTAGAAGCGTTCTTGCGCGCCCCTCGGGAATGGGGGTGAAGGGCAAGCGCCCTCACCTTTCCCGCTGCGCCAGACAAACGACGACACATTCCCTAAACCCTTCTGAATCACTGTAAACGCGCACTAAATTCGGCATTTGCGCTGAATTTTGCCGATCACCAAAGCGTTTCTGGCAACAGTTTGCCGATCAATTTGGGTTGATCAGCACCATTCCTTACATGGAGGTTATGGACGTCCGGCATCCCGCCGGATGAGGAGATCAACAAAGGTTTGTTGAAGGAGGCACATCATGCGACGCACGACATTGGCACTTTTGGCAGGGTTTTCAATTGCAGGCGCAGCTGCGGCACAAGAAGCAGTGGTCACACAGCAAAGCCCGGATGAGCTGCTTGGCGGCTGGGTGTTGGGGTCACGTCCGTTGACGGAGAGCGTATCGGCTCGATTGATGACATTACAATCGTCGCCGGAGAAGGCCAGATTAATGCTGCGATTATTTCCGTTGGCGGGTTTCTGGGCTTTGGTGCAAAAAGCATTGCTGTCGATTGGTCAGAGTTGGAAATCAACTGGGATGCGCGCGAGGTCGTCTTGAACATGTCGCGCGAGGAGATGGAAGAAGCTGAGGAGTATGTCTTCCGTGACCGCGAGTATATTCCTGCAACGGATGAAGGCGTTGGCGCTGATCCCATGGATGCGGGCGGCGCAACGGATGATGGCGGCGGCACCATGGATGGTGGCGGAACTGGTGGGCTTATACCAATCAGCATTGATCAGAACTCTTGAGCCCAGTCGCGGGTTCCAATGGAGGTGATTGTGTCGGGCATGCTGACCAATTTGTTCCAAGCCTTGCAGCAATGATCTACGATGTCTTCATAGGTTTCGAAGATGAGGTTTGATAGCCAGTTGTCTCGCATGAATTGCCAGATGTTTTCGACTGGATTGAGTTCTGGGCATTTTGCGGGGATCGGGATGATGGTTATGTTGTCCGGAATGACCAGCTTGTCAGTCATGTGCCATGCGGCTTGATCCACGAGCACAGCCCCATGTGCTTTGGGTGCGACAGTTTGGGAGATTTCAGCAAGATGCAGGGCCATCGCTTCGGTATTGCACGCTGGCAGCACAAGACCTGCAGCTTTCCCGAGGGCTGGGCAAATCGCTCCAAAGATGTAGCTTGAACTCGTGCGCTGATCATGTGGGGCGGAAGGTCGCGTACCGCGCTTCGCCCATCGGCGCGTGATCTTGTTTTTCTGGCCGACACGCGCTTCATCTTGGAACCAGACTTCGATCACAGTGCCTTGCAGGAGCCGTGCGCGGAGCTTTGCTACTGCGGCTGCAAACCCTTTTTTTTAAAGTCCTCCAGTGCGGCTGTATCTTGCGCGTGATGGCGCGGGCGTGCTGTGAGTTTGACATAACCAAGCGCCCTGAGTTCCCGGCTTATCGACGTCTCGTGAAGTGAAATCCCAAATGTGTCTGCAATCCATTTCCTCAGATCACTCAGGCGCCAGCGGACGACCCCATGGACCGATAAGGTCGGACCGCTCTCAACAATTGCAGCAAGCGCCCTGCGCTGCTCATCGTTAAGCTTAGACTGCTGACCAGGAGCTTTGCCGTTGATCAAGCCGTCAGGCCCGCGGGCATTAAACCGCTCCACCCAGTCACGGACAATTTGTAGGCCAACACCACCAATCCGAGCAGCATCGCTGCGCCGACCGCCATCATAGATCTCCGCCAGCGCCAAAAGCCTGCGGGCTTGGTTGGCATCCTTTGTCTTTCGCGCAAGTTCTCTCAACTTCATGCCGTCGTAGTCTGTCCGTAACGCGAGCGCTGCGCCCATAGAGAGGCCCTCCCCAGAAAATCTGACGCCATTGAGTCAGATCTTCATAGATTTGGGAATCCCAAAACCCTCAGAAGAGTCAGATTTCGCGAGACTTGGTATTAACTAAGCGGATCTGACCCCTGCCTCGGCCCCATCACGATTCAGGGCTGAACAGTATTTTTCAAGCCCCGGCGCTGTTTTGGTGCCGGGGCATTGCTTTGCGCATCTGCTGATATTGTCGGCGAATTTTCGTCGAAAGCGTATTTTTCGGGCAACAACGGCTTGGCGGTGTTCGTATTTCAATCGGGTGTCTTGTCCTGCCTGTGCGTTCATGTGCTGGAGGTCTGGCACTGGGCATAAAGTCGAGCATGAAACTTCACATCGTCATTGTAGAACCTGATGTAACCCGCGCGCGGCTGGTGATTGATAGTCTTCAGCCCTTGGGCCATCAGGTGACAGTTATCAGCGAAGCATCGGGGCTTGCGCGGCGTGTATGCGATATTGCGCCCGATATTGTGTTGATCGACATGTCCAATCCTTCACGCGATATATTGGAAGAAATGGCGCTGGCCTCTGGCCCGATGGAGCGGCCCGTCGCCTTTTTCGTGGACCGCACAGATCGTGATCTGACCTTGCAAGCAATCGAGGCGGGCGTTTCGGCCTATGTCGTCGATGGCTTGCAGCCAGAGCGTGTTGCGACTGTCATGGATGCCGCAATCGCACGGTTCCAGATGTTTCGCCGCATGAGAACAGAATTGGAAACCACGCGCCGCGCACTGGAAGAACGCAAGCTGATCGACCGCGCCAAGGGAATTTTGATGAAAGCGCGCGGCCTGAATGAAGAAGAAGCCTATGCGCTTTTGCGTAAGGCTGCCATGGATCAGGGCCGCAAGGTCGCCGAAGTGGCCAGCGCCTTAGTCACGGCTGCGGGGCTTTTGTCATGAACCTGACGACATTCCGTATCGGCTTTGTCCCGCTTCTGGATATGGCCCCGATTGCCATTGCGCATGAGATGGGATTTGCCGCCGCCGAGGGGCTGGCACTTGAGCTGCACCGCGCGCCGTCATGGTCCAGCCTGCGCGACATGTTGCTCTGGGGGCAGGTCGATGCCGCGCAGATGCTGGCCCCGGTGCCCGTGGCAATGGCGCTTGGCCTTGGTGGTGCAGTGGCGCGGCTGGATATATTGCAGGTCATGTCCATCAATGGCGATGTCATTGGAGTTGCGCAAATTCTGGCTGACAAGCTGCGCGTGCACGGGCATGACTTTGCCTTTACCGATGCGCGTGGCGCGGCTGACGCGCTGGCAAAGGCAGTCGATGGCCCATTGCGCATTGGCGTGCCCTTTCCGTTTTCAACCCATGTCGAGTTGGTCACATACTGGCTGCGCGACACAGGGCTTACATTTGAACTATGCACCATCCCGCCCCCCCGCATGGCCGACGCGCTGGCCGCGGGCGAAATCGACGCGTTTTGTGTGGGCGAGCCGTGGGGCTCTGTCGCCGTGGAATTGGGCGCGGGCACGCTGCTTTTGCCCAGCCGCGCCATCTGGGCGGTGGCCCCCGAAAAGGTTTTGGCCGCGCGCCATGACTGGGTGCGTGACAATTCTGCGCTGACAGGTCAGATCATGCGCGCGATCTGGCGCGCCGCCAAATGGCTGAGCGTGCCGGGAAACCGCCTGATTGCGTCGGAAATCTTGGCGCGCGCGGAATATGTAAACGCATCAGTCGAGGTGCTGGACCGTGCCTTGCGCGGTGAGATGATCATTTCCCCGCAAGGTGAAATTCGGCAAGTGCCCGACATGATCCGATTCTATGACGGCGCGGCCACCTTTCCATGGCGGTCGCAAGCGGCATGGTTCGCCACGCAAATGGCTGCACGCCACGGGCTTGACCCCGATACAAGTTTGCGCGCGGCAAAGGAAATTTGCCGCACCGATTTATATCGCCAGAATTTGCGCATGGCGGGTGCCGATCTGCCCGGCGCATCCGAGAAACTAGAGGGCAGCCTGCACCATCCGACAGCTGTCGCGTCAGAGCGGGGACAGATGATTCTGGCGCCGGATGCTTTCTTTGATGGTCAGGTTTTCGACGCCAGCGGCAAATCCTGCTGATTTTTTCAGCAAAAGATTGCTGCACCTGCGAAAAGCCGAATTCTTTACAATTTCATGTTGTTTTCGCGCTGATGCATAGGTGAGAGTGATATTTGACCGAGACGACAACGGTGTCGATTCGTAAAATCGGGGTTCAATGATGAACCCCAATGGGCACAGCCGCCTGACCAGATTGCGCTTGTTTTGCGCGATACCGGTCGGCGGCTTTTTTCGTTTCGGCCCCCTTGATCGGGGCCACAGCCAGAGGACATCCCTATGATCCGCAAGCTTCTTGCCTCTACATCCATTCTCGCAACACTGGGCGCGACCGCCCTGCATGCAGACACGTTCCCCGAAGTGGAAGACCTGACACTGGGCTTTATCAAGCTGACCGACATGGCCCCGCTCGCCATCGCATATGAGCGCGGATATTTCGAAGATGAGGGGCTGTTCGTCACACTCGAAGCGCAGGCCAACTGGAAAGTGCTGCTCGACGGTGTGATCGACGGCAATCTGCATGGCGCGCATATGCTGGCAGGCCAGCCCTTGGCCGCAACCATCGGCTTCGGGACCGAGGCGCATATTGTCACGCCCTTCGTGATGGACCTCAACGGCAATGCGACAACCGTCTCCAATGAAGTGTGGGACATGATGCGCCCTGCGATCCCGTCAGACGCGGATGGCAAACCGGTCCACCCGATTTCCGCGAGAGCCCTGCGCCCCGCGATTGAGGCGTTTGCCGATCAGGGCCGCCCGTTCAACATGGGCATGGTCTTTCCTGTCTCGACCCATAATTTCGAGCTGCGCTACTGGCTTGCCGCAGGCGGTATTCACCCCGGTTTCTACAGTACTGACAACATCAGCGGTCAGATTGGTGCAGAGGCGCAACTCTCCGTCACCCCGCCGCCGCAAATGCCCGCAACCCTCGAGGCAGGCACAATATCAGGCTATAGCGTGGGCGAGCCGTGGAACCAGCAAGCGGTCGCTATGGGGATTGGTGTGCCCGTCATCACTGATCTGGATATCTTTCCCATGCGCGCCGAAAAGGTGCTGGGGCTGCGCGCAGATTTCGTTGAGGAAAACCCCAACACAGTGCGCGCGCTGACCCGCGCCCTGATCCGCGCGACGATCTGGCTGGATGCCGATGACAACGCCAACCGCGAAGAGGCAGTGCAAATCATCAGCCGCCCGAACTATGTTGGTGCCGACCCGGATGTGCTGCGCAACTCCATGACCGGTACATTCGAGTACGAGCAAGGTGATATCCGCTCGGTCCCTGATTTCAACGTCTTCTCGCGCTATTACGCAAACTTTCCCTTCACCTCCGATGCGGTGTGGTATCTGACGCAAATGCGCCGCTGGGGCCAGATTTCTGATGCGCAGACCGATGACTGGTATGCCGAAATTGCCCAAAGCGTGTTCCTGTCCGACCTGTTCATGGACGCCGCCCAATCACTGGTCGATGACGGCCTCGCCCCGTCCGAAATGTTCCCCTTTGGCAGTGATGGCTACCGCGATGCCGTCGATCACGCCATCGACGGCGTGCCTTTCGATGGCCGCACCCCCAACGCTTATATCGACAGCCTGCCAATTGGCCTGAAGGGCGAGCAAGTTGTCGTGGGGACAGAGGTGCAGGGCTAAGGCCCTGTAAGAAAGGAGTGCATGACATGACTGCAATCGACCCCACCCAAATTCAGGCCGCGCGCCGCGCAAAACTGTTCACCCGCATCAACAAACTGGATGGCTGGTTCAAGGTTCTGGGCCTGTCCTTCATGACCCCGCTGTTGCGCGCCGCCGCAGGCGACAACCCCAAGGCACAAGGTAAGGAGTTATGGCAGTTGCTGGGGGTGCCGCTGCTGGCAATTCTTGGCTTTCTGCTGCTCTGGGGCAATCTGGCACCGCGTGTTGTCACCTCGCTTGGGGCTATTCCCGGTCCTGTGCAGGTGTGGGAACAGGTCGGTGTGCTGCATGCCGACCATGTGGCCGAGCGCGAACGCGAAACGGCTTTCATGGAACGTCAGGACGCGAGAAATGCCGAATTCATCGCTGCCGGTCAGGAAGATCGCGTGCGCGAGCGGCCCTATACCGGCTCGCCCACCTATTACGACCAGATCTGGACCTCGGTGAAAACCGTGTTCTTCGGCTTTCTGATTGCGACGGTCGTTGCCGTGCCGCTGGGCATCGCGGCGGGTCTATCGCCCACCACGAATGCTGCGCTGAACCCGTTGATCCAGATATTCAAACCTGTCAGTCCGCTGGCATGGCTGCCCATCGTGACGATGGTTGTGTCGGCGGTGTATGTCACGCAGGACGGCATGTTCTCGCGCGCCTTTCTGACCTCTGCGATCACTGTGACACTGTGCTCGCTCTGGCCGACGCTGATCAACACGGCGCTGGGCGTGGCCAGCATCGACCGCGACCTGATCTCGGTCAGCCGCGTGCTCAAGCTGAATACATGGACCAAGATCACCCGGCTGGTGCTGCCCTCTGCCCTGCCCCTTATCTTTACCGGGTTGCGGCTGTCGCTTGGTGTTGGCTGGATGGTATTGATCGCGGCGGAAATGCTGGCGCAGAACCCCGGCCTTGGTAAATTCGTCTGGGACCAGTTCCAGAACGGGTCATCCAACAGCCTCGCGCTGATCATGGTGGCGGTTTTCACCATCGGGATCATCGGCTTCCTGCTGGACCGGCTGATGTATGCGCTGCAATCGCTTTTCACATATTCCAATAACCGGTGAGCATCATGGCCATTCTCGAATTCAAGAACGTCTGCAAGGGGTTCGGCTCTGGGCTTGATCGCAAGGAGGTGCTGAAAAACATCTCGCTTACGGTTGAGGAAGGGGAATTTCCGGCGATCCTCGGATTTTCCGGCACAGGCAAGACCACGCTGATCAACCAGATCGCGGGGCTTGACCAGCCCGATAGCGGCGCGGTGTTGTTCAAGGGCGCACCCATCACCGGGCCGGGGCCAGAGCGCGGGCTGGTGTTCCAGTCCTATTCGCTGATGCCATGGCTGACGGTCGCGGGCAATGTTGCCCTCGCGGTGGATGCAGTGCACAGGTCTGCCAGCCGCGCCGAGCGCGGCGCGATGGTGGATAAATTCGTTGGCATGGTCGGGCTGTCCCATGCCAAGGGGCGACGTCCTGCGGAATTGTCGGGGGGAATGCGCCAGCGTGTCTCTGTGGCCCGCGCTCTTGCCATGAACCCGCAGGTGCTGTTGCTGGATGAACCACTCTCCGCTCTTGACGCGCTGACCCGCGCCAATCTGCAAGACGAGATCACGGAAATCTGGCAGGCCGACCAAAAAACCGTCGTCCTGATCACCAATGACGTGGACGAGGCGCTGCTGCTTGCTGACCGGATCATCCCGCTGAACCCCGATGGCACACTGGGCGCGGCCTTCAAGGTGGGTATCCCCCGCCCCCGCGCGCGCACCGCCATGAACAATGACCTGAATTTCAAGAAACTGCGAGCCGACATTACCAAATACCTGATGGATGTGGGCATCGCCGCCAAAGTCGCGGAAACACGCAAACTGCCACAGGTCACGCCAATCCACGGCGCCCCAAAAGCCTATGCGCAGGCCGCAAAAAGCGGGATCGACGAGAAGTATCTGGAATTCTCGCAACTCTCCAAAGTGTACCCGACCGCCGAGGGGCCACTGACTGTGGTGGACCGCTTTGATTTGAAGATGAAGAAGGGCGAATTTATCAGCCTGATCGGGCATTCGGGGTGCGGCAAATCCACAGTGTTGACAATGGCTGCGGGCCTCAATGACATTTCGGGCGGCGCGATCAAGCTGGACGGGATGGAAGTGCGCGATGCGAACCCCGAACGCGCGGTTGTGTTTCAATCCCCAAGCCTGTTTCCATGGCTGACCGCCAAAGAGAATGTCGCCATCGGCGTGGACCGTGTCTACCCGCGCGCCAGCCGTGCCGAACGGCAGGATGTTGTCGAGTATTATCTGGAGCGTGTGGGTCTGGGCGAGTCTATGGACCGGCAGGCGTCAGAGCTGTCGAATGGCATGAAGCAGCGTGTGGGCATTGCCCGCGCCTTCGCTCTTAGCCCCAAACTGCTGCTTCTGGATGAACCCTTCGGGATGCTCGACAGCCTGACGCGCTGGGAATTGCAGGAAGTGCTGATGGAAGTATGGTCGCGCACCAAGGTGACGGCGATTTGCGTCACCCATGACGTGGATGAAGCGATCCTGCTGGCCGACCGCGTGGTCATGATGACCAATGGCCCGCGCGCCCGCATTGGCAAGATTGTCGATGTGAACCTGCCCCGCCCGCGCACCCGCAAAGCCCTGCTGGAACACCCCGATTACTACAACTACCGCGCAGAAGTTCTGCAATTCCTAGAGGATTATGAACACGGCGCGGATAAGAAGAAGGATGCCGCGTGATGGTTTATTCCGCAACAACCCCTGCAACAGACAGGAAAGCACGCTTCACGCGCGCATCAAACCCCGGCTTGTTCGGCTCAAAAGGCGTCAGCATATCTTTGGTTATACCCGCCGCCTCTGCGGCGCGGAAGATGCGCTTGCGCCGGATCAAGAATTGCGACGCGGCCAATGGGTCGCCAAAATCCGCCACGTCAATCGCCCAAGCGCTTTCATACGCGGCCCATTCGGGTGACAACGCATCGGGCGTATCATCAGGGTCTGGCACGTTTCTTGGCATATCTCTGACACTCGCGCGTGTTGGCTCGTCTCAGAGATATAATACGCAACCTGTCATTACGCAAAACATAAACAAGAATGGGCAATCGTCCGTCAAGCATGCCACGGGCAACGAAACGCTCTTCGGAATAGTCCTGACGGTCATCAAGAAAAACCTGCGCGCTCTGCCAGTCGAAACGGGACGCATCGGAAAAATGCAGACCGCGCTCAGCAAGATTTTGCGCGGCTTTGGCCTCGTCCCATTCAAACTGCCAAGTCATATGTTTGCTTCCGATACTACATCTAGTGGCGCAATCTACCATGAGCGCAAGTCGCCGAGCAAATTGTATATGCCTGTGGGTGGGCTGTGGATAAACAACATCTTGCGCCAAGCTGAATCCCGGATGCGAAATGTGGTATCGGTCGAGGTGCTGTCGAATCTGAAATACGGCCATCTGATTAGGACGGAGGCGACAAATGCGTAAAAGACTCGTAATCATCGGCGCAGGCATGGCCTCTGGGCGCGTCATTGAGCATCTGCTGGCGCAAGACCCGGACGGCTGGGATATCACGCTATTCAACGCAGAGCCGCGCGGCAACTATAACCGCATCATGCTGTCGCCGGTTCTGTCTGGTGAAAAGACCTATCAGGACATCGTCACCCATGATGACGACTTCTACACGCAGCACAACATCACCTGCCGCTTTGGCGAGGCTGTGGTGCGCATCGACCGTGTAAAGAAGGTCGTTTACTCGAACGAGGGCGGCGCACCTTATGACAAGCTGCTCATCGCCACAGGCTCTGCGCCCTTCATCATCCCGGTGCCGGGCCATGAGTTGCCCGGTGTGATCACCTACCGCGACATGGCCGACACACAGGCCATGATCGACGCCTCTGCCAAGCCCGGTGCGAAGGCTGTGGTTATTGGCGGTGGTCTGCTGGGGCTGGAAGCGGCGGCAGGCCTGAAAGCGCGCGGCATGGAGGTGGCAGTTATTCACCTGATGGGCTATCTGATGGAGCGCCAGCTGGACCCCGCCGCAGGCTACCTGCTGCAAAAGGATCTGGAGGCGCGCGGCATCACCGTGCATTGCAAGGGCGCCACCAAGGCCATTCTGGGCACGGACAGGGTTGAGGCGGTGTTGCTGGACGATGGCACCGTTTACGGTGCGGATCAGGTCTGCATGGCCGTGGGTATTCGACCCGAAACCCGCATCGCCACGGACGCCGCCTTGGAAATCGGGCGCGGGATTACTGTGAATGACCAGATGGTCACATCCGACCCCGATATTCTGGCAGTCGGCGAATGTGTGGAGCATAACGCGCAGCTTTTCGGGCTGGTCGCCCCCTTTTATGATCAGGCGAAAGTCGTTGCTGCGACCCTGCTGGGCAACGACGCCGCCTTCCAGCCTGTCCAGACCGCAACCAAGCTGAAGGTCACAGGCGTGGACCTGTTCAGCGCAGGCGATTTCGCCGATTCTGAAGGGCGCGAAGATATCGTGTTCCGCGACCCTGCGCGCGGCGTCTACAAGCGGCTGGTGATCGAGGAGGACCGCCTGATCGGCGCGGTTATGTATGGCGATACCGCTGACGGGTCATGGTTCTTTGGCCTGATCAAGGATGGCACGAATATCTCGGATATGCGCGACACCCTGATCTTTGGCCCCGCCTATCAGGGGGGTACCCAAGCGGACCCTTTGGCAGCCGTTGCAGCCTTGCCGCTTGATGCGGAAATCTGTGGCTGTAACGGCATTTGCAAAGGCACCATCGTTTCCGCGATCGAAGGGGGGGCTGCATCCCTTGCAGATATCAAGGCACAGACCAAGGCCAGCGCGTCTTGTGGCACCTGCACAGGGCTGGTGGAACAGGTTCTTGCCAGCACGCTTGGCGATGCGTTCAAGATGCCTGCCGCACAACCCATGTGCGGCTGCACCGAGCTGACGCATGAAGATGTGCCCCGCCTGATCAAGGCGCGCGAGTTGAAATCCATGCCGGCTGTCATGCAGGAACTGGGCTGGAAAACATCTTGCGGCTGCCATGTCTGCCGCCCTGCGCTGAATTTCTACCTGCTGGCCGATTGGCCGGAAGATTACACCGATGATGCGCAAAGCCGCTTTGTGAATGAACGCAACCACGCCAATATCCAGAAAGACGGCACCTATTCGGTGGTCCCGCGCATGTGGGGTGGCATGACCAACCCGCGCGAATTGCGCGCGATTGCGGATGCCGCCGACAAATACGACATTCCGGCGGTCAAGGTTACAGGTGGGCAGCGCATCGACCTGCTGGGCGTGCAAAAGGAACACCTGCCCCATATCTGGGCCGATCTGAACGCGGCAGGGCTGGTCTCTGGCCACGCCTATTCCAAGGGGCTGCGCACAGTGAAAACCTGTGTCGGCACAGATTTCTGCCGCTTCGGCACGCAGGACAGCACAGGTCTGGGCATCAAGCTGGAAAAACGCCTTTGGGGGTCATGGACCCCGCACAAGGTCAAGCTGGCCGTGTCGGGCTGTCCGCGCAACTGTGCGGAATCCACCTGCAAGGATGTGGGGATCATCTGTGTCGATTCAGGCTATGAGATTGGCGTGGGCGGGGCGGCGGGGATGGATCTGAAGGAAACCGAACGTCTGGCCAAGGTCGCCACGGAACAAGAGGCGATCGACCTGACCGTGGCTTTCGTCCAGCTTTACCGCGAACACGCCAAATATCTGGACCGGCCTTACAAATGGCTGGCCAAGGTTGGGCTGGAATGGGTGCAGGCGCAGGTGGTCGAGGATCTGGACAACCGCGCGGCCCTGATCAAACGCTTCGATCTGTCGCAAACCATCTACCAGCGCGACCCATGGGCGGACCGCGCGACCCCACAGGCACAGGCCGATTTCGCGCCGCTTGCCGATCTGACACGGGAGGCGGCGGAATGAGCTGGCTAGATATCGGCGCATTGAACGACATCCCCCAGCGCGGGGCGCGCCTCGTCAAAACCGTGCATGGCTGCGTGGCGGTGTTCCGCACGGGCGATGATCAGGTCTTTGCCATTGACGACCGCTGCCCGCACAAGGGCGGGCCGTTGTCCGAAGGGATCGTGCACGGCCATTCTGTGACCTGCCCGCTGCATAACTGGGTATTTTCACTGGAAACCGGCATGGCGCAGGGCGCAGATGAGGGGGCGGTTGCGACATACCCCGCGCGGGTCGAGGGCGGGCGCATTCTGCTGGACGCCAAGCGCCTGATCCGGGGGGCAGCAGCATGAGCGGGGTCCGCACCACCTGCCCCTATTGCGGCGTGGGCTGCGGGGTTCTGGTCACACCGGACGGCGCGGGCAATGCAAGCGTCAAGGGCGACCCCGACCATCCGGCGAATTACGGGCGGCTGTGTTCCAAGGGCACGGCTTTGGGCGAAACGCTGGGCCTTGAAGACCGCATCCTGACGCCAGTGATTGGCGCAAGCGCGGCAAGCTGGGACGCAGCACTTGATCTGGTGGCGGACCGCTTTGCCACAGCCATCCGCGAGCACGGGCCGGATAGCGTGGCGTTCTACCTCTCCGGCCAGATGCTGACCGAGGATTATTACGCCGCCAACAAGCTGATCAAAGGCTATATCGGCACGGCCAATGTGGACACCAATTCGCGGCTGTGCATGGCGTCCAGTGTCGCGGGGCACAAGCGCGCATTCGGCGCGGACACTGTGCCCGGCGCCTATGAAGATCTGGATCAGGCCGATCTGGTTGTGCTGGTGGGCAGCAACCTGGCATGGTGCCATCCGGTGCTTTATCAGCGGCTGGTTGCTGCGAAAAAGGCGCGTGGCACGAAGGTTGTGGTGGTAGACCCGCGCCGCACCGCAACCTGTGACATTGCAGACCTGCATCTTGCGCTGGCCTCCGGCTCTGACGCAGCACTCTTCAACGCCGCCCTTGTGGCGCTGGCGGACCGGGACGCTGTGGATGAAACTTACGTCGCGCGCCATGTCACCGGGTTTGACGCGGCACTTGCCAGCGCCCGTGCCTCTGACCCCGCCATGACCGGGCTGCCTGTGAGTGATCTGGCCATGTTCCTTGACTGGTTCACCACCACCGAACGTGTCGTGACCGTCTATTCCCAAGGGATCAACCAGTCCTCCAGCGGCACCGACAAGGTGAACGCGATCCTGAATTGCCACCTTGCCAGCGGGCGCATTGGCCGCCCCGGCATGGGGCCGTTTTCTGTCACCGGCCAGCCCAACGCGATGGGTGGGCGCGAAGTGGGCGGCTTGGCCAATATGCTGGCGTGCCATCTGGAGCTTGAGAACCCCGCCCACCGCGACGCAGTGCAAGGGTTCTGGAACAGCCCCGCCATGCCCGACAAACCCGGCCTGAAAGCAGTCGAGTTGTTTGACGCTGTGGCCCAAGGCCAGATCAAGGCGTTGTGGGTCATCCACACCAACCCTGCCGTGTCGATGCCCGATGCCGATGCGGTGGCGCGCGCCATCAAGGGCTGCGATTTCGTGGTGGTCAGCGATGTGACCCAGACCGACACCACACGGCTGGCCGATGTGATCCTGCCTGCAACCGCATGGGGCGAAAAATCCGGCACTGTCACCAATTCCGACCGCACCATCAGCCGCCAGCGCCCGTTTTTGCCCGCGCCCGGCCAGGCCCGTGACGACTGGCGCATGATCGCGGATGTGGCCGCGCGCATGGGCTGGTGCGATGCGTTCGGTTGGTCAAATGCGGGCGATGTGTTTGCCGAATACGCGGCACTTTCCGGCATTGCAGGTGATCTGGGGCGCGATTTCGACATATCAGGGCTGGTACAGGCCGATTATGACGCCCTGCCCCCAACCCGCTGGCCGGTCAGCGCACAAAGGCAGGGCGGGCGCTTCTTCGCGCAAGGTGGTTTCTTCACCCCCGATCAACGCGCCCGTATGCTGCCCATCACCCCGCGCCTGCCTGTGGCCAAGACAGCGCCGCACTATCCGTTTCGCCTGAACACGGGCCGTGTGCGCGACCAGTGGCACACGATGACGCGCACAGCCCTTTCGCCGCGTCTGAACCAGCATATTGCCGAGCCGTTTTTGGAAATCCACCCGGACGACGCCGCCACCCTTGGTCTTGCACCCGCAACGCTGGCGCGCGTCACCAGCCCGCAAGGCGCGGCGATCCTGCGTGTGGCCATCACGGACCGTGTGCAGCGCGGGCAGGTCTTTGCCCCCATGCACTGGACCGGCGAAACGGCCCCTACTGGCCGCGTCGATGCGCTGGTGGCCGCTGTGACCGCCCCCTTTTCGGGCCAACCCGAAAGCAAAGCCTCGGTCGTGGCACTCACGGCTTTAAGCCCTGCATGGTATGGCTTTGCCGTATCAGTAGGGCCACAGACGCCCGACGCAGCTTATTGGGCACGCGCCCGCCATGCGGGCGGCTGGCGCAGTGAACTGGCGGGAACGGACGTGCCAGACGACTGGGAAGCCTATTCCCGCGCGCTGTTCAACCTGCCAGATGCCACCTGCTTGAGTGTCGAGGACCGCGTGCGTGGCACCCACCGCCTTGCCCTGATGGAGGGCGGGCGCACCTTGGCCGCGCTATTCGCCGCGCCCGACCCCGTGCAGCTTGCGCGCGGGCATCTGGCAGCACAGGTCGGGCAAGCGGGCGCGGCCCTTCTGGCCGGACGCCCCGGAGCAGGTATGGTCGATCCCGGCCCCACGATCTGCGCGTGCCTGAATGTTGGGCTGAATACGATCACAGCGGCGATCGCCGCGCAAAATCTGATCTCGGTCGAGGATATCGGTACAGCACTTCAGGCTGGCACAAGCTGCGGGTCTTGCCGCCCCGAACTGGCCGCCCTGCTGGCCGGACGGCTGGAGGCGGCGGAATGACCCTCGCCCCCTATATCCACGCGATGGGGCGCGGGCCGGGGCGCGCGCGTAATCTGGGCATAGCCGAGGCCGAGGATGCCATGCGCCTGATCCTGTCGGGCAAGGCCGACCCCCACGCGATTGGCGCGCTGTTGATGCTGATGCGCTACCGGGGCGAAACTCCAGCCGAAATCGCCGGTTTCGCGCAGGCGATGCGAGCAACCCTGCCCGCCCTGCCGCAGACCGATCTGGACTGGCCCAGCTACGCGGCGGGCCGCACGCGCGGTCTGCCATGGTTCCTGCTTTCGGCGCGTCTGGTGGCGCAAAGCGGCGCGCGCGTGCTTTTGCATGGCTGGAACTCGCACCAGTCCGACGGCGCGGATCTGCGCTCTGCGCTGGCCCATGCCGGGATCACGCAGGCGACAACCCTTGAGGATGCCGCGCGCCTGCTGGACCGCGACGGCATCACCTATCTGCCGCTGGAATGCTTTGCCCCCCGCGTGCTGGACCTGCTGCGCCTGCGCGCGGTTTTCGGCCTGCGGTCCTGCGTCAACACTGTCTGCCGCATGCTCAACCCCGCCCGCGCCCCCGCCGCTGTGCAAGGCGTGTTCCACCCGCCTTACCGCCCGTTGCAACAGGCGGCAGGCGAAATCCTCGGGCAAAAGGGGCTGTGCATCCTGAAAGGCGGCGGCGGCGAGTTTGAACGCAATCCCACCAAGGACGTGACCCTGTTCCGCCTGCAAGACGGTACGCCCTTGGAAACCGTGCTGCCCCCACTTCTGCCAGACGCGCGCAAGCTGGCCCATGCCAGCTATGCCCCCGATGCGCTGCATGCCCTGTGGCGCGGCACGCTTCAGGACGACTTCGCGCAATCCATCGTCACCGGCACAGCGGCGGCGGCGCTCATCGCGCTTGGCAGCACGCCAAAAGATGCTGCCACGCAGGCCAGCGTCCTTTGGGCCGCGCGACTCAACTATTCCCAAGCCACCGCAAGGAGCCTCGCACCATGAAAACCTTTCCAATGTTTCTGCAAATGGCCGGTCGGCATGTTGTCATTGTGGGCGGTGGTGAACAGGCCGCGCAAAAGGCGCGGCTGATGCTGAAAACCGAAGCGCGGCTGGTACTGCTTGCCCCCGAACTAGACCCCGAACTGGCCGCTTTGGTGGCCGAACGGCGCGCCGAGCAGGTCAAAACCCTTTCAATTGAGGTGTTCAAAGATGCGGCGCTGGTTTTCGTGGCAACAGGCTGCGTCGGGCTTGATTATGCGGTTCATGCGCTGGCAAAGGACGCGGGCGCACTGGTCAATGTCGTGGACAGGCCCGCGCTGTGCGATGCCGTGACCCCATCTATCGTGGATCGTGATCCGGTCGTGGTGGCCATTTCCACCGAAGGTACTGCCCCCGTCTTGGCCCGCCAGATCCGCGCCAAGATGGAAACCTTGCTAGAGCCGGGATTGGGCGGATTGGCGGAACTTGCGGGGCGTCTGCGCCCCGAAGTGGCCCGCTGCATCCCCCAGCGCGAGCGGCGCTTTTTCTGGGATTGGGTGTTCAGCGGTCCGCCGCGTGCTGCGATGGCACGCGGTGCCACGCGAGAGGCGGCAGCATTGGTCAAGGCCACGCTTGCCAATGGCAGTGCACGCACTGCGCAAGGCTCTATCGCGCTGGTGGGCGCAGGGCCAGGGGCTGCCGATCTGCTGACATTGCGCGCCCTGCGTCTGCTGCAAGATGCAGATATCATCTATTATGACCGGCTGGTGGACCCTGCTGTTCTGGAACTGGCGCGGCGCGATGCCGAGCGGGTGTTTGTCGGCAAGGAAGTTGGCGCATGTTCCTGGCCGCAGGACCGTATCAACGCGGTTATCGTGGCGGCGGCCAAGCAGGGGCAAAAGGTTGTGCGTCTGAAATCGGGCGATCCGGGTGTATTTGGCCGCCTGACTGAAGAACTGGATGCGGCACATAGTGCCGGTATCCCTATCGAGATTGTGCCCGGTGTTACCGCCGCCAGTGCGGCCAGTGCCAGCCTTGGCCGCGCGCTGACCGAACGCGGGGCAACGGACCGGCTGATGCTGGCGACAGCAACCTGCAAGCCGGGCGATCCAGACCCCGACTGGTGCGCGATGCTGCAACCGGGCACAACTCTGGCGATCTATATGGGGGTTAAGAAAGCGTCTTGCCTGACCCAAAGCCTGCAAAAGGCAGGGGTTCCAATGGGGCTGGAGGTTGAGATTGTCAGCAATGCCTCGACCGCGCGCGAAATGCAGGCGCGGTGCAGGCTGGGCCACCTGCCCGACGTGCTGACGCGCGAGAATATCACAAACCCTGCCATTATCTTCATCAGATGGCCAAAGCAGGCGGTAGCACGCGCGCAGACCGCTGCCTAAGAAACGCCCCGCGCGCGCGGCTTAGTCTTCGGCCTGCTGGCGTTCGCGCATCTCTGCCTCAATCTCGCGCCAGCGCGCCACGGCGCGGTTATGGTCCGCCAGATTGGTCGTAAAGGTGTGGCCCCCTGTCCCATCGGCCACGAAGTACAGATAGGGCGTATCATCAGGGTTGAGCGCTGCCGCAATTGCCGCGCGGCCCGGATTGGCAATCGGCGTGGGCGGCATTCCGTCTATGCGATAGGTGTTATAAGGTGTCGTTGCGTCCAGTTCAGAGCGCCGCAGCCCCCTGCCCAAAGTGCCTTGCCCTTGCGTAATGCCGTAAATCACGGTCGGGTCCGTTTGCAGCCGCATAGGTATGCCCAAGCGGTTAACGAAAACAGAGGCCACCTGCCGCCGTTCATCGGCCTGCCCGGTTTCCTTCTCGACAATGGACGCCATAATCAGCGCTTCTTCCGGGCTGTCATAGGGCAGACCGTCCACACGGTTTTCCCACAGATTGGCCAATATGCTTTCCTGCCGCGCCTCCATCTCGGCCAGCAATGCCTGCCGGTCAGCACCGCGCTGCACCGAATAGCTGTCGGGGGCCAGCCAGCCCTCGCGCGGCACATCTCCGGGTTCTCCGTCCAGGAACTCGGCCAGACGCAGCCCTTCCCAGATCTGCCAGCTTGTCGCCCCTTCAGCCACCGTGATCCGATACTGGATATCGGCTTGTTCGGCAAAGCTGGCGTAGTCTTCAGGCGGTTCTTCATCGCTGGAAAACTGCACCATCACTTGGAAATTCTGCGTCGCGGGGTCCAGTTCGCGGACCAATGTTTCGATCCGTGTCACACCAATACGGTAGTGGATTTCAGACCCGCAGGTTGATGCGCCGCCGCGTGTCAGCAAGTCCATGATCTCATCCATCGAGCTGCGCTCGGGGATCAGGTAAGAGCCAAAGCGCAGATTGCCTGCGCGCTCGGTATATTGCGCGCCGATGCGGAACACTTGCGCAGATGCAATCGCGTCTTGTTGCGCCAGCCCGGAAGAGACGGCGCGCAAAGTAGACCCAGGTGCGACGCGAAAGCAGATCGCCTGCTCCAGCGGCCCTTCGGCATAGAAATTGCGCTTGCCTGAAGAAATGACAATCGCAAGCCCGATCAACCCCACGATCAGAAGGGTCAGGAAATTGGCAAACAAATGACGGATCATCCTGCGTTAACTTTCCCCAGAATCAAGCTGGCGTTGGTGCCCCCGAAGCCGAAGCTGTTTGACAGTGCAATGTCAATCTTGCGCTGGCGGGCGGCGTTCGGGGCAAGATCGATGGGTGTCTGAACTGCGGGTGTGTCAAGGTTCAGCGTTGGCGGCGCGATCTGGTCGCGGATAGCAAGAATGCTGAAAATCGCCTCAACCGCGCCTGCGGCGCCCAGCAAATGCCCGATGGCCGATTTCGTCGAGGACATGGTGGCCTTGTCAGCCCCTTCGCCCAGCAAGCGCTCGACCGCTGCCAACTCGATGACATCTGCCATGGTCGATGTGCCATGTGCGTTGATGTAGTCAATCTGCGCGGGTTCCAACCCCGCGCGTGCCACGGCCGCTTTCATGGACCGCAGCGCACCGTCGCCGTCTTCGGCGGGGGCTGTGATGTGATAGGCGTCGCCCGACATGCCGTATCCCAGCACCTCGGCATAAATCTTTGCGCCGCGCGCTTTCGCGTGTTCGTACTCTTCCAGCACCACGACGCCTGCGCCCTCGCCCATGACAAAGCCGTCACGATCCGCGTCATAGGGGCGCGAGGCCGATTTTGGATTATCAGCGCGTTTGGTAGACACCGCCTTGCAGGCGTTGAAGCCCGCAATGCCAATCTCGGAAATGGGGCTTTCTGCGCCGCCCGCGACCATCACATCGGCGTCGCCCCACTGGATCAGGCGGGCGGCGTCGCCAATGGCATGTGCGCCGGTCGAACAGGCAGTGACCACCGCGTGGTTCGGCCCCTTGAACCCATAGCGGATGCTGACTTGACCAGAGACGAGATTGATCAATGCGCTGGGAATGAAGAACGGCGACACGCGGCGCGGTCCCCGTTCCTTTAGCAGCACTGCCGTATCGGCAATGGCCGAAAGTCCGCCAATACCAGACCCGATCATGACCCCGGTGCGGCAGCGGCTGTCTTCGTCCTGCGGCATCCAGCCGGAATCGCGCACGGCCTGTATTGCGGCGGCCATCCCATAGAGGATGAACTCGTCTACCTTGCGCGCCTCTTTCGGCTCCATCCAGTCATCAGGGTTGAAGGTGCCGTTTGACCCGTCACCGCGCGGCACTTCGCACGCATAGGTTGTGGCCAAGTGGCTGGCGTCAAACCGTGTAATGGGTCCGGCACCGGATTGGCCCGCAAGAAGGTGTGCCCACGTCTCTTCAACGCCGCATGCCAGCGGGGTGACCATCCCAAGCCCTGTGACGACGACTCTGCGCATGCGCCCTATCTCCATATTCTCTAGTTAATTCTATCGATCTGATACTGGTATTTTGTTCGCAGGGGAAGGCACTTGCCACAAATCGCGGCAACGCTCCGCTCACACATCGATAAAAAACTTTCGTTTGGCCCGGCGCATTGCCGTCAGCCATGCACGGATCACGGGTGCGCTCCGATCCATATCCAACACGCAAAAACGCCACCCTTTCGGATGGCGTTTTCACATATGGACCAAATCTTGTATCAGGCCGCTTCGGAGATGAACTTTACAGCATCGCCAAACGTCTGGATGTTCTCGGCGGCGTCATCTGGGATCTCGATCCCGAATTCTTCTTCAAACGCCATGACCAGCTCGACCGTATCAAGGCTGTCGGCGCCCAGATCATCAATGAAGGACGCGCCTTCGGTGATCTTGCCTTCGTCAACGCCCAAATGCTCGACAACGATCTTTTTCACACGATCCGAGATATCGCTCATGTTCTTCCCCTTAGGTTTTGCCGGTCTCCGGCCTGAAAATTCCCTCGTTCGTCGCGCTGTGCGATGTCACGTTGCGCGCCCAATAGGGCCAATGCTGCGGTAGGTCAAGTGCCGCCGCGAAGCATCCGCTCGCAAAGGCTATAGCACATGGCGCGCAAGCCTCAAACGGATTCGCACAGCGCTCAGATCATCGCCATGCCGCCATTGATATGCAGCACGGCGCCCGTCACATAAGCGGCCTCTTGACTGGCCAGATACAGAACGCCCGCAGCAATATCGCCTGCGCTGCCCATACGCCCCGCAGGAATACGCGTATTGATCGCGGCTTTCTGTTCCTCGCTCAGGGCATCGGTCATTGGGGTTGCGATAAACCCCGGTGCCACGCAATTCACCGTAATCCCGCGAGAGGCAACTTCTTGCGCAAGCGCCTTTGACATGCCCACCAGCCCCGCTTTCGCAGCCACATAATTCGCCTGCCCCGGATTGCCCGTCGCCCCCACAACAGAAGACACGTTGATGATCCGGCCCCAGCGCGCCTTCATCATTCCGCGCAAAGCCCCGCGCATCAGCCGCATAGAGGCCGTCAGGTTCACATCCAGAACACTGCTCCACTGCTCGTCTGTCATGCGCATCAGCAGATTGTCGCGGGTGATGCCCGCATTGTTGACCAGAATATCCAGCCCCCCCATCGCCGCTGTCGCCGCTTTGGGCAGCGCTTCGATGGCCTCGGGGTCGGACAGGTTGCAGGGCAGCACATGGGCGCGTGTACCCAGTTCTTCCGCAAGGGCTTGCAAGGGCGCTTCGCGTGTGCCCGACAAACCGACCGTCGCGCCTGCCGCATGCAGGGCGCGCGCAATCTCTGCGCCAATGCCGCCAGAGGCACCGGTCACAAGGGCGCATTTTCCAGTCAGATCAAACATGATGTGTCCTTATCGTATAAAATTGGGCCATTCAGCCCGGTTTCGGGGCCGTCTATATCAAGACCGCGCGCCGCATGCCATTGCGAATGCAGGATGGGGCCTTGTCAGGGGTCACTGCCGCGCGGCATAGATAAACCCCCGACCATTGCAGGGAAAGGTTGCACTATGGTGCTAAGCCCCGAAGAGATGACCGACCTGTTTCGCGCAGGAATTGCTGCCGCCGACCCACGGGACGCGGTCTTGCACAGCCTTGCGCACGACCCATTTCACGTGCCTGCGACTGGCAAGCTGTTCCTTCTGGGTCTGGGCAAAGCCGCCTGCACCATGACCGAAGCGGCCCTGTCGCACCTTCAGCCTGCTGCGGCGTTGGTGGTGACAAATTACGAGAATGCGCGCGACGTGTCCGGCGCAACTGTTATGCCTGCCGGTCATCCCGTCCCCGATGAAAACGGCCTTCGCGCCGCTTGCGCGCTGGAGGCGCTGCTTGCGCAGGCCACTGAAATGGACCGGGTGCTGGTGCTTGTGTCGGGCGGTGGCTCTGCCTTGCTGCCGGCCCCTGTGGAGGGGTTAAGCCTGTCTGACAAGGCAGAAGTCAGCCGCCTGCTGCTGGGCGCAGGTCTGGACATCGTGCAGATGAACGCAGTGCGGCAGTATCTTTCGCGGCTGAAAGGGGGTGGGCTGTTGCGGCAAGCGGCCCCTGCCCCTGTAACCGCGCTGATCCTGTCTGATGTGATTGGCGATGATTTGCGGGCCATCGCCTCTGGCCCCACTGTCGCACCGATCATGCAGCGCGCGGAGGTGATTGATATGCTGCGCGCGCAGGGCTTGTGGGACAAGTTGCCGCAAGCGACCCGTACCTCCCTGGAGCGCGCGCAGGACACCCCCACCCTGCCCAAAGCGGAAAACCGGCTTATCGGGTCGAATCGGTTGTCGCTGGATGCGATGGCACAGGCGGCCCCGCAGGCGTATATCGCCTCGGATGCGCTTGTCGGTGATGTGGCCGAAGCGGCAGAGCGCGTTGTTACCATTGCACAAGGCAAGGGGCCGCAACTGGCGCTGTTTGGCGGCGAAACCACAGTGATCTTGCGCGGAGATGGACGCGGCGGGCGCAATCAGGAGCTTGCGTTGCGCGTGGCAATGGCCTTGCAGGGTAAGCCGCATTGGCGGTTTCTGTCCGGGGGCACCGATGGGCGCGACGGCCCGACCGACGCGGCAGGGGCGATTGTTGACGGCGGCACCATTGACCGCATTCGGGCGGCTGGCGGTGACCCTGACAGATTGCTGGCCAATAATGACAGCTACCGCGCCTTGGAACTGGCGGGCGATCTGTTGATCACCGGTGCCACAGGCACGAATGTCGCTGATCTGCAAATCTTGTCGCTTGGCGCGTGAGCCCTTGATAGCGCCCGCCCTTTGGCATAAGCGAGCGCGCATGACACAGCATGATTTCTGCCTCATCATCGACTTTGGCTCTCAGGTAACGCAGTTGATTGCGCGTCGCCTGCGCGAATCAAATGTTTATTGCGAAATTCACCCGTTCCAGAACGTGGATGACACCTTTCTGAAGGCGCGCAAGCCCAAGGCGGTTATCCTGTCGGGCGGCCCCGGCTCGGTCCCGCAAGCCGGAAGCCCGCGCGCCCCGCAATACCTGTTTGAAATGGGCGTGCCGCTGTTTGGCATCTGCTATGGTCAACAGGTGATGATGGACCAACTTGGGGGGCGTGTTGAATCCGGCCACCATGCGGAATTTGGCCGCGCCTATGTGGAACCCACCACCGGCCACAAGAATGACGGCATTTTCGCGGCCTTGTTCGAGGCCGGGCGCGAACAGGTCTGGATGAGCCATGGCGACCGCGTCACTGCCCTTGCGCCGGGCTTTGAGGTCATCGGCACCTCGGCCAATGCACCCTTCGCCATGATCGCGGATGAAGCGCGCCGTTTCTACGCGGTGCAGTTCCACCCCGAGGTGCACCACACCCCGCATGGGGCACGTATGCTGGGCAATTTCCTGAAACTTGCAGGTTTTACCGGCGACTGGACAATGGGCGCGTACCGCGAGGAAGCGATTGCCAAGATCCGAGCGCAAGTGGGCGACAAACGTGTCATCTGCGGCCTGTCCGGTGGGGTTGACAGCTCGGTCGCGGCGGTTCTGATTCATGAAGCAATCGGCGATCAGCTGACTTGCGTGTTCGTGGATCATGGGCTTTTGCGGCTGAACGAAGCGGACGAAGTCGTGACCATGTTCCGCGACAACTACAATATCCCTCTGATTCATGCGGACGAATCCGATCTGTTTCTGGGAAAGCTTGAGGGTGTTTCCGATCCAGAAACAAAGCGTAAGATTATCGGCGGATTGTTCATTGATGTGTTCCAGAAATACGCCAATGAGATTGAGGGCGCAGAATTTTTAGCCCAAGGCACGCTGTACCCTGACGTAATCGAATCGGTCAGCTTTTCGGGCGGTCCGTCTGTCACAATCAAAAGCCACCATAATGTCGGCGGCCTGCCGGAAAAAATGGGTCTGAAACTGGTCGAGCCGCTGCGCGAGTTGTTCAAGGACGAAGTGCGCGCGCTGGGCCGCGAATTGGGCCTGCCTGCCGGTTTCATTGGCCGCCACCCCTTCCCCGGCCCCGGCCTTGCGATCCGCTGCCCCGGTGAGATTACGCGCGAAAAGCTGGAAATTCTGCGCAAGGCAGATGCGGTCTATATCGACCAGATTCGCCGTCATGGCTTGTATGACGAAATCTGGCAGGCGTTCGCGGCGATTTTGCCCATGCGGACTGTCGGTGTCATGGGGGATGGGCGGACTTATGACTTCGCGCTGGCCTTGCGCGCTGTCACCTCTGTTGATGGCATGACCGCTGATTATTACCCCTTCACGCATGATTTCCTGGGCGAGACTTCGACGCGCATCATCAACGAAGTGCGCGGTATAAATCGCGTGTTTTACGATTGCACATCCAAACCCCCCGGAACAATCGAGTTGGAGTGACCACGACTTCGGCACCACGGCGCAGTTCAGCGGCAGAAAATAAATCGCGTTGCAATCTGACGTAACAGAGTTCCGAAAAATCTTCCCCTTGTGAAAACACCATGCTAGGCATTTGGATAAGGCGGTCAAAACCGCCGGATCTGCGTGGGTCACATGCAGGTCAGTCGACAACAAATCTATGGGAGATTTCTAATGAAAAAGCTTCTTCTTGCCAGCACTGCTCTGGCATTCTCGTCGGGCATGGCGCTGGCCGATGAGGTCAAGATGGGCGTTTTGCTGGGCTTCACTGGCCCGATTGAATCAATCACACCATACATGGCCGATGGGGCCGAAATGGCGTGGAATGAAATCAATGAAAGCGGTCTGTTCCTTGGCGGTCATACGATCTCGTCGGTGCGCGCGGATTCGACCTGTGTTGACTCGTCGGCAGCACAAGCGGCGGCAGAGCGCATGATTTCCTCGGACGGTGTTGTTGCGATCATGGGCGCGGATTGCTCGGGCGTGACAATGGCTGTTTTGCAAAACGTGGCCATGTCCGCAGGCGTTCCAATGATCTCGCCTTCGGCGACCTCACCTGCATTTACCACAACAGAATCGAACGGCCTGTTTTTCCGCACATCGCCATCTGATGCGCGTCAGGGCGAAATTCTGGCCGGTATCGTGATGGAGCGCGGTTTCTCGGAAGTTGCTCTGACCTACACAAACAATGACTACGGTTCGGGTTTTGCCAATGCGTTCGAGGAATCCTTCCTTGAAATGGGCGGCACGATCACATCAAAAGTGGCGCATGAAGAAGCGCGCGGCGACTATTCTGCCGAAGTGGGGCAGCTTGCCTCCGCCGGTGGCGATGCGCTGGTGATTCTGGGCTATGTTGATGGCGGCGGCTCTATGCTGCGCACAGCGTATGAGTTAGGCGCGTTCGAGAGCTTCTTCATCGGTGACGGCATGTATGGCGATGAAATGATCTCGGCTGTTGGTGAGGCGCTTGAAGGCACCATCGGCACGATCCCATGGGCTGAGGGCGAAGGTGCGGATACATTCCACGCCATGGCCGAAGAAGCAGGCGTTCAGGGCCAGTCCAGCTATACCCGCGAAAGCTATGACGCTGCCGCACTTCTGGCACTGGCGGCACAGGCCGCTGGCGAAGCAACCCCTGAAGGGATTGCCGCGAACATCCTGAACGTGGCGAATGCGCCGGGTGAAGAAATCCTGCCGGGTGATCTGGCACGCGCTTTGCAAATTCTGGCAGATGGCGGTGAGGTCAACTACATGGGCGCCACCAATGTCGAGTTGGTCGGTCCGGGTGAGGCCGCTGGCAGCTACCGTGAGTATGTCGTCGAAGGCGGCGAATATGTAACGGTTCGGTTCCACTGAACCTGAAAACGGGTCCGAAGCAGGATCTGCGGCCCGAGGGGGAAGTTCCTCGGGCCGTTTTCAAACGAATACCAAAAAAGGCGTCCCGCAATGGGGAGTAGATAACAATGGCGATGATCCGGGTCGAGAATTTGCACAAGCATTTCGGTGGCTTTCATGCGGTAGACGGTGCAACGCTTGAGGTCGAGAAAGGCTCGATCACAGGGTTGATTGGCCCCAATGGCGCAGGCAAAACGACGCTGTTCAATGTGATCGCGGGTGTGCTGCCGCCCACATCAGGCCAAGTGCTGATGGAAGGCGAAGATATCACCGGCCTGCACCCGCATGCGTTGTTTTCCAAAGGCTTGTTGCGGACATTTCAGGTCGCACATGAATTTCACACCATGACGGTGCGCGAAAACCTGATGATGGTTCCGCCGGGCCAATCCGGCGAAGATCTGTGGTCTGCATGGTTTCACCCAACCCGTGTGCGCGAGGAAGAACACCGGATTCGTGCGCGGGCCAATGAAGTTATGGAATTCCTGACCATTGACCACATTGCCGATGAAAAGGCGGGGCAGATTTCCGGCGGTCAGAAAAAACTGCTGGAACTGGGCCGCACGATGATGACCGATGCCAAAATCGTCTTTCTGGACGAAGTCGGCGCAGGTGTGAACCGCACATTGCTCAACACGATTGCAGACGCCATTTTGCGGCTGAACAAGGAACAGGGCTATACTTTCGTCGTGATCGAACACGACATGGATTTCATCGGGCGCATCTGTGACCCAGTAATCTGCATGGCCGAAGGCAAGGTTCTGGCGCAAGGCACGCTGGACGAAATCAAGGCCAATGAGCAAGTGATCGAGGCCTATCTGGGCACAGGGCTGAAGAACAAGGTCTTGAAGGAGGAGGGGCATGTATAGATCAATCGCCTCGGCCCCCATGCTGGCGGCGGGGCTCAGCCTGCTTGTGCTTGCTTCGCCCGCCGCATTTGCCGCAGCGCCCTGTCACCCGTTGCCCAACGGATTTGAATTCTGCGCGGCGGGGTCGGATTGGGAAGATGCCGAGAGTTTCGCTTTTGACGACGCGGTTGTGCTGGAAAGCGATATGCTCTGGCTGGAAATCATGCCCCTGCCCGAAGAGTTTGCGGGCCAGTCGCTAGACGCCATGTTGGACAGCATCGCAACCGAAGCGGCGCAGGATGCCGCGTCTGAAGGGGTTCCTGCCCCCGACATGCTGGGCCGCGATCAGTTCCAGACCGCCACTCTGAACGCCGTCACGATGACAATGACCGAATCTGACGACGGGTTTGAGTATGTCGTCGTCATGGCTGTTGCAGAATCCAATGACCGCCACCTTGTTCTGGCGCTGGATGGTGACGAAACCATCAGTGCCCCCGAAATGGAAGAAAACATGCGCAATATCGCGGAACTGATCCGCCCAACGGAAGAGGGCTAGGTCATGGCAGAGCCGTTTCTGATAGGCGAAAACATGACCGGTGGTTATGGGGGGGCCGATATTCTGCATGATTGCACGATTGCTGTCGAAAAAGGTCAGATCGCTGTCATCGTCGGCCCGAACGGTGCGGGCAAGTCCACGGCCATGAAAGCTGTGTTTGGAATGCTGAAGCTGCGCCAAGGCAGCGTCCGGTTGCAGGGCGAGGATATTACCGCCCTCACCCCGCAAGCCCGCGTGAACAAGGGCATGGGTTTTGTTCCGCAAACCAGCAATATTTTTCCCTCGATGACCGTGGAGGAGAATCTTGAAATGGGGGCATTCATCCGCCGTGACGAGATCAGGACCACGATGGAACAAGTTTATGAGTTGTTTCCCATCCTGCGCGACAAACGGCGTCAGGCGGCAGGCGAATTGTCCGGCGGGCAGCGCCAGCAAGTTGCCGTTGGCCGCGCGCTGATGACCAAACCCTCTGTCCTGATGCTGGATGAACCCACCGCAGGCGTCAGCCCTATTGTGATGGACGAATTGTTTGACCGCATCATCGAGATTGCGCGCACGGGTATTTCCATCCTGATGGTGGAACAGAATGCGCGTCAGGCCCTGAACATTGCCGACAAAGGCTATGTCATGGTGCAGGGCGAAAACCGATACACCGACACCGGGCAGGCCCTGCTGGCCGATCCCGATGTGCGCAAAAGCTTTCTGGGGGGCTAAGGCAATGGAACCGCTTAACGCACTTGTCAGCCTGTCCAATTTTATGCTGATCCCGGCACTGGCTTATGGCAGTCAACTGGCACTTGGGGCGCTGGGGATCACGTTGATCTTCTCGATCCTGCGCTTTGCCCATTTTGCACATGGCGACACGATGGCGCTTGGCACTGCGGCTGTGATCGGAGGCACCTTTTTCCTGCAAGCGCAGGGTGTTACCGGTCCCTTGGGCATGCCGACCGCCATTCTGGCCATTCCTTTCGGTCTGGTCGTCATGATCGGATATTTGTTGGCCGCTGACAAACTGGTCTACAAATATTTCCGCAAGGTAAAGGCCAAGCCGCTGACCTTTGTGATGGCCTCGCTTGGGGTGATGTTCGTGACCAACGGGATAACCCGGTTGTTCATGGGGGTGGGCGAAACCCGGTTTGAAGACGGCAACCGCTTCTTGTTCACAGTGCGGGAGTTTCGGGAATATACCGGGCTGGCAGAGGGCATGGCCCTGCGCAACGCACAGGCCATCACGGTTGTGACGGCGCTGATTGTCATGGTGGTGCTGTTCTGGTTCCTCAACCGTACCCGTTCGGGCAAATCCATGCGCGCCTATTCCGATAACGAGGATCTGGCCCTGCTGTCGGGCATCAACCCTGAACGCGTGGTCATCATCACATGGACAATCACCGGCATTTTGCTGGTGCTGGCAGGAACACTTTACGGGTTGGACAAGGGGTTTAGACCGTTCAACTACTTCCAATTGCTGCTGCCGATGTTCGCTGCTGCCATACTTGGCGGTCTTGGCTCTCCCTTCGGGGCGATTGTGGGGGCTTATGTCGTGGCGTTCGCCGAGTTGGGGATCACCTATGCGTGGCGGCGTGTGTTCACCTACCTCATGCCCGAAGGCTTGGAGCCGACATCCATGATGCAGCTTCTGCCAGTTGACTACAAATTCGCCGTGACCTTTGCAATTCTGGTCATTGTGCTGCTGTTCCGTCCAACCGGTATCTTCAAGGGGAAAGTGATATGAGCCTGACCGCACGCGACTTGGGCCTGTTTGCGATCATGGGCGCTGTGCTGGCCTTGGTCGCCATGTTCCAAAGCCCACAGCTTGCAATCACCATCCTGAATATGAGCCTAATCTCGGCGATCATGGCCTTGGGTGTGAACATGCAATGGGGTTATGCCGGTCTGTTCAATGTCGGCATCATGGGCTTTACCGCTGTTGGCGGTCTGGCGGTTGTGCTGATCGCGCAGCCGCCCGTGCCCGAAGCTTGGGCTGCCGGAGGCTTGGGAATTTTGCTGGGGCTGATGCTGGGTGTTGCCACCATTCTGGCCGCAGTCATCGTCTATAAGCGCATGGCCCCAAGTAAACTGCGCGGGATTGCGATCTTTGCGGTTCTTGCTGTGGGCTATCTGGTCACATCCTATGTGTTCGGCCCCGCCAAACAGGCTGTGCAAGCGGTCAACCCCGCATCCGAGGGGTATCTGGGGGGCGCTGGTCTGCCTGTTGTTCTGGCATGGCCCGTGGGCGCTGTCTTTGCCGCTGGGGTTGCATGGCTGGTGGGCAAAGTCAGTCTTGGGCTGCGGTCTGATTATCTGGCGATTGCGACGCTCGGCATCTCGGAAATCGTGATTGCAGTGCTTAAGCATGAACGCTGGCTGGCGCGTGGTGTGAACAATGTCACAGGCATTGAACGGCCCGTCGCCCGCCCGATCGAGTTGCAGCCGGTGCCTTGGGTGCAATCCTTGGCGGATACTTTGGGCTGGACAATTTCGCAAACCGCCTCGGTCGTCTCGGGGCTTGGCTATAGTGCGTTATTCGTGATCGTGCTGGGCATTCTGATCTGGCTGGCAGAGCGGGCGCTGAATTCGCCTTGGGGCCGGATGATGCGCGCCATTCGTGACAACGAAGTTTCTGCCCGCGCCATGGGCAAGGATGTCACACGGCGGCACCTGATGATCTTTGTGCTCGGCTCGGCTGTGTGCGGGCTGGCGGGCGCAATGATGGTGTCGATGGATGGTCAGTTGACACCGGGCAGTTACGAGCCGCTGCGCTATACCTTCCTGATCTGGGTGATGGTGATCGTGGGCGGATCGGGCAATAACTGGGGCGCTGTGCTGGGGGCTTTCGTGATCTGGTTCTTGTGGGTTCAGGTGGAACCTGCCGGGCGCTGGTTCATGGAGATTGTCACCTCGGGCATGGCAGACGGGTCGGATCTGAAGCAGCATTTGCTGTCCTCTGCTGCCTATATGCGCCTGCTGACGATGGGGGTGGCGTTGTTGCTCATGTTGCGCTTTGCACCGCGCGGCCTGATCCCGGAGCGGTGAGCAAAACCTGCGCGATCCTGCTGCCTGCTGCAGGCGCCTCCAGCCGGATGCGGGGCGCTGACAAACTGTTGCAACAGGTTGGCGGCATGGCGCTGCTGACCTGTGTGGCGCGACGGGCCTTGCAGGTCACACCACATGTCGCGGTCAGTTTGCGCGCAGAAGATGAAGCGCGCAAGCAAGCCTTGGACGGGCTACCTGTCGCGTTCTTGCAAATCACGGATGCCGCTGAAGGAATGAGCGCGTCTTTGCGCGCGGGCGCACGCTGGGCGATGGCGCTGGATGCGCAGGCAGTTATGATCGCCCTGCCCGATATGCCTGACATCACGGCACAGGATATGCGTGATCTGTTTGCGGCGCAGGCGCAGGAACCGCAGCGCCCCTTACGGGCCTGCGCGGCTGACAAGCAGCCCGGTCATCCGGTCATCCTGCCACGTGCATTGTTTCCGGCCATGCTAAAGCTGCGCGGCGATGAGGGGGCGAAGTTGCTTTTGCGCAGTCCTTCACCGCACTTGCACCCCCTGCCCGGTCAGCGCGCCGTAACGGATCTGGACACGCCCGAGGATTGGGATGCTTGGCGCAAGGATCAACCGCCGTCCTGAGGCACCGCATCCGCGCGCAGCCTGTCGCGGTTCAGCGCAAGCCAATAGGCTGATTGCAGCAGCGGGCCATTCTGCACCTCGCCACTGGCGATCAATGCCATCAAACGATCAAAGGGCACAAGATGGCTGCGGATATCCTCGGCCTCGCTGTCAAGGCCCGCGACCCCGTCACTCCCCTCGGGCAGATCGCACAGTGCCACGAATTGATACAGAAATTCTGTGATGGCACCGGGGGATGGATAGACATGTCCCACCGACATCAGCGCGTCCGCACGCAAAGTGATCTGCGCCTCTTCCTGTGCTTCGCGCAAGGCGCAGTCTTGCGGGCTTTCAAATGGGTCAACGCGCCCGGCGATAGGTTCCAGAAGCCACGCATTGCCCGCACCCCGCAACCACGGCCCGAAGCGGAACTGCTCGATCACCATCACTATGTCGCGCACCGGGTCATAAGGCAGAACCGTGACCGCATCGCTCATCACCAAGCCCGCGCGCTTTACCACCGCGCTGAATGCCCCGTCAAACTGACGAAACCGCAGATCATCTTCGGCCACAGCGAAATACCACGCATAGGGCATCGCTCCATGCACCAGTTCCACATCATTGCGCGTCCAATCCTTGCGCAACTGGGCAGGATCATCGCCCTTGCGCGCGCGCACCTGTGACGCGGCATGTGCCAGCGCCATCGGCCAGCGCGCGTGCAGCGCAGCTATCGGTGCGCGATCTGCCAAACCCATGATCTCGGCGGTGGCAAGGTGCATGATCTGCGATTGATCTTTGGTCCAGCCGGTTGACACGGGGTCGCTTGGCTGTCGCCCCACATGGTACGCCAAAGCAGCCATCTTTGTGCCTGCGCCCTCCACCACAACGCCAAACCGCTCTGCCGAATGCAGGCCGAAGAAAATATCAAGCCGCGCCAATGCAGGTGCATCCACCGCCACGACCATGCCGTCAACGGATGCGCCGGGTTCGGGCACAAGACACGGCATGATGGACGGTCCCACCATGCCCAGCCGGTAATCATGCAAAAGCGCGCGCTGCCCTGTGGCGCGCTTGTGCAGAATGACCTCTGCAAGCTTCGCGTCGCATAGGGGGCCGAACAGGAAAACTGTTTGCGTCATCCCGATATGCGCCGCGTTTCCGCAGTTCGATAGATCAGAACCAGAAGGAAACTGCAAAGCAAAGCACTGCCCAGAACCCACGACAAAAACGGGACATCTTTCATTTGCAGCAACACCTCGTAGGCATTGGACATGCTGCCGGTAAATGCCTCGGCAAAGCTACGGTAACGCAATCTGTAGCCATTGGCGAAAATGTCGTACATTCCGGCAACGGTAAGTGAAATCAGCAATGTAGCGACATAGCCCTGCACCACAATCGTGAAACCGGCAGCGAAGTCGCGCGTGATGCGCAGGCCGACAAATCGCCAGCCAACAAGCCCTGCCACAACGGCAAAAAGAAAATTGCTTGCCTGCGATCTGGGCGGGTCTTCATCCAACAAATGGAATTGCGTCACGAGGGAAAATGCCACTATGCCGAACAGCACCATGGCGACCAGTCTGGTAATTGTGGGCATAGCGGCCTCTCAAAATACGCGCAGGCACAAACCTAAACGCCTGCGCGCCAAGGCGCAATCTGTCGCTGCCACAGAATTCCGGCTCAGTTGCCGTTCGGTCGCTGCAAGACAAGCTGCGTTACATCGCAGGTGCCGTTTCGAAATGCGCCTGCGCAAGATGTCAGATAAAACTCCCACATCCGCTTGAAGCGGGTGTCATAGCCCATCGCGGAAATTTCGGGCCATTGCGCCTGAAAGCTGTGATTCCAGCGGCGCAGGGTTTCGCTATAACTTTGCCCGAAATCATGGGTGTCACGGTAGTGCAGACCCTGATCTTCGGCCACGCGCCGCACAGGACCGGGCGCGCCAAGCATCCCACCGGGGAAGATGTATTTCTGTATAAAATCAACGTGATTGCGGTAAGAGTTAAAGCGCTCATCCGGCACCATGATGATCTGGATGACAGCTTGCGCGCCGGGTTTTAACCGCTCAAACACCGCCCGGAAATAGCGCGGCCAGTATTTCTCGCCCACGGCCTCGAACATCTCGATCGAGGCGATGCCATCAAATTGCCCGCCTGTGTCGCGGTAATCCTGCATCCGTATTTCGACCTGTTCCGACAACCCGGCCTGCGCCATGCGCGCCACTGCGAAATCACGCTGCGCTGCACTGATCGTCAAGCCGGTCACTTTCAGTCCGCGTTTGGCGGCGGCATATTCAGCAAACCCCCCCCATCCGCACCCGATTTCCAGTACATGATCGCCGGGTTTCACCCCCATATGATCGACCATGGCGCAATACTTGGCCTCCTGCGCGGCCTCCAGACTTTCTTGTCCGGTGGTGAAAATGGCAGAGGAATAGGTCATGCTGTCATCCAGCCATAACCCATAGAAATCATTACCCAAATCATAATGATACGAGATATTCCTGCGCGCCTGCGTCTTGGAATTCGAGCGCAGCCAATGGCGCGCACGTTCCACAAGGCGCACCAGCCGCAACCCGACCGCTTCGTCATAGACGGACGGGTTGTCATCATTGATAAGATCCATGAATGCCTGCAAATCAGGCGTGGACCAGCCGCCTTCCATATAGGATTCGGCAAAGCCCACATCGCCCTCGCGGATCAGGCGTCCGAACAGGTCGGCGTCATGGACATGAAGTTCTGCCACATGACCGGGGGCCGCGCCTTCCATACGAAACTGGCGCCCATCCGGCAAGATCACATCCAGCCGTCCCTTGTTGAGCAGCGCCGCGCGCGCATAGGCTTGGCGGAAATAGCGCGGCAAATCCTGCTGCCCCTCGATAGAGGTCAGGATCGCTTTCTGAGATTTTGTTGCATTCGCCATGTCATTCACCTGCAAACATGCCCCTATTATCGCCAATTCAGGCTGTTTTTCTATGTTCATATGCGGACAGCGCCCTGTTTCGCCCTGTCGCGAGCTCTACCACAGGTGCGGGATATGCAGCATCTGGCGTCAGGTTCCAGTTGCGCGGGCAGGCGCTGAAGAACTCCAGCGCTGTGCCGGGCGGGTCTTGTGACAGCTCTGCGACCCAAGCGGACCGATATGCGCGTTTAGGATCGAATTTTTCAGCCTGCGTGTCAGGGTTGAATATGCGGAAATACGGTGCAGCATCCGGCCCGGACCCAGCAACCCATTGCCAACCCATCGCATTCGCCGCCGGGTCCCAGTCGATCAGGCATTCCTCGAACCAGCGCTGACCGACGCGCCAATGCGTCATCATATGCTTGGTCAGATATGAGCCGACAAGCATCCGCGCGCGGTTGTGCATCCGACCTGTGACATACATTTCGCGCATGGCGGCATCGACCACCTCAATGCCGGTGCGCCCTTGCTTCCAGCGCAAAGTCTCGGCGCTTTCATCCTGCCACGGAAAGCTGTCCCACCCCGCACGCCAGCTATCATGGGTTATCTGGGGCGTGTGATATACCAGATGGTAAGCAAATTCGCGCCAGACGATTTCCTTGAGAAACGTCTCGGCTCCGGCCTTGCCGGCCTCCATTGCGCGTTGGCCGGTTTCCCACAGCGCCAAGGGGCTGATCTCGCCGTAAGTCAGGTTCTCGGACAGGCCAGAGGTTGCGTCCTTGTCCAGACGGTCGCGGTCGGTGCCATAGCTGTCGAACCGGTCGCGCGCGAAGCTGGCCAGTCGCTGGCGCGCCGCTGCCTCACCGATATGCAGATAGGGGCGCACCACATCTGCGCCGCGGTTCATCGCGTGCCCCATCTGCCACGACTCCAGCGCATCGCTTTCGGGCCAATGCGCAGGCGCAGCCACATCCGCAGGCGCAGGCAAGCGTACCGCAACATCGCGCCCACGCACCGAGCGCCAGAAAGGTGTGTAGACCTGATAGAATTTGCCCTGTCCGGTCGCCACGTCCCACGGCTCGAACAGCAGATGACCAGGGAAGCTTTTTGCTTCAATACCAGCGCCTTGAAGCGTGGACTTAATCTCACTGTCACGCTCGATTTGATCGGGGTCATATTGGCGTGTCCACCAGACTGCGCCTGCACCAGTCTCGCGCACCAGCTTTTGCAACTCGGCCAAGGCGTTTCCACGGCGCAGGATCAACCGCAGCCCAAGTGCTTCAAGGCTGTCTGAAAACGCCTCGATCCCCAATCCAAGACGCCATTTCGGAGCTGCGCCAAGCCCCTCAATCACCTGATCATGCAGGAAAACCGGAACCACAACCCGCCCGCTGCGCGCCGCTTCATGCAGCGCGGGATGATCGCTCAGGCGTAAATCACGCCGAAACCATACCAGTATGGGACGATTGTCGTTCAAACTCGTCTGCCTGTGTTAAATTCAAGTCACAAGACCTGATCTAGCACGGTTAACAGGCGGTCAAGGTCAGCTTGCGTTGCATAATGCACAAAAGACAGACGCAGGACCCCATGCGCAGGCTCAACCCCCTGTGCATGCAGGGCGCGGTCGGCATAGAAACTGCCACCACCCGCCATAATCCCCTCGGCGGCCAGCGCGCGTGCCAGCTCGGCACCGGGGCGCGCATGAACCAGCGCAACCGTCGGCGCGCGCCCTTCGGCCCGGTCAGGACCGAGCAGGCGGATATCATTGCGCCCTGCAAGGTGGTCGAGCAAAGGTTGCAGCAATGTAGTTTCATGCCCGCGCATCAGATCATGAATCGCCGTATTGCGCTGCGCCGGAGGTGTTGCTTGTTGGCCAGCCTGATCGCCAAAATGATGGCTATGCAGGGCGTCAATATAATCGGCCATCCCCGCACAGGCCGCAATCTGCGCATGGTCCGGCCCGGCCGGGGTGAAGCGTTTGTAAAGCGCGTCAGCATTAAAATAGGCTCAATTGGCGTTAATTATGCGTGCCTTGAGATAGGCAGGATTCCTGCGGCGGCGGCGAGTATCGCGCGGGGAGTTTGGTGTTTTGGAATGACTGCAAGTTGAAACCAGCGCAGGTAGCTGTCCAAGTACTTGGTTGCGATGCCGCGATGGCGCCGCAGGAATGTCTTGAGCCGCTCATGTCGACTGTTCACGGTTTGAATGTGCAACTCCCCGCGAACACGTTGTCCTGCAGTCTGGTTGAGGCTTTCATGGCTGATGCCCATTGCTGCTGCGCAAGGCGGGTAACTGGTGCAGCCATCAGTGACCAAGAGCGCATCAGGATCGAGAAGCGGCTGCAAAACCGCCTGCAGATGTGCGGCCGTCACTGCTGGCAAGACAGCACTTATGGTGGTGCCGGATCGGTCGGCTGCGACCAAGACCGGAACCTGCTCCTCCGACAAGCCGCGTTTGGCGGCCTTGCCGCCACGTTTACGGGCCTTACGATCAAGGTTTCGTTCACCTTTTCGGCTGCTCAGAAAGAAGGTCTCGTCGGCTTCGACGATGCCGCGCAACTTGATCGCCCCAGCCGTCACCGCCCGAAGAAAACGATGACGCCAACGAAAAGCGGTCGTGCGCGCCACCATGCAACGCTCAGCGGATACCTTTACCGTTTCGCCGTCACGTAACGAAGCAGCGAACTCTGCCCAACGGCCCTTGTGGCGCAGGCGCGCCAGCGGAGTACCGGTCAACGCGTTGAAGGTTTTGCCGCAGCCTTTGCAAAAGAACCGGGAAAGGCCACTTGCATGACCCCTGATGATAGCTCCTTCTGAAGCGCAGTGCGGGCAGATACGGTCCTCACGAACCTTTGCCTCAAGGAGATCGACCACCGCCTGCAATGACGGAGACCCAGAAAGGATCCGACTCGCCTCGGCGCGCTGGTCCGGCGAGAGGTTATCCGTCTCATTGAGCCAAACCAGAAAGATGTCGTGGTCCATATATACCCCTCCACACAGTATGTTCACTATATGTTCTATCGCACATGGGCACGCATAACAAACGCTAATTGAGCCTTAAAATAATGCCCTTGATTGGGCAGCATCTCGGCGAGTGCGCGGCGGATCACCATCAGCCCCTGATGCGGCCCATAGGTTTTGTAGGCCGAAAACAGATAGATATCCGCCCCAAGCCCTGCCACATCCGGCAGCCCATGCGGCGCATAGGACACGCCATCGACACAGGAATACACGCCCGCGTCACGCAGCCGCGTGCAGATTTCGGCCACAGGATTGATTTCGCCCACCACATTCGAGCAATGCGGAAAGCATACCAGCTTGACCTTGTCGTCAATCATCTCCCACAGCGCGGCCGGGTCCAGATGCCCGGTTTGCGGATTGATCTGCCATTCGCGCACCTCGACCCCGCGCGCCGCCAATCTGCGCCACGGGCCGGAATTGGCCTCATGGTCCTGATCGGTGACAATGATGGCATCGCCCGGCGCCAGCCATTCCCCAAAAGCCTGCGCCAGAACATAGGTGTTCGCTGTGGTCGAGGGGCCGAAGCTCAACTCATCCGCCGCGACGCCCATCATCGCGGACAGGCGCGTGCGCGCTTCGTCCATCTCTGCGCCCGCAAGTCTGGACGCCTCATAAGCCCCATAAGGCTGCACCTTGCGGCTGTGGTAGAAGCGCGTCAGCCGGTCAATGACGGGCTTGCAGGTATACGACCCGCCGGCATTCTCGAAAAAATGCTGACCTTGCAGGCTTGGCTCGGCAAAAGCGGGAAATTGCGTGCGGACGAATTCAAGATCAAGGACTGGCGCGGACATCACGACTCCGGGGTGGTTGGGGTTTCGTTAATCTGCGCAGCGCCGCAGCCCCACTGCAAGCCCGAAAACTCAGCCAGCGCCCAAGATGATGCGCACGTAATTCTGTGTCTCGGCATAGGGGGGGATACCGCCATGCTGTTCAACCTTGCCCGGCCCCGCATTATAGGCGGCAAGTGCCAGTTTCCAATCGCCGAACTTGTCGTACATCATCCGCAGATAGCGCGCGCCACCGTCAAGGTTTTGCTGCGGATCAGTCGGGTCTACCCGCAGCATCTGCGCAGTTCCCGGCATAAGCTGCGCCAACCCGATCGCCCCCTTCGAAGAAATGGCGGCCGTGTTCCAGCGGCTTTCCTGATGCACCAGTCGCAAGAACAGGTCTTCGGGGATATTATGCTTGCGTGCCGCCGCGCGTGCCACTTCCAGATAGGCCCCAGTGTAGCGCCCGGAATAGCGCGGAATAGCCTCGGCCTTGGGGGTCGCGGCACCCGCATTGGGCAACAGCCGCGCCGAGGCAGAATACTGTTCTGACATCCGCCCATCTATGACCCGCCCGGCAGAGCGAATCGTGTCCAGCCGATTGCCACCACCAGACCCGGACAGACTAAGGCCCTGCGCATACACGTTGCCGCCTGTGCCCGCAAAAAGCACCGAAGCGGCCAAGAGCGCCCCGCAGAGCGCCGACAGGTTTTGTGGCAAAACACATCTCATAACGTTCTCTTTATCCAGTCCCGAAAATTTTTTCCACATATTCTTGCACGTGCTGTGCAGTTGGGTTGCGCATCTTCATTGCTTCTTTACCATGCCGCCGTGATAAGGAATGTAGGCGCAAGTGTGACAGCGGCGGATTCGGCAGTCACAGCCGTGCAAAAGATCAAAAGGAAAGTCCCATGGCAGGATCAGTGAACAAGGTCATTATCATCGGCAATCTGGGGCGTGATCCCGAGGTGCGCAACTTTCCGAATGGCGGCAAGGTCTGCAACCTGCGCATCGCAACGTCGGAACGCTGGCGCGACAAGGCCAGTGGCGAGCAGCGCGAAAAGACAGAGTGGCACAGCGTCGCCATCTTTTCCGAACCTCTGGTGCGGATCGCCGAGCAGTATCTGCGCAAAGGCTCGACCGTGTATATCGAGGGCCAGCTTGAAACCCGCAAATGGCAGGATCAATCCGGTGCCGACCGCTATTCGACCGAGGTGGTCTTGCGCCCCTACAAGGGCGAATTGACCATGCTGGGCGGGCGCGGCGACAGTGGCGGCAGCAGCAGCGGTGGCGGTGATTACGGCGGCGGACAGGATCGTGGCAATGATTATGGTGGCGGTCGCAGCTCTGCCCCCGCAGGTCCGGCTGACATGGATGATGAAATCCCGTTCTGATCTGGCTTGACGCGAAATAGGGCACAGGGTATTGCCCAAAGCCACGCGGGTGTAGCTCAATGGTAGAGCAGCAGCTTCCCAAGCTGACGACGAGGGTTCGATTCCCTTCACCCGCTCCATCTTGAAATATCACTGAATGCATCTGTTTTGCATGATCGTAGGGCCTCGTCGCAACTCTGCATGCATGTTTGCGCTATCTTTGGCGTTTGGCGCGCTATCGTCATTGTTTCGCCGCAAGCTGCAGATTAACCCTGCCTGAAATAACCCACCGGACAGGAGCACCCCATGCGCGCAACCCGCATCGTTCAAAAGATACTCGCCAATTACGAGGGCGAAACCCCCGGCGTAAAAGCCAATCTGTGCCGCATGCTGATGCAGGGCAAACTGGGTGGCACGGGCAAGATGATTATCCTGCCGGTCGATCAGGGCTTCGAGCACGGGCCTGCGCGCACTTTTGCCGCCAATCCCGCCGCGTATGACCCGCACTATCACTACCAACTGGCACTGGATGCCGGTCTGAATGCCTATGCCGCCCCACTTGGCATGATCGAGGCAGGTGCCGACACTTATGCAGGCCAGATCCCGACCATTCTGAAGGTCAACAGCGCCAATTCGCTCATGTCCAATACGGCGGGCAAGAATCAGGCCATCACCGGCTCGGTCGATGATGCGCTGCGTCTGGGCTGTGCGGCCATCGGCTTTACCATCTATCCCGGCAGCGACTGCGCATTGGGCATGTTCGAGGAAATCTCGGCCATGCGCGAAGAAGCCGCCGCCAAGGGGATCGCAACAGTAATCTGGTCCTATCCACGTGGCGAGGCGATCACCAAGGATGGCGAAACTGCTATCGACGTGGCCGCCTATGCCGCGCAGATCGCAGCCCTTCTGGGCGCACATGTCATCAAGATCAAACTCTCGACCGATCACCTGATGCTGCCCGAAGCCAAGAAAGTCTATGAAGACCAGCAGATCGACATCGCCACACAAGCCGTGCGCGTCAAGCATTGCATGCAGGCCAGCTTTAATGGCCGCCGGATTGTTGTCTTTTCGGGCGGTGCCAAGAAAGGTGCCGATTCTGTTTATGACGATGCCCGCGCCATCCGCGATGGCGGTGGCAATGGCTCGATCATCGGGCGCAACAGTTTCCAGCGCCCCCGCGACGAGGCCTTGGCGATGCTGGCAAAACTGGTCGACATCTACAAAGGCAAGGCCTAAGCGCCACAGTCTTTGAATGCACAGCGCGCGCCACATCTGGCGCGCGCTTTTTTTCATGCCCCCTTGCGCCCGGATTATCCCCCCTCTATTTGTTATGTTATGTCATAACACTTGAGAGGTGCCATCATGAAATCCCCTGCCCCTCGTCTGCCCGTCACGGTTCTGTCCGGTTTTTTGGGCGCTGGCAAAACAACACTTTTGAACCATGTGCTGAACAACCGCGAAGGGCGGCGTGTCGCGGTCATTGTCAATGACATGTCCGAAGTGAATATCGACGCTGATCTGATCGCGGCAGGTGTGGACTTCAAACGCGGCGAGGAGAAGCTGGTTGAAATGTCCAATGGTTGCATCTGCTGCACCCTGCGCGACGATCTGCTTGCCGAGGTGCGCAGACTGGCCTCGGAAGGGCGGTTTGACTATCTGCTGATCGAATCGACCGGGATTTCAGAACCCCTGCCCGTGGCCGCTACATTTGAATTCCGGGACGAGGCGGGCGACAGCCTGATGGATGTCGCAAGACTGGACACGATGGTCACGGTCGTTGACGCGGTCAATCTGCTCAAAGACTTCTCCAGCCATGACTTTCTGTCAGACCGGGGCGAGACGCTGGGCGAAGACGATGAGCGCAGCCTTGTCAATCTGCTGACCGAGCAGATTGAATTTGCCGATGTCATCTTGCTTAACAAGGTCACAGATGCCGAGCGCGAGCGTACGGATGCCGCGCGCAAGATCATCAAGGCGTTGAACCCCGATGCGGAATTGATCGAAACCGATCAATCGCGCGTGGCAGCGGAACGTATTTTCGACACCGGTCTGTTTGATTTCGAGACAGCGCATGAACACCCGCTTTGGGCCAAGGAACTCTATGGCTTTGCCGATCATGTGCCCGAAACCGAAGAATACGGCGTGTCCAGTTTTGTCTACCGTGCGCGCAAGCCGTTTCATCCGGCGAAAGTGCATGATGTTCTAAATGGCGATCTGCCGGGTGTGATCCGGGCAAAGGGGCATTTCTGGGTGGCAACGCGGCCCAACTGGGTGGCCGAATTCTCGCTTGCAGGTGCGATGTCCAGCGTGATCCCCTTGGGCGGCTGGTGGGCCGCCGTCCCGCGAGAGCGCTGGCCCGACCACGAAGAAGCGCTTGAAAAAATGCGTGAAAACTGGGTCGAGCCTTGGGGCGACCGGCGGCAGGAACTGGTTTTTATCGGTGCAGGCATGGACAAGGCGGCGATTACCGCAGCACTCGATGCCTGTCTGGTCGCGGAAGATGACTTCGCGCCGCAAATCTGGAAAGACCTAGCGGACCCCTTTCCCCAATGGGGCCAGCGCAAGGCGGCGTAACGAATGGCACGCAATATCAAGACAGCCCTGGGCCGCAGGCAATCGCCTATGTCGCAATTTGACCGCCTGCCACCGGATTTGCGCCAATGGCTTGCAACCGCGATCCTGCCTTGGAGCGTGCATTCCGTACTCAAGCACTGGAATGCCGCCCTTCACTGCGCGCAGGGCAATACCGATCAGGCGCGCGCGCGGCTTTCGCAGATAGAGGCGCGCTGCATCGCGCGGGACGCGGCCCATATCTGGGGCGACCAGCACCCGGCTGCCGCACATGCCCCGAACGCTAGACGCACCGCGCAGCAGTTCCGGCCCTGAGACGTGGTCCAGCTTGGGGGGCTGGCGCGGCCCCCCAAAAACACATCAGTTGCGCAGTCGCGCCACCAAACTTGCATTGACATACCCGTCAGGGGGCAGTCCGACAGATTTTTGCCACGCCTGCACTGCCGCGACAGTGGCAGGGCCGATGCGACCATCAACGCCCCCTGTATCAAACCCCAATGCGGTCAGCCGCCGTTGCAATTCGGTGCGTTCTGACGTGCTCAGTGCGCGATCCCCGCGCGGCCATTGCCCGCGCAACGCCCCGCCGCCCCGCAACCGGTCTGACAAATGCCCCAGCGCCAGCACATAGGCATCCGAGATATTATATTCCTTCAGCACAGTGTAATTGTCATAGGCCAGAAATGCCGGCCCCTGCGCCCCACCGGGCAGGATCAGGCGCGACTGCCCGCCCGCAAGGCTGCCACCTGCCGCCACGCGCAGTCCTGCACTGGTCCACGCATCCGCAGTTTGGCGCTCGCCCGTCAGGCCAAGATCAAAGCCGGAAGGCAGCGTCACCTCAACAGCCCAGGGTTGGCCGCGCGTCCAGCCGCGCTGCGCCAGATAGTTGGCCGCAGAGGCCAAGGCATCACTCGGATCAGATGCCCAGACATCGCGCCGCCCGTTGCCGGTGAAATCCACCGCATATGTCAGAAAGCTGGAGGGCATGAATTGCGTATGCCCGAACGCACCGGCCCATGACCCGATCATCGCTTGCGGGTTGATATCGCCCGCCTGCACGATCTTAAGTGCATCAATCAACTGCTCTTCAAAGAAATCGCCGCGCCGCCCGTCCTTGGCCAGTGTCGCAAGGGTGGCGAGCGTTGGTGTATTGCCGCGGTTTCCCCCGAACGACGTCTCAATCCCCCAGATGGCGACGACCACTTCGGGGGGCACGCCATAACGCCCCTCGATCCGGGACAGCACGTTTGCATGTTGGCGCATCGCGGCTTGCCCTTGGCTGATGCGCGCAGAGGTTACTGCGCTTTCCAGATAGTCCCAGATCCGCGCGCCAAACTCGCTTTGGCGGCGATCCAGTTCAACCGTTTGGGGCAAATGGCGGATGTGGGGCCGTGCTTGGGCCAATGTTGCCTGCGATATGCCCGCCTGACTTGCGCGGGCCTCAAACCCGGAAAGCCACGTGCCAAAATCACCTGACGGCACGGCGCTCCGGCTTTCGCCGCGCGCCTCGGGGCGGGGTGAGGTTTCAACATTTGCAGCCACGCATCCCGGCAAAACCAGAACAAGCGCAATAACCAGAAAACGCGACATTAGGATACTCCGTTACCTCATGCAGCAATGCTAACCGCGCTTTGACCCCGAACCAAGTGCGAAGCCCGCGACATCGGGGAATACTGCCGATTTTGGCATGGCACCGCTTAACAGGGTGCGTACAATCGGATAAGGTTTTCAAAACACCATAACGGGGCGCGCAGTGTCATGTATCTTTCCAGACGAACTTGTATCCTTGGGCTGTCCGCCCTGTCACTTTCTGCTTGTATGGGCGGGGGCGTCCAGATGAGCGCGCCAACGCGGCAGGCGCCCATGCGCCCGCAGGCAAACCCAGCCTTTGACACATGGAAGCAGCAGTTTCAGGGCCGCGCCACGGCGGCTGGCATCCCTGCCTCGGTCGTCACTCCGGCCATGAGCGGTGCAGGGTTCCTGCCCGATGTGATCGCGCGCGACCGCAGGCAGACTGAATTCACCCGCACATTGGAAGATTATCTGGGCATCGCCGTGTCGCCCGAACGGCTATCGGGGGGGCGTGCGGCCCTGTCGCGCCACGGCAGCACCTTGCGCGCAATTGAATCGCGCTACGGCGTCGAGGCCGAGGTAATCACCGCGATCTGGGGGCTGGAATCGCGCTACGGCACGGAACGCGGTGATATTCCGGCCATTTCGGCGCTGGCAACACTGGCTTTTGACGGGCGGCGCGGTGCATTTTTCGAATCGCAACTGATCGCGGCCCTGCGCATCTTGCAGCGCGGCGATACCAGCGCGGCCAATCTGCGCGGGTCATGGGCGGGTGCGATGGGCCACACACAGTTCATCCCGACCACCTATCAGGAATATGCAGTCGATTTCACCGGCAACGGTCGGCGCGATATCTGGGCGGAAGACCCCAGCGATGCGCTGGCCTCTGCGGCCAATTACCTGTCGCGGATGGGATGGCGGCGTGGGCAGCCTTGGGGGGTCGAAGTGCGCCTGCCCGATGGGTTCGACAGAGGGGCCGCGGGCCGCGGCTCGTCCCGTCCGGTGTCGGCATGGACAAGCGCGGGCGTGCGTGACATGGACGGGCGGCCAGTGCAGGATCATGGCGCATCTTCAATCATCATTCCCGATGGGCCCAACGGCCCTGCCTTCATGACCTTCCGGAATTTCACCGCGTTGACGCGCTACAATAACTCCGAGTTCTATGTGATTGGAATTGGTCACCTTTCTGACAGGTTGCGTGGCGGCGGTCCGATCCGGGGCAATTTTCAGCCTGATCGCTTTGGGTTGCGTTTGGGGGACCGGCAGGAAATTCAGCGCCGCCTGACGCAAGCCGGGTTTGACACTCAAGGTGCAGATGGGGTTATCGGGCCAAATTCCGAAAGTGCCATTCGCGCATGGCAACAAGCGCGCGGGCAATCGGTGACGGGTCAGCCCTCGCGCGGGATGCTGGAACAGTTGCGAAATGAAACTTGACGGCATTCCGTGCTGCTGCCTGCGCGCCAGCGCCGCGCGGGCAGCAGAATGAAAGACGCAGAGATAAAATCTGCCCTTGAGCAGGCACAAAAACACGCCGCCGCTGGTGCGTTTAACGATGCGCGCGCGATCTGCCTGCGCATCTTCGCACATAATCCCGGCGTGATCGGTGCGTTGCAAACCTATATGTCGGTCACCCGCGTCACACCGCGCGATCCGGTGCTGAAGCGGTTGCGCGCCTTTGCACGCGGGGCGCAAATGCCCGCAGCCATTGCCAGTCAGATCCAGTTCATGCTGGGCAAAGGGCTGGACGATATTGGCGATCATTCGGGTGCATTTGCTGCCTTTGTGCGGGCCAATGCGCTGAAGCCGGTGCAGTTCGACGCGGCCGCACAGGCACGACTGACCACAGTGACATTGCATGCCGTGGCACAAGCCCCGCGCTTGCAACTGGACCCGGTTGCGCCGCGTATGGTGTTCATTGTCGGAATGCCCCGCTCTGGCAGTTCGGTGCTGGCGCAACTGCTGGGTATGCACCCGGATATCTGCTCAGTCGGCGAGATGACGGCGCTGGGGCGCGCCTTGCAGGCGATTGACCCCAGCCTACCGCGCTTTATCCAGACCATGACGCTTGACAGGCTGGTGGCGCTGCGCACAGCCTATCTGGCCGAAATCGTCGCGGCGGGGCGCGGTGCACCGGTGATCGTCGACAAAATGCCTGAGAATTACTGGCTTGGCTGGCTTATCCCCATGCTGTTTCCAGACGCCGTAGTCCTCGAGACGCAGCGCCTGGCCTTGGCCACTTGTTGGAGTTGCTTTCGCAATGATTTCGGCCAAGGGCACGGCTATAGCACCGACTTCCCGACGCTCTGGGCGCATTATCATCGCTACAAGACCATGGCAGAGGCGTGGCGCGCCCGCGCAGGCGCACAATGGCAGGTTATCGCACTGGATGATCTGGCAGCGGCACCGCGTGCCACGATCCAGCCATGCCTGACCTCGCTGGGGCTGACATGGGTCGAGGCGATGGCAAGGCCAGAGGATGCCGACAGCGATCTGCGCACCCTGTCCAAATGGCAGGCGCGTCAGGCACTTGCGCCGGAAATCGCATCAGCGTGGACGCATTATCAGTCCTTGGTCCTTAACCGGTGGGGCAGCAAGCTGGACCCGCCACCAACACGCCAAGGCAGCGCCCCTATCTGATCGCGGTAAGTGGTCTGTTTCATCGTGTAGGCCGGTTGCGCGAAAAGTGGAATTGCGTCGGGCGGTCTGCTGGCGTAGCGTCAAGCGCGAAACCTGTTCTGCGGAGGAGACACGCATGGCTGATAAAGCACCCGGATTCGACACCCTTCAGATTCACGCAGGCGCACGCCCCGACCCCGCCACCGGCGCGCGGCAGGTGCCAATTTACCAAACCACAGCCTTTGTATTCCGCGATGCCGATCACGCAGCGGCGTTGTTCAACTTGCAAGAAGTTGGCTATATCTATTCGCGCCTGACCAACCCGACGGTCGCCGCGCTGCAAGAACGCATGGCAACGCTTGAAGGGGGGGCTGGCGCTGTGTGCTGCTCATCTGGACATGGCGCGCAGCTCATGGCGTTGTTTCCGCTGATGGGTCCGGGGTTAAATGTTGTGGCGTCAAGCCGCCTCTATGGCGGGACGGTCACGCAATTCAGCCACACGATCAAGCGCTTTGGCTGGTCGGCGAAATTCGTGGATTTTGACGATCTTGAGGCTGTTGAGGCCGCGATTGACGAAAACACCCGCGCTGTTTTCTGCGAATCTATCGCCAATCCCGGTGGCTATATCACCGATCTGGATGCGATATCGGCAATCTCGGACCGCGCAGGCATTCCCTTGATCGTCGATAACACCACCGCAACCCCCTATCTGTGTCGCCCGATTGAGCATGGCGCGACATTGGTTGTGCACTCGATGACCAAATACCTAACGGGCAATGGCACCGTCACGGGCGGCGTTGTCATTGATTCGGGCAAATTCGACTGGTCCGCGAATGGCAAGTTTCCTGCCATGTCAGAACCTGAACCCGCCTATCATGGCCTGAAATTCCATGAAACTTTTGGCCCACTTGCCTTTACCTTCAATGCGATTGCCATTGGTTTGCGCGATCTGGGCATGACCTTGAACCCGCAAGCCGCGCATTATACGCTGATGGGCATCGAAACATTGTCGCTGCGCATGGAGCGCCATTGCGCCAATGCAGTGAAAGTTGCCAATTGGCTAGAGCAAGATGACCGCATCGCGTACGTGACGTATGCGGGCCTTCCATCCTCGCCCTATTATGACCGGGTCAGCCGGATTTGCCCCAAAGGGGCTTCCTCCTTGTTCACTTTCGCGCTGAAAGACGGGTATGAAGCCTGCGTGAAATTGATTGATTCAGTTAATCTTTTCAGTCATGTAGCTAATCTTGGTGACACAAGATCGTTGATTATTCATTCGGCCTCGACCACACACCGCCAGTTGACCGAAGCGCAGCAATCCGCTGCGGGGGCCGCGCCTGATGTTGTGCGTCTGTCCATCGGGCTGGAAGACGCGGATGATATCATCGCTGATCTGGATCAGGCGCTGTCAAAGGCTTGCGCCTGAAGGGGTGGCTTGACGATAGGCCCATTGCACGTTTCAGTGTGCAATGGGCGAGATTTTGCGCTAGGCAAGCAGATGAGGGTATTGTGACTCCCGTTTTATTTCATAGTTGTGCTAAAGCCTCTGCATGAAACCAAATTTTGCACTTGGCCTGACAGTAGACGGGGTTACGCTCTGGCACCGCGACGCGACCGGTTGGTTGCGTGTTGGTGCTGTTGCCCTGAACTCACCAGATATGGAGGCACAGATGCGCGATATGTCGCGCGTCGCCTCCGCCCTCGCGCCAGAGGGGGTGACTACGAAACTGGTCATCCCTGACGACCAGATCCTCTATTGCGACCTCGCCATAGCTGGTCGCACACCAGAGGAGCAGGAGCAGGAACTTCGCGCCCAGCTTGGCGGCCGCACCCCGTACCCTGTTGAGGAACTTGTTTTAGACTGGTCCCTGACCAGCGGCAAAGGTGACGCGCAAGCCGTGGTTGTCGCGCGCGAGACAATCCTGGAGGCCGAAGAATTTGCAAACCTGTATGGGTTGAACCCTGTCAGCGCTGTAGCCGAGGCCAAGAACTCCAAGACAACGCGCGAGCCGTTTTTCGGGGCCACGCGGTCAGCGCAAAAGATCGTGCCCGATATCGCGCAGATAGAGCGCGACCATACACCACTGGTTGAAACGGGTCTTGTGACCCTGCCAGATCCAGAGCCAGTTGTTGAAAAACCGGCAACCGTGCCAGCCAAGGCGCCGACCGAAGCGGCAAAAACTGCACCACCCGCCGATGCAAAGCCGGCACCTGCAACCAAAGAGAAAACGCCCGCGCCCGTGGGCGCGACGGACGCCCCCAAGTCAGATAAAGCCGCGACGCCAGACAAAGCCGCCAAACCGGACGACGCGTCCAAAACACCAGCCAAAACCGCAGCACCGCCAGCGGGTACAAAGTCCGAGGCTGAGCGCAAAGCCTATGCATCGTCGCAGGCGGCGACTGACCGAAAGTCAGCTCTTTTAGCGAAACTCAGCGCGGCCAAACCCTCAATCCTGTCGCAGACCAAAGACTCGTCTGACAGAAAATATGGGTTGGGCCAGCTTCTGGGTGGAAAAAAATCCGATGCCACCACGCCCCCCGAACCCGCCGCAGACCTGCCAAGGCCAGCGGCAGATGTGGCCGCTTTCAGATCGCGCCGGGGCGATAGCGCGCCCGAACGCACCGCATCTGCAATGCCCAAGCCTTTGGGGCGTAATTTTTCCGCCTTGGTGCGTGGCAAGACACTGGGCGCAAAGGCCGCGTTTGCCGCGGCACTAAGCGGCGGCGCCAAGAAGGCAGATGCCAGCACCAGCGCACCTGCGGCACAACCCGAAACAGGCGCGGCATCCAGCAAGGCATGGGTGTCACCTCTGGCCAGCACCGGCAAGCCGAGCCAAGCCAAGGCCAAGGCCAAGCCAGACGCGAAAGCGGCCGCCAAGATACCGGCAGCAGAGAAACCAAAAGTTCAAGCTGCGCGCAAAGGCCCGTTAGAGACACTGCAAGAACGCGGCGAGCGCAAGCAAAGCAGCGAGGCAGAGCGCCTTACCATTTTCGGCGCGCGCAACAATCAGGACATTCAGCCCGCTGGAAAAAACCGCGCTTTGCTGGTTCTTGGGGGCGTGGGCCTTGTGCTTGTTGCCGCAGCAATCTGGGCGGGGTATTTCTTCGCCAATCAACCCGGTGGCCTGCAACTCGCGCAGGAGCCCGCGCAAGACATCGCCCTTGAACCGGAAATCACCGCCCCGGAACAGCCTGCAACAGCACTGGAAGATATCGAAGCCGCCTTGGGTCTTGAAGATGCAGCGCAACAATTGCCCCTCGACACGACAGAGGGGGCAATTGCCCCTGACAGCGCAACGGCTGAGGAGACAGAGGCGACACCCGACACAGCAGTCAGCGCGCAAGACCCGCAAGCCGGGCGCATTGCCGGGCTGCGCTCGGTCGCATTGCTGCCCCCGCAAGAGGCTGCGCCACTGCCTTCCGCGCCCGCTGCCCCGGCCCCTTTCGGCTCTGAACCGCTTGCGCCCTTGCGCGAGGAGGTGGAGCAGGCGGCCGCAGCAGCCGATGCTGCGCCTGACGAAACGGCAACACCAGCCGAAGACGCCGCCCCCGCCCTGCCTGCCGGAGAGGAACTGCTTGAGATAGCCGTGTCAGACGGCACACCTTCTGTTGTTCCCCCGACACGTCCCGAAGGGTTGGCCCCAGAACTCGAAGCGCCCGCCGAACCAGAGGCTGTGCCCGAGCCAGAGGCCGCCGCCGAACAGGTGCCCGTGGACCCGACAGATGAAAGCTTGCTGGAAATCTTGGTCACGCCGGGGTCACCATCTGTCACCCCGCCCACGCGGCCAGAGGGTATCGCGCCTGAGCAACAAACACCCGCCGAGGGCGCAACCGACGCAGAACCGCAGCCCTCGCACGCCGGTGATGTGCAAGAGCTGCCGCCTGAGACACCGACAGATGCTGACGCCGCCGCTGAAAGCGACGAAGCCGCCCTGAGCACGCCTTCGGCTGGCGCACTGGCCTTGACTGCCCTGCGCCCCGCCGCCCGTCCTGAGGCATTGGCCATAGACCTGCCTGATGCAGACCAGACACCAAGTTTCAGCGATGCGTCGGATCTGGCCGTCGCGGCATCCTTGCGCCCCGGTTCGCGCCCCAGTCAGTTCTCTGCTGTTGTGCAACGCACCCTGCGCGCAGCTGAAACACCCCGGCAAGAACAGCAGCAGCAACAGCAACAACAGCAATCAGAGCCAATCCAGACCGCACGCGCCGCCGTGCCGGATGCGCCCCCAATCCCCACCTCTGCCTCTGTCTCGCGCGAAGCGACACAGGCCCGCGCAATCAATCTGCGGCAAATCAATCTGCTGGGCGTAATGGGCACGTCTTCGGAACGGCGCGCACTTGTGCGGCTGTCGAATGGCCGTGTGGTGACCGTCAGGGTGGGTGAAACCCTCGATGGTGGACAGGTTACAGCCATCGGCGATGATGAATTGCGGTATTCACGGCGCGGACGCAATGTCGTGTTGCGCATTGCATCCTGATCCAACAGCACCGATAAGGCGACACAGCCGAAATTGACCAAGGAAAAGACATGTCAGACAAGCAGGTGTCCCCCGCTGTAAAAATCGGGCTAGAGCTTGGGCCGGTATTTCTGTTCTTCGTGGGCTATATCACCACGCGCGGCCAAACCTATGTCATTGGCGGCACGGAATACGATGCCTTTATCCTTCTGACAGCAGCGTTCATACCGCTGATGGCAGTGGCAACATTTGTGTTGTGGAAGCTGTCGGGACGGCTGAGCCGGTTGCAACTGGTGACTTTGGTGATGGTGGTCTTGTTCGGCGGCTTGACGGTCTGGCTGAACGACGAGCGATTCTTCAAGATGAAGCCCACTGCGGTCTATATGATTTTTGCCCTATTGCTGGCACTTGGTTTGTCGCGCGGGCAAAGCTGGCTGGAAATGGTGATGGAGGGCGCATTGCCGCTGACGCATGACGGCTGGATGCTGCTGACCAAACGACTGGCGCTGATGTTCGCAGCGATGGCCTGCACCAATGAAATTGTCTGGCGCACGATGTCTACGGATGCTTGGGTCAATTTCCGCACATTCGTGCTGCCGCTGGCATTGTTCGGGTTTTTCATGGCGCAAGCGAAACTGTTTGAACGCTACAGCTCGGCCCCAAAAGACTGAGAATGGATCGGGCGGGGGCATTCCCCGCCCTGCCCCATAATCAGTCGCGCTTTCCAAACAGCACTTTTTGCGCTTCCTTGTCATCTTGCACGTTGGAGCGCTTTTCTTCGCCAAGCGCCTTGCCTTTCTGAACCGCAGGACGCGCGCCAACCAGATCCAGCCAGCGGGCCAGAGCGGGTTTGTCGTCCAGCGTTTGCTGCTGTCCTTCCCACAAAATAGCCCAAGGCCAGATCGCCATATCCGCGATGGAATACTCGGCCCCTGCGACATATTCATTTGTCGCCAGTTGCTTGTCCAACACCCCCAGCAGTCGCGCCACCTCGTTGCGGTAACGATCCTTGGCATATGGCAGGTCTTGGGGTGTCTCCAGCGCCGGGGCATATTTCAGGAAGTGATGCGCCTGACCGGCCATTGGCCCCAAGCCACCCATCTGCCACATCAACCATTGATCTACCGCAATACGGTCGCGCTCGGTCTTGCCCCCGAACTGGCCGGTTTTACGCGCCAGATACTGCAAAATTGCACCCGATTCAAAAATCGAGATCGGCGCGCCATCTGGACCCTCTGGATCGGTAATCGCAGGCATCCGGTTATTTGGCGCGATTTTCAGGAAATCGGGTTTGAACTGGTCACCCGCCCCGATATTCACATAGTGCACTGCGTAGGGCAGGCCCATTTCCTCTAATGCGATAGAAACTTTCCAGCCATTGGGCGTGGGCCAGTAATGCAGATCGATACTCATGAAGACTCCTGTCGGTGATGATTGCTGCACAAGCTAAGCATCTGCCGAAGGATTCCAAGGCGAAATAGAAAAAAGAGGGCCAGATGCGGCCCTCTTTGTTGGTGCTCTGGCGAAGCGTTACTTTGCAGCGGCAACGGCCCGCCGCGTCATCACACCGACCAGATGCGCGCGGTATTCAGGTGTGCCGTGCAAATCCGAGATCATCTCGTCAGAAGAGCATGTCAGCCCGGAAATCGCATCTGCCGAAAACTCCTGCGACAAGGCGGCTTCGGCTTCGGTCCAGCGAAAAACGCCGATCTCAGATGCGCCGGTCACAGCGACGCGCACACCAGTTGCGTATTTCGCCACAAACACGCCCGTCAGCGCGAACCGCGACGCCGGTTGCAGGAATTTCGCATAGGCCGATTTCTCGGCAATGGGAAACCGCACCGAGGTGATGATCTCGCCTTCGTCCAGTGCTGTGGTGAACATGCCTTGAAAATAATCATCCGCAGCAATTTCACGGGTATTGGTGACGATGGTCGCCCCTGTGCCAAGCACCGCCGCAGGGTAGCAGGCAGAGGGGTCGTTATTGGCCAGACTGCCGCCCAGAGTGCCGCGATTGCGCACCGCAGGGTCGCCAATCTGGCCTGCAAGCGCTGCAAGGCCGGGGAAATGCCCTGCCGCTTGTTCCGCGACCGTGGCGTGGGTTGTGGCCGCACCAATAACAAGGCTGTCCCCATCCGGGCAAACCCCCTGCATTTCGGGGATGCCGGTTAGGCTGACAAGTGTTTCCGGCGCATTCAACCGCGCCTTCATCGAGGGGATCAGGGTTTGCCCGCCCGACAAGGGTTGTGCGTCCTCGTTGGAGAGGGCGGCAACAGCCTCGGCGATGCTGCTGGGTTTCACGAACTCAAAATTATGCATGGGTTTTCCTCCCTCAACCTTTCATGGCCGCCCAGACGCGCGAGGGCGTCAGGGGCATGTCGATATGCGTGACATGCGTATGGCCCGCACGGTGCAGCGCATCAATTGCAGCATTGACCACTGCTGGCGGTGATCCGATGGCCCCGGCTTCGCCGCAGCCTTTTACGCCCAGCGGGTTGTGCGTGCAGGGTGTGATGCAGCTATGATCCACTGTGAAGCCCCGCACATCATCAGCGCGCGGCATGGCGTAATCCATATAACTGCCCGACAACAACTGGCCCTGATCGTCATAGACGCAGTTTTCCAGCAAAGCCTGACCGATCCCCTGCGCGATCCCGCCATGCACCTGACCTTCAACGATCATCGGGTTGACGATATTGCCGAAATCATCTGCCGCGATGAAGCGCAGGATGTCGATCTTACCGGTTTCCGGGTCCAGCTCAATCTCGCAGCCATAAGCGCCTGATGGGTAGGTGAAGTTCGACGGATCATAGAAGGCGGTTTCTTCCAGCCCCGGTTCCAGATCTTCCAGCGGGTAATTGTGTGGAACATAGGCGGCCAGTGTGACGCCGGACCAATCTACGGATTTATCGGTTCCCGCCACGCTGAACTTGCCGTCCTTCAGCTCGATATCTTCGGGGGCCGCTTCAAGCAGATGGGCGGCGATCTTCTTGGCCTTGTCGATGATCTTATTCGTGGCCTTTACAATCGCAGACCCGCCCACGGCCAAGGACCGCGACCCGTAGGTGCCCATGCCCATTGGGGTGTTCGCCGTGTCGCCGTGGTGAATTTCAATGCTGTTGGTATCAATCCCGATCATCTCGGCCACCACTTGCGCAAAGCTGGTCTCGTGCCCCTGCCCATGGCTGTGGCTGCCGGTATAAACGCTGATAGAGCCGGTCGCATTAACCCGCACAGACGCGGATTCATACAGGCCAGCACGCGCGCCCAACTGCCCCACAAGGTTCGAGGGCGCGATTCCGCAAGCCTCGATGTAATGGGCGATGCCAAAACCGCGCAGCTTGCCGCGTGCTTTCGACTCGGCAGCGCGTTTGTCGAAATTCGCATAGTCCGACAACTCCAGCATCTTGTCCATCGTGGCGTCGTAATTGCCTGTGTCATAGACCACCGCGACCGGGGTCTGGTACGGGAATTGATCGGCCCTGATGAAGTTCTTGCGCCGCAACTCAATCGGGTCCACACCCAGTTCGCGCGCGGCCTTGTCGACCAGCCGTTCAAGCTGGAACGTCGCTTCGGGTCGGCCTGCACCGCGATATGCGTCAACCGGCACTGTGTTGGTGAACACCGCCTTGACGTTTACATAAATCAGCGGCGTGCGGTAGTTCCCGGCCATCAAAGTGCCATGCAGCCAAGTCGGGACCGAGGGCGCGAAGGTCGACAGATACGCCCCCATATTCGCGTAAGTGTCTGTCCGCAGCGCGGTGAAATTATGCTCCGCATCCAGCGCCAGTTCGATCTTCGTCTTGTGGTCGCGGCCATGCGCGTCAGAGATGAACGCCTCGGAGCGCGATGAGGTCCATTTCACAGGGCGTTTCAGCACTTTTGCCGCATAGGTGCAAAACGCCTCTTCTGCGTAGTGGAAAATTTTTGTGCCAAAGCCCCCGCCCACATCCGGGGCCACTACGCGCAGTTTGTGCTCTGGGATATTGAGCACGAACGCACCCATCAGCAGCCGGATCACATGCGGGTTCTGGCTGGTGGTATAGAGCGTGTGATTGTCGCCCCACGGGTCGTAATCGCCCACCGCCACGCGCGGCTCCATCGGGTTGGCGACAAGGCGGCTATTGCTCAATTCCAACGACACGACATGCGCGGCACTCTCAAATGCCGCGTTCACCGCGTCCTTGTTTTCTTCGACAAAGCCCCAGTCATAGCACAGGTTCGAGGTCAGTTCGTCATGCACCTTTGGTGCACCGTCGGCCAGCGCGGCCTTCATGTCGACCACAGCTTCCAACTCTTCGATATCAACCTCGATCGCCTCGGCGGCGTCGCGCGCCTGCTCGTAGGTTTCGGCCACGACCGCAGCAATCGGGTCGCCCACATGGCGCACTTTGCCTTCGGCCAAAATGGGATGCTTGGGTTCTTGCATCACGCCGCCAAAACGGTCGGTGATCTGCCAGCCGCAGGGAATACCACCCGCGCTGTCAAAATCGGCCGATGTAAAGACCTTGAGCACACCGGGCATGGCTTCGGCCGCTGCGGTGTCAATTCCATTGATGCGCCCATGCGCTACATCCGAGCGCAGGAAATGCACGAAACTCTGGCCGCGCAGGTTAATGTCATCGGTATACTTGCCGTTCCCCGTCAGGAACCGCACATCCTCGCGCCGTTTGGTGCTGGCGCCAATGCCGTCATCTTTGGGCATCAAATCCTCCATCTGTCGCTGGTCGTGCCGGGCGGCACCATAGCTGCCCTGTCGCACGGAAATTCACTGGCTCAGGGGCAAATCACTCTGCCGCAAGCGCGCCTGCATCCTGCCCGGAGGCGGCCATTACGGACCGCACGATATTCTGATACCCGGTGCAGCGGCAGATATTGCCTTCCAGATAATGGCGCACTTCTTCTTCGGTGGGGGTTGGGTTCTCGGCCAGCAAGGCCGCAGTCGACATCACCATGCCGGGCGTGCAAAAGCCGCATTGCAGCCCATGATAATCCTGAAATGCCTGCTGGATCTTGCCAAGACTGCCGTCGGGGTTTGCCATGCCTTCCACGGTCGTGACCTCGGCCCCGTCCAGATCGGCGGCGAATGCGGTGCACGATTTGATGGCCTTGCCGTGCACCAGCACCACACAGGCCCCGCATTGGCTGGTGTCACAGCCCACATGCGTTCCGGTCAGGCCCAGCAGATCGCGCAGATAGCTGGACAGCAATGTCCGCCCCTCTGTATCCGCACTGACCTCGCGGCCATTTACCTTCATCTTCACCTGAGACATAAATTTCCTCCCACTTATTATCCTGAGTTCAGTTAAACACGGTTTTTTTCCCCCGCCTATGCGACCTTGGGCTTAGTCCACTGGCGCAGTGCGGTGCTGCGCAGGCTCTCCTTGTCTGCGCGGGCGCGGACGGGTGGGTATCTCTTTCAGCAGCCCGCCCACACCCATTGACATGATATCAGCAGGTGTCACGTCAAGCCCGCAAATGATCCGCTCCATCACCCAATCGGCACCGTTCAGCGCAGGACTTTTGGCGCAACCCGGCAGGCCAATTACGGGGCGCGCACCCAACTGGCCCAGAAACAACAGATTGCCGGGGTCTACGGGCATGCCAAAATGCGCCACCTTACCGCCTGCGCGGCGCAGGGCTTCGGGGGCTGTGTCATACAGATCAGAGGTGGCAGAGCCGGTCAGGATCAGCACCAATTCGCCCGTTGCCTTCTCCAACGTCTGCGCCAAGGGCGCGATCTGATGCGGCACAACACATACAGGGTCAAGCGCCACACCCATCCGCTCCAACCGGGCGGCGGTGATGGCATGGCCCTTGGCCCCGTCTTCGTCGGGGCGCACCCGCGTCTGAATCAAACTGGCACGGCGCAAGACAGGCGGAAGAAGCTGCAAAGCACCCTGCCCCGCCGCACAGGCTTGCGCCACGGCAGATGCCGCCACGCCATAGGCAATGATCTTGACAGTCGCCGCCATTGCGCCGGGGTCCATCCGCATCAGATCCGGCAGGGTCGCCACTGTTATCGCGGGGTCAATTGCATTCACGGCATGGACCTGTGCCGCGCGCAGCTTCAGCACCCCCGGCCCCTGCGCCACGATATTGACCCGCCCGGTGCCCACGGGTTTCAGCGCAAGACCCGCCGCCTTTGGGTCGGGCACCAGCGCGCGCGCCAGCGCTAAAGCGGCGGCGTCCTCGTCCATGTCGGTGGCGTCCAGCCGAGCAACCGTGACCTGTTCATGCCCCGCCGCGTGCAGGGCGTGCAGGTCTGCGATGTCCAGCACCCTGCCCTTGCGCAACCGTGTGGCCCCCAGCGCGATGGAATGCGCAAGAATGGCACCTGCCGCGTCAGACACTGCAACGGGTCCAAATTTCATCGCGGCCCCCGCAAGGCTTGTGTGATCTGCGCGAGGGTTGCCACCGCAATCTCTGCCGGGCTGCGCGCCCCGATATTCAGACCGACAGGCGCGTGGATGCGAGCGAGCTGCGCCTCTGACAACCCGTCCGCGCGCAACCGCTCCAGCCGCTTGGCATGGGTGCGGGTGGAGCCGAGACACCCCAGATAGAAGACATCTGAATGCAATGCAGCAATGATGGCAGGATCATCCAGCTTGGCGTCATGTGTCAGGGTCACAACCGCTGTGCGCGCGTCCAGCCCAATTGCGGCCAAGGCCTCATCCGGCCAGTCATGAAGCAACCTCTCGCCCGGAAAGCGCTGCTCAGACGCAAAGGCGTCGCGCGGATCGACCAGCACAGGCGCATATCCCGCAAGCCGCGCCATCGGCAAAAGCGCCTGCGCGATATGGACAGCGCCCACGACGACCAGTTGCAACGGCGGGTTGTGCAGGGTCACCAACTGCCCCGCTTCATCACGGCCCGACTGGTCAAGGCGGAACCTGTCGCCGAGGTCAGGGTCATCAGGGGTGCTTAAGTGGCGCGACCAGTCGGTCATATCCGTCACGCAGGCAACCGGCGCGCGCGCGGCGCGCTTGGCAACCAGTTCGCGCAGCAAGGACGCCGAAAGCCGTGGGCTGTCGTCGCCAATGGGTTCAACCAGCACCTCAATCGTGCCGCCACAGGCCAGTCCCACCTCGAACGCAGTCTCATCGGCCACGCCAAAGCTGAGAAGGCGCGGAATACCATCGCCAAGCGCGTCAAGCGCCTCGACCACCACTGCGCCTTCGACGCAGCCGCCCGAGACAGACCCCATAATCTCGCCCGCGCCGGAAATCGCCAACTGGCTGCCTGCCTGCCTTGGGGCCGACCCCCAAGTCTGAACCACAGTTGCCAGAACGGCCCCGCGTTCGGCCTCATGCCACTCAAGGGCGATTTCGGGAATCTGGTCAAAACGGGCATCCATGCCAAGCGCCTCCCTTCACTGCCCAAACTTGGGGATGAGGATGGCAGGTAATCTGAAACTTGGCAAATGCGACCTTGGGCGCATATCGGAAAATTCAACCTGCCTAGTCTTCAGATTGCAGGTCAGGAAATGTCAGAAGGGGAAATTGCGGCGCGCGGGGAAATCAGGGTGCGACGGAAGTTGCTGCGTGGGGCGCACACGGCACGGCCAACTTGCATCTTGCGCGGCTTTCACATCTTTCAGGGATCTTAGCGCCAGCTTCAGGATTGCGTTCTCACGCAGTTCCACGGACCGACAAATCCGACGAGGTTTTGCCTCTGAGAATGATTGGAATGTGTCGGGCATGTCCGTCCTTCCCCTCAAGACAATAGAAAGCTAGCGCAGCTCAAAACAGGTCAATATGATTCAGATCAATCCCCATAGACACTGAACTTGTCACGCTTGTATAGGTTTTTCTCATGCGACCTGCTCTCGACAAAAGCACAAATCCAGCGATGATGCGCGCATGACCAGCATGCACACACATCCGTTTCTGAACACTCCTACCGCCTTGGCAATCGCCCATCGCGGCGGAGCGCTTGAATGTGAAGAGAATACCTTGCCAGCGTTTTCTCATGCGGTGGCGTTAGGCTATACGCATATGGAACTGGATGTCCACGCGACCCGTGACGGGGTGGTTGTGGTTCATCACGACCCGGATCTGACGCGCGTTTTCAAAGACCCGCGGCGGATTGCGGATATGGACTATGCCGAATTGCGCCAGTTGCGCAGCCCGAAGGGCGCAGAAGTTCCAAAACTGGAAGATGTTCTGACACAGCTTCCAACGGTTTGCATCGCCATTGAGGCGAAGTCGCGCGCGGTCGTGGCTCCGCTATGCGCCCTGATCCAACGTCTTGGTGTGATGGACCGAATTAGCATTGGCGCTTTTGATCCCGCGCGCACCGAACTGGCGCGCCAGTCACTTGGCCCCGATTTGCTGTGGTCGCCCGCACATGGTCAGGTTGCGCGGTTGTGGGCGCGCGGCTGGGGGGTGCCTTTGGGGCTTACGGATTTCAAACTGGTGCAGGTGCCCGCTGTCTGGAAAGGCGTGCCTGTTGTCACCCCTCGCTTTGTGCGCGCGGCCCATCAGGCGGGAATCGCCGTTCAGGTCTGGACCGTCAATGACAGCGCCGAGATGACGCGGCTTTTGGATATGGGGGTGGACGGGCTGATGACCGACCGGCCAACATTGTTGCGCGAGGTTTTGACGCAGCGGGGCGCTTGGCCCCTAACCTGATAGCAGCAAGGCCATGACCGCAGCATAAAATATGAAACTCGCAACCAGAACAAAGATATGCCAGATCGCAAAGTGATAGGGCAATCGGGTCCACAGGTAGAAGAACACGCCGGTGGTATAGACGACGCCGCCTATGACCATAAGCACCAAGGTCGCCATAGGCAGGCTTTGCGCAAGTGACGGCAGGATCAAAACGCCGACCCACCCCATTCCAAGATAAAGCGCGAGTGCCACAAACCTGAACCGCACAGGCGAGGCCAGCTTCAACGCAACACCGACCGCCGCCGCCCCCCAAAGGCCCACCAACAACCCCAAACCCTGACCACTTATCAAGGTGAAGGGCGTATAGGTGCCCGCAATCTTGAGATAGATCGCCGCATGGTCGATGCGCTGGAACAGCCAGTTCATCCCCGGTTTGACACCCAGATTATACAGCGCAGAGGCCGACAGCATTGCAATAAAACAAGCGCCGTAAATGCTGACCGCCAACACAAAACTGCCAGAGCCGGTCTGCACACTGCGCATCAGCGCCGCTCCGATCAGAAGCGGCACCGCCAGAAGCGCAGCCCCGACCCCGACCAGATGGATCACGGAATCCAGCCGCTTTTCAGCGGCGCTGTAAGCCAGTCGTGGCGCGAATTGATTGTGCATTGCCATGTCTCCTAAGGTTTAAGGTAATGCGCCAGCCTTGTGATGCGAAGTCTTATCTTGGCATACGCATGATTGACCCTGCGTCAGCACCAGCATTGCGCAAATCGCTTGATTTCCTACCGCAACCCGCCTAGCCCCATATCGAAACTTGCTATGAGAGAGAGGCGCGGATGACCCTTCAGCTGCATATGGATGATTTGCCCGACGGGCTGGATCTGGGACCGGTAGTTGCAATCGACTGCGAATCCATGGGGCTTAATCCGCATCGTGACCGGCTATGTGTGGTGCAACTGTCATCGGGCGATGGCAATGCGCATCTTGTGCAGGTCGCGCGCGACATCAAATCGGCCCCCAACCTGACCCGCCTTCTGACCGATCCACAGGTCTTGAAGTTGTTTCATTTCGGGCGCTTCGACATTGCACTGCTCCGTCACAGCTATGGCGTCACCACTGCGCCGGTCTATTGCACAAAAATTGCATCGAAGCTGATCCGCACCTATACCGACCGGCATGGGCTGAAATATCTGCTGTCCGAGTTGCTGGATGTCGATATCTCGAAACAGCAACAAAGCTCGGACTGGGGCGCGCAGAAACTCACACAGGCACAGCAAAGCTATGCCGCGTCGGATGTTCTGTATCTGCACCGGTTGCGCACAGTGCTGGATGCGATGCTGGCCCGCGAAGGGCGCACCGGTCTGGCACAACGCTGTTTCGATTTTCTGCCAACCCGCGCCGAGCTGGACCTGATGGGCTGGCCGGAAACCGATATTTTTGCGCATTAAGCCATGCGGGGGGCATCCGTCAGCCGGTTTGGATTGTTGGGTGGGCAAATTGCCCAGGTGCTGCGTGTTGCGTTGCCGCTAGGCGCGCTGGCGCTGCTGTCGACCGTGTTTCTGGTTCCGCGTGGAATTGACCCGCAGCTTGCCGTCGACATGTCACAGATAGATGTCGAAGACTTGGCGCGCGACCCGCGCGTGGGCGGGGCCAGATTTGCGGGTATGACGCGCGATGGCACTGCCATGACCATCTCGGCGCAGACTGTCCGCTCGACCGAAGATTTGCAGGACAGCGGCCCGATCCATCTGCTGCTGGATACGCCGGATGGGGAATTGCAATTTTCCTCTGGGCGCAGGGCGGTGTTTCGCGGGCAAGAAGGGCGCATCGATCAGGCTCAGGATGAAATCACGTTGCAGGGGGCGGTGATGCTGGAAACCTCGGACGGTTACCGCGTCAATATGGCAGAACTGATTTCAGCGATTGAGACGACGCATGTGCAAGGCTTTGGCGGCATCACCGGGCACGGCCCAGCGGGTAACATCACCGCGGATTCACTGGAACTGACCAAGACAGATGCCCAGAGTGGCGGATATCTGCTTGCTTTCAAGGGCAATGTCAGGCTGATATACTTTCCAGATGACTAGGGGAGTGCGAAGCGTGCGATCATCAGGGGTTGTCCGGGTAGCGTTGTTGCTGATCGCATTCAGTGCCAATGCTCTATCCGCGCAGGGAACAGGCCTGTCATTCTCGGGTCTGGATGCCGTACGCGGTTTGCCCGTGGAAATCACCTCGGATGAATTGCAGGTGGACAACACCACAGGCGAGACGGTGTTTTCAGGCAATGTGGTGCTGGGACAAGGCGATATGCGCATCGCGGCCCCGCTGATCCGCATTATCTATGCGTCCGCCGATGGCGGGCGTATTGAACGGCTGGAGGCGTCGGGCGGTGTCACGCTTGTCACTGCGGAAGAAGCCGCCGAATCCCAAGACGCAGTTTATGCAGTCGAGGACGGGACCGTAACAATGCAAGGCTCTGTCATTCTGACGCAAGGGCCGAATGTCCTGTCAGGCGATAGACTGAACGTGAACGTGCGCACAGGACAAGGGCGCATGGACGGCAATGTGCGCACGATCATACAGACCAATCCCTGACCCTATGGCATTACAAGAAACACCCAGCGCGGACTCAGCGCTAGACGTCACACATCTGCAAAAGCGCTATGGCAAACGCGTGATTATACGCGATGTGTCGCTGCGCCTGCATCCCGGCGAAGTGGTGGCATTGCTTGGCCCCAATGGCTGCGGGAAGACCACATGCTTCTACTGCATTGCAGGCATTGTGCGCCACGAAGGCGGGGCGGTACGCATTGACGGCGCTGGCGCCACCGGGCTGCCGCTGTATCAGCGCGCACGCCTTGGGCTGGGATATCTGCCGCAGGAAATGTCGATATTCCGCGGCCTGAGTGTCGCGCAGAATATCATGGCCGTCCTTGAACTGTCCGAGCCGGATCGCGCACAGCGCAAGCAAAGATTGCTTCAGTTGTTGCAGGAATTTTCAATCGAGCATCTGCGTGACCAACCCGCGATGGCGCTTTCTGGGGGCGAGCGCAGGCGCGTCGAGATTGCGCGCGCCCTTGCTGCCAAACCGCGCTATGTTTTGCTTGATGAACCTTTTGCGGGGGTCGATCCGATTGCGGTGGGCGAAATCCGCGCATTGGTCGGTGATCTGAAGACACGCGGTCTGGGTGTACTGATTACGGATCACAATGTGCGCGAAACACTTTCGATTGTGGATCGGGCATATATCCTGCATGATGGTAAGGTGTTGAAAACCGGAACACCCGCAGAAGTTGTGGCCGACGCCGAGGTGCGCAGGGTCTATCTGGGCGCGGATTTCAAACTGGACTGACCGCACCCCTCGCATCACAACCCCCCGCGAGAAAGCATTGACAACCCCCCTACATTCGTTTCCAAATACCCCCATGAGGCACGCCCGCATTCATTGTAGCACTGTTTGAAATGGTGGGATTGAACGGGCAAGCGGCGCAAAAAATTACGGGGTGGGGCAGAGTATTCCCTGCCAAAACAGCGAGGAGAAGCGCATGCGTTATCAGATCAGCGGCAGACATATAGATATTGGAGAGGCTTTGCAGACCCATGTGAAAGCAGAGTTTGGCGAGTTGGTCGAGAAGTACCAGCAGCGCCCGACCGAAGCTGTGGTCGTCTTCTCACGCGATGCCCATAACCATGTCTGTGAAGCAACGCTGCACCTGTCCACCGGACTGACTGCTGCGGCCAAGGCGCAGTCGACCGAGATTTACGCCGCCTTCGAATCGTGCCGTGAAAAACTGGACAAGCAGTTGCGCCGCTACAAGCGCCGCCTGAAAGATCATCACCGCGACCGCGCAACCCCGGTTGAGTTTGGCGACGCTTCGTCTTATATCCTCGCTTCAGACAAGACTGAACCGGTGGACGAGCCCGACTCGTTGCAGCCAATAATCATTGCAGAGATGGAAACACGCATTCCCTCTCTATCCGCAGGAGAAGCCGTGATGCAGATGGAACTCGCTCATGCGCCAGTATTGGTGTTCCGAAATGAACGTCATGGTGGCCTGAATGTGGTTTATCGGCGCGAAGACGGCAATATCGGTTGGATTGATCCCGAGTAACGCCACAAATTTTCGGCACCACCCTCGCAGCATTGCTTCGGGGGTGGCATTGTGTTTTTCAAGAACGCGGGAGATGTTCCGCCATGCCCATGACGGCACTTCTCAACCCCAAGGCCGTGCGCTTCGTTGCTTCGGCAACCAGCAAGAAACGTCTGTTCCAAAGCATCGCAGAGGTCGCGCAATCGGTCTATGATCTTGACACCGAAACGGTCATCAGCGCCTTGCAGGAACGCGAAACGCTTGGCCCGACCGGTGTAGGGCACGGGGTGGCGGTGCCGCATGCGCGCCTTGACGGGATCGACAGGGTGCTGGGCGTGTTCTTTCGTCTGGAAAAGCCGCTTGATTACGGGTCTGTGGACAAAGCACCGGTCGATCTGGTCTTCGCTTTGTTTGCCCCGCGCGAGGCGGGTGTGGAACACCTCAAAGCGTTGGCCTTTATCTCGCGCACCTTGCGCAACACACAGACCTGCGAAAAGCTGCGCGCCAATGATGATCCGTCCAAGATCCACGCAATCCTGAGCAGCACCGAATCCAGCAAGGCGGCGTGACGCTTCTGCGTCAGTGCTGTGCTGACTTGGCGTAGTCCTCAAATCCCAACATCTCATAGTCGCGCCCATAGGCCGCGCGCCCTGCCCGTTCGACCTCGGTATCATAGATAGCCGCCAGTTCCAGCGGGCCGCGCGACTGCGAAACTTCAAACGCGGGCAAGCTGCGCCCAAGCGCGCTGCCCATGGCTGGCAATTCCTCGCTCAGATGCTCTTCGCGGATCAGGCGGTGCAGTGGGCATTGTGTCACAATCCCCTCGATCAGCCGCGACTGGCTGGCCCATATTGCGCGGGTCTGCAAGGCGGTCTGCCCATTCAGATTGGCCTGAACAAATTGCAGAAAGCCCAGAAACCCCCTGCGGTGCACATCTATGTCCATCTGTGCCAGTTGCGCCTTGTCATTTGGCAATTCCAGCCCGCGCACCCGCTCGATAAACGCGCGGACATTGACGCGATTGCCCAATATCACCTGATCCACAAACACGTCATGCGCGCGCTTCAACGGATGGCGCAACACTGTGAACGCCATACGCTGGCCATTGCTGCGTTGCCAGTCGCGCCACGCTTCTTTGGTGAAATTAGACAACAGCGCATCGGTATCAGCCCCGTCAATCTGGGCCATCCACTTAAAGATCGCGCGCTCCGAGCAGCCGGGGATTGGCGCATAGGCCAAGGGCAGGCTGCGGCACGCGCGATAGGCCCATAGGATCGGCGGGTGTGGTGGCTCGAAACTGGGGCTGCGCGTCAGGTTGAAACGATCAAGTCGCGCAATGCCTTCGGAAACGGCCTCGGGGTTGCGCAGTTTTTCATCCAGCGCCTCCGGGTTCTGGCGTTTGAACTTGCGCGGAAGGGCGTCAATCCGCGCCGCAATGCCAAGCCACTGCGCCAGCCCATTCAGAACATCCAACTCTTTGATATCCTCATAGGCGATGTAGAATGCCGTCTGACCCGTTGTCTGCAACAAATGCTGCAACTGGCACTGAAATTCTTGCAGGGTTCGGACATGGTCCTCAAACTCTGCGGGGTCAAATACCACCTGCGCGGCCTTGCGCTGCGTGACATCACCCAGACGCCATTGCTGCGTGGATTGCGCAATCTTCAACGAGACATAGGATTCCAGCGGATTGCGCGTCAGGATGATCTTGGCGCAGCTTGGATCACGCATGAAAGCATCCAGCACCCGTGGATCATGGTCGTGGAAATAGCGAAACCCGGCCAGCCCGTCTTGTTGGGCAAAACACCCCAAAACCGTCAGCGGTGCGTCATCCCGCGCGGCCTTGTCATAGCCAAACAGCGTTTCGGCTTTCGGGTAGCTGATGAAATGTGGATTGAAGGTTTCGCCGTGGCAGGAAAGCCCGTCAAATTCATTCAGACATGACTCCAGCAGGTTAGAGCCGGTGCGCATTTCTGCAAGGACAACAAAATAAGTGAAACGCGTTGCTGAAGGCATTGTACTCTCTCTACTCTGATCGGCGGTCACTGCTGAAAATCTTTCAAAAACTGTGTCGGCAAACCCTGATCGCGCAATTGCGCAAGATACTGGTCAAACCCGTCCATAGGTTTCAGGTGCGGCATTCCATGCGCCTGCAAGGCCGGGGCGCTGGCAATATCGCGCACCGCGTCTTGCAGCCTGGCCTCTGGGTCTTTCAGCATATCTGCGACCGACCAGACCTGCACCTTTGCCACCACCCATTGTGATTGCAGGACCGTCAGCCAAGCCTGTTCGCGCTTTTGCAAAACACCGATCTGGGCGATCACTTCGTCATTCACCAGCCCGCGCCGCCAGATGGGCAACAGCCATGCGCCGCGAATGACTGACAGTTCGGCATTGGTGTCCGTGGTCATGAACCAATTGACCTGATGATCCATATTATCTTCGGGACCATAGGCGAAACACTGTCGCTCGCCGCGCGTGGCCCAAAGCAGGTTTGTCAGGAACATGCGCGGATTATAGTCACGGGTCGCCGCGGAATTGCTGATCGCGCCATGCCAGACCTTGGCACCGCCATGAAACTGCACAATGTCCGGGGCGAATAAATGCCCATGCACCCGCGTTCCCAGCACCTGCCCCAACCAGTAGTCAAAATTCTCGAACATATGATCGAAGCCGGAAAACACCGAATACGGGCCGGCAGTCTTGGCCGAGGGGCTATCGGCCTGCGGCATGCGGCTTTGCATATATAGCCCGGCACGTCCTTCAAGGCGCTGCTTTTCTGCCAGCTCGAAATACCGGTCAATCTTGGCGGGCTCTGCCGCAAGGGGGGGTGTTTTTTCAGGCAGGTCCGACAGAAAGAACTCATACAGACGGTGAGCATCCGGCCAGATCTTGCGTGCCATGAAACAATCAGAACGGCGCAGCAATTGCTGGTGATCGTCATAGAACAAGTTGGGCCTGCCGTTACGGTCGAACTTCACAAGGGTAAGTGACCGGCTTTCGATCTGGGTTGCATGTTCGCGTGCAAGTGTCTGGAAATAGGATTCGTCGGGAATCCAGTTGCGGCGGAAGTACCGCTCATAGCGCTTGCGCTTGGGGTCGGTCAGAATCGCATTCAACGTCGCGCGGGTCAGGCACCACCATTGCGACCCCATATGCGGGCGCAGCGGGCGCGGAATTTCGCGGCGGATGTTCAGCTTGCGCTGCACTTCGACGAAGGCATCGAACAGGCCGCGCTGGCGGCGCCAGTTGAACGGGAAATGCAGCGTAAAGCGTTCTTCGGAGAGCCCGCCCATGATCCAGGTGGCATGTTCAACCGAGACGGATTCGATAAAATCGACCTGTGGTCGTTCCTGAAGATAGGCAATCATCTGCGCCGCAGAGCGCAAGGGCAGGCACGCGCCAGAGGTCAGCAGCACATGATTGACCTGTGCAAACTCACTCAGCAGGATTTCAGCACCCTCCTGCGAGGCCGCAACAATACGCCAAGACCCCCATTCACATCGCTGACGGGGGCTGAAGCGCAACAGCGGATGCGCGCCGATCTTGGCCTGCATTTCTTGCAGCTCTGCATCCGGCACCGCGCGATCAACATGAAGGACGACCGGACAGCCCGCATCCAGCCAGAATCGCGCAACCTGGGCCGCGCGGTTCAACGCCGTATGGCACAGCATCACGATTCCCAAAGATGCGCTGGCCGTGTTCATGCCCAATCCCCTTTTGACATCAGGCCCAGAATCTCTAGCTGACGCCAATTGATATATTCGGTGGACCACTCACACCACAAATCCTGCGAATGCGACAGACTGGCCTGATAGGCGCGATATTCGCGGCTGCCTGCATAATGTTCACCGCGCTGCAATTCTTCCTGCGCTTTCTCAAGGATCGTATCCAGAAACTTGGCATGCAGCAAAACACCCGAGGCAAATTCCCCGCCCGACTCGTCATAGACCTTGTTCAGCCCGCGCGGCAGCAATGTGTGGGTCGAGCTGATATAGGCATATTTGCGCGACCAGTTGACCAAGGGCGTCTTGTTCAAGGCAGGGGCTTTGGCGGGTGTCTGCGCCATGACGACGCGTTGGCGCACGCCGCCCTGTATCCACAGATTGTTGTATTTGGGATTGTGCCGGATGCTGAAATTTCCAGAATCGAAGAAGCGCGCAATCTCGAACGGGTTTTGACCGGCCTGATAGGGTTGCGCTGTAATCGGCCCTTTTGGGTACATATCCAGCAGCATAGCCCCGAAGGACCGCCTGCCCTGACTGTCCAGCCAATCCGTGAGCGCCTGCAAAGGGCGCGTGTCGCAAAACGGATAGAGCAGAAACTCATCCACATCGAGCACCAGCACCCAATGCCCAGCCCCGTAGCGCCACAGCAAATGGTTCAGCCAGTCCACACCGTAGCTTGCGCGCTTGTAGCTGTCGGTCGTGACCCAAAGCGAGACATCGCGCTGCCCTTCCAGATATTCGGTGGTGCCGTCGCTGGACCCGTTATCGACGATCAGGAAATGCTGCACCCCTTGCGCACGATAGTAGTCAAGGAAATAGGGCAGACGCAGCACCTCATTGCGCAGCGTGATAAAAGCCAGAATATCGCGTGGCCGGATGGTGTCGGTGTGCACAGTGCGCGGCTTCAGGCTGGCACTTTTGCGCAGACAGCGCAGCAATTTTGCCTGCCGTTCGCCCCGCAATCGAAGTTGACCAAGCACACCCATAATTCACAAAGCCCTCACGCATGCGCTTTACCAGCTTGGCGTAAACGCTTCACCTTGATAATTTATTTGGCTCAATTGGCGTTAATTATGCGTGCCTTGAGATAGGCAGGATTCCTGCGGCGGCGGCGAGTATCGCGCGGGGAGTTTGGTGTTTTGGAATGACTGCAAGTTGAAACCAGCGCAGGTAGCTGTCCAAGTACTTGGTTGCGATGCCGCGATGGCGCCGCAGGAATGTCTTGAGCCGCTCATGTCGACTGTTCACGGTTTGAATGTGCAACTCCCCGCGAACACGTTGTCCTGCAGTCTGGTTGAGGCTTTCATGGCTGATGCCCATTGCTGCTGCGCAAGGCGGGTAACTGGTGCAGCCATCAGTGACCAAGAGCGCATCAGGATCGAGAAGCGGCTGCAAAACCGCCTGCAGATGTGCGGCCGTCACTGCTGGCAAGACAGCACTTATGGTGGTGCCGGATCGGTCGGCTGCGACCAAGACCGGAACCTGCTCCTCCGACAAGCCGCGTTTGGCGGCCTTGCCGCCACGTTTACGGGCCTTACGATCAAGGTTTCGTTCACCTTTTCGGCTGCTCAGAAAGAAGGTCTCGTCGGCTTCGACGATGCCGCGCAACTTGATCGCCCCAGCCGTCACCGCCCGAAGAAAACGATGACGCCAACGAAAAGCGGTCGTGCGCGCCACCATGCAACGCTCAGCGGATACCTTTACCGTTTCGCCGTCACGTAACGAAGCAGCGAACTCTGCCCAACGGCCCTTGTGGCGCAGGCGCGCCAGCGGAGTACCGGTCAACGCGTTGAAGGTTTTGCCGCAGCCTTTGCAAAAGAACCGGGAAAGGCCACTTGCATGACCCCTGATGATAGCTCCTTCTGAAGCGCAGTGCGGGCAGATACGGTCCTCACGAACCTTTGCCTCAAGGAGATCGACCACCGCCTGCAATGACGGAGACCCAGAAAGGATCCGACTCGCCTCGGCGCGCTGGTCCGGCGAGAGGTTATCCGTCTCATTGAGCCAAACCAGAAAGATGTCGTGGTCCATATATACCCCTCCACACAGTATGTTCACTATATGTTCTATCGCACATGGGCACGCATAACAAACGCTAATTGAGCCATTTATTTTGACGCAATCACTTGCTTTACAGCCGACAGATTTGCCTAAGCCAGCCCGTGAATGCAACTCTCAAAAAGCGCACCGATCGCGCTTTCATGTCCTTGGCGAATGTCGCCCGTTATCCTTTGCCCGATCACATTATGCCCACCCCCCCCGAGAGATCAGGCCAAGCTCTTCCAACTGTTCCCAGCCTTCAAACCGGGTGGATGCGGGGCACCAAAGATCAGGCGCGCGCGCAACCGCGTCGTAATAGCTGTCAAAAACGGGCGCATTCCCAAAATGCTCGGCACGGTGTTTCTCGATGCGCGACTTCTCCACCACGGTCGCCAGAAATTTTGTGTGCAGCAAAGCGCCTGAAATCTGCTCGCCACCACAAGTTGCAAACTGGCGGTTGAGCGCGCGCGGCAGAATGGCATGGGTGGAATTGACCCAGACGTTGTGCCAGCTCCACTTTATCAGGGGCAGCTTGGTCAGGGTCGGTGCCCGGTTGGGCGTCTGGGCGAAGAAGCAGCGCGCGCGCGGCCCGCCCTGTATCAGCAGGCAATCCAGCAGCGGTTTATGCGTGATCGTATAATTCGCCGCATCAAACCAGTTCAGCGCAATGCACGGGTCAGTGCCGCGCACACACGGGGCGGCATCCAGCGGCCCTTGCGGGTACAGTTCCAGCATCATGGCGAGCAGCGCTGGCTGCGCCTCGGCGTCCAGCCATGCGGTCAGCGCAGGCAAGGGGCGGGTTTGCCAATGGGGGTAAATCAGCAATTCATCGGAATCTGCGACCACACACCAATGCCCGTTGGCATGGCGCGTCATCAGCCATGTGATCCAATCCATGCCGAAACGCGATTTTTTGTAACTGGCTGATGTGGCATAAACCGTGGTGTCTGGCTGTGCGCGCAATGTCTCGCGCGTGCCGTCGGTGCTGGCATTGTCGATGAAAATGAAATGCTGCACCCCTAGCTGGCGGTAATGGTGCAAGAACCAGTCGATGCGCTCTGCCTCGTTGCGGATCGTGCAGAACAGCAGGATATCGCCCTTGCCCCACTGCCCGCGTTTTATGCAGGTCAATTCGCGCGATTTGGCAATCGCGCGCAGACGCAAGCGCCGACGTTTCCAGCGCATGCGAAACTCGAACCAGCGATCTGTCATCAACGGCAATGGCGTGAACATAGCGGTTCCGGGACACCCCCTGCCCTGTGATGGGTCGCCAGAACATGCACAGCATGTCCTAGCATTTGCTCAGCCACAGGCTGCGTTATTCAGCCGCGCGACGCTGTGCGACCATATCGACCAGAAAATCGGCCAGTTCCACACCCAGTTCCGCGCGGGCCAGACCAAAGGCAACTGTCGCCTGCAAGAAACCCGCCTTCGAGCCGCAATCATATCTTTGCCCGTCAAAGCGGAAACCAAAGACATTCTGCTTCTCTGCAATCTCGCGCGCGATGGCGTCTGTCAGCTGGATTTCACCGCCGACACCGGGTTCAATCGCGTCCAGATGGCGCATGACATCCGGTGACAGGATATAGCGCCCGATGGCCGCCAGATTGGAGGGTTGCGTGCCCGGCGCGGGCTTTTCGACCATGCCCTGCATAGGCAGAATGCGGCCAACAGATGGTGGTACATCCATGATGCCATAGCTGGACGCCTTGTCCGGCGCGACTTCCATTGCGGCGATCATATTGCCGCCGGTCTGTTCATAGGCGTCAACCATCTGCTTGAGGCACGGGGTATCAGCGGCGATCACGTCGTCCGGCAGCAACACCGCAAAAGGTTCATCCCCGATCAGATGGCGGGCGCACCACACCGCATGCCCCAGACCAAGCGCCTGATGCTGCCGCACATACGCGATTGCACCGCTGTCCATGTTGGTCGCATTCAGCGTATCGAGCAGGTCAGTCTTGCCCTTGGCCCGGAGCGCGGCTTCAAGTTCGGGGGCGCGGTCAAAATAGTCTTCCAATGCGCCCTTGCCGCGTGAGGTCACAAAAATAAACTCGGTAATGCCTGCTTCGCGCGCTTCATCAATCGCATATTGAATCAGGGGGCGATCCACCAAAGTCATAATTTCCTTTGGCACCGACTTGGTCGCAGGCAGAAATCTGGTTCCCATTCCGGCAACCGGAAAAACCGCTTTTGTGACTTTACGCTTCATGACGTGCTCCAAATTTCATTCGTTGTGATATGTCATGACAGTAAAGACAGGTCAATTTTGGCATGTTTATGGTTAAAGTTAACTCAAAAAAGGCTTTTTCAGGAATTTTGCCGCGCATCACGCAGGCGGAACCAAGGTAACATCGGTATGGCGTGCGATGAAGAACGGGTTTTCATAGCCCGCTTTCCCATAACGCAGCGGCGCGTGCGTGTTGAAATCAAGCACTTCCCCCCCGGCGGCCTGCAAGACGGCATGTCCTGCGGCCGTGTCCCATTCCATCGTGCGGCCAAGCCGGGGGTAAAAATCAGCCTCACCCGCTGCGAGCAGGCAGAATTTCAGTGACGATCCGGCGGAACGCAAATCGGCAACCGCATATTGGCTGATATAATCATCGGTCGCCTGATCGCGGTGTGATTTTGACGCGACGACCACAAGCGCATTCTGGTCGGGTTCACGCATCCGCAGACCGCGTGTCTGCCCTGCCAGATCAAGGCTGAAGGGCCCTTGCTCTTCAATTGCGCTGCCATCGGCGCTGGTATAGAACATCCGCCCCTTGGCAGGTGCATAGACAATGCCGCGCACCGGAACGCCGCATTCGACAAGGGCGATATTGACAGTGAAATCGCCCCGTCGTTTCACGAATTCCTTGGTGCCATCCAGCGGGTCAACGATAAAGAAGCGATCCGCATGCAGCGCATGGCTGGCGGTTTGCTCCTCGGTCACAACGGCAATATCGGGGAACGCGGCCCGCAAGCCCGCACTGATGATCGCATCAGCCGCCTCATCCGCTTCGGTCAGCGGGCTCGTGTCGTCTTTCAGGCGGACCGAGAAGTCGGACTGTTCATAGATTTCCATAATCTTTGCGCCTGCCTGCAAGGCAAGTGTGCGAAAAACCGTCTCGACGCTGTTAAAATTCATATCCGCCATAATGATGACCTTTTTTTGGTGTCTAAATATGCCCAAACTACAGCGGTGCTGATTGCATGTCCTGCGGTCTTACGTAGATAGCTGCTGGTAATGGACCTAAAACACTTTCTTTTGTCCAACAAGATGAAAGGCACTTGATGCACGGCACTGCGCGGCGCGAGTCTCGATTAACGATTGCAATTACGACGTGCGAACTGATTTTCAATCAGGCCATTCGCAATGTGCGCAAGAATCATGGCAACGCCATCATTGGCCTGATGCTGAACATTGCGCAGACCGTGCTGCTGGTCGGCGTTTTCATGATTATCTTTATCTTCGCCGGAATGCGCGCCGCCGCCATTCGGGGTGATACGCTGATCTATCTGATGAGCGGCGTCTTTTTGTTCATGGCCCATATCAAGGTGCTGTCTGCCGTCTCGTCAGCGGAGGGGCCGACTTCCACGATGATGAAGCACCGGCCGATGAATTCCATCGTCTCGGTTTGCGGGGCGGCATTGGCAGAGCTGTATATTCAGGTGCTCTCGGTCGTGGTGATCCTGTTCATGTATCATGTGATCTGGACACCGGTCGAGATTCATCAACCCATTGCCGCCTTTGGGATGCTTTTGTCGGTGTGGTTTGCGGGTATGGCAATTGGGGTGGTGCTTTATGCGCTGAAACCTTGGGCGCCCGAGGCCAGCAAACTGATGACACAGTTATTCGCGCGCATGAACATGGTTGCGTCGGGCAAGTTCTTTCTCGCCAATACGCTGCCGGAATCCTATTTGCATTACTTCATGTGGAACCCGCTGTTCCACTGTATCGACCAAGCGCGCGGCTATGCTTTTATCAACTACAACCCGATGCACACCTCTGCGCTCTATCCGGTTCTGTTCGGGATCGCGGTTCTGTTCATCGGGATGCTGATCGAGTCATTTACCCGAAAACAGGCATCCCTCAGTTGGTCCGCGAAACACTAGGCCTGTGCGTCAGATACCCGTGATGTCCTGTAAGATTGCAGTCGCCGCTGCGCGCGGGTTTGTGGCTTGCGAGATAGGGCGGCCCACAACGATATGGTCTGCACCCGATTGCAACGCATGGGCGGGTGTTGCAATGCGTTTTTGATCGCCCGATGCGCTGCCCACAGGGCGCACGCCGGGTGTGACAATCAGCTTGCCCGCAGCCTCTGGCAAGGCGCGAATGCCAGCGGCCTCATGAGGGCTGGCAATCACGCCATCAGCACCGGCGGCAAAAGCGCGCGCCGCGCGTTCCAGTGTCAACTCGGTCAGATCACCCGCACGCATCAGCCCGTCATCCAGATCCTGCCGGTCGAGCGAGGTCAGCACCGTGACCGCAAGGATTTTCAACCCGGACCCGCCTGCCCCCTCGCGCGCCGCGCGCACGACATGCGGGTCGCCATGCACGGTCAGAAAATCCAGATCATATTGCGCGATCCCACGCACCGCAGACGTGACCGTGGCCCCGATGTCAAAGAATTTCATATCAAGGAACATGCGCTTGCCATGTTCCTGCTTCAACTCATTGGCCAGCGCCAGCCCGCCGCCCGTCAACATGCCAAGCCCGATTTTGTAAAACGAAACGGTGTCACCAAGCACGCGGGCAAGTTCAAGACCAGCAAGCGCATTGGGCACATCAAGGGCGACAATCAGACGGTCATCGGCAGGCAGCATGGTATTCTCTCTAAGTTCTTGGGGCCAGAAAGCGCATAGGCCAGCGCTCACCGACGCGCAACCGTCCTAATCAAAGAACTCGCGGAACAGGTTGCTGATCAGCATGGTCAGCAAGTCCTGATTGACATAGCCGGTTTGGCGCAGGTCGAACCGGTCCTGTGCCTGAGCAATCGCAACGCGGGTCTGATCATCGAACACACCGTCAACGGGTCCGGGGTCCAGCCCCAATCGCGCCAGTCGCTGCTCGATCAACAATCTGGTCGGACCGGCAAGCCCCAACTGCTGTTCTTCGGCACGGGCGCGGGCAACTGCCGCGCGCTCTTGTCCGGGCGGGGCCGCTTCGGGGCCGGGCCCTTCAGGTTCGGGCTGCAATCGTGCCAACCGACTGCGCGCGGCCGCCGAATACGTGCCGTCCGGCCAGTCATCGAGATAGGCTTCATACCCTGCAACCGTGTCCACATCGCGCGCACGTCGCCAAGCGGCCTCTTGCGCGTCGGCGACCATCTGGCCCAAGCGCTCCTGTGCAAGGCTTGCAAAAATTCCATCTGGATAGCGTTCCAGATAGCTGCGCAGACCTGCTTCATCGCCCGCCGCACCTGTCGCGGACCAGAAATCGCGGTCGCTTCGTTCTTCGGCTTCGCGCCGGGCACGGGTTTCCGCCTCTAGGGCCAAAGCCCGATCAGCGCCTTGTCCGGCGAGTTTGAAAATCTGGTCCTGCGTCAGGAACCCGCTTTCGTCCAGATCATTCTGGCGCTGCCAATTGGTGATTGCGCCGCGCGTGCCGGGGCCGAAAATGCCGTCAATGCCGCGGGTATCATAGCCCAAAACGGAAAGGTCATTCTGAATGGCGCGCCGCTCGTCGCGGGTCAGCATCAGGGCTTGCTCGACGCGCTCGGGTGATGTGCGGATGCGTTCCAGTGCGGCGCGGGCCGCCTGCGCGTTCTGACCATTGGGGAAAGCGTCAAGATAGGCCTGATAGGCCTCTTCGGTGTCTTCCTCTTGTGCGGCGGCGAAAACGCGCAGGTCCGCGCGCGTTGCAGGGGCGAAACCATCTGGCAGGAACGGAACCAAGGCCGGTATCGCCCCTTCACCTGTCAGGTTGCGGTTGCGGTCCACGACAGAGGCAAGGACAGTGCCGGGGCGCAGGGTCGCGCGCAAACCGCCGACAACATGGTCAGCGCGCCCCCGCACGACACCAACCCCCTGCGGCACCATCAGCCGCGGCGGCAAACCAGCTTCAACCCCGCGGCCAAGATCCAGCGACGTGCCGCTATCGGCCAGCCAGACCATCGCGCCCTCGGTTGCCAGCCCGGCAATTTCCAGCACGATATCCAGCCGCAGCGCCTGACCATCGGTCAGCGCCAGCCCCAGTTCCGCTGCCTCGCGGCCCATAAGCCACGCACCGCTGCGCGATTGTGCAAAATGTCCCGCCAGCACCACGACAACGCGCTCTGCCCCGTCGCGCATAATCCGTTCGTGCATACCTGCAAGCTGGGCGCGCATTTCCTCGGCGCTCAACCCCTCGCCCGTGAAGACGTGAAAGCCCATATCCTCCAGCGTTTCGCGGGTGGCGGAAACAGCGTTTGCGCCGCGCGCATCACTGAGCGTCTCATAGTCCTGATTTGCTATGACAAGGGCCACATTCGTGGCCTGAGCCGGCAACCCCAGACACAGCACAAAAATAAATGGCAGAAGTCGACGCATCTTTAAACCCCCTGCTGATTACGCGCAGTTCGGGTCAGTCGTAGCGGCGCAGATCCTCAATCACCAATCCATCATTGGGCAATGATCCCGGCGGCACCAACTCGACCAGACCCTTCAGCTTGAGAGTAGACAGCACAGTCTCTTCATACAATGCAGGATTTGCCGCGCGGGTCTCTATCTGGACGGTCATCACGTCCTTTTCACCGCTGCGCGTGGCGATGATGCGTGCGCGGTGGATTTCGTCATGATGGGCTACCAAGGCCGCGACCTGTTCAGGGCGCACGAACATGCCCTTGATCTTGGTTGTCTGATCCGCGCGCCCCATCCAGCCCTTGATGCGCATATTGCTGCGCCCGCACGGGCTGGCGCCGGGCAGCACAGCGCTCAGATCCCCTGTGGCAAACCGGATCAGCGGGTAATCCGCGTTCAGGGATGTGACAACCACTTCGCCCACCTCACCCTCGGGCAGCGGGTCGCCGGTACCGGGGCGGACGATTTCAACAATCACCCCCTCATCGACGATCATGCCGTCCACCGCGTCACTCTCATAGGCGACATTGCCCAGATCGGCGGTGGCATAGCATTGACGACAGCTTATTCCGCGATCGGCATAGAAAGAGCGAAGGGAGGGAAACAGCGCGCCCCCGCCCACCACGGCCTTGGTGATGCCAAGGGCGATGCCCATCTCATCGGCCTTTTCCAGAATGACCTTCAGATAATCGGGCGTGCCTGCATAGGCGGTGGTGCCAATGTCGCGCGCAGCACTCACCTGCAATTCTGTCTGCCCCGTCCCTGCGGGCAGGACTGTCGCGCCCACCGCGCGGGCGGCGTTTTCGAACATCATGCCGGCGGGCACCAGATGATAGGAAAAGCAGTTCTGAACGATATCGCCCTTGCCTATGCCCGACGCGTGCAGGAACCGGCCCAGCCGCCACCAGTCATGGCTGGTGCGCCCCGGCTCATAAATCGGGCCGGGGGATTGAAAGACGTGCTCGAAATCCGTCAGACCAAGGGCGTTTAAGGCGCCAAACGGGGGATTGGCCGCTTGTGCCGCGACCAGATCTGACTTGCGCAAGACCGGCAACCGCGCCAGCGCGTCGCGGCTGGTGAATTGCTCGGGCCGGATCTGGCCCAGATGTGCCGCAACCCCCGGCGCGGTCAGCGCGGCAGCAAGGACGCGCGGCAGCGCTTTCGCAAGGTCTGCCTCGCGTGCGTCTGCGGATCGTATCTCCAACGGGTCGAACGGGGTCATGGTCGTGCCCTCTGCACTGTGGCGGTTTTGTCCATCGGCCATATCACGCCAGCCAACGCTTGCGGCGGCGGTAGGAGCGCACCTCTCGGAAGCTCTTGCGGCCCTTGTCGGACATGCCAAGATAGAATTCTTTTACATCGGGATTTTCGCGCAGTTCCTGGGCATTGCCTTCCATGACGATGCGCCCATTCTCCAAGATATAGCCAGTATGGGCATAGCGCAGTGCGACATTGGTGTTCTGCTCGGCCAAAAGGAAGGTCACACCCTGTTCGCGGTTCAGACGAGAGACAATTTCGAAAATCTGTTCAACCAACTGCGGTGCCAGCCCCATGGATGGCTCGTCCAGCAAGATCATTGAGGGGCGTGACATCAGCGCACGGCCAATTGCGGTCATCTGTTGCTCACCACCTGAAGTGTAGCCTGCCTGCGATTTGCGGCGCTCTTTCAGGCGGGGGAAATATTCATAAACGAGGTCCAGTTCGGCAGCCACGGCCCCGCGCCCGTCACGGCGGGTATAGGCACCCGTCAGCAGGTTTTCTTCAACGGTCAGATGCTCGAAACAATGCCGCCCCTCCATCACCTGCACGACACCGGATTTCACCAGATCGGCAGGGTCCAGACCGACGACATTCTTGCCGTCATACAGGATCGAGCCTTTGGTAACTTCGCCGCGTTCCGAATGGATCAGGTTGGAAATCGCCTTGAGCGTGGTGGATTTTCCAGCACCATTGCCCCCCAATAGCGCGGTAATACCGCCCTTGGGCACATCAAAACTGACCCCTTTCAGCGCCAGAATGACATGGTTGTAAAGCACTTCGATGTTGTTGACTTCCAATAGGGTCGTCTGGGTCGGGCTTGTATCCAGCATGGGTGCGGGCCTTCGTCAAAAGGTGGTGTGGTGGCCCCGGACACGCGCCGGGACCACCAATTACATCAGTTCAAGCAAGCAGGCGTGATAGCGTTTTCCGCCGCATAGGCTGCGCTGTCGGCCATCGCCATATCCATGATCATTTCGCGGTCTGGTGCGATCCAGTCGGTGATCAGGTTCCACTCTCCGGCTTCTGCGTCCCATTGCTGGATCATCGCCTCGCCAGAGCCGCCATGGTTCTCACAGGCCACGGAAAAGGCAGGTCCGAAATTCGGCAGGCCAAGTTCGACCATCAGCTCTTCGGTGATTTCCAGATTGGCCATGCCGTCGCGCATCATTGCAGGGGTGATCGCTGCGACGCCGTGGATTTCCTGCGCCTTTTTCGCGGCCTCTACAGCCAGCATTGCCGCATACATACCGCGCGAATACAGCACTGTGCCAACCTCGTCGCCGGTGCCCGCATACAAGCCCGCGTCAATCACATATTGCTGCATGTCATCATAGATCGGGTAATCTGTGCCCGTTCCATGCATCGCCAGCGCCTTGTAGCCATGTGCGCCAGCGCCCACTGGCCGAACGTCCTGCTGCGAGCCGGACCACCACACGCCGATGAAATTCTCCATCGGGAAGCGGATATTCGCGGCTTCCTGAATGGCGGTCGGGTTCATAACCCCCCAGCCCCACATCACGACGTAGTCGGGCCGTTCACGACGTATCTGCAACCACTGGCTGCCCTGTTCCTGACCGGGGCTGTCGACGCCGATTGTCAGCAACTCATAGCCGTGACGCTCGGCCAGATTGGTCAGGGTCGGGATCGGTTCACGCCCATAGGCAGAGTTGTGGTAGAGCAGTGCGATCTTTTTGCCTTCAAGGCTGCCCTCGTTCTCATCAAGCAGGTAGTTGACGATCACGCTGGCCCCGTCCCAGTAATTCGCGGGGTAGTTGAAGGTCCAGTTGAACACTTCGCCATTCACAGCCGAGGTGCGCCCATAGCCCATTGTGTGCATGGGCACCCCGTCTTCCATGGTGCGCGGAATCAGCTGATAGGTGATGCCGGTGGACAGTGGCTGGATAACCAGCGGGTTGTCGCCCCGGATCGACTGGTAGCATTCCACGCCGCGCTCGGTGTTATACGCAGTCTCGCATTCGGTCTGCCGGATCGGCACGCCACCAATCCCGCCATCGCGTTCATTGATGAGCGTCAGGTAGTCGGAATACCCATCCGCAAAAGGAATGCCACCTGCGGCGAACGGCCCCGTGCGGTAGCTGAGTGACGGGAAATGCAGCGTTTCGGCCAATGTCGGGCCTGCTGCGATCATGGTTGCCGCAAATGTTGCGGCCAGTCTGGTCATCTTCATCGGTTCTCCTCCCATATGAATGACAGCTTTCAAGTCAGCCCGCCCCCTTAGTAGGGGAAAGGCCAGAGGCGTAGTTTTTCCTTGATCGTGCGCCAGAGCGCGGCGATGCCATGCGGCTCGAGGATCAGAAACACGAGGATCAGCGCGCCGATAATCATGATTTCAAGATGCGCCGCCAGATCGGTGGGCCAGCCTAAACCATTAACCAGCAGAAGTTTCAGCAAGACCGGCCCGATAATCAGGAAGGCCGCACCTGCGAATGCCCCGAAGATCGACCCAAGCCCGCCAATAATGACCATGAACAGCACAAGGAATGACTTCTCGATGCCAAACGCCTCGCCTGCTTCGGCGGCACCCAGATAGACAGTGAACAACAGCGCCCCCGAGATGCCGACGAAGAAGGACGACACCGCAAAGGCTGTCAGCTTGGCCATCAGCGGGTTCACCCCGATAATCTCGGCGGCGATGTCCATGTCACGAATGGCCATCCACTGCCGACCCAAAGAGCCGCGTGTCAGGTTTCGCGCCAGCCACGCCGTCGCTACTGTAAACACAAGACACAGCATATACATTGACACAGCACTTGCACGCGGGCCGGTGACCGGAACGCCGAACAATTCGCGTGTCGGCGCCGAGATCATACCGGTGGGCGAGTAGTTGTAGAACCACGCCGTGCGCGTAAACAGCCAGATCAGGAAGAACTGCGCAGCCAGTGTCGCCACGGCCAGATAGAACCCCTTGATCCGCAAACTTGGCAGGCCGAACAGCACCCCCACCCCAGCCGTGATGAACCCGGCCATGATGATCACGATCACGATGTTCAGGTCAGGAAATGCAGTCATCAGCTTGTAGCTGCCATAGGCGCCGCAGGCCATGAACGCCCCCGTGCCAAGCGAAAGCTGCCCGCAATAGCCGATCAGGATGTTCAACCCCAAGGCCGCTATTGCATAGATCAGAAAGGGCACGACAATCGAATTGGCCCAGTAATCATTGATGATCAGCGGCATCACCAGAAAAGCAAAGCCAAGGATGAAGTAATAGCCATACCGGTCAAATTTGATCGGAAAGGTCTGGTTGTCGGCGACATAGCTTGTCTTGAAATCGCCTGCTTCACGATACAGCATGTGTCAGACCCTCTCGATAATTCGTTCGCCAAACAGGCCTTGTGGACGGAACAGCAGGAAGACCAGCGCCAGCATATAGGCGAACCAGTTTTCAGTGGCCCCGCCGATAATGGGGCTCATGAAGAAGTCGAACAGCTTTTCGCCCACGCCGATAATCAACCCGCCAATGATCGCGCCGGGGATCGAGGTGAACCCGCCAAGGATCAGCACCGGCAGGGCCTTGAGCGCGATCAGCGAGAGCGAGAATTGCACCCCTGATTTTGACCCCCACATGATCCCGGCAACCAGCGCCACAATGCCCGCAATCGACCATGTCAGCACCCAGATGAAACGCAGGCTGATGCCCACCGACAGCGCTGCCTGATGGTCGTCTGCCACGGCGCGCAGCGCGCGGCCTTGCTTGGTGTACTGCGAAAACACGGTCAGCGCTGCGACCAGCAGTGCCGCAATACCAGCGGCCCAGATTTCCAGTCGGTCGATATAAAAGCCATATCCGAACCAAGCGAATGTCGTGTCATCAACCGCGCCCGACATGCCCTTGGGCAGGCCGACATCCAGCGCCTTGACCTCGGCCCCCCACATGATGTCACCGACACCTTCAAGGAAATAGGCCAGACCGATGGTCGCCATGAACAGAATGATTGGTTCCTGATTGACCAAGTGTTTCAGGATGTAGCGTTCCACCAGAATAGCCAGCAAGATCATGACCAGCACAGTCGCCGGGATCGCCAGCAATGTGGGCATGTTCCATCCGAAATGATGCAGCCTTGTGCCAAACATCGCGTTGATCAGATGCGAGAAAGGGATTTGCCCCGACTGAAACCCGACAAGCGTCAGGGCTGCAAACAGCGCCATTACCCCTTGGGCAAAATTGAAAATACCACTGGCCTTGAAGATCAGAACAAAGCCAAGCGCCACCAGCGCATACATCACACCCGCCGTCAGGCCGTTCAGTGTGGCTTCCATTGCGAAAAGCAGCGTATCAGACATTGGCTTTGCCCCCCGTCACAAATGACCTACTCATGCGCCACCCCCAGATAAGCCTTGATGACATCTTCATTACCCCGCACCTCATCAGGGGTGCCGTCACCAATTTTCTTGCCGTAATCCATGACCACCACGCGGTCGGACAGGTCCATCACCACGCCCATGTCATGCTCGATCAACACCGTTGTCGTGCCAAATTCGTCATTCACATCCAAAATGAAGCGCGACATGTCTTCTTTCTCTTCGACATTCATGCCGGCCATCGGTTCGTCCAGCAGCAGGATTGATGGTTCTGCCGCCAAGGCCCGCGCCAACTCGACCCGTTTCTTCAGCCCGTAGGGCAAACGGGCGACAGGGGTCTTGCGGATATGCTGGATTTCCAGAAAATCGATGATCTTCTCGACCTGCTCGCGGTTTTCTTCTTCTTCTTTTTGCGCGCGCCCCCACCACATGGCCTGTTGCAGAAGATTGGCCTTCATGTGGTGCAGACGTCCAGTCATGATATTGTCCAGAACGCTCATGCCCTCAAACAGGGCGATATTCTGGAACGTCCGGGCAATTCCCATACGCGCCACCTGATAGGGGCGCATTTTGGGGCGCTTATAGCCCTTGAAGATCACATCCCCTTCTTGCGGGTGGTAAAAGCCCGATATGACATTGAGCATGGACGACTTGCCCGCGCCATTCGGACCGATAATCGCGCGCACTTCGCCCCAGCGAATGTCGAAACTGATGTCCTTGATCGCCACAACACCGCCAAAGCGCAGGGTGATATTGCGCATTTCCATCGCAACCCCCCCGACCTTGCGCCCGTCGGCGGTGATATAACCCTCGTCCGGTGCCGTATCGCGCATCACGCCCCCCTGCCCGTTCATTCTGCTGCAACTTTGGCGGCGACTTGCCCGAAAACCTTGGCGTCGCGGATTTCCAGTGTTGCTTTCAGCTTGCCCTTGCGCCCGTCCTCGTAGGTGACTTCGGTTTCGGTGTAGACACTGTCTTGCCCGCCATAGAGCGCGTCAATCAGGTCGGAGAATTTCTCTTCGACAATCCGGCGGCGTACCTTACGGGTGCGGGTCATCTCGCCATCATCGGCGTCAAGTTCCTTATGCAGAACCAGAAAGCGATGGATCTGGCAGCCCGACAACATGTCATCCTGTGCCACACTTTCATTCACTGTCTCGACATGCTCTTGAATTGTATCAAGCACGGGCTTCAGGCTGGTCAGTTCCTGATAGCTGGAATAGGCGATATTGTTGCGCTCGGCCCATGATCCGACAGCACCAAGGTCGATGTTGATAAAGGCCACGCAGCGGTCGCGGTTGTTGCCAAAGACCACGGATTCCAGAATGTTGGGAAAGAATTTAAGTTTGTTCTCGACATATTTGGGCGCGAACATGCCGCCATCGGCCATTTTGCCCACATCCTTGGCGCGGTCGATTATGCGCAGGTGGCCGGTTGCTTCCTCAAAGAATCCGGCATCGCCTGTCGCCACCCACCCCTCCGGGTCTTTGGTCGAGGCTGTGCTCTCGGCGTTCTTGTAATAGCTCTCGAATGTACCGGGCGAGCGATAGAACACCTCGCCATTATCGGCAATGCGCACCTCGACACCCGGTGAGGGAACGCCGACTGTGTCCGAGCGCACTTCGCCATCCGGTTGCTGGGTGATGAAAACCGAGGCTTCGGTCTGGCCATAAAGCTGCTTCAGGTTGATCCCAAGTGCGCGGTAGAAATCAAAGATTTCCGGCCCAATCGCCTCGCCTGCGGTATAGGCAACCCGAATGCGGCCCAGTCCCAGCGTATCTTTCAGCGGGCCAAAAACAAGGAAGTTGCCAACCGCATAACGCAACCGCTCACTCAAACTTACATCCTTGCCATCCAACATGCGGGGGCCGGTTTTGCGCGCATGTTCCATGAAATAGTGAAACAGCCGCCGTTTGATGGGCGAGGCATCTTCCATACGGATCATGACTGTCGTCAGCATCGTCTCGAAAATACGCGGTGGGGCGAAGTAATAGGTCGGCCCAATTTCACGCAAATCGGTCAGCATGGTCTGCGCCGACTCCGGGCAGTTCACACAGAAGCCCGTCCAATAGGCCTGCCCGATGGCAAAGATGAAATCGCCCACCCATGCCATTGGCAGATAGGCCAGAATCTCATCGCCGGGGCGCAGATTGTCAAATTCGGAAGAGTTCTTGGATGTGGTGATGATGTTGCGGTTGCTGAGCACCACGCCTTTGGGCTTGCCGGTCGTCCCCGATGTATAAAGCATGACACATGTATGATCGAGCGTCAGCTCGGCCAAACGCTGGTCCAGTTCCGCGCCCAGCCGGGTTTGCGCCGCGCGCCCCTCGCGCATCGCGTCCTGTAGCCAGTTCATATGCGTATGGTCGTATTTGCGCATTCCGCGCTTGTCGAGATAGAGCAACTCTTCGATGCATTTGACGGTTTCCTGAACCTCCAGCACCTTGTCGACCTGTTCCTGATCGCCGCACACAACAAACCGCGCGCCGCAATGGTCCAGCACATAGGCCATCTCTTCGGCCACCGCGTCCTGATAAAGCGGCACGGGAATAGCACCCACAGATTGTGCCGCGATCATCGCCCAATAAAGTGCCGGTCGATTACGCCCTATAATGGCGACGTAATCGCCGCGCTTCATGCCAAGAACCAGAAAACCCAGTGCCATGGCGCGCACTTCTGCCTGTGTCTCGGTCCAGGTCCAGGATTGCCAGATCCCGAACTCTTTTTCCCGATAGGCAGTCTGCATTCCAAAGCGCTCGGCGTTATGCGCCAAAAGCGCTGGCACCGAAGAAAGATCGTCCAGCGACTTGCTGGTTTTGGCCGTGTTGCTCACGTGGCCTCCTCCTCTTGGCGTCATCTGTGTGGCACAGTCCCACTGCGCCGCACTCTCCCTGTGCGCCATCAAGCGCGGTGATTCTTGCCGTAGTTTTGCGCAATCCTTACGAATTGTAACGCGCTCTCTTCAGGGCTTTTCCGACAGGCACCGGCAGTCTAGCATCAGGGCCGGGGGAAGGAGCACCGCCATGTCAATATCGGAGGAAACCCGCATCAAGCTGATGGGGGCGGGGCTGAACATGATCCAGCAGGCGCTGTCGATCTTCGACAAAGATCTGCGCCTGTCGGTCAGCAACCGGCGCTATCAGGAAATGTTCGGCTTGCCCGACCATCTGGTGCAGCCGGGCGCGGAGTTCGAGCAGACCATCCGCCATCTGGTCAGTTGCGGGGAATACGGACAGGTTGACGATGAGGCCGAAGCCGTCCGCGTTCGTGTTGAGGCCGCGCGCGCCTTTGTCCCCCACTATATGGAACGCGAGCGCGCGAATGGCCGCTGGATCAGTGTCGAGGGCGCACCCCTTCCGCAGGGCGGCTGGGTGACCGTCTATACCGACATCACCGAAGTGAAGCTGCAAGAACGGCTGTTGCAGGCCCATTCCGAAGAATTGTCAGGCGAAGTGCTCGCCCATACCCGACGACTGGCGCAGACCAACCGCGCATTGGCAGCCTCGAATGCCGCATTGGAACAGGCCAAGCGCGAGCTGACCGAGATGGAAGCCCGCACGCGCCTGACCACCGAAATGATGCCTGCCCATATTGCCCATCTGGACCGCAATCTGCGCTACACTTTCTCCAACCGACGTCTGTCATCGGTGTTTCCGGGGTTGCCGCAAAACATTGTCGGGCTGACAGTGCGCGAGGTCATGGGGGCCGTCTATGACAAGATCGGCCTTTGGCTGGACCGTGCATTGCAGGGCGAAAACTCGGTGCATGAATTCACGCATGATGAAAGCGGCCGCCGTATCCGCCTGTCGCTGACACCCGATCAGGTCGATGACGGGCCGATAAACGGAATCTATGTCATGTCTATGGATGTGACCGAGGAAACGCAGGCGCGCGCAACCTTGGCGCAAACGCGCAAACGCGAACTGGCCGCGCAACTCTCTTCCGGTCTGGCGCATGATTTTGGCAATCTGCTGACCATCATTTTGGGGCTGCAAGGCCAGCTTGCCCGCCGTGCCCCCCTGCCCCCGGAGATTGCACAGATTGCACAATCGACTATTGCCGCTGCGCGCCGTGGCGGTGTGCTGCTGGAACGGATCGCTACCATATCTGGGCACCGCGAGATGCACCCCCAACCCACCAATCTGGCCGCCCTGCTGGACGATCTGCAAGTGATGGCCCGCCCGTCGCTGCCAGCAAGTATCCGGCTGAATGTCATGCTATGTGACGAGTTGCCCTTGCTGATGCTGGATCAGGGCGCGTTGCAGGATTCGTTGCTGAACCTTATCCTGAATGCGCGTGACGCGTTGGGCACAAGTGCAGGCGAAATCACATTATCTGGTCGGCGGGTTAGCGACACATGGTTGGAATTGCGCGTCGAAGATACCGGAACGGGGTTTAGCGATATGGCGCTCGACAAGGGGCTGGACCCGTTTTTCACCACCAAGGGGGGCGAAGGCTCTGGCCTTGGGCTGGCGATGGTCTATGACCAGATCACGCTGTCGGGTGGCACAGTGCGGCTGGCCAATCGCGCCGCTGGCGGGGGCGAAGTAACCTTGCGGCTGCCCTTCAAACCTGCCGCCCCGATCATCACCACGGACGCGCCCGAACTGGTGTTGCTGGTCGAGGATACAGTCGCAATCCGCGAAAGCGTGCGCGAAATGCTGTGCGCCCTTGGGCATAGTGTGATCGAGGCGACCAGCCATGACGAGGCGATGGGGCTGCTGGACCTGCCCGGCCTTGGGTTGGTGTTGTCCGATATCAATCTGGTTGGCGCAGGGTCGGGGCTTGATCTGTTGCGCGCGTGCCGTAAGCAGGGCATGACGCGATTGCACCTGATGACAGCGCTGCCCAAGGGCGACCCGCTCCACCGCGAAGCTGCCAAGGAATTTCCGGTTCTTGCAAAACCCTTTACGCTGCATGAATTGCGTGCCGCCCTGGAGATCATCGCATGAGCATTCCGCATATCGCCATTCTGGATGATGAACCTGAAATCCGGCAGGTCTTGTCAACCGCCTTGCAAGAAGCGGGTTTTCACACCACCACCTATGCGCGCGCGATGGAGTTTGAAGCCGCCTTGAAACGGACCACACCCGATGTCTGCCTTGTCGATCTGGGTCTGCCCGACCGCGACGGGCTGGCGTTGGTGCACCGTTTGGCGCTGGAATCGGGTGCCACAATCATCATCATTTCTGGCCGCGCACAGGTGCAAGACCGCGTGACCGGGTTAGAGCTGGGCGCGGATGACTACATCATCAAGCCGTTTGATCCCGCCGAGGTGGTCGCCCGCATTCGTGCGCGATTGCGCAAGCCCGGCACCCAGCCAGAGGCCCGCAACGCCCGCGCGCAGTTCAATGGCTGGACCGCCGAATTTGACCGTTATGTGCTGATCGATTCCGACGCAAAGGAAATCCCGATCAGCCATGCCGAAGGCGAGGTGCTGCGCCTGTTTCTGGACAGCCCGAAACGCCTGATTTCGCGCAACCAGATGCTGGATGCCTTGGGCGGGGCGGCGGGCGAAAGCTTTGACCGCGCGATGGATGTGCGCATTTCGCGCCTGCGCACCAAGCTGAACGAAGACCCGCGCAACCCGCGCCTGATCAAGACGATCTACGGAGCGGGCTATATCTTTCTGGGCGATGTGACTTGGGGATGACGCGGCGGCGATAGGCCCGCCCGCGATGGCTTTTTGTTTACACTGGCGCTGCTTTTGGCCAAGATGATCCCATTGCGGCAGCAAGCGGAGAGACAATGCGCAAATTTCTTGTCATTCTGGATGACAGTCGTGAATGCTTGAATGCCATGCGCTTTGCTGCATTGCGTGCAGCGCAAACAGGCGCAAAAGTGCAGATATTGTCGATCATCACGCCCGACGAATTTCAGGGCTGGATCGGTGTCGCAGACCTGATGCGCGCCGAGGCACGCGAACGGATCGAGGCCCATTTTGAAGTTTTCGCAAAATGGATGCGCGACCGGCAGGGCGTGAACCCCGAACTTGTCATCCGCGAGGGCGAACCTGTGGACGAGATACTCGGACAAATCAACGAGGATAAAGAGATCGGCATTCTGGTGCTTGGAGCGGGCACAGAAGGCAGCTCGCCCGGCCCCCTTGTGACGCAAATGTCGCGCAATTCGGGCAGTCTGCCAATCCCGATCACCATTGTGCCGGGCGAGATGTCGCGCGACAGGCTCGAAGCCATCTCGAAAGGGTAAACGACAGCGCAGCCAAGCCGCGTGCGCCGTCGCTGTTGGTGTCAGCCAGCGCTTGCAAGCATGGCCGCGATTTCGTCTTTCAGTGCCAATCGTTTACGGCGCATCTCGGTTTCATGCATATCCGAGACCGGCTCTACCAAGGTTTCAGCCCGGTGGATTGCACGATTGATGTCGTGATATTCTTCCGAAAGGCGGACGAAATGTGCATTTTCAAGCTTCAGCTTGTGTATCATTTCAACCGCGAGCGGGAATTCTTCTGCCAGTTCATGGGGGGTATGCGACATGGACGACTCCTCTTTTTCCAGTCCTGCGCCCCAGTCTAGCAGCTTGCCATATGCTGGCCTTGATCTGGCACAAGCTGCCCCCGATTATCGCCCACCATCCCCGTCACCATCGCCTGAATCACCGTCCGATATCTCGTCATAGCGCATCTTTGTGCGCGCATGTGCGTCGCGTGGATCGCGTGGCTCTGAGGGTTCTGGGGACGGTGCCTCTCCGCGCAAGGCTTCTGGGTTGCGCAACCAGATGTCGCGCTGTGCAAAGGGAATCTCAATCCCCTCTTCCTTGAACCGTTCTGCGATCTGGTGGCGCAATTCCGTGCGCACCGACAGCCCGAAGCCAACATCACTCAGCACAAGGCGCAATTCGAAATCAAGTGAATCACCGCCGAAATCTACAAAATGGACCTGCGGTTCCGGGTCAATCAGCGCAAGCGGTTCGGCATCGCCGATTTCCTTGAGAATGCGCGCCACTTTGCGCGTATCCGACCCGTAGGCCACGCCCACCGGAATGATGATACGTCCAAGCGAGTTGTGACGCGTCCAGTTCGTGACAGTTCCCGAAATCAGGTCCGAGTTGGGCACGATTACATCGGTGCGGTCAAATGTCTCGATGATGGTCGAGCGCACCGAGATCGAGCGCACAGTCCCCATAGTGCTGCCCACTTCGATCCAGTCGCCTTCTGCGACAGGGCGTTCAATCAACAAGATCAGCCCGGATATAAAGTTCGACACAATGTTTTGCAGACCAAAGCCAATGCCGACCGACAGCGCGCCTGCCACAAGCGCCAGCCCTGACAGATCAATCCCCGCAGTCGAGATGGCAATAAGCGCCGCCATCATTATCCCGAAATAGCCCGTCCCCGAGATGATGGCCTTTTGTCCGCCCTTGTCGATCTTGGTCTTGGGCAACACAGTGCTGCCAAGCGCGCCCTGCACCATGCGCGTCGCAAGAAAGCCAATCGAGAAAACGATCAAGAAACTCAGAATATTGGTCGGGGATATGCGCGTATCCCCCAGCCGGAACCCCTCGCGGAGCAATTGCCACACTTCCAGCAATTGCGTTCCACGAACACCCCAGATCATTGCGAAAACCGGCAGCGACACCAGCACAACGCCAAAGCCGATCAGCGCAGGAAGCAAGGCATCCGGGTCATCCGGGCTGCGGCCGGTCAAGCTGTCATACAGGTCATCAACCACTTGCGTCACGAACACCAGCACCGTGATCAGACCCAGCGATACAATAGAGGGGTACAGAAGCGCTTGCGCCGCTTGCACATAGCCCACTGCCGCAATGACAGGCGCGCCAATACCAATCGCCATTGCCAGTTTGCCCAGCACACCGATAATGCGGTCGAAAAACCGCATCTCTGCGATGTCTGCGGTCAACAGTCGCCAGTGCATGGATAACAGCGCCCCAAGGCGGAACAGAACCACCCCGGCCAGCACCATCAACGGAAAGGCGATAACTGCATTGGCGGCATCAGACTGGCGCGTGGGGTCGAACAACGTGCCAAGAATAACATTCAGCCCAATGAACAACCCTGCAAGGTTCGCCATCAGCCGTCCTTCGCGGCGGCGCGGTGCGGGCAATTGCAAAGGCGCGCGCTTGGACTCGTGCACGGGAAACAACTGGCGCCCTGCCCAGCGGGCCGTGAAATAGCCGATCCCTGCTTGAACAAGGGCGGTTGCAAGGTCTGCCCCGATCTCACCGGTAAGCGAGGTGAGCACCAACGCAGTGCTGAGTGCGGCCACAGCCGCGACCGGCACCAATATCTGCGTCAGCGACATGATCTGTGCCAGAAGGCGCTTGCTCTTGCGGTCTGCCCCCTCATCCAGCAGGCGACCGACAAGGCGTTCGATCCAGCCGCGCCCCCGCAGCAAAACAAACGCTGCAATCAGGATCATGACACCCACAATTGGCAGGTTCGAGCGGAACTCGCGCAGATGTCCCGGGTCTTCGAGCGCGCCGCTGACCTGCGTGCCCAAAGTGAACGCAGTTCCCCAGATCGAATCTGCCGCCGCAACCCAATTCACCGGATTGAGGGGCGAGGGCCAGAGTGTCAGCAATGCTTCGGCCTGACGCTCGCGCGTTATAAGATCAATCTGGCGGATTAGCCCGTCTGCCCGGCGAAACGCTTCTTGTGCCGCGATGCCCGGCGCTTGCAGTTGCGTCAACTGCTCGTTCAACTCTGCCCGGCGCGCGGCAACCTCCTCTGCCTCGGTGGCACCGTCTTCGGGCGGCGGGCCAAGTGCAGAGATTTGTTCACGCACAGTCGCAATCCGGCCAGCATTTGCATCCTGCGCGCTTAGAAAGCGGCTGCGGAAACCGACCAGTTCAGCGCGGATATCGGTCAGAACTTCGTCACTTGTGAATTGCAGGTCTATCAGGCGCTCTGCGCGCTCTGCAAAGCTGCGCCATTCATCATAATTGGGCGCAGAGTTTTGCTGCGTGGATTGCGCGACCGCCGCTGTCGGATGCACGCCAACAGCGCAAAAGGCCATTGCCAGCACCAGCAACAGCGTCCGAGCAACGGTAGGAAGTGTCAGGGAGTTATGCCTCGAAAACATCCGGCATCTCTCGCGGTGCGCGCGCCATCCAGTCTGGAACCGGCAGCCCCTTGCTGTGCAGGAATTCAGGATTGAACAGCTTGGACTGATAGCGCGTGCCATAGTCGCACAGGATCGTCACAATGGTGTGCCCCGGCCCCATCTCACGCGCCATGCGGATCGCACCCGCGACATTGATCCCGGACGAGCCGCCAAGGCACAGCCCTTCCTCGGCCAGCAGATCAAAGACAATGGGCAGCGCTTCGTCATCAGGGATGCGGGCGCAGAAATCAGGCGTAAACCCTTCCAGATTGGCCGTGATACGCCCCTGCCCGATACCTTCGGTGATCGAGTCACCCTCAGATTTGAACTCGCCAGAGGTGTAGAAACTGTAAAGCGCGGCGCCCATCGGGTCTGCAAGTCCCATCTTGACGCCTTTGGGTTGCAGCGCTTGCGCCACACCTGCAAGCGTGCCGCCTGATCCGACCGCGCAAATAAATCCATTAACCTTGCCATCTGTCTGTTCCCAGATTTCCGGCCCGGTCATTTCCAGATGCGCCTGACGATTGGCGACATTGTCAAACTGATTGGCCCAGATCGCACCATTCGGTTCGGTCTTGGCCAGTGCCGCCGCAAGACGGCCAGAATAGCGGACATAATTGTTGGGGTTGCGGTAAGGCGCAGCAGGCACTTCGACCAACTCCGCGCCGGCCAGCCGCAGCATGTCCTTCTTTTCCTGACTTTGGGTTTTGGGAATGACGATCACAGTGCGAAAGCCCAGCGACGCGCCGACAAGTGCCAGGCCAATGCCAGTATTGCCCGCCGTCCCCTCAACAATTGTGCCGCCGGGGCGCAATTCACCGCGCGCCACTGCGTCGCGGATAATATACAGCGCCGCACGATCCTTGACGGATTGCCCCGGATTCAGGAACTCCGCCTTGCCCAAAATCTCGCAGCCGGTGGCATCGCTGGCCTTGTTCAGCCGGATAAGGGGCGTGTTGCCGATTGCGTCCGATAGATTCGCGTGGCGTTTCATCTGATACTCCGGTCTGGCCAAGCGCAAACCTGAGGCACTGCGCCCAAAATTACAATCGCAACCCTGCGCCTGACAGGCGCATAAATTAAAGCATATTCAGATGGTCTGATACCGTTTTGCAGTTCGGGAATACAACCACAAACCGAATGTCATTGCCGTCTGGCTGCCAAGGAACATCAGCGGCTGTAGCCCGGCAACATCATGAATCCCTTCAAAAAATGCTATACCGGCCCAAGTGAGTGCGACCAGCGTTGCCAGCAATGTGAAGGACAGGATCAAAACCGAAGCCTTGTCGCCAAGCAGCAGCAGAAATGCGCCCAGAAAACCCAGCCAGATCGTTACAGTCAGCGCAATCCCTGCCCAAGCTGGCATTGCCTCAAACACCCCGGACAGTCCGAGGGGGGCGGGTAACGGAAAGCTGGCTTCCAGCGTGGCGTACCGCGCATAGACATATTCAACCGCGTGAACGGCGAACCAAAGCGTTCCGATGACCCCAAATACTGTAACAAAAAAACTGCGACGCGTTGCTGTTGTTGCGGGCATAACATACTCCCTCTTTGGGGTCAGATTGCCCTTTGCCGCGCGCAGTGTCCAGCCCCGCAGACCACAATCCAAGGCATTGATCTGCCAGCGGGGCGATGTTTTTCAGATTGATCCCTGTCGCTTAGGGCAGCGCGCGCCGATAGAGGTGCCATGTTGCATGTCCCAGAACGGGCAAGATCACGAACAAGCCCAGAAACAAGGGCACCATCCCGATGAACAAGAGCGCCGCAATCAGCCCCGCCCACACAACCATCGTGCCAAAATTCTTCATGACAACGCTGAAAGATGTGATCATTGCAGTAATGAAGTCCAGTTCGCGGTCCAGCAGCAGTGGCAAAGAGATGACCGTCAGCGCGAATAACACAGCCGCCATCACGCCCCCGATTGTGCCGCCAACCAGCAACATCATCAGCCCCGGTCCAGACAGCAGCATATCCGTGGTCGAGCTGGTGATAGGTTGCAGCCCGAAGAACAGCGCAAAGATCGTATGCGCGACAAACACCCAAAACATGAACGCCAGCATGATGACCATAGCCATCGAGGGGATTTGGCGGTCTTTTTGCGCCAGCACACATCCCGCCACCGCAGACCAACTTAGCGGCGCGCCCTGCTCAAGTCGGCGGCTGACCTCATAAAACCCTGTCGCCGCGAACGGGGCCAGAAGCGGAAACCCCACCGCAATCGGGATGAACCACCAGCTTTGTCCAGAGGCGAGAAAGATCGCATATAAGATCAGCCCGCCCAGCACATAGACCAGCGAGAATGCAATCCCATAGACCGGCGCGCGCAGAAAATCGCGCAGACCCGCTTGCAAGATTGCGCGCAAATCCTGGATCTTGATTGTCTGGGGTTCTGGTATTTCCGAGGGGGGCAGATGTGCCCGCTGCGTCATGTTGTCGTTCATCCCGTCCTCCGTTCCCTGTTACGGCAGAATAGGGTTGCGACAATCTGTCGTGCAAGCACAATCTTCAGCGGATCAGGGCTTTGGCCTCAATCCTCGGCAGTTGCCTCGGCGCGGGACTTGCCGGACACATCCATCGCCAGTGTTGCCGCCATAAACGCGTCAAGCGCACCATCCAGAACGCCCTGACTGTCCGATGTCTCGTGACCTGTGCGCAAGTCTTTGACCATCTGGTAAGGGTGCAGCACATAAGAGCGAATCTGATTGCCCCAGCCCGCATCGCCCTTGGCATCATGCGCGGCTTCAATCGCTTCGTTGCGTTTGCGCAACTCCATCTCATACAGGCGCGATTTCAGCGCGTTCATGGCAATCTCGCGGTTTTGGTGCTGCGATTTCTGGCTGGAGGTGACGACAATGCCGGTTGGAATATGCGTGATCCGCACCGCCGAGTCGGTCGTGTTGACGTGCTGTCCGCCTGCACCCGATGAGCGATAGGTGTCGATGCGAATGTCGGACGGGTTGATGTCGACTTCAATATTCTCATCGACCACAGGATAGACCCAGACCGAACTGAAAGACGTGTGCCGCCGCGCAGAGCCGTCAAACGGCGATATGCGCACCAGCCGGTGCACACCGGATTCGGATTTCAGCCACCCATAGGCATTATGGCCGCTGATCTTATAGGACACAGACCGGATGCCTGCTTCTTCGCCGGCGCTCTCGCTCATCATCTCGACTGTGTAGCCCTTCTTCTCGGCCCAGCGGACATACATGCGCGACAGCATCAAGGCCCAGTCACAGCTTTCCGTGCCGCCTGCGCCTGCGTTGATTTCGAGGAAGGTATCATTAGAGTCCGCCTCGCCGTTCAACAAGGCTTCCAGCTCTTTCTCGGCGGCGAGCTTGCCCAGTTTCGTAAGCTCGGCCTCTGCCTCGGCCACGACATCGCTGTCACCCTCGGCTTCGCCCAGCTCGATCAATCCGATCTGGTCCTCTAGCTCTTGCGAGATGGACCGATAGGTTTCCAGCGCATCCGACAACATGCGCCGGTCTTTCATCAAGGCTTGCGCGCGGGTCGGATCGTTCCACAGATCCGGATCTTCGGTCATCGCATCGAATTCTTCCAGTCGGTGCGGCGCTGTTTCAATATCCATCCGCTGACCCAGCAGGGTCAGGGATTTGCGGATCGCATCAATCGTGCTGAGCGTCTCAGAGCGCATAACAAGTCACCATAAGGTCTGGAAATATTCAGGCTGTGCATAGCGCGGCCCGGCGCAAGGAGCAAGCACCTGCGCCAGTCCCAAACTGTTCACACCATGTTGCCGCGCGCGTGCATCAATATAGCCCACCCGTCGAGACTGACCCAAGGCTTGCAGGCGCACTTGGGGCCGTTCCACGCCCCGCATCGTCACGCTGCAACGCCTCGTAGCTTTCGCCCGGCGCAAAGATTGGCAAATCAGAACCCAGCGAAAAGCCGCCATCAATCACAGCGGCAAGCCCGAAGATCGGCTCGACACCTTCGCGGAAGAACTCTGAAATGACATTCGGGCCGCTCGCATTATCCGCCAGACGCGCGCCGGAATCGCGGTCGATATTCAGGAAATAGCCGCCTTCTGGCACGCGAAAGCGACCGCCGCCGTATTTCTTGACCGCCTCTTGCATGAATTCGTTAAAGACCGGGCCGCACATCGCGCCACCTGCGGCCCCGCGTCCCAGCGGGCGCGGCTGGTCATAGCCGATATAGCAACCCGCCACGATGTTAGAGGTGTAGCCCACAAACCAGACATCACGCGCGTCATTGGTGGTACCGGTCTTGCCTGCGGCTGGCACAGGCAGATTGACAGTGCGCGCCGCAGTCCCGCGCTGGACAACCCCCTCCATCATCGAGGTCAACTGATAGGCGGTGACCGCATCCATCACACGCGCGCGGCTGGACGAAATCCAAGGGCCACTGCCCGCAGGCAATGCGCGGTCTTCGCAATCAACGCAATTGCGCTGGTCGTGGCGATAAACCGTGTCGCCCCAACGGTCCTGCACGCGGTCCACCAGTGTCGGCTCGACCCGCTCGCCGCCATTGGCAAACATCGCATAGGCGGCCACCATGCGAAACAACGTGGTTTCCTGTGACCCGAGCGAGGCGGCGAGGAATTGCTGCGCACGGTCATAGACGCCAAAGCGCTCGGCATATCCGCCGACAACATCCATCCCGACCTCCTGTGCCAACCGCACTGTCATCAGGTTGCGCGACAACTCGATCCCGCGACGAACTGGGGTTGGTCCATAGAACTGGTTTGAATAATTGGTAGGACGCCACAAGCCTTGCGATGTCTCAACTTCGATGGGCGCGTCGACAATGATCGTGGCGGGGGTATAGCCCGAATCCAACGCAGCGGCATAAACAAAAGGCTTGTAGGCAGAGCCGGGCTGTCGTTGCGCCTGCGTTGCGCGGTTGAACACCGATGCCTGATAGGAAAAGCCCCCCTGCATCGAGATGACGCGGCCCGTGTTCACGTCCATCGCCATGAACCCGCCCTGAACTTCTGGGATCTGGCGGAGCGACCAGCGGACATGGCTGTTGTCACTGTCAGAGGTTACGCGCCGCGTATAGACGACATCGCCAACACTCAGGTTGTCGGATAGTGAGCCGCGCGCCCAAGAAATATCGCTGCGCTCAATAACATGGGGCGCATGGTAATCATCGGCGACAGCCTCGATCCCCAGCCGCGCCTCGTCTGAGCTGACTTCCAGTACAACCGCCGGATACCAGCGATTGCCAAGCGTCACATCGCGCGCCAGTTCCAACTCGCCCAATGCGCGGCGCCACTGATTTTCGTTCTCCAGCAATTCCGGCGCAATGGTTTCGCCCGCCGTGCGCAACCGGCCAAGTCCACGGTCATACTGCTCCAGCGCGCGTTGCAAGGCATGTGCGGCATGAACCTGCATTTCGGGGTCGATTGTGGCACGGATCGACAAGCCACCTGCAAAAAACTCGTCCTCGCCAAAGCTGCTGGACAATTGGCGGCGCACTTCGTCGGTGAAATAGTCACGCGGCGGAAGATTGGCGCGCGAGCTGGAAAAATCACCCGATTGCACGGTCAGCAGCGGCAGGCCGCGCGCTTCATCATGTTCAGCTTGCGAGATGAAGCCGTTGCGCAGCATTTCACCCAACACATAGTTGCGCCGCGACACAACGCGGTCACGGTTGCGCACTGGATGATAGCTGGACGGGGCTTGTGGCAGTGCCGCCAGAAAAGCGGCTTCGTGCAGGTCCAACTCGTCCAGTGTCTTGTTGAAATAGGTCTGCGCCGCTGCGGTCACACCATAGGAATTCTGGCCCAGAAAAATCTCGTTGAGGTAGAGTTCCAGAATCTGGTCCTTGGTCAGCGTGCCCTCGACGCGGCTGGCAAGAATCAGCTCCTTGATCTTGCGCTCGCCCGTGCGGTCGCCGGATAGCAGAAAGTTCTTCATCACCTGCTGTGTGATCGTCGATGCACCGCGCACATTCTCGCCACGAGAGATGACCGCTTCATACCCGGCCACAGCAATCGCGCGCGCGTCAAAGCCAGTGTGGATGTAAAAATTACGATCCTCGGCGGCGATAAACGCGTCTTTCACCCGCTCTGGAATGTCGTCAATCGGCGTGAACAAACGCCGCTCTAGCGCGAATTCATCAATCAGGCGCCCTTCGCCGGAATAAATGCGGCTGATCGAGGGCGGCGCATAGCTGGCCAACTGGTCATGGCTGGGCAGGTCTTCACTGTAATACCAGAACACGCCCCCAATGGCGAATACGACAAAAACCAATGCCGTTATGGCAAAGCTGAACAGACCGCCAAAAAAGGAAAGAATCGCTCGTAGCACTGGCTACCCCTTATGTAGATATTTCGTGGTATAAAGCCTTAATTCGCCAAGGTCAAAAGCACCTGACGTTACAAACGCGTGACATCCCGTCTACTGCCTGAGCAACTCTTGCAGGGCAAGATCACGTTCGTGCCACAGTTCCAGCGCATCGGCCAAGGCGTCCGCCATGCGCAACGTCCAGTCCGGGTCTTGCAGATTGGCCAGATCGCGCGGGCTGGACATAAAGCCCAACTCGATCAGCGCCGACGGAATGTCGACCGCGCGCAACACCGTGAATGCGCCCGACTGGATTGGGCGGCGGTGCAAGCGCATTCCGGCCTCCCCCACCCCATCGACCAGCGCTTCGGCCAGTTGACGCGCCCGCGGCGCTGTGTCTTGCCATGCCACAGACATCAGCACCCGCGCGATTTCATCGGTGTTGCCTGTCAGATCGACGCCCGCCAGCATATCGGCGCGGTCATGGCGTTCTGCCAGATAGGCGGCTGAATCGTCGCTTGCCTCGTCGCCCAGCAGATAGATGACCGCCCCTGTCGCCAGACCTTCGGGCAAGGCATCGGCGTGCAGCGACAAGAACAAATCCGCCTGTGCCGAGCGCGCGGCCCTGATCCGCCCATCAAGCGAGACAAATTCATCTGCGTCCCGCGTCATCGCCACATCGAACACGCCGCGCCGCAACAGCACCTCACGCAACTGTCGTGCGAAAGTCAGGACAAGATCGGCCTCTCGGATTCCGTCGCGTTCGGCACCGGGGTCGATCCCACCATGACCGGGGTCCAGCATGACAATAGGTTTGCTTGGGGCCGCTGGCGGGGGGGATGCGGCCTTGGGGTTTAGAAACTCTGGGCTGGTCTGAACCGCAAATCGGCTGGCATCCTGCGCTGTGCGCTCGAATTCCTCCAATGCGACACGGCGCAGGCGCAAGCTGATGATCGCCTGCCCGCTCTCAGTATCGACCCGCTGCTCCGATGTCTCAAGCTGAAAAGGCGCGCCCAGATCCAGCACCAGCCGCGACCAGCCATCGGGCAAATGGCCCTGCCGCAGCGCCCGCAGATGACTGCGCGGCACCCCTGCCCCCAGATCCACCCCGTCCCAGTCCAATGTGTTGAAATCTAGCACCAGTCTGGGCGGTGCCGCCAAAACACGCAGCCGGTAGGGAACAGGTTGGCTATACTCCGAGTCCTGTGGAACCCGAGTTTTGCTTGACGGTTCGGTTTGATTGGATTCTGATGGGTTCATGCGTATTGAGCCGAAATTCCTGACATCTTCAGAACGTGCTGAGCTGATGTCCTGTGTGCGACGCCATCGCGAGGATCACGGTGTTGCGCGTCGCGCCAATGCGATTTTGCTGCTGGATGAGGGCAAATCCTGCCAACTGATCGCCGAATTTCTTTACCTTGACGATGATACGGTTCGTCTTTGGTACAAGGCTTACCGCGAAGGGGGCTGGGACCTCCTATCCACTGATGGATGGAAGGGCGGTCAATCCCGGATGACCTCGGCTCAGGAGGCCGAACTCAGCGCGTGGCTGGAGGATCGTTTTTGTCGTTCGACGACCGAGGTCCGGGCCCATATCTCCGCGACGTATGGCTTGGAGTATTCCCATTCTGGCTGCATCAAGCTTCTGACGCGTCTGGGGTTTGAGTATCGCAAGCCGAAGGGACTTCCGCGCGTTGCGCCTGCCGCAGCACAAGCCGCCTTCATCGAGATGTATCAGCGCTTGCTGAACGAGTTGGGGGCTGATGAAGCTGTCTATTTCGCAGATGCCGTGCATCCGGAGTATCAGACGAAACCGGCTTATGGTTGGGTGAAGGCCGGGACAAATCCTGCCGTGCAGACCACAGCAGGGCGTGGGCGTGTGAACATCCATGGTGCACTGAACTTGGAAACATTCGATTTGTCGTTTGTCGAGCCGATTACGGTAGACGGGATCAGCGCTGTCCAGCTCTTGGCCAAAATCGAGGCATCCAACCCTTACAAGCGCCTCATCCACGTGATCTGGGACAACGCGGCGTATCATAAAGGGCAAGAGGTGCGAGACTTCCTTGCAAGGCCGGACTGCCGCATCCACTTGATCCCATTGCCGCCATATTGCCCACATCTCAACCCGATTGAACGATTGTGGGCCGTCATGCACCGCTGTGTCACACACAATCAGTATTATCCCACGCAAAAGCAATTTGCCGATGCGATACTCGCATTTTTTCGAAAAACCCTCCCCAACGAATGGCGGAGCTTCCGCGACACCATCTCCGACAACTTCCGTGTCATCTCACACGACAATTTTCGGGTTTTCGCGTAAGGCGGGTATAAGCGCCAGATCAAGCGCCAGACTGTCACGGCTGGCCACAAGGGCGGTGCCCCCTTCCAACAGGCGCGCCTGCGCGCTCATGCTGCCTTGCGCAGCAGCCATCGGCGCGGCCAGCACAAGCATCAAAATGGCGCAGACCGCGTGCCGTACCACCTGCCACCCAAACCCGAAGCGCACCTCAATCCCTTTCGATATGTTCCCCACCTCATACACCCCCCACCCCGGACAGAAAACCGATGATGCGCGCAAGACGCACGGGAAAAGCGTTCACTTTCGCGAAATCACGAATTGCCAAGGCTCCAAGGGTTGATTCCCGCCCGCGCACAAGCTTTATAGGCAAGCATGTAAACTGGCCGGGAAGATTTTGCCTGTGCCGTGGTGCCGTATAGACAGGAGCATTAAAATGACATTGCCGCTGACCGACTCTGCGCTGATCGGAACCTGCCTTGCAGCTTCTGCGCTTGGGCTTCTTGTGCTGACCTCTTCCGGAAGCAATGGACAGACCACCACAGATGAAGACCAGCCGCCCACCACGCAAGTCGATGCACAGGCGGAGCAACAGGAAGAAACCCTGACACAGCTTGGTGCAACTGCGATACCAGAAGACGTGACTGTAGATCCGGAATTCGGGGAACAGGTGCGCAGCTATCTGTTGCAAAACCCCGAGGTGATCTTCGAGGCCGTCGCCGTGTTCGAGCAGCGCAATGCCGAAGCGCAGGCCGATATGGACAGCGCCATTCTTGATGCAAATGCGGATGCGTTGTTCAATGACCCGAATTCATGGGTCGGTGGCAATGTCGATGGCGATATCACACTGGTCGAATTTCTGGATTACCGCTGCGGATTTTGCAAACGCGCGCATGATGAAATTCTTGAACTGCTGGAAGCCGATACCGGCATTCGCCTGATCGTCAAGGAATTTCCGATCCTTGGCCCCGAATCCGAGCTTGCATCGCGCTTTGCCGTTGCCAGCCTGCGTTTGGGGGGGGATGACGTGTATGAACAGGCCAATGACACCCTGATCCGCTATGATGGCCCCATCACACCAGAGTTTCTGGACGAAGTGGCAGCCGAGCTGGGCCTTGATTTCGACGCTGTCGTTGCCGAAATGGAAAGCGCAGAGGTCAACGAAATTCTGGCCGCGAACCGCGAACTGGCACAGCGCCTTCAGATCACCGGAACCCCGACCTTCATCATGGAAACCGAGATTATTCGCGGCTTTGTAGAAGCGGATATTTTGCTAGAGGTCGCGTCCGAGCTGCGCAACTGATCTGACATGACGTCATGCCCATCTGCTGTGCGGATGGGCATTTGAACAGATCATGCCTTGCGAGACGGCCAACGCTGGTTTTGCGGCACGAAAACCCCGCCATGCGCGCCGCAAGCTGCAAGCCTGCGCGCAGATCAAACCAACGACAACGGGATTGCTTTGTGCTTGACCTTGTCGCGCAATACCATGAGTTTGCGCAAAAGCTTGAGCAGGACACTTTCGCGCATGACTGGCAACACGCCCCCCTTTGCAGCCTTTGAATGGATGATCGCATGGCGGTATCTGCGTGCGCGCCGGGCCGAGGGTGGCGTCAGCGCCATGACGATAATCTCGTTTCTGGGCATCATGCTGGCAGTTTTCGCACTGATTGCAACCTTGTCCGTGCGGTCGGGGTTTCGGGCCGAATTTGTCGACACGATCCTGGGCGCAAACGCGCATGTGACCCTCTATTCCTCTGTGCATGTCGATGAAGGCGGGCGCACCAGCCGCGTCATCGAAGATTACGAGGAAATGGCCGAGCGTCTGGCACAGGTGCGCGGCGTCACGCGGGTGGCCCCCCTTATCCGCGGGCAGGTTATGGCAAGCTCGGACGGGCGCAACACCGGTATTGAGGTGTTCGGCATCCATTACGAAGACCTGCTGACAATCCCGCGCGTTGCTGATCCCGAACAGTCACTGGGCGATATTTCCCGCTTTACCGAAGGTGTGGCAATCGGGTCTGGGGTCGCACGAGAATTGAACCTGTCGCTGGGCGATTCCATACGCGTAATCTCGCCCGATGGTGCCCGCACCGCCTTTGGCACCAGCCCGCGAATATCAGCCTATGAAGTGGTCTATATCTTTACCGCCGGGCGATACGACATTGACCGAACGCGGCTGTATATGCCCTTTGACGAGGCTCAAAACTATTTCAACCGCGACGGTGTTGCCGATGAAATGGAGGTGATGGTCACAAACCCCGACCAGATTGATAGCATGCGCAGCGATCTGCTGCGCGCAGGGGGTGAACGCGCAATGCTGTGGACATGGCGCGACAGTTCCGGCTCTTTCCTGCGCGCGCTGGACGTGGAGGATAACGTGATGTTCGTGATCCTGTCGATCCTTGTGCTGATCGCGGCCATGAATATCATTTCGGGGCTGATTATGCTGGTCAAGAACAAGGGCCGCGACATTGGCATTTTGCGCACCATGGGGCTTACCGAAGGGTCAGTCTTGCGGGTATTCTTTATCTGCGGGGCCAGTGTGGGTGTGCTGGGCACGGTTGCGGGCGTCATTCTGGGCTGTCTGTTTGCGATCTATATCGATCCGATTTTCAGTCTGGTGAATTACGCCTCTGGCGGCGGTGTTTGGGACCCCTCGATCAGGGGGATTTACAACTTGCCCGCCGAATTGCGCTTGGCCGATGTGCTCAAAGCGGTGGGGCTGTCGCTGACACTGTCCTTCATCGTCACAATTTTCCCTGCGCGGCGCGCCGCGCGCATGAACCCGGTAGAGGCGCTGCGCTATGAATGACAACGCCCTTTCCCTTCAGACCATCTCGAAGACCTACAATGCCGGCAAGCCCAATGAGGTCAAAGTTCTGAACGAGGCGTCGTTGAAGCTTGATCGCGGCGAGATCGTGGCGCTTGTGGCCCCGTCAGGTGCCGGCAAATCGACGCTTTTGCATATCGCAGGTCTGCTCGACACGCCCGATACAGGGGCGGTCATGATTGACGGGGCAGATATGACGCGGCTGGGCGACCGCGCGCGCACTGCCGCGCGGCGCGGTCAGGTGGGGTTCGTGTACCAGTTCCACCACCTGCTGCCGGAGTTTTCGGCATTAGAAAATGTGATCCTGCCGCAACTCGCCAATGCCGTGCCCCAAGCCAAGGCAGAGGCCCGCGCGCGCGAATTGCTAGAGCGCGTCGGTATTTCCGCGCGCGCCGAGCATCGCCCCGCTGCCCTGTCGGGCGGCGAGCAGCAGCGTGTTGCCTTCTGCCGCGCGCTGGCCAACACCCCCAGCCTGCTTCTGGCGGACGAGCCGACAGGCAACCTTGACCCTGCCACCTCGGATCAGGTTTTTGGCGCCCTCATGGCGCTGGTGCGCGACACGGGCCTGACAGCCCTGATCGCCACCCACAATCTGGAACTTGCGCGCCGCATGGACCGCGTGGTGCAGTTGCAAGACGGACAGATCACTGCGGGCTGACGCACGCCGCACCGCACAATCAGCCTTGCAAATGCCGCAACCCTTGCGTCACATCGGTCCGCAGCGCCAGACGCAGTGCTGCGTCATCGCCTGCGCGCAGGGCTTCCAGTATCAACCGATGGTGGGGCGGGGCCGTGGTGCGACGCAAGCGCGTATAGAGTGCCCGCATGGTCGGCCCAAGCTGCAACCATACCGTTTCCAGAAGACCCAGCATCGCAGGGCTTTGGGCGCGCAGATACAAGGTGCGGTGAAATTCCAGATTGGTGCGAATATACTCGACTGGGTCCTGGCGGTGAATCGCGCGGGCATTCGCCTCGTTTATCGTTTCCATCCGGTCAATCAGGGCCAAATGCGCGCGGCGCAAGGCGCGGCTGCCCAATTCCGGTTCCAGAAGGGAGCGGATTTGGGCCAGCTCCTCGATTCGGTCATTGGTCAATTCTGGCGTTGTCACCCGCCCCGAGGCCGATAGCGACAACGCCCCTTCTGCCGTCAACCTGCGCAGGGCTTCGCGCGCAGGAGTCATGCTGACCCCGAATGCCTTGCCAATCCCGCGCAGGGTCAGCGCTTGTCCGGGGGACAATTCGCCATGCATAACCTGCTGGCGCAGCCCCCGATACACGCGGTCATGTGCGGCCTGGGCCGGTTGTTCGGTCAGAATGGTGGGGCGGTTGGTTACATCGGGCATGGAAAAAAGCTGGCCACAAATTTGCGCAAGCGTCAATTGCCATCATCATCAGCAGCAGTGGAACTAAGACCAAAGTCCATGCGACCAAAGCCTGCTTTGACAACGCGCCCCAATCGCTTAACTTGCGGTGGCAGTTTCAAATGCGCAATGAGAGAGGTCACGCCATGCAAATGTCCGATGAACGCCAGATCGCGGCCCCGCCGGAAACTGTCTGGACCGCCCTGTTTGATCCCGAAATGCTCAAGGCCTGCGTTCCGGGGTGTCAGGAACTCAGCGGCTCTGCTGCGGAGGGGTATCAAGCTGTGGTCGTGCAAAAGGTCGGCCCGGTGAAAGCCACCTTCAAGGGTGTTGTGACGATGAAGGATGTCGTCGAGGGGGAAAGCTGCACATTATCAGGTGAAGGCAAAGGCGGGGCGGCAGGCTTTGCCAAAGGCGACGCCCATGTCCGCCTGTCACCGGGCGAGAATGGCGGCACATTGCTCAGCTATGAAGTGGACGCCAAGGTTGGCGGCAAGCTCGCACAGCTTGGCAGTCGTATCGTCGACGGCTTCGCACGACGAATGGCGGGCGAGTTTTTCAACCGGTTTCAGGCCGAAATTGAAGGGCCACCCCCCGAAGATGCGCCCGCCGAAGACCCGAAAACCGACGCGGACAGCCCTCAGACCGAGGGCGCGCCAGAGAAGAAAGGCTGGGTAAAGCGGGTGTTTGGCTGAACGCTTGCATCAGCCCCTGCGAGTCGGTAAACATTTTTTACCAATTTCAGGGGGAGAGCCAGAATGCCCACTATCACCAATATTGAGGATCTGCGCAAAATCTATGAACGGCGGACCCCGCGCATGTTTTACGATTACGCAGAGTCGGGCAGTTGGACTGAACAGACCTTTCGTGAAAACACATCCGATTTCTCGCAGATTCGTCTGAAACAGCGCGTTGCGGTCGATATGTCGGGCCGCTCCACCAAGTCACAGATGATCGGTGAAGATGTCGCCATGCCAGTGGCCTTGGCACCAGTCGGATTGACAGGAATGCAATCGGCAGATGGTGAGATAAAGGCCGCGCGCGCAGCCGAAAAATTTGGTGTGCCCTACACCTTGTCCACCATGTCCATCTGCTCGATCGAGGATGTAGCCGCGCATACGACAAAACCCTTCTGGTTTCAGGTCTACACCCTGAAAGATGACGATTTCATGCGCCGTCTGTTTGAGCGCGCGCATACGGCCAATTGCTCGGCCATTGTGGTGACAGTCGATTTGCAAGTGCTGGGCCAGCGCCACAAGGATCTGAAAAACGGCCTGTCCGCCCCGCCAAAACTGACCGCGAAATCCATCGCGAATATGATGACGAAAATCCCGTGGGGCTTGGAAATGCTGGGCACGAAGCGGCGCTCATTCGGCAATATCGTGGGCCATGCCAAAGGCGTCAGCGACCCGTCATCCCTGTCGACATGGACGTCCGAGGCGTTTGACCCTGCCCTGAACTGGGACCGGATCGCGCAGTTCAAGCAGTGGTGGGGGGGCAAGGTCATCGTCAAGGGGATCATGGACCCCGAAGATGCCCGCCGCGCCGCAGATGTTGGGGCCGACGCGATTGTCGTGTCCAACCATGGCGGGCGGCAACTCGACGGCGCTGTCAGTTCCATCCGAATGCTGCCCTCGATTGTTGAGGCCGTGGGCAAAGATGTCGAGATCCATCTGGATAGCGGCATCCGCTCGGGTCAGGACGTGCTCAAGGCCTTGGCGCTTGGCGCAAAAAGCACCTATATCGGGCGCGCTTATACCTATGGTCTGGGTGCGATGGGCCAAGCTGGCGTCACCAAGGCGCTGGAGGTGATCCATAAGGAACTTGACGTCACAATGGCGCTTTGTGGCGAAACAGACGTGAAGAACCTTGGGCCGCACAACCTCTATGTGCCCAAAGGGTATGACGATCCGACTGTGCTTTTATAACAGTAGAAATGCGGCCATCCAGCACCGGCAGATCGCAGGCGCGGGGCCGCATTCTAGAGCAAAGATGCCACGCGGGCGCGCTACGATAGCCGCACCACCATCAGCGTATAGGGAGTCTGGCGCACCCGACAGGATTCGAACCTGTGACCTCTGCCTTCGGAGGGCAGCGCTCTATCCAGCTGAGCTACGGGTGCGTCTGGGCTGTCTATAGAACGACATATTGCGCGATGCAATCGCCGTTTTCAGGCAAATAACTCGTGACAGAATTCCAGCGCTTCGACCAGTTTGTCCACATCATCGCGCGTGTTATACATTGCGAATGACGCGCGGCAGGTCGCTGTTACGCCCAGATGATCCATCAATGGGGCCGCGCAATGTTGGCCTGCGCGCACCGCGATCCCCTTTTTGTCCAGCACAGTCGAGATGTCATGCGCATGTGCGGCACCTTCCAGTGTGAAGCTGAAAATCGCCCCTTTGCCCAGTGCCGTGCCCTGAATGTTCAGCCAGTTCAGCCCCGCCAGACGCGATTGCGCATAGTCGCGCAAATCAGCCTCATGCGCGGCAATGGCCCCCATGCCCTGCGCCATCATGTAGTCAATCGCAACACCCAGACCGATTTGCTGCACGATCCCCGGTGTGCCTGCCTCGAATTTGTGTGGCGGGTCGTTATAGGTGACGGTGTCGCGCGTGACCTCTCGGATCATGTCGCCCCCGCCCAGAAAGGGGCGCATCTCGGCCTGACGCGCGCGCGAGATATACACCGCGCCAGACGCCGACGGGCCATATAATTTATGCCCTGTCACAGCGTAGAAATCACACCCCAAGGCCTGCATATCCACCGGCATATGCACCGCCGCCTGAGAGCCGTCGACCATGACCGGCACACCCTTGTCGTGTGCGCCCTTACAGATCGCGGCGACATCGACGACAGTGCCCAGCACATTCGACATATGCGTGATCGCCACAAGCTTGGTGCGCGGGCCAATCGCATCAATCACAGATTGCGGATCAAGCGATCCGTCGGGTGCACAATCGACCCAGCGCAAAACCACGCCTTGGCGCTCGCGCATAAAGTGCCACGGCACGATATTGGCGTGGTGCTCCATGATCGACAGGACAATCTCGTCACCGGGTTCAAACCGGGGCATGGCCCAGCCATAAGCAACCAAGTTGATCGCCTGCGTCGTGCCGGTCGTGAAGATGATTTCATCTTCATGCTGCGCATTAAGAAAGCGCTGCAATGTCCCGCGAACGGCCTCATATTTATCGGTCGCCAGATTGGACAGGTAATGCAGCCCGCGATGCACATTGGAATATTCCTCGGCATAGGCCCGCGTCACAGCCTCTATCACTGCAAGCGGCTTTTGGGCGGACGCACCACTGTCGAGATAGACCAATGGCTTGCCATTGACCGTGCGATCCAAGATCGGAAAATCCGCGCGAACCCGCTCGATATCGAGCATATCAGACACCTCCTGGTGCAAACCCCATCATCCCGAGCAAAATCGCCAGCACTGTGGCCATGGCAAAGAATGAAAAAATGATGCCCACAAACACTTTAACGGGCGATGTGAATCCATGTAGCGCCATGATAAAGTTTGTCAGCATCCACATGAAGAATACGAGTGCGACAATTGTGATCATTCCGAACACCGCCGGCACAATCAGCAGGCTGACAATCTGAACCAACTGGAACACCAGCATGACGAATTGCAGCCATGCCACCAGCAGCAGCGTATCGGGAAATGTCCCGCCGCCCCCAAGCGCGCGGCCAATCCCCTGCACGGCAACCACCATCCCCAGCAAGATCGAGGTCTGGAACATGGCCATGAACAACATGCTGCCCTGAAACCCCTCCTCGCCCATCAGCAATACCGAGACTTGGCCGATCAGCACCGACAGCACAACGACGATCACAAAGCCCAGCCACCGCGCATCGTCGGGCACATTCATGCTCAACAGGCGGCCCGCTGCTTCGCGTGGGCGCGTCAAGGAAAGGCGCACAAGCGCGCTGACATTCGCAGCATTCAGATTCATGGATTCGGTCCTTCCCGGCAAGCCTTCAAGGGGCATCACCATGGCGCGGGCGCGCCACTTCCAGAAGCCCTGCCCCAACTATGTAAAGAAATACAGCCGTCACCACAAACCCGAAAGCAGTCACACCTTCCGTTGGCCCAAGGAAAGCCGCAAGCCCCCCCTGCACCAGCATCAGCGGTGTCACACTCAGCAATGACCAGAACAGCACCAGCCGCACATGCAGCCCCTGCACTGGCCCCGCCAGCACACGAACTGCCAATTGCATCAGCCCCGCCACGCCATATAGCAGCAAGGGCAGCATGAACATGATCCCGAACAAGGCACCGCCCATACGCTGCTCGAATGTGATGGACGGATCGAGCGTTGCGGCACGCGACAAGCCCGGCCATTGCGCCACAAAAATCAGCCCGCACGACAGCAGCCCGAACGCCAGAACCTGCGGCTCGGTGACGCCTTGGGCGATCATGCCGCGCGTCACGATACGCGGGCTGCGATAGGTCCTGAGCATATTGCGAATTACGGACATGAGAAAAGCTTTCGACACTGTACGCGGCCAGTGTGGCCGCGCACCAAGACGGCGCAACAGGGTTCAGCCATCAGCCGCGCCGCTCAAACCAAGCTTCAAGCCGCGCGCGCAGGTCATCCGCATAGTCGGGGTCTGCGATTTCTTCCAATGCTTCGGCAAGGAAGGCCAGCACCAGCAGGGTCTTGGCGCTGTCTTCCGGCACGCCGCGCGCCCGCAGGTAAAAAAGCTGGTTGTCGTCAATCTCGCCCGAGGTAGACCCATGGCTGCATTTCACATCATCCGCATAGATTTCCAGTTCCGGCTTGGCCAGAAACTGCGCATTCTCATCCAGCAACAACGACTGGCTGATCTGATACCCGTCGGTCAGTTGCGCAATCTGGTCAACCAGAATCTTGCCCTGAAACACACCAACAGCGCCGCCCCGCAGCACTTTCTTGAACACCTGCCGACTTTCGCAGCGCGGCGCACCATGCGTGACAAAGACAGTGTCATCGTGGTGAAAAGCGCCGTCGCCCACAGTCGCACCCGCCAAATGTGCAGACCCGTCTGCACCGTCCAGCCAGATAATTGCATCATTGCGGATCAATGCGCCATTGGCGGTCAGGGTAAATGATTTCAGATGCGAACCTACGCCCAGACGCGCGAACAGATGCGCTGATCCCGCGCGCTCATGGTCGCGGCCCTGTGCGCGGATATGATGCAACGTGCCACCATCCGCGATGTCCACTTCCATCACCTGATTGAACCGCGTGGCAATTGGTCCGTTTTCCAGAATTGTTGCCTCGGCTCCGGTCTCTACGCGGATGACGTGGTGCACCATCGCGTCAGATGTTTCCGATTGGCGCAGATAGATCAGCGAAATGGGCTTTTCCGGCTTGCCCGTCACACGGATCAGCACCCCTTCGGTGGCATAGGCCGTATTCACACTGGCAAGCGGGCGCTCGACCGGTGCCTGCGCGCGCGCATCAAGCGTGCCATACAGATCACGCGCCCAGTGCAGGTCGGTTCCCGCCGCTTGCGACAGATGGCAGATTTCAACACCCGCCAGCGCCAGCGGGTCAGAGGCTTCGGCATCAAAGACGCCATCGACGAATACCAGCTTGATCCGGTCAAACCCGTCAAAAACAGGCGGCTCTCCGCGCGTGTCGTGCAAGGCGCCCGGCACCACCGCCGCGTCGGTCAGGCGGCGCGGATCGGTGTAGCGCCAGTATTCATCGCGTTTGCTCGGCAGGCCCATGTCGCGCACGCGCGCTTGTGCCGCCTTCCGCGCCTTGGTGATCCACGCACCCCCCTCAGGGATTGCGCGCGCGTCCAGCAGTGCATGCGCCGCCTCGACCTTCTGCGCCTTCAGTTTCGCACGTGGCATCATGCCTGCGCCTCCGCCATCAGATCGGTATAGCCGTTGCGCTCAACTTCCAGCGCCAGTTCCGGACCACCGGTCTTGATGATCCGGCCCTCGGACAGGATATGCACAACATCAGGAACAATATGGTCCAGAAGCCGTTGATAATGCGTGATAACCAAGAACGAACGTCCGGCATCGCGCAGCGCGTTCACCCCGTCCGCCACCAGCTTCATCGCATCCACATCAAGGCCCGAGTCGGTCTCGTCCAGAATGCACATCTTCGGCTCTAGCATGGCCATTTGCAGGATTTCATTGCGCTTTTTCTCGCCGCCTGAAAAGCCCACATTGACGGGGCGCTTCAGCATATCAGCGTCAATCTGCAAGTCCTTGGCCTTCGCGCGAATAAGCTTCAGAAACTCGGTTGCGGACAACTCGTCCTCGCCGCGCGCCTTGCGCTGTGCATTCACAGCCGTGCGCAGGAAAGTCATATTGCCGACACCGGGAATTTCTACCGGATACTGAAACGCCAGAAACAGCCCCGCAGCCGCGCGTTCTTCCGGGTCCATATCCAGCAGGTCTGCATCTTCCAACGTCGCGCTGCCCTCGGTGACAGTATAGCCATCACGCCCTGACAGCACATAGGACAGGGTCGATTTGCCCGACCCGTTCGGCCCCATGATCGCATGAACTTCGCCGGGCTTGATTGTCAGCGACAGACCCTTGAGGATTTTCACCTCTGAATCGTCTTCAAGCGCGGCGTGCAGATTTTCGATTTTCAGCATCTTCATTCCCTCAGTCAATTGTCTCGGCAGAACTGGTATCCGACGCAACCTGCGCCAAAGGGCCTGCCAGTCTATATTCCATATCAAGGCCGATACTGGCCTTTGCACCCCTGTGCAGCGCGCTGTTCTTTACGACGCGCCGCGCGCCTCTTGTTTGTAGCGGCGGACCTGCGACCACACGAAGACAGTAAATCCGGCGGTCATCATCACGAACATGCCGACGAAAAACACCACCGCCATAGGCAGGGCCATTTCCCCGTCGAACACATGTCCCGCCAACAGCGCAAGCGCCCCGAGATAGGCTGCAAGTGCAGCCCATCCCCGCCAGTTGGCTGGCCGCGCGCCAGAGCCGTGCGCGATTGGCTTGAACCACGGCCCAGCCATTAACCGACCGACCCTTCCAACGAGATTGCGACCAGCGCCTGCGCTTCCATAGCGAATTCCATTGGCAATTCCTGCAACACTTCTTTGCAGAACCCGTTGACCACCAATGCAACAGCCTCTTCTTCATCCATGCCGCGCTGGCGGCAATAGAACAGCTGGTCGTCATCCACCTTGCTGGTCGTCGCCTCATGCTCGACGCGGCTAGAGGCATTGCGCACCTCGATATATGGCACTGTATGCGCGCCGCATTTGTCGCCAATCAGCAAGCTGTCGCATTGCGTGTAGTTGCGCGAATTCTTGGCCTTCGGGTGCATGGATACCAAACCGCGATAGGTGTTCTGCGCCTGCCCCGCCGAAATGCCTTTGGACACAATGCGCGAGCGCGAGTTGCGCCCCAGATGCACCATCTTGGTGCCGGTATCGGCCTGCTGCCAATTGTTGGCGATGGCGATCGAATAAAACTCGCCCTGCGTGTCATCGCCGCGCAAAATGCAGGACGGGTATTTCCATGTGATCGCGCTGCCGGTTTCGACCTGCGTCCACATCACTTTCGCACGATCCTCGCGGCAATCTGCACGCTTGGTGACGAAGTTATAGATGCCGCCCTTGCCGTTTTCATCGCCCGGAAACCAGTTCTGCACGGTCGAATACTTGACCTCTGCATCCTCCAGAATAACGATTTCAACCACCGCCGCGTGCAACTGGATTGTGTCGCGCATCGGCGCGGTGCACCCTTCCAGATAGCTGACATGGCTGCCTTTTTCCGCAATGATCAGCGTGCGCTCAAACTGGCCGGTATTTTCGGCATTGATACGGAAATAGGTGGACAATTCCATCGGGCATTTCACGCCCGCAGGAATGTAGACGAAGCTGCCATCCGAAAAGACCGCTGAATTCAGCGCAGCGAAGTAATTGTCATTCTGCGGCACAACACTGCCCAGATAACGCTTTACCAATTCGGGATGGTCCTGCACCGCCTCCGAGATCGAGCAGAAGATCACGCCTGCCGCCGCCAGTTCCTTTTTGAAGGTCGTGCCCAAAGACACAGAGTCGAACACCGCATCGACCGCCACTTTACGGCCCTCATCGGCACCTTCAACACCGGCCAAAAGCATCTGTTCCTTCAACGGAATCCCAAGCTTGGCATAGGTTTCCAGCAGTTTGGGATCGACATCGTCCAAGGACTTCGGCTTTTCGGTCATCGATTTGGGTTTGGCGTAGTAATATTGGTCCTGATAGTCGATTTCAGGAATGTTCAGCATCGCCCAGTCCGGGCTTTCCATCGTCAGCCAGCGCCGATACGCGTCCAGACGCCATTCCAGCAACCATTCAGGCTCGTTGTTCTTTTCCGAGATCAGGCGCACGATGTCCTCGTTCAGCCCTTTGGGCGCGAAATCCATCTCGATGTCGGTTTCCCAACCGTGCTTATAGGTGCCCGCCATAGACTGCACTGTCTCGACAGTCTCGCGGTCCACCCCCTCGCGCATTTGCGTCTCGTCCAGTACAGCCATGTGCTTTCCTTCTTTCTGACCAGCCCTTGTGCAAGGGCCTTCTCGTCCGTTTACGCTGCGCGTGCAGCGAAGCGGTGGTATTCCTTCAGCCACGCTTCGGCAAAGCGCAGCACGTCTTCTTCGCGCGTTTGCGGCCCCAACGAGACACGGATCGCGCCCGACGCAGTTGCCGCATCAAACCCCATCGCGCCCAAAACAGCAGACGCCCGCAACTTGCCCGAGGAGCAAGCTGATCCAGCCGAAATGGCAAACCCTGCCAGATCCATCTGCATCACCTGCGTCTCGCCCTTCCAGCCCGGTGTCGCAAGACACACGGTATTGGGCAACCGGTCCCCTGCTTTCCCGACTAAAATAGTCTTGCTTGCGGCAGCGTCCAGAGCCTGTTCTAGAATATTTCTAATTTCAGATACAGAATTCCAGACCCCGTCTGCAAGGTCTTTTGCTGCGGCTTCGGCTGCTGCGCCGAAACCCGCTATCGCAATCAGGTTCTCGGTTCCCGCGCGGCGCCCCATTTCCTGACCCCCGCCACGGATCTGCGCGGCAATATCCGTGCCCTGCCGCATAACCAGTACCCCCACACCCTTGGGGCCGCCAATCTTATGCCCCGAGACAAATCCCATCTCGACGTCGAGCCAGTTAAACGCAAAGGGCAGCTTGCCAAACCCTTGCGTCAGGTCACTGACGGCCAGACCGGCAGGCAAGCTTTGCACGATACCCGTTTCGGAATTCGCCAGTTGCAACGTCGCAGCCGCGGGCTGCGGCACGGCAACCTTGCCCGAACTGTCTACGGCAAGCGTGTCATCACTCCACGCGCGCACGGCGTCATGCTCAATCGCAGCACCCGCCAACCCGCGCCCTGACAGCGCCAGCGCCGCAGCCTCGGTCGCGCCAGAGGTAAAGACGATCTCCGCACCCTGCGCCCCAAGTGCGGCCGCCACCTGCCCGCGTGCCTTTTCCAACACCGCCCGCGCGCGCCGCCCCTCGGCATGAACCGACGAGGGGTTGCCAACCACATCCATCGCCGCAATCATCGCAGCGCGGGCCTCCGGGCGCAGCGGCACAGTGGCATTATGGTCCAGATAGACCCTTGCAGGCATCGTTTTATCCATTTTCTTGCACTAAATACTCAAGGCCAAACCGCGCAGCGCTTATTCATCGACCACCTCGAACAAGACCGGCACGGCGGGGCACGGGGTCAGCGCATTTCCTGCGACATCGGACAGTCGGGTCTGATGCAAGAACACATAGACATGCGCCGACAGACCTTCCCACAACCGGTTGGTCATGGATTGCGCTTTCGATCCGGAAATGGCCCCAGTCGCCCCCGCACCTGTATGCATGGCGCTGACTGTTTCATCGACCGCTTCCAGTATCTCGGACACGCGGATCGAGTCTGCGGCGCGCGCCAAACGGTAGCCACCCCCGGGCCCACGCACCGAGTCCACCAACCCTGCGCGGCGCAATTTCACGAACAACTGTTCAAGATACGCAAGCGAGACCTGCTGGCGCCCTGCAATTCCATTCAACGACACCAATGCCCCTTGCGGGGCTTGCGCCAGATCAACCAGCGCAATCATGGCATATCGCCCTTTTGTCGAAAGCTTCATCGAAAACCTCGCTGAACACGCCACATGGTCGGATCGCACACATCTGAATGAGGTTGACGTACGCACCGCACGCGCCTACACCATGCGCGCAGCGCGACCCGAACCCAGGAGACATCGCGGCAACTTAGAACTCTTCTAAATTGCCTGAAGTAAAGAGTCAAGAATTAGCAAAATCGGTATAGGTGCAACACGCATAATACCGCAAGAGCAGTGATACAGACGTCTTTTAGCCCGTTACCACCAGATAAGGCCCCTAATGCCCGAGATTATCTTCCCCGGCCCAGAAGGCCGCCTAGAAGGCCGCTTCCACCCGCAACCCAAGACAGATGCGCCGATTGCAATCGTATTGCATCCGCATCCGCAATTTGGCGGCACGATGAACAACAAGGTTGTCTACAACCTGCATTATGCATTCCATAAAATGGGATTCTCGGTGCTGCGGTTCAATTTCCGTGGCGTCGGGCGCAGTCAGGGCGAGTATGATCAGGGCATCGGTGAATTGTCCGATGCCGCCGCCGCCCTCGATTATGTGCAGGCCCAAAGCCAGAATGCCCGCCATTGCTGGGTCGCAGGGTTCAGCTTTGGCGCGTGGATCGGAATGCAGCTTCTGATGCGTCGGCCCGACATTACCGGCTTCGTGTCGGTTGCGCCGCCCGCCAATCTATATGACTTCAGCTTCCTTGCGCCCTGCCCCGCATCCGGTCTGGTCATCAACGGCACCGCTGACCGTGTGGCCCCGCCGCACGATACAAGAACGCTTGTCAGCAAGTTGCAGGAACAGCGTGGCATCACCATCACCCATACCGAGGTTGAGGGCGCAGACCATTTCTTCAAGGATGAAGACCAGCATATGCAGCCCATGCTGGAAACCGTAACCAGCTATGTTACGCGCCGCCTGTCGGAATCCACACGCTAAGCACCTGGGCGATCCGGGGGGGGTGGGGTGCCAAGATCGGCCTGATCTGTGCCCCTGCCCCCAATGAGTTGATTTCACGCGCATTGTGCTTTTCGCGCGGCCCGCTATTTCTTGACAGACTCAAGAAAGGTCTGAGCTGATGTTGCATGCGTTGCGAATGACACTGATCCTGTGCCTGCTTGCGGTTACGGGTTGTACAATAGCCACCGCCCCGATGCTTGCCCCTCCGGCCCAGCAGTCGGCAGCCCCAAGCAGCACGCGCGCTGATTTCAATGCAGTTGTGTCGCGGATGCGCCCGGTCGCCAATCAGGTCTGCCGGGAACGCAGCCCACATCTGGATTGCAATTTCCTTGTGGTTCTGGACGATCGGCCCAACCAGCCGCCCAATGCCTTTCACACGCGCGACGAGAACGGGCGTCCGGTCATCGCCTTTTCGCTCGCATTGATCGACGATCTGCGCAGCCATGATGAAATCGCACTGATCTTCGGGCATGAGGCCGCGCACCACATCGCCGATCACCTGCCCCGCATCCAGCAACAGGCCATGACCGGCGCGCTTCTGGGCGGGCTTGTCGCAGCATTGTCCGGCGCGGATGAGGCCACAGCGCAGCGCATCGTCAACACCAGCGCGACCGTTGGCGCCAGACGGTACTCCAAAAGCTTCGAGTTGGAGGCAGATCGACTGGGCGCGTTGATCGCGGTGCGCGGCGGGTATGATCCGTTGCGCGGCGCGCAGATTTTCCGCCGCATTCCAGACCCCGGCAACCAGTTTCTTGGAACGCACCCGCCCAATGCCGAGCGCCTGCGCGAGATCGAACGCGCGGTTGAAAACATGGCGGCAGGCCGCCCGATTTAAGGAGATGTGCGATGCATTGGCTCTATCTGGGCGTCGCGATTGTGTTTGAAACCATCGGCACCACCGCGTTGAAAGCCAGCGATGGCATGACGCGGCTTGGTCCGTCCTTGCTGGTTGTCATGTCTTACGTGATCTCATTCTGGCTGTTGGCGTTGGTGCTGCGCATTATCCCTGTTGGGGTGGCCTATGCGATATGGGCGGGCCTTGGGGTTTGCCTGATTGCGGGGATCGGCTGGGTTGTCTTTGGCCAAAGGCTGGACGCCCCGGCCCTGCTGGGCCTTGTTCTGATCATTTCCGGTATCGTCGTCATCAACCTGTTCAGCAAAAGCGTCGGACATTAGGGTGACAACTGCCTCTACACACACAGCGCTGGAAGATGCTCAAGGCTTGGTCTTTGGCGCTGTCATGTGCGCCTTTGGCGTCCTGATCTTGACCGGTGCCGGTCTTGTGACCGGCCAGACGGCGGGGCTTGCCGTGCTGATTGCGTATATCACGGGCTACAGCTTCGGGGTGGTGTTCTTTGTTGTGAATATTCCGTTCTACGCGCTGGCATGGTGGCGGCTGGGTGCGGCCTTCACGATTAAGACATTCTTGTCGGTCGCCCTTATCTCGGCAGTGTCACTGGTGATCGAGGATCTTGTGCAGGTTGATCCCGCCCATCCCGCAGTGGCCGCGATACTGTTCGGGTTGATCGCCGGTGCCGGACTTCTGGCAATCTTTCGTCACCGCGCCAGCCTTGGCGGGGTCGGGATTGTCGCCTTTGATTTACAAGAACGCCTTGGCTGGCGCGCAGGTTGGGTGCAGCTTGCGTTCGATCTGGTGCTGTTTGCCGTAGCGCTTCTGGTCTTGGACCCCGATCTTGTGCTATGGTCGCTGCTGGGCGCGGCAGTGCTGAATGCCATTCTGGCAATTAACCACCGGCGCGACCGCTATATCGGGACGTAACGCGCTTGGGGGCTAGCCACAGGACGCGCAATCGGGTAATGCGGCGGCGCAGCATCAAAAGGCATGACTTATGACTCTTCGCAATATCGCGATCATCGCGCACGTTGACCATGGCAAAACCACACTTGTGGACGAGCTGTTGAAGCAATCGGGCACCTACCGAGAGAATCAATCGACGACCGAGCGCGCGATGGACAGCAATGATCTGGAACGCGAACGTGGCATTACCATTCTGGCCAAGGCAACTTCGGTCGAATGGAAAGACACGCGCATCAATATCGTCGACACTCCCGGCCACGCCGATTTCGGCGGCGAGGTTGAGCGTATCCTGTCGATGGTCGATGGTGTCGTTCTGCTGGTCGACGCCGCCGAGGGGCCAATGCCCCAAACCAAATTCGTCACCTCGAAAGCACTGGCACTGGGGCTGCGCCCCATCGTGCTGCTCAACAAGGTCGACAAACCCGCAGCCGAGCCTGACCGTGCACTTGATGAAGTGTTCGACCTGTTCGCCAATCTGGGCGCATCTGATGAACAGCTTGATTTCCCTGTGCTTTATGCCAGCGGGATCAATGGCTGGGCCGATGTCGAATTGGACGGGCCACGCAAGGACATGTCGGCGCTGTTTGATCTGGTGGTCCAGCATGTGCCTGCACCAGCGCAGGTTGAACGCCGCGCAGAGCCGTTTCGCATGTTGGCAACCACGCTGTCCGCAGACCCCTATCTGGGCCGCATCCTGACGGGCCGCGTTGAATCCGGCACATTGAAAGCGGGCGAAACCATCAAGGCCATGACGCGCGACGGCGCCAAGATCGAGCAGTTTCGCGTGACCAAGGTCATGGCGTTCCGCGGTCTGGGCCAGTCTGCCATCGACGCAGCAGAAGCAGGCGATATTGTAACTCTGGCAGGCATGTCCAAGGCCACGGTCGCCGACACACTCTGCGCGCTGGAGGTCGACACCGCCCTGCCCGCTCAGCCCATTGACCCGCCCACCATCAGCGTGACCTTCGGGATCAATGATTCGCCGCTGGCCGGGCGCGACGGCTCCAAGGTGCAAAGCCGCGTCATCCGCGAGCGGCTGATGCGCGAGGCAGAGTTGAATGTGGCCATCAGGATCAGCGACACACCGGGCGGCGAAGCCTTTGAGGTTGCGGGTCGTGGCGAATTGCAAATGGGCGTGTTGATCGAGAACATGCGCCGCGAAGGCTTCGAGTTGTCCATCTCGCGCCCCCGTGTGCTGATGCGCGATGAGGGCGGCCAGCGACTGGAACCCATTGAAGAAGTTACGATTGACGTTGATGACGAATACACCGGCACCGTAATCGAGAAACTGACCGGCCCACGCAGGGGCGATCTGGCGGAAATGAAACCGGCAGGTGTCGGCAAGACCCGCATCATCGCGCATGTGCCGTCACGCGGGTTGATCGGCTATCACGGCGAATTCCTGACCGATACGCGCGGCACAGGTGTTCTGAACCGCGTGTTCCATGAATGGGCACCTTATAAAGGGTCCATTCCCGGACGTCGTCAGGGTGTCCTGATCTCGATGGAAGATGGCACGGCTGTCGCATATGCGCTGTGGAATCTGGAAGATCGTGGCCGCATGATGATTCACCCACAAGAGCCGGTCTATCAGGGCATGATCATTGGCGAGCATAGCCGCGAAAATGATCTGGAAGTGAACCCGTTGAAGGGCAAGAAGCTGACCAACGTGCGGGCCTCCGGCACGGATGACGCGGTTAAGCTGACGACGCCTACCATTCTGACACTGGAACAGGCCATTGCCTATATCGACGATGACGAACTGGTTGAGGTGACACCAAACGCCATTCGTCTGCGCAAGCGCTTCCTTGATCCGAATGAGCGCAAGCGTCAGTCCAAGGCCAGCGCCTGACACCATTAGACACAAAAAACCCCGGCATTTGCCGGGGTTTTTTCATCGGTCTGATGGCGTACCTCACCGCAAATCTGGCGGCGTTGCCTCTGCCTGCAAAGCCGCAACCATCTCATCAAGGCCTTGCGTCTCTGTGCGGGTGTTGCCAAGCCTGCGCACCGATACTGTCCGCTCTTCGACTTCGCGCGCGCCAATCGCCAGAATGACCGGCACCTTGCCCACGGAATGCTCGCGCACCTTGTAGTTGATTTTCTCGTTGCGCACGTCCAGCTCGACCCGGATTCTGGCCGCTTGCAGCGCCTCGGCCACTTCACGGCAATAGTCATCCGCATCCGAGATGATCGAGGCAACCACCACCTGACGCGGGGCCAGCCAGAAAGGCAGCTTGCCAGCGCTGTTTTCGATCAGAATGCCGATAAACCGCTCGAAGCTGCCAAGAACAGCGCGGTGCAGCATGACGGGGCGGTGTTTGTTGCCATCAGCCGCGACATATTCCGCATCCAGCCGTTCGGGCAGGTTCGGGTCGACTTGCAACGTACCACATTGCCAGTCGCGCCCGATTGCGTCGGTCAGTACGAATTCCAGCTTGGGGCCATAAAAGGCACCTTCGCCGGGGAACAGCTCGTAATCATGGCCCGCAGCGTTGCAGGCATTGCCAAGTGCTGCCTCGACACGGTCCCAGCTTTCGTCACTGCCGATGCGCTTTTCAGGGCGTGTGGACAGTTTGATGCGCCACTGATCGAAGCCCAGATCGGCATAGACCGCTGACAGGAAGTCGATAAATTTCTTCGATTCCGCCTCGATCTGGTCTTCGGTGCAGAAGATATGGCCGTCATCTTGCGTGAAGCCACGCACCCGCATGATGCCATGCAACGCACCCGAAGGCTCGTAGCGGTTGCAGGCGCCGAACTCGGCCATGCGCAGCGGCAGATCGCGGTAAGATTTCAGACCGTGGTTGAACACCTGCACATGACAGGGGCAGTTCATCGGCTTGAGCGCATTGATCGACTTGGTCTTGGCATGTTCTTCCTCGACTTCGACGATGAACATATTTTCCTGATAATTGTCCCAATGCCCCGAATCCTCCCACAGCTTGCGGCTGACGACCTGCGGTGTGTTCACCTCCACATAGCCATCGGCGCGCTGCTTGCGGCGCATGTAATCTTGCAGATTGGTGTAGATCGACCAGCCATTCGGGTGCCAGAACACCTGACCCGGCGCTTCTTCCTGCATGTGAAACAGGTCCATCTCGCGGCCCAGCTTGCGGTGGTCGCGCTTGGCGGCCTCTTCCAGCATGGTCAAATGCGCTTTCAAATCCACGCGATTCTTGAAGGCCACGCCGTAAATGCGCTGCAACATGGGGCGCGAACTGTCGCCCAGCCAATACGCCCCGGCAATGCTCATCAGCTTGAACCCATCGGCGGGCAACTGGCCAGTGTGCTGCAAATGCGGGCCACGGCACAAATCCTGCCAAGGCCCGTGCCAATACATGCGCAGCGGCTCGCCCTCGGGAATGCGCTCGATCAACTCGATCTTGAACGGCTCGCCCACGTCTTTGTAGTGCTGGATTGCGCGCGCACGCTCCCAAACCTCGGTGCGCACCGGATCGCGCGCATTGATGATGTCGCGCATCTTCGCTTCAATCTGCGCAAGATCTTCGGGCACAAACGCCTCTGCCCGGTCAAAGTCATAGAACCATCCCTTGTCGCGCACAGGGCCGATTGTGACTTTCACGTCCGGCCAGATTTCCTGCACGGCGCGCGCCATGACATGCGCCAGATCGTGCCGGATCAACTCCAGCGCTTGCGCGTCATCTTGCATGGTGTGAATAGCGATACTGGCATCCGCCATGATCGGCCATTGCAGATCGAAATGCGCGCCGTCAACTGTGGCGGAGATGGCCTTTTTGGCCAAGGATGTGGAAATGCTGGCCGCGACCTCGGCAGGGGTGATACCTGCGTCATAGTCGCGCGCATTGCCGTCGGGAAATGTTAGGGAAATCTGGGCCATAGGCCTTGCTCCTCGTCGTTTTGGCGCCCACGGAACGCCCGGTTGCGGGTTATGTGGCGCAGGGTTTGACGTTGGAGGGAACGAAAGTCAAGCTGACATCGTTATACTCTTTTGCCAAAGTGGCGCCGCAAGGAGATGTTACATGCACACCCCCCGCCCCGCAGTCCGTTTGGCCTATAACATGCTGGTCAGCGAGGATGATGGGCGTATGTGCCGCGACATCTCGGATGAAGCCTGCAACCATCAGCCACAAAATTTCATGCGGCACGCCTTGGCCCTTGGGCTGAGCAAATCTGCCGACGGGCTGGCAGACCCGAAACTTGTCCTGTCTTGGCTGATGACCCATCTGGGCGCGCCCACTGCACTGGTGGGGCTCTTGGTGCCGATCCGCGAAGCAGGCGCATTGCTGCCGCAACTGTTCACCGCAGCGCGGATCAGGGCGATGGCGCAGCGCAAATGGGTATGGGCTGCCGCCGCAATCGGTCAGGGGCTTGGTGCCGCCATTATTCTGGCAGCGGCATTGGTGCTGCAAGGCGGTGCGGCGGGTGGCGTGATTCTGCTGGGCCTGACACTTTTGGCGCTGTCACGCTCGGTCGCGTCCGTCGCGTATAAGGATGTCTTGGGCAAAACCATCGACAAGGGCCAGCGCGGCACAGTCACAGGCGTTGCGGGCAGTTGGTCGGCGATGGTTGTGATTATATTTGCGCTGGTGCTGATTCTCTATTCCGACATGCGGGCGGGGATTGTACTGGGTGCAGTTGCGCTGGCAGCCGGGGCGTGGCTGCTGTCAGGGCTGGTGTTCACAGGGCTGGCCGAGGATAAGGGCGCGCAATCGGGTGGCGCGAACGGGTTTGCCGCAGCGCTCGCCAACTTGCGCTACCTGCGCGAAGACAGCCAGCTTGCCCGCTTTATCGTGGCGCGCGGCCTTCTGACCTCGACCGCCTTGGCCCCGCCCTATCTGGTGGTGCTGGCCTCTGGCGATGGCGGCACCGCACTGGAGGGGTTGGGCGCGCTGGTGCTGGCCTCGGCGCTGGCGGCATTGCTGTCGAGCTACGTCTGGGGTCGGCTTGCAGACAAATCCTCGCGGCAAGTGCTGATCTGGACAGGCATTTGCGGCGCGGCAGCAATGGCGCTGACGCTGGTCTTTTCGGCCACAGACCTTGCGGCAACGATCTGGGCCATGCCTGTGGCACTGTTCGGGTTGATGATCGCGCATCAGGGCGTGCGGCTGGGGCGTGCAACATATCTGGTCGACATGGTTGGACAGGACCGCCGGGCCATCTATACCGCGATTGCGAATACGGTCATCGGGGTGATCCTGCTGGCCAGTGGCGTGTTCGGTGCCCTTGCAGCCCTTGCCGGTGCAGGGGCTACGATGGCATTATTCGCCTGTATGGCCGCCGGCGGCGCGCTGGCGGCAAGTGGCTTGAAGGAGTTGGGCAATGGTTGAGTATCTGGACACAAGCGTGGGGCACCGACTGGCCTATCACAAAACTGACGGGGACGGGCCGGGCATCGTGTTTCTGGGCGGCTTCATGTCGGATATGTCAGGCACCAAAGCCGTATTTCTGGAAGACTGGGCAAAGAAACAGGGGCGCGCCTTTTTGCGGTTTGACTATACCGGACATGGGCAAAGCTCTGGCCGCTTTGAAGATGGCTGCATCGGCGATTGGACCGAAGATGCGCTAGAGGCACTCAGCAAACTGACCAGCGGGCCGCAAATACTTGTCGGCTCATCGATGGGGGGCTGGATCGCGTTGCTGCTTGCGCGCAGCGTGCCAAAGCGTGTCCATGCCCTGATCGGCATCGCCGCCGCCCCTGATTTTACTGAGGACAGCATGTGGCCGGGACTGAGTGATGCGCAGCGCGCAGAGATTCTGGAACAGGGCCAGACCAGCGTGCCCAACGCCTATGATGACACGCCCTATATCCTGACGCGCCGCCTGTTCGAGGACGGCAAAATGCAGCTTGTGCTGCGCACCGCATTGAACCTGCCATTTCCCGTCCGCTTGATGCAGGGCACTGATGACGAGGCTGTGGAAACCTCGGTCCCGCTGCGCCTGCTCGATCATGCCACTTGCCCCGATATGCGCCTGACCTTGGTCAAGGATGCCGATCACCGGTTCTCGACGCCGGACTGTCTGGCGATGATCACATCCGCGATTGCCGAGACATCGCGCTAAAGAGATCTTGCCCGCCGCCCGTTGGGTGTCATCCGCGCAGCAATGCAAGCGCCTGTGCGTGCAGTTCGGCATTTGCCGCTGCAATCACCTGCCCATTTTCGCCAACGCGCGCGCCGTGCCAGTCGGTGACAATGCCGCCTGCCGCCTCTATCACCGCGATTGGCGCGGCGATGTCATAGGGGTTCAGCCCCGCCTCAATCACCAGATCGACATGCCCTGCGGCCAGCAACGCATAGGCATAGCAATCCATGCCATAGCGTGTCAGACGGACATTCTGCTCAACCCGTTTGAAAGCGGCCTGCTCTGCCGTGGTGCCGATCTCAGGAAATGTGGTGAAGAGAATCGCATCACCCAGATTGGGCGTGGTGCGGGTGGCCAAGGCTTTGCGCCCTTGCGGCCCGTCAACCCATGCTTGCCCCAGACCGCCCAGAAAGCGCTCCGAAATATACGGCTGGTCAATTACCCCTAGAAAAGGCCCGTCCACATCAGCCAAGGCGATCAGAACCCCCCAACAGGGCGTTCCGGCCAGAAACCCGCGCGTGCCGTCAATCGGGTCGATGACCCAAGTCAGGCCCGATTGACTGGCTTTTGGCCCGAACTCTTCGCCCAAAATGCCGTCCAGCGGGCGCGCTTCTTGCAGATATGCGCGAAGCGCTTGTTCTGCGGCGCGGTCCGCCTGTGTCACCGGATCAAAACCCTCGGCAGTCTTGTTTGCTGCGCCCAACTCCGGGCTGCGGAACCAAGGTAAAATCGCCTCGCGCGCCAGATCGGCAAGCGTTTCGATTTGCTCAAGCACCACAGCGTGTTGCGACAGCGTTCGCCGATCGTCAGGCATTGGGCAGGTCCACTATCTGTTGCGTATGACCGCCTCAATTACAGCCCTCACAATGAAAAGCAACGGCAGATCCAGGATCTGCCGTTGTTAAAAATTTTTATGTCATAAAATTCGAATGCGCATCAAGACGCTACGCTAAAATCTCCAAGTGACTGTGCCAGATGCAAAAACCGCTTTCTCTGACCTTCGGGAATGGCATAGTAGCTGCGCAGCAGGTCAAGCGTTTCTTTTTGCTGCATGACCTGATCATCGGCGTGGGCTTCCTCTGAACCCTCAGACAACCCCTCAAAGAAGAAGCTTGCCGAGACACCTAGAGCGCGCGAGATATCCCACAATCTGGACGCCGATACGCGGTTCATTCCAGTTTCGTATTTCTGAATCTGCTGAAATTTAATGCCGACAGCTTCTGCAAGCTGCTGCTGGGTCATACCGACCATCCATCTGCGCTGCCTGATTTTCTGCCCAACATGTGAATCTACCAAATGTGTCATATTTTTTTCTCTCCACCTCTAAATGTCGCTCAGCTTCAACTCAATAAAATGGGCTTCCACTCGATTGGCCAGAACGCTATCTATCCCGACAATCACTCGATAAGTCGTCCGTTACACAAAGTTGCTCACAGTCCTTACACGCGATTCCTGTTGCACCAACTCATACGCAGGTTGTGAGGGGTTCAGGTCTTCAAGGAAAGAAATTACGAAGCCCGAACCGCATCTTTGCAAAATGCAACGCAATTTGCGAATGCGTCTAGGGCAAGCATCGCGCATTGCGAAACTTCAGATGCAGGATGGCTTGCGCTTTCCTGCGCTCTCGGCAAACACTCACTTTTCGACCAAGAGGATCTCCAGATGAAAGCGGTTTTGCTGACCGAAGCCAACACAATGCCCCAGATCGCCAAGGTTGATCGCCCCTTGCCCGCTGCGGGACAGGTGGTGATTGATGTGGCGGCTTGCGGGCTGAATTTTGCAGACCTCTTGATGACGCGGGGGCAATATCAGGAACGCCCAGAGCTGCCCTTTGTCATGGGAATGGAAGTGTCGGGCACCATCGCCTCTGTCGGCGCCGGTGTCGAGACTCTCCGCCCCGGTATGCGGGTTGCAGCATTCACGGGCAAAGGCGGGCTGGCCGAGCAGGTCTGCTGCCCCGCCAATTGCTGCGTGCCCATCCCCGACGCTATGCCCTTTACCGAGGCGGCAGGGTTTCTTGTTGCCTATGGAACCTCGCACCTCGCCCTCAACAATCGCGCACGCCTGCAAGCAGGTGAAAGCCTTGTGGTGCTCGGCGCGGCTGGCGGGGTCGGCTTGACGGCGGTCGAAATCGGTGCGGCGATGGGTGCGCGCGTGATTGCAGTTGCGCGCGGCCCCGAGAAGCTGGACATCGCGCGCAAAGCAGGCGCAGACATCTGTCTTGACAGCGAAGGGCTGGACCTGCGCGCGGAACTCAAGGCCGCAGGCGGTGTCGATGTGGTTTATGACGCGATTGGAGAACCTCTCGCCACACCCGCCCTACGTTCCCTGCGCCCCGAAGGGCGATTCCTGACAATCGGATTCGCGGGCGGCACGGTGCCACAATTTCCGGCGAATATTTTGCTGGTCAAAAACCTGACAGTCATTGGCCTCTATTGGGGCGGCTACCTTAAATTTGCCCCCCAGACCCTGACCGACTCGTTGTCGCAACTGATGGACTGGTATGCACAAGGACGCCTGCACCCCCATGTCAGCCATGTTTTGCCGCTCGATCAGGTTGCAGAAGGGTTTGAGCTGTTGCGCAGTCGAAAATCGACCGGAAAAGTTGTAATTGAGCTCGCAGGATGAACACTGTGCAGGCAAATTTGGGGATTAAGGTCAATTCCCGTCTATTTCACTCCGGAAATGCTTGAAACCTGCGCAGGACTTGACGATATTAAGCGCAAGACAGTTCGGGGCTCCCCGATCTGCGTCCATTTACGGAGGTAAGTATGGCAGACTTCAACACGATGCGTACGCAGCGCGTCAGTGGCGCCCGCGCCGCTGAGATCGATGCGGGCCTGCGCGCCCACATGAACAAAGTTTACGGGACCATGTCGGTCGGCATGCTGATTACAGCGGCTGCGGCTTGGGCCATTTCCGGTCTTGCGACCACAACCGACCCAAGCATGGCCGTTGCAGAACTGCCAAACGGCACGATGCTGAACACACTTGGCGGCGCAATCTACATGTCGCCGCTGCGTTGGGTCATCATGTTCGCACCGCTGGCCTTTATTCTGTTTGGCTGGGGCGCGCTGATGCGCCGCGCATCGCCTGCTGGTGTGCAGCTTGGCTTTTTCATCTTTGCAACAGCCATTGGCCTGTCACTCAGCTCGATTTTTCTGGTGTTCACCAGCTATTCGATCACGCAAACCTTTCTGGTGACATCCATCGCCTTCGGTGGCCTTAGCCTGTATGGCTACACCACCAAGAAAGACCTGTCCGGCATGGGCACATTCCTGATTATGGGTGTGATCGGTCTGATCGTGGCGATGATCATCAACCTGTTCCTGCAAAGCCCGGCGATGATGTTCGCCATCTCTGCAATCGGCATTTTGGTGTTCGCAGGTCTGACAGCTTTCTACACACAGACCATCAAAAGCGAATATGTCGCCCACGCCGCAAGTGGCGATCAGGACTGGATGGACAAAGCCGCAGTCGATGGCGCGCTCATGCTCTACATCAGCTTCCTGAACATGTTCCAGTTCCTGCTGATGTTCATGGGCCAGCAAGAGTAACCAATAAACCTACCGCTTTTGAAAGGGCGTGCCTTGGGCGCGCCCTTTTCTTTTGCCCGCATGGAAAACAGCACAATCACCCATTGATCGGCAGATAGGTTGCAGGGTTATCCCCAGCTTTCTGTTGGGCGCATACGATTTTCCTTTACAGATCGATTGTTTCGGCACACCATATTTAGTATGCGTTAACTCAAGCGCGTAAAATTGTTGCGGTCTTATCTGTGTCTAGCGGTGCCGGACACAGCCAACACAAAGGGGTGGGTATGTCAGCAGCAGAGTTTTACCTTTCATCAGACAGCTTGCATCCGATCGACATGGTGGAAACCTTGGCCGAACATCATGCGTGGGACTTTGACCGCATGAACGAGGACCAGATCGCCATGGCCGTCGAGGGGCAATGGCGCACCTACTCGATCAGCCTTGCACTGGCCCCGCGCGACAACATGCTGCGACTGGTCTGCACCTTCGAAATGGACCCGCCCGAAGGTGCCATGCCCGCCATCTATGAAACGATCAGCCGCGCGAATGACATGGTCTGGTCTGGCGCGTTCAGCTTTTGGGAAACGCAGCGCCTGATGGTGTGGCGCTATGGTCTGCTTCTGGCCGAAGATCAGCCTGCCGATATGGAGCAGATCGAGCGGATGATTACCGCAGCCCTGATGGCGGCAGAGCGCTTCTACCCCGCCTTCCAGCTTGTCGCATGGGCAAATCACAGCCCGACCGCAGCACTGGAAATGGCATTGGCCGAAGCGGTTGGCCGCGCATGAAACGCACAGCCCCTTGACCCTTTGACGTCCCGGCGTGACAAAGGGACAGATCAGGACAGGGATAGTGCGTATGGAATTTGACCAGATTGCCCGCAACGGCATGGTGCTTCTGGGATGTGGCAAAATGGGCTCTGCCATGCTTGCAGGGTGGCTGGCGCGCGGTGTGCCTGCAAAATCCGTCCATATCATCGATCCTAACCCGTCAGATTGGGTGCGCAACACGGGCGCACACCTGAATGGCGAACTGCCCGCAACACCAGCCGTCGCAATTCTCGCCGTAAAGCCGCAAATGATGGGCGATGCCCTGCCCGGTCTGCAAGCCTTGGGCAATGGCACGACCTTGTTCATCTCGATTGCCGCAGGCACATCTCTGGCCCGCTTTTCTCAGGCTTTGGGGCACGATACCCCGATCATCCGCGCAATGCCCAACACGCCCGCTGCCGTTGGCTGCGGGATCACGGCGCTGATTGGCAATGACAAGGTGTCACCGGCACATATGGAACTGGCCGAAGGTTTGCTGGCAGCAGTCGGCGCGACTGTCAGGCTGGAGGACGAATCGCAAATGGATGCCGTCACAGCGCTGTCCGGCTCTGGTCCCGCCTATGTGTTCCACATGATCGAGGCGATGGCGCAAGCGGGCACCGATGCGGGCCTTGCGCCCGATCTGGCGATGCAGCTTGCACGTGCAACCGTCATAGGTGCAGGCCAGCTTGCAGCAGGCGCGGATGAGACAGCAGAGCAGTTGCGCATCAATGTCACCAGCCCAAAGGGGACAACCGCCGCCGCGTTGGAGGTGCTGATGGATGCTGACACGGGCCTGTCGCCCCTGATGGCCCGCGCCGTTGCGGCTGCTGCCGCGCGCTCTCGGGAATTGGCGCAATGAGCGATCACATCGGTTTCGATGACTTTCTGAAGGTCGATATCCGTGCGGGCAAGGTCACACGCGCCGAACCTTTCCCAGAGGCGCGCAAACCCGCGATCAAGCTGTGGGTGGATTTCGGGCCGGACATCGGCATCAAGAAATCATCTGCCCAGATTGCGGACCTCTATACCCCAGACGGGCTTGTCGGGCGCATGGTCATGGCTGTGGTGAATTTCCCGCCCCGCCAGATCGGGCCGTTCATGTCCGAGGTGCTGGTTCTGGGCGCAAACGATTCTCAGGGCCAGATCAGCTTGCTGGCCCCTGACCATGACGTGCCCCCCGGCACGCGAATGCATTAAAGGCGCAACACATGAGCGAACTTTACATCACCCGCGCCCTGCCCGAAAAAGTACTGCGCGCGGCAGAGGCGCATTTCAATGTGACCCTGCGCACGCAGACCGCCCCTCTCAAGAAAGGCGAGATGCGCGCCGCTTTGGTCCTGTATGACGTGGTCCTGCCAACCTTGGGCGACCAGTTCTCGGCCGAGGTTTTCGAGGGGATGGAAGATGCGCGCTGCCGCTTGCTGGCGAATTTTGGTGTCGGGTATAATCATATCGACGTGGCCGCTGCGCGTGCCGCAGGCATCGCCGTCACCAACACCCCCGGTGCTGTGACCGAAGCGACCGCCGATATTGCGCTGATGCTGATGCTGATGTCCGCGCGCCGCGCCGCCGAGGGCGAGCGGCTTATGCGCACAGGCAAATGGACCGGCTGGCACCCGACCCAAATGCTGGGCCTGCATCTGGGTGGCAAGACCTGCGGCATTGTCGGCATGGGCCGGATCGGGCAAGCAATTGCGCGGCGGGCACATTTCGGACTGGGCATGGATGTCGTTTACCACAACCGCTCGGCTAGAGCGCTGGATATGCCCGCGCGACAGGTTGGATCACTGGACGAGCTGTTGGGCATATCCGATTGCGTGGTTCTGGCCGTGCCGGGTGGCGGCGAGACACGTCATCTGATTGGCGCGCAAGAGCTGTCCGCCATGCGCCCGCATGCGCATCTGATCAATATCGCGCGCGGGGATGTCGTGAATGAGGCCGCCCTGATCGCAGCTTTGGAGGCGGGCACGATTGGGGGTGCGGGTCTGGACGTTTATGAGAAAGAACCACAGGTGCCCGATGCGCTGCGCAAATTGCAAAACGTGACCCTGCTGCCGCATCTTGGCACCGCCGCCTTGGATGTGCGCGAAGAGATGGGGTTGATGGCGGTTGAGAATGCCATTGCCCATATCGAGGGGCGCGCATTGCTCAATCCGGTCTGAGGGTGCCGCATTCAGCGTTTTTCATCAGGTGAATAACGATTTCAGCTTTCCGTTATTCGCGCAAAATAAAAAACGATTTCATTTTCCTTGCATCGACGGAAATGGAAAAGGGGGGCAATGGCCCCCCTCTTGCCCCGATCACTGTCGGAGCGTCACTCCATCGCTTCCAACTCGTCGATGAAGCCCGCGATCATTTCCAGCCCCTTATCCCAGAATGCCGGGTCGGACGCATCTAGCCCGAAGGGCGCGAGAAGGTCTTTGTGGTGCTTGGACCCACCTGCGGACAGCATCTCGAAATACTTGTCCTCAAACCCTTCGGGCGCATCCTCATAAGCTGCGTAAAGCGCGTTTACCAAGCCGTCGCCGAAAGCATAGGCATAGACATAAAACGGCGAATGCACGAAATGCGGGATATAGGCCCAGAACGACTCGTAACCGTCCATGTAGTTGAACACCGGCCCCAGACTTTCTGCCTGCACGCTCATCCACAATGCGTTGATATCTTCGGGCGTCAATTCGCCGCCACGGCGCGCATCATGCAGCTTGCACTCAAAGTCATAGAACGCGATTTGGCGCACGACTGTGTTGATCATGTCCTCGACCTTGCCCGCCAGCAAGACCTTGCGTTCCGCCTGTGATTTCGCATTCGCCAGCATCCGCCGGAAGGTCAGCATCTCGCCAAAGACGGACGCGGTTTCAGCAAGTGTCAGCGGGGTGGAGGACAGCAATTCTCCCTGCCCGGCTGCAAGGCGCTGGTGCACACCATGCCCCAACTCATGCGCCAAGGTCATCACATCGCGCGGCTTGCCCAAGTAGTTGAGCATTACGAACGGGTGCGCATCTGTCACGGTAGGATGGGCAAATGCGCCCGGTGCCTTGCCGGGTTTGACGGCGGCATCAATCCAGCCTTGGGTGAAGAACGGCTCGGTCAGTTCGGCCAGCTTGGGCGAAAAGCCTGCATAGGCCTCCATCACAGTCGCGCGCGCCTCGTCCCAGCCGATCTGGCGGGGGGCGTCCATTGGCAAGGGGGCGTTGCGGTCCCAGACCTCCAATGTCTCTAGCCCCAGCCATTTGGCTTTCAGCGCGTAGTAGCGGTGGCTTAGGCGCGGATAAGCGGCCACGACAGAGTTGCGCAGCGCCTCGACCACTTCCGGTTCCACATGGTTGGCCAGATGGCGCGCGGTTTGCGGTGTCGGCATTTTGCGCCAGCGGTCTTCGATTTCCTTTTCCTTGGCAAGCGTGTTGTGCACGCGGGCAAAGAGTTTGACATTCTTGCTGAACACCTCGGCCAAGGCGCACGCGGCGGCTTCGCGCCGTGTCCTGTCTGTGTCGGTCAGCAGGTTCAGTGTCGCTTCAAGGCCCAGCGGTTCTTCCTCGCCTGCGACGTCGAATTCCAGCGCGGCCATTGTTTCGTCAAACAGCCGGTTCCACGCAGCGGCGCCGACGGTTGATTGGTCATGCAGGAATCTTTCCAACTCATCCGACAACTGGTAAGGGCGCATAGCGCGCATGCGTTCAAACACAGTGCGAAACCGCGCCAGATCGGCATTGGCATTCAGCAGCGCATCGAAATGCGCGTCATCAATCCGGTTCATTTCCAGCGAGAAAAACACCAGCGGCGTGGTGGCAACTGTCACCTTATCCTGCGCATCCGACAGGAATTTCGCGCGCTCCGTGTCGATGGAGTTTTGATAGTAGCGCAGACCCGCATAGGACATCAGCCGTCCGGCCACCATGTCGATCTTCTCGTAGCGGCGCACGCAATCGAGCATATTCGCTGCGTCCAGTTCTGCCAGCTTGCCCTCATATGTTTTTGCAAAATCAGCACAGGCGGTTTCAAGGAACGCGAAATCATGCGCTATTTCCGGGGCATCCGGCGCGGAATAGAGCACGCTCAGATCCCAGTCGGGCAATTCGCCAAATTCGGTGGTTGTGCAGCTTTGCTGGTCTAGGGCCATGGAAAATCTCCGCTAAGGTTATAGCGAACACTTAGGTCGCAACGGGCCTACCCGCAACCACTCTAGTCCATCTCCTTGAAGGGCCACGGCTTGGCGTCGCTGGAAATGGACAGATAGCGCGCCGCCTTGGCGACCCAATCGCCCACAAGACAGCCAAATTCCGCCAGCCGCGCGTTCGGATTGCGGTTGTCGATCAGGAAGATGATGAACTGAATGCAGGCAATCAGAAAGAGGATTGTTTGCGCGACAGACACCATTGCCGCAAGGATCAGCATATAGATCAACCGCTTCCACAGCTCTTCTTCTGGTCGGGTGAACGTGGTCGGGTTTTGGGTATCCTCACCGTCTTGCATGGCAACCTCCAACAGAGCAAAGCCTTAGGGCGTGCTGATCTGCCCCCCGCCAACCGCCGCCGCAACCCCTGTGGTGGACGGGCAGGATGTGGGAAGCCCGCGCGCCACGCGCATGGCCAGATAGGCGAAAGCTTGCGCCTCGATCATGTCGCCGTCAAGCCCCGCTACCTCTGCGGGTTGAACCGGACAGGGCAGATGGGCAGCAATGCGGGCCATCAGGTCGGTATTGTGCCGCCCCCCCCCGCAAACCAGCACACGGGCGGGCATTTGCGGCAGGTAATCGAACCCCGCCCCAACCGATGCGGCGCAGCATTCGCTGAGTGTCGCCAGCGCATCGGCATCTGCCAGATGCGCCACACGGTCCAGCATATCCGCAAACCCCCGGTCGAGTGATTTGGGCGGCACGCGGAAGAAAAACCCCTCGTTCAGGAACGCGTCAACGACAGCTTGGTCGACCGCGCCACTGGCCGCCAGCGCGCCCCCGTCATCGCGCGCGCGGCCCAGACGTGTGTGGCACAGGTCATCCATCGGCGCATTGGCAGGCCCAGTGTCAAACGCCAGCAACGCGCCTTGCTCTTCGGGTTTTGCCTTGCGCGGGTCCACCCATGTCAGATTGCCAACCCCGCCAAGGTTCAGGAACACGAGCGGCGCATCGGCCTTGATGTGACGTGCCAAGGCGAAATGGTAGAACGGGGCCAGCGGCGCGCCCTGCCCGCCCAGCTTCACATCGGATGTGCGAAAATCCCACACCACCGGATAGCCCGCGACCATTGCCAGCACCGCACCCGACCCCGCCTGATGCGTGCCGCGCCCGCGCGGGTCATGCGCAAGCGTCTGGCCGTGAAAGCCCGCAAGCTCGACCCCGTCGAACCGCGCCATCACTTCGGCATGGGCGGATTCGATTATTTCTGAGGCGGCCTCGACCTCGGGCGCGTCGGGCCAGCAGCCCATGACAGCGCGCAGTGCTGCGCGTTCTTCATCAGAGTAGGGGCGAAACTCTGTTGGGCCAAAGGCTTCGATCACCTCGCCATTGGTGTCCAGCACCGCCGCATCCACCCCATCGAAAGAGGTGCCTGACATCAGCCCCAACACTCGTTTGACATCGCTTTTCAACATGGGCTTTCCCTTGACACCTTGCAGCGATATAGAACCCGCATTCTGCCAGCCGGGACAAGCGAAAATGACCTACACGCCGAAATCAGATTTCATCCGCACGATGCAGGAACGCGGGTTCCTTGCCGATTGCACAGACCTGCAAGGTCTGGACGAGGCGCTGAGCAAGGGCGTCGTTCCGGCTTATATCGGGTATGATGCCACTGCGAAATCGCTGCATGTGGGCCATTTGCTGAATATCATGGTGCTGCGCTGGTTCCAGAAGACCGGGCATAAACCGATCACCCTGATGGGTGGGGGCACGACCAAAGTGGGCGACCCCAGCTTTAGGTCAGAGGAGCGGCCCTTGCTGGACGCCGCCGCGATTGATAGCAATATCAACGGGATGCAGCAGGTTTTTGCCAAATACCTGTCCTACGGTGCGGGGCCGTCAGATGCGATCATGCTCAATAACGCTGAATGGCTGGACGGGCTGAATTACCTTGATTTCCTGCGCGATGTGGGGCGACATTTCTCGGTGAACCGGATGCTGAGTTTCGAGAGCGTGAAATCGCGGCTGGACCGCGAGCAATCGTTGTCGTTTCTTGAATTCAACTACATGATCCTGCAAGCCTATGATTTCGTTGAAATCTACCGTCGGCATGGCTGCTTGTTGCAGATGGGCGGGTCGGACCAGTGGGGTAATATCGTCAACGGGATCGATCTTGCGCGCCGCATTGCGGATGCCGAGATTTATGGGATGACAACGCCCCTTCTGACCACCTCGGACGGGCGCAAGATGGGCAAAAGTCAGGGCGGCGCGATCTGGCTGAATGCCGATATGCTGTCGCCCTATGAGTTCTGGCAATTCTGGCGCAACACGACCGATGCCGATGTTGGACGGTTCCTGAAGCTATATACCGAGTTGCCAGTGGAGGAGTGCAACCGCCTTGGCGCGCTCGAAGGGTCCGAGATTAACGCGGCGAAGATCATTCTTGCCAATGAAGTGACCACACTGTGCCACGGGGTGGAGGCTGCGCAAGCCGCCGAGGCGACCGCGCGCGATGTGTTCGAGAAAGGCGGGCTGGGCGAGGAGTTGCCGACCTTTGCGCTAGACGAGCAGGAATTGCGCGACGGCGTGTCGATTGCACAGTTGTTCGTGCGGGCGGGCTTGGCAAAGTCGGGCAAGGACGCAAAGCGCTTGATCGCGGAAGGGGGCGCGCGCGTCAATGATGCGCCGGTCACCGATGCGGGCCAGATGGTCGCTGCCGAGGATTTGGCCGAGCCAATGAAGCTGACTGCTGGCAAAAAGCGCCATGCTCTGGTGACGCGCAGTTAAGCAATGTGCAGTAAAATCGGCCAATTTGCATCATGTTGCGCAGACCACGCGCTCGTGACTTGCCTTCATGTGCGCCAGTGGGGATACACGGCTCATATTCAAATAACACGGAGTGTGAAGTAATGTCCAAACCAAATCAGTCGCGCCGCGCACTTCTGTCAACGGGGTTGATGGCACTTGGCGGGCTTGCGGTGCCTTCGATTCTGCGCGCGCAGGCGTTGCCGGACTATGAGGAGGAAAGCAGCGTTGCAACTGCACGCCGCAATGTCATGGGGTTTCGCAACCATGATTGGCGCGATCATTTCTCGAACCTGCGGCGCGGTGCGATTCTGTGTGACACCCATTCGCGGGCCGTGCATTTCTGGTCAGAAGATGAGAGCACCTATTTGGCCTACCCCACATCTGTGCCGATGACCGAGGAGTTTACCCGCCGCGGCATGACCGAGGTCACGCTGAAGCGCTATCAGCCGACATGGATTCCCACCCCGAACATGCGCGAGCGCGACCCGTCCCTGCCCGCACGTGTTGACGGGGGCGACCCCAAGAACCCGATGGGAACACGCGCCATGAACCTGAGCTGGCAATATTACCGTGTGCACGGCATTGACGATCCTGCCAAGGTTGGTCGGCGCGCCTCTAACGGGTGTTTCGGGCTGATGAACGCGCATGTCGAAGACCTGTATGAATTGGTCCAAGTCGGCACCCAAGTCCGCGTTATCTGACGTTTTTTGTCTGTGAGGCATGGAACCAGACGCAAAATCGCGCGTTCTGTCTATTTGAAGCAACACCGGGGCCGTCCGCACGGCCTCGTGACTTGATTCCCCGCTCTCGAATACGTCATAATGGGGAAAAATTAATATTCGGAGAACGAAACCATGTCTGAGTCAAACCTGACACGCCGCGCAATACTGTCTACAGGCGTCGCTGCATTTGGGATGCTGGCAATGCCAGCCGTTCTGCGTGCGCAATCCGTGCCGGATTACGAGCCTGAGAACAATGCCAGTACCGCCCGCCGCAACGTCATGGGCTTTCGCAATCATGACTGGCGCGATCATTTCTCGAACCTGCGGCGCGGGGCCATTTTGTGTGACACCTATTCGCGCGCGATGCATTACTGGTCAGAGGATGAAAGCACCTATCTGGCCTATCCTTGCTCGGTCCCGATGACTGAGGAATTCACCCGCCGTGGCCTGACCGAAGTCACGCTCAAGCGGTTCGAGCCTACTTGGATTCCAACGCCAAATATGCGCCAGCGCGACCCATCGCTGCCCGAACGTGTTGAGGGGGGCGATCCGACCAATCCGCTTGGAACGCGCGCGTTGAACCTGAGCTGGCAATATTACCGCATTCACGGCATCGACAACCCCGCCAAGATCGGGCGTCGCGCCTCTAACGGGTGCTTCGGGCTGATGAACCAGCACGCCGAAAAACTGTACGAGCTTGCCATCATCGGCACGCAGGTCCGTGTGATCTGAGCAAGGTCAAGCTTGCCAAATGATAAAGGCCCCGGATGCGTTCCGGGGCCATTTGATTTGTGTATCACAGTGGGGTTTGCTTAGCTGCGCGACCGGATCAGGCCCACTATCTCGCGCGTTTGGGCAAGGATGGGTTCCGCAATGGCATTCGCCCTGTCGGCACCCTGCCCCAGAATGCGGTCAATCTCGGCCACATCTTGCATCAAGCGGCTCATCTCGGCGCTGATGGGGGACAGTTTCGAGACGGCCAGATCCGCCAGTGCAGGTTTGAACACGCCAAACCCCTGACCGCCAAATTCGGCGATCACGCCTTCGGGCGACATATCGGCAAGAGCGGCGTAAATATTTACCAGATTGCGCGCCTCTGGCCGATCTGCCAGCCCCTCAAGGGTTTCTGGCAGCGGTTCAGGGTCGGTGCGGGCCTTGCGGATCTTGGAGGCAATTGCATCCGCGTCATCGGTCAGGTTGATACGCGATTGGTCCGACGGGTCGGATTTCGACATTTTCTTGGTGCCATCGCGCAGCGACATCACGCGCGTCGCGGCCCCCTCAATCACCGGCTCGACCACAGGAAAGAAATCGACCCCGTAATCGTGGTTGAACTTGATGGCGATGTCGCGGGTCAGTTCCAGATGCTGCTTCTGATCCTCGCCAACAGGGACATGGGTGGCGTGATAGGCCATGATATCTGCCGCCATCAGGTTGGGATAGGCGAACAACCCCACCGAGGCTTCTTCCGCGTGCTTGCCCGCCTTGTCCTTGAACTGGGTCATGCGGCGCAACCAGCCCATTCGCGCGACGCAGTTGAAAATCCATGCCAATTCCGTATGCGCGGGCACCTGACTCTGGTTGAACAGGATCGAGCGCGCGGGATCAATGCCCGACGCAATGAAGCCCGCCGCCAGCTCGCGCGTTGCATGGCGCAGTTTGTCGGGGTCTTGCCAGACGGTGATTGCGTGCAGGTCGACCATGCAATAGACCGTGTCGGTGCCTTCATCCTGTGCAACGGCGAACCGCTTGAGCGCGCCAAGGTAATTGCCCAGCGTCAAGCCGCCTGATGGCTGGATGCCCGAGAAGATGCGCTGCGGAAAAGCCTTGGTCGGGGCGTCGGACATGTGAAAACTCCTGGCTGGAAAACTCGCCATCGCTGCATTAGCCTTGGCGCGATGTAACGTCAACCAAAGGCCCCGCGCCCATGACGCAAGACCCCCTTTCGACATCGGTGTTCAACCCGCTGCCAGTCGCAGTCTGGGTGCTGGTGCTGGCCATTGGAGCGGTTGAGCTGGTGCTTTCGGCGGGGGCGCATGGGTTGGTGAATTGGGCAGGCAGTGCAGGCTGGCGCGTGCAGGCCTTGGTCACAATCGGGGTCAGCCCCGAGGTGCAGGGCTGGATGCTGGAGACGCGCCAGTTCCCGCCTGAACACCTGATCCGGTATCTGACGTATGGGTTTGTCCATCTGGGCCCGGCACAGGCAGCGCTGGTGGTGGTTATCACAGTAGCGCTTGGCAAATACTGCACCGAGCGGCTTGGATCACTGCGGATGCTGGCGATTCTGGTGCTGGCGCAAGCCTTGGGCGGCTTTGCCTTTGGTCTGGTCGCGGCACCGGGAACATGGCTGATCGGGGGCTATGCGCTGATATTTGCGCTGGCGGGCACCTATGCGGGGCTGGTCTGGTCCGGGGCTGAGGGGCGGCGCGCACGGATCGGGGCGCTGGTGCTGGTGAGTGTGTTGCTGTCAGGGCGTATAATGCTGGCCGCCCTTATGGGTGGGGGTGCGGATTGGGTTGCCGATCTGGTGGCGTGCGCTGCGGGCTATGCCTTGGGCCATGTGCTGCGGCCCGGTGTTCTAGCCCGCCTCCGGCGGGTCTGAGCGGCGCGAGCGGCTGACAGAGGCGCGCAATTCCGCCACGCTGAATGCGCCGATCCACTGTCCAAAAGCGAAATACGCGACGGAACCGCCCGCAATTATCGCCAGCAAGGCCAGATAGCGCTTGCCCGATTGCACCAAAAACTCTGCCAGCAAGACATTCAGCCCATAAAGGGCCGCCCCCATTACCAACGCGGAGAGCGTGATGCGCCACAGGCGTGACTTCATCTGGTCATCCAACTGCGCGGCACGCCCCATGCCGCGCGACCCAAGCCACAGTTGCAGCACCATCATCCAGCCCGCAAGCGTGGTGGCCAATGCGGCAGCCACAAAGCCAAGAACCGGCATCAGCCCCACAGCAATGACGGCATTCACGACCATAGAGACGAGCGCATATTGGAACGGGCGCTTGGTGTCGTGGCGAGCATAATAGAGGGGCTGCAAGACCTTGTGCAGCACAAAGGCGGGCAGACCCAGCGCATAGATGGCCAAGGCCAGCGATGTCGCCTGTGTGTCGCTCTCGGTCCATGCGCCCCGCCCATAGAGGACCGACACAATCGGCGCGGCAATCACAACCAGCGCCACAGCCGAAGGGAGCGTCAGGAACAGCGAAAACTCTAGCCCACGGTTAAAACTGTGTTGCCCAGCCCCCTCTTCTCCCGCCCGCAGGCGGCGCGACAGTTCCGGCAAAAGCACGACGCCGACGGCAATCCCGACAACGCCCAGCGGCAACTGATACAGACGGTCTGCATAAGACAGCCACGAGACGGCATTCTCGGTGAAACTTGCCACTTGCCGCCCGACGATCAGGTTGATCTGCACCACCCCGCCCGCCAGAACCGCAGGGGCCGCGATGATCGCCAGCCGCTTGAGTTCCGGCGTCAGCCGTGGGCGCCGGAAGCGCATCGCAAAGCCTGCGCGCCGCACCGCGACCCACAGCATGACAAGCTGCGCCACGCCCGCCACAGGCACCGCGTAGGACAGCGTCAGCCCCATCGGCCAATCAGCGCGGTCGGCAAGGATCATGGCCGCGACAAACACCACATTCAGCAACACAGGTGCCGCCGCCGCCGCTGTGAAACGGCCCACAGCATTCAGCATCCCCGACAAAAGCGCGACCAGCGAGATGAAAAAGATATAGGGAAAGGCCACGCGCCCGTACACAACCGCCATGTCGAAGCGTTCGTCTTGCGCGAAACCAGCCGCCATGCCCCAGACCAGAAACGGCATAGCGATCACAGCGAGGGTTGAGAACACCAGCAATATGGCCGCCATGCCCCAGAACGCATCGCGCGCGAACCCTTCGGCGTCTTCGCCTGCTTCGTGCTTCTTGGCAAAAAGCGGAACAAAGGCAAAATTGAACGCCCCTTCGGCAAAGAAGCGACGGAACATATTGGGCAGCGAGAAGGCGACGAAAAACGCATCCGTTACAGGCCCGGCCCCCAGATATGACGCCATCAGAACGTCGCGCACAAACCCGAAAACCCGGCTGAGCAGCGTCCACAGCCCCACCGTCAGGAAACCCGCCACCAACCGGATACGTGCCATCAGCTAACGGCCCGTTCCGCACCAGCGGCAATGGCGGCGCGCAACTTGCGCTCCAGCGCTTCCTGCTTGGATTTGGCGTGCAGTTTCAACCCGAACATGTCTTTCACATAAAACGTATCGACAGCCTGCACCCCGTATGTCGCAATCACGGCGCTGGCAATATAGATATTTGCATCCGCCAATGCGCGGGCCAGATCGAACAGCAAGCCGGGCCTGTCGCGGGTATCCACCTCGATGATCGTATAGATTTCCGAGCCCTCATTGTCGAAGCTGATATTCGTCGGCACACGGAAGGCGCGTTCGCGTTTCTTGACCTTGTCGCGGTCGGCCAGCGCGTCGCTGGCGACCACTTCGCCGGCAAGGATTTTCTGGATCATCTTGCGCAGACGCGGCAGGCGAGCCGATTCGTACGGGTGGCCTTCGGCATCTTGTATCCAGAACACTGCCGTGGCGTAGCCATCCTTGGTTGTGTAGGTGCGCGCATCGACGATATTGGCACCGACCAAGGCCAGCGCGCCCGCGAACCGTGCGAAAATGCCCGGATGATCGGACAGCACGAAACAGGTGCGGGTGGCGTCGCGGTCCGGGTCCGGGTGCAGATCAACACGGATTTCATCTGCCGCGACACCGCGCAGCATGCGCGCGAAGATCAGATGCGTATCTGTGGGCAGGCCTTGCCAATAGGGGGGATAATGGCGCGAAATCTCGTTGCGACGGTCGGCGCGGGGCCAATCTTCGAGCGCTTCGCGCAGGGCGCGCTTGGCCTCATCTGCGCGGTTCTCGCGGTTGATCGCCTCTAGCCCGTTCTCCAGCGCATTTGCCGTTTCGCGGTAGAGCGTCCGCAACAGTTGCGCTTTCCAGTTATTCCATGTCCCTGGCCCGACACCGCGAATATCGCAGACGGTCAGCGCGGTCAGCAGGTCCAGCCGTTCCCGCGTTTTCACCAGCTTAGCGAAATCGCGCACTGTGCGCGGGTCCGAAATGTCGCGCTTTTGTGCAGTGTCGGCCATCAGCAGATGATAGCGCACCAGCCATTCCACAGTTTCGCATTCGCTTTTGCGCAAGCCCAGACGCGGGGCCACGCGGCGCGCAATCTGCGCGCCCAAAACGGAATGATCCTCTGGCCGCCCCTTGCCGATATCATGCAGCAACAGCGCGACATAAAGCACCCGCCGGTTGACCCCTTGCTCTAGAATACGCGAGACGACAGGCAGTTCTTCGCGCAACTCCTTGCGCTCGATCTGGGCAAGATGGCTGATACATTGAATCGTATGCTCATCCACCGTGTAGTGGTGATAGACGTTGAACTGCATCATTGCGACGATCGGCTCGAACTCCGGGATGAACGCGCCCAGAACACCCAGTTCGTTCATGCGCCTGAGCGCGCGCTCCGGGTTGGCGTGCTTTAACATCATCCGAAGGAAAACCTTTTGTGCCTCTGGTGTTGCGCGTAGATTCTCATCTATCAGGTGAAGATTGGCCGCGATCAGGCGCATTGCATTCGGGTGCAGCAGGAACCCTGTGACAAGCCCTTCTTCAAACAGGCGCAGCAGGTTCAGCGGGTCGCTTAGAAATTCTTGCGGGTCTTCAATATCCAAGCGGTTCTGAACCACTTTAAGACCGTGCCGCATTGTCTTGCGTTTGTTCAAGAAATGCCGCAACAGCGGTTCTCGTTTGACGTGCCGCGCTTCCAACTCGGTCAGAAAGATGCGCGTCAGATCGCCCACATGGGTGGCGTGGCGGAAGTAATCCTGCATGAAATGCTCGACCCCGCGCCGACCCCCGTGATCTGAGTAGCCCATGCGCTCGGCCACGCCGACCTGCATATCAAAGGTCAGTTGTTCAACCGGGCGGTTTGCAAGGTGGTGCATATGACAGCGCACGGCCCACAGAAATGTCTCGGCGGCGCGGAATGTTTCGTATTCTTCGGCGCGGAAAAACCCAAGCCCGACCAGTTCTTCGGCTTGATCGACTTCGTGGATATATTTGGCGATCCAGTAGAGGGTCTGAAGGTCACGCAAGCCGCCCTTACCCTCTTTGACGTTCGGCTCCAGCATGTAGCGCTGATTGCCAAGCTTGCTGTGGCGCTCTGCGCGTTCCGCCAGTTTCGCCTCGACAAAATCGGCGTGTGTCTTGGCGAATAACTCGCTCCACAGGCGCGCGCGCAATGTCTGGGCCAGATCAAGGTTGCCACATAGGAAACGCTGTTCCAGCAATGCGGTGCGGATGGTCACATCCTCGCGCCCCAGACGCAGGCATTCATTGACTGTCCGGCTGGCATGACCAACCTTCAGGCGCATGTCCCACAGCACATAGAGGGTTGATTCAATGATCTTTTCAACCCAGCCCGTCACCTTCCACGGGACCACGAACAACAGATCAATGTCGGAATGCGGCGCCATCTCGGCGCGGCCATAGCCGCCCACGGCCAGAACCGCGATCCGCTCGCCCTCGGACGGGTTGTTGTTGGGGTGCAAACGGGTCTGCACAAGATGCAGAACCAGTTTGACAATCGCATCCGTCAGCCATGAATTGGCCGCTACAAAAGACCGCGCATCCCGCGGATGCTGGGCGAACAATGCCTCAAGGCGCTGCGAGCCGTCTTTTAACGCGGCCTTCAACTCGGCCACGATGACCGCGCGCTGCGCCTTGCCATCCCCTGCATCAACATCATCCAGCGCGCGGGCCACCCGCGCGCCAAGATCTGCTTCATCAAGCAAATCTTCCAAGGGAAACAGTGCTGGCATGTCATCGCTCAGCCGTGGCTGCGGCACGGCGTTATGAGGGCCAACTGTCAGATGTTGCGTGCTCAGGACCCACCCCCGGCAAAGCTGCGGGGTGCGGGGCTTAGCACATTCACCCGCTGATCCCGGATTTCGGCAATCGCCAGACCGCGCTCGTTGCTGCCATCCGCGCGCAGGCGGAACACCCCTGTCACACCAGCGAAACCCGACCCTTGGGTGATCGAAGCTGCCGAGAATGGTGCATTGCCGCCACGGCTGGCAAGGGCGCCGACAGCGGCGATCCCGTCATAGGCCAGTGCGGCAACTGCGTTCGGGGTCGACCCATAGGCCGCGCGATATCGCGATTCGAATTGCGAGGTCAGCGTCGGGTCAGGCAGTGCGAACCACCCCCCTTGCAACCCGCTCAATTGCAGCGTGGCGGGCGGAATATCCCACCGCGTCAGCCCCATAAACTGAAAGCTGCTGGGTGATATACCGTTTTCAGGCAGCAATTCTGCCAGAAGCGGCAAGGCCCCTGCGGAACTGGCTGTCATGAAAATGCTTTGTGCGCCGGATGACTGCGCGGCAGATGAAATACGCGGCAAGGAATCGACAATCCCCCGCTGCGAGAACTCATAGGATTCAGACGCAACAATGCTGGCACCCGTCCGGTCGGCGGCACGCCGCATCGAGCGCGCGCCAACCTCGCCTGCCTCGTTTTGTTCGGACAGGATCATCACCCGCCCTTTGTTCTGCGATGCCGCGTAGGTCAGCAACCGTGTGGCCGTCGGCTCGAACATCGGTCCAAGCAAAAAGACATTGCCGCCTGCGACGTCAGGGTTGTTGGAGAAGCTCAGCACATTGACCCCGGCCTGAGCCGCAACCGGCCCCACCGCTCTGGCCGAATCGGCGAAAAGCGGGCCGACAATGATCTGCGCGCCATCATTGATTGCGCGTGCAGCCATCGCGGCCGCGCGTTCGGCCGAGCCGCCGGTCTGGTAAATTCTCAGGTCAATCTCGACACCTTGCAGATCGGCCACTGCCAGCCGCGCTGCATTCTCAAGATTGCGCGCAAGTGTCTCTCTTTCTTCATTGCCGCCGCCGCCGGGCAGCATCAGGGCCACCGGAACCGGCTGTGACGGGTCCGCCGCCGGGCCAGTGCTCAGCGGGCCAATCGCGGGCACATCACAGGCGGCAACCGCCATCGACGCGGCAGCAGACAACAGCAGGGACCGCCTGGACAGGCCTCGGCTCTGGCTGGTTTGGGACTGATTGCGCATCTCACCTCCACTGCGAACTTACATGACATGTTATAGGGCGTCACAGTAAGGAAGGGCGCGCTTGAAGTAAACGCTCTGAACGCATAACCCCGCCAAAGCGGCAAAGACCTGAAGTGAACCCCGATGCCTGAACATGAAGATGACATCACGCCCCTGACGCAAGATACGCGGCCAAGCGCCAGTTTTGCGTCCGGCCTCTATCTGATCGCAACGCCGATTGGTGCGGCGCGCGACATCACGCTGCGCGCCCTCGATCTGCTGGCGGGCTGCGATATTCTGGTGGCCGAAGATACGCGCAGTCTGCGCAGATTGATGGAAATTCATGGTGTGGCACTTGGTGGGCGGAAAATATTTGCCTATCACGATCACAACGGCGCACAGATGCGCCCCAGATTGCTGAACGCACTCCAGCGGGGCAAATCGGTTCTCTATGCATCCGAGGCCGGAACGCCGCTGGTTGCCGACCCCGGATTTCAGCTTGCCCGATCCGTGATCGCCGAAGGGCATGAGGTGATCGCAGCGCCCGGCCCTTCGGCCATGCTGGCCGCGCTTATGGTTGCGGGGCTGCCCAGTGACCGGTTTTGCTTCATGGGGTTTGCCCCCGCACAGGCAGGCGCAAGGCGCAAGTATCTTGAAGAAGCCGCCGCCATTCCGGCAACGCTTATTTTTTATGAATCGCCCAAGCGGATTAACAGATTCTTAGATGAATTATGCGAGATATTGGGCAGCGACCGACAGGCGGCGCTGTGTCGGGAGCTGACAAAGAAGCATGAAGAAATCTTGCGAATGCCGCTTGGGGACATGGCACAAGCGCTGTCAGACAGGACATTGCGCGGTGAAATCGTGCTGGTGATTGATCGGGGTGAGAAACAAATTGCCGATGCGCAATCACTTGATGACGCATTGGGGGCCGCATTGGAAACGATGCGCCTAAAGGATGCAGTGGCGCAGGTCGCCAGTGACCTCGATCTGCCCCGCAGGCAGGTTTATCAAGCGGCTCTGGCCAAGGAAAAGGGCAAGACGGAGTGAGGCAGGCGCGCAACTATCAGGCCGGATTGGCCGCCGAGGCATCGGTCTTGCGGCACTATCTTGCGTCGGGCCATTCCCTGCTCGCGCAACGCTATCGCGGTGTGCATGGTGAGATTGACCTTGTCTTGCAGCGTGGCAGCGATGTGATCTTTGTCGAGGTGAAGAAAAGCCGCAGCTTTGACGCCGCTGCACTGCGTCTGGGCGCGCAGCAGATTGATCGCATATTCCAGACCGCAAGCGAATTTCTGGGCACGCAGCCGCAAGGGCAGATGACACCGGCGCGGTTTGATGTGGCGCTGGTCAACGCGCATGGCGAAGTTTCCGTGCTGGAGAATGCTTTGGCCGCCTGAGGCATTGCGCCCATTGCAACCGATCCCGGCTTCCGTCATCTAGAGTTGAACCGGGCAGAATTTGGCCCCTTGATGATGAAAAGAGGATCGCATGGCGTTGCGTGTTGCCTTTCAGATGGACCCGATTGAAACTGTCGATATCGACGCGGACAGCAGTTTCCGCATCGCGCTGGAAGCGCAGGAACGCGGGCATGAGTTGTATGTCTACACCCCTGAAAAACTGATTTTCAGCGAAGGGCGCGTCATGGCATTGGCGCGCAGCGTGACCTTGCACAAGGTCAAGGGCGCGCATGTCACCTTCGGCGCGGAAGAGATGCTTGATCTGGCCCAAATCGATGTGGTCTGGCTGCGGCAAGACCCGCCTTTTGACATGGGTTATATCACGACAACGCATTTGCTGGACATGATCCACCCCGCCACATTGGTGGTGAATGACCCGTTCTGGGTGCGCAATTACCCCGAAAAGCTGCTGGTGCTGAAATTCCCGGACCTGACGCCGCCGACAATGATCGCGCGCGATCTGGCCACGATCCGCACCTTCAAGGCCGAGCATGGCGATGTGATTCTGAAGCCGCTTTACGGCAATGGCGGCGCGGGCGTGTTCCGGCTGGACCCCAATGACCGCAACCTTGCGTCGCTGTATGAATTATTTGCGGGCATCAACCGCGAGCCGTTGATCGTGCAGAAATTTCTGCCCGCTGTAGCCAAGGGCGACAAGCGCATCATTCTGGTGGACGGGGTTGCCATTGGTGCAATCAACCGCGTGCCTGCGGTGGGCGAGACGCGCTCGAACATGCATGTGGGGGGGCGGCCAGAGCGCGTGGCGATGACACAGCGTGACCACGACATCTGCGCGGCCATCGGCCCGTTGCTGCGCGAAAAGGGTCAGATTTTCGTCGGCATCGATGTGATTGGCGATTACCTGACGGAAATCAACGTGACCTCGCCCACAGGGTTGCAGGAGCTAGAACGCTTCGACGGGGTGAATGGCGCGAAACTGATCTGGGAAGCGATAGAGGCCCGTCGCACGTCATGATCTGGCAGTTGAAGGTCATGCGTGTCGCCATGCGCCACGCCGTGCGCCGGTCACTGGGGCGCCAGCGCGACAGTCTGGCGGCGCGCAAATGGTTCGAGCGTGGCGCTTGGCTGAACGCGCGTGGCCGCCCATACAAGACCTTCATTCCAGATACATTCGACATTGAGGCGCGCGATCTGCCCGCGCTGTGGACCGCCCTGCCCGACCAATCAGAGCGGTTTATTCTGTATTTTCATGGTGGCGGCTATGTCATGGGCAATCCGCGCACCCATGCCGCACTTGCGAATTTCCTGACACGAAAAACCTGCCTGCCAGATTATCGCCTTGCACCCGAGCATCCCTTCCCAGCCGCGTTTGACGATGCTGTGGGGATATGGAATGCGCTGATGGCGCGGGGTGTGCCTGCCAGTTCGGTGGTCGTTGGGGGTGATTCGGCGGGCGGGGGGCTGGCGCTGGCCTTGCTCGGCCATCTTTGCGCGACAGACCAGCCACGTCCCGCTTGCGTTTTCGCGTTCTCTCCCTTCACTGATCTGTCCTTGTCGGGTGCATCCATCACGCAAAACGCACAGAGTGAGTTGCTCTTGCCGCCGCACCGGTTGGAGCAGTTGCGCGACCGTGTTCTGGCCGGGGCCGATCCGCGCGATCCGCGCATCTCGCCGTTATTCGGCAATTTCAAAGGCGCGCCCCCTGTCCTGATTCAGGTTGCGCGCAGCGAGATATTGCGTGACGATTCGCGCCGCATGGCAGAGGTGTTGCAGCGCGATGGCGTAGACGTGACGCTACAGGAATGGGGCAACCTGCCCCATGTCTGGCAGTTTTTTCATGGCTGGCTGCCAGAGGCGCGCAAAGCCTTGGGCGATGCGGCCCTGTTCATCCGCTCACAGTGTCCACCATCCCCATCAGGCGATAGCTGATCGCCTCGGCCATATGCGGCGCACGGATCACGGGCGCGCCTTCCAAGTCTGCGATCGTGCGCGCAACCCGCAACAGGCGGTGATAGCCGCGCGCGGTCAGGCCAAAGCGTTCCGCCGCGCGCGTCAGAAGGGCGCGCCCTTCGGCATCGGGGGCTGCGATTTCTTCCAGCAGCGCGCCTTCTGCATCGGCATTGACGCGCAAGCCCTCATAACCCGCAAACCGCGCCGATTGCACAGCGCGCGCCTGCGCCACGCGCGCCGCCACGATGGCAGAGCTGTCGCCCGATGGCGGCAAATCGAGATCCGAAAACGCGACCGGCGGCACTTCGACACGCAGATCGAAGCGGTCCATCAAGGGGCCGGATATGCGCCCCATGTAATCTTCGCCGCAAGCCGGGGCGCGCGCACAAGCGCGGGCGGGTTCCGACAGATAGCCGCATTTGCACGGATTGGCCGCCGCGATCAGCAGAAAACGGCACGGATAGCGGATATGGGCATTGGCACGCGCGACCACCACCTCGCCCGTCTCAATGGGCTGGCGCAGGGTTTCCAACACCATGCGTGGAAATTCGGGCAACTCATCCAGGAACAGCACGCCATTATGGGCCAGCGAAATCTCACCCGGTTTCGCCCCCTTGCCGCCCCCCACAATTGCCGCAACAGAGGCTGTGTGATGCGGCTCTCTGAAGGGGCGCGCGCGCGAAATCCCGCCCTGTTCCAGCAAGCCAGAGATGGAATGCACCATCGACGTCTCCAACGCCTCGGCCGCGCTGAGGTCGGGCAGGATGCCGGGCATGCGCGCGGCCAGCATAGATTTGCCTGACCCCGGTGTTCCGACCATCAACATGTGATGCCGCCCCGATGCCGCGATTTCCAGCGCACGCTTGGCGCGCTCCTGCCCTTTCACATCGAACAAATCACGCGCGGACCCTTCGCGGATAACCTCGCCGGGGCTGGCTGGGCTCAGCGGTGCCTGTCCGGTGTAGTGTCGGATAACCTGCGCGAGTGAGGTTGGTGCGAAAACGCGCGTATCCGCGACCCATGCCGCTTCCGCACCGCAGCCGGCAGGGCAGAACAGGGTGTAGCCGCCCTCGGCTGCGGTCATGGCCGCAGGCAATGCCCCCGACACGGCCACCAGCGCCCCGTCAAGTGACAGCTCGCCCAAGGCGACTGTGTCCGCAACCTCTTCTGCTGGTATGATTTCCAGTGCTGCCAGAAGCGACATGGCGATGGGCAGATCGAAATGAGACCCCTCTTTCGGCATATCAGCCGGGGACAGATTGATCGTGATGCGTTTGGAGGGCAGCGCCACGGACAGGGCGGAAAGCGCTGCGCGCACACGCTCGCGCGCCTCGGACACAGCCTTGTCGGGCAGGCCAACAATCTGAAATGACGGCAACCCCGGCGAGAGCGCGCATTGCACTTCGACCAAGCGCGCCTCGATCCCCACAAATGCAACAGTCAAGGCCCGAGCGACCATGTTGATTTCCACTTTACCCAGACACATGGTTAACGCGCCAACCCTTTCCGAAAGGTTAACGCGCGCAACACAGCCGCCCCTGCAAGAAAATTACATCGCATGTGAACCAATTGGCATTTTGGTGCGTAACACCCTCAACAAAGCATGGTGGGGGAAAAAATGTCACTGGATTTTTCCGACGATCGCAGAATGTCTCGCAAGGCGATGAAGGCCGAATTGCTGGACGCCGAAACAGAACTGGGGCTGGCGCGCGCGTGGCGCGATCATCGGGATGAACAAGCGCTGCACCGGCTGATTACAGCTTACATGCGGCTTGCAATCTCGATGGCTGGCAAATTCCGCCGCTATGGCGCGCCCATGAATGACCTTATTCAAGAAGCCGGTTTGGGGCTTATGAAAGCCGCCGAAAAATTTGACCCTGAACGCGGGGTGCGGTTCTCGACCTATGCTGTGTGGTGGATACGGGCAAGCATTCAGGATTATGTCATGCGCAACTGGTCGATGGTGCGCACCGGATCAACCTCTAGCCAGAAAACCCTGTTTTTTAATTTGCGCCGCGTACAGGCCAAATTCGAGCGCGAAGCCTTGGCGCGCGGTGAGGAGCTAGACCGGCACCAACTGCGCGAGATGATTTCGCGCGAAGTGGGTGTGCCGCTGCATGATGTGGAAATGATGGAAGGGCGTTTGTCCGGCTCTGATTTTTCGCTCAACGCCATGCAGTCGTCGGATGAGGACGGGCGCGGATGGATTGATGCGCTGGAAGATGACACACCGCAGGCAGGGGCGGAGGTTGAGCAAGCGCATGACATAGCACAATTGCGCGACTGGTTGATCGTGGCGATGAAGGGGCTGAGCGAGAGAGAGCGTTTTATCGTACGTGAACGCAAACTGCGGGACGACCCGCGCACATTGGAATCACTGGGTGAGGAATTGGGCCTGTCCAAGGAGCGTATTCGTCAGGTCGAAGCCGCGGCATTCCAGAAAATGCGCAAAAGCCTTGAGACTCAGTCTAAGGAAGTGTTTCACTTCCTGACATGAAATATTTGTTTACGCTTGCAGCGTTGGCCTGTGCCCCTGCCCATGCAAAACTGATCGACGCGGATGATGTCGGCGGGCTACCGTTGGCCGATGTCATCTTCCTTGGTGAGGTGCATGACAATCCGATGCACCATGACAATCAGGCGCGCGCGATTGAACAGATCGGCCCGACGGCGCTGGTGCTTGAAATGCTTGACCCGGATCAGGCCAGCCGGATGCCAGACAGCTTGCCCGACATGGCAGAATTGCGCGCGCTGCTGGATTGGGATGCGTCGGGATGGCCTGATTTCGCGCTCTATTACCCGCTATTCTCTGCCGCGCCGCAGGCGCAGGTTTTCGGGGCTGGCCTGCCGCGAGAGGCCGCGCGCGCAGCAATGGGCCAAGACCTTGATCAGGTATTGTCAGGCGACGCCGCGCTGTTTGGCCTAACAACTGACCTGCCAACAGCGCAACAACATGAGCGCGAAGCGCTTCAGGCGCGGGCGCATTGCCGGAGGATTTGCTGCCCGGAATGGTCGATATCCAGCGCCTGCGCGATGCCATGCTGGCCGATGCCGCACTGGAGGCCGTGACACAGACCGGCGGGCCGGTCATTGTGATCACCGGCACAGGACATGCGCGAAATGATTGGGGCGCGCCCTATATGCTGACGCAAGCGCAGCCCGATTTGCGGGTGCTGTCTGTGGGTCAGTTCGAGCTGACACCGGAAGATTAACCACCTCATGACTACTGGATCGTGACCGACCCGCACCCGCGCCCCGACCCTTGCGAGGTGTTTCGCTAACCGCAGTTGGGCTTTCGTTTTTTGCGCCAAGCGCGTAAGGCTTGAGCCAGAGTTCATCATGCAAGAGGCAGAGCCATGTTGGCCGGAAAACGTGTCACGCTGATTATTGGTGGCGGAATCGCGGCATATAAATGCCTTGATCTGATCCGCCAGTTGCGCCGCGCGGGCGCAGAGGTGATCCCTGTCCTGACGCGCGCAGGCACGGAATTTGTCACCCCCCTTTCGGTGGCCGCACTTGCAGGGATGCAGGTTTACCAAGACCTGTTCGACCTGAAAGACGAGGCCGAAATGGGCCATATCCAGTTGTCGCGCGCCGCTGATCTATTGGTTGTGGCCCCCGCAACCGCCGATATGATGGCGAAAATGACCGGTGGCCATGCCGATGATCTGGCGACGACGTTGCTGTTGGCAACCGATAAACCTGTCCTGATTGCACCTGCGATGAATTTGCGCATGTGGTCCCACCCCGCGACCCAGCGCAATCTGGCGCAGTTGCATGCCGATGGGGTGAGAAGCGTCGGTCCCAATAGTGGTGATATGGCGTGCGGTGAATATGGTCCCGGACGCATGGCCGAACCGGACGAGATCCTGTCAGCCATTGCCGCACAGTTCAGCGCGGGGCCAATGTCGGGCAAACGGGTGCTGGTCACATCCGGTCCGACACATGAACCGATTGACCCAGTGCGGTATATCGCCAACCGGTCGTCGGGCGCGCAGGGAGCGGCACTTGCGGTTGCGTTGCGTGATCTGGGCGCGGAGGTGATCTTTGTCACAGGACCGGCCAGTGTGCCGCCGCCCGCTGGAGTGGCTGTGCACCGCATTGAGACTGCGCGCGAGATGCTGGCGGCGGTTGAGGCCGCACTGCCGGTCGATGCGGCGATTTTTGCCGCCGCTGTTGCAGATTGGCGCGTCGAGAACAGCTTGACGCAAAAGATTAAGAAGGTGGCACAAACCTCTCCAAGCATTACACTTTCTGAGAACCCGGATATTCTTGCGACTGTCTGCGCGCACCCCGAACGGCCAAAGCTGGTGATCGGTTTTGCTGCGGAAACCGAGAATGTGGTTCCCCATGCAACGGCAAAACGCCTGCGCAAAGGGTGCGACTGGATCGTGGCGAATGACGTCTCGCCCGCGACAGGGATCATGGGGGGCAGCAACAACACGGTGCATCTGATTACCGAAGCGGGGGCCGAAGATTGGCCACCCTTGCCAAAAAGTGAAGTCGCGCAGCGTTTGGCCGCGCGCATAGCCGAGGCATTGGCATGAGTGTTACCGTCAAGTTCCTGCGCCTGCCCGACAGTGACCCCGCAGTGCCCCTGCCCGCGTATGCGACCCCGGGGGCTGCGGGGGCGGATATTCGCGCCAATTTCCCAGCCGAGGCGCGCGTGACCGGGCTGCTGCTGGCCCCTATGGCGCGCATGTTGGTGCCAACCGGACTGGCCTGCGAGATACCGCAAGGGTATGAGATGCAGATCCGCGCGCGCTCTGGTCTGGCGCTGCGTCATGGCATTGCGCTGCCCAATGCACCGGCCACAATCGACAGCGATTATCGTGGCCCCATCGGTGTTATTCTTGTTAACTTGGGGGACGAGGCGTTCCTTATCGAGCATGGCGCGCGGATTGCGCAGATCATCATTGCGCCCGTTGTTCAGGCCCGCTTTCAGAGCACTGACACGCTGGGCGACACATCACGCGGTGCGGGTGCTTACGGCTCTACAGGGTTGAAATAGATGGGTTTTGTTCTGTTCCTGATGGCCGCACTTTGGGGGCTTGGCTGGGTGATGAAAACGCCAGTGCGGGTGCGGCTTGTCATGATTGGCCTGCTCTATGTGGCAGCCGTATTGGCCAACCTTGTGCTGCCTGAAGCCGCAGAATTGCGACGTGCAACAGGTGGTGACGTGCGCCCGTGGCTGGTTCTTGGTGGGCTGGCGGCGTTGGTTTACGGATATACGCGGATTGTCGGAGGCTTGCACAAACGCAACGCCCCCCCTGAGGACGCCCCACCCGACCAGCCCGGCACCTTTCGTGAGGCAGAGTTGAACCGCTATGCCCGCCATATTGTCTTGCGCGAAATCGGGGGGGCGGGGCAAAAAAAGCTGAAGGCGGCAAAGGTGCTGGTCATTGGCGCGGGCGGGCTGGGATCGCCTGCGCTGCTATATCTGGCGGCGGCGGGTGTCGGCACCATCGGCGTGATTGACGATGATCTGGTTGACGGGTCAAACCTGCAACGCCAGATCATTCACCGTGATGACACGATTGACACGCCCAAAGTCTTTTCAGCGCAATCCGCGATGATGGCGCTGAACCCGTTTATCACCGTGCGCCCCTATCAGCGCCGCTTGACGCCCGAAATCGCGCAAGAACTATTTGCCGAATACGATCTGGTTCTGGATGGCACGGACAATTTTGACACCCGTTATCTGGTCAATCGCGCCGCCGTCGCCACAGGGAAACCGCTGATTTCGGCGGCAATCACGCAATGGGAGGGGCAAATCAGCCTGTATCATCCGGCGAGTGGTGCGCCGTGTTTTGAATGCCTGTTCCCCACCCGGCCCGCGCCCGGCCTTGCCCCCGCTTGCGCAGAGGCGGGGGTGATTTCACCCTTGCCCGGCATTTTGGGCGCGATGATGGCCCTGGAGGCGATAAAGGAAATCACAGGCGCTGGCACCGGATTGCGCGGGCGCTTGCTGATCCATGACGCGCTTTATGCAGAAACGCGCAGCGTGCGGATCACGCGGCGCGCGGATTGTGGGTGCTGCAAGGATGTAACGGAGCAGTCAGCCCCGAGCGCACCCTTGCAAGACAGCGCTGTCTGACCCCGACAGTTTCAGGCGGGTTCGATCCGGTAGCTTTCGATAACTGTGTTGGCCAGCAGCCTGTCGCACATGGCGCGCGCCTGTTCATTGGCCTTGTCCGTGTCCCCCTCGGTCAGGTCAAGTTCGATCACCTTGCCTTGCCGCACGCCATTTACACCCTCAAACCCCAATGCCGACAATGCATGGCGGATCGCCTCGCCCTGCGGGTCCAACACACCGGGTTTCAAGGTTACAAATACACGCAGTTTCATGGGTACGCCTTTCAGTTCATCAACTTGGGTTTATTAATGGGTGTGGGCGATTTTGGCATGACACCCAGACGCCGCGCAACTTCGGAATAGGCGTCGGTCAGGCTGCCAAGGTCGCGGCGAAACACGTCCTTGTCCAGCTTCTGTCCGGTTTTCATATCCCACAGGCGGCAGCTGTCGGGGCTGATTTCATCTGCCACGATCAGGCGCTGCATCTCGCCATCAAACTGGCGGCCAATCTCGATCTTGAAATCCACAAGTTTGATGCCCACGGCCATCATAACACCCGACATGAAATCATTGACGCGCACGGCCAGTCCGACCATGTCATCCAGATCCTGATGGCTGGCCCAATTGAAGGCAAGGATCTGGTCTTCGGTGACCAGCGGATCGCCAAGCGCGTCATCTTTGAAATAAAACTCGATAATCGGGCGCGGCAAGGGCGTGCCCTCTTCGATCCCCAAGCGCTTGGACATGGAGCCCGCAGCGATATTGCGCACGACCACTTCCAGCGGGATAATCTCGACCGCGCGGATCAGTTGCTCGCGCATGTTGATGCGCTTGAGAAAATGTGTCGGCACACCGATCTGGCCAAGCCCGGTCATGAAGAACTCGGACAGCAGGTTGTTCAACACGCCCTTGCCCTCAATCACATCGCGCTTCTCGGCGTTGAATGCAGTGGCATCATCCTTGAAATACTGCACCATCGTCCCCGGCTCTGGGCCTTCATACAGGATCTTGGCCTTGCCTTCGTAGATTTTGGTGCGGCGTGCCATCAAGCTCTCCGGTTCTGTTGGGGGTGACGCAATCGTGTCGCTGCCCTATAGCTTAGCCGCGTCATCACCGCAAGGCAGCCTGTTTGCGCATAAGCCAGGGGTTTTGACCTTGCAGCGAAGGGCGGCAGGGGCCATATTTCAGGGAACCTTTTGACCATAACGAGGCAAGATTATGAGCACTTTCCAAGACCGCGAACGCGCATTCGAGAACAAATATGCCCATGACCAGGAAATGGTGTTCAGGGCCGTCGCGCGCCGCAACAAGAAACTTGGCCTTTGGGCAGCAGGTCTATTGGGAAAAACCGCTGAAGACGCAGATAATTACGCGATGGAAGTGATCCGCGCAGATTTTGAAGAAGCGGGCCATGAAGATGTTGTGCGCAAACTTTTGGCTGATCTGGGCGCACATGCCGATGAGGCCCTGATCCGCGCCAAGATGACCGAATTTCTGACCGAGGCAAAATCGGAACTGTCCGAGGGGTAAGGCTGGCGCATTGCATCTGCATGGGCACGGAAAAAGCGACGTGCCCATGAAAATGTGTCATGATCCTTATGCAGAATATGAATTTGCGTCACACTCCAAGCTGTGACAGGTAGCAGCGAAATGCGCGTAAGGCTGCGGCTTTGCGCTCCGTGACCGTGAAAGGCGTGACATGAGCACTGCATTCTTTGATCTTCTGGCCAAGCGCGACTGGCTTTTGGCCGACGGCGCGACCGGCACCAACCTGTTCAATATGGGTCTGGCCTCTGGTGATGCGCCGGAATTGTGGAATGTTGACGCGCAAGATAAGATCCGCACCCTGTATCGCAATGCAGTCGAGGCAGGCTCTGACCTGTTTCTGACCAACACATTCGGCGGCAATGCCAGCCGCCTGAAACTGCATGACGCGCAAAACCGCGTGCACGAGTTGAACAAGCTGGGCGCTGAGTTGGGGCGCGAGATTGCAGACAAATCCGGCCGTACTGTCATCGTTGCGGGGTCTGTCGGGCCGACAGGCGATATCATGGCCCCGATGGGCACGCTCACGCATGAGCTGGCCGTCGAGATGTTCCATGAACAGGCCGAAGGTCTGAAAGATGGCGGCGCAGACGTGCTGTGGGTCGAGACAATCTCGGCCCCAGAGGAATACAAGGCCGCCGCCGAAGCCGCCGCTTTGGCAGGGATGCCGTGGTGCGGAACGATGAGCTTCGACACTGCCGGGCGCACAATGATGGGCATGACCTCGGCGGCGATGTCACAGATGGTGCATAAGCTGAAACACCCGCCGCTGGCGTTTGGTGCAAATTGCGGTGTCGGCGCGTCTGATCTGCTGCGCACGGTTCTGGGCTTTGTCGATGCGGGCAGTGATCTGCCGATCATCGCCAAGGGGAATGCGGGCATTCCCAAATACCATGACGGGCATATCCATTATGATGGAACACCCGCGCTGATGGCCGATTACGCCGTGCTGGCCCGCGATTGCGGGGCGCGCATTATTGGCGGGTGCTGCGGCACCATGCCCGAGCATCTGCGCGCGATGCGAGAGGCGCTGGAAACACGCGCCCCCGGTCCGCGCCCGACGCTGGAGGCGATCACGGATGCGCTGGGTGGCTTCTCTTCTGCGGTCGACGGCACCGAGGAAGGTGGCGACACCGAAACGCGCCGCGCGCGCACCAGCGGACGCCGCCGCCGCAGCGATGCCTGAATAACCAACCCTTAAGTCTGATTTCGGTATGCCGCGTCGCGTGAATGCAGGTCCATGTCGCAATTGGGACAGTGCCATGCGGCATTCTGTCCGAAATCGGAGACAGCTTCGTGTAACCGCCCCTACCGGCATGCCTTGAAAGGTAGCTTTCATGTCTGAAGAAGACGACATCATCCTTGCTGATCTGTCTGACGATGAACTCGTCGAACAGATGATGGACGACCTGTACGATGGTCTGAAAGAAGAGATCGAGGAGAGTGTGAACATTCTGCTCGCGCGCGGCTGGACACCGTATGACATTCTGACCAAAGCGCTGGTCGCGGGCATGACGATCGTGGGCCATGACTTCCGCGACGGAATTTTGTTTGTGCCCGAAGTGTTGCTGGCGGCGAATGCGATGAAATCGGGCATGTTCATCCTCAAACCCTTGCTGGTGGAAACCGGCGCGCCGCGCATGGGCAAGATGGTGATTGGCACCGTGAAGGGGGATATTCACGACATCGGCAAAAATCTGGTCGCCATGATGATGGAAGGGGCCGGGTTTGAAGTCGTTGATCTGGGGATCAACAATTCGGTCGAGAAGTATCTGGAAGCACTGGAACGGGAACAACCCGATATCTTGGGCATGTCCGCGCTGCTGACGACGACCATGCCCTATATGAAAGTCGTGATCGACACGCTGATCGCACAGGAAAAGCGCGATGATTATATCGTGCTGGTGGGCGGCGCCCCGCTGAATGAAGAATTCGGGCGCGCAATCGGTGCAGACGCGTATTGCCGTGATGCGGCAGTCGCGGTTGAAACGGCCAAGGATTTCGTTGCACGCAAGCACAACCAGATGGCGGCTGGCTAAGGGGCTGTCGCAAGGCCAAATTGAAAAGTCGGGCCATTTGGCCCGCCTTTTTTTGAGTATTTTTAGCAAGAAAATGACCTTACAGATCAGTCGACAAACGCTTTCTCGACCACATATTGCGCAGGGGCAGAGTTCGCACCCTCATGGAGGCCAGCCTCTTCCAGAATTTTCTTGATATCAAGGTTGAAGGCCAAAGAGCCGCAGACCATGGCGCGATCCACAACCGGATCAAGCGGGGGAATACCCAGATCCGCAAACACCTTGCCCGAAGACAGGTTGTCGGTCACCCGCCCCATCTGCGCGCTCTGCTCGCGCGTGGTTGTCGGGTAGTAGAGCAGCTTGTCGCCCACAAATTCGCCAATCAGCGGGTCATGTGGCAAAGCCTCGATCAGGTCGCGGCCATAGGGCAGTTCGGCCACTTCGCGGCAGGTATGCATTACGATGACCTGATCGAATTTCTCCCATGTCTCGGGGTCGCGCAGCAAGGACGCAAAGGGCGCAATGCCGGTGCCCGTCGCCAGCATCCACAGCCGCCGTCCCGGCAGCAGTGCATCAAGCACCAGTGTTCCCACGGGTTTGGGGCGCAGAATGATCGGATCACCCGGCTGGATATGCTGCAAGCGCGATGTCAGGGGGCCATCAGGCACCTTGATCGAATAGAATTCCAGTTCTTCATCCCAAGAGGGCGAGGCGATGGAATAAGCCCGCAACAGCGGCTTTCCATTCTCGCCCAACAGCCCGATCATCACAAACTCGCCAGAGCGGAACCGCAAGGACCGTGGCCGCGTGCACCGGAATGCGAAGAGGTGATCGGTGTAATGGGTCACGGATGTCACGGTCTGGGCATCTGGCAAGGTGGGGATCGGCTTGGGCGAGATTGCGCTGTGTTCGGTCATCGGTTTTGCTTTCACTTGGAAGATGGCGCGCCATCCTGCACGCGGCATGTGGACTTCGCTATCGCTCGTGGTCTGTTTACGCCTTGATTCACATCAAAATCAAGTTCGCGCTTTAAACGCATTGGCGGTTGTGTAAAATATAATTCCGCGAATTACAGTCCAATCTTGCTTTATTCGGAATTATTTTCTAGAATAATTGCGTTCTACAGGAAGGAATCGACTTATGCCGCTGGATCTGGACGAATTGGATCGCCGTATTCTGACCGAGTTGCAGCAAGATGCAAGCCAGTCCTTGGATGATATTGCGCGCAAAGTGAGTTCCAGCAAGACCCCTGTCTGGAATCGCATCCGCAAGCTGCGCAAGGCGGGCATCATTGTCCGCGACACTGTGCTGCTGGACCCAGAGGCGTTGGGGCTGGAGGCGTGTTTCTTTGTTCTGGTGCGCACCTCGGCGCATGAGGCCGACTGGCAGGCGCGGTTTTTGCAAGCCGTTCGCGCCCGCCCCGAAGTGATGGAGGCGCACAGGCTAGCCGGTGACATCGACTACATCCTGAAAGTGCGCGTACCCAATGCCCGCGCGTATGACCGGTTCTATCAGGCGCTGATCTCGGAAGTGACGATTCACAATGTGACAGCCCTTTTGTCGATGGAGGAGATCAAGTTCACCACCGAAATGCCGCTGGAGCACACGAAAAGCTGATCCGTATCGCGCAGAAAATCTTGGCAGGGCTGCCCACTCCGGCCTATCGTTGCAAAAATTTTCTATTTTCAGGAGGGGGCCGATGCGCGGATTTCTGGCTATGATTATTCTTGGTGCAACCGTAATTGCGGCGCAGGCGCAACCCATGCCGCAGCTTTATGATGTGCACGATGTTGCGGCCGATGACGCGCTGAATATCCGCGCAGAGCCGTCTGCGGGTGCAGAGATCATCGGCACATTGGCCCATGACGCGCAGAACGTCGAAGTTGTGGCCACTAATGACGCAGGCACTTGGGGGCGCGTGAACAGCGGCGAGGGGTCGGGCTGGGTCAATCTGCGCTATATGGCCGAGCGCGGGGTGCATATTGACAATTACAACCTGCCAAATGACCTGTTCTGCACTGGGACCGAGCCGTTCTGGTCGGCCTCGAATATCGGCGGCGCGCTGCATTTCGACACGCCCGATGCGCCCGGTCAGGACATGCCGATCTGGATTGCGCAGGATAGCGGCATAGCCGATGATTTGCGGCGCATGGTGCATATGGGCGGCAACGGGGGACAAGCGACAGCTTTCATCTACCCCGCAAGCTGCAATGACGGAATGAGTGATCTGCAATTCGGGCTGGCGATCAGTCTGATGACCGCGCCCGATGCCCCCCTGCTGAGCGGGTGCTGTACGCTTAGTCGGTAAGGGCGGGGCGGTCCAACTGCGCGATCCAACGCTCCAGCCGTGCGCGATTGTTGCCAAGGTCGGAGCGCCCGAAGCGCGCGCGTGCGAATGCCAGCAGCATCGCGCCCGCGCCCGCCGGCTCAATCAGGACCGAGGTGTAATCGGGATAGCCCATCCACGGGGTGCGTGTCACATAGGTCATGTGGCCCGATTGCACCGAGCCTGCCAGCAGCGTGGCACCATCTGCGCGCGCCACCTCATCCAGCCGTGCGGCCAGCGCGTCAGGGGCCATCTGAAACACTTGTGGCATGGCATCGCCGCCGACCATGCGGATCAGGTGAAAATTCGGCGTGGTGGGGCGCGACACAAGGCGCGGGTCTTCGTGCCAGCGCGCGGGGTCAGACGGGGCAAGCCGGATATAGGCCGCAACGGCCACCGCCACAAAGACAGCCCCCAGAAGTATAAGTTTGATCATGCACCGCCCTTTTCCTGTAAGCCCCGACAATAGAGGCAGATCAATTCCATCCCGACATGCGCGCCCATGATCGCCGTGACGCCCGTCGGATCATGACCGGGCGACACTTCAACCACATCGCCGCCTTTCATATTGACCCCTGAAAGTTGGCGCAGGATGACTGCCACCTGATTGGGGGTCAAGCCATTCCAGACAGGCGTGCCGGTGCCGGGCGCAAAAGCCGGATCAAGCGCATCAATGTCGAAGCTGAGATAGCAAGGCGTCCGCCCCACGATCTCGTGCAGTTTTGCGGCCACGGCTTTGGGGCCGATGTCATGAACCTCGAACGCGTCGATCACGCTCAGCCCCAGATAATCCGCGCATTCAGTGCGAATACCAACCTGCACCGAGGTTTCTGGCGCGACCAAACCCTCGCGCACGGCCTTGTACATCATCGTGCCGTGGTCAATGCGCGCGGGGTCATCATCGGGCCACAGGTCGGAATGCGCGTCGAACTGGATCACACTCAGCGGGCCGAATTTCGCGGCATAGGCCCGCAGGATGGGCAGTGTGATGTAGTGATCACCCCCCAGAACCAGCGTGCCGGCCCCTGCCCCAAGGATCGTGGCAATATGGGCGCGCAATGTTTCAGGGAAATCCTGAATGCGGGCAAAATCAAAGGCCAGATCACCATAATCAATGATGTCGAACTCTGTCAGCGGATCAAACCCCCAACCATAGGGCGGATAGCAGGGTTGCAGGCTGCTGGCCTCGCGGAGAGCGCGCGGCCCCAATCTTGTGCCGGGCCGGTGCGATGTGGCCTGATCAAAAGGCACGCCGGTCACCGCCAGATCAACGCTGCGCAACACCTTGTTGTAGCTGCGGCGCAAAAAGCTTGTCGCCCCGCCAAAGGTGTTTTCAAAGGACAGCCCGCGCAGGTCGGGGCGCGTGAATGCGCTGTCCACCTCGATGCCCGGCTTACCGAATGCCATGCGGTTTTCCTCCATGCTGAATTGGCCTATGTTTCGCCGGAACATCAGGGGCAAAACAATGCTGTATGAGCCGAGTGGCTACGATCCGAACGAATGGCCCGACAGCTACTGGCGCGCGTCGTGCCTGCCCCTGCCCGCCTGCCCGCCGCTGCAAGGGGAAACACAGGCGCAGGTGGCGATTATCGGCGCGGGCTATGCCGGTCTGAATGCCGCACTGGAACTGGTCGAGCGGCATGGCACCAATGTCGTCGTGTTGGACGCCGCGCAACCCGGTTGGGGCGCATCGGGGCGCAATGGCGGGTTTTGCTGTCAAGGCGGCGCGCGGCTGGATGCGGACCAGATCACGCGGTGCTTTGGGCGCGAGGCCGCGCAAGACTGGGACAGGTTCGAGGCCCGCGCCATTGCACGCGTGCAGGACAATCTGACACGCTACAGGATCGACGCACAGACGACCGAGCCCGGCGAATTGGCCCTTGCGGCCAGCCCGCGCAGTTGGGCCCGTATGCAGGCGGCCCCTGTGCCAGAGGGCGGCGCGCTGCTGGACCGGGCGGAATTGCGCGCCCAAGGCCTGAACACCGCCGCATATCTGGGCGCGCGCTATGTTCCTTGCGGCTTTGGCTTGCACCCCTATGCCTATGTCACAGGGCTGGCACGTGCTGCGCAGGCCGCAGGGGTGCGCGTGCAAGGCGACAGTCGCGTCACCGAGATAGTGCCGCATGGTGATGGCTGGCGTTTGCGCACCGCTACCGGCGCTGTCATCGCGCGGCAGGTCTTGATTGCAACCAATGGCTATAGTGACGAAAGCCTCGTCCCGTGGCTGCACCGGCGCATCCTTCCCGCCATCTCGAACGTCATGGTCACACGCCCCCTCACCGCCGCCGAGTTGGACGCACAGGGCTGGAACCGGTCGCTGATGGCCTATGACGACCGCTATCTGCTGCATTACTTCCGCCTGTTGCCGGACAACCGGTTGATGTTCGGCGCGCGTGGGGGCCTGTCGTTTCAGGCGCACTCTGTGGCCCGTTTCAAACAGCGCGCGCGCGCCGAGTTTGAGCTGATTTTTCCGCAATTCCGACAGGTTGAAACCGCCTATAGCTGGAATGGGCTGGTCTGCCTGACGGCGTCGCTTGCGCCCTATATTGGCCCTGTTGAGGGGGCGAAGGGCCTTTGGGTGGCCCTTGGCTGGCATGGCAATGGTGTGGCCGCCGCCTCTGAAGGGGGGCGGTGTGCAGCGCGTGGCATGATGGGTGCCCGCGATGCCCCCCCGCATATCACACGCAAGCCGCCGCCCCGTTTCATCGCGCCGCGCAAATGGGCGCTTGCGGCTGCAATGGCAGTGGCCGGGGTTATGGACGGGCCATTGCAGCGGCATGACTAGTGCAGTCAGGCAGCCGCGCGCAGCAATCCCGCACGCGTCAGATGATCATGCGTCTGATCCAGCGTCTTGCGAACCCGCACGATCAGGGCATCAATATCCTCAAGGGTGATGACCAGCGGTGGTGCGATAATCATACGATCCCCGACATGGCGCATGACCAGATTGTTGTCAAAGGAATATTCCCGCGCGATCAAGCCCACCGTTCCCGGCTCGGAGGCGAAACGCGCGCGCCGCGCCTTGTCAGGCGTCAGCGCAAGGCTGGCCATCATGCCGCGCGACACGGCCTCGCCCACAAGCGGGTGATCAGCCAATGCGCCCCAGACTTTCGCCAGATACGGGGCTGTTTCCTCGTGCACGCGCTCGATGATCCCCTCTTCTTGCAAGATGCGCAGGTTCTCCAGCGCGACGGCTGCTGCAACCGGATGGCCGGAATAGGTATATCCGTGGTTAAACTCATCCTGCGCAATCGTATGGGCAATCTCGTCACAGACGATCGAGCCGCCGATGGGCTGGTAGCCGGAGGAAAGCCCTTTGGCGATGGTCATAATATGGGGCCGGATGCCATAGCTTTGCGAGCCGAACCAATGGCCAAGACGGCCAAAACCGGTGATTACCTCATCCGCGATCAGCAGGATGCCGTATTTGTCCACGATCCGCTGGATTTCAGGCCAGTAACTCTCAGGCGGGATAATCACACCGCCTGCGCCCTGCACGGGTTCTGCGATGAAGGCGGCGACATTCTCTGCGCCCAGTTCAAGGATTTTCTCTTCCAGCTGCCGGGCACGCGCCAGCCCAAACGCCTCTGGCGTCATCTCGGCGCCTTCGCCATACCAATAGGGCTGGTCAATATGCACGATGCCGGGAATGGGCAGCCCGCCTTGCGCGTGCATTCCCGCCATCCCCCCAAGGCTGCCCCCGCCCATGGTCGAGCCGTGATAGCCGTTAATCCGCGCAATGATGGTGCGGCGCTCTGGCTGGCCTTTCAGATCCCAATACTGGCGCACCATGCGGATATTGGTGTCATTCGCCTCGGACCCTGATCCGGCAAAGAACACATGGTTCAGATCGCCCGGTGCCAGTTCGGCCAGTTTGGCCGCCAGCGTCAATGCAGGCACATGGCTGGTCTGGAAGAAGGTGTTGTAATAGGGCAGCTCGCGCATCTGGCGCGCTGCCGCCTCGGCCAGTTCTTCGCGCCCATAGCCGATATTGACACACCACAGCCCGGCCATCCCGTCAATCAGCTCGGCCCCATCGCTGTCGGTCAGGCGCACGCCCTTGGCGCGGGTGATGATGCGCGCCCCCTTCTTGCCCAAGGCCCCGTTCGCCGTGAACGGGTGCATATGATGGGCGGCGTCCAGCGCCTGCAACTCGGCCGTGGGCAAAACATTGGTCAGCGTCATAAGTGGATACCCTGTAAATTTCGATGTCCAAGACAGGATACTCTGTGCCTGTGCCGCGTCAAGCAATTTGATCAAATTATTGCGCGACCCCGAACACCCCCGCCTCTAGCCCTGCACGAATATTGGCGACACCTTGCGCGATATCGGCAGAAATCGCGGCAGACAGGGCCACCGTGTCGCGCGCGTCCAGTGCGGCAAGGGCGCGTTTATGGTTGTCGGGCTGGTGCAGCGCCGCGCCATGCGCCCCGCGCGCCCCTACCCCCTCTGGCCCAAGGCACACAACACGCAACGAGGGGCCGAACCGCAACCAGAGTGACGCCGCCACCGCTTCCAGAACCTGCGATCCGGCGCATGCGTAGAGTGTGAAATGAAACCCGTGGTTCTCGCGCAGATAGGCCGCGATGTCGCCGCGCGCGATTGCGGCATCAAGGCGGGCATCAATCGCACGCAACTCTGCCACCACATCGGGGTTGCAATGCGCCAGCGCCTGCACCGCCAGTCTGACTTCCACCGCTTCACGCGCATATCCCAGATCTTCAAGCGCACGCAGATCAAGACGCGGCACACAGACGCGCCGGTTGCCCTGCAACTGCAACGCCCCTTCCGCGATCAGCCTACGGATCGCCTCGCGCACGGGTGTCATTCCCAGCCCAAGCTGGCGTACCAACCCCTCAATCGTCACCGCAGCGCCGGGGGCAAGCTCGCCAAACAAGACCATGTCCCGCAATCTGCAATAGGCAATCTGATGCGCGGGCAGCCGATCAGTCATATCTCATCTTCCGTCAAATCCCCAAAATTCCATTCTGATCATTTTCTTGCCAAAAATACTCAAAAAAACGCCGGGCGTCAGCCCGACGTTTGACCCTGTTGCGCTTGTGCCCAGTTTGATCAGAAAAATGCCTGCAAGCCGGTTTGTGCGCGCCCAAGGATCAGCGCATGAATATCATGTGTGCCTTCATAGGTGTTCACAGTCTCCAGATTAAGCATATGGCGCATCACCTGATATTCCTCCGCAATGCCATTTCCGCCATGCATGTCGCGCGCGACGCGCGCAATCTCCAGCGCTTTGCCGCAATTGTTGCGTTTGATCAGGCTGATCATTTCAGGGGCACCGGCTGCGTCATCCATCAGCCGGCCCACTTGCAACGCCGCTTGCAGGCCCAGTGTGATTTCGGTCTGCATATCGGCCAGTTTCTTCTGGAAAAGCTGCGTCTGCGCCAGCGGTTTGTCGAATTGCTTGCGGTCCAGTCCGTATTGGCGCGCGGCGTGCCAGCAAAATTCTGCCGCCCCCATCACGCCCCACGCGATCCCATAGCGTGCGCGGTTCAGACAGCCAAACGGCCCTTTCAGCCCCTCGACATACGGCAAAAGCGCGTCTTCGCCGACCTCGACCCCGTCCATCACGATCTCGCCGGTGGTCGAGGCGCGCAAGGACAGTTTGCCCTCGATCTTGGGGGCCGACAGGCCTTTCATGCCCTTTTCCAGCACAAAGCCCCGGATCTTGCCGCCATGCGCGTCAGATTTCGCCCAAATCACAAACACATCGGCAAAGGGGCTGTTTGATATCCACATTTTCGCGCCCGTCAGCTTGTAGCCGGTCGCCGTCTTCTCCGCGCGGGTTTTCATGCCAGCGGGGTCAGAGCCTGCATCGGGTTCGGTCAACCCGAAGCACCCAATCAATGCGCCGGAACTCAGCCCCGGCAGATATTTCTGGCGCTGCTCTTCCGAGCCATACGCATAGATCGGATAGATCACCAAGGATGACTGCACCGACATCATTGACCGATAGCCGGAATCGACACGTTCAATCTCGCGCGCGATCAGCCCGTAAGTGACGTAAGACGCACCCAGCCCGCCATATTCCTCGGGCAAGGTTGCGCCCAGCAATCCCGCCTCGCCCATCAGGGGGAACAGGCCCGGGTCGGCAGTCTCATTGCGATAGGCGGCAATCACGCGCGGTTGCAGGACTGTCTGCGCAAAGGTCTGCGCCGCATCGCGCAACATGCGTTCATCTTCGGTCAACTGGCTTTCCAGTCGCAGGGCATCTTCCCAGTGGAATTTGCCCAGATCGGGGGCGTCCTTGGCCTTCAGGGCGGGTTTGTCGAGCGGCATGGCAACCTCCTTGCGTCGCGTATCGGTTGATTGAATTATATAGAACCTCGTCCGCATAAGAAAGGTAATGCCACATGAAATCGCTTTCGCGCGATGGTGCTTGCGATGGCGCGCGACGATTGCGATAACGCGCCATGGTCAAAGCTCTGCCTCAGTTTTCGTGCACCGCCTGTGGCGCAACCCATCGCAAATGGGCTGGGCGCTGCGAGGCATGTGGTGCGTGGAACAGCATTATTGAGGAAAAACCCGTCTCTGCCGGTCCGGGACCGCGGCTTGGCAAGGGGCGCAGCATTGCGCTAAGCACCCTTGCCGATTCCGAGGCACCGCCGCCGCGCAGCGCGTCAAACATGGCCGAGTTGGACCGTGTTCTGGGCGGCGGGCTGGTGGCTGCATCGGCCATTCTGGTGGGCGGTGATCCGGGTATCGGCAAATCCACCCTGTTGCTGCAAGCGGTGGCCGCTTTTGCCAATTCCGGTTTGAAATGCATGTATATCTCGGGCGAGGAGGCCGCCGCGCAGGTCCGGTTGCGCGCCGCCCGTCTGGGACTGTCGCAAGCCAAGGTGCAACTGGGGGCGGAAACCAGCTTGCGCGATATTCTGTCCACGCTGGATGCCGAGCGCCCTGATCTGGTGGTGATCGATTCGATCCAGACGATGTGGCTGGATACGGTCGATTCGGCGCCGGGTTCGGTTAGTCAGGTGCGCGCGGCGGCGCATGAGCTGGTCAGCTTTGCCAAACGGCGCGGCGTGTCGGTGGTGCTGGTGGGGCATGTCACCAAAGAAGGCCAGATCGCAGGCCCGCGCGTGGTCGAACATATGGTCGATACTGTGCTGTATTTTGAGGGCGAGCGCGGCCACCAGTTCCGCATTCTGCGCGCGGTCAAAAACCGCTTTGGCCCTGCCGATGAAATTGGCGTTTTCGAGATGACGGGCGCGGGTCTGGCCGAAGTCGCCAACCCCTCGGCCCTGTTTTTGTCCGAGCGCGGCACCCCTGCCCCCGGCTCGGTCGTGTTTGCGGGCATTGAGGGCACACGTCCCATGCTGACAGAGATTCAGGCGCTGGTCGCCCCCTCGACGCTGGGCACCCCGCGCCGCACTGTGGTGGGGCTGGATTCTGCGCGTCTGTCCACCATTCTGGCGGTGCTAGAGGCGCGTTGCGGTATTCCGTTTGCGGGTATGGATGTGTTTTTGAACGTGGCGGGCGGCATCCGTGTGCATGAACCGGCGGCTGATCTGGCCATCGCCTGTGCGCTGTTATCCGCGCGCGAAGATATCGCGCTGCCAGCGGATACAGTGGTTTTCGGCGAAATAAGCCTGTCTGGCGCGTTGCGACCGGTCAACCAGACCGAAAACAGGTTGAAAGAGGCGCAAAAACTTGGTTTCTGCGCAGCTATTGCGCCCCGGCTTCTGAAACCTGCCACGACACCGGGAATTGTTTTGAAAGAAATGCCCGATCTGGCAGAAGTGGTCGGGCAGGTTTTTGGCGCTGGGTGAGTATGGCGCAGGATATAGGAGACGGGCATGGAAGGCTTTAATATCGTCGATGCGGGTGTCGCGGTGATTATCATCGTGTCAGGCATTTTGGCGTATTCGCGCGGGTTCATGCGAGAGACGCTGGCGATCCTTGGCTGGGTTGCAGCCGCGGTTCTGGCCTTCATCTTTGCCCCGGCGGTGCAACCGCTGGTGCGTGAAGTCCCGTATCTGGGCAATTTTCTGGGTGACAGCTGCGAATTGACGGTCATTGCCGCCTTTGCAGTGGTGTTTGCGGTGGTGCTGGTTCTTGCCTCGCTGATTACACCTTTGTTTTCGTCCTTTGTTCGCAACTCTGCGATAGGAGGGATCGATCAGGGTGCGGGGTTCCTGTTTGGTGTGGCGCGCGGCATCTTGTTGATAGCGATTGCGTTACTGGTTTTCGATCGCGCGGTGCCGCCGGGGTCGGTGGAGCTGGTTGAACAATCGCGTTCAGCGTCCATTTTCGCCCAGTTATCAGGCAATCTGAACGAAGCTGTGCCCGAAGATGCCCCGAATTGGCTGGTTCAGAAGTATGAAGAACTGGTTGCCGATTGTCGGTAATACTCTGCGTTCGGCGCGTGACAGCGCCGAACAGATGCGTTACAGCGCCCCCATCTGCAAACGATATGCGAGATATCCATGCTCAGCCATCCGTTCGATGACGACAAGCTGCGTGAAGAATGCGGCGTATTTGGGTGCATAGGGCTAGAGGACGCAGCGAATTTCGTAGCCCTTGGTCTGCACGCCCTTCAACATCGCGGTCAGGAAGCGGGCGGGATCATCACCCACCATCCTGAAACCGGCTTTCATTCTGCCCATAGGTTCGGGCTGGTGCGCGACAACTTTACCAAGACAGGCGTGATCGAGTCGTTGCCCGGTTCTATCGGAATCGGGCATGTGCGCTACTCCACTGCCGGGTCCAAGGGTGCGACGCAAATCCGCGATGTGCAACCCTTCTTTGGCGAATTTGCTATGGGTGGCGCGGCACTTGCGCATAACGGCAATATCACGAATGCGGATGCGATCCGCCGCGAATTGATCGAGCGTGGCTCGATTTTTCAATCCAGTTCCGACAGCGAATGCCTGATCCATCTGATGGCGCGGTCGTTTCAGAAAACCATCCCCGAGCGGATGAAAGACGCGCTGCGCCGCGCCGAGGGGGCATTTTCCATCGTCGCCATGACGCGCACCAAGCTGATTGGCGTGCGTGACCCGCTGGGCGTGCGCCCGCTGGTGCTGGGACGGTTGCATCAGGGCTGGGTTCTGGCCTCCGAGACTTGCGCGCTGGACATTATCGGGGCCGAGTTTGTGCGCGAGATTGCACCCGGCGAGATGGTCGTCATCAGTGAGAAGGGTGTGGAGAGTGTTCAGCCCTTTGCCGCGCAGAAATCGCGCTTTTGCATCTTCGAGCATGTGTATTTCTCGCGTCCCGACAGCTTTTTCGGGGGGCGATCGGTCTATGAGACACGTCGCCAGATCGGTGTTGAACTGGCCCGCGAAGCGCCGGTCGACGCGGATATGGTCTGCCCGATCCCCGATAGCGGGACGCCCGCTGCAATCGGGTTTAGTCAGGAATCGGGGATTCCCTTTGCGCTGGGGATTACGCGCAACCAATATATGGGCCGCACCTTTATCGAGCCATCGCAAGCGATCCGGTCAATGGGCGTGCGCCTGAAGCTGAATGTCAACCGCGCGCTTATTCGTGGCAAGCGGATCATTCTGGTTGACGATTCGGTCGTGCGCGGCACCACCAGTCAGAAGATCAAGGAAATGATCCTAGAGGCAGGCGCGGCAGAAGTGCATTTCCGCATCGCATCGCCGCCCACCGCGTGGCCCTGTTTCTACGGAGTGGACACGCCAGAGCGCGAAAAGCTTTTGGCAGCCAATATGACCGAAGACGAGATGCGCGACCATATCGGTGTGGACAGCTTGCGATTCGTCACCCTTGACGGGCTGTACCGTGCAGCGGGAGAGGCAGGCGGACGCGACAACTCTTGCCCGCAATATTGCGATGCCTGCTTCTCGGGGGAATACCCTGTGGCACCGCATGACATGATCGAACGCGGCTTTACCCCCAAACAAGCGGCGGAATGAGCGCAAGCGTCACCTTCCGCCCGCATCATTTCCTGTGCGCGCTGGGGTTTGCGGGCAAGGGCTATTCCGACGACTTCACTGCCAATATGGCTGCGATTGTGGATCGCTTGCGTGCGCCGGGTGGCGGCGCAGTGCAGATCGAAGTCACGTATCAGGCCGACAGCATCTGCGCCCCCTGCCCACATAAACGCGGCCAGTCTTGCGAGAAAGCGGCCAAGATCGCGGCGCTTGACACACACCATGCACAGGCATTGTCACTTGCGGATGGGGACTGCCTGACATGGGCGGACGCGCAGGCGCGCATTGTCGCCCATGTACCACCGGGGTCACTGGCGCAGCTTTGTTCGGGCTGCCAATGGCTGGAACTCGGCCTGTGCGAGGCGGCATTGTCAGAACTTCACACAAGCCACACAGAAAAAGGGCGGGGATAACCCCCGCCCTTCGTTAATCTCAGAATCTTATCGTTGGATCAGTTAAGGCGGGATTTAAAGGCCGCCCAAGCGCCGGTCACGATCAATACCGCAACGGCCACTTTAACCAGTTCACCCAGAACGAACGGCGCTGCTGCGGCCATGAATGCACCCTGAAGATCAAGCGGGCTTGCTACATAGAGCCATAGCACACCCGGCACGAACAGAAGCGTCGTCGCAATCAAAGCTGCCCCGACCATGCCCAGGCCGTTTGATAACCCGCGTTCGACTAGCCAGCCCATCACGAATGCCATAGCGACAAAGCCGAACAAGAAGCCCGCAGTCGGGCCCATGAATGGCGCGATCCCGAAAGCACCGCCAGCAAAGACGGGAAAGCCCATTGCGCCCTGCCCCAGATATGTGACCAATGTCGCCCCAGCAAGCCGCGAGCCGTAGGTTAGGCCGATTAGCATGATGGCGAGGGTCTGCAATGTCATGGGAACCGGAAACATCGGCACGCTGACCTGTGCAGCAGCCCCGACAAGAAGCGAGCCGAACAAAACCATCGTCACTTTGCGCAAGATCGTATCATTGCCGCCAAGTGCCGGCACCAAAGGTGTAGTATGAGCCATGTCGGACCCCTTTTGTTGAAGCGAAGTTGGTGCTTTATGCGACAGCACGGCCCGCGTGGCAAGACTCTGCTGTGGTGTTCATGCACAGGCGCGCCCTATCGCGCCCGTTTCCCTTGCGCTTGAGTGCCGGAGCGGCTAAGAGCGCGGCAACCTTCCGCCATTTTTGGAACCGGTGCAGCTCTCGTAGGCAGGGGTGGAAGGGTTGAACCTGTCTTTTGAAATGCACCCATGACACAGATTGGAGATCGCATGCCGCTATACGAGCATGTCATGATCGCGCGTCAGGACCTGTCGAACACACAGGCCGAAGCGTTGATCGAACATTTTGGCGCTGTCCTTGCCGATAATGGCGGGACACTCGTGGATCACGAGTATTGGGGCGTCAAGACAATGGCCTACAAGATCAACAAGAACCGCAAGGGGCATTACGCCTTTCTGCGCACCGATGCACCTGCCAGCGCAGTGCAAGAGATGGAACGCCTGATGCGTCTGCATGACGACGTGATGCGCGTGCTGACCATCAAGGTGGACGCGCATGAAGAAGGCCCCTCGGCCCAGATGCAGAAACGTGACGACCGTGACCGTGGCGACCGCGAACCACGTCGTCGGGCATCGTAAAGGAGATCTGACCCATGGCTACAAAACCATTTTTCCGCCGCCGCAAGGTCTGCCCCTTCTCTGGCGACAACGCGCCCGCGATTGACTACAAAGATACACGCCTTCTGCAGCGCTATATTTCCGAACGCGGCAAAATCGTGCCATCGCGCATTACTGCTGTATCGGCAAAGAAGCAGCGTGAGTTGTCCCGTGCCATCAAGCGCGCGCGGTTCCTTGCACTGCTGCCCTACGCTGTGAAATAAGGAGAACGAGACATGCAAGTGATCCTTTTGGAACGCGTGGCCAAGCTTGGCCAGATGGGCGACGTGGTCAACGTCAAGCCCGGTTATGCGCGCAACTATCTGCTGCCACAGGGCAAAGCGCTGCGTGCATCCAACGACAACATCAAGTCGTTTGAAGTACGCAAGGCTGAACTGGAAGCGCAGAATCTGGAAACCCGCAAAGAAGCGCAGGCAGTTGCTGCGCGTCTGGAAGGGGAAACCTATACCGTCATCCGTCAGGCATCTGATGGTGGCGCGCTGTATGGTTCGGTCAGCCCGCGCGATGTGGCTGATCTGCTGGAAGAAGCTGGCGTTAAGATCGACAAGCGCCAGATCGTCATCACCACGCCGATCAAATTGCTTGGCCTGCACACGGCCATGATCAATCTGCACCCCGAAGTGGATGTAGAGGTCGGCTTGAACGTCGCACGCTCGGTTGAAGAAGCGCAGTTGCAGGCATCCGGAAAATCGATTCAGGAATTGGCTGCTGAAGAAGAAGCCGCTGCTGAATTCGAGATTTCAGAACTGTTTGACGATATCGGTTCTGCGGGAATGGATGACGAAGGCGACATGCGCGATCAGGGCAACCGCGAAGATCCGCGCGACTCCTGAATTCCGGCCTTACGCCTAAAATTGAGGATGCCCGCCAATATGGCGGGCATTTTCTTTAGGATAATATCCCAATTCTGCACAATCCTATGGTATATTGTCACAAATCCGCTCCATATTGGGCAATCTCGCGCCTAACTGCATCGCGGTAGCTTGCTCAACAGCCTCAGGCACAATACATATTCAGTTGCTTGAACGTATAAATTCACGGGCCGCAACGCCAGGGCCGCTTTCGACAGGGATAAAGCGATGTCGCTTGACCATGAACTTGCCGATACCGAAACAGTGGAACGGGACACGTCTGTGACTGACGACGACACGCGCGCTGAGGTGCAACCGGTCGATATGGTTGAACAAGCGCAAGCGGCGTCATGTTTCCTCAAGGCGCTTGCGCATGAGGGGCGCCTGATGATCCTGTGCCATCTGTCCTCGGGCGAAAAGTCGGTAACGGAACTTGAGCAATTGTTGCACTCGCGCCAAGCCGCTGTCAGCCAACAATTGGCCCGCCTGCGGCTGGAAGGCATTGTTTCATGCCGACGCGACGGCAAAACCATCTATTACGCCCTTCATGACCCAAAAGCCGCGCGGCTGATCGGTGTCGTGTACGAGATGTTCTGCGCGCAACCCAAACCCTGATTTTCCGTGACCCTGTGACAGGGCTGGCCTATAGTCGTGTCATAGGCAGGCCAATGATTTGGCCAACCCGCGGGAGGACCAGCTATGTGGGATTTGTCACCCTCGATATTGGCCGGTAGTGCTGGCTTGCTTGGCGGAATAGCTTTTGGCTATGCGGCACGTATGGGGGACTTCTGCACATTAAACGCTATTGAAAGCGCCGCTTATGGCGGGGACCAGCGCCGCGCGCGACTTTGGGGGGTGGTTCTGGGTGTCGCGATTCTGGCTTTGTTTCTGGCAGAGGCCGCGGGTTTCGCGCTGATTACACAAAGCCCGTATCATATGATTGCGTTCAATCCCTTGACTGCCATCCTTGGCGGGTTGCTGTTTGGCTATGGCATGGCCTTGGCGGGCAATTGCGGGTTCGGGGCATTGGTGCGCTTGGGCGGGGGCGATCTTCGGTCTTTTCTGATTGTGATGATTATGGCTGTTTCGGGTTTCGTCACATTGGCAGGGCCGCTCTCGCCGCTGCGTGTGGCGCTATTTCCCCAGATCGAGGCCGATAGCCCACAAGGCTTTGCACATGCGTTTGCCAATATGACGGGCCTGTCGCCGCTGATCGTGGCGGTGCCGGTCGGCTTGGCCCTGATCGGCATCGGGCTGGCGCACCCGCATTTGCGCACGGCCCCGCGCACGATTGCATGGGGTGTGGTTGTGGGGCTGTCGCTGGCCTATGCCTTTATTGCGACATCAGTGCTTCGGCTTGGCACATTTGAAGCGGTGCCGATTGAAGGGTTCACTTTCACTGCCCCGCTTGGCCGGACGATTCTGTATCTGATGACCTCCAGCGCGGGGGGGCTGAATTTCGCGGTCGGATCGGTCGTCGGGGTTGTCGTGGGCGCGGCCTTGGCGGCGGTGTGGCGGCGGCGTTTTCGCTGGGAAGCCTGTGAAGACCCGCGCGAATTGGGCCGTCAGGTTGCAGGCGCCTGTCTGATGGGCGTGGGCGGTGTGATTGCGGTTGGCTGCTCGGTCGGGCAAGGCGCATCCGCGATGGCGACACTGGCCTTCTCCGCGCCTTTGGTCTTTGTCAGCATCGTGGCAGGTGCCATGTTCGGGCTGCGCCAGCTTCTGCGCGGGTTCCAATCTGCCTGAGCAAAACCAGCAATCGCCAGCCCATGCGTCACACCATCTCGGCAGATCGCCCCGACCACTGTCGGAGCGATCAAAAGACGCACCAATCGCTTAGTCGATCACATTGACTTCCGGGCCATAGGGAAAGCCGGTGATATTCTCAGCCCCGTCATGGGTTATAATCAGAATGTCATGCTCGCGGTATCCGCCAGCCCCCGGCTGCCCTTCGGGAATAGTCAGCATCGGCTCCATCGAGATGACCATGCCCGGCTCCAGCACCGTGTCGATATCTTCGCGCAATTCCAACCCCGCCTCGCGCCCGTAATAGTGCGACAGCACGCCAAAAGAATGGCCATAGCCAAAGCTGCGGTACTGCAACAGATCGCGCTCTGCGAAAAAGGTGTTGAGTGCAGCCGTCACATCGCAACACCGAACCCCTGGTTTGAGCAACGAGATGCCCAGTTCATGGGTCGCAACATTTGCTTGCCAGAGCCGCAGGCTGTCAGGGTCGACCGCGCCCATGAACAAAGTCCGCTCCAGCGCCGTGTAATACCCCGAGATCATCGGAAAGGTATTGAGCGACAGAATATCGCCATGCTCCAGCTTGCGGGCCGTGACAGGGTTATGCGCCCCGTCGGTATTGATGCCGGACTGAAACCAGACCCAGCTGTCGCGGTATTCGGCTTGTGGAAAACGGCGCGCGATCTCTAACTCCATCGCATCGCGGCCAGCCATTGCAATGTCGATCTCGCGTGCGCCAAGGCGAATTGCGTCACGAATGGCAGCACCGCCCAGATCGGCGACTTGTGCGCCCGCGCGGATCAGATCGCGCTCTGCCTCGGATTTATGCAAGCGTTGCTGCATTGTCGCTGGTGCCAGATCATGCTTCTCTGAAGGGGTCAGAAACGCGTCAAGCTTGGTTGCCTGCACAAGTGTCAGGTGATCCCCTTCATACCCGATGCGCTTGCCCTGCCCCGCCACATGCGCAGCGGCACGCCAGAAATTGTCCCGCTCCCAATCGGTATAGGTCAGGCAATCGCCATAGCTGCACCGCCACGGCTGCGCGCCGTCAATGCCGGCACTCAGCGTCACGCATTCCGTGGCTGTGACAATCAGCCCATAAGGACGTCCGAAACTGCAATACAGAAAGCCAGAATAATACGCGATATTCTGCATCGAGGTGAATACCGCCACCTCGACACCCGCCTGCGCCATGATCGCGCGCAGCCCTTTCAGGCGCATCTCGTACTCTTCGGGCGCAAAAGGCAGAACCTTCTCGCCTTGGTGGAAACGGAAAAAATGTGGACGCATTTGCATCGCACCCTCCTTAATCAACGGGGGCTGATGCACAGACCTCAGCCCGAGAGAGTCCCGGCGTTCAGGACAAAAAGCGCCAGTATCTGACGCTACTCTTGGGCGGGCCGCATATGCGACCTATCACCGCGACGCCATCGCGGCCATGAGTGCACGATAAACCGCGAAAACCCCGCCTGACAAGGCCGGATCGCTTGCGATCACGCCAAAGACAGGGCATCACATACCTGAATAATTGTGTAAGAAGTCCAATGAGCCGAATCTGCCAGATAGATATAGATGATAGCGGGCTGCCCACGCCCACGCCTGAGATTGAACAGGAACGCAAGGTCGCTGTATTTGACCTTCTCGAAGATAATTCTTTCATGCTTCTGGCGCGTGACGGACAAGCGGCCCCACCCGGCCCCTTTGCCATGCGCCTTGCAATCCGCGACCGCCGTCTGGTCATCGCTGTGTGTGACGAGGCAGGCCTAAGTCTGGGCGAGGTGCTGCTCTCACTCGGCCCGTTCCGGCAGGTGGTGAAGGATTACTACCAGATTTGCGGCAGCTATTTTGAAGCGGTCAAGCGCCTGCCCCCCAGCCAGATCGAGGCAATCGACATGGCGCGCCGGGGTATTCACAATGAAGGGGCGCGCATTCTTCAGGAACGGCTGGAGGGCAAGGCCGATATGGATATCGACACCGCCCGCCGCTTGTTCACCCTGATTTGCGTTTTGCACTTCGGGGGTTGAATGGCGAAACGCTTTCCTTCCTCGGTGCTGTTTTGCTGCGACCACAACTCGGTTCGGTCGCCAATCGCTGAAGGGTTGATGAAAAAGCTGTATGGCCAGCGCGCCTATGTGCAATCCGCCGGTGTGCGCAATGACCGCGATGTGGATGGGTTTTCTGTTGCCGTCAGCCTTGAAGCCGGGGTCGAGTTGGAGCGACACCGCGCACGCTCTTTCGAGGAGATGGTGGATTGGGGCGATGATCTGTCGGGGTTTGACCTGATCGTTGCCCTGTCGCCCGCGAGCCAGCGTCAGGCACTGGAACTGACCCGCTTTGCCCATATCGACGTCGAATACTGGCCGATCATGGACCCCTCGGGTCTGGGCGAGACGCGCGACGCCAAGCTTGCGGCCTATCGGCAGGTGCGCGACCAGATCAAGGAAAATATACTGGCCCGGTTCGGGCCACCCACGGAAAGGTAGAGCATGAGCAGCAGCATCATTGAGCGCTATTTTACGGCCTTTAATTCAGGCGACACAGACACGATGTTGGCCCTTGTCAGCGATGATGTGCAGCATTTTGTCAATCAGGGTGAGATGCGCGAAGGGCGGGCGAAATTCGCAGAGTTTTGCAGCCATATGGGCGTCAGCTACCGCGAGACATTGCGCGATATGGTCGTTTTCGTGAACGAAGACAGCACCCGTGCGGCGGCTGAATTTGTGGTGCATGGTGAATATCTGCAAACCGATCCCGGCCTGCCCGAAGCACATGGTCAGCGCTATGTCTTGCCCGCCGGATCGTTTTTCACGCTGAGCGGTGGAAAAATCACTCGGATTACCACATATTATAACCTACAAGACTGGATCACACAGGTCTCTGCATGAGTTTACGGATAGAACCCCTGAAAGGCGCGCAAATTGCGCCAATCATGGACGGGCTGGCCGAATTGCGCATACGGGTGTTTCGGGACTGGCCCTATCTGTACGAGGGCGATCTGGACTATGAGCGCGGCTATTTGCACGGATATCGTGACAACCCGCGCGCGATTGTTGCCGCTGCGTTTGACGGCGCAAAACTGGTCGGTGCCTCAACCGGCGTGCCGCTGAGTGACGCCGACGCAGAGTTTGCACAGGCCTTTGAGCAGTCCCCATATGACACTGACGCGATCTTTTACTGCGCCGAATCCGTGTTGCTGCCCGAGTATCGCGGACAGGGCGCTGGCCATCGCTTCTTTGATCTGCGCGAAGACCATGCGCGCGCGCTTGGGTATAGAAAAGCTGCCTTTTGCAGTGTCATCCGTCCTGCCGACCACCCTGCCCGCCCCCAAGGGTATCGCCCGCTGGACGGGTTCTGGCGCGCGCGTGGCTATGCCCCGCTAGACGGTGTTGTCGCCCATTTCCCGTGGCGCGACATCGACGCCGCGCAGGACAGCGTGAAACCCCTTCAATTCTGGATGCGAGAGCTATGAAAATTGCTGCTGCGGCCTATCCGCTGGATTTCCTGCCTGACTGGGAAAGCTACAAAACAAAACTTGGTGACTGGGTGGCCCGTGCCGCCGATGAGGGCGCGGATTTGCTGGTCTTTCCGGAATATGGCGCAATGGAACTGGTCAGCCTTGGCGGGGCCGAGGTGGCCGCTGATCTGGAAGCCGCTTTGCATGAGGTGATCCGCCATGAAGCGGCCGTGATTGATCTGCATTGCCAGCTTGCCCACACCCATGGCGTCCATATTCTGGGTGCGAGTGGCCCCGCATGGGCCGAAGCCCCCCGCCCTGTGAACCGCGCGATCCTCTATGGTCCGACAGGCGTGATCGGGCATCAGGACAAGCAGATCATGACACGGTTCGAGCGCGAAGATTGGGACATTGCCCCTGGTCAGGGGTTGCGCGTGTTCGACACAGCGCTTGGAAAGCTGGGTGTAATCATCTGTTATGACAGCGAATTTCCGCTTTTGGCGCGCGCGCTGGTGGATTCTGGCGCCGAAATCCTGCTGGCCCCGTCCGCGACCGAAGCACTGGCCGGATATAACCGCGTCAAGATCGGCGCGATGGCGCGCGCGCTGGAAAACCAGTGTATCGCGGTTCATTCCCCGACAGTCGGGGCCGCGAACTGGTGCCCTGCTGTCGATATGAACACGGGCGCCGCTGCGATCTATGGGCCACCGGATCTGGGTTTTCCCGACACCGGAATTTTGGCGCAAACCGCCCTGAATGTGCCCGGTTGGGCCAGCGCAGAAATCAGTCTGGAGGCGATTGCCCGCGTGCGCAGTTCTGGCGCAGTGTTGAACCACGCACATTGGAGCGAGCAACATGCGCGCATTTCATTGCAGGTAGAGCACTGCAAATCCCTATAAAAGGCTTGAAAACCCCGCGCATTGCGCGCATTTAAGCGGCGCACGGTTTCCGTGCGCGAAATAAATATGGAGTTACCATGGCCAAGGAAGAACTGCTCGAATTCCCCGGTGTCGTGAAAGAACTTCTGCCAAATGCGACATTTCGGGTCGAGCTGGAAAACGGCCATGAGATCAACGCACATATGGCAGGCAAGATGCGCAAGAACCGCATCCGGGTTCTGGTCGGCGACAAGGTTCAGGTGGAAATGACCCCCTATGACCTTACAAAGGGTCGTATCAACTATCGCTTCAAATAAGCCATGCGCCTGATTCTAGGCTCTGGCAGCCCACGTCGAAAAGATATTTTGGCGGGGCTTGGCATCATACCCGATGCAATTACCGCCGCCGATATTGACGAGACGCCCCGCAAAAATGAATTGCCGCGCCCCTATTGCGAACGCGTGACGCGCGCCAAGCTGGATGCGATCCCATCAGACCCTGACGATATTGTTCTGGTGGCCGATACCACTGTGGCGCTGGGACGTCGCATTCTGGGCAAACCTGAAGACGCGGCACAGGCGGCGCAATTCCTGCTGCTGTTGTCGGGGCGGCGTCACAATGTCATCACATCGCTGGCCTTGCGGCGCGGCGCACAAACTTGGGCGCGCACGCAAGTCACAGCCGTAAAGATGAAGCGGTTGTCCGATGATGACTTGAATGAATATCTGTCCTCGAACGAGTGGCAGGGCAAGGCTGGCGGCTATGCCATTCAGGGGCGTGGCGGTGCGTTCATTTCGTGGATACAAGGTTCGTATACCGGGGTGATGGGCCTGCCCGCCATGGAGACAGCGCAACTTTTGCGCGCAGCAGGGCTAAGGTGGGGCACATGAAGGGAAGCGTCATTGCATTGGACCATTTCCGGGGCCGCGAAGCAGCGGCACGGATGGTCGATGGACGGCTGGAAGAATTGCTGATCGCACTGGATGACAACAGGCTGCCGCCCGAAACCCTGTGTCGCGGCAAATTGGGGCGTCCGGTCAAGGGACTGGGTGGCGCATTTGTCGATCTGCCCGGTGGGCAAAGCGGATTTTTGCGTCAGACCAACGGGTTGCGTCCGGGAATGTCACTTCTGGTGCAGGTGACGGGGCTGGCAGAGGCGGGCAAAGCTGTTCCGCTAAACACGCGCCTGATGTTCAAAAGCCGCTATGCGATTATCACGCCTGATGCGCCGGGGCTGAACATTTCCCGCCAGATTGATGATGCCGAACGTAGCCAGAGACTGTCGCAGCTTGCACAAGAAGCGATGGCTGGCGCTGACCCGTCGCTCGGGCTGATCCTGCGGTCTGCGTGCGACGCGGCCGAGGATGAAACGGTCTTGGCCGATATTGTTCACATGCGCTCGCTCGCCGAGGCGGTTCTGGCCGATACAGAAGGCGCGCCGGAAATCCTTGTCGATGCCCCTGCCCCGCATCATGCCGCGTGGCGCGACTGGGCAACCCCTGACAGTCTGGATGACAGCGATGGCAGCTTTGCGCGCCACAATGTAGACGAGGCGATAGACCAGCTTTTACAGCCCGAAGTGGCATTGCCCAACGGCGCAACAATGGTGATCGAGACGACCCGCGCGCTGATCGCAGTTGATGTCAACACAGGGCCGGATACCAGCCCCGCCGCAGGGCTAAAGGCCAATATCGCCAGTGTGCGCGACCTGCCCCGACAGGTGCGCTTGCGCGGAATTGGCGGTCAGATCGTGATTGATTTTGCGCCTTTTCCAAAGAAAGAGCGCCAGATCCTTGAGCAGTCCTTGCGTGCGGCCTTTCGCCAAGACGGGCGCGATGTCACGCTTGCAGGATGGACCCCTTTGGGGAATTATGAACTGACCCGCAAACGCGACCGCATGCCACTTCGACAGGTGCTGCAATGAGTTGTCCGATCTGCAAGAAACCCACCGACCCCACATATCGCCCGTTCTGTTCACGCCGCTGCGCCGATGTCGATCTGGCGCGCTGGTTTCGTGAAGATTATACAATTCCCGTGCCTTTGACCCAGCAAGATGACGACCCGTCCGACCCAGTTGGGGATGATGGCCAGACTTGATCACAGTTTTTTATCAAAGCCTCTGGACAGTCTGAAATCCCTGCAATAAGACACCCACACCCAGCGCAAAACGACGCGCTTTGCATCGCAAGATGCACCCGTGCCCGGGTAGCTCAGGGGTAGAGCAGTGGATTGAAAATCCTCGTGTCGGTGGTTCGATTCCGCCCCCGGGCACCACATAACCAGCAAAAACCGGACCAGACCTTACAACGCGTTTCGGCGCCTTATGAGACTGGGACAAGGTTGCACCAGCTCTCACCATCCGCCTTGAGAAAGCATTTCCACTTTCGGCAATGCCTCTCAGTGCGAATGTGCCGAATGCGCCTTTAGCGGCCCGGACCGTTCCAGTCTATCTGACATATCTCGGCAGATCGGCCATCGAAATCCCACACACGCCCGAATGCGCGCACACGGCCCTTGGTGGCGGTGGCGACGGTAATATCCGGTCCCATCCAATATTCAGTGTTGGTCACGACAATCTCGCGGTCGGGATCTGCGCCGCGCACGGGCACAACCTCGCCCTGAATTTTCTTGCCAACCATCAGGCGGCGTTTGTCGCCCTCTGTCTCATAGGAAATGGCGGCACGTTCCGCGCCAAGAAACTCGCTCACCAGCAGCCCGAACAGACCCGTTGTGCCGCGTGCGGCCCCTGAGAAAATATTGACCAACCCCTCATAGGCATCTTCGGTCGCGCGCTCGTCGATAAAGGCCGCCGCCTGCCAGTTGCCCCGCGCCATAAGGCCCGGAATTTCCAGCAACAGCCCGACATTCAGACCCGAAATATCCGTGTCGCCATAATGGCCGCTGTCGATCCGCACGCCCGCCCATGCCTGACAATACCCTTCCGTGGGCGCATGTTTGCCAAGGCTAACGACACAGGGGCAGAAAACCGTGCAATTGCAGTTCAGGATCAACTCGCCCTTGATCGCCCAAGGCACAGTGCCCACGGCTGGTTTGTCCATAGTTTCGGTCATATCCATCCTCCCAGATTGAAAATCACGACTGCCGCACTTGCCGCAAGCAGCCCATAGCCCAAGGGACGCGTCAGTACCGCGCCAATTGAAGGTAATTTCTCTAGCGCCATCAGCCCCATAGCGCCGCCCATCCACAACAGGTTCATGGTGCCGCCAACGAAAGCCAGCATCATCAACGCCCAGCAGCAGCCCAGACAAACCGCCCCCAAGCGCAGCCCCATGCGCCACGGCCCTGTTTGCCAATGCTGCATGAAGAAGGTCAGTGGATGGCGGCATTTGGCAAGACAGGCCTCTTTCAACGCAGAGAACTGGTACAGCCCCGCCGCTGCCAAAAGCGCTGCATTGAGTGCGGCATGCGTGCTTTCGCCGATGGGATTGACCAGACCTGCTGTCGCCAGCGCGATCTGCGCCAGTGTTGCCAGCACTGCAAAGCCCACCCAGACCACAAGAAACCCCGCCAGCAACAGTGCAAAGCCCGGCGCTTTGCCCGACTGCACCAAATCATGCCATGTCGCAAATGTCGGCACTACAGTTGGGGCCATCATCGCCACTGACATCAGCGCCCACATCAGAAATATACTAGGGGCCCCGGCAAGGCCCGGCTCGACTCGGCAAATCGCTTGCCAAAAATCCGCGCCATAGAAATCTGCCGCTGCGATCAGGTCTGCGGGCAATTGCATCGCGTACAGCGCGCTCCAGCACAGGGCGACCAGACTATAGAACCCCACCCAATGCGGGGTGCTTAGTCTTCGCACTGCACCTGCAAATTGCATATCGACCTGCCCGACATTTTTCTGTGGCGCGTCATGCGCCATATGTCTGACATATCAACCCGCCCGTGCGCGGACAAATACTATCTGCACAACATCTCGCCGTGTTGCGCGCCGATAGGGCAACTTATTGCAGCATGCCGCCCACTTGCTCGCGCCAGAAGGCTTCCCTCTTCCTGCGCAGCATGATAAGCCGCGCGACGACTGGGCCCGCAGCCCGGATTGACATTTCTGGAGAGTATCATGGCTATTGAACGCACGCTGTCGATCATCAAACCCGACGCGACCAACCGCAACCTGACTGGCAAGATCAATGCCAAGTTTGAGGAGGCAGGCCTGCGCATCGTTGCGCAAAAGCGCATCCATCTGACCAAAGCGCAAGCTGGCAAATTCTACGAAGTCCATGCCGAACGGCCGTTCTACGACGAACTGTGCGAATTCATGGCATCTGCTCCGGTTGTGGTGCAAGTGCTTGAGGGCGAAGGCGCTATCGCAAAGAACCGCGAAGTTATGGGCGCGACCAACCCGGCAGATGCAGCAGCCGGAACGATTCGTGCTGAGTTTGCACAATCTGTCGGTGAGAATTCGGTTCATGGCTCTGATGCGCCAGAAACCGCAGCGCAAGAGATTGCATACTACTTCTCTGGCCTTGAACTGGTCGGCTGACCACGCAGGCAAATTGCCTTGCGACAGAATCGCTGCCGCATGTAGCGACATAAGCACAAGTTAACGCTGGCCCCGGACGTAAATCCGGGGCCATCTGTTTTAGATCGAATGGTACATGTGGGATTTACCAACCCGCGCATTCCTGCAAGATTGTCGCCATGTTCCAGACTGTTACCTTGCCCATGTGGGCACTGATTCTAATACTTGGTTTTGCTGCTGTAACCTTTGCATCGCATTTCCTCTTCCCATCTGTGCGGTGGTTCTTTCGCCGCAGGATGGAACGTGCGGTCGCCAAGCTGAACACGCATTTGCAGCGCCCGATCGAGCCGTTCAAGATCATGCGCAGGCAAGATCAGGTCACGCGGCTGATCTATGACCCGCAAGTCATGGAAGCCGTCCGCGCCTATGCCCGCGACGAAGGCGTGCCGCCCAATGTCGCCTTCGAGAAAGCCCGGTCCTATGCGCGCGAAATCGTGCCCGGCTTCTCGACAGCTACCTATTTCGGCTTTGCGATCAAGCTGGCGCAACGCCTGAGCCAAGGTCTGTATCATGTCCGCATTGGGGGCGCAGACACCCCCCATATGAACGAAATCGACTCCAGCGCGGCGGTGATTTTCGTTATGAATCATCGCTCAAACCTTGATTACTTTCTGATCACATGGCTTGCGTCGAAACATTCGGCCCTGAGTTATGCTGTCGGGGAATGGGCGCGGGTCTGGCCGCTCAAGGCGCTGATCCGCGCAATGGGCGCATATTTTATTCGCCGGCGCTATTCCAACCTGCTCTACCGGGCGATCCTTGCGCGCTATGTGCAGATGTCAGTGCAACAAGGCACAACACAAGCCATTTTTCCCGAAGGTGGCCTAAGCCTGACGGGCAGTGTGGGACAGGCCAAGCGCGGCTTGCTGCATTACATCGTTCGGGGCTTCAATTTGCATGAAGGGCAGGATGTGGTTTTTGTGCCGGTTGCGTTGAATTATGACCGGGTGCTGGAAGACAGGGTTCTGATCTCGGCGGGTCAGCAAGGTATCCGGCGCTTTCCGGTGCGCGCGCGTGTGGTTCTGGGATTCACGCTGCGTATCTTGTGGCGAAAACTGCGGGGCACATTCACCCCCTTCGGATATGCCGCCATGTGTTACGGCCCCCCCCTGTCACTGCGCGAGTTTATGACCACGACGCCGGATGCCAGCACCGAAACGCTGGCAGAGGATCTGACGCAGCGTATTCGGTCTGCGGTGCCTGTGCTGCCTGTCCCCTTTGTGGCCGCAGCGATCATTCGCTGCGGCGGAACATGTACGCATGCGCAATTGCAGGCAGAATGCGCAAAGTTGCGGGCAGAATTGAATGCGCTCAGGGCATGGATTCATTTGCCAGACGGGGAAAACACTGACGCTATGTCAGACGGGCTGGCGGCGCTGAAGCTGCGCGGCATTGTTACGGTACAAGGTGCGCAGATCAGCACCAAGGCCGGCGAAGAAAGTGTTCTGGGCTTTTACGCCGCCTCGACCTTGCAACGATGCGATGCCCCTGTTGGAATCGCGACAACCCCGCATCAGACCCTGCAAGACCCGGATGCACACTAAGACATAAAGTTACAAAATTTGCTAAAATAGGGTTGCATTATTGCGCAGCCACTTTTATCCATACTGCAAGCGCGGCATGATATTCTGCAACGCAGCAAATTCACCGGGCCAAGGCCCATCAGGCATAACATATGGAGGCATACATGGCTCTGGATACTCAGGACGGCATCGCACATTACGACGCACCCGAAAAAGACCTTTACGAAATCGGTGAAATGCCGCCCCTCGGTTTTGTGCCCAAGCAGATGTATGCATGGGCCATCCGCCGCGAGCGGCACGGCACACCCGAAAAGGCGATGCAGATCGAAGTGGTCGATGTGCCCCAACTCGACAGCCATGAAGTGCTGGTTCTGGTTATGGCCGCAGGCGTCAATTACAACGGCATCTGGGCCGGTCTGGGCGAGCCGATCTCGCCTTTTGATGTACACAAAGCGCCGTTTCACATTGCCGGTTCTGATGCATCCGGCATCGTCTGGGCTGTCGGCTCTGCCGTCAAGCGCTGGAAAGTTGGCGATGAAGTCGTGATCCATTGCAATCAGGATGATGGCGATGACGAGCATTGTAATGGCGGCGACCCCATGTTCTCGCCCAGCCAGCGCATTTGGGGCTATGAAACCCCCGATGGCAGCTTTGCACAGTTCACCAATGTTCAGGCGCAGCAGCTTATGCCACGCCCCAAGCACCTGACTTGGGAAGAAGCCGCCTGCTACACGCTGACACTGGCAACCGCCTACCGCATGTTGTTCGGGCATGAACCCCACGACCTGAAACCCGGCCAAAACGTGCTGGTCTGGGGTGCATCGGGCGGCCTTGGGTCTTATGCGATCCAACTGGCCAACACTGCGGGCGCGAATGCCATCGGCGTCATCTCTGATGAAAGCAAGCGCCAGTTCGTGCTGGATCAGGGTGCAAAGGGCGTTATCAACCGCAAGGACTTCAATTGCTGGGGTCAGTTGCCCAAGGTCAACACGCCCGAATATAATGAGTGGCTGAAAGAGGCCCGCAAGTTCGGCAAGGCGATCTGGGACATTACCGGTAAAGGCGTCAATGTCGACATGGTGTTCGAGCATCCGGGCGAGGCGACCTTCCCTGTCTCGACACTGGTGGTGAAAAAGGGCGGCATGGTTGTGATCTGTGCAGGCACGTCCGGCTTCAACTGTACCTTTGACGTGCGCTATATGTGGATGCACCAGAAGCGGTTGCAGGGCAGCCATTTCGCGCATCTGAAACAAGCCTCGGCCGCCAATCAGTTGATGATCGAGCGCCGCCTTGATCCTTGCATGTCAGAGGTGTTTCCTTGGGCAGAAATCCCTGCGGCGCATGTGAAGATGTATAACAACGAACACAAGCCGGGGAACATGGCGGTGCTTGTCCAGTCGCCACGCACAGGCTTGCGCACGTTTGAAGATGCGCTTGAAGCCAGCCCGAAGCGCTAATTTTACGCAAATACTCTGCCCTCACCGCCCCGTAGCATCGCGCTGCGGGGCGGTTTTCTTCTGCGCGCAATCAAGCATTAACTGCTCGGCCTGTAGTCTGATCCTTGGCAGGTAGCGGAGCCTGCGTTGATCGAGCAGTTTCGCGTGTCACATGTCTGGTTAATCGAGTCTTTGGTAGAGCTGCGGACCTACGCAGCACAGTCCGGCCTTCCAGAACTGGCCAAGCATCTGGACGGGGCAATCCAACTGGCACATCTGGAAATCACCCTACGCGAAGGGGGCGAGGCGCCTATAGCATCCAATGGCCCAGATGTGGCCGGTTCGGACGATTGACAAACGGTTTTCTGCCGCTTGATGCTGAAATGCGCTGCACATCTGCGCCTGCATAGGCTAGGTTGCCGCCATGTCTGAAGCAATCGTGCAGTTTTCCGAAGATCAAGCCGAAGCCTGGGACCGCGTCGCCGAAGTGTTGGCAGCGGCAGGGGTGAATCTGGCTGACGGACAATGCCTTGCCCCGACGAAAGAGACGCGCGCGACCTTGGCGATTATGGGCAAGGCCGGTTCCGGCAAAACCATGCTGCTGGCCGATCTGACCCGCGCGCTGCTGGAATTGGGTGTAGAACTGGTTTCCGGCGACTATGAAGGGCGGCGCAAGCGCGAGCGGCGCAGCCTTGCAGTCCTTGCCCCAACGAACAAGGCCGCATCTGTGCTGCGCGGGCGCGGGGTTGCCGCGACCACCATCCACCGCATTTTGTACACCCCTGTCTATGACCCCGAATATGAACGCATCGCGGAATGGCTGACCGGCAACCTGCCCCGCCCCACAATCGAAGGGCTGAATGATACAGCGCTGGACCGCGCCCACGCATTCTATGCACAGGTCAAATCCATTCCCGGCGCATTGGCTGCCGCGGGCCTGCGCGGGTCGGACTTCATTACCGGCTGGAAACGGCGCGAAGAACCGCTTGATATCGGTTTTGTCGATGAAAGCTCGATGCTGGATGCGCGCCAGTTGGAAGACCTACAAGAACTGTTTTCAACCCTGATCCTGTTTGGTGACCCGGCGCAGCTTGCCCCTGTGGGCCAATCGGGGGAAATGGTGTTCGACAAATTGCCCGCCCCCGCACAACTGCGCCTGTCACGCATTCACCGCCAGGCACAAGACAACCCGATTCTGGATCTGGCCCATGCGCTGGCCGACCCGGATATGGGATTCGAGGAATTCGAGAGCAAGATTCAGAATGCCGCGCGTCAGGATGAACGCGTACAACTGGCAGAGCGTGTGAACAGCGATCTTATGGCACGCTCGCCTGTGTTGGTGTGGCGCAATGCCACCCGCCTGCGCCTGATCAACGCCTTTCGCAGCGCGCATGGCGCACCCGAAACCGAGTTGATCGCCGGAGAGCCGCTTATCTGCGACGGGTTGGAGTTGCCGCTCAAGCACCGCAAGAAACGCATTGATCTGGAAGCGCGCGGGCTGATCAAGGGTGCGCAAGTGGTCTTTCTTGGCCCCGGTCGCAAACCCGGCTTTTCGCGCCTGCATATTTTTGGCGCGGAAGAGCCGCAGATTTCTGTCGCATCCATCATCAAGATCGAGACGGACCCCGAAGAAGAACCCTTTATCCCCTATGCCGCCACGATGGGTGCTGCCTTTGTGCATGGCGCGGCTGTCACGATTCACAAGGCGCAAGGGTCACAATGGCCCGATGTGCAGGTATTTGCACCTGATCTGTACGCCGCCGCCCGCGCTGGCCGATCAGAGGCGGGCATCCCCCTGTGGAAGCGTCTGGCCTATGTCGCCATCACCCGAGCAGAACACAGGCTGCATTGGGTTATTCGCAACCGCCTCGCGCGCCCGCAAACGCCGCTTTCAACGGATGATCTGGGCGCCCCCCCTGCCCCTTTGGCGCTCGCCTCGGAGAGCTGACATTTCCTGTATCCGCGCAAAGCGTCAAGGCTTGCCATATGCGCCGCGTTGCTTCAACACATAGGCCAAGCTAAGTTTGCCACGTGACAGGAGAGTTTGATGCGCTGCGTTTTCGTCCAGTTCCGCTGCCAGCCCGGCAAGACCTATGAGGTCGCCGATGCAATCTATGACCGCGAGGTCGTCTCGGAGTTGTATTCAACCTCTGGCGAATTTGATCTGATTGCGAAGGTCTATATCCCCGAAGACGAAGATGTAGGCCATTACCTGACCAATCGGCTGTTCGACATAGCGGGCATCAGCCGCACCGTCACAACGATGACATTCCGCGCCTTTTGACGCAGGGTTGCTCTGCCGGTGCTGCTCGGCCAGATCAACTGCGCAGGAACCGGAATAAAGCCGATGCGCCCCAGCCGAAAAATACCGCCAGAAACAGCGCCAGCAATCCGTATAGAAACGGCTGGTCATAGGCCAGATTGGTCAGCCAACGTTCCAGAACGGCCTTGCGCACATCGATGAATGTCTCGAATTCGTCAATGACATCGCCATCGCGCAGCAGGAATATCCGCGCAGCATAAGACCCTTCGACGATGGTCTTGGGCAAGGTCAGGCGCGTGCTGAACAATGTGTCGCGTTGCAGATCGACCGTGCTTTCGCGTTGCTGATACAGCCCTTCGGCTTCGCGTATGCGGATCAGCGCTTCGGTGAATGCGGCGGGGTCGGTGCGGTCCACACCGCTGCGCGCCTCGAATATCGCAAGGCGGGTTGAAATCCGATGTGTCAGATCGGCATCTGCGGATAGAATTTCACTCAGCGGGCCTGTCGTTGCAACAGCATAGAAGCTGGGTGCGGCGCGCACCTCTTGGCCTTCGGTATTCACCCATATGCCCGCACGCCGCGCCTTGCGCCAGATGGTTGCCTGCTGGGGTGGCCCTTCGATTGCGACGATGACATCCAGCGCGGAATCCTCTGGCAGCGCCATTTCGCGCCGCACGGCCCCAAAAATCAGAATCTCAGAGCCTTCGAAATTTACCGTAAGGGACACACGGTTCTGACTGAGGCCGACAATCACCTCCTCTGCGCGCAAGGGCAGCGCACTCAGAAACAGGAAAAGTGCCAGCACCACACGCATCAGAACCGCCCCTTGACGCTGATCGAGTAAAACTCTGACGGTGTCCAAAGCAGGTCGAACGCAATTTTTCCGCAGACAGCCAGCACCAATAGTGCCAGCAAAATGCGCAACTGCTCGGCAGGCAACTTCAGGCCGATCCGCGTGCCAACCTGCGCGCCGATCACCCCGCCAAGGATCAGAAAGATCGCCAGCATCACATCAACGCTTTGGTTGGTGACAGCGTGCATCATCGTGGTAAAGGCCGCCACGAATGTCACCTGAAACAAGGATGTGCCGATCACCACCTTGGTGGGCATACCCAGCAGGTAGATCATCGCAGGCACCAGCACGAACCCGCCCCCAACGCCCATGATCGCAGCAAGAATACCAACCCCGACCCCGACAAGAAGTGGCGGAAACACCGAGATATACAGCCCCGACGTACGAAACTTCATCTTCATGGGCAGGTTATGCACCCAGATATGCGTATGCAGCTTTCGTCGTGCCGCATTCGGGTTCTTGGAGCGCAGAAGCGCGCGCAGGCTTTCTTGCAGCATCAGCGCGCCGATGATGCCAAGGAAAATGACATAAGACAGCTGCACGATCAGGTCGATCTGGCCCAGCCTGCTCATCAAGTTGAAAAACCATATCCCGACAAGCGAGCCGATCAGCCCCCCGATCAACAGCACAGTGCCCATGCGCAGATCAACAGTCTTGCGCTTGAGATGCGCCAGCACGCCAGAGATAGACGAGGCGACAACCTGATTGACACCGGTCGCCACTGCAACCGCAGGCGGCACGCCGATGAAAAACAAAAGCGGCGTGATCAGAAATCCGCCCCCCACGCCGAACATGCCAGACAACACACCAACACCGCCGCCGACACCCAGCAGGGTGAAGGCGTTTACGGATGTCTCGGCGATGGGCAGATAGATCTGCATGCCTGTCTCAAGGCCAATTGGGGCCGGTTAGTGTTCCTTGACGTATGCAGCGCCACCGGCGCGCGGCGGGATCGCCCTGCCCACGAACCCTGCCAGAATGACAACGGTCAGGATATAGGGCAAGGCCTGCATGGCCTGCACAGGCAAATTGAACCCAAAAATGTCGATGTTTTGAAACCTGTTGGCCACAGCTTCCAGCAATCCGAACAAAAACACCGCGCCCAAGGCGTGCCACGGTCGCCATTTGGCGAAAATCATCGCCGCAAGCGCGATGAACCCGCGCCCTGCCGTCATGTCCTTGACGAATCCTGCCGACAGGCCCGTGGACAGATATGCCCCCGCCAATCCGCATAACACACCACAGATCGCCACCGCCCCGCAGCGCAACGCCACAACGGAAACGCCTGCTGTGTCCACCGCCGCCGGGTTTTCACCCACCGCGCGCAGACGCAACCCGAAGCGCGTGCGAAACAGCATGTACCATGTCAGCGGCACGCAGAGCAGCGCGACATAGACGAGCAACGCATGGCCTGACAGAATGCCGTGATAGATCGGCCCGATCACCGGTACGTCGCGCAGCGCGTTTGCAAAGGGCAGATCAATCCGCGCCATGCGCGCATCACCTGAAAGCGAGGGGGTACGTCCGCCTTGGCGAAACCAGTTTTGGGCGATGACCACCGTAATGCCTGCCGCGAGAAAATTGATCGCTACACCAGAGATCAACTGGTTGCCCCGAAATGTGATCGAGGCCAGCCCATGGATCAGCGCCATTGCGACCGATACCCCAACGGCGGCCACAACCCCGATCCAGACATTGCCCGAGACATAGGAAATCGCAGCCGCCATAAAGGCCGCCGCCAGCATCTTGCCTTCCAGCCCGATGTCAAAGACACCCGCGCGCTCGGATATCAGCCCGGCAAGGCAGGCAAACAGTAAGGGCGTTGCCAGACGCATGGTCGAGTCCAGAACCTGTACCAATACCATCAGGTCCATCACCGTGCCCCCCGCAACGCGAACAGCCGCGCAATCGGAATGCGCACCATATTATCAAGCGCGCCTGTGAACAGGATCACAAGCGCCTGAATCACAACGATCAATTCACGCGGAATTCCTGTCCAAAGGGCCAGCTCTGCGCCGCCCTGATACAGAAACCCGAACAAAACCGCCGCCAGAAACACACCCAAAGGGTGATTCCGGCCCATCAGCGCGACGGCAATCCCGATAAAGCCTGCGCCTTCCACCGCGTTCAGGACCAGTCGCTGCTGTTCGCCCATCACCGAATTGACCGCCATCAACCCCGCCAGCCCGCCGGAAATCAGCATAACATAAATCGTGATCCGTACCGGGCTGATACCGGCATATTCCGCCGCAGGCTCGGATTCGCCAAAGGCACGGATCTGATAGCCCAACCGCGTGCGCCACAGCATGAACCAGACCGCGAAACACATCGCCACCGCGATCAGCAGCGAGATATTCACCGGCGGCACCGTCGAAAACGGAATCCCGAATACGCCAAGTATTTCATGCAGTTTCGGCAACGCCGTGTCAGAAGGAAACCGCGGCGATGACGGGTCTTGCGAGCCTTGCTGGCGCAGGACATTGACCAGCACATAGCCCAAAAGCGAGGCCGCAATGAAATTGAACATGATCGTGGTAATCACGATATGGCTGCCGCGCCGCGCTTGCAGATAGCCCGGAATAAGCGCCCAGCCTGCCCCGAACACCGCCGCGCCAAGGCTGGCCGCGATCAGTGCCAGCGACCAATGCGGCCACGGGATATACAGACAGACCAGCGCGACCCCAAGGCCCCCAACAAGCGCCTGCCCCTCGCCGCCGATATTGAACAGCCGCGCCTGAAACGCCACAGCCACCGCCAACCCGGTAAAGATGAAATTCGTGGCGTAATAGAGCGTGTAACCCCAGCCGTAACTGGACCCGAACGCCCCTTCGACCATCAGCTTCAACGCGCCCCACGGGCTTTCGCCAATCGCCCAGATCAGGATACCCGAAATGATAAACGCAAGCACCACCGAGGTAAGCGGCACAAGTGTCACATCGGCCCAATGCGGAATGCGCCCCCTGCTCATGCCATGCCCGCCATCATCAGCCCCAGTTCCTGCGCGTTCGTCTGGTCTGGCAGCCGCTCGCCCATGATCCGCCCGTCGAACATCACAATGATCCTGTCAGACAGGGACAGGATTTCATCCAGTTCGACCGAGACAAGCAAGATCGCGGCCCCGGCGTCGCGCAGACGGATCAGTCTTTGGTGAATAAACTCGATTGCGCCAATATCGACCCCGCGTGTGGGCTGGCCCACCAACAGCAGATCCGGCTCATGCTCGATCTCGCGGGCAAGGACGATTTTTTGCTGGTTGCCGCCCGAAAACCCGCTGGCTTTCAGTTGCGGGTCAGGCGGGCGCACGTCAAAGGCAGCCATCTTGGCTTCGGTTTCTCGGATAATGGCGGGATTGTCCATTTTCCAAGGTGTCGGATTATAGGCCGGGTCATGGTGATAGCCGAGGGCCGTGTTTTCCCATGCGTGAAAATTGAGCACCAGCCCGCGCCTGTGGCGGTCCTCTGGGACATGGGCAATCCGGACTGCGCGCCGCGCCTGCGCATCGCATTTCGACCCTGAAAGCGGAAGCTCGGCGCCTTTTAGCCATGCCTGACCTGTTGCGGGGCGCAGGCCGGCGAGCACCTCCAGCAATTCCGACTGGCCATTGCCAGCGACGCCCGCAATGCCCACAATCTCGCCTGCGCGCAGCGAAAAACCGATGCTGCGCAGCCGCTCGACGCCTTGTGCATCGACCAGCCGCAGATCTTCGACGCGCAGCACTTCATCACCGGGATTGGCGGGCATTTTCTCAACCCGCAACAACACCTTACGCCCCACCATTAACTCAGCCAGTTCAGTTGGGCTTGTTTCAGACGTGGTGCGCGTGGCGACCATCTCACCGCGCCGCATTACACTAACTTCGTCCGTTACATCCATGATTTCACGTAATTTATGCGTAATCAGGATGATCGTCTTGCCCTGTTCTTTCAATCCGCGCAGAATGCGGAACAGGTGGTCAGCCTCGGACGGGGTCAGCACGCCAGTCGGCTCGTCCAGAATAAGAATATCCGCCTCTCGATACAGGGCTTTCAGGATTTCAACACGTTGCTGGTGGCCGACAGACAGGTTCTCGATCAGGGCGTCGGGGTCGACATTCAACTCAAACTCGCGCGCCAGATCTTTCAGCAACCCGCGCGCTTTGGCCAATGAAGGGCGCAAAAGCGCGCCAGCTTCGGCACCCAGAATGACATTCTCCAGCACCGTAAAATTCTCGACCAGTTTGAAATGCTGAAACACCATACCAACGCCTGCGCAAATAGCGGACAGGCTATCTGGAATTTCAGTATGTTGGCCATTGATAAAGATTTCGCCAGAATCGGCGCGATAAAACCCATACAAGATAGACATGAGCGTCGATTTACCCGCGCCATTCTCGCCCACGATGCCGTGGATCGTGCCACGGCGCACTCGGATCGAGATGTCTTTGTTGGCCTGAACCGGCCCAAATGCCTTGCTTATTCCCCGCAACTCAATCGCGAGCGGGCTGGATGCGGCAGTGTCCTGCCGCATCATTTCTGTCTGTGACTGGGCCATGCCTGTATCAGAATGCCGGGCAGACGCTGTCCACGCGGTAATCATGCACGACCAATTCGCCAGTGCTGATGGCCGCTTTCGCAGCCTCGACCATTTCCTGCATCTGATCGCTGATCAGATCGGCGTTATGCTCGTCCATTGCATATCCCACACCGCCAGCGGCCAGATCCATCTGGACGACGCCCGCTTCCAGACCGGGACCATCGGTGAACGCATCATAAACCGCCTGATCCACCAGTTTCAGCATTGAGGTCAGAACCGAGCCGGGGTGCAGATGGTTCTGGTTGGAATCGACACCGATGGAAAACACGCCCGCATCCTCGGCGGCTTGCAGTACGCCAAGGCCCGTTCCGCCCGCTGCTGCAAACACCACATCAGAGTTCTGCGAAATCTGCGCGCGGGCAATTTCTCCGCCCCGCACCGGATCATTCCAAGCGGCAGGCGTGTCGCCTGTATAGTTGACGATCACATTGATGTCGGGGTTAACGGCCTTGGCCCCTTGCGCATAGCCACATGCAAAGGACGCAATCAGCGGAATTTCCATGCCGCCAACGAAACTGATGGTGCCCGTCTCATTCGCCATCGCCGCCAGCATACCGACCAGATAGCTGCCCTCATGCTCGGCGAAGATGACCGAGCGCACATTGGGCAGGTCCACCACAGCGTCGATCAGCACAAAGGATGTGTCGGGATAATCGGGTGCGACCTCTTCCAAGGTGGGTGCGTTCTGAAAGCCCATGACAACCACGGGGTTAGAGCCTGCCTCGGCCAGACGACGGGCAAATTGCACACGCTGTGCGGCGGCCTGCATCTCGATCTCGCGGTAGGTGCCACCTGTTTCCGCGCGCCAACGCTCGGCCCCGTTATAGGCGGCCTCGTTGAAGGATTTGTCGAATTTCCCGCCAAGATCGAACATCAACGCGGGGTCAGCCTGCGCCATGCCTGCGGTCAGCGCCAGCACAGACGCGGCACCTGTGAAAGTCGAAATACGAATCATTATCTATCTCCTGTTGTGCCCCTGCTCAGACTGCGTTGTGCTTGGGGGCGATTTTGGGGCCGCAAAACTGCCGCTACTACAGCCGATTAACGCTGCAATGCGTTGAGTGGTCAACACCTAAATCAACGCGCACAACCCAACCCGACCAAAGCAGCAATCCCTCAGTCAAGAATTGCACGAAACACAAGCGCATCGACCGGCGCACGGCCCGAAATGCGGTAATAGGCTTTGCGCAAACCAACCTGCGCGAAGCCCGAAGTCTGATAGAGTAGAATCGCTGCATCGTTGCTGGCGGCCACTTCCAGAAAACACTGTGCAGCGCCGAGGCTGCGCGCGCGTGCAAGCCCGTCGTGCAACAGCTTGCGCGCAAGCCCTTGGCGACGCGCGGTCGGGGCCGTGGCCAGTGTCAGAAGCTCCGCCTCATCCGCTGCAACACGAAACAGCGCAAATGCGGCAAGCTGGGTATTGTTGCGGCTACTCAGCACGAAACACCCCGGATCATTCAGAAATACCGCGAAATCAGAGGCATTCCATGCGGGCGGCAAAGTGAAGGATTCGGCATGCAGCCGCGCCATCTCCTCGGGCGTCATGGCAGAATCGTTAAAGGCAGATCAGACGAAGGGGCGGCGTCCGCAGCGCGGATATAGAGCGGTGCAGGACGCGGTTGAGGGGTGCCTAACTTGCGGGCGGCCACGCGTGCGATGGCTTCGGCCAGCGGAAAACGCGGCTCTCGCGCAGACAGGTTCGACCCCGCCGCCACCTCAGCCGCGAGAGTGCCGACAACTGCGGCCCCATTGGTGAAGCTCAGATCCGCGCGCTGTATCAGAAAGGGGTCGGCATCGGTGTCGTTGAACGCCTGCACATACACATCGCCCCGGCGCGCATCCTCAACCACATAGAGCGGGCGTGGCAGCCCTTCGGCGCGGGCCTCGAAAATCGACACGCCAATCGCGGGCAAACCCAACCCCAAGGCAAGCCCCCGCGCGGCAGAAACCCCGATGCGGATGCCGGTGAAATTGCCCGGCCCGACACCTACCGCCAACGCATCAAGATCGCGCCACTCCATACCGGCGCTGTGCAGCACCTGGTTCAGCAAGGGGATCAGGCGTTCGGCTTGTCCCTTTGCCATATTTTCGTGCGTATGGGCCAGTATCTGCCCCCCCGACAATAAAGCGGCCGCGCAATGCGCGGCCGACGTGTCGAAGGCCAGAATGCAGGGGTCAGACGGCAACGGGTCGAACCTCGGTCACTTCGGGAATGTAGTGGCGCAGCAGATTCTCGATACCCATCTTCAGCGTCAGGGTCGATGAGGGGCAACCCGCGCAGGCCCCTTTCATATGCAGATAGACGACGCCACGTTCAAACCCGTGAAACGTGATATCGCCCCCGTCCTGTGCCACAGCGGGGCGCACACGGCTGTCCAGCAATTCCTTGATCTGACCCACGATTTCAGAATCGGGGCCGTCATGTGCGGCGTGGCTGGCCGCGGCTTCGCCTTCCATGACAGCGGCACCCGACTGGAAATGCTCCATGATGGCACCCAGAACCTCGGGCTTGATATGCTGCCACTCGACACTCTCTGCCTTGGTGACCGTGATGAAATCACTGCCCAGAAACACGCCTGTCACGCCTGACACCTGAAACAGGCGTTGGGCAAGTGGCGATGGGGCAGCCGCTTCGGCATTCGGGAAATCGGCAGTGCCAAGCCCCAACACTTCCTGACCGGGCAGGAATTTCAGCGTGGCCGGGTTGGGGGTAGATTCAGTTTGGATGAACATTATGCGCGCCTCCTGTTCGTTACAGGGGATATGCGCCTTGACCTGTAATCTGTCAAGGCAAGCGCCTTGACACGGCCCGCACTTGACCGCAGCTTTGCGCCCTATCCTACGGAGGGATCATGTATTTCGCATCAGACAACACCTCGGGAATGCCCGAGCGCATCATCGACGCGATTGCGCGCGCGAATGCCGGCTATGCACCGGGATATGGCACCGACCCCCTGATGGCAGAGGTTCGCGCCCAAATCCGCACGTTCTTTGAGGCACCAGAGGCAGAGGTCTTTCTTGTAACCACCGGTTCTGCCGCGAACGCACTGGCTTTGGCCAGTTATTGCCCACCTTGGGGCGCGGTCTATTGCCATGCGCTGGCCCATATCGAAGTCGATGAATGCGGCGCGCCGGAATTCTACACAGGGGGCGCAAAACTGACGCATGTGGCGGGCGAGAACGGCAAGATGGCCCCGGACGCGCTGCGCGATACGCTGGCGCGCGCGGGACGCGGTGTTGTGCATAATGTGCAGCCCGGCATCCTGAGCCTGACCAACCTGACCGAATGCGGCACGCGCTACACCCCGGACGAGATTGCCGCAGTGTCGGCCATAGCAAAGGCGCACGGCCTGCCTGTGCATCTGGACGGCGCGCGCTTTGCCAATGCGCTGGCGGCCGAAGGGTGTAGCCCCGCCGAGATGAGCTGGCGCGCGAGCGTAGATGTGCTGTCGCTTGGCGGCACAAAGAATGGGCTGATGGGCGTGGAAGCAGTGGTTATGTTCGACCCTGCGCGCGCGTGGGAGTTTCAATTGCGGCGCAAACGTGGGGGGCATCTGTGGTCAAAGCACCGGTATCTGTCGGCGCAAATGGCGGCTTGGCTGCAAGACGGGTTGTGGCTGGAGCTGGCCACGCAAGCAAATGCAATGGCGGCGATGCTGGAGGCCGGCTTGGCAGGGCGGGCAGAGCTGTTGTTTCCGCGCGGCGGCAATATGCTGTTTGCCCGCTGGCCCCGCGCCACACACCAACAGATGCAGCAGGCAGGCGCGCAATATTTCCTGTGGCCCGACACCGAGACCCTCGATGGCCCCGACGACGCCCCTGTCAGTGCGCGGATGGTCTGTTCGTGGAACACCACAGACGCACAGGTGGAGCAGTTTCTTGGGCTGATGGCTGGATAAGCGACCGCTGGCCTTTGTGCCAGCGCTCCCCCCTCACTTAACCGCCACAGTGCCCGCCTGCCTCTCGGGATCAGTGGCAATCTCTTTCTTCGAGATCAGCACATAGAAAGTTGGCACAACGATCAGCGTAAATATCGTGCCAACGGTGATGCCCGAGAAAATCACCAGACCCATAGCGAACCGTGCTGCGGACCCCGCACCATCGGCCAGCATCAGGGGCACCACCCCCAATGCAGTGGCGGCTGTTGTCATCAGGATCGGACGCAGGCGCAGCCGGGCCGATTCAACGATGGCGGCGCTGCGGTCCAGCATCTTTGTGACGCGCAACTGATTGGCAAACTCGACCAGCAAGATACCGTGTTTGGTAATCAACCCGATCAGCGTAATCAGGCCCACCTGCGTATAGATGTTCAGCGTGCCCAGCCCAAGGTTCAGCGGCACAATCACCCCGAAGATCGACAGCGGCACCGACATCAGCACGATGAACGGGTCGCGCAAGCTTTCGAACTGGGCGGCCAGCACCAGATAAATCACCACAATCGCCAGCGCAAAGGCTATGGCAACCGTGTTGCCCTCGGCCATTTCCAGCCGCGACTGGCCCTCATAATCAAGGAAGAACCCGTCGGGCAATTCGGCCTGCGCAATCTCTTCCAGCGCGGCCAGCCCGTCACCGGTCGAGGTGCCGATCATCGGCAGTGCGGTCAGCGTGGCAGAGTTAAGCTGGTTAAATTGCTCGATGGATTGCGGGGCAACTGCGGTTGAAATATCAGCGACAGCAGACAGCGGCACCAACTCGCCCGAGCGCGCGCGCAGGTATATGTCGCCCAACCGTTCGGGGTTGTCGCGGTATTCCTGCGGCACCTGCATGATTACATCATAGCTTTGGCTGTCGCGGTCGAATTGCGCCGTGGCCCCGTCGCCCACAAGCAGGCTGAGGGTCTGGCCAATCTGGCTGGCGGGCAGGTTCAGTGCGGCCACGCGGTCACGGTCAATCGTGACGACAACCTGCGTGGTGTCAAAGGACATGGAGTTCTGGACGACAAGAAACCGCCCCGACGCCTCGGCCTGTTGGCGGATGCGGTCTGCGACCTCATACACCTCTGACGGATCACCCGTGGACTGGATCACCAACCCGATGGGCAGCCCGCCGCCCGCGCCCGGCAAGGATGGCGGCGCAAAGACGAAGGCCTGCACACCCGCAATGGGCGCGATGCGCGCTTGCAGGTCTTGTTGTATGTCCGCCTGACTGCGGTCGCGGTCGGCCCAATCCTCGAACGCCCATAGCATGATGCCGGAATTGGTCTGCCCGCCAAACCCCACAATCGAGAAATTCGCGGCCAGTTCTGGCAAGTCGGCAGTGCGTTCGCGCATCTGGCTGACGTAATGGCTGGTATAGTCGATGGTGGCGTAAGACGGTGCGTTGATGAAGGAAAACAGCGCGCCCGAATCCTCTTCCGGGGCCAGTTCGGACGAGGTGTTGAGAAACAAAAACCCCGTCAGCCCGGTCAGAACGACAACCGCCATCACCGTGACCGGCACAAAGCGCAGTGTCCCTTCAAGGCGGCGCACATACCACCCTTCCAACCAGGTAAACGCCCCGTTCAGCGACCGTTGAAAGCGGTTCTCGCCTCCGCCCGGACGCAGCACCCTTGCTGCCATCATCGGCGAGATGGTCAGCGCCACAACGCCCGAGATAAAGACAGCCCCCGCCAATGCTGCCGCAAATTCACGAAACAGCGCGCCGGTCAGCCCGCCAATGAAGAACAGCGGCAGGAACACGGCAAATAGTGTGGTCAGCATGGCAATGATCGCCACGGACAACTCGCGCATCGCGGTAAAGGCCGCCTCCATCGGGGCCTGCCCCTCGTCGATATGGCGCTGCACGTTTTCAACCACGATAATCGCATCATCCACCACCAGACCGATGGCCAGCACCAGCGCCAGAAGTGTCAGCAGATTGATCGAGTAGCCCATCACGAACAGGATAAACAGAGTGCCCACCAACGACAGCGGAATCGCCACAAGCGGGACCGACACAGATCGGGTCGAGCCTAGAAACAAAAGGATGATCAGGGCCACAATGGCGGTGGCCTGAACGATGGTCAGCAGCACCTCGTTGATAGAGGCCGCGATCTGCTCGGTCGCGTCATACATCAACTCCATTGTCATGCCGTCGGGCAAGCTGGCCTGCAAGGCGGGCAGCTCCTCCAGCACAGCGGCAGACACATCCAGCGGGTTGGAACCGGGGCTGGGGAACACACCGATAAACGTGCCCGCCACGCCGTCGAAACTGACCACCATATCGGTTGAGGCCGCCGCCAACTCTACCCGCGCGACATCGCTCAGGCGGACAACTTCGGTGCCTGACCCCGCCACGGGCAGGTTGCCGAACGCCTCGGGCGTTTGCAGGGTCGAGTCCATTGTGATCGCATAGCCGACCAGTTCATTGCGCGTCCGGCCCGGTGCGGCCAGAAAATTGGCGTCATTTATCGCCTGTGTGACTTCGCCTGCTGTCAGCCCCTGCCCCGCCAGTCGCACCGGGTCAATCCAGACGCGCATGGCGTAATTCGCCGCCCCCATGACCTGACTTTCGGCCACGCCCTCAATCGTGGACATGCGCGGCACGATCACGCGCTCGATATACTCGGTCACCTGCTCGGATGTCATCGCAGGGTTCTGCACCGCCAGATACATGGTTGCGAAGGTCTGGCCGGTGCCCTTGACGATGCTGGGGTCTTGCGCATCCGATGGCAGGCGCGCGCGCACTTCCTGCACCTTGGACATGACTTCGGTCAGGGCAACATCAGGGTCTTGCCCCAGCCGCATCTGCACTGTCACCACCGAGGCAGAGGGGCGCGACTGGCTGGTGATGTAATCCACCCCTTCAGCCGAGGCGACAGCCGCCGAGATGGGTGCCGTGACAAAGCCTTGGATCAGGTCTGCCGATGCGCCGGGATAGACCGTTGCGACAGTAATCACCGTCTCGTCAACTTGTGGATACTGGCGGGTTTGCAGGCCAAAGACGCCCATCAAACCGACAAGCATAATCATGATGCCCAGAACGCTGGACCCGATAGGACGTTTGATAAACGGTGCAGACAGGTTCATCGCGCGGCCCCCGGTGCCTGCGTGTCGGACAGTGTTACCGGCGCGCGGTTCGACAGGCGGTTCTGGCCGGACGAAACCACCCGCTCACCCGCCTCCAGCCCCTCGACAACCTCGATCTGTCCATTGTCGCGCCGCCCCAAGCTGACGAAAACCTGACGCGCTTCGAGTGTGTCAGGATCATCTTCGCGTTCGCGCACGGCATAGACAAAATCACCGTACAGGCTGATGGTAATGGCCGTTTGCGGCAGGGTGATAACGCCGTCTTCTTCGGGCAGGTCGACGCGCAGGCGGGCAAACTGGCCCGGCGTGAGCGCGCGGTCAGGATTGTCGACACTGCCGCGCACCGCAACCATGCGCGAGCCGGGATCTACGCGCGGATCAACGCCCGTGATCTCGCCTTCAAACTCGCGCGTATCGCCATCAATGCGCATATGCAGCCGCTGACCGATGAACAGCGATGGCAAGGCCTGTTCCGGCAGGCTGAAATCCACCCGCATCGTGTCCAGATCCTGCAATGTCGCAACCGTCGCTCCGGGCGAGACATAGGCACCCTGATCCACGCGTGGCAGGCCAATGGTGCCATTGAAAGGTGCGATCAGGCGGCGCTGCGCAATCACCGCCTCGCCGCGCGCGACTTGGGCTGTGGCCGCGTCAAAGGCCGCGCGCGTCTGGTCAAGCCGCGCCTCGCTGGCAACACCACGGCTTTGCGATTCCTGCTCTCTGGCAAGTGTCGCGCGCTCCAAGTTCAACTGGCTGCGCGCGGCGGTCAGATCGGCCTGCTGCACTTCGTCATCAAGTTGCAGCAGCGTCTGCCCAGCCTCAACGTCGGCATTGGCCGCGAACGCAATTTCGCGCACGATGCCAGCGGCCTCAACTGTCAGCTCGACGCCTTGGGCCGCGTTCACTGTGCCAATGGCGGACAGCGAGGGCTGCCATGTCACGGCCTCTGCCGTCACTGTTTCGACCGGCAAGGGGTCGATGGGCCTGTCTGCCAAAAACTGTTGGATCATCTGGTCACGGAACATATTGAAGCCGACCAGCCCCCCGCCGATCAGCGCGAGTAGGACTATTGCGATAGCGAAGCGCTTTTTCATTCGAGGTATCCATCACTTGGGCTTGCAAAATTTGACCGCTCGCTATACCGTCTGGACGGTAAAGTCAACGTATGGAAACAACATGTCCCCCGAACGCTTGCCACGCCAACCAACCGAGACGAAACGCCGCTTGCTGGAGGCAGCGGAATCGTTGGCACGCCGGCTTGGTCCGGGCAATATGTCGCTGGACGCGGTCGCCGCCGAAGCCGGTGTTTCAAAGGGCGGATTGCTTTATCACTTCCCGTCAAAAGCCAAACTTATGGAAGCGCTGGTCGAGCATCATCTGTCGCGCCTTGATGCAGCCTTGCGCGCCGAGGAAGCGACAGGCCGCCCGAACGCTGCGATTAAGGGTTATATGAACCAGTTTCTTGAAGAATGCGCGCGGCACACGCCGCCCTCTTCTGGGCTGCTTGCAGCGCTCGCCGAAAACCCGGACCTGCTGAGTCCCGTCCGTGCGCGCGAGCGCGATTTTCTGGATCGCATTCGTGCCGATGCCACGGACCCGGATTTTGCCACAGTCGCTTTTCTTGGCATCCACGCCTTGCGCGCCATGCGGATGCTGGGCACCGAGGTGCTGGACGCGGACGAAATCGAAGCGATTGTGGGCTGGATGGAAAAGGAAATCGGCGCGCGCGGACAATAACGTTGCACCCGCACCGCCTGCGCGCGCTGCCCTAGCGCAGCCTGTGGCCGGTGAGTTTGTCGAACAAAAACATCTCATCCGGGTCGACATGAACGCTGATATCTGTACCCGGTCGCTCGACATGATTGCCCTTTGTTTCGATCACCAACTTCGGCTGCCCGTCCCGCGCGCAATGGATGAAGGACACGCCACCGAGGGCTTCGGTCATTTCCACGCTGTGAGTGTCACCGGCACCTATTCTAAGGCTTTGCGGGCGGAACCCGGCCACAAGCTCTGACACATGGCCCGGTGGGCGACAGGCAATAACCTCTGGGCCCAGTGCAGGCACATGAATGCCGCCTTCGGTGGGGTGCGCTGGTAGCAGGTTCATTGCAGGCGAGCCAATAAATCCGGCCACAAACAGATTGTCGGGTTCACGATACAGGTCCAGCGGCGCGCCGACTTGTTCAACCCGGCCGCCCCGCAGCACGACGATCTTGTCAGCCAGTGTCATGGCTTCGACCTGATCGTGGGTGACATAGATCATCGTTGCGCCGATTTCGCGGTGCAGGCGCGCAATCTCAACCCGCATTTCAACGCGCAATTCTGCGTCAAGGTTCGAGAGCGGCTCGTCAAACAAGAACACTTCCGGCCCGCGCACAATGGCGCGCCCGATGGCCACACGCTGACGTTGTCCGCCGGACAAGGCTTTGGGCTTGCGGTGCAGATAGTCATCAAGATGCAGGATGCTGGATGCTTTCGCAACTTTCTCGCGGATTTCAGCCTTGGGGTGGCCATTCATCTTCAGTCCGAACCCCATGTTCTCTGCGACAGACATATGCGGGTAAAGCGCATAGGTCTGAAACACCATCGCCACCCCGCGCTGCGCCGGGTCCAGTCTTGTCACATCACGCGTACCGATCCTGATCTCACCCGCCGAGGTTTCCTCTAACCCCGCGATCATGCGCAGAAGCGTGGACTTGCCACAGCCAGAGGGGCCGACAAAGACACAAAATTCGCCCGGATCAACAGTCAATTCCACCCCGTGAATGACCTGCGTTTCACCGTATTTTTTGACGACGTTGCTCAGAGTGACACCGGACATGGATCAGGCCTTCTTGCGGATGGGATGCGCACCCTCTTCGGGGAAACGCCATGTTTCGGCTTCCTGCGCGATGGTCCGGGCGATATCCGAAATAACGGGAACAAGGCCCTCCAGCGCATCAAGGCTGGTGCGCGAGGTGGTCGAGGTGACAGACAGCGCCCCCAATACCCCGCCGCGCGACGACAGGATCGGAAGCGCCACGCAGATGATGCCCGGCTCGTGTTCTTCAGCGTCAAACGCAAACCCGCGCGCACGAATGGTGGCCAGTTCCGCCTGCAACGCGTCCGGTGTGGTCAGGGTGTTGTCAGTGAAGCGATGCCAGCTTTGTTGTGCAAGCAATGCTGGCAATTGGGCATCTGGAAGATACGCCAGCATCACCTTGCCCACACCTGTGCAATAAGCTGGCCCGACCTTGCCTGCCTGCGAATACATATGCACAGGCTCGCGCGCATTACGCTTGTCGACATACAGCACTTGCGCATGGTCCAACTGCGCAAGATGGACCGTCTCGCCCACTTCGCTGGACAGCCGGTCCAGATGCGGGCGCGCTATCGGGGCGAGCGAGCTTTGCGCCCATGCGACATGGGCCAGCCGCACCAGACGAATGCCCATTGTGTAGCACCCGCGATCCGCCTCATAGGCGAGCATTCCTTGGCTGACCAAGGTCTGTAGCAACCGGTAGAGCGTTGCTTTGGGGTATGGGCTGTGTTCCAGCAGGTCCGAAAACCGCACAGGCCGCCCGAAAGCCGCGACAAGGTCCAGCGCTTCGAGCGCTTTTGCAACCGTGCCATCTGATGAACCAGCGGCCATCCCCCCTCCCACTACGCGGACAAACAATTTCTTGACAAACCGTAACGAGTCGCGCCATCTTTTTCAATATATAAAAACAAGTTCCAAATAATGAAACCTGCAAGGGAGGAAAACATGCAGTTTACATTCAAGGGCGCACTGGCGGCACTGGCGACAAGCACGATGCTTGTCGGGACGGCACAGGCCGAACTGACCGGCGATCTGCGCATCTTCTTCAATGACCAGAACCCCGCACCCCGCGCCGCGATTGAGGGCATGGTCGAGCGTTTTCAGGAAATGCACCCGGACCTAAACATCGACCTGACTCTGATCGACCGGGAAGCAAACAAAACCCAGATCCGCAACTACCTGACGGCGAATGCGCCCGATGTGAACGGATGGTATGCGGGCAACCGGATGCGCCCCTATGTCAATGCGGGCCTGTTTGAAGACGTGTCCGACCTATGGGACGGCCCAATGGGCGAGGAACTTGCCTCGACCCGCCCTGCGCTGACACTGGACGGCAAGCAATGGGGCGTGCCCTACACCTATTACCAGTGGGGGATCTATTACCGTAAGGACATCTATGAAGAATTGGGCCTGACACCTGCGACCACTTGGGAAGAGGAAAAGGCCAACTGCCAAGCCATCCTCGATTCCGGGCGCAAATGCTACACAATTGGCACCCGCTTTTTGTGGACGGCGGGCGGCTGGTTCGACTATCTGAACCTGCGCACGCATGGCTATGATTTCCACATGGCCCTGACCGCAGGCGAGGTGGAATGGACCGATGACCGTGTGCGCGAAACCTTTGCCAAGTGGCGCGAGTTGATCGACATGGGGGCGTTTATCGACGACCACACGGCCTATACATGGCAAGAGGCGCAGCCCTTCATGGTCAATGGTGACGCCGTGTCCTACCTGATGGGCAATTTCGTGGTCGAGCCGATGCGCGACGCCGGCCTGACCGATGACCAACTGGGGTTCTACCAATTCCCGGAAATAACCCCCGGCATTCCGATGGCCGAAGATGCGCCTACAGATACGCTGCACATTCCGGCACAGGCCCAGAACAAGGACAATGCGCGCGCCTTCCTGCAATATGTGGCCAGCGCCGAAAACCAGACCATCGCCAATGAAGTGCTGGGGCAATTGCCGATCAACAGCAATGCCGAAGTGGCCGATGACAAGTTCATTCAGGCAGGCTTCGAGATGCTGTCGAATGCCACAGGCGGGATCGCACAGTTCTTTGACCGCGACGCCGATGCTGAAATGGCCTCGGCGGCAATGCAGGGGTTTCAGGAATTCATGGTCATGCCAGACAGTCTGGATGCAATCCTTGACCGGCTTGAAAGCACCCGGCAGCGCATCGCCGAAGACTGAAGAATAGGCCGCAACACTCGGGGCGGGCATTTGCCGCCCCGATCCCTTTCGTGACAACCGGGATTCCGTGCCAATGACGTCCAGCACAGATCAATCGCGGCGAAGCTGGTGGGCACGCAATCAGGTGCGCGCGGCACCTTGGCTGTTTCTGGCCCCCGGCATCGCCTTTTTCGCGCTCTACGTCATCATCCCCATAGTCCAGAGCTTCCATATCAGCGTCTATCGCTGGGACGGGCTGGGCGAGGCGCGCTATGTCGGTATGCAGAATTATGAGCGCCTGTTCGATGACCCGGCCTTCTACACCTCGTTATGGAACAATCTGCGCTGGCTGTTGCTGTATTTGCTGGCCATTCCGGGCGGGCTGTTCATTGCCCTTTTCCTGAACCAGCAAGTGCGCGGCATCCGGCTGTATAAATCGCTGTTCTTCTTTCCCTTCGTAATCTCTCAAGTCGTTGTCGGCCTTGTTTTTGCATGGTTCTACAACCCCTCCATCGGGCTGTTCAATCCGCTGATCGGGTTGTTCGGCCTTGGCCCCATGAACATTCTCGGCAACCCGAATACAGTGACTTATGGCATCATCGCCGCAGGCCTCTGGCCCCAGATTGCCTATTGCATGATCCTGTATCTGACAGGTCTGAACGCGGTCGATCCCGAACAGGTCGAAGCCGCGCGGCTGGATGGCGCCAAGGGCTGGAAGATGCTGTGGTATGTGATCCTGCCACAACTGCGCCCGGCCACGTTTATCGCGGTGGTCGTCACCGTGATCGGCGCGCTGCGCAGTTTCGACATGATCAGCGTCATGACCAGTGGCGGGCCGTTCGGGTCCAGCCGCGTGCTGGCCTATTACATGTTCGAGGTGTCGCTGTCGGAATATGGCTTCCGCATGGGTTACGGCGCTGCGATTGCGGTCATCCTGTTCCTGATCATGCTGGTCTATATCGCGTTTTTCTTATGGCGTATGTGGCGCGAAGAAAGGGGCTATTGATGACATGGCGCGATGAAATCAATGCCATCTGTGCGGCCCTGCCCGGTGCCGAGAAATCCGACCCATGGGACGGCGGGCATGACTGCTGGAAGATCGGTGGCAAAATGTTCGCCCTGCATGGGATGGAGCCGGGCATCTGTGTGAAATGCCGCGACATCGAGACTGCCGAGGTTTTGCGCGACACCATCAATGCCGAGCGCGCGCCATATTTCCATCGCTCATGGGTCCGTCTGCCGGAGGGCACCGACCTGAACGAGGCGCGCCACCGCATACACCTGTCCTACGTGTTGATCCGCTCTGGCCTGACCAAAAAGCTGCAAGCCAGCCTGCCCGCATGGGAGGGGCGCTAAGATGTTCCCCACGCCTGTCGAGCAACGCTCTGCCGCCATTCAGGCCAGCTACAAGGCGCTTTTGCCAGTCGCATTGCTCCTGTGGTTGCTGCCGCTGCTGATGGTCGCGCTGTTCTCCATCAAGCCAGACAGCGATTTCACCCAAGGCAATCTTTGGGGCTGGCCCTCCAGTTTCGCAGGGTTCGAGAATTACGCCCGCGTCTTCACCGACAGCGCCATGCCGCGCTACCTGCTGAATTCGGTTTTCATCACGGTGCCGACAGTTATCGGGGCAGTTGCGCTGTCTTGCATGACGGGCTTTGCGCTGGGCGTTTACCGGTTTCGCGGCAATATCTGGATTTTCTTCATGTTTGTCGCGGGCAATTTTGTGCCTTTCCAGATCCTCATGGTGCCAGTGCGCGACCTGACATTGAGCATGGGGTTATATGACACCCGTTTGGGGTTGGTGCTGTTTCATATCGCGTTTCAAACCGGGTTTTGCACGCTGTTCATGCGCAATTTCATCCGCGCCCTGCCCCGCGAACTGATCGAGGCTGCGCGCGTCGAGGGCGTGTCAGAAATACGCATCTTCTGGTATGTGGTGTTGCCGCTGATGCGCCCTGCCATTGCCGCATTGTCGGTGCTGATCTTCACCTTTATCTGGAATGACTATTTCTGGGCGATCGTGCTGACCCAAGGGGTGGAAACCCAGCCCGTAACCGCAGGGATCACCGCCTTCAACAGCCAGTTTCGTGCTGCCTATCACATGATGAGTGCAGGCAGCATCATCGCTGCATTGCCCCCTGTGATGATGTTCTTTCTGATGCAAAAGCACTTCATTGCGGGCCTGACCCTCGGAGCCGTCAAATGACCAAAATCGCGTTTATCGGGGCCGGATCGACCGTCTTCATGAAAAACCTGATCGGCGATGCCTTGCTGCGCCCTGCGCTGGCCGATGCCCATATCGCGCTGATGGATATCGACAGCGCCCGACTGGAAGAAAGTGCCCTTGTCGCGCGCAAACTGGTCGCCTCGCTTGGGACAGGCGCGCGTGTCAGCACGACCACCGACCGCCGCGCCGCGCTGGAGGGTGCGGATTTCGTGATCGTCGCGTTCCAGATCGGCGGCTATCAACCCTGCACCGTGACAGATTTCGAAATCCCAAAGGCATACGGGCTGCGCCAGACCATTGCCGACACATTGGGCGTGGGCGGGATCATGCGGGGCCTGCGCACTGTGCCGCATCTATGGGCCATAGCCCAAGACATGCGCGCGCTCTGCCCCGATGCGCTGATGCTCAATTACGTCAACCCGATGGCCATCAACACATGGGCGCTCACCGCCCGCTACCCGGACATAAAGCAAGTGGGCCTGTGCCACTCGGTACAAGGCACAGCGTTCGAGTTGGCGCGCGATCTGGGGCTGGATGTGGCCGATCTGCGCTACCGTGCGGCGGGCATCAACCACATGGCCTTCTACCTGTCATTGGAGCTGCGCGATGGCACAGGCTGGCGCGACCTGTATCCCGCCTTGCGCGACGGCTACCGCGCAGGCCGCATCCCGCTGGAAAGCCACTGGAACCCGCGTTGCCCCAATCTGGTGCGCTACGAGGTGATGGCGCAATTCGATTACTTCGTCACCGAATCCTCTGAACATTTCGCCGAATATGTGCCTTGGTTCATCAAATCCCACCGCCCCGACCTGATCGAGCAATTCCGCATCCCGCTTGATGAATACCCCAAGCGCTGCGAGGAACAGATCACCGCATGGGCCACACAGGCGCAGGCGCTGAAATCAGCAGACCGGATCGAACACAGCCCCTCGAACGAATATGCGGCCACCATCATGGACAGTATCACAACCGGCACGCCTTCGGTCATCTACGGCAATGTGGCCAACCACGCCTATATCCCGCAACTGCCCCATGGGGCTGCTGTCGAAGTGCCCATCTTGGTGGATGCCAATGGCCTGCACCCCACATCCGTCAAGGATCTGCCCCTGCATCTGGTGGCCCTCATGCGCACCAATCTGAATGTGCAGGAATTGACGGTGCAGGCACTTCTGACCGAAAACCGCGCCCACATATACCACGCCGCCATGCTCGACCCCCATACAGCGGCCGAGTTGGACCTGCGCCAGATCCGGGCGCTTGTCGATGATCTGCTTGCCGCCCATGGCGACTGGATGCCCGACTGGTGCCGTGCCGAATATGCTGCCTGATCATTTTCTTGCCAAAAATACTCAAATCCAGCCTATGCCACAGGGACGACGCTGCACCATGAAGACACCCCGCCGATCAACCGCACGGGCTGGCAACCTGATCCGCCACATTATACACGCGTCGGTGCGCACCTGCGTATCATTTACCTCCTGCACGCCGACACCGGCACCGATCAGGGTGTTCCTGTCAGCAAGAAGGCCCGCACCGTGACAAAAGAGAGCCAGCAATGACCCTGCCCATCTATCCCGACCTTCACGACACTTCCGTCTTTATCACCGGCGGTGGCTCTGGCATTGGCGCGGGCCTGACTGAAGCGTTTTTGCGTCAGGGCGCGAAGGTCGCCTTCGTGCAGCGCTCGGATGCGTCCGAATTTTGTGATGCGATGGCGCAATCCACAGGCAACCGCCCCCTGTTCACTTCCTGCGACATCACCGACCCGGACGCAGTGCGCGCTGCCATCGAACAGGCCGCCGCAGTGCATGGGCCTGTTCAGGTATTGGTTAATAATGCCGCCAATGACCAGCGCCATACATTGGCCGAGGTGACGCCGGATTTTATGGACTGGGCGCTGGCGATCAATTTCAAATCCTATGTCTTTACCGCGCAGGCCGTGATCCCTGCGATGCAGGAAATGGGGGGCGGGGCGATCATCAACATCACCTCGATCAGCTATATGATGGGCAATGCGGGCTACCCGGTCTATACGGCAGCCAATTCCGCACTCAATGGCCTGACCCGCAGCCTTGCGCGCGAATTCGGCCCCGACCGCATCCGCGTTAACGCCCTTGCCCCCGGCTGGGTTATGACGCCAAAACAGTTGGAGCAGTGGGTCACGCCCGACGCGTTGGCTGAACATCTCAAGCGCCAATGCCTGCCCGATAGCTTGAACCCCGAAGATATTGCAGGCGGTGTGCTGTTTCTGGCGTCCAACACCAGCCGCGCCATGACCGGACAGGCGCTGGTGATTGACGGCGGTGTGGTGGTGACAGGATGAGCGCGCTGGACTGGATCGCCGCCGATTGGGGCACATCGCATCTGCGGGTCTGGGGGCTGGCAGGGGATCATGTGGTCCAGCAAGCGCAGTCAGACCAAGGCATGGCGCAACTTGGCCGCGACGGATTTGAAGCCGCCCTTCTAGCGCTGGTGGGCGACTGGCTGCCTAACGGACAAATCACACCTGTTATCGCCTGCGGGATGGCAGGCTCGCGTCAGGGCTGGGTCGAGGCGCCCTATCGATCTGTCCCCTGCACGCCCTTGGGCGCGACATTAACCCCTGCGCCCACCCGTGAATTACGCTTGTCCGTGCATGTGGTGCCCGGCCTGAAGCAGGTCAAACCCGCCGATGTGATCCGCGGCGAAGAGACCCAGATCGCAGGGTATCTTGCACGCAATCCCGGCTGGGACGGCGTGATCTGCCTGCCCGGCACGCACAGCAAATGGGTGCATATCAGTGCGGGCGAAGTGGTCAGTTTTCAGACCTTCCTGACCGGCGAGATGTTCGCGCTGCTGACGCAGCACTCGGTGCTGCGCCATTCAGTTGCGGGCTGGGATAGCGCAGGTTTCGCTGACGGTGTCGCGCAAGGCATGGAACGGCCAGAGCGGCTGATGGCGCGGTTGTTTTCTATTCGTGCCGAGGGGCTGCTGGACGGGCTGGACCCCGCCCTTGCCCGCGCACGCCTGTCGGGCCTGCTGATCGGCGCGGAACTGGCTGCCGCCAAACCCTATTGGCTGGGCCAGCGCGTGGCAGTCATTGGCGCGGACGGGTTGGCAAAAGCCTATGCGACCGCGCTGGCCGGGCTGTCCGTGCCTGTCAGCATACATGATGCAACCGAGATGACGATTGCGGGGCTCAACGAGGCCCGCGCCCACCTGCCCCCATCGGAGCGGCCATGCGTGAACTGATCGCCATTCTACGCGGCATCACCCCGCCCGAGGCTGTGCGCGTCACACAGTCCCTGATTGACGCGGGTATCACAAGAATCGAGGTGCCACTGAACTCGCCCGATCCGCTGGACAGCATCAGCGCCATGGTGTCCGCCTGTGGCGATCAGGCACAGATCGGCGCGGGCACAGTGCTGGACGAGGCGCAAGTGGCGCAGGTGGCGGCCACGGGCGCGCGGCTGATCGTCTCGCCCGATTGCAACCCTGCGGTTATCGCGGCTACAGGCGCCGCCGGAATGCTCAGCTATCCCGGTGTGTTCACCCCGACCGAAGCCTTTGCCGGGCTCCGCGCAGGTGCCACCGGGCTGAAGCTGTTTCCCGCCTTCAAGCTTGGCGCAGATGGGTTGGCCGCCCTGCGCGCAGTTCTGCCCCACGATTGCGCCGTCTATGCCGTGGGCGGCGTCGGCCCCGATGATTTCGGCACATGGCTGCGGGCGGGCGCGACCGGCTTCGGGCTTGGCAGCGCACTCTATGCGCCGGGAATGTCCGCCAGCGAGGTGCGCGCGCGCGCGCGCGATATCGTCGCTGCTTGGGACGCATGCCAATGACGCCCCTGAATGACATACGGTGCGATCTGGGCGAAGGCGCGTTCTGGCACCCCGCGCGGGCAGAGTTCTTCTGGTTCGACATTACCGGGCAGCGCCTGCATTCGCTGGCCCGAAGCTGGGACTTTGATGAAATGGTGTCGGCTATGGGCTGGGTGGACAAAACCCGCGTGGTGATCGCGGCCCAAACGCGGATGCTAGTGTTTGACCTGCACAGTGGCACCTCCCGCACCCTGTGCGCGCTGGAGGCCGAGAATGCCGCCACCCGCTCGAACGATGGCCGCATCGATCCGCAGGGCGGTTTCTGGATCGGCACGATGGGCAAACGCGCCGAGGCAGGTGCCGGCGCGATCTGGCGGTGGCACAAGGGCGAGTTGCGCAGGCTGTTCGCTGGCCTGACCATCCCCAACGCAATCTGCTTCGCGCCTGACAGGCAAAGCGCCTGCTTCACCGACACAATGACGCGGCGCATCATGCGCGTGGCGCTGGACGCAGAGGGGTGGCCAAAAGGCGCGCCCGAATGCTGGCTGGACCTGAGCGCTGAGCGCTTGAACCCCGATGGCGCGGTTTTCGATGCGGCAGGGAATTTCTGGGTGGCGCAATGGGGTGCGGGCCGCGTGGCGGCCTACGCGCCCAGTGGGCAGTTCTTGCAAGCCGTTGATTTTCCTGCCCCGCATACATCTTGCCCTGCCTTTGGGGGCGATGATCTGCGGCAATTATATTGCACCACGGCGCGGCAAGGCCGCCAGAACCCCAACAACCTTGATGGCGCGACATTCGTGACACCTGTGCCCGTGCAAGGTCTGCGCGAATATCAATTTCACCTTGACGATGCCTGACGCAGTCCCTTCCCCCCGGAGTCCCGTCATGAAACCAACCCTTGGCGTTTGCTACTATCCCGAACACTGGCCCGAAGACATCTGGCCACAGGATGGACGCCGAATGGTCGAAGCGGGGCTAACATGGGTGCGGATCGGGGAATTTGCATGGTCGCGGCTGGAACCCGCGCCGGGACACTATGAATTCGGCTGGCTGGACCGCGCCATCGCGGTCTTGGGCAAAGCTGGTCTTCGCGTGGTGCTGGGCACGCCCACGGCCACGCCGCCCCGCTGGATGATCGCGCGCCATCCCGACATGCTGGCCGTCGATGCGCAGGGACGCCTGCGCAAATTCGGATCACGCCGCCACTATTGCTTCAGTCATCGCGGCTATCTGGAAGACTGCAAGCGGATCGTCACCCTTCTGGCCGAACGCTATGGTCGCAACCCCCATGTCGCGGCATGGCAGACAGACAACGAGTATGGCTGCCATGACACAACCCTCAGCTATTCCGACGCGGCGCGCGCTGCCTTCCGCGACTGGCTGGGGCAGAAATACCAAAGCCCCGACATGTTGAACCGGGCATGGGGCAATGTCTTCTGGTCGATGGAGTATCGCAGCTTTGACGAGATTGACCTGCCCAACCTGACAGTCACGGAACCCAACCCCGCCCATGTGATGGATTTTCGCCGTTTCGCATCGGATCAGGTGGTCGCCTTTAACCGCGCACAAGTGGATATCCTGCGCCGCCACACAGACGCGCCGATTGCGCATAACTATATGGGCCGTGTCACGGATTTTGATCATTTCAAACTGGGCGCTGATATGGAAATCGCAAGCTGGGACAGCTACCCGATCGGGTTTCTGTCAGACCGGCTGGAAGCCAGCGCAGCACATAAGGCCGCGTTCCTGCGGCAGGGTGATCCTGATTTTCAGGCGTTCCATCATGACCTTTATCGGGCGGTCGGTCGTGGCCGCTGGTGGGTCATGGAACAGCAACCCGGCCCGGTGAACTGGGCACCCTATAACCCAGCACCCCTGCCCGGCATGGTGCGCCTTTGGACATGGGAAGCGTTTGCCCATGGGGCCGAGGCCGTGTGCTATTTCCGCTGGCGTCAGGCCCCCTTTGCACAAGAGCAGATGCATGCAGGGCTGTTGCGCCCCGATAGCGCCGACGCACCCGGATTGAGTGAGGCGCGCGAAACCGCACATGACCTGACCAATCTTCCCTACATCGGCAGCCGCGACGGCGATGTCGCACTGGTGTTTGATTATGAGAGCGCTTGGGCATGGGATACGCAGCCACAGGGCGCGGATTTCGACTATTTCAGGCTGGTTTTCGCATGGTATCGCGCGTTGCGGCGGCTGGGATTGAATGTTGACATTCTGCCCCCCGATACGGGTGATCTGTCGCGCTGGAAGCTGGTCTTGGCACCGGGTTTGTTCACGCTGTCACCAGATTTGCGCGCCGCAGTGCATAGTTGTCCGGGGACGGTCCTGTTCGGGCCCCGCGCCAATTCCAAAACTGGTGATTTCGCTATTCCCGACCCTCTGCCCCCCGGATTGCCGGGGCTGGATGTGCGGGTAACGCGGGTGGAAAGCTTGCCGCCTGGGGTGACTATGGACTTGGAGGGCGGCGGCGGGTTCGTGCATTGGCTGGAAGACATGGAAGGCACAGCGCCCGTCATGCGGCGGCGTGCAGATGGACAGGCTGCACTGGTTGGCAATGGCCCTGTCACGTATCTGGCCGGATGGCCGCAGGATGACACGCTGCGCGCAATTTTGCGCGATCTGTGCGACACGCACGGGATCGAGACGCTGGATTTACCCGATGCGCTGCGCAAGCGCGACACAGACACGCTGCGTTTTTGGTTCAATCATGGGGCGCATCCCATAGTTTGGGACGGGCAGGAAATCCCTGCTGCCGGTGTGGTCTGGAAGGCGCGCGCTGAATGTTATACCAAGTCTCGCGAAATCTGACTCTTCTGAGGGTTTTGGGATTCCCAAATCTATGAAGATCTGACTCAATGGCGTCAGATTTTCTGGGGAGGGCCTCTCTATGGGCGCAGCGCTCGCGTTACGGACAGACTACGACGGCATGAAGTTGAGAGAACTTGCGCGAAAGACAAAGGATGCCAACCAAGCCCGCAGGCTTTTGGCGCTGGCGGAGATCTATGATGGCGGTCGGCGCAGCGATGCTGCTCGGATTGGTGGTGTTGGCCTACAAATTGTCCGTGACTGGGTGGAGCGGTTTAATGCCCGCGGGCCTGACGGCTTGATCAACGGCAAAGCTCCTGGTCAGCAGTCTAAGCTTAACGATGAGCAGCGCAGGGCGCTTGCTGCAATTGTTGAGAGCGGTCCGACCTTATCGGTCCATGGGGTCGTCCGCTGGCGCCTGAGTGATCTGAGGAAATGGATTGCAGACACATTTGGGATTTCACTTCACGAGACGTCGATAAGCCGGGAACTCAGGGCGCTTGGTTATGTCAAACTCACAGCACGCCCGCGCCATCACGCGCAAGATACAGCCGCACTGGAGGACTTTAAAAAAAAGGGTTTGCAGCCGCAGTAGCAAAGCTCCGCGCACGGCTCCTGCAAGGCACTGTGATCGAAGTCTGGTTCCAAGATGAAGCGCGTGTCGGCCAGAAAAACAAGATCACGCGCCGATGGGCGAAGCGCGGTACGCGACCTTCCGCCCCACATGATCAGCGCACGAGTTCAAGCTACATCTTTGGAGCGATTTGCCCAGCCCTCGGGAAAGCTGCAGGTCTTGTGCTGCCAGCGTGCAATACCGAAGCGATGGCCCTGCATCTTGCTGAAATCTCCCAAACTGTCGCACCCAAAGCACATGGGGCTGTGCTCGTGGATCAAGCCGCATGGCACATGACTGACAAGCTGGTCATTCCGGACAACATCACCATCATCCCGATCCCCGCAAAATGCCCAGAACTCAATCCAGTCGAAAACATCTGGCAATTCATGCGAGACAACTGGCTATCAAACCTCATCTTCGAAACCTATGAAGACATCGTAGATCATTGCTGCAAGGCTTGGAACAAATTGGTCAGCATGCCCGACACAATCACCTCCATTGGAACCCGCGACTGGGCTCAAGAGTTCTGATCAATGCTGATTGGTATTAGGTGTCAGGACCGTGTGCGCATCTCGATTGCGGTTGGCCGCACTCTAGCCCATCTCAGCCAGAAAATCGCGCCCGCGCGCGTCTTCCACTTCAATTACCCACAGGTCTGGATCAAAGCTGCGCTGGCGGGCAATGGCGGCGTCGACATCGCGCTCGGCCCCCTCCACCAGAACTTGCCAGACGCGGGCATCCGCCTCCAGATCGAAGCCGCGTGTATAGGCGCGCGCCAATCCGTTCATAAGTGCAAGCTTCACCAGCACGGCACCCGCCGTGTCATCACCGCGCGTGATGACATAGGCCGCGATCCCTTCGAGTTGCAGCCGCCGCAGATAGGCCGACACCCAGATGCCCGATGCCAGCCGTGCGGTCATGTGTTCCCGTCGCGGAACTCCAGTCCCATCTCGGAATAGCGCTCTGCCTCTTCCAGCCAGTTTTCACGGACTTTCACTTGCAGGAACAAATGCACGGGGCGGCCCAGAAACTCAGCAATCTCGACCCGCGCGGCCTGCGAGATGGACTTGATCGTCTCACCCTTGTTGCCCAGAACAATCCCCTTATGGCCGTCGCGCACCACATAGATCAGCTGGTCAATCCGGACAGAGCCGTCCTTGCGTTCCTGCCAGTGTTCCGTCTCAACGGTGATCTGATAGGGCAGCTCTTCATGCAGGCGCAAGGTCAGTTTCTCGCGCGTCATTTCTGCCGCGATCATGCGCATGGGCAGATCGGCGATCTGGTCTTCGGGGTACAGCCACGGCCCTTCTGGCAACTCTTCGGCCAGCCAGCCGCGCAGCGCATCCACGCCATGCCCTTTTTCAGCCGAGATCATGAAGGTCTGCGAAAAGGGATATGCCGCGTTCAGTTTCTCCGACAGCGCCAGCAGCACTTCGGCCTTGACGCGGTCGATCTTGTTGATGGCCAGCACCACGGTCCGTCCCGCGCTGACACGGTCTTTCAGCGCATCAATGATGGCCTGCGTACCTTCGGTCAGGCCACGATGCGCCTCAACCAGCAACACCACGATATCGGCATCGGCAGCGCCCCCCCACGCGGCGGCGACCATCGCGCGGTCCAGACGGCGGCGCGGACGAAACAGGCCGGGCGTGTCGACAAAGACAATCTGCGCGGCCCCTTCAATCGCAACGCCGCGAATACGGGTGCGGGTGGTCTGCACCTTATGGGTCACAATGCTGACCTTGGCCCCGACCATGCGGTTGGTCAGGGTCGATTTGCCAGCATTGGGTTCGCCGATGAGGGCGACAAAGCCCGCGCGGGTCGGGGTGTCAGTCATGTGTCGGCCTCCAGCCGTTGAAGAAGGGCGCGCGCGGCCATTTGCTCGGCCTGCCGCTTGGATCCGGCGACAGCTTGCGCGGCCTCGCCACTGTCAAGCTGCGCCTGAATTGTGAATTCCGGTGCATGGTCCGGTCCTGCGCGCAGGATTTCGACATAGGTGGGCGGGGCCTGTCCGCGCGCCTGCGCCCATTCTTGTAGCATGGTTTTGGCATCGCGGGCATCTGCATCGACACCGCTCAGGCGCGTTGACCAGTGGCGCAGGACAACAAACCGCGCCGCCTCGAACCCGGCATCCAGATAGACCGCCGCAATCACTGCCTCAATGGCGTCGGCCAGCACAGCATCCTTGCGCCGCCCGCCAGACAGCATTTCAGAGCGTCCAAGTTTCAGTGCAGCACCCAGATCAATGGCGCGCGCAATTTCGGCGCAGGCTTCTTTGCGCACCAACGCGTTGAAACGTGGTGCAAGCTGGCCTTCGGTCGCGGCTGTGTCGGCCTGAAGCAAAGCCTCGGCCATAACAAGGCCCAGAACCCTGTCGCCCAGAAATTCCAGCCGCTGGTTGTCAGGGCGCGAGGGGGAGGAAATCGAGGGGTGTGTCAGCGCCCGCACCAACAATTCAGGGCGGGAAAACGCATGTCCCAACCGGGCAGCAAAGGCAGTCAGGTCAGCCGACAGTTTCACTGCAACCTCGTGAACAGCCGGTCGCTGCGCCATGTCCAGACGAAGAACAGCGAGCGCCCCTCGGCAGAGAAGACAACATGGCGTGCGCGCCCGATCAGGTGGTCGAACGGAACCATCCCAACACCGCCAACCTGACGCGGCATACGGCTGTCGAGCGAGTTGTCGCGGTTGTCGCCCATGAAGAAATAATGCCCGTCCGGCACAGTAAAGACGGGGGTGTTGTCGCCCGGACTGCCATCAGAGATATTCAAAACGGGATAGCTGACGCCATTGGGCAAAGTCTCGGTCATGCGTGATTTGCGGCATTCACCGCCCTGCCCCACTGGTGCATTCTCGCAGCGCGGAAATTGCCCGGCACTGCCCTGACGCTCGTAAACCTCGACAAACTCGCCTGCGGGTTCCTGCGGCACGGCTTCATCATTCAGCCATAGCTGACCATCGCGCATTTGCACGCGGTCGCCGTGCACGCCGATCAGGCGCTTGATGTAATCGGCGCCGGTGCCGGGGTGGCGAAATACGACAATGTCGCCACGCTCTGGCTCGGTGCCGAAAATCCGTCCGTCAAACGGGCACATTGCGAACGGGCATGAGAAGCGCGAATACCCGTAGGCCATCTTGTTAACAAACAGGAAATCCCCGATCAGCAGCGTTTCTTTCATCGAGCCGGAGGGAATCCAGAACGGTTGAAAGAACAATGTCCGGAACAAGCCCGCAATCAAGAGCGCGTAGATAATCGTCTTGATATTTTCCCAAAGCCCGTCTTTCTTGCCATCCATCGTCGTCATGCGTTCTGATCCATTTCGGCTGCCTGTCGCGGGCTTCATGGGCGGGGCCGCGGGCGGAGTCAAGCAAGACCACGTAGCACGCGCGGTTGTGACGTTGCAAAAATGGGGTTTTCAAGCCTCGCATCGCTGCCTATAGTCGCACTATGATTATTTGCGCTCAAACAGTCAGCTTGCGCTTTGCGCTGCCTTCCAGTGGCCTGCTACTTCTTAGCAGCCTCTGAGCGTGTCCCTTGCGGGCGCGCCGCTCAGAGGTGACCAGCGCCCCGAAATGCAAGACGACATATTCAGACATCCTTGACAGGAACATCCTATGACCATGACCCCAGCTGAGCAGGACCGCGTCCTGATCTTTGACACAACCCTGCGTGATGGCGAACAAAGCCCCGGCGCGACCATGTCCCATTCCGAGAAGCTGGAAATCGCGGCCCTTCTGGATGAGATGGGTGTGGATATCATCGAGGCGGGGTTTCCCATAGCCTCGGAAGGGGATTTCAACGCGGTATCGGAAATTGCGCGCAATGCCAAAAACTCTGTCATTTGCGGGCTGTCACGTGCCAACCTGACCGATATCGACCGCTGCTGGGAGGCTGTGAAACATGCACCCCGCGGGCGCATTCACACGTTTATCGGCACCTCGCCGCTGCACCGAGAGATTACGGCGCTGGATATGGATGGCATGGTTGCGCGCATTCATGACACAGTCACCCACGCCCGCAATCTGTGCGACGATGTGCAATGGTCGCCCATGGACGCAACCCGCACCGAGCATGACTATCTGTGCCGCGTTGTGGAAACCGCGATCAAGGCAGGGGCCACCACTGTTAATATCCCTGACACGGTGGGCTATACATACCCACGCGAAAGCGCCGATCTGATCGCCATGCTGCTGGAGCGCGTGCCCGGCGCAGACACAATCACTTTTGCCACGCATTGCCACAATGACCTTGGCATGGCGACCGCCAATGCGCTGGCGGCGGTGGAAGCGGGCGCGCGCCAGATCGAGTGCACGATCAATGGTCTGGGCGAACGCGCGGGCAACACTGCGCTGGAAGAAGTGGTCATGGCGCTGCGCGTGCGCAACGACATCCTGCCCTACGCAACGCGGATCGACACCACCAAGATCATGGGCATTTCGCGCATGGTCGCGGCCGTGTCAGGCTTTCCTGTGCAGTATAACAAGGCCGTCGTGGGCAAAAACGCCTTCGCGCATGAATCCGGCATCCATCAGGACGGAATGCTGAAGAACAAGGAAACCTTCGAGATCATGCGCCCCGAAGATATCGGGCTGGCGGCCACCAATCTGGTGATGGGCAAGCATTCGGGCCGTGCGGCATTGCGCTCGAAGTTGTCGGATCTGGGCTACGAGTTGGGCGACAACCAGCTCAAGGATGTGTTTGTGCGCTTCAAGGCGTTGGCGGACCGCAAGAAGGAAGTCTATGATGATGACCTGATCGCACTGATGGCCGAAGCCAGCCTGAGCGACGAGGACGCCTATCTGCAACTGCGCAAACTGCGCGTGATCTGCGGCACCGACGGCCCGCAAGAGGCTGAAATGACGCTAAGTATTGGCGGCGTGGAGCAGTTTGTCGACGCCACTGGCGACGGCCCTGTCGATGCGACATTCAATGCCGTCAAGATGCTGTTCCCGCATGAGGCGCGGCTGGAACTGTATCAGGTGCATGCTGTGACCGAAGGCACAGATGCGCAAGCCACGGTCAGTGTACGGCTGATGCAGGATGGCATTGTGTATTCGGGACAATCTTCGGATACCGATACAGTAGTTGCTTCGGCCAAGGCCTATGTCAACGCGCTCAACCGTTTGGTGATGCACCGCCATCGCGGCAACCTGTCTGAACTGATGACCAGCGCAGGCTGACCGCGGCAATGACAGGCGGCCCCGGATTTGATGCCGGGGCCGCCTGCCCGTGGACGAAAGTCGCGCCCAAACACGCGGGGCGCATTGGCAAAAATCACTTTTGGCAGGTGACTTGGCACCCCCACTACCCACCATTCACGCCTCTGTGCGGTTATACCGGCCAATTCCCGCCAATCTCTGGACGCCCCCCCCTTTACCGCATGCCGTGCCGCACCCTATAAGGCCCCAACAGGCTTACATGATAATGTAGGTCCGACTCAGCATGAACGACGGGATATCCGCATGAAATTCTTCCCCAGTCTGTTCTCGTCAGACATGGCGATTGATCTTGGTACGGCGAATACGCTGGTCTATGTAAAAGGACGCGGGATCATATTGAACGAGCCCTCGGTGGTGGCCTATCATTCCAAAGACGGGCGCAAGGCCGTGTTGGCTGTGGGCGAAGACGCGAAATTGATGCTGGGCAGAACCCCCGGCAGCATAGAGGCGATCCGCCCGATGCGCGACGGCGTGATTGCCGATTTCGATGTCGCCGAAGAAATGATCAAGCATTTCATCCGTAAAGTGCATCGCAACACAGTGTTTTCAAAGCCAAAAGTGATTGTTTGCGTGCCCTACGGCGCCACACCTGTTGAAAAGCGCGCGATCCGTCAGTCTGTGTTGTCGGCAGGCGCGCGGCGTGCGGGGCTGATTTCCGAACCCATTGCAGCGGCAATCGGTGCCGGTATGCCCATCACTGACCCGACCGGCTCTATGGTGGTGGATATTGGCGGCGGCACCACGGAAGTGGCGGTGCTGTCCTTGGGTGATATCGTCTATGCCCGTTCGGTGCGGGTGGGTGGCGACCGCATGGACGAGGCGATTGTCAGCTTTTTGCGTCGCAACCAGAACCTGCTGATCGGCGAATCAACCGCCGAAAAGATCAAATGCGCCATTGGCACGGCACGCATGCCCGATGACGGGCGCGGAAAATCCATGCTGGTGCGCGGGCGTGACCTGCTGAACGGTGTGCCAAAAGAAGCCGAGATCACACAGGCGCAAGTCGCAGAGGCCCTGTCCGAAACCGTGACCACAATCTGCGAGGCGGTGATGATCGCGCTGGAAACAACGCCGCCCGATCTGGCCGCCGATATCGTGGACCGCGGTGTCATGCTGACAGGCGGCGGCGCATTGCTGGGCGAGTTGGATCTGGCGCTGCGCGAGCAGACTGGCTTGTCCATATCGGTTGCAGATGAGGCGCTGAATTGCGTCGCCATCGGCACTGGCAAGGCGCTTGAATATGAAAAACAGCTTCGTCACGCCATTGATTATGACAGCTGACGGGGCGCGTCACAGGGTGTAGCGCGTGGCAGAAGATCGCAGACAGGATCAGGATTTTATCCGCCCGGTTCGGCGCATCCTGATCGGGTTGCTGGCGACGTTGATGCTGCTGATCTTTATCGTATGGCGCATTGACAGCCCACGGGTTGAGCAGTTCCGCATGGCCGTCATTGACCGTGTCGTCCCGTCATTTGACTGGGCGATGCGCCCTGTTGCGCGCGGCGTGGCACTGGCCGAAAATTTCCGCTCCTATGCGCGGATCATCGAGCAAAATCAGGAATTGCGGCGCGAATTGCAACAAATGCGCGCATGGCGCGAGGCGGCGCTGCAACTGGAGCAACGCAACGCACAATTGCTGGACCTCAATCAAGTGCGGCTTGATCCGCAATTGACGCATGTGACAGGCGTTGTGATGGCTGATAGCGGCTCTCCCTTCCGCAAGTCTGTGTTGCTGAATGTCGGCGCGCGCGATGGGGTGCGGGACGGCTGGGCGGTGATGGATGGGCTGGGGCTGGCGGGGCGCATTGCGGGGGTCGGACAACGCACGTCGCGGGTTGTGTTGCTAACAGATACGGCCAGCGCTGTTCCGGTGGTTATTCAACCCTCTGGCCAGCGCGCAATGCTGATTGGCGACAACTCGGCCTTTCCAATCCTGGAATTCATCGAATCCCCCGACGACCTGCGCCCTGGCGACAGGGTAATCAGTTCCGATGATGGCGGTGTTTTTCCTGCGGGCATTCTTGTGGGCGAAGTGGTGGCAACAAGTGATCGCAGATTGCGGGTCCGTATTTCTGCGGATTTCGGACGTCTGGAATTTCTGCGCGTTCTGCGTTCGCGCCCGATGGAGCGGATTGTCGACACAGGCGATCTTATCGCACCCGACCAATTGGAATTAAATCCCTTGGAGCTTGAAGAGCCGGACACTTTGATCCCGCCCCTGCAAAGCGATGCCGGCGATGGTTGAACGGCGCCAGACCCAGCGGCTGCTCTATGTGTCCTTGTTTCTGGGGCTTGCCGCGCTGATGACATTCTACCGGCTGTTGCCCTTGGGCAGTTACGGCATTTCACATGACCTGGCCGGGCAGGATGCGATTCCCGGATCAAGCATCGGCTTCACCCTTGGAAGCCTGCCCGCGCCCGATTTCCTGTTATGTCTGACGCTTGCTTGGGTGGTCAGACGCCCCGACATGCTGCCTGCGCCGATCATCGTCGGATATTTCTTTATTGAAGATATTCTTTTGCTGCGCCCGCCGGGGCTGTGGGCGCTGATTGTCCTGCTGGGAAGCGAATACCTGCGCACCAGAACCGAGCAATTGCGCGGCTACGGGTTCTGGCTGGAATTTCTGCTTGTGATCGGGCTGATGCTGACAATGTTTTTGGCCAACCGCGCAATGCTCGCGATTGTGATGATGCCACAAGCCCCACTTGGCTTGAGCTTTGTGCAGTTTCTGGGCACGGTGGCGGCCTACCCTGTTGTGGTCGCAGTGTCGCATTTCATTTTCGGGCTGCGCAAACCAGCAACGGGCGAAGTAGATTCTTTGGGGCAGAGATTGTGAAACGCTCGGAACGCGAACAGGACTTAAGCAGGCGTGTCATCAGTCGCCGTGGACTGCTTTTGGGGGGCTTGCAAGTCGGGGTGGCGGGCACGCTGTTCTGGCGGTTGCGGGACATGCAACTGAACCAGTCAGAGCAGTATCACCTGCTGGCCGAAGAGAACCGCATCAACCTGCGCCTGCTGCCGCCTACGCGCGGCCTGATCGTGGATCGCAATGGCGTGATGCTGGCCGGGAATGAACAGAATTACCGCGTCGTCATCAAGCGCGATGACGCAGGCGATATTGATCTTGTGCTGGCCCGACTTGCCCGCCTGATCCCGCTAAGCGAAGAAGACATTGAACGTGCGCGTCGCGACATGTTGCGCAACCGGCCATTCGTGCCGGTCACTGTGGCAGAGCGACTGAGTTGGGAAGAAATCAGTCGCGTTGCCTCGAACGCGCCGGCTTTGCCCGGTGTCACGCCGGAAATGGGCCTGTCGCGGAACTATCCGCTGCGCGAGGACACAGCGCATGTGGTGGGGTATGTCGGCCCTGTATCAGAACGCGACCTTGAAGCGCTCGAAGCGCCTGATCCGGTCTTGATGATCCCGCGCTTTCAGATCGGCAAAAGCGGGGTCGAGCGGATGGCCGAAGACCGGCTACGCGGGCGCGCGGGCTCGCAACGTGTGGAAGTAAACTCGGTCGGCCGCGTCATGCGCGAGTTGGACAGGGTTGAGGGCACGCCGGGCGGAAATGTGCATCTGACGCTGGATGCACGCCTGCAAAACTATGCGCTGGAGCGGTTGCACGGGCACAGTGCGGCGGCGGTCGTTATGGACATCGAAAGCGGCGATATTCTGGCGCTGGCCTCTGGGCCCAGCTTTGACCCCAATCTGTTCGTACGCGGAATCTCCACCACCGATTTTCGTGGGTTGCTGGACAATGAATACCGGCCCTTGGTGAATAAAACCGTGCAGGGCATGTATCCGCCCGGTTCAACCTTCAAGATGGTCACAGCACTGGCCGCGCTGGACGCAGGCGTCACCGATGGGCAAGAGCGCGTGTTCTGCCCCGGTCATATGGATGTGTCGGGCAATCGTTTCCATTGCTGGAAACGTGGCGGGCATGGCCGCGTGAACCTTGTCTCGGCGCTGTCGGAAAGCTGCGACGTCTACATGTATGAAATGGCGCAACGGTGCGGCATCGACAAGATCAACGAGATGTCGACGCGGCTTGGTCTGGGCATACGCTATGATCTACCCATCACATCCGTGGCGAGCGGGCTGAACCCCACGCGCGAATGGAAACGCAACAACCGCAATTCCGAATGGCGTATCGGGGACACAGTCAATGCCTCGATCGGGCAGGGTTTTGTGCTGACAACGCCGTTGCAGCTTGCTGTCATGACTGCACGTCTGGCGTCAAACAAAGCCATTCTGCCTCGGTTGATGCGCGACCCCGCAGAGAGCGCGCTGCCCGAGGCCGCAAGCCTTGACCTGCGCCCCGAATGGCTGCGCCTGATCCGGCGCGGGATGAGCGAGACTGTCAATGACCGGCGCGGCACGGCCTATTCTTCGCGCGTGGTCGCGGATGATCAGGTGATGGCAGGCAAGACCGGCACCAGTCAGGTGTTCTCGATCACGCGCGCCGAACGCGACGCGGGGGTGCGCAGGCAAGAAGATCTGCCTTGGAACCGGCGCAACCACGCGCTGTTTGTCAATTACGCCCCGGTCGAGGCACCGCGTATTGCGGTTTCCATCGTGGTCGAACATGGGGGCGGCGGATCGTCAACGGCAGCCCCGATCGGGCGCGACATCATGCTGGCCGCGTTGAATGGCGGTGTGCCACCGCTTTCCGCCTACCCTGCCCCGCAACGCAACCGCATTCATTCCGAGCAACAGGAAATGCAAGAGCGCTTGCGCAAACCCGAAGACATGCGGATCAGTCGCGCATGAGCTATCTTGAATACAACACCAAGCGGATGCCTGCGGGGCTTGCCAAGGTTCTGTATCTGAACTGGCCTTTGGTCGCGCTGCTGATTGCGGTGGGCTGTTACGGCGTTCTGATGCTGTATTCCATCGCCGGTGGCAGTTGGTTCCCTTGGGCCGACCCGCAGATGAAGCGCTTTGCCCTTGGGCTGGGGATCATGTTCCTTGTGGCCTTTGTGCCGCTATGGTTCTGGCGGTCCATCGCGGGGGTGGCCTATGCCATATCGGTGTTGCTGTTGTTCGGGGTCGAGTTCTTCGGCACGATCGGTATGGGCGCAAAACGCTGGCTAGAGCTTGGCCCCTTCCGGCTGCAACCCTCGGAACTGGCCAAGATCACGACGATCATGGCGCTTGCCGCCTATTTTGACTGGCTCGACCTCAAGAAAGTCTCGCATCCGTTCTGGGTGCTGCTGGCCGCCCTGATTGCCTTGGTCCCGGCACTTTTGACGCTGCGCCAGCCAGATTTGGGCACGGCAATGTTGCTGGCAGTCGGCGGCGGTGTCGTAATCTTTGCCGCCGGGGTGCATTGGGGGTATTTTGCTGCCCTGATCGGCAGCGGCTTCGCGCTGGTTGCGACGGTCATGTCATCGCGGGGCACCGAGTGGCAAATCCTAAAGGATTATCAATATCGCCGCATTGATGCGTTCATGGACCCCACACTGGACCCTTTGGGCGCGGGCTATCACATCAACCAGTCGATGATCGCACTGGGGTCCGGCGGCTGGTCGGGGCGCGGTTTTATGGAAGGCACACAGGCACGCCTGAACTTCTTGCCTGAAAAGCATACCGATTTCATCTTTACCACGCTCGCCGAGGAGTTCGGTTTTGTCGGAGCATCGTCGCTGCTCATTCTATACATGGCGGTGATTGCGGTGTGCCTGCTGACTGCGATGCGCACGACCAATCGCTTTGGCGCGTTGGTGGTGATGGGTGTTGTGGGCACGTTCTTTTTGTATTTTGCCGTCAATATGGCCATGGTGATGGGGCTTGCGCCCGTTGTCGGTGTGCCCTTGCCGCTGGTGTCTTATGGGGGGTCTGCGCTGATCGTGATCATGGTCGGGTTCGGGTTGGTGCAATCCGCCCATATTCATCGCCCGAGGTTGCCATCATGACGCTGACCGTCCTGTTCGCTGCGGGCGACGCGGCTTTCGCAGAATACCGCGCGCCGCTGACACAGGCCTTCGCGCAACACGATCTTAAGATCGACCTTGTGACCGAGGCCGCGCCGGAAGCTGTCGACTATATCATCTATTCGCCCGCCAGCACCTTGCGCGATTTCACGCCCTACACGCGCTGCAAGGCGGTGCTCAATCTATGGGCCGGGGTTGAGAAGATCGTGGGCAACCCGACCCTGACGCAACCCTTGGCACGTATGGTCGACCCGGCGCTGACACGCGGGATGGTCGAATATGTCTGCGGTCATGTGTTGCGCTACCATCTGGGAATGGATGCCCATATCAATGCCACCCCCGGCGCGTGGGTGCAGGATGAGCCGCCACTGGCCCCGGAACGGGTGGTCGGCATATTGGGCTTGGGCGAATTGGGGCGCGCTTGTGCCAGCGCATTGGCGGCACTTGGCTTTGCCGTCGAAGGGTGGTCATCGCGCCCGAAATCGGTGCAGGATGTGACGTGCCATCACGGGGCAGACGGGTTCAAGACCCTGCTGCGCCGCGCAGATATCCTTGTCACTTTGCTGCCCCACACCCCCCAGACCGAAAACATCCTGAATGCGGCAGCTTTCGCGCAGATGCGCACTGGCACGCGGATCATAAACCCCGGACGCGGCGCATTGATTGAGGATGAGGCACTTCTGGCCGCCCTCAACACCGGCCAGATCGCGCAAGCAACACTGGATGTATTCCGGGTCGAACCTTTGCCCGCGGAGCATCCGTTCTGGGCGCATCCGAATGTCACGATCACGCCGCATATCGCCGCCACCACACGCGCCAAATCTGCCTCGCAGGTCATTGCCGAAAACATTACGCGGGTCGAGGCGGGGGCGGAGTTACTGCACAAGGTGGACCCCGCGCGCGGCTATTGAACCAAGCCAGCGCATCAAGCCCCCTTTGCAGAGCGCCGCGCTTTATTGCATAATCTTGAAGGTTTTTCTTGAAAACCCATCTTTCTTTGCCCTTGTCGCGGCGCTACAAGGCAATACTGTACACCTTTGTGTACAAATCCGACACGACGCGATCAAAAAATAAGGACCAGGCATGAACAAGATGATAGAACGCGGCCACCTGAAGGTAAGTGAGGTACTTTGTGCGTTTATCGAAGACCAGGCCTTGGCTGGTACCGGGCTGGACGCGGCACAATTCTGGCAGGGTTTTTCGGCCCTCGTCCATGATCTGAGCCCCAAGAACCGGGCTTTGCTGGACAAACGTGCCGATCTGCAACAGCAGATCGACCAGTGGCATATCGCGCAGCGCAATCAGGTTCATGACCGCGAGGGCTATAGGTCATTTCTGGAAGAGATTGGCTATCTGTTGCCCGAGGTGGCCCCTTTTCAGATTGAAACAACCAATGTCGACCCCGAGATTGCTCAGATTTCCGGCGCGCAGCTTGTGGTGCCGATCACCAATGCGCGCTATGCGCTGAACGCCGCGAACGCACGCTGGGGCAGCCTGTATGATGCGCTTTATGGCACCGATGCGATGGGCAACATGCCCCCCAAAGGCGGCTATGAACAAGGGCGCGGCGCGCGTGTCGTAGCGCGGGTTCGGGTGTTTCTGGATGCATCCTTTCCGCTTGCGGGGCACAGCCATGCAGATGCGCGGCTATATCACGTCAAGGGCGGCGCGCTGCTGGTTGATGGCAAACCGCTTGAAGACCCTGCAAAATTCGCTGGCTATCGCGGTGATCCGCGCGCGCCTGACTCGGTGTTCCTTGTCAATAACGGGCTGCATATTGAACTGGTCTTCAACCGCGCGCATCTGATTGGCGGGCGCGATCAGGCCTGTATGGCCGATGTGCGCGCCGAATCTGCACTGTCGGCAATCATGGATTGCGAAGATTCCGTCGCCTGTGTCGATGCCGAAGACAAGGTGCAGGCCTATTCCAACTGGCTGGGGTTGATGCGCGGTGATCTAAGCGCCGATTTGGAAAAGGGCGGCAAGACCGTCACCCGCCGCCTGAACCCCGATGTCGAGATTACTGCCCCCGATGGCAGTGCCAAGACCCTCAAGGGGCGCGCGCTGCTTTGGGTGCGCAATGTCGGCCACCTGATGACCAACCCCGCAATCCTCGATCAAGACGGGAATGAGGTGTTTGAGGGGATGATGGATGCCATGGTCACAGCGCTTTGCGCGATGCATGATCTGCGCAAGCAAAGCGGCCCGCGCAACTCTGCCGAAGGGTCCATCTATATCGTAAAGCCGAAGATGCACGGCCCCGATGAAGTCGCCTTCGCTGACGAAATTTTCGCCCGCGTCGAACAGGTGCTGGGACTGGCACCGAATACAATCAAGATTGGCGTCATGGATGAAGAACGCCGCACAACTGTGAATTTGCAGCAATGCATCCATGCCGCGCGCACCCGCGTCGCCTTTATCAACACGGGTTTTCTGGACCGTACCGGCGATGAAATTCACACCAGCATGGAAGCAGGCCCGTTTTCGCGCAAGGATTTCATCAAGCGCAAAGGCTGGATCAAGGCCTATGAGGACCGCAATGTCGATATCGGCCTTGAATGCGGGCTGATGGGACGCGCACAGATCGGCAAGGGCATGTGGGCCATGCCAGACCAGATGGCCGCGATGCTCGAGACGAAAATCGAGCATCCGAAATCGGGTGCGTCAACGGCATGGGTACCCTCGCCCACCGCCGCCACATTGCATGCGCTGCATTACCATCAGGTCGATGTGCGCAAAGTGCAGGAAAAGCTGGCAAAAGGCGGGCGGCGCGCCCATGTCGAGGCGCTGCTGGACATACCGCTTGCGTCGTTCCGCAAATGGGGCCGCGACCAGATCCTGCGCGAGGTCGAGAACAACGCGCAAGGTATTCTGGGCTATGTCGTTCGCTGGATCGATCAGGGGGTGGGCTGTTCCAAAGTGCCCGACATCAATGATGTGGGCTTGATGGAAGACCGCGCCACCTGTCGCATTTCCAGCCAGCACATTGCCAACTGGCTGCATCACGGTGTGGTATCAGAGGCCGAAGCCATGGATGCAATGCGGCGCATGGCCGAAGTCGTGGACCGCCAGAATGCAGATGATCCGGCCTATCGCCCAATGGCACCCGCATTTGACAGCATCGCCTTTCAGGCCGCCTGTGATCTGGTGTTCAAGGGGCGCGCGCAGCCTTCGGGCTATACCGAGCCGGTGCTACATGCCCGCAGGTTGCAACTGAAGGCGGCAAGCTAAACCGCCTTATGCGGCTGGGGGGTGTCCCTCAGCCGCACAGATCGGGGTTGGTTTCGCATTGCGCAACCAGCCCCTCGGCCTGTGCAATCGCATCTGCTGGCATCACCTCGCGCAATGCGTCGATAAGGTGTTCGGCGGGGCCATGCCCCAAGGATTGCGCCATCATCGCCAGTGCCAGTGCCTTGCGGAAATTCTGCACCCCGCCGCGCCCCTGTGCCTGCATCAGCGCCAGATTGTAGGTTGAGGGCGCATAGCCCGCTGCGACCGCGCGCAGATAGTGACGCCGCGCGGCCGCTGCGTCCTGAGGGCGGCCAACCCAAGATGGTATGGTTGCCGCCCTTCCCCGAGAGGCATCAAAGTGCCAACATGAGTGGTGTATACGCCACAGAAATGGAGAAGGACGGCGGGATGTATGATACAATGATCGGGGTAGATTTGGCAAAGCGAGTTTTTCATCTGCACGTCGCGTCGATGACAGGGCATGTGAGAGATCGCAAGAAGCTGACGCCATTGCAGTTTCGGCGCTACATGGCGGACGCGCCGAATTGCGTTGTGGTCTTTGAAGCCTGTGGGAGCGCGCATTACTGGGCGCGGCAAATGATGGAGCTGGGCCACGAGGCGCGGATCATCCCAGCGCAGTACGTAAAGCCGTTTGTAAAACGCCATAAAAATGACCGGAATGACGCAGAGGCGATCGTGGTGGCGGCGCAGCGTCCCGAGATGCACTTCACGACGGTGAAGAGTGAACAGCAGCAGGCACGCGCGGTCGTATTTCGGGCGCGCGAACGACTTGTAAATCAGCGCACTGAGCTGGTGAACGCTTTGCGCTCAACGCTCTATGAATACGGGCACACATTCCCTGTGGGATTTGGCCATGTGAAACGGATCGCCGAACTGTTGGAGGCACCCGATTGCGACCTACCCGCCCTTGTCGTGACGGAGTGTCAGGACTTGGTGGCGCAAATTGCTGAGAAGACAGAACGCATCACAGCGAAGGACAAGCTGATCAAGCAACTCGCAAAAGAAAGCGCTGTGGCGCGGCGCCTGCAAACGATGCCGGGTGTGGGGCCGATGACTGCATTGGCGGTTGAGGCTTTCGCACCGGATATGGAGCAATTCTCCTGCGGACGGGACTTTGCGGCCTGGCTGGGATTGGTGCCGTTGCAAAAATCGACCGGTGGCAAGAGCCGTTTGGGTAAGCTGTCCAAGATGGGCCAGGTCGATATCCGACGTTTGCTGATCATCGGGGCGATGTCGCGGATCATCGGGCGGGCGCGTCATACGATTCCAGATGACAGCTGGCTTGGCAGGAAAGTGGCCATGAAGCCGAAGATGCTGGTTGGCATTTCGCTGGCGAACAAGATGGCCCGCCAGATCTGGGCGATGCTGACGAAGAATGAGGATTACAGAGATCCGGCGCTGGTGGGCGCGGCATGACAGCCATGTCGTAACCTGCAAGCGTCGGTGCCAAGGGGAGTGTGAGAGTGCTATGACCTGAATGGGCGCAACGATCGAATAGATCTGGATTGGGAAAACCATAGTTGAACTTTGCGCCAAAAGCGCTTCCCCAAGATTTGGACCCTATCCGCTGATCACCATACCGGCCGCGGCTTCCGGAAACGCCGCTCAGAACAGGCCTGAAAGAAGCACGCAATCGATCACACGCACTGAAACGGTCAAAAGACTCTTGCATCACGGGCGGCAACCAAAGAAGTTTAACACTTTTGGCCGGGATTCTGGCCGATTTTGAGGGCTAAGGTGTTGAATTCCTTTGGGTTGGAGGGGCAAATTCTCTTAAGCGTTGTTGTGTCACGCGATGGTAATATTGATTATTGATAGATAGCTAAAATAACGGTATCGTCGTGTCATGTATGTGCGCGTATCAAAATCAGGCAACCGCAGCTACCTGCAAATCGTCGAGGGCTACCGCGACGAGGCAGGGCGTGTGAAGCAAAAGGTCATCGCCAATCTGGGCCGGCTGGACAAGATGGGCGAGAAAAATCTGTCGGCGCTGATCCACGGCCTTCAGCGCGCGGCAGGCCGACCAGAAATGCTGCCCGAGCCTCCGAAATTCGACAGCTCCAAGACATTTGGGGATGTCTGGGTGCTCCATCAGCTCTGGCATGAGCTGGGATTGTCAGATGCATTGCGCCGCGCCCTGCGCTCCTCACGCCGTCAGTTCGACGCAGAAGCTCTGGTGCGGGCGATGGTTTTCAACCGGTTGATCGACCCCACCAGCGAGATCGGCGTTGTCGAATGGCTCCGCGCAGAGACAAGCATGCCCGGCATTGATCCTGAAGCTGTTCATCACATGCAGCACATGCGCGCCATGGATGCGCTCGAAGAGAACAAGGACGCGGTGGAGCAGGCGGTCGCGAACCAGCTGCATCCCTTGCTGGATAAGGACCTGAGCGTCGTCTTCTATGATGTGACTTCTGTTCGCATCCATGGGACTGCGCAGCTGGAGGATGACCTGCGCGCCTATGGGCAAAGCAAGGATATCCATGGGATCGGCCGTCAGTTTGCCTTGGGTGTTATCCAGACTGCCGAAGGCCTGCCGATTGCGCATGAGGTCTTCGAGGGCAATGTGGCCGAGACCAGAACGCTAGTCCCGATCCTGCAACGGCTGCAAAAGCGCTTTGCGTTGAGGCGGATTGTTATCGTGGCAGATCGGGGGCTGCTGAGCCTCGACAATGTTGCCGCCCTGGAAGAACTGGGCCGCGCACAAGGCGTGTGCGTGGATTACATTCTGGCGGTCCCAGCCCGCAGATATTCGGCCTTTGCAGAAATCCTGCGCGAGGTGCAGCCTGCATTGGACAGCGCTGATGGCCCGGTTGATCAGGATGTCATCACCGAAACCCTCTGGGAAGAGCGTCGCCTGGTGATCGCGCATAATGCCGCCCGCGCAGCAGAACAGACAGCAGCGCGGCAGAGCATCATCGCTGAGCTTGATGCTCTTGGTGACGCCTTGGCCAGAAAGCTCGACGCGCAAGATGCCGGTGAGAATGGCCGGGGACGGCGTAGTTCCGACCGCGGCGCCTATCAGCGCTTCCACAAGGCGCTGTTGGAAAAACAGATGACCCGGTTCATCAAGACCGATCTTGGCAGCCCCAGTTTCACCTATTCCGTGGACGAAGAGGCTCTTGAACAGGCGGAACGGTTGGATGGAAAGCTCCTTCTGGTCACCAGCCTGTCGGATATGACACCCGAAGAGGTCGTCCATCGCTATCGTTCACTCGCTGATATTGAGCGGGGGTTTCGTGTGCTTAAATCCGAAATCGAAATCGCACCGGTTTATCACCGCCTACCTGATCGCATCCGCGCCCACGCCCTTGTATGCTTCCTCGCCCTTGTTCTCTACCGCATTCTCCGAATGCGCCTGAGGGCCGCGCAAAGCCCTGTGTCGCCATCACGGCTGCTGAAATCACTGGGCAGGATTCAGAAGCATACTGTCCATGTGGGTGCGAATGCATATCACGGAATAACCCGCCCTGAGCCTGAACAGCTGGACCTGTTCCGGACGCTGAACATAGAGCTGCCGAAGCAGCCAGCCTGATCTGTTGTGTCATTTCTTGAAGCCCCGTTTCAAGAAAATCAAACACTTAACGCTCATAAGTGTTAAACTTCTTTGGTTGCCGCCCGTGATGCAAGAGTCTTTTGACCGTTTCAGTGCGTGTGATCGATTGCGTGCTTCTTTCAGGCCTGTTCTGAGCGGCGTTTCCGGAAGCCGCGGCCGGTATGGTGATCAGCGGATAGGGTCCAAATCTTGGGGAAGCGCTTTTGGCGCAAAGTTCAACTATGGTTTTCCCAATCCAGATCTATTCGATCGTTGCGCCCATTCAGGTCATAGCACTCTCACACTCCCCTTGGCACCGACGCTTGCAGGTTACGACATGGCTGTCATGCCGCGCCCACCAGCGCCGGATCTCTGTAATCCTCATTCTTCGTCAGCATCGCCCAGATCTGGCGGGCCATCTTGTTCGCCAGCGAAATGCCAACCAGCATCTTCGGCTTCATGGCCACTTTCCTGCCAAGCCAGCTGTCATCTGGAATCGTATGACGCGCCCGCCCGATGATCCGCGACATCGCCCCGATGATCAGCAAACGTCGGATATCGACCTGGCCCATCTTGGACAGCTTACCCAAACGGCTCTTGCCACCGGTCGATTTTTGCAACGGCACCAATCCCAGCCAGGCCGCAAAGTCCCGTCCGCAGGAGAATTGCTCCATATCCGGTGCGAAAGCCTCAACCGCCAATGCAGTCATCGGCCCCACACCCGGCATCGTTTGCAGGCGCCGCGCCACAGCGCTTTCTTTTGCGAGTTGCTTGATCAGCTTGTCCTTCGCTGTGATGCGTTCTGTCTTCTCAGCAATTTGCGCCACCAAGTCCTGACACTCCGTCACGACAAGGGCGGGTAGGTCGCAATCGGGTGCCTCCACAAGTTCGGCGATCCGTTTCACATGGCCAAATCCCACAGGGAATGTGTGCCCGTATTCATAGAGCGTTGAGCGCAAAGCGTTCACCAGCTCAGTGCGCTGATTTACAAGTCGTTCGCGCGCCCGAAATACGACCGCGCGTGCCTGCTGCTGTTCACTCTTCACCGTCGTGAAGTGCATCTCGGGACGCTGCGCCGCCACCACGATCGCCTCTGCGTCATTCCGGTCATTTTTATGGCGTTTTACAAACGGCTTTACGTACTGCGCTGGGATGATCCGCGCCTCGTGGCCCAGCTCCATCATTTGCCGCGCCCAGTAATGCGCGCTCCCACAGGCTTCAAAGACCACAACGCAATTCGGCGCGTCCGCCATGTAGCGCCGAAACTGCAATGGCGTCAGCTTCTTGCGATCTCTCACATGCCCTGTCATCGACGCGACGTGCAGATGAAAAACTCGCTTTGCCAAATCTACCCCGATCATTGTATCATACATCCCGCCGTCCTTCTCCATTTCTGTGGCGTATACACCACTCATGTTGGCACTTTGATGCCTCTCGGGGAAGGGCGGCAACCATACCATCTTGGGGGCCAAGGCCACGCGCAAGGGCAAGGGCCAAATTATGCCGCGCCTCAACATGGCCCTGATCGGCGGCTGCTTCAAACCAGTCTGCGGCAGCGTCATCCTGCCCCTGCTCGGCCAGTGCTGCGCCAAGGGCGAATTGTGCCGCCCTATGCCCTTGGTCGGCGGCGGCCTGATACCAGCGTATCGCTTGTTGCGGGTCAGGCGCTGTGCCCAAGCCGCGCTCCAGTATCTTGCCAAGTGCAAATTGCGCACGCACCGCGCCAGCCTTGGCCGCCGCTTCATACCAATACTTCGCCGACTGCCAGTCATCTTGCTCTGCCGACATATCCGCGAGGGCCAGTTGCGCGCCAAGATGCGTTTGCTGCGCGGCCGCTTCAAACCAGTGCTGTGCCTGTTCCAAATCGGCCTGATCGCCCGCATCCGTTGCCAGCAAAACCGCCAGATTATACTGTGCCAAAACATCGCCACGTTCCGCCAGCGGTGTCCAGATCGCGCGCGCGGCCTTTGTATCGCCTGCGTCAAGTGCCGCCAGCCCATCCTGCGCACGCAATTGCGCCTGTGCCGACAGTGGCAACCCGATGATAAAAAACAGAAGAATTATTCTGAAGGCCACTAAAATTTCCCGCATCCGCAATCCCTTTTTCGCCTATACGCAACTTTCTTTCGTCTGTCACGCGATTGTGACGCATCTGCGACAGCTTGCGCGGCGCGCTGTTCCGGCCTATGGCGTGGCGCGAAAGGACGGGCCCCATGCAGACATCAGATATTGAACAGCTTTTCACCCGCTCGGACGGCCAGTATCTCTGTGCGCGCTGGGGGCGACCGATTGTTCCGGTCGTCTTTGGGGTGGATGATGCCACTCTCTCAACAGTCAAAGGTGCGATCGAGGCGGTCGTGACTTTGGCAAATCACAAGATGGCCGAAACCGACCCCGAACTGGGTGCCAATCTGATGGTGTTTTTCTGTCGGGACTGGTCCGAGCTGCTAGACGTGCCCAATCTTGACCGGCTGATTGAGGGGCTTGCGCCCTTGGTTGCGCGCCTGCATGCCGCCGATGCCAACCAATACCGGGTGTTCCGATTTGACGCGGATAATGCGATCCGGGCGGCGTTCGTCTTTATCCGTATGGATGACGCGCTGTCACAGGTGCCCGCCGAAACACTGGCCTTGTCGCAGGCCGTGCAGGTGATTTTGCTGTGGTCCGACACTGCCTTTACCGACCGCTCGGCGCTGGCCGTGGCGGGCGAGACGACGATTTTGCGCCCCGAGATTGGCGCATTGATCCGTGCGGCCTATGATCCGGTCCTGCCCTCTGTGGCGACAGACCCCGCACATGCGCTGCGGCTCGGCGCGCGGATCGGTGAGGTGCAGTAACGCCGGTCGCCTAGTCAACTATGGCTGGGTCATCAGCGCAGCCAGCCGCGCCCGCAGCGGTTCGGGGTCTTCAAACTCCAACCGGACCGGCAGTGTCAGCACCTTCATCCGAAACTTCGCGGGCAATCGCACAGCGTCTTTCTCGGTCGTAACCAGTTGCGCACCCAGCGCCTTGGCTTCCAACTCCAGTCGGGCCATCAGCGCGTCTGTCAGGGGCTGGTGATCACTCAGCGCCTCGGCGCGCAGCAATTCGGCCCCTTCGGCGCGCAAGGTGGCAAAGAATTTCTCAGGCCGGCCAATTCCGGCAAAGGCCAGCACGCGCAGTCCTTGCCAACTCATCCCCATTTGCAACGGGCGCAATTGCCCGCGCAGGATGGGCAACCCTTTCAAATCGGCGTTCAGATCAAAGCGGCGCTGCATCTCGGGCGCACCGATGCTGACAATCATGTCCGCCCGTGCCAGCCCATGCGCGACGGGTTCGCGCAAAGGGCCGGCAGGCAGCACGCGGCCATTGCCAAAGCCAATCGCGGCATCCACCACAATCAGCGACAGATCCTTGGCCAGTGTCGGGTTCTGAAACCCGTCATCCATGACCAGAACCCCCGCCCCTGCGGACACTGCATCGCGCGCGCCTGCTGCGCGGTCCTGTGCCACCCAGACAGGCGCGAAGGCCGCCATCAACAACGGCTCATCGCCGACATCTGTGGAAGTGTGTGTACGCTCGACAACACGAACAGGCCCCGACAGCCGCCCCCCATACCCGCGCGAGATGACATGCGGGTTGTGCCCCATCGCATCGAGCATCTGCACCAGTGCAATCACGGTCGGGGTCTTGCCAGTGCCGCCTGCATTCAGGTTGCCCACACATATAACCGGAATGGGCGGGCGATAATCTGGCGCTTTGGCCACGCGGCGTGCGGTTGCCTGTGCATAGAGTGCGGCCAATGGTGCCAGCAGGCGCGCGCGCAAGGCGGGGCGGTGGGACGGGGTGAACCAGAAGGCAGGTGCGCGCATTAACTCGCCTCGGCGCGCGTAGCGGCAGCAAGCACAGCACCGATCACAGTCTCTGTCGCCTCTGACCCGCCAGAGATGACTTTCCACGCGCGGTGGGCCTGATCGGCGGCCTGTTCAGGCCGCAACGCGGTACAAATGGCGGAACCCAGTGCATCGGCGCTCTGGATCATACGGGTCGCGCGGGCCTCGCGCAGCAGATCGAACGGTTCGGAAAAGCGCCCGAACATACGCCCATGCACGATTGCGCAGCCCAGACCTGCGGCCTCCATCGGGCTGTACTGCGCGCCCTCGCCGCCAAGCGAGCCGCCCAGAAAACAGGCGACCGCCAAACGATACCACAAGCCGCGCTCGCCTTCGGTATCGGCGATATACACCTGCGTTTCAGGGGTGATCTGATCGTCATCCGAGCGCAGCGCCGTGATGAACTGCTTTGCAAAAGCATCGCGCAGAACCGGGCCTCGCATAGGGTCGGCAGGGTGCAGGATCAGCGCAAGGCGGTGACTTTCGCGCAGCGCTTCCCGATGTGCGGCAAGGACCGCGTCTTCTTCGCGCTCGGGCACACCTGCGGCCAGCCACACTGTCCGGTGGCGAAAATTCTCGGCCAACTCCTCGCGCTCGGATTCGTTGCACCCTAGGGCCACAGGGGTTGCCGACAGGCGGCCACATGCGATCAACGCAGCATCGGGAACGCCCGCGTCACGCCACGGCGCGCGCGCTGCGGCATTGGGCAAACAGACAGTTGCGATATGCGGCAGAACCGACCGCCCAAACCCCGGCATGCGCCCCCAGCGCGACAAAAACTTAGGCGTGTCCGCTTCGGCAATGATGACGGGGACATAGGCACGCCCCAGCGCGCTGACCATGCCAGCGGGAATATCTTGGGCTGCAATCAGCACGGCCGCAGGTTTCTGACGCGCCAAAAGCCAATTCACCATAGCCGGATCATCGGCAAGCACGGCCATACAAACGCGGCCCGGCAGGTCGGGCGGGCGCTCTGCCCCCTCAGGGTGGGTTAGCAAGACACTGAAACCCGGAGCGCGTTGCAGCAATGTCTCGGATAGCGCAGTCAACACCTGTGCATTGCGCACATCATCGCTGTGCATCCAGACCAGCGGGTCGGTCAACCGCTCCAACGCGAGTGGGGCAGACTGGCTGGGTACGCGCGACAGACGGAAAATCTGATCAATCATGGAAGATGCCATAGAGACCCTTCAGCCCTTTTGACAACAGAATGCCGCATCATCCGACATGCGCAGACACGCGCCGAAATTGCGCAGAAACACAGGTGTCATCATCGCGGCATCCCTTTAAGCTGTTCATACCGACGCCAGTGTTACGCCAATTTCCGCCGAGGGAGGAGGGAAAACTTGTGTGATGGGCGTCAGATCAGCCCCCAAGCCGATGCTGCATCAGCCCCGCATGCAACGCGGGTCCGGCAGCGATGACGCCGTCGGCCGCAGGTTTTTCAGTGTTGAACAGCACTTCATCACCTGCCCCTGTGGTCACAACGCCGCCCGCTTCTTCAATCAGCAACACGCCTGCGGCAATGTCCCAGTGCCATGTGGATCGCAAGCTTAGCATGCCATCGAACCTGCCCTCTGCCACCAAGGCCAGCCGCCACGCTAGTGAGGGGCGGAAATGGCGCTCAATCGCAGGCACACCGCCGGGCCAATTGGCCGGGTTCATCTGCGGGCGCGTCACCAGCATTTCCGCGCCGGTCGGTGTGGCGCGATCTGTCACGCGCAACCTCTGACCGCCAAGAAAAGCGCCTTTGCCGCGCGCAGCCGCATAGGTAAGGCCCATCATCGGCAGATGTACCACCGCAGCGATGGGCCGCCCGTCCTCGACAATCGCCAGCGCATGGGCAAAGCCCGTTTGCCCGTCGAGAAAGGAGCGGGTTCCATCAATGGGATCTACAATAAAGACGCGCGCACAATGCAGGCGCGCCGGATCATCCGTGCTTTCTTCAGACAACCACCCGTAGTCGGGCCGCGCCGCCAGCAGCATGTCGCGCAGCATCGCGTCGATTTCCAGATCCGCCTCTGACACCGGACCTTGGCCCGCGCCCTTGTCCCAAGATTTTGGCCCCTCGCCGAAATGACGCTTTGCGATTTCGCCTGCGGCATGGGCTGCTGCAACAAGTAGGGTCAGATCGTCACTCTCCCGCAAGGGTCATCCCTTCGACCAGCAATGAGGGGACGACACTGGACAGATGGTCGCGCGCGTCATTGGCAGGGATGATCCGGCCCAGAATTTCGCGCAGATTGCCAGCAATCGTGCATTCATTGACAGGATAGGCGATCTGCCCGTTTTCGATCCAGAACCCACTGGCCCCGCGCGAATAGTCGCCCGTGGTGGAATTGATAGTCGATCCGATAAGCGAGGTTACCAACAGCCCCGTGCCCATCTCGGCGATCAGTTCTTCGCGGGATTTGTCACCCTGCGTCAGGATCAGGTTCGAGGTCGAGGGGGATGGCGGCGCAGAGGTGCCGCGCACAGCGTTGGCAGTGCTCTCCATTCCCAATTTGCGCGCGGTTGCCAGATCCAGCACCCAAGATTGCAAGATACCATCGGACACCAGATCCTTGACGCGGCTTTGCAGCCCTTCCGCATCGAACGGGCGAGAGCCAGAGCGGCGCACGCGCACCGGGTCTTCGCGTAGGGTCATGCCCTTGGGCAAGACCTGCTCGCCCATCGCGTCACGCAGCCAGCTTGACCCGCGCGTGATGGCGCTACCGTTTATCGCGCCCAGCAAATGCCCGATCAGGCTGGAGGCAATGCGTTCGTCATACAGAACTGGGTAGGTGCCGGTTTTGGGTCTGCGCGCACCGTGCCGCGCCACTGCACGCTCGGCGGCCAGTTGGCCAATCTCTTCTGGCGCGGGCAGATCAGCCTGAAAAATGCGCCCTTCGCCGCACCAGTCGCGCTCCATGCCTGTGCCCTCGCCGCTGATTGCGACACAAGACGTATGGCGCGAGCTGCGCCCATAGCCGCCCTGAAACCCGTTTGTGGCGGCCAACCAGATGGCTTGCGACCCGTAAGCGGCAGAGGCCGATTGCACCTGAGACACCCCCTTGACCGCTTCTGCCGCCGCTTCGGCGCGGCGCGCGTCTTCTTGCAGGGTTGCGGGGTCTGGCTCTGGCGCGGGATCGAACAACTCCAACCCTTCGGCAGAGCGCAGCATGGCAAGCTGAGCTGTCTCTGCCAGACCGGCATAGGGGTCTTCGGGCGCTTCGCGCGCCATCGCAACTGCGCGGGCGGCCATCGCTTCCAATGTTTCGGGTCGGGTATCTGACGATGAAATGCACGCCTGACGCTGCCCGACAAAAACGCGCAGTCCTATATCCAGCCCCTCAGCCCGTTCGGCCTGCTCCAACCCGCCCTTGCGCACATCAATCGAAATCGAGCGCCCCTCAATGGCAACTGCATCGGCGGCATCTGCGCCAGCGGCGCGCGCCGCTTTCAGCAGAGCATTTGCAACGGGCGCGAGTGCTTTGGTCAGGTCTGTATCATGCATGCGAAAACTCGGCCTTCCTGAGGATATAGATAGCATCATCTAATGCGCATGGGGCTGAAATGAAATGCCCTCAGGCGAAAAACGCGCCAGCCATTACTTTGCGCAGGATACGGGTCGCGCAAAGTGCCAGCAATGTGGCACAGACACACATCCATCCTTTGAAAGGTTTAAGGCATGTTCGTCGCGCTGCTCTTGTTCCTGCTCCCACTTGCCTATAGCCCCGGCCCCGGCAATCTGGTCTTTGCAGCCATCGGCGCACGCTATGGATGGCGCGCCAGTCTCGCGCCAAGCCTTGGCTATCATCTGGCAACATGGTTTGTAACATCCGCAATCGGGTTGGGATTCGCGTCGGTCGCACCCATGGCGCCCGCGCTATTTGTGGCCATTGGCTATGCCGGCAGTGCCTATATCCTGTGGCTGGCCGTGCGGTTCTGGGCCGCAGGCCAACAGCGCCAAAAGGGTGACACCGTCAAGGCCAGCGTATTGGACGGGGCAGTTCTGCTGGTATTCAACCCCAAGGCCTATGTCATCATCGCCGCCATGTTCGCGCAATTCCTGCCGCCTGCGCCGGGTGTCGCACTGGTGCTTTGTGTCACGACAGTGTTCACGCTGAACAATCTGGTGGCCTTTAGCCTTTGGACCGTCGCAGGTGATCTGTTTTTGCGGCGCTTTCGTGATCCGCGACAGGCGCGGCTACTTAATCGGGGGTTTGCGCTGGTTTTGGCCTGTGTCGCGCTGTGGATGTTGGCGCGTTGACACGGTCGCGCAACAACGATCGATTGCCGAACCTCTCGCCCATGCAAAAGGCCCCGGAACATGTCCGGGGCCAAGAGCGCGGTGGTCGCAAATCTGGTTAGCCGTTCGACGCGGCCAGTGTCAGTTTCGCTTTCTTGCCACCGTCGTCACCAGAATGGGCATCCATGAATTCCATCACCAGCGGGCGGATATTGTTGCGCCAGGATTTTCCTGCGAAAATACCGTAATGTCCCGCGCCCGGCTCCAGATGGCTGGCTTTTTGGTCGGGCTGAAGCCCTGTCAGCAAATCGAGCGCAGCAAGGCATTGCCCCGGTGCGCTGATATCATCCTTCTCGCCTTCCACGATCTTGACGGCGACATTGGTGATCTTCGAGAAATCAACCTTGTGCCCATCCACCGTAAAGGCGTTGCGCGCAATTTCGCGGTCTTTGAAAATCCGCTCGACCGTCGAGAGATAAAATTCAGCGGTCATGTCCATGACCGACAGATATTCATCATAAAACCGGTTGTGCTTGTCACGCTCGCCGCCATCGCCGCGCGCTTCGGCAGATATCTTGTCTGCAAAAGCCTGTGCATGTCGCTCCATATTCATGGAAATGAACCCGCCGAGTTGTAGAAGCCCCGGATAGACCAGCCGCCCGACCCCCTGATTCTTGAAGCCCACACGCTGAATCGCCAGATGCTCCAGCTGTCCCATCGTCACGCGGCGGCCAAAATCCGTAACTTCGGTCGGTGCGGCGTCGGGATCAATCGGCCCGCCGATCAGCGTCAGTGTCAGCGGTTGTGCATCGGGGTCTTGTTCGGCCAGATAGGCAGTTGCGGCCAAGGCCAGCGGCACCGGCTGACACACAGCAATCACATGCGTGTCCGGCCCCATATGGCGCATGAAATCCATCAGATAGATGGAATAATCCTCAATATCGAATTTACCTTCGGACACTGGAATGTCGCGCGCATTGTGCCAGTCGGTCACCCAGACTTCGCAATCGGGCAACAAGCTGGCCACGGTCGAGCGCAGAAGCGTTGCATAATGCCCCGACATCGGCGCGCAGAGCAAAACGCGGCGTTCCTTTTCAGGACGCCCATGTACCTTGAAGCGCAGCAGATCACCGAAGGGGCGCGGCACTTCGACAACTTCTTCGACCATATGATCGCGCCCATCCTCGCCCACTATGCTGGTAATGCCCCAGTCAGGCTTGATCACCATGCGTGCAAAACTGCGTTCCGCAACGCGGCCCCAAGCGGACATGACCTTGAACATCGGGTTGGGGGTCAGCCCCCACATTGGATAGGAAGCGAAGGCGCGGGCGGACGCGCCCATCCATTCATTCGTATTCCGAATCGACTCCATCATGTCGTAGGTCGCCATACCCTTCATGTCTGTCCCCATTCTGCGTTGACGACATATTCCATACAGAATCGTCGCTTTTCATCGTACCTGTACAAGGTTAAGATCACGTGAGGAGATCTTTGCTGCACCTGCAAAGGATACGGGGGAATTCATACTATGACAACTTCTGAATATGAAGATGATCAAAAAGTAGTACGCATGCGGGCAAATTTAGCGCGCATTGAGGAACTGACCCAACGCTTGACCGAAGCGCTTGCGCATCGTGATCCCCCCCGACAAAGCTTGCAAGCGCCCGATTCGGATCTGTTCATGCATGCGGCAACCGCCTATTGGACCGAGATGGTCAAGCAGCCCTCTAAGGCATTGGAACAACAGCTTGAATATTGGGGCAAGGCCCTGAAACACCATGTCGAGGCGCAAGAAGTGTTGCGCAAGGGCAAGCTGGTAGCCCCCGAGGACAACACTTCGGATGATCGGCGCTTTGCCAACCCGTTGTGGAAATCGCACCCCTATTTCAATTACCTCAAGCAACAATACTTGATCGCAACCGAAGCGCTGCACCACACCGTGCAATCGCTCGATTCGATCCCGGAACGTGAAAAGCGGCGTCTTGCCTATTTCACGCAGCAGATCACCGACATGATGGCGCCTACGAACTTTCTGGCCACCAACCCCGATGCCTTGATGAAAGCTGTCGAGACAGAAGGCGAAAGCCTTGTGCGCGGGCTGGAAAACCTTGTGCGTGATATCGAAGCCCATAAGGGCGAACTTCAAGTCACACTGGCCGACAAAGACGCCTTTACCGTTGGCGAGAATATTGCGACCACACCAGGCAAGGTGGTGTTTCGCAACCGCATGTTCGAGTTGATCCAATACACCCCCACAACGGAAAAGGTGTATCGCACACCGCTGATCATATTCCCGCCGTGGATCAACAAATTCTACGTCATGGACCTGAAGCCGCAAAACAGCCTTATCAAATGGATTGTCGACCAAGGTTACACGCTGTTTGTCGTGTCATGGGTGAACCCCGATGCCTCTTATGCGGATGTCGGCATGGATACCTATGTCGAGGAAGGGTATCTGGAAGCGATCCGTGTCGCGCGTGAAATCACCAAGGAGAAGCAGGTCAATGTCATCGGCTATTGCATCGCGGGGACAACCTTGTCGATGGTTCTGGCGCTGATGAACAAGCGCAAGGACAAATCCGTGCGCTCGGCCACCTTCTTCACCACATTGACGGATTTCTCGGATCAGGGCGAGATTGGCGTCTTTCTGGAAGATGATTTCGTCGACGGGATCGAGGCGGAATGCGCGGACAAGGGCTATCTTGGCAGCTCCTTCATGTCGCAGACTTTCTCGTATCTGCGCTCCAACGATCTGATCTATGGGCCAGCCATTCGCAGCTATATGATGGGCGAAGCGCCGCCCGCATTTGATCTGCTGTACTGGAATGGCGACGGCACGAACCTGCCCGGCCGGATGTGTGTGGAGTATCTGCGCGGGCTTTGCCAGAATGACCGCTTCGCCGCCGAGACATTCCGCATCTGTGGCGAGGATGTGAATATTTCCGAGGTCAAGCATCCGCTTTGTGCGATTGCATGTGAGACAGACCACATTGCCGCGTGGCGGTCCAGTTTCCGCGGCATCTCGAAGATGGGCAGCCGCGACAAGACATTTGTGCTGTCCCAATCAGGCCATGTCGCAGGGATCATCAATCCCCCCAGCAAGAAGAAGTATGGTCACTACACAGGGGAAGCGCCATCGGGCGTGCCAGAGGATTGGCTAGAGAGCGCGACATTCAATGAGGGGTCGTGGTGGCCGCATTGGGAAGAATGGCTGCGCAGGCGCTCTGGTGCGCAGGTTCCCGCGCGTATAGCGGGTGATTCGGAGTATGAAGCCCTGTGTGACGCGCCTGGCACCTATGTTGTAAGTTCTAAAAATGACGCGATGTCATAGGGTTGGAAAAAATCTCAAAAATTATGCTGCAGTGCAGAAAAAATACTTGAAATGCTGCACCGCAGCATGCATATTGTTTGCAGAGGCAGAGAGCACAGTGCGATCTGCGGAATTAAAACGCAAGGAGAGCTGACATGGCTGCTGCAAACAACGATTACACAAAGATGATGAAAGACATGATGGGCGCGTTCCCAATGGACACTTCTGCAATGCAGGACATGTTCAAGTCGCAAGCCGCAATGGCAGAAAAGATGAGCAAAGTTGCTCTCGAAGCTGCTGAAAAGTCCACAGAAGTTTCGACCAAATGGACAAAAGCAACGCTGGCGAAAGTTGGCGAAGTGTCGACCATCAAGGAAGACCCTGCTGATTACTCCAAAGCCATGTCCGACTTCGCTTCGGCTTCGGCAGAGATGACATCAGAGCATGTCGCTGCTTTCGCTGAAATCGCGAAAAAAGTCCAGATGGACACAGTTGAACTGATGATGGCTGCTGGCAAAGACATGCAGGAAGAAGCTTCTGCTGCTGTCAAGAAAGCAACTGACACAGCAACCAAAGCTGCAAAGACTGCTTCGACCAAGTAATCTGACGCGAAAAATTTACGGGCGTCACTTCCTCCCGGTTGATGCCTGATCAAAGGGCGAGCGCATGACGCTCGCCCTTTCCTTTTATGCAAACCTCGCCTAGTCTTGAGGCAACGCATATTCATGGGCGAGGGGATATCCATGTCAGACACCGCAAAGCCGCTGTTGATCAAGCGCTATGCCAGCCGCCGCCTGTATAATACTGAAACCAGTGACTATGTGACGCTGGAAGATATTGCAGGTTTCATCCGCTCTGGCCGCGAAGTTCAAATCGTGGATCTGAAATCCGGCGACGACCTTACGCGGCAATATTTGCTGCAAATCATTGCCGAGCATGAAAGCCGGGGCGAAAGTGTGCTGCCCCTAGAGGTGCTGAACGATCTGGTGCGCAGCTACACCACGCAAGCCCAAAGCGTTGTGCCGCAATTTCTGGCCATGTCATTCGAGATGCTGCGGGACGGGCAGTCCACAATCGTGGACAACATGACCCGCGCCAATCCGATGGCAAACATGCCGGGTTTCGAAGAAATGCAGCGCCAGCAAAAAGCCTTCATGAAAACCATGATGGCCGGTTGGCCGGGCGTTCCAACATCAACCACCACGCCATCAACCGACAGTGATGAGTTGGACGAGATCAAGAAGCAATTATCTGAATTGCAGCAAAAACTTTCGACCCTGAACAAGTAGCAGATGCTGCGCGCAAGGCGGCGCACGCCGCCGCCCTGCCCCCGATGTCTGACAGGCTAAATCCCAAGCCTGTCACGCAAAGCAAACCACGTCATCGCCAACACCAGAACAGGGCTGCGCAACGCGCGACCGCCCGGAAAACTGGGCAGGCGCACGCGGGCCATTGTATCGAACTGTTCCGATTGTCCCGCTATCGCTGCAGCCATGATCTTGCCCGCCATTGTCGCCATCGCCACGCCATGCCCGGAATATCCCGAGGCAGACAGGACATTTGGCGCAAGCCGCATGAAGCAAGGCAACCGCGTCATCGTGATTGCCAGAGTGCCGCCCCAACTGTAGTCAATCCGCGTATCCTTTAACTGCGGAAACACCTCCAGCATCGGCTTGCGGACAGTCTTGACGATATCGGGGAAGCGGTAGCCATAGCTTTCGCCCCCGCCAAACAGCAGCCGCCCATCTTCGGACAAACGGAAATAGTTGATGACAAATTTGCTGTCAGCCACAGCAACATCGCGGCTCAGTACAGTATCTGGCGCAAGGGGTTCGGTCGCAATGATAAAGTTGTTGATCGGCATGACCTTGGCGGCAACTTGCGGCACCAGCCCGCCCATATAGCCATTGGCAGCCAGCAGGACATGATCTGCCTCGACATGGCCGGTTTGTGTGTGCACTTTGACAGTCGCGCCTTGCTGAATATCAACCACGAGCGAGCCTTCGCATATCTGTGCGCCAGCGGCCTGTGCGGCCCGCGCAAGGCCAAAGGCAAAGCGCAACGGGTGCAAATGCCCTGCCCCGCGATCCAGCGTGCCCCCCTGATAGGCCGCCGATTTGACGCTCTGCTGGATCGCGGCGCGGTCCAGCGGTTCGATGTCGTGATAGTCATAGTCCCGCGCCAGTTTCTCGGCATAGGCATGGGCGTGGGGGACGTCGCGCGCGTTCCAATCGGCATGGATAACACCGGGTTTGAACGGGCAATCCATATCATGTCGCGCAATCAGATCACGCACCAGATCGCGCGATTCCAGCCCGATATCCCACAGTTTGCGCGCATCGTCCTGACCAACCATGCCCTCGATCGCGTCCTGCTCAATGCGCTGGCCGGGACTGACCTGTCCGCCATTGCGCCCCGATGCGCCAAAGCCCACGCGGTGCGCCTCCAGCACGATGACGGAATAGCCGCGCTCTGCCAGATGCAACGCAGCCGACAATCCGGTATAGCCCGCGCCAATGATGCACACATCTGCCCGCACCGCCCCTTGCAGCGCAGGGCAAGCCGCAGGCGGCGTGGCCGTTGCCGCATAGTAGCTGGGCGGATATTCCCCCGCGCGGTCATTGGCAAACAACAGGTTCATACGTTCAGCAACAGATGCTCGCGCTCCCACGGGCTGATGACCTGTAGGAATTCGTTATATTCATCGCGTTTGACGGCAGCGTATATCTTGCAAAATTCCGGTCCCAGAATTTCGTGCAAGACGCTCGCACCCTCGAACATATCCACGGCTGCGCCAAGCGTCATGGGCAACTCGTTGTCATCCATATAGGCGTTGGTGCGGCATTCCTCGCGCGGGCCAAGCTGTTCCTTCAGCCCCAGATAGCCACAGGCCAGCGACGCCGCAATGCCAAGGTAAGGGTTACAATCCATGCCGGCCAAACGGTTCTCGACACGGCGCGCCGCAGGCGAGGAAATGGGAATCCGCAACCCTGTTGTGCGGTTGTCATTGCCCCATTCCAGATTGATTGGGGCCGCGAAATCGGGAACATACCGGCGATAGCTGTTCACATAGGGCGCGATCAGCGCCACCGCAGAGGGCAGGTGCCGTTGTAACCCGCCGATGAAATGCATGAACGCATCCGTGCTTTTCCCTTCATCGGTCGAGAACAGGTTGCGCCCGGTGCTCGTGTCCAGAACCGAGTGGTGCATGTGCATCGCGCTGCCCGGCTCGCCCTCGATGGGTTTTGCCATGAAGGTAGCGAACATGTCATGGCGCAGGGCGGCTTCGCGGATCATGCGTTTGAAATAGAACACCTGATCGGCGAGCGTAATCGGGTCGCCATGTGCAAGATTGATCTCGACCTGCCCTGCCCCGCCTTCTTGCAGGATGCCATCAATCTCAAGCCCCATCGCTTCGGCGAAATCATAGATGTCATCAATGACTTTGCCGTATTCATCAACCGCCGACATGGAATAGGCCTGCCGCGCCGCCGCGCGCCTGCCGGTGCGGCCCATCGGCGGGATGATCGGCATGTTCGGGTCCGTGTTCCGGGCAACAAAAAAGAATTCCATTTCGGGGGCAATGATCGGCTGCCAGCCTTCGGCATGATACAACGCCAAGACCCGTTTGAGCACATTGCGGGGCGCGGTCGGAATGGGTGCGCCGTCAGCATCTTCGGCGTCATGGATGATCTGCAAGGTCCAGTCAGCGGTCCAAGGTGCGGCGGTTGCGGTCGAGAAATCGGGGCGCATGATCATGTCAGGTTCCAGATCGGCCCCATCTCGAAACTCAGCCCAACCGCCGGTGATGGTTTGCAAGAAAATCGAGGTGGGCAGATAGTAGGTCGACGCCTCGTCGAATTTGAAGGCTGGCATGGCCTTGCCACGCGCAACGCCAGCCATATCGGCGATGATGCACTCGATCTCGTCCAGTCGCCTGCCGGACAGAAAGTCCTGCGCAGGCTGTGGGATCATATCTTTCCAGGTGCTCATTGGGTCTCCGATCCGGCGGTTGAGGGGGCAAATTGCTTGAAATGTGCGGCGATGCGCTGTGCAACACGATGAGAGTCGCGCGCGCCGCCCTGCCCCGCTTCCGCCTGTCGCAGCAGGGCATCCGGCACGACACCACGCCCCCGCGTGTCAATCAAGCCTTGAATAAACGCGTCGTCATATTCGGGGTGTGGCTGCACGGAATAGCCCTGTGCGCCGTAGGCAAGTGCTGCATGTTCACAAAAGGCATTGCTGCCAAGCGTTTGCGCACCCTCTGGCGGGCGGATGACCTGATCTTGATGCCACGCATTCAGGACAAGCTCTTCGCCCTCCATCTCATAGCTTTGTGCGCCGACGGCCCAGCCGCCGGAAAACTTTTCAACCTTGCCCCCCAAGGCCTGCGCCATGATCTGATGCCCAAAACAAATGCCAACGACAGGCAAACCTGCGGCGAAGGCGGCGCGAATATGCTGCTCCAGTGGTGCGATAAAGGGGTGATCCTCATACACGCCATGCCGCGAGCCGGTGATCAACCAGCCATCGGCCTCGTGCACCGAGGTGGGGAACTGCATCCCCTCGACATGCCATGTCTCGAACGCAAAGCCATGATCTGCGAGCAACACCTCGAACATGGCCGGATAGTCGTCAAACTTCGCACGCAAGACGTCAGGCGCCTGCCCGGTTTGCAAAATTCCGATTTTCATGCCGTCTTCACCCATAATTTGATCAAATCTTACACACCCGCTCTGCCCCGCGCAAGGGTCGGCGTTGATCGCGTGCGGCGGCGTTCAGACCGATTCCAGATACAACTCGCGCACGGCCTGTTCTGACATCTCGCTCAGACCTGCCATTTCCTGACGCTTGGTACGGCACATATTGTCGATCAGCATCGGATCAAAGATGCGCGCCATCACCTTGGAGTGTGCGAATTTGTCCAACGCCTCTGACCACGTTTCGGGGATTTGCGGCAAATCCTGCGCATAGGCATCGCCAGTGACAGGCGCGGGCGGATCGGTTTTATCTTCAATCCCGACCAACATGGCCCCCAACACGGCCGCCATCATCAGATAGGGGTTCACATCGCCGCCCGCGGTGCGGTGTTCCAACCTGCGGGCCTTGGGCGCGCCAAGCGGCACCCGTACCGAGGCCGTGCGGTTTTCATAAGCCCAGCAAACACCTGTCGGCGCGTGGGCGTGCGGGACAAGGCGCTGGTAACTGTTCAGATGCGGCGCGAACAGCAAGGTCGAGTCCGGCAATGCCGCCAGCACACCCCCGATTGCATGATGCAACATGTCGGACCCTTCCGGCCCGCCATTGTCAAACACATTGCGCCCAGACCCATCCAGAAGCGAGGCATGCATATGCAACCCGCTGCCAGACACACCGGCATAGGGTTTGGCCATAAAGCTGGCCGCCATGCCGTGCTGGCGGGCCAACCTGCGCACCAATATCTTGAACAGCCATGTGTCATCCGCCATTTTCATGGGGTCCGGGCCGTGGTCGAGGTTGATTTCAAACTGGCCCGGCCCCGCCTCTGATGTGGCGGTGTCGGCCTCGATGCCCATCGCCTCGCACCCGGCATAGAGCGCATCGAAAAAGGCGTTGAACTCGTCCAGCATCCGCATCGACAAGGTGGCCGCACCCAAAGCGCGCCGCCCCGAAATCGGGCTGGCGGGGGGAAGAAACTCCGGCCCGGAATCGTCGATCAGGTAAAATTCCAGCTCGGTCGCAGTAACAGGGTGCAGATCGCGCGCGTGCAGGCGCTGCACGACACGCGCCAAGGCATGGCGCGGATCGCCCTCGAACGGGCGACCATCCTCATGATACATCCACATTGGCAGCATCGCCGCCTCTGGCCCGATCCAAGGCATGGGCAGCAGGCCGCGCTCGGTCGGGCGCAAAAACCCGTCTGCATCGCCGGTTGCGAAAACCAGCGGGCTGCCATCAATGTCATTGCCCCAGATATCGAGGTTCAGCGCAGAGAGCGGCATTTTCGCCTCACCCCGCATCATCTTGTCAAATTGCACAGCAGGCACGCGTTTGGCGCGCGCCTGTCCATTCAGGTCTGGAATGGCAATGCGGATATTGTTCAAGCCTTCGGGCCTCATGATTCACCGGATATATTGCGGACGAAAGCGGATACGCCGACGGCGTTCTTTGGGCAAATGCCGGTTCAGGCGCATATTGACCAGCCCGTACAGCCCGATAATTGCGAGCGTCAGCAGGACAAAATACCCCGCGACGATGGGATACGCCACAAACGGGTTGAATGTCTGATCCACGAAATACCGGGCGTAATAGAACGCCTCGCCCGCTTGTTGGCGCGCCGGAAAGGCAGACAGGAAAACAAGCGTTGTCGAATGCGTCAAAAAGATTGCTTCATTGGTATAGCTGGGCCAAGCCAGTCGCAGCATGGACGGGAACACCACGCGGCGAAATTTGGTCAAAGGGCCCATGCCGTAAGCATCTGCGGCTTCCAGATCGCCCTTAGGGATAGAGCGCAGCGCGCCGAAGAACAACTCTGCCGAATAGGCAGTCGTGTTCAGCAGCAGTACAATCAACCCGCCCACCTGTGCCGTCGTCAGCGCAGTGGTGTTCACTGTCAGCGTGACAAAACCCAATGGAATATCAATCCCGGAGCGCGGCAACAGCACAAAGGCGGAGTAGAAGAAAAAGAACTGAATGAACAAGGGCGAGCCGCGAAAGACGAAGACAAATGCACTCGCGGGCACGCTGAACAGACGGTTCTCACTGAATTTCGCAACGGCCACCGCTACAGCAAGAAAGAAACCGACAAAGATCGCCAGTGCTGCAAAATAGATATTCCAGATCAGACCGCTGGCGATCAGGAAAAGCTGGTCACACAGCGTAATATCCAGATTGCGCGGCAACAAGCGCTCGCCATAGTCACGCCCCAGCGCGCGCAAAATATAGCCTTCAAAACTCTCGGCGCAGGTTCTCATGTTGCGCCCCTTCGATGACGCTCGCCTGCCGCTGTGGCCTGCCCGCGTGACAGGCGATTGTTCAGCCGTGCAAAGCCCCGCTCTGACGCCCATGTCAGGAACAGGTAAAAGCACAGCAGCGCCAGAAAATACCACATGCGCCAATCGGGGTGTGGATAGGTGTAAAGCGAGGTTTTCTGCCCGCCCAACTCACGCGCCCAATAGACCGCATCCTGCAAGCCCAGCAAAAACAACAGCGGCGTGGCCTTGATCAGGATTTGCCAGATGTTTGACAGGCCCGGAATGGCATAGACCCACATCTGCGGCATGATAATACGGCGAAAAGCCTGCGCGCGGGTCATGCCGTAAGCTTCCGCAGTCTCGATCTGGGCTTTGGGCACGGCTTGCATGGCACCATAGAGCGTGTTGGCGGCAAATGCCCCGAAAACCAGCGCAAATGCGACAACTGCCATCGAAAACGCATAGGCATTGCGCACCCATGCAGGCGCGTTCACGCCCGGAACTTTTGCCTCTCGACAGACAATGAAATCATTGCCTTGCCGGATAGGCTGATCCCAATCGGGGCATTGAATATGGTGAAACACCCATTCGATACCTTGGCCGAGGGCAATGGGCACAAACATGAAAAATACGATATCGGGCACACCGCGCACAATGTTCACATAGCCCTTGCCAAGCCAACTGACCGGCCAGATCCGTGAACGCACGGCCATTGCCCCCACCAGCCCCAAAGCCAGTGCAACCGGGGCCGTTATGGCCAGCAACAGCATGACCATCAGGAAAGAGCGGTAAAACGCGAAATGTGTCGGTGTCGTGAGGTAACACGCGAACCATTGCCATTGCGGCAGCGTTGCAGGGTCAGTGCAAAAGGAAAACATGTGAGAGGCCCGCGCTCGGCGACCAAGGCCCCCGCGTAGGGGGCCTTGGTGCTATGGTGTCAACAGGCTCAGAACTTGGCGATACCGTCGCCAAACCATTCCTCGATCATCGCGTTGATCGACCCGTCTACCTTCATCTCTTCGATGATGTTGGTGAAGGTCTCGCGCAGTTCGTCATCCGACTGGCGGATGCCTGCACCTGTGCCTGCACCGGGGTAGAAGTCATCACCGATGAATTCCAGCTCGCCACCCGAATCGTTCACATAAGGTGCCAGAAACGCCTTATCGGCCAGAACGGCATCTGCCTCGCCGTTGCGCACCGCCGAGATGGTTTCATCCGGTGTGGGGAATTCCAGCCCGTCAGCAGTGCCATCTGCGACGACACCAGCCTGCACCGTGTTGGACTGCACCGCAATCACGCCGTCATCAATGACCGAAACATCTGTTCCCGCCAGACCCATATAGGCCGAAGGGTCCGATGGCAGATAGTTGGTTGTGAAGGAAATCACCTGACTGCGTGCCTCGGTAATGCTCATGCCTGCCATGATGACATCATAATTGCCCGCGACCAGATTGGGGATGATCGTATCCCAATCGTTCAAAACCCATTCACAGGTTAATTCCGCGCGCGCGCAGATTTCATTGCCCAGGTCAATCTCGAACCCGACCACTTCATTCGCATCATTGATGAAGTTCCAGGGGGGATATGCGCCCTCGGTGCCAATGCGGACGACATCCTGTGCCATGGCGCTCGATGCCATGACGGCAAAGGCGGCCAGTGTAAGTGCTGTTTTTTTCATCAGTCTCTCCCGTGTTGTGACGTTTCTTTGAGATTTAACTCCTCAGTCCACCAGTGAGTGGCTGAGAAATTGCTTGAGTCGTGCCGATTGCGGCGACTTGAACAGTGACGCGGGTGGTCCCTGCTCCTCAATCCTTCCATCATGCAAGAAAACGACATGATTGGAAACATCTGCCGCAAGGCGCATGTCATGGGTTACGATCAGCATGGTGCGCCCCTCAATCGCCAAAGCCTTGATGACGCGGATAACTTCCTGCTCCAACTCGGGGTCGAGGGCGGATGTCGGCTCGTCGAACAGCAGCGCCTCCGGCTCCATGCACAGGGCGCGGGCGATGGCGGCGCGCTGTTGCTGGCCACCCGACATCTGCGCCGGATAGACATCGGCCTTGTCCCCGATACCCACCTTGTCCAGCAGTGCACGTGCGCGCGCCTCGACCTCGGCGCGGTCTTGTTTCAGCACATGCACAGGCGCTTCCATGACATTTTGCAAAACACTCAGATGCGCCCAGAGGTTGAAGCTTTGGAACACCATCGACAGGTTGGTGCGAATGCGTGTGACTTGTGCGCGGTCAGCGGGCTGGCGGTTCAGGCCCTTGCCTTTCCAGTGCACCGGCTCGCCATTGAACAGGATCTCGCCTTGCTGGCTGTCTTCGAGCAAGTTGCAGCAGCGCAGCAGCGTCGATTTGCCCGACCCGGACGACCCGATCAACGAAATCACATCCCCCTTTTGCGCGTTGATGCTGACGCCTTTCAGCACTTCCAACGTGCCATAGGACTTGTGCAGATCCCGTATCTCGATGACTGGCAGCGCTGGCATGGCGATCCTTTTTGATCAAGTTGCAATCATTAGCACCGACTGAAACCCGTTTGACAAGCCTTGGCGTGTACAAAAGCGATATTTCCGTAAGGGAACCTGACAACTGCGCAAGCCTTGCGCGATACCGCTACCCCTTGTAGGGAACACAAAACCCAATTCGCAGCGGAGAAGCAACCATGGCGTCCTATCAATATGTCTACCACATGGATGGTGTGTCCAAGACCTATCCCGGCGGCAAGAAATGCTTTGAGAATATCCGCCTGAGCTTTCTGCCCGGTGTCAAAATCGGCGTGGTCGGCGTCAACGGTGCGGGCAAATCGACGCTTTTGCGCATCATGGCAGGCACGGACAAGGATTTCACCGGCGAGGCATGGGCCGCAAAGGGCGCGAAAGTGGGGTATCTGCCGCAAGAACCGCATCTTGACGAAACTCTTGATGTGCGCGGCAATGTCATGCTGGGCGTGGCCGAGAAGCAGGCCAAGCTGGACCGCTACAATGAACTGGCCATGAACTACTCGGACGAGACGGCCGATGAAATGTCCGCGCTACAAGACCAGATCGACGCAGAGAATCTGTGGGATCTGGACAGCCAGATTGATGTCGCTATGGAAGCGCTGCGCTGCCCACCGGATACCGCCTCGGTCGAAACCCTGTCGGGGGGCGAGAAACGCCGCGTGGCCCTGTGCAAGCTGCTGCTAGAAGCGCCCGACATGCTGCTGCTGGACGAACCGACCAACCATCTGGACGCCGAAACCATCGCTTGGCTGCAAAAGCACCTCATTGAGTATAAGGGCACGATCCTGATCGTCACCCATGACCGCTATTTCCTTGATGACATCACAAGCTGGATTCTGGAGTTGGACCGGGGCCGCGGCATCCCATACGAGGGCAACTATTCCGCATGGCTCGAACAAAAGGCCAAGCGTCTGGCCCAGGAATCGCGCGAAGACAAGGCCCGCCAGAAATCGCTGGAGCGTGAATTGGAATGGATCAGGGCCGGTGCGAAAGCGCGGCAGACCAAATCCAAGGCCCGCATTCAGGCTTATGAGGAGAAGGCCGGGCAATCCGAGCGGGAAAAGGTGGGCCGCGCCCAGATCATCATTCCCAACGGCCCGCGTCTGGGGGCCAAGGTGATCGAGGTCGAGAACCTGCGCAAAGGCTATGGCGACCAGTTGCTGATCGAAGACCTGAGCTTCGCCCTGCCCCCCGGCGGGATTGTCGGCGTGATCGGCCCCAATGGGGCAGGCAAATCGACCCTGTTTCGGATGCTGACAGGGCAGGAACAGCCCGATGCAGGCACGGTGGAATTTGGCGACACTGTGAAACTCTCTTACGTCGACCAGTCGCGCGATGCGCTGGATGCAAAGAAAACCGTGTGGGAAGAAATCTCGGACGGGCTGGATGTGATCGTGCTGGGCGATGCGGAAGTGAACAGCCGCGTCTATGTGGGCGCGTTCAACTTCAAGGGCGGCGACCAGCAAAAGAAAGTGGGCCTGCTGTCGGGGGGCGAACGCAACCGCGTGCATATGGCCAAACTGCTGCGCGCAGGCGGCAATGTGCTGCTGCTCGATGAACCGACCAACGATCTGGACGTGGAAACATTGCAGGCGCTGGAAGCGGCATTGGAAGATTTCGCAGGCTGCGCAGTGATCATCTCGCACGACCGCTTCTTCCTCGACCGGCTGTGCACGCATATTCTTGCCTTTGAAGGCGAGGCGCATGTAGAGTGGTTCGAGGGCAATTTTGCGGCCTATGAGGACGATAAGAAGCGGCGTTTGGGGCCGGATGCTTTGGAGCCGAAGCGGGTGAAGTATAAGAAATTTACGAGGTAGCATGTTAACTTATACCAAGTCTCGCGAAATCTGACTCTTCTGAGGGTTTTGGGATTCCCAAATCTATGAAGATCTGACTCAATGGCGTCAGATTTTCTGGGGAGGGCCTCTCTATGGGCGCAGCGCTCGCGTTACGGACAGACTACGACGGCATGAAGTTGAGAGAACTTGCGCGAAAGACAAAGGATGCCAACCAAGCCCGCAGGCTTTTGGCGCTGGCGGAGATCTATGATGGCGGTCGGCGCAGCGATGCTGCTCGGATTGGTGGTGTTGGCCTACAAATTGTCCGTGACTGGGTGGAGCGGTTTAATGCCCGCGGGCCTGACGGCTTGATCAACGGCAAAGCTCCTGGTCAGCAGTCTAAGCTTAACGATGAGCAGCGCAGGGCGCTTGCTGCAATTGTTGAGAGCGGTCCGACCTTATCGGTCCATGGGGTCGTCCGCTGGCGCCTGAGTGATCTGAGGAAATGGATTGCAGACACATTTGGGATTTCACTTCACGAGACGTCGATAAGCCGGGAACTCAGGGCGCTTGGTTATGTCAAACTCACAGCACGCCCGCGCCATCACGCGCAAGATACAGCCGCACTGGAGGACTTTAAAAAAAAGGGTTTGCAGCCGCAGTAGCAAAGCTCCGCGCACGGCTCCTGCAAGGTAACCACCCGATTTGAACCGCCTGCTTCTGGGCGCTTCGCGATGTTATGAGATGTCTTTAACGACGTCGTTAACGACGTCCCTTATTGGAGGCATTGATGCGCGGAGAAATACTTGGGGCTGAACGGCGGCGACGTTGGAGTGATGAGGAGAAGGTGGCAATCGTACGGTCAGTTGGAGTCGGTGGGGCGACAGTGACCCAGATTGCCCAGCGTCATGATGTGACGCGGCAGCAGATCTATAGCTGGCGATACGATCTGAAGAGGAAGGGCCTTTTGCCATACGACCCTGAAACGGTGTTTTTGCCGGTCGAGTTTTTGGAAATGGACCCTGAGGCATCGAGACCTTGTGCGGTTAGTGATGAGCAAGACGGGCGGGTTGAGGTTGTTCTGCGCAATGGCCGGAGTTTGCGCATTGATACAGATGTCGATGCGTCTGCCTTGACCCGGCTGATAAAGGCGGTGGAAGCGGCATGATTGGTCCGGGCACTGGGGTTAGGGTCTATCTGGCTTGCGGCTACACTGATATGCGTAAGGGGATTGCCGGCCTGTCGGCGATTGCACAGGATGTGCTACGCCAGCGCCCTGCGAGCGGCGCAGTCTTTGCATTCCGTGGGCGTCGGGGAGATAGGATAAAGCTGCTGTTTTGGGACGGACAGGGATTTTGTCTGTATTATAAAGTTCTCTCGAAGGGGCGTTTCCCATGGCCTTCGGCCTCTGACGGAAGCGCGCGTTTGACCTCTGCGCAGCTGGCCATGCTGTGGGAAGGAATGGAGTGGCGAAGGCCGGATTGGGGCGCGCCGCCAGCCCGTGTCGGATGATTTATCTTGCTGTAATTGCTTGTTTTTAGTGGATATAAGGCTTGGGATATGGTATAAATTTCCATGTCCCAAGCAGCGATTTCTCTCCCCAACGATCCGGCCGCTCTGAAGGTGATGATCACCTCTTTGCAGGCAGAGAACCAGAAAATCCTGGCCACCTTGCGCGCGCATGACTTGCTCGTTCAAGCCCTGCGCATCCGGATTGCCAAACTGAAGAAACAGAAGTTCGGTTCCAGCTCGGAAAAGATCGAGCGTGAGATCGAACAATTGGAACTCGCGCTGGAAGACCTGAATGTCGCTGTTGCCGAGGCACAAGACACGTCGCCAGATGAGAGTGAGGACGCTGACACGGACGCAGACGCGCGTAATACCACAGCAGATGCGCCAGAAAAGAAGCAACGCCGTCGTCCTAAAGTGTCGCCTGATACCCCCCGCGAACGCCGTGAGCTTGATCCTGGTGACACATGCCCCGACTGCGGTGGCAATCTGCGGGTGGTAGGTGAGGATGTCAGCGAGTTGCTTGATATGATCGCAGCGCAGATGAAAATCATCGAAATCGCGCGCATCAAGAAATCTTGCCGGTGCTGCGAGAAGATCGTTCAGCCACCCGCCCCCAGCAGACCAATCCCGCGCAGCATGGCGGGCCCAAACCTGTTGGCATTCATCCTGGTCTCGAAATACGATGATCAGCTGACTTTGTATCGCCTCAATGAAATCTTCGCCCGGATGGGAGCAGATATTTCCGATACAACGATGGCCGACTGGTGCGGCGGGGCAATGAAAGCACTGGCGCCACTGATCAAGATGATCGAGGACGCAATCATGGCCAGCGATCTGCTACATGCAGATGATACACCTATCCGGGTCCTTGATCGAAGTCGACGAGACAGAGGGCTTGGAAAAGGTGTGAAAAAAGGCCGCCTGTGGGCCTATGTTCGCGACCAGCGCCCTTGGGCGGGAGGAGCCCCGCCGGGGGCTGTCTACCAGTTCGCCCCTGACTGGAAAGAAGAGCATGTCCTGACCCACCTCGCCAAATCCAGCGGCATTTTGCAGGCCGATGGCTACAAAGGGTATACCAAGCTCTATGCTCCTGATCTCAACGGCAAGAGCCAGTTCCGAGAGGCTGCATGTTGGGCCCACCTGAGGCGCGACTTCCATGATGTTTGGATTGTGACGAAATCTGAAATCGCGCGCGAAGCGCTCGACCGGATCGGCGCGCTTTATGATATCGAGCGCCAGATCAACGGTCAGCCCGCAGACATACGCAAAGCAGTGCGCCAGGAAAAAACCAAACCCAAGGTCGAGGCCTTCCGGGTCTGGGCAGAGCAGCAATTAACACGCATCCCCGGCAAAAGCGATCTGGCCAAAGCGTTCCGGTATGGGCTGAGCCGCTGGAAGGCACTTACGCTGTTTCTCGATGACGGGCGCGTGGCCATCGATAACAATGCTGCTGAGCGGGCGCTCAGGCCGATCGGAGTCGGGAGACGGAACTGGTTATTCGCAGGCTCAGATGCTGGGGGCGAAACTCTTGCGCGTGCCATGACCATTATCGAGTCAGCAAAGATGAGCGGTCTTGATCCACAAGCCTATCTGGCAGATGTTCTGGATCGCATCCATGATCATATGAACCCCCGCCTTGGGGAACTGCTGCCCTGGAACTGGAAGCCAAAAACCTGAAGCCGCAGGATGACCACCGTGACTAATCTCTGCACCCTCGAATATGTCGCGGAAATGCTCGGCGAGGACCTCGAGATGTTGGAGGCTGTCATTTGGAATGATGACAACCTCAGTTATGGTGCGATCGTCAGCGTCCACACTGGAGCGGACGAATCCATCACGACCTTAACCGACGATGGTATCGAAGAGCTCAAAGACATGCTCAGCGATGCGCGCATATCACAGGATACATGGCATGCATTCCTCGAAGACTTCGTCGATGACCCCGAAATAATCGCACGCGTCAAGGATAAATGGCCGCGGTAGAAATCGGGCGGTTACCCTGCAAGGCACTGTGATCGAAGTCTGGTTCCAAGATGAAGCGCGTGTCGGCCAGAAAAACAAGATCACGCGCCGATGGGCGAAGCGCGGTACGCGACCTTCCGCCCCACATGATCAGCGCACGAGTTCAAGCTACATCTTTGGAGCGATTTGCCCAGCCCTCGGGAAAGCTGCAGGTCTTGTGCTGCCAGCGTGCAATACCGAAGCGATGGCCCTGCATCTTGCTGAAATCTCCCAAACTGTCGCACCCAAAGCACATGGGGCTGTGCTCGTGGATCAAGCCGCATGGCACATGACTGACAAGCTGGTCATTCCGGACAACATCACCATCATCCCGATCCCCGCAAAATGCCCAGAACTCAATCCAGTCGAAAACATCTGGCAATTCATGCGAGACAACTGGCTATCAAACCTCATCTTCGAAACCTATGAAGACATCGTAGATCATTGCTGCACGGCTTGGAACAAATTGGTCAGCATGCCCGACACAATCACCTCCATTGGAACCCGCGACTGGGCTCAAGAGTTCTGATCAATGCTGATTGGTATTAGTAATCGAAACCAATCTCGAACAGCTTGCTCAAGGCGACCTCGCTCGTCAGGGGCGAGCATACTGCAATGCGCGATTGGCCCACGAAGTAGATTGAGTTGATTCAACACCCGGCCTACCGCTGGCTTTGAGTCAAACACTGGCTCAAATAAATCAAAATTATCCGTTATCAGCTGTGATAATTGACCGAAGGTGGTGTAATCAAGTGGATCGTCTGATCTCGATGTGATGGCGGAGTCTCGTTCGCGAGTTCGATTTCTCTTTACTTCTTCCCGAATGCCAACCGCAACATTCGCGCGATCCCACCATGCTAAGCCATATATTGAAACAAAGGTATCCCTTATTAGACGTCTAATAGACATTTCAAGACAATAAAAAATTGCATTGAAGACTTCAATGTCTGTTGTCTCGGGCAGGTTGAGGTTAATTTTATATCCAATATTCAATTTAGATACTGAGTCGCCAATTCTATTTTTTATTTCCGGCAGTGGAGCGTTAGCAGTTTCTTCACTGTCTGTTCCATAATCGGCTCTAGTGTTTTTGATCAATCTAGTCTCATCAGCTTCGAAGTCTGCAAGCGAAAGCAGGTTTCGCATAGTATTAACTATAAGGGTGAGTGGACGAGCGTTTGAGGGTCCCTTCGCGATTTGTGTGGGTTGCTGGTGGGCGGCGGATTGAATCTTCTACCAGATATTGTGGTCACAACATAAGGCGCGTCTGTCGCGGAGACCTCAAATATCGCAGCGTCAGACGCGCCGAGCCTGTTGAGCTGCGGCAGTTTTTTTGGATAGGGTGAAGCTTCCTGAAACCAGCGGATGAGGAGGTATTCATGGGTCCCGAGACAAGTTTGTTCACGACAGCTCTTGGCCTGCAGGCTCCGTGGAGTGTCACGGACGTACGTTTTGACGCCAAACTCAAAGAGATCCACTTTGACGTCCGCTTCAAGGCGGGAAGTCGATTTGCTTGTCCCTCCTGTGGCGCGCCCGATCAGCCCGTCCATGACACGCGATCCAGGATCTGGGAACACCTGCGTTTTTTCGAGCACAAGGCTTTCATCCATGCCGATGTGCCACGTGTTGCTTGCAGCCAATGTAGCAAGACCGGACAGGTTCCGGTCCCCTGGGCGCGCAGTGGCAGCGGTTTCAGTCAGTTGTTTGAAGCCTTTGTGATTGCGCTGGTGCGACAGATGCCGGTGAAGGCTGTTGCTGATATGCTTGATGTTGGTGACGATCGCCTCTGGCGGGTTCTTGACCATTACGTGTCGTCAGCGCGAGATCGCGAAGACTTCAGCGCCGTGACCGCCCTTGGGATTGACGAGACAGCTGCGCGCCGCGGGCATAATTATACCAAGTCTCGCGAAATCTGACTCTTCTGAGGGTTTTGGGATTCCCAAATCTATGAAGATCTGACTCAATGGCGTCAGATTTTCTGGGGAGGGCCTCTCTATGGGCGCAGCGCTCGCGTTACGGACAGACTACGACGGCATGAAGTTGAGAGAACTTGCGCGAAAGACAAAGGATGCCAACCAAGCCCGCAGGCTTTTGGCGCTGGCGGAGATCTATGATGGCGGTCGGCGCAGCGATGCTGCTCGGATTGGTGGTGTTGGCCTACAAATTGTCCGTGACTGGGTGGAGCGGTTTAATGCCCGCGGGCCTGACGGCTTGATCAACGGCAAAGCTCCTGGTCAGCAGTCTAAGCTTAACGATGAGCAGCGCAGGGCGCTTGCTGCAATTGTTGAGAGCGGTCCGACCTTATCGGTCCATGGGGTCGTCCGCTGGCGCCTGAGTGATCTGAGGAAATGGATTGCAGACACATTTGGGATTTCACTTCACGAGACGTCGATAAGCCGGGAACTCAGGGCGCTTGGTTATGTCAAACTCACAGCACGCCCGCGCCATCACGCGCAAGATACAGCCGCACTGGAGGACTTTAAAAAAAAGGGTTTGCAGCCGCAGTAGCAAAGCTCCGCGCACGGCTCCTGCAAGGCACTGTGATCGAAGTCTGGTTCCAAGATGAAGCGCGTGTCGGCCAGAAAAACAAGATCACGCGCCGATGGGCGAAGCGCGGTACGCGACCTTCCGCCCCACATGATCAGCGCACGAGTTCAAGCTACATCTTTGGAGCGATTTGCCCAGCCCTCGGGAAAGCTGCAGGTCTTGTGCTGCCAGCGTGCAATACCGAAGCGATGGCCCTGCATCTTGCTGAAATCTCCCAAACTGTCGCACCCAAAGCACATGGGGCTGTGCTCGTGGATCAAGCCGCATGGCACATGACTGACAAGCTGGTCATTCCGGACAACATCACCATCATCCCGATCCCCGCAAAATGCCCAGAACTCAATCCAGTCGAAAACATCTGGCAATTCATGCGAGACAACTGGCTATCAAACCTCATCTTCGAAACCTATGAAGACATCGTAGATCATTGCTGCAAGGCTTGGAACAAATTGGTCAGCATGCCCGACACAATCACCTCCATTGGAACCCGCGACTGGGCTCAAGAGTTCTGATCAATGCTGATTGGTATTACATCACCCTATTTCACGACCTTCTGGCCGGCAGGCTTCTCTTTGCCTGTGAAGGACGTGATGCAAAGACTGTGGCGGCTTTCGGTGAAGATCTGCGCGCCCATGGCGGTGATCCCGATGCCATCTCCGCTGCCTGTATCGATATGAGTAGGGCCTACATTTCTGGCGTCGCAAAGCATCTGCCGAACGCGGATGTTACCTTCGACCCATTCCATGTCATCCAACTGGCCAATGTGGCGCTTGAAGAGGTTCGCCGCGCCGAAGTACGCAGCAGACCTGAGTTGAAACACAGCCGCTGGATGTGGCTCAAGGACAAGAAGAGATGGACGAAGCGGCAGATCACACAGCATCATGATCTATCTCGGATGCACCTGAAAACAGGACGCGCGTTTCGCTTGAAAGAGGCTTTGCGCGACATCTTTGCTGAAGCCGAGTCCAAGGCAGAGGCCGAAGAACGGCTTACCGCCTGGTTTCAATGGGCGCGCCGCAGCAGGCTGCCAGCATTCAAGAAACTCGCTCTGACACTCAAGGCGCACTGGGATGGTATACTTAACGGTTTTGACAGCGATCTGAGCAACGGCGCTGTCGAAGCCATCAACGGCCTCATTCAGGCCGCAAAGGCTCGGGCGCGCGGGTATCGCAAAACCCGCAACCTCATCAACATGTCATACCTCATCGCAGGCAATCTCACCCACTTACCAGCGTCACCCTACCGCACAACATCTTGTGCCACAGGCAAATGAACGGAAACCAAGCCACCCACACAAACCGCGAAATAGCCCGTTTGAGTCTAGGCCGGTGTGTCTAATAACGAGATCTTTAATTTCAGAATCATCGCAATCATGTAAGTATTCATTGTATTCATACAGAGGTCCGTACGCAACTCTGAAAGCCTGTGCAGCCGCCCAACCTCCTTTGTCACTGGTCCGATAAGCTCTATAAAGTTCAGTGGGGGTGCCATCGGATTCGGCAAAACCAATTCTTTTGAGAAAGCTGGTTATCTGATCTCCAGAACTACCAGTAATACCAAGTTTAGTTTTAACGAAATCCTGTGAGACGCGCGGTGGTGTTGCTACAACTTTAATTTTAGACAATGCTTTAGAGACGTTTCCAGGGGATGCTAAATAGGGAACTTTGCTCATCGAATCGCCTTTTTTACGAGTTTTCGTGTTATGCCGCACCATATTTGGTAAGTTGCGCTAGTCTACACTTCTAGGTTTTTGTTCAAGACGACAGGCTCTGATACTTTGTGCACAAGGTCAACTTAAACATTGAAAGAGCAGATCATGTCAAACCCTTCCCAGACTTCCGTCCCCGTTTTCACCACTGACAAGGACGCCGAAGACTTCCTCGATCAAGACCTCTCCACGCTCGATGTCTCTCAATTCAAGCCGACGCGCTTTGAAGAGCAGCCGAAACCTGCCCAGCCAATCAAACGCACGCGGCGCTGAACAAACAGCCGAAAACACGCGCCCCCCACCCCTCGCACAAACCCCACATTTCTCCGTGCATCCTTTCCCCATTTGCCGCAAGATGCCCCAAACCGAAGGGAGCATTGCCGCCATGTCACTTTACCGCATCATCTATTCCTCGCGCCCGTTTGGCTATGACAGCAGCATGCTCAATGGCATCCTCATGCAAGCGCGCCGCGCCAATGCGCGCGATGACATCACCGGCGCGCTGATCTGCCGCGAAGATGTGTTTTTGCAACTGCTCGAAGGCCCCGAAGACAAGGTCAAACAGACAGTCGAGCGGATCAAGCGCGATGACCGCCATATCGAGGTGCGGATGCATGTCGAGAAAGAGGTGCCAGAGCGCATGTTCGGCGAATGGGCCATGCTCCATGACCCCGCTGTGTCGTGGATCTGGACGCAGGCGGAAATTGACGATGACGCGGTCGAGCGCGCGCCTGCAGCCGAAGTGGAAGGGTTTTTCATCCGTCTGCGCGATCAGGCCGACGCGCCCGATGCTGTCTGAGGCGTAACATCCGCGCCTTTCCCTGATTTATCACTGAATCCGCCCCTCCCCCCTGTTCAGAGGGGGCGCGCGCGGCGCTGTGCATCTAGGTTGGCCCAAACCTCAGGCTCTACGCTGGCCCCTTGGATGCGTTCGCGCAAATGCGCCCATATGGCCGCCAAGCCTGTTTTCCCAAGTTCATCAGCAAAATCGATAAGTGTTTGATTTCATTTAGGCCGAATGGCCAAAAATGTTACAACAAGGGCGCTGTCAGGTGGGTTTTGGCAGGTTGAGTGTTTCGAAGAGGTCCAGTTGCTCCGGTGTGGTGTTGCTTATTCCGTGGAAGCTGCGGTTTCCGGCGTATGCCGTATGTTTCTGAATGCGCGACAGGATGTCGAGGGCGAGCTGAGGACTTGCGTGATGGCCTTTGGCCTTCAGGCGCATGCGCATGACTCGGTGCAGGGTGAGGGCCAGAAAGCAGATCAGCGCATGGGCGCGGATACGGTCTGGCAGCCGGTGGTGAACCGGCGCAATCTCGATGTCGGATTTCAACACGCGAAAGCCACGCTCGATATACCATAGAGCCTGCCTCTTATAACTTGACAGAGCATGATGATCCCCCCAGAATCGGATTTGAAGCGCTTCGCGCGCTCGCACGCTGGATGGGATCACGCGATGAGCGAAGTACCGTCAGTTCCAGAATTTCAGATGCTGCCGTTGGATCGACGGCAGGAGGCCATCGCACTGTTGGGGCGGATGGCGCTGCGCCAGATCCGCAGCGCGATCGAGACCAAGGAGAGCGATGATGACGTCAGAATCGATCATGGTCCCGCGCGCCCAGAGTTTACCCGAGAAAGTCTGCGGACAGCATCGCGATCGCCAAGCGATCGTTTATATTCGCCAATCAACGCTGCAGCAGGTTGAGCGCAATCAGGAATCGACACGGCTGCAATACGCTCTGGTTGACCGGGCTTTCGCACTTGGCTGGCCGCGGGAAGCGATCGTCGTGGTCGACGATGATCTGGGACGCTCGGGCGCCTCGATCGAGGGACGGCTTGGCTTTCAGCGGCTGGTAGCAGAAGTCGGACTGGGTCGTGTCGGATTGGTCCTTGGGGTCGAGATGTCACGGCTTGCGCGCTCGTGCCGGGACTGGCACCAGTTGTTGGAGATTTGCTCCCTATTCGATACATTGATTGCGGATGCCGATGGCGTTTACGACCCATCGAATTTCAACGATAGGCTCCTGTTAGGCTTAAAGGGGACAATGAGCGAGGCCGAACTGCATATTATCAAGGCAAGAATGCTGGAGGGGCGACGTGCGAAGGCCCGGCGCGGCGAACTCGCAAAGAGTTTGCCAGCGGGTTATGTAGCGCGCCCGTCGGGGGAGGTCATCTTCGAACCTGATGAACAGGCCCAGGGCGTCATCCGTCTTATCTTTGATTTGTTTGAGCGGCTGCGGTCGGTTGGAGGTGTGCTGCGGTATCTGAACGAGCACAATATACAGATGCCGATACGCAGGAAAGATGGCCCGACCAAGGGTGATCTTGAGTGGCGCCGCCCAAGCCGAGCCACGCTGCATAACCTGTTCAACAATCCTATTTATGCCGGTGTGTATGCCTGGGGTGCGCGGCCCGTCGACAGGCGGCGCCAGAAGCCGGGGCGTCCTGGAACCGGGCGCTGCGTGAAGGCGCCGGACAATGTCGAGGTGTTTCTGCCAGACCGGTTGCCGGCCTATATCAGCTTGGAGCAATTCGAGAGCATCCAAGCGCAGATTAGGGCCAACCTGCCGAGCGCGCAGGGGCCGGTCCGGGCTGGAAGCGCTTTGCTATCGGGCATGGTGATTTGTGGCGCGTGCGGCTTGAGGATGCAGCCAACCTATAACAACAATGGTCAAGTCGCGCGCTACATCTGCAATGGCATGCACATGGCCTACGCAGAACCAATCTGTCAGTCGCTTAAAGCGGCCCCGGTTGATGAGGCTGTGTCGCGCGCTATCCTGCGATCGCTGGAACCAGCCGCGCTCGAGATCAGTCTTGCGGTCGCCAGCGACCTTGAAGCGGAACGCAAATCTCTCGATCGTCAATGGCAGCAGCGTCTTGAGCGCGCCCAATTCGAGGTTGATCGCGCCCGGCGGAGTTATGCCAGCGTCGAGCCAGAGAACCGACTGGTTGCGCGTAGTCTCGAGAAGAGTTGGGAAGAGGCGCTGGCGAGCCAAGCGCGCCTCATGGTTGATTATGACCGCTTCCAGCGCGAACGTCTGCAAGCACCGAGCCGCACTGAACTGGAGGCGATCCGTACCCTTACCCAAGATCTCCCCGCGCTTTGGCAGGCGGCAACAACCACACAAAGAGAACGACAGGAAATTGTACGGCTGCTGCTCGAAAGGGTTATCATCAAGATGGTTGATGACACCGAGCATGTGGAGGTCACGTGTCATTGGCATGGCGGCAATCAAACGATGCACAAGGTGATCCGTCCTGTCGCGCGGATCACCGCGCTCAGCAGCTATCCGGCACTGATTGCGCGCATGAAGGAACTCTACGAAGCTGGCCACAGTAGCCGCTGCATTGCCAATATTCTCAACGAAGAAGGCTTTGTCCCCCCCAAGCGTCGTAACACCTATACCCCCGAAATGGTCCGCCACCGCCTGGTTGCGGCGGGCATCGCCAAACCACAGCGCAAAAAACCCAGCGCCTCAGCGATGATTGTGCGCGAACCCGACGAGTGGACAATCCGAGAATTAGCCGAAGCCATCGGCATGCCTCAAGCGACCCTGTATTATTGGGTCGCCAACGGCCGCCTAAGCAGCCGCCTGGTTAAACATGACCGCAAACCGGTGAAGCTGGTGACTGCTGACGCGACAATGATCGAGGATCTTAAAGCGATCCGCGCGAGCCCGCCCCACCTGAGGCGCCTGCCGCCCCGGCAAAGCGCAGAACAACTTAAACTTATCACTTGAGAGTCGAAATGTCTGGTCGATATCGATGTCGGCCAATGCCTTATAGCGCGCGACGGCGTCAGCCGGTGTGATCTCGGGGACATTGGTCAGCAGGACGAGCTTGCCATCAAACAGGGCCGCTCGGGCGATGGCGTCTTCATCGACTTCCCAACTGAACCGGTCTGCCGTCAGATCCGCCTTGATGAAGCGCGTCAGTTCCGCGTCTGAAATGGCGCGGACAAACCGGCTATAGGCCCCCCGATCTGAGGCGCGACGGCCTTTCTCGCTTTTTCCTTCGTCCTGGAGATCAAGCTTTGCGACCATGGCATTGCCCATGGCATCGAGCTCATCAATTCTTGCACGGCGCGCCGCACCCTGTTCCTTTGCGCGCCCGGAATCATGCGCCACAATCAGGCGGTGCCCTTCAAAGCTGGCCTCGCGCAACCCGTCACCGTCGCTGAAGTCGAAATTCTGGAAGGTTTCCAGCAGGTCGCTGTAGCGACGCGCAGGCACGGCCAGAATGAACTCCAGCTTGCGTCCGTCCTGATCGGCCATCTCGGTCAGATGATGGATGTTATCGAGGCTCAGCAGGCCGCGATCTGCGACAAGGATGATGCGCAGGATGGGGAAGCGCTGCATTACTTTCGAGAGCATGCCCTGAAGGGTCTTGGTCTCGGACACATTTCCTGGATGCACCGTGTGCATGAGGGGCAGGCCATCGGCGGTCTGCACCACGCCCAACACGAACTGGCGCGCGATGCCGCCTGTTTCCTTGTTCATGCCAAAGGCGCGAACATCATCTTCCAGCCGGGCCTCGCCATGAATCCGCACGGTCGTCAGGTCGTAGAAGACCATTGTGAGATCGTGATCCACGAGTGGCCTGATCTGGCGGGCCAAAGCCTCCTCGACACCCTCAGCGTTGTCCATCAACGCGTCCATGGCGCGAAGCAAATGCTGATGGGTAACGGTCTCGGGCATGGCGGGCATGGCAACAGTTTCCAACCAACGCAGGCAGCCCAGCTTGCTTGTGGCATCGCACAGCCTGTTGAACACCATGGCTCGAACAAGCGCTTCCGCATCAATGCTGCGCTTGCCGGAACGCAGCGCCCGGTTGAGGGCCCGGTCGAACCCAAGGTCTTTCCACAACTCATGCAGGGCAAAGACCGTGCCATAGGTGCGGGCGGGATCGTGTGTAATCTCGTGCGCTGTGTTCTCAAGGCGCCCAACGGCTCTGTTCAACCCATTGATCAGGGGATCAAGCTTATCCGGCGACAGCCTGTCCAGCCGGCCGAGGTTGGCGACCACCTTGATCCTGACCTTTCCTTCCGCGTCGCGATGCCCCTCCACCAGCTGGAGATAGCTTCGACCGCCTGATTTTGAGATGCGCGTATACATTGGACTAACGTTAAGTCCGAATACGTCAAACATGCAAGCCAATTATCAATGAAACGTGTTACAACAAGGCTTTGCCAAAGCAGGAGCCTTTGGGACGGTAACTCATTGAAAAATATAGCATTGGAAAACCGTAGCTAGAGAATTTACCCAATTTGCTGTCGAACTTCGGTGTTTTGAGCGAGCACTCAGAAAGGACAGACTATGTGGGACTTTTCATTTCGGCGCGCGATTGGTTTGATGATGCAAACCCTGCCCTTCGTGTTGCTGCGCATGGCGGTCTATTTCGGCGCAGCGCTGGCCTATGTGTTGGTGACAGGCACAGGCGCGGGGATCGGCTGGGGCATCGGCGCGATGGGGGATGACGGGTTTCGGGCATCAGCCACGTTCTTTGGCGGGCTGACCGGGTTCGGGATTGTCCTGATCGTCATGTACTGGCTGCGTGAATACATCCTTTATATGGTCAAGGCGGGCCATATTGCAGTGATGGTCGAGTTGATCGACAACCGCCCCATGCCGCAGGGCCGCAGCCAGATTGGCCATGCACAGGCCATGGTGCGCGAGCGCTTTGGCGAGGCCAGTGTGCTGTTCGTGATTGACCAGTTGATCAAGGGGGTCTTGCGCGCGATCACCGGCCTGATCCGCGGGGTGTTCACCTTGCTGCCCATCCCCGGTGTGCGCCAGCTTATCACCATTCTGCGCGCCTTTTTGCGCGTGGCGGTGGGCTTCATCGACGAAGTAATCCTTGCTTACGGCATGCGCACGCGTTCGACCGACCCTTACGCCTCGGCGCGTGCGGCACTGGTGCTTTATGCGCAGAACTACAAGCCCATGCTGAAGAATGCAGCATGGATCACGCTGTTTGTGTATGGGCTGATGGCGGTGCTGTTTTTCGTCATGCTGGCCCCCGCTGCGCTGATCAGCAATCTGTATCCCGGTGGCATGTCGGCGATGGGCGTGGTGATTGCCTTTATCCTTGCATGGTCCGTCAAGCAGGCGGTGCTGGAGCCGCTGGCGGTGGCCTGTCTGCTTCAGGCCTATTTCCGCACGATTGAGGGGCAGGTTCCAAACCCTGAATGGGATGCGAAACTGGATGGAATGTCGGGCAAGTTCCAGAAACTGAAGTCCCGCATTGGCCCCGAGAGCCGCGCGGTGGCGGAATGATCCGGCACCTGCTTGCGGGTTTGTGCTGCCTGCTGGCCTCGGCGGTCGGGGCGACACAATAGACCCATGACCGTATCTTGGGCTTTTCCGAGGATGGGCGTTACTTCGCCTTCAAGACTTACGGGCTTCAGCGCGGCTCTGGCCTGCCATATGTCAATGTCTACGTCGTCGATCTGGTGCGCGATGCATGGGTCGAGGGCACGCCCATCCGCGCCCGCCTTGGGGAAGCGGCAATGGCCGAAGTCGAAGCGGCCCCTTTCGCAGCGCTTGAGGACAAACGCGCAGAGGCGATGCAAGCCGCCGCCCCGATCTTGCACGAGTTGCGCATCCGCCGCCCCGCAACAGTGCTTTTTGCGGCAGGCATCGGGCAAGCGCATCTGGACCGCGATGTGACAGAGATTGTCATTCCAAACCCTGATGACCCGACACGCGACCCTTGGGGGCAAATGACACTTGCACTGACCAGCATATCGCGCCCCAGTACATTGGAATATTGCGACGATCCGCGCGGTTTTCGACTGGAACAGCTTTCAGCAGATGCCGCACCATTGGTGCTGCATGAAGACCAGCGCGTTCCGGCCTCGCGGGGATGCGCGCAGGCGTACCGTCTGGATGCTGTGGTTGCCGCCGGGTATCCGAGCACCGAGACACCGCTTGTTGCCCTGATTTCAGTCTGGCAACAGGGGTTTGAGGGGCTTGCGCGCGATGTGATTGCGCTGCCGGTGCCAGTTGCCCAATCCCATTTCGTGCGCCCGATGGCAGCGCCCTAATGGTCGGAGCAGGACATGGGCTGCTTGACGTAGTGGGGCAAGGTTTCGGAGTTTTTGGACCACGCGGATCGGGGTGCGAAGTGGCGCCTTATTCAGCGTAGACCCGCAGCCGCACCAGTTGCGTCAAGGACAAGCCAAGGCTGTTGAACGCTGACAGTGACAATTGGCTGCCAGATCCCGGCTCTGCCCCCGATGGGCGCAATTCAACGCCAAGCGATGCGCCGCCATCTTTCACTTCCACACGTCCACGCCTCTCGGTTGTGACAAGGCCAGTCTTCAACCATAGCCCGGACTGCGTGGGGCTGCCCAATGCCGCGAGGGTTTCGCCCAAAAGCTGCGCGCTTGCCCCGGATGGGGCAAGCGCAGCGGCGCGTTCTTCTGCGCTGGTCTGATCCAGCGATTCAGGGCGCAGCCCAGTTTGCCCAAGGCTGCCCACCAGTGTTTCGCTGGGCCGCGTTTCTGGCCGGGCTGTTTCGCTGTCAGGTGCTTGCACCGCAACATCACCCGTATCTGGCTGTGCGCCGCGCCCGAAACCGGGCAATTGCTGACACGCGGCCAGCAACGGTAGCGCGAAGATAATGGCAAGAACAGGTGATCTATGTGTCATGCGCTGAACATAATGCGAAAGGACACGCACAGCAATGCTCTTGCCCCTTGCCGTGCGCACTTGTGATAGCTAGTTTCCTAAATATGAATGCACCCCTTATAGACCCGTTTGCCCGCCCGATTTCATACCTGCGCGTCTCTGTGACGGACCGCTGCGATTTTCGCTGCGTCTATTGCATGGCCGAGAACATGACCTTTCTGCCAAAGAAAGAACTTCTGACGCTGGAGGAGTTGGACCGCATCAGCACCACCTTCATCCGGATGGGTGTTGAAAAGCTGCGCATAACGGGGGGAGAGCCGTTGGTGCGCAAGGGGATCATGACCTATTTTCAGGCCATGGCCCGACATCTGGACTCAGGCGCCCTGAAGGAGTTGACCCTGACCACCAATGGCAGCCAGCTGCGCCGCTTCGCGCGCGATCTGGCGGATTGCGGGGTGCGTCGGGTCAACATTTCGCTTGATACGCTGGACGACAAGAAATTCGCTGACATCACCCGCTGGGGCAGACTGGCGCAGGTGCTGGACGGCATTGATGCCGCACAGGAAGCGGGCTTGCGCGTCAAGATAAATGCTGTGGCCCTAAAGGGTTTTAACGAGGAAGAGTTGTTCACGCTTCAGACATGGTGCGCCGAGCGTGGCATGGACCTGACCTTTATCGAAGTTATGCCAATGGGCGATCTGGGCAACGAAGACCGGCTGGACCAGTATTGGTCGCTCAAAGACCTGCGCGCAACGCTGGCCGAGCAATTCAGCCTGACCGATCTGACCGAGCGCTCGGGTGGACCTGCGCGCTATGTCCGGCTGGAAGAAACGGGCCAGAAAATCGGTTTCATCACACCCATGACCCATAATTTCTGCGAAAGCTGCAACCGCGTGCGCCTGACCTGCACGGGCGAGTTGTATATGTGTCTGGGGCAGGAAGATATGGCCGACCTGCGCGCGCCCTTGCGCGCAGCGCCCGATGATACCGTGCTCGAAGCGGCCATTCGCAGCGCCATCCTGCGCAAACCCAAGGGCCATGATTTCGACTATTCGCGCCAAAAGGTCGATGGGCAAGTATCGCGCCACATGAGCCACACTGGCGGCTAGGCCGCTTAGTCTTGCGCGCGATCAGATATTGCGCAGCGCCTGCGGCAAGGTTTCGGCAAAGACAGCCAGTTCAGCGGGCGGCCCGGCAGAAACACGGATGCAGCGGTCATGTGGTGCGACAAAAGGCATTCGCACAAACACATCGCGTGACATAAGTTCCTTCACCAGCTTGCGGGCATAATCGCCATCATGGCCACAATCCATCGTCACGAAATTCGTGGCAGATGGCAAGGCGTGCAGACCGTTATTGGCGGCAATCTCGCTCAGCCCATGACGCGCGGCGGCAAGCTCAGTTTGCACCTTTGCAAGCCACGCCTGATCGTGCAGCGCCGCCAGCGCGCCCGCTTGCGCCACGCGCCCCACGCCAAAATGATTGCGGATACGGTCAAACATGGCAATCAACGGGGCCGCACCGATTGCATAGCCGATTCGCAATCCGGCCAGTCCATACAGCTTGGAGAAGGTGCGCAGGCGGATCACGCGGGTATCTTGCGGGTCAAGTGGCGGGGCTGTGCCATCGGGGGCGGCGTCGATATACGCCTCGTCCAGCGCCAGCAACGTGCCTTCGGGCACCGCATCAATCATGCGCTGGACAATCCGCGCGCTGTGCCAACTGCCCATCGGATTGTCGGGGTTGCAGAAATACAAAAGCTTGGCCCCAACCTGTTCAGCGCGCACCAGCAGCGCTGCCGGGTCTTCGTGGTCGTCGCGGTAGGGCACCTTGTGCAGCGCACCCCCAAATCCCGCAACATGGTAATTGAACGTCGGATAGGCCCCGTCCGATGTAACCACAGCGTCGCCGGGTGCCACCAGCAGACGGACCAGATTGCCCAGAATGCCGTCGATCCCCTCGCCCACCAGAATATTCTCTGGCGCGATCTGGTGATGCTCGGCCAACGCCATGCGCAGATCAAAGCACTCACTGTCGCCATACATCCATGCCTGCGGCGCGGCGGCCTGCATGGCGGCAATCGCTTGGGGTGACGGGCCAAAGCCGCTTTCATTCGCCCCCAGCCGCGCCCGAAATGCGCGGCCCGAGGCACGCATATGCGCTTCTGGCCCCACAAACGGGACCGTTGCAGGCAGATTTTCGACCAATTCTGTAAAGCGTGCGTTACTCATGACCCTAGGGATAGGCGAGAGGCAAAGCCGGGGCAAGCCAGAGTTTCACACAAGCGTACCCTTGCTCATCCGGTCAAGAAACGCATCCGCATCGGCCAGCACTGTCTTGCGGCGCCCCTCGTCCATCCGGTCAAAGGTGCGGTACATTTGCGCCATACGCGGGTTGCCTTCAAAGCGGTCGCGGTGCCGGATCAGGAAATGCCAATAGAGCAGATTAAACGGGCACGCACTCTCGCCCGTCTTGTCCTTGACCTTGTAATGGCAAGATTTGCAGTAATCCGACATACGGTCGATATAGGCGCCCGAACTGACATAGGGTTTGGACCCCACAACGCCCCCATCGGCAAATTGCGACATGCCCACGACATTCGGAGCCTCGACCCATTCATAGGCATCAGCATAGACGGCCAGATACCATTCATGCACCTGCGCGGGGTTGACCCCCGCCAGCAGCGCAAAATTGCCCGTGACCATCAGCCGTTGAATATGGTGGGCGTAGGCCAGATCCCGTGTCTGACCAACAGCTTGCGAGATGCAGTTCATGCGTGTCTCGGCCCCCCAATAGAAGGCGGGCAGTTTTCGCTGGTGGTTCAGCGCATTGCGGCGCGGATAATCCGGCCCTTCCAGAAAATACACACCCCGCACAAATTCCCGCCAGCCGATGATCTGGCGAATGAACCCCTCGACCGAGTTCAGGGGCGCTTGCCCGTCCAGATACGCTTGCTCAACCCGCTTGCACACCTCCAGCGGCGTCAGCAACCCTGCATTCAGATAGAGGCCAATCACCGCGTGATACAGATACGGGTCACCCTCGACCATGGCATCCTGATAGGTGCCAAAATCGGGCAGAGATTGCGTGACGAAATGTTCCAGCGCATCCAGGGCCCCTGCCCTGTCAGTCTGAAACTGGAATGGGTGCAGTGTACCGAAATTGTCAGGAAATCGTGCCGCGACCAGCTCAAGCACCTCTGCCAGAATCGGGTCCACCTCAATCTTGGGCGGGCCTGCGCGAAACATATCGGGTTTGGCGGGCTTGCGGTTGTCGTGGTCAAAATTCCACTTGCCGCCAGCGGGTTTGTCCCCGTCCATCAGCAGGCCCGTTTTGCGGCGCATATCGCGGTAGAAATACTCCATCCGCAGCGCCTTGCGCCCCTCGGCCCAATCTTCAAATTCCTTATGGGTCGCCAGAAAGCGGTCATCTGGCAGCAGCGTCATGGTCAGCGGAACGTCCTGCAAAGCATGGATCAGGCGCCACTCTCCCGGCTCTGTCGCCAGAACAGATCGCGCGCCGCAATCTTGCGCGCGGCGCAGCAATTCCGCCGGGATGGAGCCTGCATTCTCAGGGTCATCCAGTTTGGTATAGGCAACCTGCCAGCCCTCTGCGCGCAGATGGGCGGCAAATTTGCGCATTGCGGCGAACAGAAAGGCAATCTTCTTGGGATGGTGCGGCACATACTCCGCCTCGGCCGCGACCTCTGCCATGACCACGACATCGGTGTGCTTATCAGCCTGTTGCAGCGCCGAAAGGCTGTCGGTCAACTGGTCGCCCAGCACAAGAACCAGCCTCACCACGCCACTTCCTTTCCTGCCCAATCAAAGAACTGTCCGGACTCCTCTGGCCCCAAGCGGTCAATCACCTGCAACAGGTTGGCCGCTGCTTCTGGTGCGGGGACTGCGGGGTGGCGGCCAAGGTATTTCTCGGTAAAGGACGTGGCAACAGTGCCGGGGTGCAGCGCCACGCAGACCGCTTGCTTGTGGCTGCGCCCCAATTCTATCGCGGCACCCCGGATGATCTGGTTCAGTGCGGCCTTGGCGGCGCGGTAGCTGTGCCAGCCCCCTGCCCGATTATCCCCGATGGAGCCGACCCGCGCAGATAGGGCGGCCATCACGCAAGGTGCATCGCGCGGCAGCAATGCTGCCGCATGTTTCATCACCAGCGCCGGACCAATAGTGTTAAGCGCAAATTGCAGCGCCATGCCTTCACCAGTCAGGTGTTTTAATGCCTTCTCAGGCGCATACCCGGCGATCTCCAGCGCACCTGTGGCGATGATGATGCGCTGGAATGGCCCGTTTAGTCCGCCCAAATGATGTACGATTGAAGCTTCATCCGTCACATCCAGCCCATGCGTGCTGCGTGACAGCCCTGTAACCTGCCAGCCTTGCGCTGTCAGTTCGCTGCATAACGCGCTGCCAATTCCGCCCGATGCACCAATGATCAAAGCCTGTTTCATGCCGCCTCCTTGTTGACGCACAAGCTAGGGGGCGCGCGTGGCCTGTCCAGTGGCGTCAGGGGCCAAGTTACTTGGCGGCGCTCAGCGCCTCGGCCCAGCGGCGCGCGATCGGCGACAAGATAACGGCCATGGGCACCGCAATGCACCATGCGACAAACCACGCTTGCACCCAGCGCAACGGGAATCCTGCATCCATGCCAGTATTGATAAAGGTGATAATGCCAGAGATCACAACCGACATCATTGTGCCCATCAACAGCCCTGTAAGTATGCGCAATTTCATTTTGTGCCTTTCATTTGCCCACAACACAATCATAGTCATGAATGTGTTGTGGGCAAGGAAATTGGCCTGTGCGATTTAGCCCAAGGCGCTGTTACATCTTGCACAGGTGCCGGGGTGGCTATGGGTGCCGACATCGGGACTGATCTTCCAGCAGCGTTGGCATTTCTGGCCCTCGGCACGTTCAAAGATTACGCCGATGCCCTGCACTTCGGGCAAGCGGAATGCCTCTGCCGGGATCGGGTCTGCGGTCAACGAGATGTCAGAGGTGATGCAGATATCCGCGAAATCCAGCGATTTCAGCGCCGCCATGACCTGCTCATCACGCACATGCACCACAGGTGCTGCCTCGAGTGAGGCACCGATCACCTTGTCACGGCGCTGGATTTCCAGTGCGGCGGTCACCACACGGCGCGCCTGACGCACCCCGGCCCATTTCTGCGCCAACGGCATGTTCAGCCAATCGGCGGGCGTGTCGGGGAAATCCTGCAAATGCACAGAAGCATCCTCGCAAGGAAAGCGCGACAGCCAGACATCTTCCATCGTGAACACCAGAATCGGCGCAAGCCATGTTGTCAGACGGTGGAACAGAGTATCCAGCACAGTCCGTGCGGCACGGCGGCGCTGGCTGCCCTGCGCATCGCAATACAGCGCGTCCTTGCGGATGTCGAAATAGAAGGCCGACAGATCCGTCGTCGCAAAGGTAAACAGCTTCTGGAACACGCCCTGAAAATCATAGGCCGCATAGCCCTTGCGCACCTCGATATCCAGTTCCGCCAGACGGTGCAGAACCCATTGCTCCAGCTCTGGCATATCTGCGGGGTTCACGCGCTCGGCGTCGTTGAACCCGTCCAGATTGCCCAACAGGAAACGCAATGTGTTGCGCAGGCGGCGGTAACTATCGGCGACCCCTTTCAGGATTTCCTTACCAATGCGCAAGTCAGCCGTGTAGTCGCTTTGCGCAACCCACAGGCGCAGGATATCTGCGCCATATTCATCAATCACCGCTTGGGGGGCGATGGTGTTGCCAAGCGATTTGGACATCTTCATGCCCTTCTCGTCCAGCGTGAACCCATGCGTCAGCACCCCGTGATAGGGCGCGCGGCCCTTGGTGGCGCAGGCTTGCAGCATGGAGGAATGGAACCAGCCCCGGTGCTGGTCGGTCCCTTCCAGATACAGGTCCGCAATCCCGTCGGGCGCACCGTCGTCGCGGTCGCGCAAAACAAACGCGTGGGTTGAGCCGGAATCGAACCACACATCCAGCACGTCGAACACCTGGGTATAGGCGCCGGGGTCGTGCAAGCCGTCCAGCATGCGGTCTTTGAACCCGTCCGTATACCAGATATCCGCACCATGTTCTTCAAACGCGGCCTTGATGCGCGCATTCACCGCCGCATCACGCAGCAGGAAACCTTCGTCATCGGGTTTCGCGCCGGTTTTGACAAAACAGGTCAGCGGTACGCCCCACGCACGCTGGCGCGACAGCACCCAGTCAGGCCGCGCCTCAATCATGGAATACAGGCGGTTGCGCCCTGTCTGCGGTGTCCATTTCACAAGTTGGTCGATGGATTCCAGTGCGCGCGCACGGATCGTGTCGCCATGCGTGCCCATGCCATCCTCGAGCGGCTTGTCGATGGCCGCAAACCATTGCGCGGTGTTGCGATAGATCAGCGGCGCTTTGGACCGCCAGCTATGCGGATAGCTGTGGCGCAGCTTGCCCTTGGCAAACAGCGCGCCTGCATAGGCCAGTTGCTTGATGACAGCGACATTCGCGCCGCCTTCCTTGCCATCGGGCTTGACGATCACCTCGCCCCCAAACAGCGGCAGATCAGCGCGGTAGCTGCCATCTTCCAGCACGTTATAGGTCATGGGCAGGCCATGTCTCAACCCGATCTGATAGTCGTCATCGCCGTGGCTTGGGGCCGTATGCACGAACCCTGTGCCCGCCTCATCGGTCACATGATCGCCGGGCAGCATGGGGACATCGAAATCCCATTCGCCAGTCGCGCCCTGGACGCTGCGGAAGGGGTGGGCAAGGGTCAGTGCGGCCAGTTCCTCGGCGCTGACGGTGCGCAGGCGGGTGGCGTTCACCTTGGCAGCCGACAACGCGCTTTCGGCCAATGCATCGGCAAGAATGACCTGTGCGCCAAGGTCTTCTTTCGCGCCGTCCAGAAGTTCGGACACTTCATATAGGCCATACTCGATATCAGGGCCGAAACACACCGCGCGGTTTTGCGGGATGGTCCAAGGCGTCGTTGTCCAAATTACAACCGACACACCCATTTTCTTGCCAGAAATACTCAAATCCGACGCTTGCGGACCATAATCAGCGACGGGAAATTTCACCCAGATCGTATGCGAGGTGTGCTCGTGATACTCCACCTCTGCCTCGGCCAGCGCGGTTTTTTCCACCGGCGACCACATCACGGGCTTGGACCCCTGATAGAGCGAACCGTTCATCAGCAGCTTCATGAACTCATCCGCGATCACGGCCTCGGCGTGGTAGTCCATCGTCAGGTAGGGGTCATCCCATTTGCCAGTGATACCAAGGCGTTTGAATTCCTCGCGCTGGATGTCGATCCAGCCTTCCGCGAAGCGGCGGCATTCCTGACGGAAATCGACGATGCCAACCTTGTCCTTATCCAGCCCTGCCGCGCGGTACTGCTCTTCGATCTTCCATTCAATCGGCAGGCCGTGGCAATCCCAGCCCGGCACATAGCGCGCGTCACGCCCCAGCATTTGCTGCGAGCGCGTAATAAAATCCTTCAGCACCTTGTTGAGCGCGTGGCCGATATGCAGATGGCCATTCGCGTAAGGGGGGCCATCATGCAGGATGAAAGGTTTGCGCCCCTCGGCGCTGGCGCGCAACCGGTCATATACGCCCAGCCGTTCCCAGCGCGCCAGCCATTCAGGCTCTCGTGCAGGCAGGCCAGCGCGCATCGGAAACTCGGTCTGCGGCAGGGTCAGCGTGTCTTTATAATCGGGATAGTCGGTGGTGTCAGTCATGGTCGGATACCTTGCGAATTAGGAAAAACATGCAAGCGCCAAAGGGAACCCGGCACTCTGGGCGCGTCAGAGTGCCGGGAGCCTAATTCGCTGAATGATCCGTATTCCGAACATGGGGTGCGTTATAGGAGGCAAGTTGCAAAGGGTCCAGAGGGCGCGCGCTTGCGCGGGCATTACGCACGCCCCGCATGGCCATTCAGTCGCGCAACAACTCGTTAATGCCGGTTTTCGAGCGGGTCTGTGCATCCACCCGTTTGACGATCACCGCGCAATACAGATGAATGCCTTTCTTTGACGGCATGGAGCCTGCAACCACCACCGAATAGGGCGGCACCTCGCCAAAAGTCACAGCGCCGGTTTCGCGGTCCACAATTTTGGTTGATTTGCCGATAAAGACACCCATCCCAAGCACCGAACCTTCGCGGATAATGCAGCCCTCAACCACTTCCGAGCGCGCGCCGATAAAGCAATTATCCTCAATAATTGTGGGCCCTGCCTGCATCGGTTCCAGCACGCCGCCAATGCCGACACCGCCCGACAGATGCACATTCTTGCCGATCTGCGCGCAAGACCCGACTGTGGCCCATGTATCCACCATCGTGCCGCTGCCGACATGCGCACCAAGGTTCACAAAGGACGGCATCAGCACCACACCGGGCGCGATATAGGCAGATTTGCGCACCACCGCGTTGGGCACAGCGCGAAACCCTGCGGCTTTCCACTGTGCGGCGTCCCAGCCCTTGAACTTGCTGTCAACTTTGTCCCACCAGCCGCCGCCCTGTGGGCCGCCCGACTGTGGTTCCATATCCTTGATGCGAAAACCCAGCAACACAGCCTTCTTGGCCCATTGATTGACATGCCAGTCGCCCGACTCGCTGCGTTCAGCCACGCGCAATGCGCCCGAATCCAATGCCTCCAGCGTGGCCTCGATGGCGTCGCGTGTGGCGCCTGTTGTCGCTGGAGTGATCGCATCGCGCTTCTCCCATGCGGCCTCGATTGCGGTTTCCAGCGCAGCGTTATCTGTCATAGCAAGCTCCATGGGTCTGGTCATCTGTTGGGCTTCGCTATAGCGTCGCACGGATCAAACCGCAATTGGCCCACGCGACCGGAGGCTTATTTGACCGACCAGACCAAGAAGCGCCCCTTTCCCGATGCAAGCGAAGACATCCGCTACTGGGACGAGGCCCCTGACACAGCGCAAACGCGCCATCCTGCCTACAAGCTGGCCTTCGCCGACAGCGATTTCATGCTGCGCGACGAATTGCGCCCCGTCCGGCTGCAACTGGAGCTGCTCAAGCCGGAACTTCTGATGAATGAACGCGGCATTCAATCCACGATCGTCATGTTCGGCGGCGCGCGCATTCCCAGACCAGAACATGCCGAGGGCGCAAAGACCAAGACCCTGTCCGAGCTGTCACGCTTCTATGATGTGGCGCGTGAATTTGCGCGCCTGATGACGTTGCGCTCGGTACAAAGCTACGGGCGCGAGGATGTCATTGTGACAGGTGGCGGCCCGGGTGTGATGGAAGCGGGGAACCGTGGTGCGAAAGATGCAGGGGGCGTCTCGATCGGTCTGAATATCGTGTTGCCGCACGAGCAGGCCCCAAATACCTATGTCACCCCTGAACTCTGCTTCAACTTCCATTACTTCGCCATCCGCAAGATGCATTTCCTGATGCGCGCGAAGGCGATAACTGTATTCCCCGGCGGATTTGGAACTCTGGATGAGATGTTCGAGACCCTGACCCTGATCCAGACCGAGCGTATGCACAAAATGCCCTTCATCCTGTTCGGACGCGAATTCTGGACCCGAATCATCAATTGGGACGCGTTGGCAGAGGCTGGGACAATTGCGCGCGAAGATCTGGACCTGTTCCATTTCGCGGAAACGGCCGAAGAAGCCATCGCAATCATTGATGGGTTCAACGCCGCGTAGCCACCCCTGCCTTTCACTTATGGGACGCAGGAGGCGCGATTGGAAAAATGTCGATTCCAACACACATAAATCGAGATTTTGACCTTTACTCAGGCCAAATTTCCCCCTAAACGCTGCGTCCAAGGCCCCTATAGCTCAGCTGGTAGAGCAACTGATTTGTAATCAGTAGGTCCGCGGTTCGAGTCCGTGTGGGGGCACCATACTCTAAGTAGCTTTCGCCAAATCAGCGCTGCTGACAGAATGTACTTTGACGTGTTGCGATGCAAAAACACTTCACTACCTTTGGCGATACACCATCCATACCAAGGTGCAGGATGCCCGCGTCCCTGCGGCAAGCTGATTGCCTGACAGGTGAATTTGCGCCATCCTTCGATCACCCTGCAAATGGTCCCTTGCCTTGATGCACTGTCTTGAGCCTGAACTGCATGTGCTGCGTGCGCCCAACCCCTCGCCCATGACGGGCGATGGCACCAATACCTATATCGTTGGAAGAAATGATCTGTGCATCATAGACCCCGGTCCCGATGATGAAGCACATTGTGCAACATTGCTGCACCTCCTGCGTCAAGGCCGTCGATTGCGCAAAATTCTTGTCACGCATTCACATCTCGATCATTCCCCGCTGGCGCGCAAGCTTGCCGATCATACAGGGGCAGAGGTTCTTGCTTTTGGTGATAGCCTCGCGGGGCGCTCCGCGCATATGAATGCGCTTGCGCAGACAGGGGATGCGGGTGGTGGTGAAGGCGTTGATGTTGCGTTCCGTCCGGATCAAACGCTGCGGGATGGCGATACAATTCAGATCGAAGGCGATATGATCCGCGCGATCTGGACACCGGGCCATTTCGGGAATCACTTGTGTTTTGAATGGCGCGGGGCCGTGTTTAGCGGAGATCATGTGATGGGCTGGTCGAGCACATTTGTATCGCCGCCCGATGGCGATATCGGGGCCTATATGCGCTCTCTCGACCGATTGACGAAGGAATCGCCCCGGCGCCTCTATCCGGGCCATGGCGCACCGGTTGATGCCCCGCTCCAACGGATTGCCGAATTGCGCGCACATCGCCTCGCCCGCGAAGAGGCTATCCTTGCGCGGCTTGCACATGGTGCACGCACACTCCCACAGCTTGTCGCCGAGATTTACACCGACACGCCAACTGCGCTTCACCCCGCTGCCGGGAGGAATGTCTTTGCGCATTTGATAAACCTGCACGAACGCGGACAGGTAAAATGCCATCCCACCCTTGCGCCAGAGGCGATTTTCGCACGAGTTGAAAGAGAATGCTAAATTGACAAGGAATCGCTCTGGACGCGCCAAAGAACACTTGTTATAGCGCTCACGTGGTCCGGCGTAGCTCAGCGGTAGAGCAGTTGACTGTTAATCAATTGGTCGTAGGTTCGATCCCTACCGCCGGAGCCAAAATCCTGTAAGCTACTGAAAACACGTCCAAAGTTATAAGTTGCTTCGGATGTGTCAATTCAAACTGTACCGCTATGGCGGTGTTTTCTCGTACAGTATTCCAAGATGGGACGCGCAGTCAGGTTCTGGCTGGGTCTGGTCGCATCGGGAACACGCGCGCCATGTCGCTAATCTCCCTGCCTTCGTCCTTGTAGTTACAAAGCACGGCTGCACGGCGAGACGGCGAAGGAACCTGAGCACGCAGAATTAAGCCGGTTTGACCTTACTTCACCTCTCGATTGAGGAAGAAAACCCCGAACGCGTCGCCGCACACCGACCACATAGCAAGCACAGAATCGGACCTGACATCAGCACCTGCCATGTGCTGATACTGTGCGCCTAAAGCCAGCCCGCCTGTTTCAGATCTGGCCGGAAGGACCGTCCCACAGGAACAGACCGCCCGTCGATAAGCCGCAGAAAATGGCGTTGGCCATTGCGCGCAGAAGCCTCGACAGCGTCTTCGGCAACCCACCAAGAGCGGTGGACCCGGCGGCCGATCCCGCCCAGTTCGCGCGCTGCGTCCTCCATGCGGCACAGGATCACCTCGGTTCCGCCGGTTGTGTGAACGGCAAGATAATGATCCTGCATCTCAAGGCACAGCAACCGTCCCTTGAGTGGGCCGGGCAGTCGGGCAAGAAACAGAGCAAGGCCAGTCACATCTGCACGCTCTGGGGTTGTGGGGGTGCCTCCTTTGGCTACTGACGGCGCCTTGGTCGCGGCGTCACGCATGTCAACCCAAGCGTAAACCGGCAATGAAATCGCTGCGAGCAGGACGAGAACCTGCCAATAGAGGGTCAGCACAGATTGGGGCCAGCCAATTCCCGACAGCCCGTTCGCCAGCACCACGACCCCGGTGGCCGGGACCGAGACGACCAGCGCCCCCAGTATCGGCACGGTAAACCGCGGCGCAGGCAGGCGGTCGCTTGCCAACGCCTCGACACGACGAATGCCTGCATCGGCCAGCACCCAGTTGAATGAGACAACCGTCAGCCAATACCCCAGCCGGGGCAAGAGCGTCAGCAGATCATAGGTGCCGAACGGACCAATCAGCCCCAGCACGCCCCCGACCCCCATCGGCGCGACAAGGCGCGGGGCGACATTCCTGATCCATTCACGCATCGTGAACACATCTCATACCAATCAGCATTGATCAGAACTCTTGAGCCCAGTCGCGGGTTCCAATGGAGGTGATTGTGTCGGGCATGCTGACCAATTTGTTCCAAGCCTTGCAGCAATGATCTACGATGTCTTCATAGGTTTCGAAGATGAGGTTTGATAGCCAGTTGTCTCGCATGAATTGCCAGATGTTTTCGACTGGATTGAGTTCTGGGCATTTTGCGGGGATCGGGATGATGGTGATGTTGTCCGGAATGACCAGCTTGTCAGTCATGTGCCATGCGGCTTGATCCACGAGCACAGCCCCATGTGCTTTGGGTGCGACAGTTTGGGAGATTTCAGCAAGATGCAGGGCCATCGCTTCGGTATTGCACGCTGGCAGCACAAGACCTGCAGCTTTCCCGAGGGCTGGGCAAATCGCTCCAAAGATGTAGCTTGAACTCGTGCGCTGATCATGTGGGGCGGAAGGTCGCGTACCGCGCTTCGCCCATCGGCGCGTGATCTTGTTTTTCTGGCCGACACGCGCTTCATCTTGGAACCAGACTTCGATCACAGTGCCTTGCAGGAGCCGTGCGCGGAGCTTTGCTACTGCGGCTGCAAACCCTTTTTTTTAAAGTCCTCCAGTGCGGCTGTATCTTGCGCGTGATGGCGCGGGCGTGCTGTGAGTTTGACATAACCAAGCGCCCTGAGTTCCCGGCTTATCGACGTCTCGTGAAGTGAAATCCCAAATGTGTCTGCAATCCATTTCCTCAGATCACTCAGGCGCCAGCGGACGACCCCATGGACCGATAAGGTCGGACCGCTCTCAACAATTGCAGCAAGCGCCCTGCGCTGCTCATCGTTAAGCTTAGACTGCTGACCAGGAGCTTTGCCGTTGATCAAGCCGTCAGGCCCGCGGGCATTAAACCGCTCCACCCAGTCACGGACAATTTGTAGGCCAACACCACCAATCCGAGCAGCATCGCTGCGCCGACCGCCATCATAGATCTCCGCCAGCGCCAAAAGCCTGCGGGCTTGGTTGGCATCCTTTGTCTTTCGCGCAAGTTCTCTCAACTTCATGCCGTCGTAGTCTGTCCGTAACGCGAGCGCTGCGCCCATAGAGAGGCCCTCCCCAGAAAATCTGACGCCATTGAGTCAGATCTTCATAGATTTGGGAATCCCAAAACCCTCAGAAGAGTCAGATTTCGCGAGACTTGGTATTATGATGTCGTTCGCGTATTTTCTCAACCGTTTCCGTAGCTTCTCTGGCCAACTTGCAGCGCCCCAGATTAACGCTTTGTCAAGACACCACATCAGACGGGAGTTTTCGACATGACCACCGCCATTTTGATCGTGCACATCCTCGCGGGCGCGCTCGCCTTGGGAATGGCCGGAACCGCCATAGGGACGACCAAAGGCGAGATCTGGCATCGCCGTGCGGGCAATACCTATGTGCTCTCGATGCTGGTGGTCACCCTGACCACATTCGCGCTGGTGGCGATCCGGCCCAACCTGTTCTTGTTGGTGATCGGCATCTTCAGCTTTTATCTGGTGTTCACGGGCTGGCGGGCTGCCCTTCTGCGCGATGGCTGTCCCCGCTGGCCGGACCATTTGGGCGGGTTGGCGATGGCTGTGACAGGGCTGCTCATGATGGGGCTTGGTCTGCGCGGGCTCGCAGGCGGCGGTGGCGCGCAGCCGGTCATCCTGCTGGTCTTTGGCTCTATCGGGTTGACCATGGCCCTGTCGGACTGGCGTGACAGGCGTGACTGGCGCGCCGGGCCGGTTGCGGGCAAGGCACGGGTCGCACGGCACCTGACGCGGATGCTGGCCGGAACCATTGCCACGATCACCGCCGCGGTTGTTGTCAATTTCACCTTCCTGCCCGCGCTCGTCACTTGGCTGGGTCCGACGGCGCTGATAACGCCGCTTATCTTCTGGTGGAGTGCCCGTATCATGCGCGGCAGCGTGTCGGTATGATTTCCAAAATTGATGTCGAAGAGATGTGACGCTGTTCGCCCAGCCTGTTACCCCTTTCCACAACGGTGTCACCCCCGTCCATTCTGCTTTGCCGGTCAAGCTGTTTGCATCCCGCAATCCGTCCTTTATCGGGACCCAGCAATGTACGCCATCCGAATGTCCTGCCCTGAAGTCGGTGATGGCCTGCAATCCGCTATGCCCAGAATCTGGCGGCACGCTCACGACCTCGAAGTTCAATATCTAAATCATTCTGATTGGTCGTTTTCAGATTTTGCATTATGCGCACGCTCGTGGCTTCAACACCTATGGAGAACGCACCTGATGACGTTTCATTATTTTGCATATGGCTCGAATATGCTGCCTGCGCGGTTTATCAACCGGTGCCGCTCGGCCAAACTGATTGGGACCGGAATTGCGCGTGACTTTCGTCTTGATTTTACCAAGCAGAGCAAAGACGGATCGGGCAAAGCAGCGCTGCGCGCCGCGCCGGGTGCGCATGTTCCGGGCGTTATCTTCGAAGTTGACCTTGCAGAGCGCTCAACCTTGGACCAGCACGAGGGCTTCGGCTATCGCCGCGAGGACGCCTTTGTGGTCGAAGACAGTGTTCCCGGCAGCACTCGCATGACGAATACCTATCTGGCGACGCTGTCTGACCCGCAGGTCAAACCGTTCGATTGGTACCTTGCGACGGTCATTGCTGGAGCGATGTTTCATAAAATGGACGACGCACATGTTGCCGCGCTCAGGGGCATCGCCTTCATTGAAGATACTGACAAGGAGCGGAAAACGCGCGCTGCCGCAATTGCCGCAATGCACGCGCATGGTATAGACGACTATCGCACATTGCTTGAGTGGCCAAGGTAACTATGGCGCAGGCGCGACCTTACGCCCGCTGACGAAGGACGAAGTGCGTCAGGCACCGTCTTGCCCGCGACCTGCTAGGTCGCCGCCCACCAACCAGTCCCGAAACTCTGCCACCTCGGAGCGGTTGAGCGCGTCGCTGTCGATAATCATGAAATAGGCTTCGCGGATTGGCAGCCGAAACGAGAAGGGGCTGACCAACAGACCCTTATCCAGATAGGGCGTGGCAAAACTTTCGTGTATGATACCTGCACATCCGCCGCCCAAAAGCATCTGCAACGCCATAAGCGAGGAATCTGCTTTCGCGCTATGTTGTGCCTGCCCAAGCCCGAGTTGGTAATGTGACGAAAGCCTTTGCCATTCGACCTCTGACCCCATCACCAAAACGAGGCGATCGGCTGCCATAGACGCAATATCCGGGGGGTCGCCAAACCCTGCCGCGTGGTCGCGGGTGCAGATAACCATGCCGGTTTCATGTGACAATTGCCACATATGCGGCTCTGTCCAGTTGCCGGTGCCATAGCGAATGTCGATATCGATGCGCCTGTCGTCCAGCCGGTCGGACCAGACTGCGGTGGTCATATGCAGCTCCACATCCGGGTGCAGCGCAGAAAAATTCGAGATTTGCGGTGCCAGCACCAGCGCCCCATAGGTGACAGAGGTTCGGATATGCAGATGCCGCTTTCTGCGTCGTGCGAACAGGCCAGAGGTCGCATCCTGCATTTCGCTAAAGGCTTTGCGGATGGGCAATGCATAAGCCTGCCCCATATCTGTTAACGCAACACCATGTGGCAGCCGCGTGAACAGATTGACACCAAGGTGTTGTTCCAAAAGGCGGATATGTTGACTCACAGCAGCCGGTGTCAGGTTCAGATCTTCCGCCGCGGCCGAAAAGCTGCTGTGCCGGGCGGCAGCTTCAAATGCACGCAGCCAGGTGACATGGGGCAATCTTGACATAGGCGTCGCTCCTGTAAGGCTGACGCAGTATGTACCGCAAACTGATATCATGAAAATGGTGCCTTTGGGTGTGCGCTTGAAAATTTAGCGCCCCTGAGCCGGAAGAGCCGTTGTTTGCAGCGCAAACATGCGCGGGCCAGACATACCCGAAACCCTATAGGGGATGCCGGTGACGGAATATGACTACATCATTGTTGGGGCCGGGGCGGCGGGCTGTGTTCTTGCAGATCGGTTGAGCGCGGACACGCGCACGCGCGTTCTTGTCCTAGAGGCGGGCGGGTCAGACAAGCGTTTCTGGGTCAAGGTGCCGTTGGGCTATGCTTTCGCCCATACTGATCCGCGAATATCGGTTCAATGCGCGACACAGAGTGACGCGGGGTTGGCGGGCCGGCGCAATTCATGGCCACGCGGTCGGGTCGTGGGGGGGTGCAGTTCCATCAACGCGATGGCCTATATGCGTGGCCTTCCTGTCGATTTTGACGATTGGGCAAACTCGGGCGCACATGGGTGGGGCTGGCAAACAGTTCGCGCCACGTATGACAGCCTAGAAGCGGCAGGCGACGCGCCCGCAGCCGGTCCTGTCCGGGTCAGTGACCTGTCACGACATATGCACCCATTTTCCAAGACCTTTCTGGACGCCGCAGCCGAGATCGGATGGCCCCTGCTCGACGATCTGAATGTGGGGGCTGAAGGGCTTGGCCGCTATCGCAGCACCGTGTGGAAGGGGCGGCGCTGGTCGGCAGCAGATGCGTTTCTGCGCCCCGCTTTGAAACGCGGTGGTGTGCGGCTTGAAATGCACGCAAAAGTGCAGCGGATCGAGATAGAGGGGGGTGCAGCGCAAAGCGTCCTCTATCGCCAGCATGGCGCGATCCGCAAGGCAACGGCACGCCGCGAAATCATCATCTCTGCCGGTGCGGTGCATTCGCCGCAAATCCTTCAGTTGTCCGGCATCGGTCCGGGGGCTTTGCTCCAATCACAAGGGCTTGCCGTCCACAACGCGTTGGCAGAGGTTGGACGCGGTCTGCAAGACCATCTTGCCGTCACCTACAGCTTCGCGGCCCACACCAAAACGCTCAACGCCACTCTTGGCACGCCGCAGGGGCGGATTCTCAGTGGGTTGCGCTATCTTGCGACGCGCGGTGGCCCACTTTCGGTGCCGGTCAATCAAGTGGGCGGGTATGTTGCCTCGGGCCGCGGGGTTGCGCCGGATACACAGATCTACTGTAATCCGATGGTTCATTCCTATGGCGCAAGCGGGCCGAAGGTAACGCGTGCGTCTGGCTATATCTTGTCGGCACAACCCTGTCGCCCCACCAGCCGCGGCGAAATTCGCATCACATCACCCTCGCCGGACGATCAACCGGGGATCTGGCCCAACTCGTTGGCTACCCAAGATGACTGTGAAAGCGCCATTCGTGCGGGGCGGCTGCTTCAACGCCTCGCTCAAAGTGAAACCTTGTCACGGGCAAGGCGCGCGGCCATCGGCCCCGACCTGCTGGCGCTTGATGACGACGCGCTGCTTGATGACTTTCGCGCGCGCGCCTCGACCGTGTTCCACCCAAGTTGCACGTGCCGCATGGGGGATGACCCCGCGCGTTCCGTTCTGGATGCACGGTTGCGGGTGCATGGCACGGGTCGTTTGCGCGTGGTTGACGCATCGGCCTTTCCCAACATCACCTCGGGCAATACAAATGCCCCAACCATGATGCTGGCCGCCCGCGCGGCCGCGCTGATCCTGGAGGATAACCGATGACCGACATCAATCGCTTCTATATCAACGGGGCATGGGTCGCACCGCAAGGCACGCAAACCATGCCGATCCTCAACCCGGCGACAAACCGCCAGATCGGGATGCTGATGCTAGGGGATGCGGCAGATGTGGACCGCGCCGTTGCCGCCGCAAAAGCTGCGTTCGAGAGTTGGGGGTTCACACCAAAGGCCGAACGCCGCGCATTTCTGGCGCGCCTGCTGGCAATCAGCGAGGCGCGCGAGGAAGAGATGGCGCAGGCGATCACCGCCGAGATGGGCGCGCCCATCACGCTTTCGCGCGAACAGCAGGCCGCCTCTGGCACCGGACATCTGCGCGCCTTTCTGGATGCGTTCGATGCGATGGACGAAGAAGAAACCCTGCCTAATGGCGACATTATATCGTACGAGCCGATTGGTGTTTGCGGATTGATCACCCCTTGGAACTGGCCGATCAACCAGATCGCCCTCAAGGTTATTCCGGCACTTGCCACCGGCAATACCTGCGTATTGAAACCATCCGAACACACACCTCTTTCGGCGCGGCTTTATGCAGAGATGATCCATGAAGCGGGGTTCCCCAAGGGCGTCTTCAACCTTGTGTTCGGGGATGGCCCGACTGTTGGATCAGCGCTGTCGAAACACCCTGATGTGGCGATGATGTCTTTCACCGGCTCCACCCGTGCTGGTATCTCTGTTACCAGAAATGCCGCCGAAAGCATCAAGCGCGTGGCGCTGGAACTGGGGGGCAAATCGCCCAACATCATCTTTGCGGATGCCGACCTCGAAGCGCGCGTGCCCGAAGGTGTGTTCGAGTGTTTCTCGAACACCGGCCAGTCCTGCAATGCACCCACACGGATGCTGGTAGAGCGCAGCGTGTATGACCGCGCCGTGACCTTGGCGGCACAAGCAGCACGTTCGCAGGCGGTGGGCGATCCGCTGAAGGAGGGCGACCATATCGGCCCGCTTTTCGACCAGATTCAATATGACCGCGTGCAGGCCATGATCCAAAAGGGGCTTGATGAGGGCGCGCGGCTGGTTGTCGGCGGTACAGGCAAGCCTGATGGGTTCGAGACAGGCTGGTATGTCAAACCCACCCTGTTTGCCGATGTGACCAACGACATGGACATTGCCCAGCAGGAAATCTTTGGCCCCGTCTTGGTGATGATCCCTTTTGATAGCGAAGACGACGCGATAGCAATCGCCAATGACACGCCCTTCGGGCTGGATGCCTATGTCTCGACCGCAGATGAGGCCCGCGCGTTGCGCGTGGTGCGGCGCCTGCGCGCGGGGGGCATTCATATCAACGGGCGGGCGACAGACTACGGATCGCCCTTTGGCGGGTTCAAGCAATCCGGCAATGGCCGCGAAGGTGGCGCACACGGGTTGACTGAGTTTTACGAGGTGAAGGTCCGCCCGCCCTTTCAGGCGTGATCCGAAAACAGCAAGGGCCGGACCGCGAAGTCCGGCCCCATATTCAGGCGGTTTCACGCGCTGGTAGGGCCATGCCGTCAAACCCTTGCTTTGCCAACACGCGATACGTGCTGCGCAGCGCGCCACGGTCACAATAGCACCCGCGCAGATGCCGCTTGCCACTGTCGGCCACATATCCTTCGCGCCCATGCACGATGCGGTGGTTGTCGAACACGACACAATTGCCTGCTTGCGAGCGGAATCGCACAAGAAAGCGGTCCTCCTGCATCAAGCGTATGAATTTGATGAATGCCGGGTAGTAGTCGTCCAGCATGTCCTGTGGCAGATCCAGCGTGTCTTGCAAGTGTTGAGAAATCGTCACCCCGGTCACATTGCCCTGCTGGTCTGTCTCGATCACCCGTTGATGGGCGCGGTAATCGAGCGTGTCATGCCGATAGAAAAAGGGGATGTCATATGTGGCCAGAAGCCGGAACGCCTCCGGGTCTTGCGCGCGCAAAGCTTCCGCCACGGCGGCACCATCCAGAAACAGCGACATGCCGCCTTCGACAGTGTTCTCAAGACAATGCAGAAATTGCAGACCCGGCGCTGCCTCTTCTCCGGGAAGGTCGGTGTGCATTTCTAGCGGTCCGGCAGTGAAGGCAAGATTGGTCGGTGCAATCTCGACACGCACCTCGAAGAAATACCCTTCGGCAGACGGGGTGATGCTGCCCAAGCTTTCGACCAGCGCGGTCAGGCTTTCCTTGCCCGGCTCCATCCCCGTGACAACAGCGATGCCATCCTCGATCAGCGCCCGACAGAAACGCGCGCGCCCGTCATCGCTGTCGAGTACGGCAGATTGCGGGATGCGGGCGATGCGCGACTCAAAGTCGCACAGCCACAGATTGCGCGGCAAATCGGCAGGGTCATGTGGCCGTCCCTGCTTGGCCATATCGTGCAGCAGTGCCATCGGGACACAAGAGATCACCGCCTCCTCCGCCCAAGAGATGCGCAAGCCGCCATCTTCAATCCATGCGGCTGTGGCCCGTGGCGGGTTTGCCAGCGCCGAACTGTCGAAAATACGCTCGCGGGTTTGCGGATCAATGCAACTGATGCAAGCATCGCGCAGCCAGTAATAGTTGAAATACTGCGACACAGCCCCGACTTCTAGCGTCAGGCCGCGTTCAGAAAGTGAGATGGAATCGGTCATGGCGCGCCTTTCTCAATTGGCGTAATCGGGGTCTTCGCGGTCAAGGATGCGGCGGATCTGGGTCAGATGTGCCTGCGCCTGACCGGGGTAGTCTTCAAGCTCGCGCGCGGTCTTTTCCGCAATCTCATCAGACAGCAGGCGCAAGGGTTGGCCGGTCTGTAGCGCGCGGATGTAAGTCTCGGCGGCGCGCTCGAAATAATAGAGGCGGTTGAATGTGTCAGCCACATTGCTCCCGATCACCAACACGCCGTGATTGCCCATGATCATCACCTTTATGGCCGGATCAGAAAGCAGTGCCGCACAGCGCAATCCTTCTTCCTCAAAGGCCAAACCGCCAAACTGGTCGTCAATCACGTAGCGGTTGAAGAATGTGGCCGTGTTCTGGTCGATAGGTGGCAAACGGCTGTCTGCGAGCGAGGCCAGAACTGTGCAAAAGATCGAATGTGTGTGCATGACGCAGCGCGCATGCGGGCACGCCCGATGAACCGCGCCGTGCAGCCCCCATGCCGTGGGGTCCGGCGCGTCTGGCTGGTCCAGTGTTGCAGGGTCATTCGCATCAATCACCAAAAGATCAGAGGCGCGGATCAGGCTGAAATGTACCTGATTGGGGTTCATCAGAAAGCGCGTTCCATCCGCGTTCACAGACAGGCTGAAATGGTTGGCGACGGCCTCATGCATCCCCAGCCGCGCGGCCCAGCGGAACGCCGCCGCAAGGTCGCAGCGTTCCTCCCAATGATCCAAATTCGGACGCATGTTCATGCCACCTACTCCGCCGCAAGCGCGGTGGCGCGACCTGTTGGCACGACCTCATACCCCTGCTCTTCGGGTTCTTCATCGGTCAACTGCGCTGGAAAGCCCGGCGCAAGAATGCTTAGACCCGTGGCCTGCTCAAGGCGTTTGATGATGTTGGGCGACAATTCTCGCGGGCCGAATTTGGCAATCGCATCGTCGAAAATCGACACCATCAAGCGGCTGATTTCCAGCGGCACGCCCGCATCCTCGGCGATTTGCTGGAACAGGCCAATATCCTTTTTCACCAGATCCATCGTAAAGGAAATGTCACGCGACCCGTTCAGGATGACCTGACTTTCGGTTTCATGCACAAAGGATGTCCCAGAGGAGATTTTGATCGCCTCATAGGTGGTATTCATGTCCATGCCAGCGGCTTTCATTGTCACAAGCGCTTCGCTGATGCTCAGCAGGTTCGCCGTGGCAAGGTAATTGGTCATCACCTTCAACACAGATGCCGTGCCAATTTCACCTGTGTGCAAAACGCGGCGGCCCAATGTCGTCAGCAAGGGCAGAACGCGCTCGAAACTTGCCCGGTCACAGCCCGCGAAGATCGAGATATTGCCCGTGTCGGCCCTGTGACACCCGCCCGAGACCGGGCATTCCACCACTGAACCGCCTGCTGCCTGCACCTTTTGCGCCAGTGTTTTCATGACGCGCACATCGGTGGTGGACATCTCCATCCACGTCTTGCCACTCCTCACCTCGGGCAGCATTTCCGCTACCGTGGCGCGACAGACTTCTGGGGATGGCAGACAGGTGATCACAACATCATTGTCACGCATAAGGGCAGCCGCGTCGTGTGCGCGCCGAGCGCCCAATGCGACAAATTCTTCCACCTTCAGCGCATCGAGGTCAAAAACCGTCAGTTCATGGGCATTGCGCAGCAAACTTCCTGCCAATTTGGACCCAACATTCCCCAACCCGACAAAGCCTACATTCATGTCCCATCCCTTTCACATCTTTGTTGAAAGGGTGCAAAACCTTGGGCCAAAAGTGAAACGACCTATCATGCGGCACAGGGGTCGTTTTTGTAGCAGCACGCCGCATATACAGCCTCAGGTGGCATGTCTGTCGGTGGGTGGGTCCTTTGTTCGCCTGCGCCGAACACGGCATTCGCCCGCCCATTGGTCGCCAGCTGTGTCAGAATCCATATATAGGGCCGAACCAACGGCGCGGTTGCGCCCCAGCACGGAGGATTTCCCATGCCATCCGGACTTCATCACCTGACCGCCATCACAACGCGGGTGCAGGCAAATGTGGATTTCTATGCAGGTTTTCTGGGCTTGCGGCTGATCAAACAGACCGCCGGGTTTGCCGATGGCGCGCAGTTGCATCTGTTTTATGGCGACGCGGCAGGCAGCCCCGGAAGCCTGATCAGCTTCCTTGTGTGGGAAGGGGGCGCGCGCGGACGTGCCGGGCATGGTCAGGTATTTGAAATCGCCCTTGCCGTGCCGCCCGCAAGCATTGGCGACTGGCTGGCCCGTGCCCTGCAAGCCCAGATCCCGGTTGAAGGGCCTATGCGTGAATTTGGCGAACCGGTCCTTCGGCTGCGTGACCCTGACGGGATTATTGTCAAGCTGGTGGGGGTCGATCTGCCTGCTGCGGCCCCCCTGCCCGACCCCATTGCGCCAACGCGTCTGCGTGCCGTCACCCTGCTAATACCAAGTCTCGCGAAATCTGACTCTTCTGAGGGTTTTGGGATTCCCAAATCTATGAAGATCTGACTCAATGGCGTCAGATTTTCTGGGGAGGGCCTCTCTATGGGCGCAGCGCTCGCGTTACGGACAGACTACGACGGCATGAAGTTGAGAGAACTTGCGCGAAAGACAAAGGATGCCAACCAAGCCCGCAGGCTTTTGGCGCTGGCGGAGATCTATGATGGCGGTCGGCGCAGCGATGCTGCTCGGATTGGTGGTGTTGGCCTACAAATTGTCCGTGACTGGGTGGAGCGGTTTAATGCCCGCGGGCCTGACGGCTTGATCAACGGCAAAGCTCCTGGTCAGCAGTCTAAGCTTAACGATGAGCAGCGCAGGGCGCTTGCTGCAATTGTTGAGAGCGGTCCGACCTTATCGGTCCATGGGGTCGTCCGCTGGCGCCTGAGTGATCTGAGGAAATGGATTGCAGACACATTTGGGATTTCACTTCACGAGACGTCGATAAGCCGGGAACTCAGGGCGCTTGGTTATGTCAAACTCACAGCACGCCCGCGCCATCACGCGCAAGATACAGCCGCACTGGAGGACTTTAAAAAAAAGGGTTTGCAGCCGCAGTAGCAAAGCTCCGCGCACGGCTCCTGCAAGGCACTGTGATCGAAGTCTGGTTCCAAGATGAAGCGCGTGTCGGCCAGAAAAACAAGATCACGCGCCGATGGGCGAAGCGCGGTACGCGACCTTCCGCCCCACATGATCAGCGCACGAGTTCAAGCTACATCTTTGGAGCGATTTGCCCAGCCCTCGGGAAAGCTGCAGGTCTTGTGCTGCCAGCGTGCAATACCGAAGCGATGGCCCTGCATCTTGCTGAAATCTCCCAAACTGTCGCACCCAAAGCACATGGGGCTGTGCTCGTGGATCAAGCCGCATGGCACATGACTGACAAGCTGGTCATTCCGGACAACATCACCATCATCCCGATCCCCGCAAAATGCCCAGAACTCAATCCAGTCGAAAACATCTGGCAATTCATGCGAGACAACTGGCTATCAAACCTCATCTTCGAAACCTATGAAGACATCGTAGATCATTGCTGCAAGGCTTGGAACAAATTGGTCAGCATGCCCGACACAATCACCTCCATTGGAACCCGCGACTGGGCTCAAGAGTTCTGATCAATGCTGATTGGTATAAGTGACAAGCCAACGGCCAGCGCCGAGTTCCTTGCGCGCTTTGGTTACAGCAAAGGCCCGGCAGAGGGCACAGTGCAGCGCTTGGTGTCACAGAGTGATGTGATTGATCTGCGCGACGGCAGCGGGTTTGTGCCTGCGATCCCCGGCACCGGGATGATTGACCATGTTGCTTTCCGTGCCACTGACGCAAACGCCGTGCGCGCCATGCGGCGCGACCTTGGCACCGCTCAGGGCCTGACCGAGGTGCATGACCGGCGCTATTTCCTGTCGCTGTATGTCCGCGACCCCGCGGGGCATTTGATTGAACATGCAACCGATGGTCCGGGCTTTGCTGTGGATGAGCCGCCAGAGGCCCTTGGCCAAACTCTGTTTATCCCCCCACATGAGGCCGAGCGCGCGCAAGACCTGCGCGTGATGCTGCCACAATTCGCCCTCCCGGGCGAGGAAAGGATACCTATGCGCGATCTACCCTTTATCCACCGCTTTCACACACCGGATGACCCTGATGGATCAGTCATCGTGCTGCTGCATGGCACCGGCGGGAATGAGGCTGATCTCATGCCGCTTGCCCATCGCATCGCACCAAACGCCACGCTGCTGGGCGTGCGCGGGCGATCGAATGAGGAAGGTATAAACCGCTGGTTCCGCCGCTATGATGCTGTGAGCTATGATCAGGCCGACATCCGGTCAGAGGCAGAGGCGTTCAAGGGCTTCATGGACGGTGCGATCCAAAGCTACGGGCTGGATGCGGCGCGCATCAGCTATCTGGGCTATTCCAATGGGGCGAATATTCTGGGGGCCGTTATGCTGCTGCATCCGGGTCTGGTGCAGCGCGCGATCCTGTTGCGCGGCATCAACGTGCTGGAAGATGCACCAACGCCCGATCTGACCGGGACAGATGTGCTGCTGCTTTCAGGCACGCAGGACCCCTTCGCCCGCTTGGCCCCTGCGCTTGAAGCGGCTTTGCGCGGCTCCGGTGCCACGCTTGATGCGCGCACCCTGCCCGCAGGCCATGACCTAAGCGCCACGGATCTGGACGCGGCCAAAGCATGGCTGGACCAGCACGAAGCCAGTTAAAGCGCACAGTGAAACGGCCCCCGCCCAACAATCCGGGCGGGGGTCATCCAATTCCCGTCAGATGACTTTCGCAAATCCGTCCATGAAAGCCGCCAGCCGCTCGCGGCTGTCGGTATCGGTCAGATTTCCATCCTCATCGAACAAGTCACCCGCCCGCGACACCATCAACCGCCCCTCTGCCCAGAAGTCGGCCTTGAGCGTGCGCAGCACAGGCAGCCAGTGATTCTGCGCCATGATCGTGCCAAACCCGCCGGGCGATGCGCCGATCAGCGCAACCGGCTTGCCGGCCCACATTTGCAATCCCGGCCCGCGCGACATCCAGTCGATGACATTTTTGAACACACCGGGAATGCCGTTATTGTACTCCGGCGTCACCAACAGCACCCCGTCTGCGGCCTGTAATTGGGCTTGCAGCACCTCGACAGCAGGTGGCAAGCCAGAGGCTTTTTCCAGATCACCATTATAAAGCGGCACCTCGTGGATCGCGCCGATCTCGAGTTTCACACCATCGGGCACCACTTCGGCTGCGGCACGCAGCAAGCCTGCGTTGAACGATGCGCGGCGCAAACTGCCGCTAAGACCAAGAATCGTTTTTGTCATCTCAAGTTTCCTTTCGATAAGCGTGTGCCAAAGGTGGGCATCCTGCCTTGCCTCGACAGGATATCACCCTTCACCTGTTCGGTCAGGCGCGGCACCAAGGTAAGCATTGCGTCCCGTATTGAGAACCGCCACCGAGCAAACAACTTGCCCCTTGGCAACCGAAACGCCCATGCGCAGCACGCGCCCTTCGTTTCTCAAGCGGCGATACCAGCCGCCGGGACATCCCGGCGGCTGGTGATGGGTCTCTCATTCCAGCGGCTTTAATCCCGCCTCGATTGCCGCGCGGCGCGGCTCTAGTCCTGCGATTCACTCGATTTGCGGATAAAGCCGGATAAGCTTTGTGCGCGCGTCTTGAGTTGTGAACTGCCAGTTGGTTTTGGCGCGTTGGGAGTTGCGATTTGTTGTCCATGCATCGACTTCGGCCTTCAGCATAGTTTTGTCCGGGATGCGCCGGGCCAGACATTGGCGAGCGAGGACGCTGAGTTCACATTCAGCGATGTTGAGCCAAGACCCATGTTTTGGCGTGTAGTGCCATTCGAACCGTTGTGCGATGCGGCGCGCTTGGGCAGGCGGGAAAGCCTCGTACAGCGATGCAGGGTTGTGGGTGTTCAGATTATCCTGCACGAGATCGATCTTTTCGGCATAGGGAAAGTGGAGATCAGCCAGATCGCGCAGGATATGGGCATAATCGATGGCAGTGCGTCGATCGCGTATCTCGACGTGGCGCCAGCCCTCCAGAGGAGCGAATAACATGAACAGGCTGGCGACACCTGCGCGTTCATATTCGTAGTCATGGCGCGCCTCGCGCCCTGGCTGCATGGGAATGGGTGTGCGGGTCTCACGGGTCAATTGTTTGCTGGTCTCGTCCAGACAAACCAGCGGACGGTTTTGATCGTGTGGACGGGTGTAGACGTCCAGCACATTCTCCATGGCCGCCACGAAACCAGCGTTGGCTTTGGGTGGGATTACCCAGTACCGGTTCCGGTGCGGTTTGAGCGCGTTTTTTTAAGCGTGCGTTGGATTGTGGTATCACTGGCCTGCTCAACAATGCCCAGTTCGACAACCCGCTTTTCCAACAACCTGAGTGTCCAGTGCGTATATTCTTCGGGTGGTTCGGAACAGGCAAGCGCGATCAGCTTGGCCTCGGCTTGCCCATCGAAGATCCGAGGTTGTGAAAGCGACGCTGGAACTTTGCGCGCTAAAGTCGCCTCAAGCCCTTCCTCCACAAGTTGGCGCCGGGTGCGGAAAACAGTCGAGAGACTGGTCTCTAATGCCTCGGCAATGCGCGCATCTTCCCATCCCGGGCCATCAGAGGACACATCCGCCTTCAGCAAAATCCGCGCCTTCAGCAGTCTGTAGGCGGCTTGCCGACCCGTTCTGATCATCCCTTCAAGGTGTTCACGCTCCTCTGTCGTCAGTCGAACTACATACTTCGGCTTGCACCCTCTTGTCATCATCTCACCCCCAGAAAGCTGCTACGCTCCACAGAGATTCAGAAAAAATCAAAGCTGTCAAATACCCCGAAGCGAGGCACTAGGAACGGGGGCAGTGACAGCGCCTCGCCCATCGTCTCGAATGGCTCGTCCACTGCGAATCCCGGCCCGTCGGTGGCCAGCTCGAACAGGTTGCCACCCGGTTCACGGAAGTACAGGCTGCGGAAATAGTAGCGCTCCACCTCGCCCGAACTGGGCATACGCTGGGCGTTCAGCCGCGCGGCCCAGTCGCTGAGTGCCGCCTTGTCGGGAACACGAAATGCGACATGATGCACCGCGCCCGCACCTTGTTGCGCCACGGGCAGGCCCGGTTGCACGATCACATGCACCTCCGCCGCAGGCCCGCCCGCGCCCATCTCGAACACATGAACATGGCCGATCCCATCCGGGCTGACATAATCGCGCACAGCGCGCATGTTCATCAGGCGGGTGAGCACGACCTCGGTCGGGACCAGTTGCGGCACGGAAATGGTGATTGGCCCCAAACCGCGGATCTGATGTTCGGGCGGCACAGGGCTGCGCTCCCACGGATGTGCCGCGCCGGGTGCGTCTGCCGTCAGGCGGAAGCGCTGGCCTTCAGGGTCTTCGAAATCAAGCGTGGCGCGGGTATCGAGCTGCGTAATCTCGCCAGTGTTCAACCCGGCATCGCGCAAGCGGTCTGCCCAGTAGTCTAGGCTGTCCTCAGCGACACGCAGCCCGGTGCGGGTGATCGCATGCGTGCCGCGCCGCTCGCGCCCGACAGGCCAGTCAAAGAAGGTCAGATCGGTGCCGGGACTGCCCGCACCATCGGCAAAGAACAGATGATAAGCGGATGTGTCGTCTTGATTGACGGTTTTCTTGACGCGTCGCAGCCCGAGGGTTTCCGTGTAGAAACGATTGTTACCGGGCGCGTCGGCGGTGATCGCCGTCAGGTGATGAATGCCAGTCAGGTCCATGAGGGGCCTCCTTTCCTTATCCTCTATATGGCAGGTGGCAGGCGATTTTGCAGTACTCCATGAACCAACCCGGTGTTCGTGATTGCCGAACAACGAGGGGCGGTTTATCACTGTGAGATGCGCTACACATTGGATGAAATCGAGACCTTCCTGACAGTGATGGAACTTGGCACCGTCACCGCCGCAGCGGCGCATCTGAACCTGTCGAAATCTGTTGTCAGCAAGCGCATCTCCGATCTGGAACGCGCACTTCAGACGGCCTTATTCCTGCGCAATGCAGGACGCGTCACCCCGACCGAGGCAGCCTTGCGGCTGGCCGAACAATTGCGCCCTGCCCTGAGCGCCCTGACGGCAGCGACCGAAAGCGCATCTTGGGGCATGGATGGGGCCGCGCCCTTGCGCGGTCGGCTGTCCATCACCGCGCCCATGAGTTTCGGCACATTGTTTCTCAGCCCGATCCTTGCACGGTTTGCGCGCGCACACCCCGCGCTGGAGTTGCGGATCGACTATGACGACCGTGCCCGCGATCTGATCCGCGACGGGTTTGATCTGGCCGTTCGGATTGGCGACGCCCGCGACAGCGCTTTGATCAGCCGCACGCTATGTACTGACCGGATGATCGCCTGCGGCAGCCCTGACTATCTGGCGCGCCACGGTCACCCCAAGACGCCCGCCGATCTGGCGGGGCATCAGGTGCTCAGCTACAGCCACTTGCCTGACGGGCAGATGTGGCAGTTCGAAGTGGACGGGAAGCTTGTGGCCGCACCCGTTCGCAGTTGCCTGACCCTGAACAACGGCGAGGCGATGCGCGATTTTGCACTGGCAGGACTGGGGCTGGCGATGTTGCCGGGCTTCATTGTTGCAAACCCAATCTCGGCAGGCAGGCTGCACCCTGTGCTGCAAGGTCACCCGTCCCGAAAAATGCCGGTGCTTGCATTATGGCCCCCGATTTCGCCCATGCCCGGCAAACTGCGCGCCCTTGTCGATCATCTGGCGCATGAACTGGCGGGCGGGCGCCCTTGGGCGGAACCGCCGAGTTGATTTTTGCGCAATTCTTTTGGCCCCAAGGGTCATAGGCGCTGCGATCCTGGCAGATCATTGTCTGTCACAGACGGGATGATACAGACACAACCGCATCGTTGACGCCAAACACAACAGTCGAAATTTTCAACCTTTGCGCGAATTTCGCTCGTTGACGGGGTTGACAAGATGTCGCACCAAGCCGAAAATCATTTCACAAGTGTAAGAATAAAGGGAGGCCATTTTGGCTGAAGAATCAAACACAACGACATCGCGGCGCGAGTTTTTGACGATGGTAGGTGCCGCTGGTGGCGCGGCAGCAATGTATCAGGCGATGGGTATGATGGGTGTGGCGCATGCATCAACTTATGACGGCCCCATTCAACTAGAGCGTGCGCCCGAGGGCACGAAGGTTCTTGTGTTGGGGGCGGGTATCGCCGGCATGATCGCCGCGATGGAGCTGCGCGATGCGGGTTATGAGATTGAGGTGCTTGAGTTCCGCGATGTCGCGGGCGGGCGCTGCTGGACGATGCGCGCGGGCGACACCTATGAAGAATTGGGTGGCTTCACCCAGACTGTGGATTTCGCCGAAGGTAACTACTTTAACCCCGGTCCATGGCGTGTGCCCTACAACCATTACGGCATTCTGGACTATTGCCGCAGGCTGGGGGTCGAACTGGAACCGCTGATCCAGATCAACAACCATGCCTATGTACATTCGGTCGACGCATTTGACGGAAAGCCCGTGCGCTACCGCGAGATCAACTCCGATTTCCGCGGCCATATTTCCGACCTGCTGTCCAAGGTCACCGATCAAGGTGCGCTGGACGAGATGCTGACTGAGGAAGACAAGGAAAACCTGTTGGCAGGTCTGCGCACCTTTGGCGCGCTGAACGACGACAACGACTATGTATCCGGCAATGCCGCCAGTTCGCGCCGTGGGTATGAGCGTCCGCCCGGTGGGGGTGTCGATGGCGCACCGATCGCCAATGAAATTCTGGACCTGTCCACCTTGCTCGATTCCGGCCTATGGTCGCGCCTTGCCACCAGCGAAGCGTTGAACGGCTCCATGCCCATCTTCCAGCCCAAGGGCGGGATGGACATGATTGCACGCGCGATGGCCGACAATCTTGGCGATCTGGTCAAATATCGCAAACGCGTAACCCAAATCCGTCAGGATGAGGACGGCGTCAGTGTCACCTATGAGGATCTGGAGAACGATGGCGCGGAAGCGACGACCAGCGCGGATTATTGCGTCTGCACGATCCCCTTCTCGATCCTCAGCCAGATTGACCATGATTTTTCCGGCCCGCTGACGAATGTCATCCAGACGATGCACTATGCAGCGTCGATCAAGGTCGGGCTGGAATTCAACCGCCGCTTCTGGGAAGAAGACGAGCATATCTACGGTGGGACCACTTACACCGACCTGCCCATCTCGCAAATCTCGTATCCGTCGAATGACTATCTGTCGGACAAACCGGGCGTTGTTCTGGGGGCATATTCTTGGGGGGCGCTGGCGTATCAGTATTCCTCGATCGAGCCTGAAGACCGCGTGCGCCGCACGGTTGAATGGGGCAGCCAGATTCACCCGCAAATGCCTGACGAGTTCAAGGCAGGGGTTTCTGTGGCATGGCACCGTGTGCCGTGGACGTTGGGCTGCTATGGCATCTGGCAGGACAAAGAGGCGCAGTATGAGGATGCCGTGGCGATGGACCGGCGCATTGTCTGCGCCGGCGAGCATCTGTCCTATCTTCCTGCATGGATGGAAGGGGCGGTTCTGTCGTCGCTGGACGCCATCCGCCGCCTGAATGAAACCGCAATCACCGCAGCAGGAGAGTAACCGATGCGCATGCACCAACTATTCACCCCCGCCCTGTTCGCAGCAAGCATCGTAGCGGCCCCCGCCCTCGCGGACGACTCTGCCGCGTGGTTCGAAAGCCGCAGTGTGCTGACACAGGAAACCGGCGAAGGCATCTACAACGCAGTTTGCGCAAGTTGCCACATGCCCGATGGCCAAGGGGCAACCGGCGCGGCCAGCTATCCCGCACTGGCAGACAACCCGACGCTGGAATTTCCGGAATATGCGGTCATGCTGACCCTGCACGGTCAGGCGGCAATGCCACCCTTGGGCGGCATCCTGAATGACGAGCAGGTTGCAGAAGTGGTGAACTATATCCGGACGCATCTCGGAAACGACTATCCTGATGACCCTGCAACCGCCGACATGGTTTCTCAGACGCGCTGACACACCGCTATTCTTGCGGCCACACTCCCCTCTGGCGGTCAGTCCTATCCCGTTGGCCGCCGAGGGGCTTCTTTTACCATAAAGGACCTACAAATGATAAGCAGAACGCTCCTCTCAGCTTTGGCTGCTACTATTGTTCTGGGCAATGCTGCGCAGGCTGAAGTCCTGCGCCACGCCATCCCCGGCTCTGACTTCCCGATCTCGCGCGCGGTCGAAATTCCGGCCGATGCAACGCTGGTCTATCTCAGCGGTGTGGTTCCCGGTGTCACGAACACAGATGCCGAACCCAACACCGCAGAGGCGTTTGGCGATACCGAAGCCCAGACCATTTCTGTTCTAGAGCGGATCTCCGACACATTGACCGATCTTGATCTGTCGATGTCAGACGTCGTGAAGATGCAAGTCTATCTGGTGGCCGACGAGAGTGGCCAGATGGATTTTGGCGGCTTCATGAGCGGATATGTCCAGTATTTCGGAACCGAAGAGCAGCCGGAACTGCCGACGCGTTCTGTGTTCGAAGTTGCCGGATTGGCGAACCCAAACTGGCTGGTTGAGATCGAGGTCGTTGCCGTCCGTCCGTGAATAAACTGGCTCATTCCGTTTGTCCAAAAGACACAGGCGGGATGAGCCGCGCTTATCGTCTCGGCGCTCTCGCGTCTTCAAGACCGCACAGGCAAAATCTGCTTTCGCGTAAGATATAGTGCATCACAGACCCCAAGGGCGCTTGTCGAATTACCCGCATAGTCACTTGGCCCGGGCGGCGGGCCCTTTTAGCAAGTTTCCGCCGACGTTTAGGGTCGCCGGGAAACTCTGTCAGCATTGCCGCGTTTCGTTCGTGATGGGGTGGCGAAACCCCTGAAACTAGAGAAGGAGAGCCGCAAATGACAACCTTGTCCAAATTCATGGCAACAACCGCAATCTGCACTTTCATCGCGGGCACAGCCGCTGCGCAGGGCTTGGGCGCCGAGGTAGGCGCGGATGTTGGCGTGTCGGCTGACACGAGCACATCCGCTGCGCCAGAAGCCTCAACCGGGCTGGATATTGAGTCCAGCACCAGTGCAAATGTGGGCGCTGAAGCAGATGTCGGAACACCTGATACCCCGACAATGACAGCTACGGTCGACTCTGGCACAGCCGCAGCAATCAATGCAGTCACAGAAGCGATGGCGAGTGGCCAAGCAGCAGCGGTGCTGAGTGCCGATGGCCAAATCCTAGGTCAGGCAGAGACCGCGAGCCAGGACGCGCGTGGCGCGGCAGAGTTGTCGATCAACCTTGATCCAGCCCTCGAAACCACCGCAGATCGTGTCACCTACAGCGGCACAGCGGATGTCGACGCCGAGGGCCGTGTCATCCTACCGTTGGCTCAGGCCGATTTCATCGCCCGCATCATGGCGCAATCCGACGGTTCAGCCGGGTAACATACCGGCATTTCCCAAATGGCCCGGAGCTACGCGCTCCGGGCCATCACAACGGAGCCCCCCATCGGCCTTAAGAATATCCATTATTGCATTGATTTTATTACATTCCTGCACAGACCCATTTACTCCTTTGAGGCTTTCAGCTTATCCGCAGACACGTCGCATCTCAAGGCACGGCCAAGATCAGGAAATATCAGCCTGGAAGGCCTGCCACCCAAACAAAGATTGACCTACAGGGAACCGGACGACGGCAGCCTGCCCGATGCGCGGCACAAGGCTAAACCTCAATTGGACAGTCAACTAGGTTTGAACGCGTTAGAGCTGCGCCATTGCTTCGCAAAGATCAATATCTTGGCCCCGATATGCTTATCGGCACACAGGAACGAACCCGAAACGATTCGTGAAAATACGAAGCTTTACCCAAGCGGAGCGTCGACAACAAAAACCCCTAGAATAAAATCTATTGTTTTCAATATGGTGCGGGTGGAGGGACTTGAACCCCCACGCCTTGCGGCGCCAGAACCTAAATCTGGTGCGTCTGCCAATTTCGCCACACCCGCATCTGAGCGCTGACTAGCAAATGCTGTACCCGGATGCGAGCGGAAAAACGCGGTGGGCGTGTCGATTTATACGCACATTTCTGCCCTGATTTCACCAAATTTGCCCAGCATTATCCAGAATAAGGAAACAGTAAAGAAATTCACGCGTATTTACCTTGTCGTTACATTTCTGCGGCAAGGTATGTTCAAGGAGATTCGAGCCATGTTTGCAGACAGTATTTCACTTGCCCCGCCCCTGAAAAAACAGCCCAAGGTCCAGCGCGACCTAACAGGTGCGGGGGTGCAAGGCTTTGCTGGCGGCACCATCGTGCGCACGATTATCGGCCTGCGCCCTGTTGAACGGCTGATGGCGGGGGATTTGCTGCTGGATACGCGCAACCGCATGGTGGAATTGCGCAGCATACGGACACATCACGCCACAGCCAACGAGGTTATACGCGTCGAACCCTCTGCCTTTGGGCTGGGGCTTGCGCCGGGCCGGATGGACCGCGCGCTGGTGGTCGGCGCTGGCCAAAGGCTGGGTGTCTGTGACTGGCGCACGGAAATTCTATTCTCGGCACCGGCGCTCAGCCCTGCATCGCGGCTGGTTGATGGCGTCAATCTGCACAATGCAGACACCCCTGCCACTCTGTATGAGTTGGGTTTTGAGCATGACACCATCATTACCGCAGATGGCATGACGACACTTATCAGCGGCTCACGCGCCTAGCCGCCTCAGCACGTCGGGCACAATGTCGGGCAGATCATCTGCCACAAGACCTGGCCCAAACAGGCAAGCCGCCTCGGCATGAAGCCAAGTGCCGATAGACGCGGCCTCACTCGGGGGGATGCCGCGCGCCAGCAAGCCTGTGATCAGACCTGCCAACACATCGCCAGCGCCAGCAGTCGCCAGCCACGGGACTGCACGTTCGCGCAGGGCTGCATGAATCTTGGGAAACCCATCAGGGCGCGCAATCACTGTGTCCGCCCCCTTTAACAGCACAACACCGCCAATGTCTTCTGCCGCGCGCAGGGTTGCATCAAGCTTTGAGAGTGACGTATGGCCAAGTTCGGGCCACAGGCGGGCAAATTCGCCTGCATGAGGGGTCAGCACGCACGCCTCATGGACCAAGGCCCGCAAGCCGCGATCTTGTGCGATCAATGTCAATGCGTCGGCATCCAGCACGATGGGCCGCTTGCTGTGCAAGGCCGCAGCAACAAGGGCACTCTCGCGCGCGCCAAGGCCCAAACCCGGCCCGATGCACAGCGCAGTGACCCGCGGGTCATCCAACGCACGCACCAACGCCCCGGCATCCGCAACGCGGCGCAGCATAACCGCGTCCAGCCGCGCAGCATTCTCGATCAATGCGGCGGGCGGGCAGCACAGGGTCACCAGCCCTGCCCCGATGCGCAACGCCGCGCGCGCGGCCAACCGTGCGCCCCCCCCGCGCCCGACACCCCCAGACAGCACGAGTGCATGACCGTAATCGAACTTGTGCCCGGACTGCTTGGCCAATTGCGCGACAGGTGGCCGCGCAACAGCATGGGCGACATGTGCGCCAGAGGGGCCGCGACACAAGTCGCCCAGCGGCTCCTCCAACCCGATATCCACAATACGCAAGGCGCCTGTCATCGCCCCGCCCGGCAACAGCACATGGCCAAGTTTCGCGGCCTGAAATGTAATCGTCAGATCAGCGCCGCGCGACAGATACCCCCCCTCGGACCGGATCTGTCCGGTATCAGCACATATTCCTGACAAGATATCTATGGCGACAATCGGTGCTTTGGCCTGCTGCGCAAACTCAAGCGCCTTCCAGAACTGTGCGCCGACAGGGCGCGTCAGGCCAGTACCAAATAACGCATCAACCACAAGACTGCCTGACAGGCAGGCTGGGTCAAGCTCTGCCTCGGTGCGCCCAAGGGCTGCCCAACGCTGTGCATTGGCGACGGCATCTGGCGTTGTCGGCGCAATCGGGGCCCAAAGCCTGACCTTCCAGCCCAACTCTGTAAGCATCCGTGCAACGACATAGCCATCACCACCGTTATTGCCCGGTCCGCACAAAATGACAGCACGCAAGGGCGAATCCGGCCAATGCGCGCGCAGGGAATCGACCACGCCCCGCCCTGCGCGCTCCATCAATTCCAGTCCCGACACGGCCCCCGACTCGATCTGCGCCGCTTCAATGGCGCGCATTTGTGCAGATGACAGGATTTCAGTCATTTCAGATTACTCGCAGTTTTCTTTTCGCTTATTTTTTATACTTTTTGCACCTTTTTTATGCTATTTGACGTTTTACCCGGCGCAGGGCCACTGACAGACACCCTATCAGATTGTGGCCCCAAGCTGAAAATGATCTGAACGCTTCAGACCGGCGACGCAGTCGGCAGTAATGCAGGAGCGAGGGCATGAAGAAGATCGAGGCCATCATCAAGCCTTTCAAGCTGGATGAGGTAAAAGAGGCGCTGCAAGATATTGGCGTTCAGGGATTGTCTGTCATCGAAGTCAAGGGCTTTGGTCGGCAGAAGGGTCACACTGAATTGTATCGCGGCGCTGAATATGTTGTCGATTTCTTGCCCAAGGTGAAGGTCGAAGTCGTGTTGCCTGATGAACAGGTTGACGACGCCATCGAAGCCATCGTTGCTGCTGCGCGCACTGACAAGATTGGCGATGGCAAGATCTTTGTCTCGACCGTAGAGCAAGCCATCCGTATTCGCACAGGCGAAAGCGGCGACGACGCTCTGTAATCATCGAAAATTCCAGGGCGACACCTGCCCTGAAAGCACTGTTTCAAAACCAAAAGGGAAAAGGACATGAGTTCAGCTGACGTTCTCAAGCTAATGACAGACGAAGATGTCGCCTATCTGGACATCCGTTTTGTCGATCCACGTGGCCGTATGCTGCATGTGACGATCATCAATGATCTGGTCGATGAGGATTTTCTTGAAGAAGGCTTTATGTTTGACGGCTCTTCCGTTCCGGGTTGGAAAGGGATTGAAGCATCTGATATGAAACTGGTTTTCGATCTGGACTCGGTCTATATTGACCCGTTCTACGCAGAGAAAACGCTTGCCATTCACGCCTCGATTGTCGAGCCAGACACGAATGAGCCATACGAGCGCGACCCGCGCGGCACGGCAGAGAAAGCCGAAGCTTATCTGAAATCGACCGGGATCGGCGATGTGTCCTATTTCGGGCCAGAAGCTGAATTCTTTGTCTTTGACAGCGTTAAATTCAGCGACAAGATCAACAAAGTCAGCTTCGAGGTTGATGCCGAAGAAGCCGCTTGGAACACTGATACCGATTACGACACGGGCAACACGGGCCACCGCCCTGGTGTCAAGGGTCACTACTTCGCCATGAACCCGATTGACGCCAATCAGGACATGCGCTCGGAAATGTTGTCGACCATGAAAGACATGGGCATGAAAGTGGACAAGCACCATACTGAGGTGGCGTCCGCGCAGCATGAACTTGGCCTGATCTTCAGCTCGCTGACCAAGCAGGCAGACGAGATCATGAAATACAAATATGTCATCCGCAACGTTGCAGACGCATATGGCAAGACCGCAACCTTCATGCCCAAACCTGTCAAGGGTGACAACGGCACCGGCATGCATGTCAACATGTCGATCTGGAAAGATGGCAAGCCACTGTTTGCAGGCGATAAATATGCCGATCTGAGCCAGGAAGCGCTGTGGTTCATCGGCGGCATTCTGAAGCACGCAAAGACGCTGAATGCCTTTACCAACCCGTCGACTAACAGCTACAAGCGCCTGATCCCCGGCTTTGAAGCACCGGTGCTGCGCGCCTATTCGGCCCGCAACCGTTCTGGCTGCATTCGCATCCCTTGGACAGAAAGCCCCAAGGCCAAGCGCGTCGAGGCCCGTTTCCCTGACCCCGCAGCCAACCCTTATCTGGCGTTCTCGGCACTGCTGATGGCAGGCCTTGACGGGATCAAGAACAAGATCGACCCCGGCCCCGCTTCGGACAAGGATCTGTATGATCTGCCACCCGAAGAGTTGGAAGGCATCCCCACTGTCTGCGCAAGCCTGCGTGAAGCGCTGGACTCTCTGGCCGCAGATCACGACTTCTTGCTGGCTGGCGACGTGTTCACCAAAGACCAGATCATGGCCTATATCGATCTGAAATGGGAAGAAGTTTATGCCTATGAGCATACACCGCACCCTGTGGAATACGCGATGTATTACAGCTGCTAAGCGCGAACCCTTATGATAAAAAAAGCCCCCATTTTTGCTAAGGGATGCACACATCTTTGGCTGTGCGCTCCGGTTTTCGGCACTTGACCGTTTTTGTTGCGCATGATTCGATCGCTCTACCTAAAGTGGGAGGGCGTCTGTGGTGACTTCGGAAGGCTGGAGGCTGGGTGATTTCGGAGACGAACGCCTGGCAAAAAGGGGGGTCTGCTGCTCGCAGCAATGGTGGCGCGCACGAGCACCTGTCTTCGGCGTCTGGCGGGTGGCCGCCGCAGTGGGATTGTCGGATTTTCGCGCTTTCTGGCCAATCCGCGCGTGACGGCTGAGGCGGTGATTGAAGGCTGGGGAGCGGAGCTTTCGCAAGCCTGCGCGGGGCGGCATATTCTTGCGATTCAGGACAGCAGCGACTTCAATTTCTCGACAACCAAAGAGCGCAGTCGCGGACTGGGTGCAATCGGCAAGGGGTCTGGGCGCGGTGTTTTGCTCCACGCGATGCTGGGTGTGGATGCCGAGACGGGTGGCATTCTGGGTTTGGCCGCGGGCCGGATATGGACACGCGATGGCCGCGTAAGTGTTCCCCACCGGGCCCGCCCCCTGTCCGAGAAGGAATCGCATCGGTGGCTGAGCACGGCAGAGGCTGCCAAGACAGTTCTGGCCCAGGCGCATATGGTGACTGAAATCGGCGATCGCGAGAGCGATATCTATGAGAAATGGGCACGATTGCCGGAGCCGGGCTTTCACATCCTGACCCGTGCCATGACGGATCGCTCAATCCTGGAAGGTGGCGGCAAGCTGTCCTCTGCCCCGCTGAAATTGGCAGGTACGGCACAAGTGGCGATGCGCGCACCGCCAGACTTGAGGCCCGATTTGGCCCCGTTACGATCAAGCGTCCTGCCAATCTGGCCAGACAGCCGGGGCTGGCCGAGACGGTGGAGGTCAGCCTGATCGAAGTCAGCGAGGTGAATGCGCCACCGGGCGCCGAGCCCATCTCATGGCGGCTTTTGACCACTCACAAGGTCGAGGATGCGGACATGGCCTGGCGCGCGGTAAGCTGGTACCGGCAACGCTGGCATATCGAACAATTCTTCCGCACCCTGAAGCAACAGGGGTTGCAACTGGAGGACAGCCAACTGGAAAATGCCGAGCGGTTGATCAAGCTGACCGCGATTGCCGCCCGCGCGGCCTGCACCATCATGCAACTCGTTCAGGCGCGCGATGGCAAGTCCGGGCAAGACGCCAAAATCGCCTTCTCATCCTCCGAAATCCAGACCCTTCATGCTCTCCTGCCCGAACTCGAAGGCAAGACCGCGCTCCAGAAAAACCCTCACCCGCCGGAAACACTTGCCTGGGCCGCGTGGATCATCGCCAAGCTCGGCGGATGGGACGGCTACCCAAAATCCAAACCGCCAGGTCCAATTACATTCCGACATGGCCTACAATACTTCAAATCCGTCTCACACGGATGGAAACTCAGAAATGTGTGAATCGCCTAGCCCATTTTTGGGGGCTTTTTTCATATCTGGAGACAGCGGCAGTTGACCAGACTTGAAGGGCTGCCGCCCTCCAAACCACCTGCTTCAAGGGGGGCACGCCCCCCTTGAAAATCCCCGTGAGTATTTTTAGCAAGAAAATGACGGCTGGATCAGCGGCTGAGGCCCGCAGCAAGGGCCGGTTGATCAAGTGCCGCAAAGCCATAATGGCGCAGCCAGCGCAGGTCGGATTCGAAAAAGGCGCGCAAATCGGGAATGCCGTATTTCAGCATTGCGATCCGGTCGATGCCCATGCCAAAGGCAAAGCCCTGCCATTTGTCAGGATCGATGCCACCGGCTTGCAGCACCTTTGGATGCACCATGCCCGAGCCCAAGATTTCAAGCCAGTCCTTGCCTTCGCCAATCTTCAACTGCCCCCCCTCCCATGAACAGCGGATATCCACCTCGGCGGAGGGTTCGGTGAAGGGGAAATGAGACGCGCGGAAGCGCAACTCGACCTCATCCACCTCGAAAAAGGCGCGGCAGAATTCTTCCAGTGTCCATTTGAGCTGCGCCATCGAAATGTCGCGGTCAATCGCCAGCCCTTCGACCTGATGGAACATGGGTGTATGGGTCTGGTCCATGTCCATGCGGTAAACACGGCCCGGTGCGATGACACGGATCGGAGCGCCCTGGTTTTGCATGGCGCGGATCTGCACCGGGCTGGTATGGGTGCGCAGCACATGGGGAGGGCGGTTGTCACCGGCGCTGCGGTGCATGAAGAACGTATCATGTTCCTGCCGCGCGGGGTGTTCGGGTGCGATGTTCAGCGCGTCGAAATTATACCAGTCGGATTCGATTTGCGGGCCTTCGGCGACAGCGAACCCCATATCGGCAAAGATTGCCGTCAGTTCATCCATCACCTGACTGATCGGATGGATCGTGCCCGCAGCGCGCGGGCGGCCCGGCAGCGTGACGTCCAGCCATTCTGCCTGAAGTCGCGCATCGAGCACGGCATCTTCCAGCCCTGCCCGGCGGGCCTTGAGGGCCGCATCAATTTCGGCTTTCACGCCGTTCAGGGCGGGGCCGACGCGTTGGCGCTGCTCGGCATCCATCTGGCCAAGCTCGCGCATTTTCAGGCTTATCTCGCCCTTCTTGCCCAATGCGGCCAGACGGACAGATTCCAGTGCCTCGATATCTGCGACACTGGCAATCTGGTCCAGAAACTTGCCGCGCAGTTCCGCGATATCATCCATGCCGTGCCTCTTGTGCCGCCTGCGAGTGAGGGCCTCAGTTAGCCAATCCCTCATGGGAATGCAAGCCGATCAGAGTTCCAGCAACCGCGCCGCGATGGTGAAATAAATGAGTACCCCCAGCACATCGGCAATCGATGTCACCAAAGGCCCCGAAGCGGCAGCTGGGTCACGGTTGATCTTGGCAAAGATGAAAGGCAGGCACATGCCAATCAACGCCCCCATCAGCACGATTGTGACCATTGCCAGGGCAACGACCAGCGCAATCTCCGGGCCACCCCGCCAGACCCCGATCATCGACACCGCCAAGGCCATTGTCAGGCCCAGTGCAAGTGCGATGACCACCTCGCGTGTTAGCAAGCGCCCGAAATCGGCAGGCCGCACATCGCCTGTTGCAAGGGCGCGGACCATCAATGTAGCCGATTGCGTGCCCGCATTGCCGCCCGAGGCGATCAACAGCGGCAGGAAGAACAGAAGCGACAGATGCGCGGCAATTGTATCTTCGAAATAGGCGATACCCGCCCCAGAAAAGATATTGCCAAATACCAGAAGCACGAGCCAGAAAATGCGCGCGCGGTACAGCAGCGCAATCGAGGCATCGGCCACGGACATTTCCAGCGGCTGCACGATCGAGCTTTTGTAGAAATCCTCTGTCACCTCTTCTTCGGTGACATCCATCGCGTCATCAGCCGTAACGATCCCGACAAGGCGGTCATTATTGTCCAACACCGGCAAGGCGAGCAAGTCATAGCGGGCCACAAGGCGCGCGGCTTCTTCTTGTTCATCATCCGCGCGCACCCAGACGGGTTCGGTATCCATAATCTCTCCGACGCGTTGACGGGGTCGCGCGGTCAACAAATCGCGCAGGCTGATAACACCAATCAGGGCGCGGGATTCATTCACGATGTATGAATCGTAAATCGTCTCAGCCTCGATCGCTTGCGCGCGCAACGCCTCGATCGCCTGACTGGTGGTCATGTCAGGGTTCAGCACTGCATAATCGGAGGTCATGACAGACCCCACAGTCCATTCTTCATAGGCGGCAAGGCGGCGGAGATCCTCGCGCTCGGCCTTGGACAAGGCGGGCAGGATTGCCTCCTGCGCTTCTTCATCCAGTTGTTTGAACAGATCGGCGCGTTCGTCATGGCTCATGGCGGTCATGAGCGCCACCAGTTCACGGCGCGGGATGCGCGTTGCCAGATCCACCTGCGCGCGCGGGCGCAGATAGCCCAGCATTTCGGCCTGATCATGCAAAGGCAAAAGCCGCAGCACGCCCAGATCATCACCGTCATCCAATTCGTCAATCAGGGCGGCAACATCGGCAAGTTCCTGACTTTCCAGAAACTCGCGAATCGCGCCTTCTTGCCCTTCATGCAACAGGCGCGCGACTTCGACTGCGATGAATCCGGCATCAATGCCACCGGCGTCAAATTCGGGGTCGAAGCGAATATCACTGAGCGTTGTCTGTTTAGTCATGGCCAACCCCTAATGCCTTGGCACGAGGGGCACACCTGTCGAGGCTATCCTCGACCAGCGGCTCGCGCCTCGCGCTGCTTTTGTCTTGTCTTATGTGTCAAACGCTGCGGGAGCGCCCAACTGGAACCGCCGTCCATTTTTGTGCCGTTTCGTTGCGTCGACCAACCTTGCCGACAAGGCTGCTGATAGGAGCAATTGAAAACGAAGTCAATTTATAGCGGGTGGTGCTGCGAGGGATAGGTCAGTTCAAAACCGCACCTCATAGGGCGGATGCCTGTTCCTTGTGCGTGTCCCGAAACGCAGCGTTGGTTGCGCGCCACGCGGTCAGCTGGCTCCGATGGTCACTTCCGGAGATAAGCGTTCTATAACGCGGTTGCGGCCTTCGGCCTTGGCACGGTAGAGGGCAAGATCGGCGGCCTTCATGATGTCTTCCAGCGCGGTTCCGTCACGCCCAAGCACGCCCAAACCTGCCGACACGGTAATGGCGGGAAGTGGTTGGCCCGATACAGTCAATGCAATCTTGGATATTGCGACGCGCACGCGTTCGGCCTGTTCGTATGCGGCCCCTTCATCATGATCGACGCAAAGCAGGATAAATTCTTCCCCGCCCAGCCTGCATGGGGCAACATTGTCACCCGCATCACGGGTCAGGACATGCCCCACCTCTTTCAGGACCATATCGCCGGTTTCATGGCCGAACCTGTCATTGAATTGCTTAAAGTGATCGACATCGACCGAGATCAGGGCAAGATCGCGCGCATCACGTTGGGCCATGGTCAATTCGCGCAATGCATGCTCCATGAACCACCGGCGGTTCCAAAGCCCGGTCAGCGGGTCGCGGACTGATTTGTCATGCAATTCCTGACGCAAACGGACATTGGCCACGGCAAGGCTGATCTGCTCGGCACAGATCAAGGAGATGTCCCAGCGGTTGCGCAACACCTCGTTGCGCATATGGCGCATAAGCCCCCCCTCCTCAAACCCGTCGAAGACAATATGCATCAGGCCGATCGTCTCGCCATGCGCGACAACCGGCAGGCAGAAATAAGGCATACCGGGCTTGTCGACATGATCGCACACAAACTCGATAGGTTTCAGCCCGTAAGCATATGCGCGGCCACGCCGCAGCGCCCAACAGTCATCCGGCAGGATATGCGTGGCAAAGGCAGGCAGCGTGCCCCAAGAGATCGCCAGTTCCAGAACCGTGCGAGGGGCATCGTAAATGTATAATGCACCATCTGCCTCGGGGATGAGGGTGTGCATCGCGCGTTTTATCACCATCAGCAATTCATCAAAGGATTTCGAGGAATACAGCCACTCGCTGGTCAGCGCCAATAACTGCCGCTCGGATTGGCGCAACGCCTCGGCATGGCGCATCTCTTCGTTCTGATCCTCAAGCATCTTGCGTTCGGTAATGTCGCGCATGGTCGAGATGAAATGCGTGTGCCGCCCTGTTGCGTCATAGACTGGGGTCACTTTCAAATCGACCCAGAAGGCGGCACCGCTTTTGGTGTAGTTTAGAATATCGACACGGATTTCATGGCGTTGTCGGCACGCGACGTCTATCTGGGCACCGGTTTCGGCGTCCGTATCACGGCCTTGCAGCACAGTGCCCGGATCGCGCCCTGTTATATCGTCGATTGCATAGCCAGTTTGCGACGTGAAAGCAGGATTAACCCAAAGCGCCTTGCGCTGCGGGTCCGAAATTATGACCGCATCAGAGGAATGGTGCATCACCAGATCAGCGTAGAACCGCTGTGTGTCAGAAGCAGTGTCTGCACCCACGTCATCGGCAGGCATATCGCGCCCTTTCACCTGTCATGTCATTGGATTGCAGATTGGCAGCAAGAAGTTAAGATCTGCTTGAAGGGTGCACCGGATATCCGCCCTCGTGACATGCCCTGCAAAAACCGGTACGCAGGGGTAGAAGAATTGGCGCGTGATGCACATGTCTTCCTCATGCCCCAACACATGGCTCTGTGCACCACACCGCGCAGACACTGAAACAACCAAGGAGCACCTATGCTTGACCACCAATCAACGGACCTGAAATCGCTTTTGTCGGACCCCACTTTGCTGGAAATGCGCGCCTTTGTGGGCGGTGAGTGGGTCAATGCCGATGACGGCGCAACATTCGAGGTACGCAACCCTGCGCGCGGCGATTTGATCGCGCAAGTGGCGGATCTGGGCCGGGCCGAGACTGCGCGGGCCATTGATGCTGCGGAGAATGCGCGCCACGCATGGGCTGCGCGCACAGGCAAGGAACGCGCAAACATCCTGCGCAAGTGGTTTGATCTGATGATGGCAAATCAAGAGGATCTGGCCCTGATCCTGACCGCCGAGATGGGCAAACCACTGGCAGAAGCGCGCGGCGAGATTGCCTATGGCGCCAGCTTCGTCGAGTGGTTCGCCGAAGAAGCCAAGCGCGTATATGGTGAAACCATCCCCGGTCACCAACCTGACAAGCGTATCACTGTGATCCGCCAGCCCATCGGGGTTGCGGCCTCGATCACGCCGTGGAACTTTCCCAATGCAATGATCGCGCGCAAAGTGGCCCCGGCGCTGGCTGTCGGCTGCGGTTTTGTCGCGCGCCCTGCCGCCGAGACGCCGCTCTCTGCGCTGGCCATGGCTGTTTTGGCCGAACGCGCAGGCGTGCCCAAGGGCGTGCTGTCGGTCATCCCGTCAAGCCGCGCGTCAGATATCGGCAAAGAGTTCTGCGAAAACCCGATCGTGCGCAAACTGACATTTACAGGCAGCACAGAAGTGGGCCGCATCCTGCTGCGCCAATCGGCAGATCAGGTGATGAAATGCTCGATGGAGTTGGGCGGCAACGCGCCGTTCATTGTCTTTGACGACGCGGATCTGGACGCAGCCGTACAAGGTACGCTGATGTCGAAATATCGCAATAACGGCCAGACCTGCGTATGTGCCAACCGCATTTATGTGCAGGCAGGCGTATATGACGCCTTTGCCGAGAAACTGAAAACTGCGGTCGAGAAATTGCGCGTCGGTGATGGCCTGAGCGATGACAGCGAACTTGGCCCCTTGATCAACGAAGAGGCGGTGACCAAGGTCGAAGACCATATCAGCGACATCGTCGCCCATGGCGGCAAAGTGCTGACCGGTGGGCGCAGACATGGCAATGGCGGCACATTTTTCGAGCCGACAATTGTAACGGGCGTCACCCAGAAAATGAAAGTGGCGCAGGAAGAAACCTTCGGCCCGCTTGCGCCGCTGTTCAAATTCGACACGGAAGAACAGGTCATTGGCTACGCCAATGATACGATCTTTGGACTGGCGGCCTATTTCTATGCCCGCGACATTGGCCGCATCACCCGCGTGCAAGAAGCGCTGGAATACGGCATTGTCGGCGTCAACACAGGCATCATCTCGACCGAGGTGGCGCCCTTTGGTGGCGTCAAGCAATCGGGTTTAGGGCGCGAAGGGTCCAGTCACGGGACCGATGATTACCTTGAGATGAAGTATATCTGCCTGAGCGTCTGAAGCTCATGCTATCGCAGGGGCGTGCGCGCCCCTGCACCTTTCCAGTGGTCCGCTTCTGGCTTTCAGCGGCATGATGGGCTTGGCGGACCGGCCCAACAGATGCCGGGACTGAACAAATAAGCAAAGGCCGATTAATGGTTAAGCTATTGCAACACCCTAGCAATGACGAAACCACAATTCTGAGCCGGCCACGTCGCTGCATCCATGACCGGCTCAGACCCCGTTGCAGTTTACTTTGGTGTCGCTGAAAGACCCAATTTACCTCACCTAGCCCATCGGCATGACCACGATCTCGGGGATTGCGGCGCGCGGGGGCTGCGACAACGCGAAGACCACAGCGTTCGCTATGTCTTCTGCTTGCAATTTCTCGGGCTTCGGCTCTGAGAAAAAGGGCGTGTCGACCATGCCCGGCGCGATCAGGGTGCAGCGCCCGCCCCATTCGCGCATTTCCTGCGCCATATTGCCTGCATAGCCATGCACAAACCATTTCGTCGCGCCATAGATCGACCCCGCGATATGCACCTTGCCCGCGACCGATCCTGTCAAAACAAGCTGACCCTTCGTCTTGCGCAATTCGGGCAAGGCGGCGCGCGTCGTGTAGAGCAGTGCCATGATGTTCAGATCAATCATCCGCCGCCACTCTTCCGGGTCGCCCGCTTCAGTGCCCGGTGTCTCGACGCCCATGCCAGCATTGGCAAAGGCCGCATCAAGCCCGCCATAATGTGCTGCAACACGCGCAATCGCATCTTCCTGCGCTACAAGGTCCGTGGCGTCGCCCGCCACAGCCAGACTGGCTGACCCAAGCTCTTGCACAAGCTGGTCCAGCTTGTCGGCACTGCGCGCCATCAGCCCCACATTCCAGCCTGCGGCGACCGCCGCGCGCGCGGTGGCCTCCCCGATCCCGCTGGATGCGCCTGTGATAAAGAGTGTCTTTCTTTCGGCCATTTCGGACCTCCTGTTACAAACCTGTTGGGTCAGCAGGTAAGTTGTAACCGGGATGGAACAAGCCAGCGCCCCCCGATAGATTGCACCTACACGACAGCCAATCTACATATTGGCCCCCAGCACGAAGGCCGCATCATGACCCATTCCCACCCGATCCGCGTCTATTACGAGGACACAGACCTTGCAGGGATCGTCTATTATGCCAACTACCTGAAATTCATCGAACGCGGGCGCAGCGAGTGGGTGCGCAGCCTTGGTCTGGATCAGGCCGCGATGAAGGCGCAAGGCGCAGGTGTCTTTGCTGTGCGCCGTGTGGTGGCAGATTATCTTGCCCCTGCCCATTTCGATGATCTGCTGGATATTACGACCGCATATATGCGCCATTCCGGTGCGCGACTGGTGTTGCGTCAAAGCGTCTTGCGCGGGGACAAAATGTTGTTTCTGGCCGAGGTCACACTGGTCTGTCTGGGCGATACAGGCCGCCCTCAGCCCCTGCCCGACGCTTTGATCGAAAAAATCGGCGAAAACACTCCTCATAAACCCAAAGTATAACGCGCTTGTGTTGGTGTTGCGCTTGTCTTGTTGTATGGTCTGCGTCAAAGCCGCCCTAAGAGCGGCACATCTAACGCGAGCAGATTCATGGACCAGACCACCCTGACAGCGGCGCAGGAGATTGATTTCTCACTGCTGGCTCTTTTTGCGCGAGCAACCATCACAGTGCAATTGGTGATGATCAGCCTGATCATTGCTTCTTTCTGGTCTTGGGCCATCATCATCCAGAAGCACATTCTCTACCGGCGCGCGCGCAATGAGGCTGAAGATTTTGATGCGGCTTTCTGGTCGGGAGAGCCGCTGGATGAGCTGTATGACCAGATCGGGCCTGCGCCTGCGACGTCCCCTCAACGGGTCTTCGCGGCGGGCATGACCGAATGGCGGCGCTCGCACCGCGCTGATGGGCGGCTGATACCCGGTGCAGTGGCACGGATCGACCGTTCGATGGATGTGGCCATCACCAAAGAGACGCGGTTGCTGACAGGGGGGCTGACCTTTCTGGCGTCGGTCGGGTCTGCTTCGCCCTTTGTCGGGCTTTTTGGTACGGTCTGGGGGATCAAGCACGCATTTGAAGAAATTGCGCTGGCGCAATCCACCAATCTGGCCGTTGTTGCCCCCGGCATTGCCGAGGCGCTTCTGGCGACAGGGCTTGGCCTGCTGGCAGCCATTCCCGCCACTATCTTCTATAACAAGCTGACCGATGACAGCGATGCGATCATCTCGGGCTATGAGGGCTTCGCGGATGAGTTCAACACGATCCTGTCGCGCCAGTTGGATGCGGCCTGACCCATGGGTGCTCAATTTGCCAAAAAGGGCGGAGGGACGGGTCGGCGCAGGCGGCGCGGCGGGGCTGCGCGCATGTCCGAGATCAACGTTACGCCCTTTGTCGATGTGATGCTGGTGCTTCTGATCATCTTCATGGTGGCAGCGCCCATGCTGACTGTGGGCGTGCCGGTGGAATTGCCGCGCACCTCAGCAGGCGCATTGCCTGCCGAACAGGAAGAGCCCCTTTCGATTACCCTGACCGCAGATGGAACAGTACTGATCATGTCTACCGAGATTGACCCGAGTGATCTTATTCCACAGCTTCGCGCGGTGGCCGCCGAGCGGCGCGACAACAAGGTTTTCCTGCGTGCCGACGGAACAATTCCGTATGAGCGCGTTGTGCAGGTGATGGGAGCGCTGAATTCGGGTGGCTTCAACAATATCGGTCTGGTGACCGAGCAAGGCGGCCCGCGCTTCGACGGCGCGGGCAACTGAGTGCATCTGGTGTAAAGGCCAGCAGTAGCAAATGGCAGGCGCAAGAGACATATGGAATAGCATGGACACGGGGCAGAAAGTCTCGGGTGTTGCGCATATTGGTCTGATTGTCTGGGTGATGGTCTTCGACATCTTTCAGGCGCCTGACAGCAGTGCGGCGGTCCCTGCAACGGATGTCTCGCTGATTTCGAGCGAAGATTTCGCGGCACTCAGCGGGCCGCGCCCCGAGGCGGCACCGGCCCCCCAGCCTGCACCGGAACCCGAACCAGAGCCGGAGCCTTCTGCCCCGCAAGCACCCGCCCCCGAACCTGAACCCGAACCCGAAATCCGCGCGCCGGACCCTGTTGCGCCAGAGCCACCCCAACCCGTTGAGGAGCCTGCGCCACAGCCCGCACCAGAGCCGGAGCCAGAGCCAGAACCCTCTGCGCCCTCGACCGGGGTAATCTTCTCGCCGCAGCCTGCGCCGGGAGTCAGCCAGCGCCCGCGCCCCCGTCCTGTCGACCGTGTGGCCCCGACCCCGAGCGATGCCCCCCCCGAGGGCGCGCAGTCTGATATTGCCGCCCAACCTGCCGCGCAACCCGATGCAGAGGCCGACACCCCGGAGCCAGAGCAGGAACAGGCCGAGACTGCACCGCCAGAGGCAACGACCGAAATCGTGACCGAGGCGACCGAAACCGAAGACGGCACCACGGAACGCGCTGCGATGGCACCCACCATCAGCTCGCGCCCGCGTATGCGGCCAGATCGCCCCACTCCGCCCCCCGCCACAGAGGCGCCAACGCAAACGACCGAAGCCCCCACCCCGCCACAACCCACTCCAACACCCACACCGACACCGGAGCCAACTCCAGAACCGACCCCAGAGCCGGAACCGCAGGCGGCCCCGTCAGATGCCATCGCCGAAGCGCTTGCTGCGGCCATGGCCGATCAGCAGACCCAGACATCTGCGCCAGCCAGCGGCGGGCTGAGTTCATCCGAAGCCGATGGCTTGCGTCTTGCCATTCAGCAATGCTGGAATATCGGCGTTCTCTCGACCGACGCGCAGCAAGTCACAGTGACGGTCGGCTTCTCGATGACGCCATCTGCGCGGCATGAACAAGGCTCTATCAGGATCGTCTCTGCCTCTGGTGGGACCGAGACTGCGATACAACAGGCATTTGACGCCGCGCGCCGTGCGATTATACGCTGCGAAGGTGATGGCTATGGACTACCTGCTGACAAATACGACGCTTGGCGCGATATAGAAATCACGTTCAACCCCGAAGGGATGAGGCTCAGATGACCCGGCTTTTCCATTTCCTGCCCGCACTTGTTCTGGTTTGGCTGGCGGCTTTTGTCGCTGCCCTGCCTGCACAGGCACAGCCATTGCGTTTGCAGATCACCGAAGGCGTGATCGAGCCGATGCCCTTTGCGATGCCCGCTTTCGTGCCAGAGAACAGCGCTGGCAGCCAGTATTCCGAATCTCTGGCGCGCGTTGTCTCGGCCAACCTTACGAATACGGGGCTGTTTCGGGAAATTCCGCGCTCGGCCCATCTTGGGCGCATTTCCAGCTTTGATGCCAGTGTCAACTACTCGGACTGGCGCGCGATCAATACGCAGGCGCTGATTACCGGCGCTGTGTCCGTGTCGGGCAACCGCATGAACGTAAAGTTCCGCCTGTTCGATGTGCTGTCAGGCCAGCAAATCGGTGAAGGTCTGCAATTTGGCGGCAGCACTGAGAACTGGCGGCGCATGGCGCATAAAGTCTCGGATGCCGTGTATAGCCGGATCACTGGTGAAAGCGGGTATTTTGACAGCCGCGTGGTGTTTATCTCGGAATCCGGCTCTCGCGGGAACCGCACCAAGCGGCTGGCGATCATGGATCAGGATGGCGAGAATATGCAATACCTGACAGATGGTCGCGCCTTGGTGCTTGGGCCGCGCATGTCGGCAACCGGCGAGCAGATCATCTACACAACATACGAGACGGGAACCCCGCGCATCGCGCTGATGAACACCCAAACAGGGCAGCGTCAGCTTGTCGGGGATATTCCCGGCGCGATGACCTTTTCGCCGCGCTTTTCACCTGACGGGCGCTCACTGGTGTTTTCGGCGGCACGGGGCGGCAATACGGACCTTTACCGGTTGGAAATCGGGTCTGGTCAAATCCAACAGCTCACCTCGTCGCCCTCGATTGCGACAGCCCCCAGCTTTTCGCCCGATGGACGGCAGATCACATTTGAATCCGACCGCTCCGGCACCAGCCAGATTTATGTGATGCCCGCCAATGGTGGCGAAGCGCGGCGCATCAGCTTCGGTCAGGGCCGCTATTCCACCCCTGTCTGGTCGCCACGCGGCGATATGATCGCCTTTACCAAGTCAAATGCGGGGCGTTTTCACATCGGGGTCATGCGCACAAATGGTAGCGAAGAACGCCTGCTCACGGCCTCGTTTCTTGACGAAGGCCCGACATGGTCACCAAATGGCCGCGTGGTGAAATTCACGCGAGAGGCGCAAGGCGGGGACCCGGCACTGTTCTCGGTCGATATTTCGGGGCGCAACCTGCGCCGCGTTCCAACACCAGGGCCTGCATCTGACCCGGCCTGGGGCCCCCTTCTACCGTGACTTCAACAAACAAACACAAACCTTCTGAGGGATCAAATTCATGACTTTGACGTCAAAAATACTCCTCGTACTCGCAACGCTTGCGCTTGCGGCCTGTAACAACCCGCGCGGCGGCGGCACATTCGGTGGCGGTGGCGCTGATGGCTTTGGCGGAAACGGCGGCGGCTTCAATGATGGCGGCATTCAGACCGGCAATCTGGGCGATCCGAATGACCCCAACTCCATCGCGCATTTCCAGCAGCGCATCGGTGACCGCGTGTTCTTTACAGTGGACAGCTCCAGCCTGAATGAGGAGGCACGCTCGACCCTTAACGGGCAGGCGCGCTGGCTGACATCGAACCCACAATATACAATCGTGATCGAAGGCCATGCCGATGAGCGTGGCACGCGCGAATATAACGTCGCCTTGGGCGAACGTCGCGCCAATGCCGTGATGCAGTATCTGGTCAGCCAAGGTATCAGCGCAAACCGTCTGCGGACTGTCAGCTACGGCAAGGAACGCCCGGTCGAAGCTTGTGCCGCACAGCGCTGCTGGGATGTGAACCGCCGCTCCGTGACGGCAGTGTCCGGCGCACGGACAAGCTAAGCCCATGCGCCTGATCCGCACCATTGCATTTGCAATACTTGTGTCGGGGCCAGCACTGGCCCCGGCGCAAGCCGAAACCGTGGCTGATTTGCGCGCGGAGTTGACTGCGCTGAGCAGTGTGGTCGCGGATCTGGCGCGCGAGTTGTCCTCTGGGTCAGCAGCAGAGCAACCCGGTTTCGACGGCGCATTGATCGACCGGGTCGAGCGCATCCGCGAGGAACTTGCGCGCTTGACCGGCCGCACCGAAGAGTTGGAGTTCCGCATCCGGCGCACAATCGACGAGGCCTCTAACCGACTGGGTGATCTTGAATTTCGCATGACCGAGCTGGAAGGTGGCGACACCACAGAACTGGCAACCCCGCGCCCGCTTGATCGCGGCGAAACCACCGCCGTTGGCGACAGCGACGCGCCAGAGCTTGCCGCAAGCGAGCGGACAGCCTTCGACTCCGCCCGCGATTTGGCCGAGAGTGGCGACTATGATGCCGCAGCAGAGGCTTTGCAGCAGTTTCTTGAATTCTATCCCGGCAGCCCGCTAGGTGCGGACGCCAGCATGTTGTTGGGCGACATGCACCGCGCGCGCGGGTCCGAACCTGACGCGGCACGGGCCTATCTCAATCTCTATCTGGCGGATTCCGACGGGGCCGATGCGCCGCGTGCCCTGCTTGCCTTGGGCGAAAGCCTTGGCCGGTTGGAGCAACGCGAGGAAGCCTGCGTCATGTTTGATGAATTGCTTGACCGCTTCGCATCAAGCCCACAAGCGACCGAGGCCAGCGACGCACGCGCGCGGCTGGAGTGTCCTTGATCGCGGGTAACAGCGATTTGACGGCGCGCTTCGCGCAGGCCATGGGCCACTTGGCACCCGAGCGGCCCACTAGGCTGGGGATTGCGGTATCGGGGGGCGGCGATTCAATGGCGCTGATGCATCTGGCGCATCAGTGGTGCGGGGCTGAATTGCATGTTGCGACAGTCAATCACGGCCTGCGCCCGGAAGCGGGCGATGAGGCACAGTTTGTTGCCCAAGCTGCACAGGCTTTGGGGCTAAAGCATACAACGCTGCATTGGCAGGGCTGGGACAGACGCGGTAATTTGCAAGATGCCGCGCGCAACGCCCGACGCCACTTGCTGACAGATTGGGCGCAGGGCGAGGGGCTTCAGGGCGTGCTTCTGGGCCATACGCAAGACGATCAGGCCGAAACCTTTCTGATGCGTCTGGCGCGCGGGTCAGGGGTGGATGGGCTGGCGGCGATGGCCCCGGCACAAATGGCCGATGGCCTGCACTGGCTACGTCCGTTACTCGACTTCACACGCAGAGAGTTGCGCGACTGGCTGCGCGCAAGTCAGATCGCATGGGTCGATGATCCAAGCAATGATGACACAGGTTTCGACCGGATCAAGGCGCGCCAAGCCCTCGACACACTGGCGTCAATGGGTCTGACCCGCGCACGCCTGTCGGAGACCGCCGCGCGCATGGCCGATGCGCGCACAGTGCTGGACGCGGCGGCGGCAAATGCCGCGCATGACATCTGCCGCTTCGAGCATGGCGATTTCGTGTTTGACACAGCCCGCCTGGACGCCCTGCCCCAAGACACGCGGTATCGGCTGCTCGCGCGCGCTGTGTGCGAAATCTCGTCCAACGCCTATCGCCCGCGTCTGTCTGCCCTGCGCAAGGCGATGACCTGCGCCTCTGCCACGGTGCACGGATGCCTGATCACACGTGGCGCGCGCGACCTGCGGATCACCCGCGAAGCAAACGCTGTGCGCGACCTGCGCGCGCCGCTGGGCGAATGGTGGGATAGGCGATGGCAAGTGCTGCGGCCAGACGACCAGCACACGGCACCGCATCTGAGCATCGGCCCATTGGGCGAGGCCGGATTGCAGCATTGCAATGATCGCACGGGCTGGCGTTTGCCGCGCGCCTCGCTTGTGGCCAGTCCGGCGGTATGGGATGGCACGCGGCTGATTGCCGCGCCATTGGCAGGATTTGCGCCCGAATGGCGCATTTGCGTACGAGAACCGCGTGAGTCTTTGCCCAGCGGGCGGTATTCGCATTGATCGCGCGGCTATAATTGCTATGTATAAACGGAAGCTATGGTGCACCCGCGCCAGGCACAGATGACAAGAGGAGACGCCCGTGGGTAACGCACGGAATTTTGCTTTCTGGATCGTGCTGTTTCTGCTGATGATCATGCTCTTCAACATGTTCAGCACAGGGCAGAACTCATCCGCGGCACGAAGTGTCAATTATTCTGAATTCATTGACCGCGTTGACGCCAGTGAAGTCAGCCGCGTCACCATTGACGGTGAACGCATCGTCTTTGTTGGCAGTGATGGGCAACAGTATTCGACAGTTCGCCCCGATGATACAGGCCTGACACAGCGCTTGCTGGATGCCGGTATCCCTGTTGAGGCACGCCCGCAGCAGCAATCGGGCTTCTTGTCCACGCTGATGCTGTGGTTGCCATTCCTGTTGCTTATCGGCGTGTGGATTTATTTCATGAACCGTATGCAAGGTGGCGGCAAAGGCGGCGCAATGGGGTTTGGCAAATCCAAAGCCAAACTGCTGACCGAGAAAAGTGGTCGCGTCACCTTTGACGATGTCGCTGGCATTGACGAGGCCAAGGACGAGTTGGAAGAGATCGTAGAATTTCTGCGCAACCCGCAGAAATTCTCGCGCCTCGGCGGCAAGATCCCGAAAGGGGCGCTTCTGGTCGGCCCTCCGGGTACGGGTAAAACGCTTCTTGCACGCGCCATTGCAGGTGAGGCAGGCGTGCCCTTCTTCACCATCTCTGGCTCTGACTTTGTCGAGATGTTCGTGGGTGTCGGTGCAAGCCGCGTGCGCGACATGTTCGAGCAGGCCAAGAAGAATGCACCCTGTATCGTTTTCATCGACGAGATTGACGCAGTCGGTCGCTCACGTGGCGTCGGCTACGGTGGCGGCAATGACGAACGTGAGCAGACATTGAACCAGCTTCTGGTTGAAATGGACGGGTTCGAGGCCAATGAGGGCATTATCATCGTCGCGGCCACCAACCGCCCCGATGTGCTTGACCCTGCCCTGCTGCGCCCCGGTCGTTTCGACCGTCAGGTTCAGGTTCCCAATCCCGACATCAAAGGGCGCGAGCGTATTCTGGGCGTGCATGCGCGCAAAGTGCCGCTTGGCCCGAATGTCGACCTGCGCATCATCGCGCGCGGGACACCCGGGTTCTCTGGTGCCGATCTGGCCAACCTCGTCAATGAGGCAGCGCTTATGGCGGCGCGGTCCAACCGACGTTTTGTAGTGATGGATGATTTCGAGAGCGCCAAAGACAAAGTCATGATGGGCGCAGAACGCCGCTCGATGGTGATGTCTGAGGATGAGAAGAAACTGACCGCTTATCACGAAGCGGGTCACGCAGTGGTCGGGCTGCATGTTCCCGAACATGACCCCATCCACAAGGCAACCATCATCCCGCGCGGGCGGGCTTTGGGGCTGGTTTTGTCCCTGCCGGAACGCGACCAGTTGTCTGTCAGCTATCGCAAATACAAATCCAAGATCGCCATGGCGATGGGCGGACGCGTGGCCGAGCAACTGGTGTTTGGCGAAGATGCTGTCACTTCGGGGGCCGCAAGCGACATTCAGCAGGTCACCAAGATTGCGCGCGCGATGGTCACGCAGTTCGGCTTTGACGAAGAGTTGGGGTATGTAGACTACGCCAATGAACAGCAAAGTTACTTGGGCAACTATGGCGGTGGGTCAAACCATTCCGGCATCACTCAGAAAATGATCGATGACAAAGTGCGTCAACTGGTCAATGAGGGATATGAAACCGCCAAAAAAATTCTGACCGAGCACCGGGATGAGTTGGAGAACCTGGCGAAGGGTTTGCTGGAATACGAAACACTGACCGGCCCGGAAATCGCCCGTGTGATGCGCGGTGAGGCACTGGATCGTGGCGATGATGATGAAGATACGCCAACCAGTGGCCCCCCTTCTGTCGCCGCCGTGCCAAAAACACGCGGGCGCAAGCGCGGGGATGAAGATGGCGGGCTAGAGCCAGAGCCAAGTGCCTGATCCGACAGTGATCTGAAGTAGAGAAAAGCCCCGGTTTTCACCGGGGCTTTTTGTTATCGAACTTCCTGAGGGCCTTTGGATTCCTGCGTTTCGCATGAACGATCGTGCATTCGCCGTGGATCACGTCGGACCCATATCTACGCACAGGGCATCCTAACCCCATGATTTAACCGTTTTTCGAAACCGATTGTTTCGCAGTTTCCTGCCATTCTCTAGCTTGTTGACTCTCGAAACCGTGATAATGCGGCATTGTATTGTTAATTTTGCGGAGATTTTACGATGTCCTTTTTTAAGAAGCTGGCAGCGACGAAGCTGAACAAGGCGGTAGAGCTCTAGAAAGACCTTGCAGAGAAAGCTCTGGCAAAGAAGCACGTTCTTGTTGAGAAGAAGGTCGCCAAGAAATACGACATTCTGGAAAAGAAAGCCGAGAAACTCTGCGCGAAATTTGAGAAGAAAGTTGCCAAATATGAAGATAAGGCAGACTCGATCCGGGACAAATATCAGCACAAGGCAGATGCGATCCGGGACAAGTATCAGGCCAAGGCTGACAAGCTCGAAGAGCGCGGCTTGAGCCATCTTGCTTCCAAGGTTGAGCGGACAGGCGAACTCAAGGCCGCAAAGATTGAGAAAATCGGCGAAAAGAAAGCATTCAAACTCGAATGCAAGGCCGATAAGTATCAGTCAAAACTCGACAAGTTGTATGACAAGATTTGCAAATGCACTCTTAAGGACGACGATATTGTCGACGATGACTGCGACGACGATGACGACGACGAAGACACCACAACATTGCTGGAATTTCATGTCGTCTGCGAAGAAGCCGACGTTGACCTGTCCATCACAATTGAAGCCCCAGAAGGTTTCGACCCAAACAATCCCGATTTCGATGACGTCTTTGACGAAGTTATGGCCGAACTCAAGGAGCTTGAAGAGGAGCTCCCAGAGTTGGGTTTGATTGACCCGATCGGCTCTATCACCAAGGTTGTCATCACCAAGCCTGAGGATGATGACTTCGAAGAGATTGTGATCGACTTTCCCTTCGCGGATGATGAGACGATTGCCAATCTGTGCTGCTGTCTGTTGTCAGATGACGCGCCCTGCGTTGACGACGACGAAGATGACGTTGTCACCCCCTGATCGCACACAATTTGCGCATCAGTGCGCGATATTTGAAAGTCAGAATAGCACCCGGCCTAGCGCCGGGTGCTTTCCAATTCAGAGTGCAGCCTGCACTGCCAGATCGCGCGCAATGGCAAAGGCACCGCGCACACGGTCTTTCTCGGTTGCCCAATCGCGGCGCACCACGATCTTGTTGTCACGTATCTTCGCCAGCCCGTTTTGGTCCTGTACAAAGACCACCAGCCCGGCGGGGTTGGCAAATTTATCATTGTGGAACTGGATCGTGACACCCTTCGGCCCGGCATCAAACTTGGCAATACCTGCCCGCTTGCATTCCGCCTTGATCCGCATGACCGCCAGAAGCGTGTTCACCTCGCGCGGCAGTTTTCCAAAGCGGTCAATCAATTCTGCCGCAAACCCTTCCAGATCGACCTTGGTTGTCAGCCCCGACAGACGACGGTAAAGGCCAAGGCGCACATCAAGATCAGGCACATAGGCTTCGGGGATCAGCACAGGCACACCCAGATTGATGGTGGGCGCCCATTGCCCGTCAAGATCAGTGACATCCGCGATCTCGCCGGAGCGAATCTTGGCAATCGTCTCTTCCAGCATCTGCTGGTACAACTCATAGCCCACTTCTTTGATATGGCCGGATTGTTCTTCGCCCAAGATATTGCCAGCACCGCGCAGGTCCATATCATGGCTGGCAAGGTTGAACCCCGCCCCCAAACTGTCGAGCGAGGCCAGCAATTTCAGGCGCTTTTGCGCTTGCGGGGTCAGCGGCGCCCGGGGTTTTGTCGTCAGAAAGCAATAAGCGCGCGTTTTGGCACGGCCCACACGACCCCGGATTTGATAGAGTTGCGACAGCCCGAACATGTCGGCGCGGTGCACGATCATCGTATTGGCGCGCGGAATATCAAGGCCGGATTCGACAATCGACGTGGCCAGCAACACATCATATTTGCCGTCGTAAAAGGCGTTCATGCGCGTATCCAACTCGCCCGCGGGCATCTGCCCATTGGCGATGACATAGCTCAGCTCTGGCAGATGGGTGCGCAGAAACTCTTCAATCTCTGACAAGTCGGAGATGCGCGGCACCACAAAGAACGACTGCCCGCCACGGTAATGCTCGCGCAGCAACCCTTCGCGTAAGGTGAGCGTATCAAACTCGCTGACATAAGTGCGGATCGCCAACCGGTCCACGGGCGGGGTTTGGATGATCGACAGATCACGCACACCCGTCAGCGACAGTTGCAAAGTGCGCGGGATGGGTGTGGCGGTCAAGGTAAGCACATGAATGTCGCTGCGCAACTCTTTCAGCCGCTCCTTATGGCCGACCCCAAAATGCTGTTCCTCGTCAATCACCAGCAGCCCCAGATTGGCAAATTTTACACCTTTTGCCAGCAAGGCATGGGTGCCAATACAAATATCGACAGCACCCTTGGCCAAGCCCTCGCGCGTCGTGCTGGCATCTTTGGCGCTGACAAAGCGCGACAAAGGCCGCACATTGATCGGAAACCCCCGGAAGCGGTCGGCGAACGTCTTGTAGTGCTGGCGTGCCAACAATGTGGTGGGGGCAATCACGGCGACTTGTACCCCTGACATGGCCGCGATAAAGGCCGCGCGCATCGCCACCTCGGTCTTGCCAAAGCCGACATCGCCCACCACCAGCCGGTCCATTGGGCGACCAGAGTCGAAATCATCCAGCACATCCTCAATGGCGCGCAACTGGTCTTCGGTTTCGGCGTAGGGGAAGCGGGCCAGAAATTCCTCCCACATGCCATCGGGGGCAGTGAAATGGGGCGCTTTGCGCAACTGGCGCTCGGCGGCAATGCGGATCAGCTTGTCGGCAATCTCGCGGATGCGTTGCTTCAGCTTTGCCTTTTTGGCCTGCCACGCGCCCCCGCCCAAGCGGTCCAGCAAGCCTTCCTCATGGCCATAGCGCGACAGCAGCTCGATATTCTCGACCGGCAGAAACAACCTGTCGCCGCCCGCATATTCGAGCGCGATGCACTCATGCGGCGCGCCCATCGCGGTGATCGTCTCCAGCCCCTTGTAGCGCCCGACACCATGATCGACATGCACAATCAGATCACCGGGCGAAAGGGTCTGCGCCTCGGTCAGGAAGTTTTCGGCCCGCTTGCGCCGTTTGGTGCGGCTGACCAACCGGTCGCCCAACACATCCTGTTCCGAAATAACCGTCAGGCCCGGCGCTTCAAAACCAGCATCCAGCGGCCAGATCGCAAGGTACAGCGCGCCCTGCCCGTCTTTCATGTCGCGCGCCGATCCGATCATCTGCGCGCCACTGGCCCCATGATCTTCCAGCAGGCCCGACAGCCGGTCGCGCGCGCCCTCGGAATGGCTGGCGATCACCACCTGCGACAGTTTGCGCCGCGCGGCCAGATGGGTGGCCAAGGCGTCAAACACATTCTCTCCGGCCAGCCGTTCGGGGGCGAAACTGCGCCCCGCGCGCCCGCCTGCATCCAGCACACCCGGCCCCGGCGCTGTCTTCATCGGGTTCAACTGCATCACGCGCCGGCCCGCAAGTGCGCCTTGCCAGCCAGTGTCATCCAGATACAGCAACCCCGGTGGACAAGGTTTATAGACTGTGTCCAGCCGCCCCTTAGCGCTCATCGCCTCGCGCCGCGCATCATACTGATCGGCAATCCCTTCCCACCGCGACGCGCGCGCCGCTTCCAACTGGTCATCGAGCATCACGGCCGCACCGGGCAGATAGTCAAAGATCGTCTCCATCCGGTCATGGAAGAAGGGCAGCCAATGCTCCATGCCCTGATGCTTGCGCCCTGCGCTGACCGCTTCATAGAGCGGGTCATCACTTCCGGCGGTGCCAAATTCGATCCGGTAATTCTGCCGAAACCGCGTGATCGCAGCTTCGTCCAGAATAATCTCAGAGACAGGTGCAAACTCGACCACTTGCAGCTTTTCAAGGCTGCGCTGGGTAGCGGGATCAAACCGGCGCGCGCCGTCCAGCACATCGCCGAACAGGTCCAGCCGCACAGGCCCGCTTTCGCCCGGTGGATAGATGTCGAAAATACCACCCCGAATGGCAAAATCACCCGGTTCAGTAACCGTAGGCGATTGCGAAAAGCCCATGCGCACCAGCCAGTTGCGCAGTGCCGCTTCATCAATACGCCGCCCCACCTCGGCGCGAAAGGACGCACGCGCAACAACGTCGCGCGCAGGTACGCGTTGTTGTGCCGCCGAGAGGGTGGTCAGCAAGATGAATGGACCCGGCACCCCCTGCGCCAGTGCCGCCAGCGTCGCCATCCGGTTTGACGCAATCTCCGGGTTGGGCGAGACACGGTCATACGCCAGACAATCCCACGCAGGAAAACGCAGCACGCTGGTATTCGGCGCGCAGAATGCCAAGGCTTGTGCCATTGCCTCGGCGCGTTTGTCATCACGCGCGACATGGATCACGCTGCTGGATGCCCGCTCAAGCTCGCGCGCAAGCAGTTGCGCGTCATAGCCTTCGGGCGCGCCACCCAGAATGACCGTCTCAGTCGCCACTGTCATGATGATGAAGTCCTTTTTCCGCAGATGCCGCGCTTACATACTCAACGCAGAGCGCGACAGCACATGCAGCATGCCCCAGACCGCTGTGGCAAAAATAGTAACAACCCCAAGGCACTGCACCCAGAAGCGATGCCGCAGCAGCGCGCGACATAATTGCAAACCCTGCATCGACTCGCGCTCAATCCGAAAGGACAGACGCAATTCCAGCAACCGCACCAAGGTCAGCGGGAAGATCAGCAGAAACACGGCCTGTGCAAATTCCAAGCGGTACGCAAAGGCCAGCATCAGCACCAATGTCAGAACCGCCGCCGCAAAGCCAACAATCCAATGCCCTGCCCGCCGCATCAGGGACAATTTGCGCCGGACATGTATTTCGACAAGCGTTTGCAGATCTTCCATATTCTGCAACCCGTCGCGCCGTGCACGTGTGATCAGATCAAAAGACGCGCCCAGCACAAACTGGCTGGCGGCTGACCAAAACAGCGCCACAACTATCCAGAACCAGACCGACGAGAAGGATCGCATGTCGATCAGGCTGAATATGTTTTCCAGAAAAGCCACTATGCCTGCGCTCCGCTGCTGTCTGCCCCGCCCCTACATGCAACGCAGCGCGCAGTAGCGCAAGTCGACAAAACCCGAAGACGGGGCCAAACCAGTCACAAACGGTGGCGCTATCATCCGAAGATTGCGCTAACGACATTATTCGTGTCGGCTTTCGCCCTTTTTTCGACGCCTTGTGCTGGCTATACCCGACGCAACGGCACAGCGCGGAGTTACAGTCATGACCATCACCATTGGGATCAACGGGTTCGGACGCATCGGACGGTGCACCTTGGCCCATATCGCCGAGAGTGCACGCAACGATGTCGAGGTTGTGAGGATCAACGCCACTGGCCCGATTGAGACAAATGCCCATCTGTTGAAATACGACTCGGTGCATGGGCGGTTTCCCGGCACCATTCGTGTTGACGGCGACACGCTTGATCTGGGCCGTGGGCCGATCAAGGTCATGTCGACCTATGAGCCGGAAGACCTGGACTGGGATGGCATAGACGTCGTTCTGGAATGCACCGGCAAGTTTAATGAACGCGACAAGGCGGCGGTTCATCTGACACGCGGGGCTAGCCGCGTGCTGGTATCGGCACCCGCAAAGAACGCAGATGCCACGATTGTTTACGGCGTGAACCATCGTTTACTGCGGCCAGAGCATCTGGTTGTTTCAAACGGCTCTTGCACGACAAACTGTCTGGCCCCGCTGGCCAAGGTTCTGAACGATGCCATCGGCATTGAATCGGGCATCATGACGACAGTTCACAGCTATACCGGCGACCAACCGACGTTGGATCGCCGCCACAAGGATCTTTACCGTGCCCGCGCCGCCGCGATGGCGATGATCCCCACCTCGACCGGGGCAGCAAAAGCGCTTGGCGAGGTTCTGCCAGAATTGGCAGGCAAGCTGGATGGAACAGCCCTGCGGGTGCCAACCCCCAATGTCAGCGCCGTAGATCTGACCTTTCAGGCAGGCCGCGATGTGACAGTGGCCGATGTCAACGAGATCGTGCGCGAGGCAGCCGCCGGGGCGATGGGGGCCGTTCTGTCCTATGACCCGGAGCCGAAAGTCTCGATTGATTTTAATCACACACCCTATTCTTCGATTTTCGCACCGGACCAGACCAAGGTTGTCGGGCGTCGCATGGTGCGGGTACTGGCATGGTATGACAACGAATGGGGGTTTTCGTGCCGCATGGCCGATGTGGCCGCTGCGATGGGCCGCCTGATCCACTGACCCTGCCCCACAGATTTGCGCAGAATGAAAAGACCCGTCAGCCCGCTGGCGGGTCTTCTCATTGTGATGTTTTGTCACCTTTTGCGTGCACGAGAAGCACGTTACACATTCATTAAATCAAAGAGGTCTATTCATGAAACGTATTGCCCTGTCTCTGCTTGCCGCTTTTATGTTTATCGCACCCGCGACAGCACAACAGGTCTATACGGCAGAGCCTTCGGCACAACAGCTGGAGGAGGTTCCGGTCTTGCTGGTTGATATTCGCCAGCCACAGGAATGGGTTGAAACCGGTGTCTTGCCAAATGCGCTTTTGCTGACATTCAATGATCCGGCAAGCTTCATGAAAGCGCTGCAACCGCATCTGCAACCGGGACAACCGGTTGCTCTTATCTGCCGCACGGGCAATCGGACAGCGCGCGCGGCGCGCCTGATCGCCCCGGAACTGGACGTTCCGGTGATCGACGTGGCGGGCGGTATTTTCCGGCTCATGGCGGCAGGCTATCAGCCCCATACCCCAAATCGCGCCCAAGGCTGCACAATCTGCTGAACTTAAACTGCGCTGGTGCGCATCGCACTTGAAATCACTCGCCACATTGTGTTAGCGCAAACACATATTTTCGTGAGGAGAAACCAATGACCACACGTCTTGCAATCAACGGGTTTGGCCGGATCGGGCGGCTTGTGCTCCGCGCGCTGGTAGAACAACAGCGCGATGATCTGGAGATCGTTGCCATCAACGACCTCGGCCCGGTCGAGAGCAATGCGCATCTGCTGCGTTTTGACTCGGTCCATGGCAGGTTTCCGACTGAGGTGACAGTGGATGGCGACACGATTAATGTCGGGCGCGGTCCCATCAAGGTAACCTCCGCCCGCGACCCTGCCGAACTGCCTTGGGACGATATCGACATCGTGTTGGAATGCACCGGCATTTTCACCGATGCCGACAAAGCCAAGCTGCATCTGGGACGCGCCGGCAAGGTACTGGTCTCGGCCCCTTCCAAGGGCGCGGACAAGACCATCGTATACGGCGTGAACCACGACAGTCTGACGGCGGATGACAGGATCGTATCGAACGGGTCATGCACAACCAACTGTCTGGCCCCGGTGGTGAAAGTCCTGAATGACGCCGTCGGTATTTCGCGCGGATTCATGACGACCATTCACAGCTATACCGGTGATCAACCCACGCTGGATACGATGCACAAGGACATGTACCGCGCCCGCGCCGCAGCCATGAGCCTGATCCCCACCAGCACCGGTGCCGCCAAGGCTGTGGGGTTGGTATTGCCAGAACTGGCGGGAAAACTGGACGGTGTCGCCATCCGCGTGCCGACCCCCAATGTCTCGGTCGTGGACCTGACATTCGAGGCCGCGCGCGATGTCACTGCCGACGAGATCAACACAGCCATGATCGCTGCGGCCGCGTCAGGCCCCCTGAAAGGGGTTCTGGGCGTGACCGACCAGCCCAATGTGTCGATGGATTTCAACCATGACCCGCGCTCGTCGATCTTCCATCTGGACCAAACCAAGGTGCTGGAGGGGCGCATGGTGCGCATTCTGTCATGGTATGATAATGAATGGGGCTTTTCCAACCGGATGCTGGATACGGCAGCCGCGATGGCGCAGGCGAAGTAAGAACAAACGCCTATGCTTTCAGAAAGCCGCACCTGCTGGTGCGGCTTTTTCATTTCTGTGCGGCACGGTGCTAATCCGTCTTCGCACGCGCGGGGCGTAGCAATTGTTACCGCTCACACTTGCATTCAGTGCAACGCGGCCCTGCAACTCTGGCGGTTGTGCTGCGCTGCAGCATAGCACATCTTCGCAGGGACACACAGCCCCCGAAAGGAGCCGACTATGACCTCGCTTCTGACCAAAGTGCAAAATCGCCTTAAGAAGCGCGCCGCCTATGCGCGCACCAAGGCAAAGTTGCAAGCCATGCCGCTGGCAGTGGCCATCGATCTTGACATCTACCAGCCTGACGCGGCCAAAATTGCCGCAGAGGCCGTTTACGGCACCTGACCCTTAGCCGTATTTGGCAAGCAGCGCCTCGCGGATCGGGGGCGAGACGAATTTCGACACGTCCCCGCCCAGCCGCGCGATTTCCTTGACCAGTTTCGAGGCAATCGCCTGATGCCGCGCTTCGGCCATCAGGAACACTGTCTCGATACTGTCATCCATGGCGAGGTTCATCCCCACCATCTGAAATTCATATTCAAAATCCGTCACCGCGCGCAGCCCCCGAATGATGATCGACGCGCCCACATCGCGCGCGCAATCAATCAACAGATTCTCGAATGGATGGGCCACAATATCGACGCCCGTGCGTTCGCGCAGGTCCGTCACCTCGGCCTCGATCATCGCCACCCGCTCTTCCAGCGTGAACAGCGGGCCCTTGTCACGGTTGATCGCAACGCCGATCACCAGCCTGTCCACAAGCTGCGCCGCGCGCGTGATGATATCGCGATGCCCCAGTGTCAGCGGGTCGAAAGTCCCCGGATAAAGTCCGATGCGCATCGGCGTCCCCCTCATGTCTGCCCTCTGGGGGAACGCAACAATATTGCGCAGGGATATGCAAGCCTTCGGCTGTAAAAAGCGGCGCTCAATAGCCCATGATCATGCCGGTCAGCGCGTCTTTTTCCAGTTGCAGCTCTGACATCTTCGCCGCCACCACATCCCCGATCGAGACAAGCGCGATCATCTTCTCCCCCTCCATCACGGGCAAGTGGCGAAAGCGTTTCTGTGTCATTGTCTGCAAAACCAGATCGGTGCTGTCTTCGGGGCTACAGCCAAAAACGCTGCGCGTCATCACATCGTCGACCTTGTCGGACAGGCATTCCGCGCCACGTTTGCCTAACTCGCGTACGATGTCACGTTCGGACAATATGCCAGCGACCTTTTCGCCATCCTGTGACACCACAACGGCACCGATTCGCTTTTGCGACAGCAACTTGGCGGCGTCGCCCAATGAGGAACCAGGGCTGACCGTTATTACGCCCTGTTGCGGTTTGTTACGAATAATCTGACTGACAAGCATGAAACCCACCTCCCGTTATTTTGGTGGCACAGACAAGACGGGCTGCACCAGCCCGTCCAAGGTCCGCCAGTCATGGCCTTTGTGTCAAGTGGAATAAAGGCGTATCACGTCGGATCTGCGGTTTGGCGCGCGGCAATGGCGGCCTCGAACCCCGATCACAGCAGCCAGATACCGTCGCCACCGACCGAGACCCGGCAGAGCTTTTTCCGAGATACCCAATGCGGCGGCGCGCATGGCAAAGTCACCCAGCATTACATCTGAACGCCCCGCCATGACGCCCCCTTACAGGTAACGGGCGCCCACGGGCTTCTCGCCACGGATCAGACGTGCATGTTCCTGAATCGCAAACCGGTCGGTCATGCCAGAGACATAATCTGCGACAATCCGCGCCAATTCGGTTTGCCCATATGCTGCATCCATATCGCGCCGCCATTCGGCGGGCAGCAACTCGGGGCGGCCCATGAACAACGGGAACAACTCGCGCACCATCGTTGTGACCTGCGCGCGCATCTCGACCACAGACGGGGCGCGGTACATGCGGTTGAACAGGAACTGACGGATCACCTTCAATTCCCGGAACAGACGGTCTGAAAACCGGATGATGGTCAGGTTCAGATCGCGCACATCTTGTGCATGGCTCAGGTTTGCGGGGCCAAGCCGTGTCTCGGCCACAAGCAACACATCCTCGACCATAACCCCGAACACACGGCGCAGCGCCTCATGCCTGCGCCGCATCACATCAAGTCCGGGATAGAGCCTGTCCACTTCGGCAAAGGCCGGGCCGGTGATCGGCAATTCCATCAGATCAGCTTCGGTGAACAGGCCAGAGCGCAGCCCATCATGCAGATCGTGGTGATTATAGGCAATGTCATCGGCAATCGCGGCAACCTGCGCTTCTGCGCTGGCATAGCCATGCAACTCCAGATCAAAGGCTGCGTTACATTCGACCAGCGCATAGGGCAGCACATCGCCTTTCAGGGGCGTGCCATCTGCCCGCGCAACGGGTCCGTTATGCTTTGCGATGCCTTCCAGCGTTTCCCATGTCAGGTTCAGCCCGTCGAAATCGGCATAATGGCATTCCAGCAGGGTGACGATCCGCAACGCCTGCGCGTTATGGTCGAACCCGCCATAAGGGGCCATCAGATCACACAGCGCATCTTCACCGGTATGGCCAAAGGGCGGATGGCCCAGATCATGTGCCAGCGCAATCGCCTCGGCCAGATCGGTGTTCAACCCCAATGCCCCTGCCAACGTCCGCGCCACCTGCGCCACCTCGATTGAATGGGTCAGCCGCGTGCGGTAGTAATCGCCCTCATGCTCGATAAACACCTGCGTCTTGTGCTTGAGCCGCCGAAAGGCGCTGGAGTGGATAATGCGGTCGCGGTCACGCTGAAATGGCGAGCGAAAGGTGCTCATCGCTTCCGTGTGCAGCCGCCCGCGCGAATCTTCGGGCCGCGTTGCGTAGGGTTTGAGCATTTCCTCTCCAGCCATCTTGCCGAACACTGTCGGCTTGCTTATATCAGAGCAAAGTAATCGGAAATAGACACTGGAACCGCATGTCCCTAACTCTGCCCCCTCGCGTAAGCGACCGCGCCTTTGCTCGCCTTGCTGAAATCGCTGAAGATACCGGCGAGGTCAAGGCCTTGCGCGTGGCCGTTGATGGTGGCGGATGCTCTGGCTTTCAATACGACATCCGGTTTGACGAACCGACAGCCGATGACCTTGTGCTTGAGAAGAATGGCCAGAAGGTATTGATTGACCCTGTCTCTCTGCCCTTTCTTGAAAACGCTGTGGTTGATTTCACCGAAGAACTGATCGGCTCGCGCTTTGTCATCGACAATCCGAACGCATCGTCAAGTTGCGGCTGCGGCATCAGCTTTTCGATGTAGGTGCCTGTAAAACGCACATAACGGAAAGTTTGCCCCGATCCGCTCAGCCAACAGGTTGACCCTAAGGCGGGACTAGCCCACATCTGGCAGCAGCCGGTAAGGGAGGGCTGAACTTGAAACCAGAAGCTATCACGTCAAGCTATCGCCGCTGGGCACCGATTTACGATCTAACCTTTGGCCGCATCACCAACACAGGCCGCCGCCATGCTACGCAGGTCGCCAACACCATTGGGGGCCGCGTATTGGAAGTGGGCGTTGGCACTGGTCTGGCGCTACCCTATTACAACGCCTCGCTCGACGTGACCGGAATTGATTTTTCAGAAGATATGCTGACCCGCGCCCGCACCAAGGTCAGCGAAGAGAAGCTGGACCATGTGCGCGATCTGCGGCAGATGGACGCGCGCAATCTGGATTTCCCTGATGCAAGTTTCGACACGGTCGTGGCCATGCATCTGATCTCGGTTGTGCCAGACCCCGAACAGGTCATGGCCGAAATGGCACGTGTGTGCAAACCCGGCGGGCAAATCCTGCTGGTCAACCATTTCGCCCGCGAAGAAGGCTGGCTGGCGTGGCTAGAGCGCAAATTTGCGCCCTTCGCCGACTGGATGGGCTGGCATTCAAACTTCCCCAAAGACCGGGTGTTGGGCGTGCATGACCTGCAACTTGTGGAAGATACACCGCTGACAAGTCTGGGTGTTTTCACCTTTTTGCGGATGGAGAAAGCGGCCTGAGTGCTGTCATTTGAGACGGGTCGCGCCCACACCGCGCGCGGCCCTTCATGCGCCTTGCCGTCGATCAGATAGGCGCAGAACGCCACGCGGGTCTGTTGGTCAGCAGACTTTAGGATTTGGCCCTGCCACACACGGCACAGGTCGCTTCATGCGACACCATGTCAGGTTTTGCACCACCATAACGATTACGGCCCCCTGATTGCGCCCATGCATGCCCAAGCTGGGGGTTGCCCCCTTGCGCTGGCTGACCTAAACCGTATCGAACTTAGCAAGAGCAAGGGCGCATGACAGACACTGACGCAGCGCAACAAGACCGCGCGAAATCCAGAAATATGGGCGCGCTGCGGGGGTTATGGCCGTTCATTCGCCCCTATACCGGGTTGCTGGCAATCGCGATCCTTGCCCTTGTGGCGACCGCAGCCATCACGCTTGCGCTGCCCTTGGCCGTTCGCCGTGTTGTTGACGGGTTTGAAGCCCGCGAAATGGCGCTGCTGAACCAGTATTTTGCTGGCGCATTCGCATTGGCGGGTCTGTTGGCACTGGGCACAGGGCTGCGCTATTATTTCGTCACGCGTCTTGGTGAGCGGATCGTGGCTGATATTCGCAAAGCACTTTTCGCGCGTGTCATCGACCGCAGCCCTGCATTTTATGAACGCATCATGACCGGCGAGGTGCTGTCGCGCCTGACGACCGATACCACGCTTATTCAGTCGGTCATCGGCTCGTCTGTTTCTATCGCGTTGCGCAATGCGCTGATGTTGATGGGCGGGTTGATCCTGCTGGGGCTGACTTCGGCCAAGCTGATGGGCTTTGTGTTGCTCATGGTGCCGGTCATCATCGTGCCGATTGTGGTCATGGGGCGCAAGCTGCGCAAACTCTCGCGCGAGAATCAGGACTGGATCGCGGCCAGTTCCGGCAATGCCTCGGAAGCGTTGAGTGCTGTTCAGACCGTGCAGGCCAACACGCATGAGGCCGCATCCCGCGCGGCCTTTGACCGTGTAACCGAAACCAGTTTCGATGTGGCACGGCGGCGAATCTTCACCCGCGCGCTGCTGACTGTAATTGTCATTTCACTGGTATTCACTGGCATTCTGGGCACGCTTTGGGTCGGCGCGCGCGATGTGGCGGCGGGCGTCATGTCACCGGGCGAATTGGCGCAATTCGTCATCTATGCGGTCATCGTCGCGGGGTCGGTCGGGGCGTTGTCTGAGATCTGGTCAGAGCTGCAACGTGCCGCGGGCGCGACTGAACGGTTGATCGAGTTGCTGTCTGCCGAAGACGCCGTGCAAGACCCTGCCTCCCCAATGCCCCTGCCCAAGCCCACACGCGGCGCGGTGCAATTTGACGCGGTCAGCTTTCAATACCCCACCCGCCCCGGCCAGCAAGCGCTGGAGAATGTCAGCCTGACGGTTTCACCGGGCGAGACTGTGGCTCTTGTAGGCCCCTCTGGCGCGGGCAAGACGACCATCCTGCAATTGCTGATGCGCTATTATGATCCGAAATCCGGTCATATCCGCATTGATGGCATGGATCTGCGCGATATGGAGCGCAGCGATTTCCGGCGCGCGATTGCCTTGGTGCCGCAAGACCCGGTAATCTTTGCCACCTCGGCTATGGATAACATCCGGTTTGGTCGCCCCGGCGCGTCTGACAGCGAAGTGTTGGCCGCGGCACGCGCTGCACATGCCGATACGTTCCTCGACCGTCTGCCCGATGGGTATAACACCGAGCTGGGCGAGCGCGGCGTCATGCTGTCGGGCGGACAAAAACAGCGCGTGGCCATCGCACGCGCCATCCTGCGCGATGCGCCGATCCTGCTTCTGGACGAAGCAACCAGCGCATTGGACGCCGAATCCGAAGCCGCCGTGCAGCGCGCGGTCGACCATTTGTCCAAGGGCCGTACGACCATTGCAATCGCGCACCGTCTGGCGACCGTCAAACAGGCAGATCGCATCGTGGTGTTTGATGAGGGGCGCATTGTTGCCACGGGCACGCATGAAGAACTGGTGGCACAGGGCGGGCTGTATGCAAGGCTCGCACGCTTGCAATTCACCGCCGAACGCGCGGCCTGATCGTACGATCAATTGCCGCGCTTGCCGCTTGCACATGCGGGACTTTTGCAGGACACCTGCGACAGATCATCTGAAAGGCCGCGCATGGCACAGCAGACGGAAATCGCAGTTATCGGCGGCGGCGTTGTCGGCCTGTCCTGCGCGTTGCGCTTGGCCGAGCAGGGCCATGAGGTCACGCTGATTGCGCCCAAGGATGACGAGAGCGGTGCCTCCTACGGCAATGCAGGTGTTATTGCCGATTACGCTGTTATGCCCGTCGGCACGCCCGATGTGCTGCGCAACCTGCCCTCACTTCTGTTCAACCGCGACAGCCCGCTGGCCATTCGCCCTGCCGCCGCACTCAGCCTTGCGCCGTGGCTTGCGCGTTTCGCGCGCGAATGTCTGCCCCGGCGCGCCGAGGCCAATGCCCGCGCGATTGCCGCCCTTCTGGCCCCCAGTGCGCCCGCGTGGCGCAGCCTGGCAGCGCAGATCGGGGGCACGGCATGGCTTAAACCTCTCGGTTCGCTGTATCTGTTTGAAACCGAAGCAGAGCGCCGCGCCGCCGATTTCAGCACCTATCGCGCGCATGGCGTCGAAGTAGAGCAGATCAGCCGCGACGAGTTGGGCCAGTTGCAGCCGGGACTGCCTGCCGATGTGGGTGCAGGTGCTGCGTTCTTTCCGCGCACGGTCACATTGGATGACCCCGCCGCCATGCTGCGCGCCTTGCACGCTAGCGTTGATGCGGCAGGTGTGCACCGGATCGAGGGGCAAGTCAAAGCTCTGACGCGCGAAGGGGGGCGTGTGCATCTGAGCGGGGACAGGCTGACCCTGACCGCACGCAAGGTGGTTCTCGCTGCCGGCGCGTGGTCTAAACCCCTAGCGGCGATGGCCGGCGACCGCGTGCTGTTGGACACAGAACGCGGGTATCATCTGGAATATGACTGTGCGACACCGCGCCTGATCCGCCAGATGACGCCAGTGTCGCGGGGTTTCTATTTCTCTCCAATGGCGGGGCGGCTGCGTGTGGCTGGCACGGTCGAGTTGGGGGGGCTGAAAGCGCCCCCTTCGCCGCATCGCTGGGCAGTTATGGAACGCGGCGCGCGCGCAATTCTGCCCGATCTGCCCGAACCTGACCGCCGCTGGATGGGCTTTCGCCCGTCCTTGCCGGATTCGCGCCCTGTGATCGGCCCCTCTCGCGCGGGGGCGGATGTGATCCATGCCTATGGACATGGGCATTTGGGCCTGACCCTTGCCCCCATTACAGCCCAGATCGTCGCAGATTTGGTCGCTGGACGCACGCCAGAGTTGGATATTGCGCCCTACCGCCCCAACCGTTTCTGAAGCACCGACCCTGCAATCGTTGTCACCAGAAAGATCATGGCCGCGAAAACCACGATCGAGGGGCCAGAGGGCGTGTCATGCGTCAGGGACAGTTGCAGCCCCCCCCAGACCGACACGCCGCCAATCACAACCGCCCCTAACGCCATGCTTTCCGGCGAGCGAGCGAAATTGCGCGCCGCCGCCGCCGGAATAATCAGCAAGGCCGCGATCAGAAGCGCGCCCACGATTTTCAGCGCCACCGCCACCACGATGGCCAGTGCAATCGTCAGAACTAAGCGCTCATGTCCCGGATTGATCCCCGACGCATGGGCCAGATCCTCATTCAATGTCGCTGTCAGAAGGGCTGCCCACCGCCACAGGATCAACCCCAATACCAGCAGCGACCCCGTCGCAATCACCGCAAGGTCAAACCGCGACACCGCCAGAATATCGCCAAACAGATAGGCCGACAGATCAACCCGCACCGCAGGCAGAAACGACACCGCAACCAGACCAAAGGCCAGCGCCGAATGCGCAAGCACACCCAGCGTTGTATCCATTGCCCAGCCGCGCCCCGCCAGCACGGAAACGATCATCGCCATGACCAATGCCACCACCATGGTGCCAATGAAAATGCTGATCTGAAACCCCAGCGCCAGCGCGACGCCCAGAATCGCGGCATGGGCTGTTGCATCGCCAAAGTAGGCCATGCGCCGCCAGACCACAAAGCACCCCAACGGCCCTGTCGCCAGCGCCACAGCCAGCCCTGCAAGCGTTGCGCGCAGCATAAAATCATCCAGCATGATGGGCGTGATCCTTTTCTTCATGGGTGTGGTCATGGTCGTGATCATGCTCGTGGTCGTGGCTGTGCTGATACAGCGCCAGCGCCCCGCCCGTGCCCAAACCAAACAACGCGCGGTATTCCGGGGCCGCGCGCACCACATGCGGCGCGCCTTCGCAACAGACATGCCCGTTGATACAAACCACCCGATCCGAGGCCGCCATCACCACATGCAGATCATGACTGACCGACAGCACAGCGCAGCCAATTTCGCGGCGGACTTCTTCGATCAGACGGTAAAAGCTGGCAACGCCGGGTTGGTCCAGCCCGGCTGTCGGCTCATCCAGCATCAGAATATCGGGTTTGACCAGCAGGGCACGGGCCAGCAGCACCCGCTGGAACTGCCCGCCCGACAATGTCGCCATATTCTGGGCAGCCACATCGGGCACACCTACACGGTCGAGCACCTGTGCAATCTCGGACGCACTACGCCGCTTTGGCAGCGACAGAAAACGTGAAACCGGCAAGGGCAGACCTGGGTCGATATGCAACCGCTGCGGCACGTAGCCGACGCTGACACCCTTGGCGCGCGTGATCCGCCCGCTCGACGGGGGCACGACCCCCAGAAGTGCGCGCAAAAATGTGGTCTTGCCTGACCCGTTCGGCCCGACAATGGTAACAATCTCGCCTCGCTCCATCTGGAAGTCGATGTCAAATAACACCTTGCGCCCGCCATAATGGACGCCCAGACCTGCCGCTGTAATCAGACTCACGCGTGCGCCCCCTGACAGGCGCGACACAACCCGACCGCTTCAATCGTGGCGCGATCAAGCGCAAAGCCTGCGGCATCCGCCGCAGCACTCAACGCGGCATTGACCCCGCCAGCCTGCGCCTCGGTCACGCTGTCACAGGCAGAACAAATCAAAAAGGCCGCGCGATGGTCTTCGCTGGGATGCGCGCAGGCGGTAAAGGCGTTCAGCCGCCTGATTCGATGCGCCATGCCATTCTCGACCAGAAAGTTAAGCGCGCGGTAGGCAACCGGGGGCTGGGTGCCGAACCCTTCGGCAGCAAGCTGTTCCAGCACGTCATACGCCCCCAAAGCACCATGCGCCTGAAGCAGGATTTCCAGTGTCCGCCGTCGCACAGGTGTCAGACGAACCTTGCGGTCCTTTGCGCGGGCTTCGGCCAGATCAAGAATCGCCTGTGCATTCGCTGTGCCACTATGGCTGGCACAGCAAAATCCACCCTGCCCCGCATGCTCTGTCATTATTGCCGCCTTGACTGTTATGATATAACGTTAGATAGGTCGTGAAACTTTATAACACAAGGAGGATAGGATGCGCTACTCACTCGCGCTTGCTTGCGCCATGATGGCCACACCAATCGCCGCTCAGGATGTAAAGGTCGTAACAGATTTCTCGGTCACCCACTCGCTTGTGTCGATGGTGATGGGCGATGTTGGTCAGGCCGACCTGCTGCTGGACCGCGGCGGCGACCCCCATTCATTCCAGCTTCGCCCGTCTCAGGCGCGCGCACTTTCCGAAGCTGATCTGATTTTCTGGATCGGCGAAGAGCTGACCCCCTGGATGGCCCGCGCCTTGTCCGGGATCGAGGCGCAGGGCGAAGTTGTGACCCTTATCAACGCCGAAGGTCTGCACCTGCAAGATTTCGCGCATGGTCATGATCACGGCCATGGGCATGACGATCACGGTCATAGCCATGACGAGGGCCACGGCCACGACGATCACGGCCACAGCCATGACGAAGGCCATGGACACAACGACCACGGCCACAGCCATGACGAAGGCCACGGGCACGACGATCACGGCCACGGACATGACGAAGGCCACGGGCACGACGATCACGGCCACAGCCATGACGAGGGCCATGGGCACGACGATCACGGCCACAGCCATGACGAGGGCCATGGGCACGACGATCACGGCCACAGCCATGAAGACGAGGGCCACGGGCACGACGATCACGGCCACAGCCATGACGAGGGCCATGGGCACGACGATCACGGCCACAGCCATGATGACGAAGGCCACGGGCACGACGATCACGGCCACAGCCATGATGGCATTGACCCACATGCTTGGATGAACACCGGCAATGTCGAAATCTGGCTTGATCTGATCGCAGAAGAGCTGGCCGAGCATGACCCGGACAATGCCGAAACATACCGTGCCAATGCCGAAGCCGCACGCGCCGAGATTGCTGATCTGGCGACCGAGATATCGGCAATTCTGGAACCGGCAACCGCAGCGCCGCTGGTCATGTTCCACGACGCTTACGGCTATATGGTGGACCAGTTCGGGATCAATGTGGCAGGCACTATCGCTCTTGGCGATGCCGCAACTCCGGGCGCACAGCGCCTGAGCGAATTGCGCGCTGATCTACAGGCCGATGGCGCTGTCTGCATCTTTCCAGAGGTCAACCACAGCTCGCGTTATATCGATGTTGTGGTTGAGGGGACCGGCGTGCGCGTTGGTGCAGAACTGGACCCGGAAGGCGTGATGCTGGAACCCGGTGCGGACCTTTATCCGACATTGATGCGCAACATGGCGCAGGCGATTGCGGATTGCGTCGCAGGATAAACGGCGCAAAATACTGGACGTAACAGCCCGCAAGGGTTAGGTCTGGCCCAGAGAGATCAAGGGCCAGACCATGACAGACCTTCCCCCCCTTACACTTTATCTTGCCGCCCCGCGCGGGTTTTGCGCGGGCGTGGACCGGGCCATCAAGATCGTCGAGATGGCACTGGAGAAATGGGGCGCGCCAGTCTATGTCCGCCACGAGATTGTCCATAACAAGTATGTGGTCGACGGGCTGCGCGCCAAAGGGGCGGTATTTGTCGAGGAACTGGACGACTGCCCGCTGGACCGTCCGGTGATCTTTTCTGCCCATGGCGTGCCGAAATCCGTGCCCGAAGCCGCACAGGCTCGACAGATGCTCTATGTTGACGCCACCTGCCCACTGGTCAGCAAAGTGCATATCGAGGCAGAGCGCCACCATGCCAACGGATTGCAGATGGTGATGATCGGGCATGACGGCCACCCCGAAACCATTGGCACCATGGGACAACTGCCCAAGGGCGAGGTGCTGCTGGTCGAGACGCCTGAAGATGTGGCAGCGCTGGATGTGCGCGACCCCGCGAAGTTGGCCTTCATCACGCAGACCACCCTTTCAGTGGATGACACCGCAGGGATTGTCGCGGCATTGAAAGCCCGCTTTCCGGCGATCGTCGGCCCGCATAAAGAAGATATCTGCTACGCCACCACCAACCGCCAGGAGTCGGTCAAGGCAATTGCTCCCAAGATCGACGCGCTGCTGGTGATCGGTGCGCCCAATTCCTCGAACTCGCAACGTCTGGTCGAAGTGGGGCGCGCCAAGGGCTGCGCCTATGCGCAACTTGTGCAGCGCGCCACTGAAATCGACTGGCGTGCGCTGTCGGGGATTGGCTCGGTCGGTATAACTGCGGGCGCGTCCGCGCCGGAAGAACTGGTGAATGAAGTGATCGACGCCTTTCGCGCGCGCTACGCGGTCACGGTCGAACTAGTCGAGACGGCGAAAGAGCGCGTTGAATTCAAGGTGCCGCGCGTGTTGCGCGAAACCGCATGATCCCACGTCCAGCGCTGATTCTCGGTCTGTCGGGTCTGTTGCCCTTTCTTTGGGGCGTGGCCACATTGCTGTCGCCCGCACTGGCGCAACTGACGCTGGATGTGATCGGCCCGCGCTTTACCGGCCCCTTCGTGATGATCGCCTATGGCGTGGTGATCCTGTGCTTCATGTCGGGCGTCTTGTGGGGCTTTGCCGCGCGCGGGGCCGAGGCAGCATGGACCGGCTACGCCTTGTCGGTCGGGCCAGCACTTTGGGCGTTCTTTTTCGTGGGCGGCGGGCCGGTACAAGCGCTGACAGCATTGATCACGGGCTTTGTCTTGCTTCTGGTGATTGATCTGCAATTCAGCCGCTGGGGCCTGACCCCGCGCTGGTGGATGCAGTTGCGCCTGATTCTGACAGTGCCGGTCGTGCTGTGTCTGGCGGCGGGTCTTTGGCTGGGGTAAAGCTGTCCGAAAGATGCCAGTCCAGCGATGAAAGACCAGACCATGAAGCTTTATTCCATGCCCTCCTCTGGCAACAGCTACAAGGTGCGGCTGCTATTGGCCCTGCTGGGGCGGGACGAGGTGCCGTGCAGTGATGTCGAATATGGCTCTGCCACGTTGGAGCAGGCCCATGCGCACAAGCGCCTGCCCTTTGGCAAGGCCCCTGTGCTGCAACTGGACGATGGCACGCTCTTGCCCGAATCCAATGCCATTCTGACCTATCTGGGTCACGGCACCCGATTCGTGCCGACCGACCCGGTCACGCAAGCGCAGATGCTGGCATGGATGTTCTGGGAACAGAACCAGCATGAGGGCGTGATTGCTGTGCGCGCGGCACTGCGCAGCTACGCCCACCGCCGCGCAGATGCAACGCCAGAGCGGTTGGCGGACCTGCTGACACGCGGCAATGCCTTGTTGCAGACCATGGACGATCATCTTGCCACGCGCGACTGGCTGGTGGGCGCGGATGTCAGCCTCGCGGATCTGTGCCTTTATGCTTATACGCATACGGCAGACACGCGCGGTGGCTATGATCTGGCCCCCTTTCCCGCAGTTCTACGCTGGCTGGAGCGCATCCGCGCCTTGCCCGGCTATGTGGGGCTGTGATGCCTGATCTTGTCGCCTATACAGATGGGGCCTGTTCCGGCAATCCCGGCCCCGGTGGCTGGGGTGTCCTGATGCGCGCCACGCGGGATGGTGAACTTGTCAAGGAACGCGAATTGTCCGGCGGCGAGGCCGAGACGACCAATAACCGCATGGAACTGATGGCCGCAATCCGCGTGCTGGAAGTGCTGGAGCGGCCAAGCAAGATTACCATTGTCACCGACAGCGCCTATGTGAAAAACGGTGTCACAAGCTGGATTCATGGCTGGAAGCGCAATGGCTGGCGCACATCCAACAAAAAGCCGGTGAAGAATGTCGAACTCTGGCAGCGGCTGGATGAGGCACAGGCCCGCCACACGGTGATCTGGGAATGGGTCAAGGGCCACGCAGGCCACCCTGAAAACGAGCGCGCAGATGAATTGGCACGCGCAGGTATGGCGCCATTCAAACCCACCAAGAGCACATCATGAGTCTACTGCAAGGGCTTGATTATGCAGCCGTATTCATATTCGGCCTGACGGGCGCATTGGCGGCCAGTCGCGCGCAGTTGGATATTGTGGGCTTTGTCTTTCTGGCTTGTCTGACGGCCGTGGGCGGGGGCACATTGCGCGATGTCATCCTGAACCGAGAGGCGGTGTTCTGGGTCGCTGACCCCGGTATGATCCTGTCGGCCTGTGTTGCGGCCATTCTGGTGTTCTTCACCGCACATTTTCTGGAATCGCGCCTGCGCACACTCGAATGGCTGGATGCTTTGGCGTTGGGGGTTGCGGTGCCTGCGGGCGTGGGTGTGGCCCTTGGCATGGGGCAGGATTGGCCGATCGTGCTTATCATGGGCGTTGCGACCGGCACCTTTGGCGGGCTGATGCGCGACGTTGTGTGTAACGAGGTGCCGCTGATCCTGAAAAAGGGCGAGCTATACGCCACCGCCGCTTTCGCGGGTGCGCTGGCCGCTGTCATCACGACATTCGTGACCGACTCTGCCTTACTGACACTTCTTACCTGCGGCGTGACAACCTTTGCCCTGCGCGCCGGATCGTTGCTGTTTGGCTGGTGCCTGCCTGTTTACAAAAGCCGCCCCCCGCGCGCGTGACCACAGCTTTAGCGCCGTCCCTGATACTGCTTCCACAGCCATAGCAGTAGCAGTGACCCCAGTAGCGCCAGAACAAACGCGCCGACCCAGCTTGCAGAGGTCATCAGAAACCGAAAGCCCATACCGCCTGTCACGGCGCCCAGCACCCCGATAATCATCGCGGTCGGCAGATCGGTTTGCATACGCATCAACCGCGTCGCCAGAACACCGGCCAACGCCCCGACGACAATCAAAAGGACAACGGGCACGTATCAGCCCTCGGCTTCGGCAGCGATTTCAGCGCGCGAGCGCCGACCGCGCTCTGTCGCCGATTTCAACTGCCCGCAAGCCGCCATGATATCTTCGCCACGCGGGGTGCGGATGGGGCTGGCATAGCCCGCCTTGTGAACAATATCGGAAAACGCCTCGATCCTTGCCCAATCCGAGCGCTGATACGGGGCACCGGGCCATTCATTGAACGGGATCAGGTTGATCTTGGCCGGAATGCCCGCGATCAGCTTGACCAGACGGCGCGCATCCGCGTCGCTGTCATTCACATCTTTCAGCATCACATATTCAAACGTGATCCGCTCGGAATTCGACAGGCGGGGATACTCACGAAGAACGTCCAGCAACGCCTTGATATTCCACCGTTTGTTGATCGGGACCAGCTTGTCGCGCACATCATCCGTTGTCGCATGGAAGCTGATCGCCAACAGGCAACCGATTTCGCTGGCAGTGCGCGCGATTTCCGGCACGACCCCAGATGTTGACAGGGTGATCCGGCGGCGCGAAATCGACAGCCCTTCGCCATCCATCACCACTTTCATCGCGTCGCGCACGTTGTCAAAATTGTACAGCGGCTCGCCCATGCCCATCAGCACCACATTGCTGACAAGGCGCGTCTCATCCCTAGGGGCACCAGGCACCGGCCATTCGCCCAGATCGTCGCGTGCGACCAACACTTGCCCCACAATCTCGGCAGCAGTCAGATTGCGCACCAGTTTCTGGGTGCCGGTATGGCAAAAGGAACAGGTCAAGGTGCAGCCAACTTGACTGGAAACACAAAGGGTTCCACGGCTTTCTTCAGGTATGTAAACCGCCTCGACCTCGTGCCCGCCTGCAATGCGCAGCAAGTATTTCCGCGTGCCATCCTCGGACACCTGACGGGTCACGATTTCAGGGCGCGCAATCTCGAACTGCTCGGCCAATTGGGCGCGATAGGCTTTCGCAAGGTTGGTCATCACCTCGAAATCCTGAGCGCCCCAATGGTATATCCATTGCCAGATCTGGCCCACGCGCATGTTCGCTTGCTTCTCTGGCGTGCCAATGGACACCAAGGCGTCGGCCATTTGCGCGCGTGTCAGGCCCACAAGATTGCGCTTGCCGCCTGCGTCCGGTTTGCGCGGAAGGGTCAGCACGTCTTGTGTGATCGGAGCATCTACGCGCATTCTGGCCTCATTTCGATAAACTTAACTATGCATATAGCAAAGCCGCCCAGGGTTTACAGCCCGGGCGGCGCGAATTTTTCTGTGGCACCGCGGATCAGTCAGCGCATTGGCGCGCCGCTTCTTGCGATGCAGCCGTAAACCCGAACAGCGAGAATGTATCGCTTGTATTGGTTCCACGAGCCGAGCGCGCGGTCAGAACAGCGTCAGCGCCTGCGCGCATGGCTGCAAAAATACGCTGGTCATCTTCTGGCGATCCAGCCCAAGCCCATTGCCCATCGACAAAAAGCTGGAACTCGTTGGACCCGATCGTCAGACCAACGGTCGAATCGCCCGCAAAAGGATAGCCGCCTGTGAACGAAATCTCAGGCGCTTCGCGTCCGGGGCGGTAAGTTGCGAACAGAAGAATATCGCCCCGCCGCACCTGTACGGGCTGGCCGTCGCGTGTATTGACTGTTTCGCGGGGTGCAGAGACTGTCCAGCATTCTTTCGGGCTCTCCTCGACGAAGACGCTCCAATCTGTCTCAGCCGCGACGCGGTTACTGGATTCCTGTGCCTGCGCGCCAGTGGCGACGCCTGCCCCATAGACGCCTGCGACAAGCGCCAGGATCGATCCGAATTGCCTCAGTGACACCATCTGCTGTCATGCCTCCAATTGACCCGGCCCCGGTTTTGCGCCACGCATGCCGTCGACATGTCCGCAGCGTGTGGGCCTTCTACATCGTGTCTTATCGTCAAGACAGCGAAAATTCAAAGCCCTCTTGGCAAGAAATCGCGCAGGCGTGAGCGCTTGTGCAGCAGGAGTGAACGAAATGAGCAACAAAATGCCGAACATCCCCTCGCTCGATCTTGGATCAGTCCCTTTGATCGAGCTTTGGCGCGGGGATATTCTGGAAAGCCTGCATCGTGGCCATGCTGTCGTCGCACGCGACTCAGGCGAGATTGTCGAGAGTTGGGGCAACGCCGATGCGGTGATCTATCCGCGGTCAAGCTGCAAGATGGTGCAGGCCTTACCTTTGCTAGAGACAGGCGCAGGGCGCGATCTGCGCCCCGAGCAACTGGCGCTGGCCTGCGCCTCGCATCAGGGGGCACATAGCCACGTCACACGCGTCGCAAGCTGGTTGAACGATATGGGCCTAAGCGAAAGCGACCTGCGCTGCGGCTGTCAGGACCCTCAAGATATTGCCGAGCGCGACCACCTGATCAAAACCGGCGGCACACCGTGTCAGTTGCACAATAACTGCTCTGGCAAACATGCGGGCTTTCTGATGCTGAACCGGCACCTGAAGGGCGAGGCAGAGTACACCCTGCCCGATCATCCTGTTCAAACGACGATTCTCAACACCTTTGAAGAAGTTACGGGTACATCTTCACCCGGATACGGCATTGACGGCTGTTCTGCCCCGAATTTTGCAACCAAGCTGTCTGCCTTGGCCTATGCCATGGCACAATTCGCAAGCGCCACAGACAGTGGCAGCAGTCGGTCGCGCGCAATGTTTGCCCTGCGAGAGGCCATGATACAGCACCCGGACCTTGTGGCAGGCGAAACGCGCGCCTGCACCGACCTGATGCGCGCAATGGGGGGACGCGCGGCCATAAAGACAGGTGCAGAGGCGGTCTTTGTTGCGATCCTGCCCGAACAGCGCCTTGGCATAGCCTTGAAGATTATCGATGGTGGTGTCCGTGCCGCCGAAGCCGCGATCACGGCACTGTTGATCCGGCATGGAGCGCTGGACGCAGATCATCCGGTCGTACAGCGTTTTCTGGGCCCCCTCACCAGCCGGCGCGGGCTACATGCAGGCCATACCTGCACCGCACCCGGATTCGCTTGACACGCTTTTGATGGCGAAAATGCGCTGCAACGCAGCAAGCTGGCTTTTACAACCTCAACCCATGGTGTAACCATAATGGTTTTACACAGGGGACTGCCGACATGTTCAAATTCTTGTTTGGGAACAAAGCCAACGCACCGGAAATCAAACGGGAAACCCAACGCGAGACGGTTGAACGTGCGCAAAAGGAATTGAACGAAATTCTGGTCACGCTTGCCCCAAAAGCGCGCATTACCATCTACCCCGACGAAGGTACGCTGACCATAGATTTGCCAGAGCAGATGCCCGATGAAGCAAAGGCCCTGCCTGCGCCCGAAAACAAAACCGACGGCTGATCCAATCCGTTCCCAGATTTGGCGGATATGCCACAGACCAAACGCAAAACGCCCGCAACAAAGTGCTGCGGGCGTTTTGTAAGTCTGTTGTGCGAAATTAACGCTTGGAGAACTGGAAGCTACGACGTGCTTTCGCCTTGCCGTATTTCTTACGCTCTACCACGCGGCTGTCGCGTGTCAGGAAGCCTGCTGCCTTCAGCGATCCGCGCAATGCGGGATCAAACAACTGCAACGCTTTCGAGATGCCGTGCTTTACTGCACCTGCCTGCCCCGACAAACCACCGCCTTTGACCGTTGCCTGCACGTCGAACTGGTCAACAACGCCTGCAATCTGGAAAGGCTGACGCAGGATCATCTGCAACACCGGACGGGCGAAATATGTGCCCATTTCCTTGCCGTTGACAGTGACCTTGCCAGAACCGGGCTTGATCCAGACGCGGGCAACCGCGTCCTTACGCTTGCCGGTCGCATAGGCACGGCCAAGATCGTCGCGCACAGGCTCGCGCGCAGGCGCTTCTTCTTCAACCGGCGTAACTGCTGATTTCAGATCGTCGAGGGTTTTGAGATCTTCAGCCATGATCTGCACTCCGCGTGTTTTTCTTGTTCATCGCGCGCACATCCAGCACGTCGGGCTGCTGGGCCTCATGCGGATGCTCGGTTCCGGCATAGACGCGCAGATGCGTCATCTGCTGGCGCGTCAGCGGGCCACCTGGCAGCATGCGCTTGACCGCTTGCATGACGACACGCTCGGGAAAGCGGCCTTCCAGAATCTGGCCGGTTGTGCGGGATTTGATCCCACCGGGATACCCCGTGTGCCAGTAGTTGGGCTTGTCGCGCTTTTTGCCTGTCAACTGTACCTTATCGGCGTTGATGACGATGACATTGTCACCCATATCCATATGAGGCGTGAAGGTGGCTTTGTGCTTGCCGCGCAGGCGCATGGCGATGATCGAGGCGAGACGGCCCAAAACGATGCCTTCAGCATCGATAATGATCCATTTCTTCTCGATCTCTCCGGCTTTGAGAGAGTAGGTTTTCATAACGAGACCCTTGAGAATGGGAAAAAGAACCGCATAAGCAATTCATGCGGGATGCGCGCTTTCTATAGGATTGGACGGCCAGGTCAAGCCCATGATGATCTATTTATTCGTTACAAATCATACACTTATAAATTAGGTATTATATTACCCCACCAATCGACAGCAATATTCAGCGTGTCAGCGCAAGCGTGGGGGGCGGTCGGGGTCCATACCCGGCGCGCTGGGGGTGGATGGCGCAACGGCAGGTTGAGGCAGATCAAAGCGCAGGCCCACCCGCGCGCAATCAGCCGCGCGCGCATCATCGGATGACAGAAAGGTCACATCCAACATGCCCGCTTCGACCCCAGAGAAGCTTAGTGCCCCCTGCACCGCGCGCGCCAGCGTGGCTTCGGCCCCTTCGGCCACATCAATAATGGCAAGCATATGCCCGCGCGTGCCATTCTCGTATTCAGCGCCAGCCAGATAGGCCATGCGCGCCAGCCCTTCCATCCGCGCAAGGCGCTGGTCCAGCGCCAGCAACAGTTTCTCGGGCAGACCTTTGGGCGGGTGCAACGCAGTAACCCGCGACTGCAATTCCTCCGGGCGCTCCGCCATCATCTGCGCCAGCCAGTCGATAATCTCTGGCGGCAGCAATCTGGATGACGGTGCCACCCCAAAATTCAGCCCCAGCCCAATGCTTTGCGTTGTCAGCATATCAACCAGCACACGGCCCGGCACTGCTGCATAAGGAGCAGGCAAGCCAGTAAATTCGGTCAGGCGGGCCTCTGTGTCAAAGGCCAGCACGATTGGCCCGTCTTCCAGATCAAACACCTTCGGGTCAATCTTGTCGCCCTCGGCTTCGCGCTCCAGCAACAGGAATATCTCAGCCTCGACCAGTCGGGCGTAATACTGCAAGCGCAGCGCGCCATCGTCGGGCGCGGATTCTGCCTCGGACCACGCAAGATCAAGCAGGGTTTCGGTCATCTTTGGCCCTTTCGATTGCTGCATGTGAGCTAAAGCGCCCAAAGCGCGTTGGCAAGGCCGCATGGCGCGTTGACTTGTATCTGGCGGCGCGATTACATATTACACATGTGAACAATGCCGGAGTTTCCATGCTGTCGCGCAGCACGTCTGCCCAACCTCTTACGGGAATTGCCCTGAACCTGTGCGCGCTAATGGTGTTGGTCAGCATGGCCGGGGTGGTCAAGGCAGTCTCGGAACATGTGCCCACGGGCCAAGCGGTTTTCTCACGCGCTTTCTTTTCCTTGCCATTCATACTGGGCTGGATTGCCTTGCAAGGGCCGCTGATGGATGGGCTGCGCACAGAGCGGCCGCGCCTGCATCTGCTGCGCGGGATTGTCGGCTCGATCACGCTGGGGATGAATTTTCTGGCGCTCTCGCTGCTTCCCCTGCCCGAAGTCACCACCATCGGCTTTGCCGCCCCCGTTCTGACACTTGTCTTTGCGGCTGTGTTTCTGGGGGAGCGCGTGCGCCTGTTTCGCTGGACTGCCGTTGCACTGGGGCTGGCGGGGGTGATGATCGTGGTCTGGCCGCGCCTGTCCGTCAGTGGAGATGTCGATGAGTTGGCGCGGCTTGGGGCGCTGATGGCATTGGGGGCAGCCATATGTGCCGCACTGGTCAAGATCATCGTCCGGCGCATGGTCGCCACGGAAACCACACCGGCTATCGTATTCTGGTTTGCTGTCACGGCCAGCCTTTTGTCGCTTATGACCCTGCCCTTCGGCTGGGTCATCCCCTCTGGCAAGATCATGGCTTTGCTTGTTCTGACGGGGGCTTTGGGCGGGGTTGGGCAATTGATGATGACCGCGAGTTACCGCTTCGCTGATGCGTCGGCCTTGGCACCATTCTGGTATGCACAGTTGTTTTTCGCCAGTTTCATCGGCTATTTCTTTTTCGGCGAGGTTCCAACCGGCCCGATGATAGCAGGGGCGGTGCTGGTCATTGCGTCCGGGCTGCTGATCTTGTGGCGCGAATCGCAACTTGGCAAGGAAACACAAGAAAGGCTGCCCCTAAGCTGAAGGACAGTTTTTCGCAGCACGCAAAGACCACCAGCGCAATAAGGGCATAAATGCCCGCCACACGCGCCCGCACAGAATATTGTTCCACTTTCGACAGGTGCAGAACAAACCCTTCCCATATGCTGTTGCGAATAAAAACGCCTGTTGCAGCGCCGTTCTCGCGCTTGGCCCCGCCATGCTTGCCAGACCACATTGCGCTGCCTAAATGCCGTCCAACACCGGATTATGTCTCGCAAGGAGAGTTCCAATGCTGCGCACCACCGCTCTTAGCCTGTCTCTCATCGCTCTGCCCGCACTCGCATTTGCGACACCGCAAGGCTGGGGTCCATTGCTGGAGCCAGCAGAACTGGCCGCCATCATGGAAGCCGAAGACGATATTCGCATCATCCATGTATCGGGCGATTTCGCGGCGGGGCACATTCCCGGCGCTGCGCATTCACCCTACGCAAACTGGCGTGGCGGCCCCTCCAACCCCGGCGCATTGCTGCCAGAGCTTGAGTATGAGTTGGAAGCCGCACGCGTGGGCGTAGAGGCCGACATCCCCACTGTTATTGTTCATGCTGGCAGCGACCCTACTGATATGGGCACCGCCGCCCGTGTTTACTGGACGTTGAAGTCGTTGGGCGTGCAGGATCTGGCGCTGCTCAATGGCGGGTTTGCCGCATGGACCGGCGCAGATTTGCCGGTATCAACCACCCCGGTTGAAATAGCCGAGACGGACTTCATGGCCGAATGGTCGGATGAATGGTATATCTCAACCACCGAGGTCGCCGATCTGGTTGAAAGCGGCGAGGCGCGCCTGATGGACAGCCGCCCAAGCGGTTTCTTTGAAGGGATCGCATGGTCTATCGCACGGCCCGGCACAGTGCGCGGCGCAGAGAACCTTGAGTATGAAGATTTCTTCGAAGGCAACCGCATGGTCACACCAGAGCGCGCGCGCGAAGTTGCCGAAGCTCAGGGGCTGGTCGACTCGCCCATCACGGTTTCTTTCTGTAACACCGGCCATTGGGCGGCGCTCAACTGGTTCGCACTGAGTGAACTCGCCGGTGTAGAGAATACACGCCTTTATGCCGAAAGCATGGCCGAATACGCTATCCACGGCCACGAGCTGGACAATGAGCCGACGCGTATCGCGTATCTGTGGCGCTCGACCAAGCGCTGGGTCGAAGGCTTGTTCTGACCCGCGCTTTACGGCATCGTGTGAAATAACCAATTCCTTGACGCGCGCAGCAAGCGCGCGTCATCAGTTTTACGAAAGGCTCTCAGGATGTTCCTTCAGCGTGCGTCTGTGCTACTGATCGTGCTGGGCTTTGCCCTGTTTACATTCGTCATGGCCGGGCCGCGCGCAGGGCTGCTGGTGCTGGTGGGCCTTGGCTTCGGGCTGGTGCTGGAAGGGCTGCGCTTTGGCTTTGCCGGACCTTGGCGGATGATCGTGACCGACCGCGACGGGCGTGGCCTGCTTGCGCAACTGATCGCCATTGGGTTGGTGGCCGTGGTTGCCTTTCCCTTGCTTGCAGCAAATCCGGGCGAGTTGGTCGCCGCGCATGCGCCCGTCGGGATCGGAATGATCCTTGGCGCCTTTATCTTTGGCGCGGCCATGCAACTGGTCATGGGCTGCGGATCCGGCACGCTGGTCAATGCGGGCAGCGGAAATCTGGTCGGGCTGATCGCTTTGGCCGGATTTATCGGCGGCAGTTTTGCCGGAACCCTGCATCTTGGCTGGTGGACCAGCCTTGGAAGCCTGCCAGTGCTGTCCTTTCAGGGTATGTTTGGCGATATGGGCGGGCTTGGCCTGACATTGGCCGGCTTGGCGATTGTCGGGGCGGTCACGTTCCTGCGCAGTGCGCCCGGCAAACGTATGCCCCCGCGCCGCCTGTGGATCGCCGCAGCCCTGATCGCCGCTCTGTCGCTGGCCAATCTGGTCATCGCGGGCCAACCTTGGGGCATTGTCTATGGGCTTGGGCTTTGGGGGGCGAAAATCGCACAGGCAGGCGGGGCGGATCTGGCCACCACAGCCTTCTGGGCCGCCGAGGGCAACGCCGCACGGCTTTCTGCCTCGATCCTGACCGATGTCACCTCACTGACGAATATCGGGCTGTTGATCGGGGCATTCGCCGTAATGCGCTGGCGCGCAGCCCCCGGCGCACAGACACAATCGTTAACGCCCATCTCTTACGGGGCGGTTCTGGTGGCGGCACTGGTGCTGGGATATTCAGCGCGCATGGCCTTTGGCTGTAATGTGGGCGCATTCTTCAGCGGCATATCGACAGGGTCGCTGCATGGCTGGGTCTGGCTGGTTGCGGCATTCGCTGGCTCCATGCTTGGAATCCGGTTGCGTCCGGTTCTGTTGCGGCCACGTGTAACAGGGGGGGCATACGCATGACCGCGCGGATTTCACGCCCTATGACGGGGTTTCTGGCCTTGGCATTTGTGCTGGCAATTGTCGCACTTGATCTGGGTGCCACCGGCGCGCCAGACCTGTTCACGGCACCACCCGCGCTTGCCCTTGGATCTGGGGCCGCACCCGAAGGGGCACATTGCAGCGGCGGATAAGCCTGAATTCGGGCTGGTGTGCAGGGTGTTTTTCTGTTTTCCTGCCATCCATACACACCACCGATCAAGGAGATCCTTCATGCGTGGCCTTTTATTTGCACTTCCTGCGGCATTGGCGCTGGCAGCCTGCGTCGAAGTAGACATGACCGTCGAAGTTCTGGGCGAGGATGAGGCGCGCCTGACCGGCTTCATGCAGATGCAGCGCCAGATGTATGACATGTCGGGCGGCGATGACAGCTTCTGCGCCGAGGAAGATGGCGGAACGCTTGTGCTCAGCGATACCCATGCGCGGTGCGAATTTGACAAGACAGGCACCTTCGCCGAACTCATGCGCCCCGATGCGGCAGATGATGTCCCGACCGAGATCCAAGGCGAATTGACCTATCTCGACAGCAACCGCGTGCGCGCCCTGTTCCCCCTGTCGGCCATGAATGACGGAATGGACGAAATGATCGAAGACCCGCAAATGATGGCCATGATGCGCCAGATGTTTGACGGGATGTCGATCAGCTTCTCGGTTCAGGGACGCGAGATCGAAAGCACAACCGGGACGATCTCGGATGATGGCACGCGCGCGACAATACTGCTGGGCGTCGATGATCTGATCTCGGATGAGGGCGACCAGTTGGATGATTTCGAAACCATCGTCCGGTTCTGACCTCTGCGCGATACGCCAAAAGAAAAGCGCCGCGTCATGCGGCGCTTTTCATGTGTTACACCCCCTGATGCGCACGCACAAACGCCACCAGCGCTTGCGTTGACGGGTCTTTGGCAGAGGCATCTGCCCCCTCCAGCAGCGGCCCGATTGCAGTGGCCAGTTCCTTGCCCAGCTCAACCCCCCATTGATCAAAGGAATTAAGGCCAAGGATCACCCCTTCGACGAAGACCCGGTGCTCATAAAGCGCAATAATCTGGCCCAGAACAAAAGGCGTCAGTTGGGGGTAAATCAATGTGGTCGAGGGGCGGTTTCCGGGAAAGACGCGGTGGCGCGCCTGTCGGTCCAGATCGGACCCTGTCAGCCCCTTTTCGGCCATGATGGCGCGCGCTTGCTCGAAGCTGCGCCCGCGCAACAAGGCTTCGGATTGCGCAAGGCAATTTGCAGCCAACAACCGGTGCTGATGCGCAAGCTCCGGCTCATGTCCCTTTGCCGCCAACAGAAATTCGCACGGAACAATCCGCGTGCCTTGATGGATGAGTTGATAAAACGCGTGTTGCCCATTGGTGCCGGGCTCGCCCCAGACAATCGGGCCGGACTGACGGGCCAGATCGCGCCCTTCCATATCCACACGCTTGCCATTCGATTCCATTTCCAACTGCTGCAAATAGGCCGGAAGGCGCGCAAGCCGCTGGTCATAGGGCAAGACCGCGCGCGTGGCGTGGCCGCAGAGTTGGTTGTGCCAAATGCCCACCAGCGCCAGCAAGACCGGCATATTCTCGGCCAGTGGCGCGTTCTGAAAATGCGTGTCCATCGCGCGGCCGCCCGCCAGAAAAGCGTCGAAGCCCGCCGCACCGACCGCAATCATAATCCCCAGCCCGATCGGCCCCCAGACCGAATAGCGCCCGCCCACCCAATCCGCGAAGCCAAACACCCGCTCGGGCGCAATGCCAAACTCGGCGGTCTTGTCCAGCGCGGTGGAAACTGCGACGAATTGCGCCCCCGGATCGGTGACTTTGCTGGCCATCCAGTCGCGGGCCGTGCGCGCATTGGTCATTGTCTCGATAGTGGTAAAGGTCTTGGAGGCGACGATCACCAATGTCGTCTCGGGGTTCAGGCCCTTTAATGTATCGGCAATATGCGCCCCATCGACATTGCTGACATAATGCAGCCGGGGGCCGTCATGATAGGGGGCAAGTGCGAGCGTCGCCATAGCTGGCCCCAGATCAGAGCCGCCAATGCCGATATTGACCACATCCGTAATCGCGCCCCCCTGCCCCGGATACCGCCCCGCACGCACATCTTCGGCAAAAGCGTACGCACGCATACGCACCGCGCGCAGTTCGGGCATGACATCTTCGCCGTCAACGTCAATGACCGCGTCCTCGCCTGCGCGCTGTGCGATATGCAAGACAGCGCGCCCCTCGGTTTCGTTGATCTTCGCGCCCCCGAACATCGCCGCGCGCTTCTCGGCCAACCCTGCGTTTTCCGCCAGTTGCACCAGCAAGGCGCGGCCCTCGGCGTCAATGTTTGTCTTGGAATAATCCAGATGCATCTCGCCTGCCTGCACCGAAAATACTTGCGCACGGCCCGCCTCATCAAACAAGTCTTGCATATGCCGTGTCTCGGTCGCGCGTTGATGCCGCGCCAGATCATTCCAGATGCTCATGCTCTGCCCCTGTTACATTTTCTTGCTAAAAATACTCAATCTCAGGGGGCGCAAGCCCCCTGCCCCTTATTCCGCCCAATGTACCTGCGCCTGATCCAGCACACAGGCAATCGGCGCCTCTCGGGGGGAGAGTTTGGCCGCGCGCTCAATCGCCGCGCGCTTGGCGGCACCCGTGATCAGGACATGCACCCGCAGGGCCGCGCGCAACACAGGTGCGGTCAGGGTGATACGGGGCTCGCCTGCGGCCTTTGCGCGCATCGCCATCAGGGGGGGCGCGTCGGCAGCAAGGGCAGCTTCCAGGTTGTCCGCACCCGGAAAGAGCGAGGCCGTGTGCATGTCCTCGCCCATGCCCAACAGCAGCACCGAGATCGGCAGGTGCGGAACCAGCCCCTCGATCAACCCGTCCAAAGCCTCCTCTGGTGTGGGCGTGTCGGCACGCAGCGGGATCAGCTTTGCCGGCGCGGCCTTTGCGCGCAACAAGCGCTCGCGCAGCAGACGAGTGTTCGAGCGCGGATTGTCCTCGGCCACCCAACGCTCATCATTCAGGACAACGCAGACCTGCGACCAGTCCATATCAACCCCGCTGAGCGTGTCAAAGACCGGCCCCGGCGTTGTACCCCCCGGCACCGAAAGCGTGGCGCGGCCATTGGCGCGCAGGCTTTCGCCAAGTTCCGATGAAATCCGCTGCGCAAGGCGCAGCATCATCATCTCGCGGTCCGGGTATTCGTGAAACTCCATCACCTGATCTCCCGCCAGCGCCGTCCATCCTTGTGCATCAACATAAGCGCGCCTTCTGGCCCTGTCGATCCCGGCTCGTAGGGTTCCGGCTGATCTTCGCGCGCCTCCCACCCGTCGATCACAGGATCGACCCACGCCCAAGCGGCCTCGACCTCGTCACCGCGCATGAACAGGGTCTGGTTGCCGCGGATCACATCCATGATAAGCCGCTCATACGCGTCGGGAATGTCCAGATCATTGCCCAAAGCTTCGGCAAAGCTCATATCGAGGGCGACATCTTTCAACCGCATCCCCCCCGGTCCCGGCTCCTTGATCATGACCCGCAGATCCATGCCTTCATCAGGCTGAAGCCGGATCACAAGGACATTCTCGCGCCACTGGTTCGACTCGCCAAAGATGGAATGGGGCGGCTCTTTGAAGGTGACAGCGATTTCCGACACACGCGATTTCAACCGCTTGCCTGTGCGCAGGTAGAAGGGTGTGCCCTTCCAGCGCCAGTTCGAGATATGCAATTTCATCGCAATGAAACTCTCGGTCAGGCTGTCGGGATTGCCGCTCTCAACCAGATAATCCTCATCCCCGCGCCCGCGATATTGCCCGCGCACCAATTCGCCTGCTTTCAGCGGATCGAGGGCGCGAATGACCTTCAGCTTCTCGTCGCGCATCGCATCGGGTTCAAAGCAATGGGGCGGCTCCATGGCGATCAGGCACACAAGCTGCATCAGGTGATTTTGCACCATATCGCGCATTGCACCGGACGAGTCGTAATATTCACCGCGCCCATCCACCCCCACAGTCTCGGCGACTGTGATCTGGACATGGTCGACAAATTGCGAATTCCACAGTGGCTCGAACAGGATATTGGCAAAACGCACGGCCATCAGGTTCTGGACCGTTTCCTTGCCCAGATAGTGGTCGATCCGGTAAATCTGATCTTCGTGGAAATACTCTGCCAGCGCGGCATTCAGCGCGAGTGCGGTTTCCAGATTCTTGCCAAATGGCTTTTCCACCACGATGCGCGAATTACGATCCGCAATTCCGCGCTGGTGCAGCCGCTGCGCGATACCACCGAATAGCGCAGGCGCCACAGACAGATAAAACGCGCGCACGATATCCTTGCGCATCATACCGTGCAGGTGTTCCCAGCCACCATCACCTTTGGCATCAACCTTGACATAGTCGAGCATCTCCAGAAACGAGGCGATGGAGTCCTCGACAAGTTCTTTGCGAGCCAGAAATTCTTCCAGTGCGGCCCGGACCATGTCACGGAAATCTGCACGTGCCAAATCGCTCCGTGCCGCGCCAATGATTGCAGAGCCTTGCGGGATTTGCCCTTCTTTCCAGCGCCGATACAGGCCCGGCAATATCTTGCGGCGCGCCAGATCGCCCGTCGCGCCAAAGATGACAAGGTCAAATTGTTCAACTGGAATAACGCGTGCAACCATAATAACCTCTTGCCCGAAGGCGCTTGCTGCGCTCTCGTTAGCGCTATCATGGCACCATTTACAGTCTGACACCCCACCTGTCCAGTGGGCACGCGCGACATGGGGTCATGCATCCAGTTCAGTATCCCAATACAGGTAATCCAGCCAGCTGTCATGCAGATGGTTAGGTGGAAAACGCCGCCCCAGATTGCGCAACTGCTCGGATTCCGGTCGCATGGGCCGGGTGCGCAGCTTCATACCAGACTCTCGCAAGGTCTTGGACCCTTTGCGCAGATTGCAGGGCGCACAAGCGGCGACAACATTTTCCCAGCTGGTCACGCCGCCCAATTTACGCGGCAGCACATGGTCAAAGGTCAGATCGTTCTTGGCGCCACAATACTGGCAGGAAAACTCGTCCCGCAAAAACAGGTTAAACCGCGTGAAGGCCACGCGCTTGCGCGGTTTGACATACTCGCGCAGCACAACCACCGACGGGACACGGATTTCCATACGTTGGCTGCGCACCACATGTTCATATTCCGCCAGAATATCGACCCTGTCCAAAAACACCGCCTTGACGGCATCCTGCCACGGCCACAGCGACAGCGGGTAATAGGAGAGCGGCCTGTAATCGGCATTCAGCACCAGCGCAGGAAACTGACGCAGCGCCGCTGGATCGCGGACGAAGTCTGATCTGAAATCACCATCCACAGGTGCCACCTCCGATCTGGTGGCCCTTGGGGCGACATCTTGTGTGCGCCCCGCAGGGCCGAAAGCATGCTGCGCCACAGCATGCATGGCTTGCACTATATCTAGCGCGAAGCATCTGGCAAGTCATAAGATCGCACCAAATGTCGCAGCTCCAAACCTAGCTACGACATACGACAATTCGATGAAATTTAGCGCAACAACAGAATTTTACGCTGGAAACTTGTCGCGCAGGAACGACAGCGCGAGCGACAGCCCATCATGGGCAATTCCGTGCGCTGTCCCTTTCGAAATGTGGCTGTAAGTCTCGAACCCCGCCGCAACCAGCGCATCTGCCGCTTCGGACAGGCTGGCAAGGGGCACGACATCATCCTGATCGCCATGGATCAGCAGGATTGGCAGGGGTGACACGGTCTCTGCCTCCAGCCGCTCTGGCACCATCAACCGCCCCGAAAATCCGACCAGTCCAGCCAGCGGTGTAGCACGGCGCGGGGCGATATGCAGGCTCATCATCGTGCCTTGCGAAAAGCCCACCAGCGCCAGACGATCCGGGGTCAGCCCCTCATCCGCCAAAATCTTGTCCAGAAAAACATTCAGATCGACTGCGGAAGCTTCAAGCCCTGCAAGCGCTTGTTCTTCACTGGACCCATCCAGCCACGGAATTGGGAACCACTGATACCCAAAAGGATTGCCTGTGCATTTCTCGGGCGCGTTGGGTGAGAAGAATGCTGTGTCGGGCAGATGCGGGCCAAGCGGGTCAGCCAGCCCCAGCAAATCCGCGCCATCCGCGCCGTAGCCGTGCACGAATACCACAGCAGATTTCGCCTTGCCCCCGGAAACTGGCCCCCGGCGGTCAGAGTGCAGCGCGCGTGTCATGTGATTCCTTCCCTGTCGGTTTCAACACGGTAATAAGCCCACAATATGCCCGCCGCAACTGTGCGCCATGGCGACCATTGGGTCGCCATGCGGCGCAACGCGGCCTCGCGCGGGCGGTCGGGCAGATCGAACAGCCGCTTGGCGGACTCCTGCAACGCCAGATCGGCAGGCGCAAACACATCGGCGCGGCCAAGGCTGAACATGGCGTAAATCTCGGCAGTCCAGCGCCCAACGCCCGGCACTTCGGTCAGGATGCGGGTAATGTCTTCGTCCGGCAGGTCGCGCAATGCGTCAAAATCTATGCCCGCTGCGGCCAGAGCGCGCGCATAGCGCATTTTCTGCATCGAGAGGCCCGGCGCACGCAAACTTTCATCATCTGCGGCCAGCACAGCCTCGGGGGTGGTCAGCCCTGCCCCTTCCATCCGGCCCCAGATGGCGCGGGCGGCATGGGTGCTGACCTGCTGGCTGACAATCGCAGATAGCAGATGCGCAAACCCATCCGGCCTGCGCCGCAATGGCGGCGCGCCTGTCAGGCTAAGGGCATGGGCGAATCGCGGCTCTGCCTGCGCCAGCCATGCGGCCCCTTCGTCCATGCAATCCTCTGTTGTCAGAATACGCCCGACCATCAGGATTGCGCCGTTTTGCTGCACATGTAAAAGACCCCTTTCCCAAGTCATCCAATCCGTCTAATCCTGCGCGCATGAGTGATACAGTTGCAACCCCCGATAACACCCGCGCCAAGCGCAACGTGATGGTCCTTGTCGCGGCGCAGGCCGTGGTTGGGGCGCAGTTGCCGATCCTGTTCATTATTGGCGGGCTGGCGGGGCAGATGCTGGCCTCCAACCCTTGCTGGGCGACTTTGCCCATCTCGCTGATCGTGCTGGGGTCAATGGCGGCGGCCACGCCACTGTCCAGCTTCATGCAGGCTTACGGGCGGCGCGCGGGCTTCTGGGTGGCGTGCGGCGCGGGCGCTGTGGGCGCGGCCATTTCGGCCTATGCGCTGATGCTCAATTCGTTTCCGTTGTTCCTGCTTGGCTCTTTCATCACAGGCACTTACATGTCAGCGAACGGGTTTTACCGCTTTGCCGCCACCGACACTGCCACCCCCGAATTCCGCCCCAAGGCGATTTCCTATGTCATGGCAGGCGGGCTTTTGTCGGCGGTTTTCGGCCCGCAACTGGTGTCGCTGACAACCGATGCCATGCCCGTGCCATTTCTGGCAACCTATCTGACCGTGATCGTGCTGAATATCGCAGGCATGGCCCTGCTGAGTGCGCTGGACATTCCGACGCCCCCCAAACCCACCAGCACCAGCCTTGCGGGTCGCTCGCGCAGAGAGTTGCTGACCGTGCCTGTCATCGCCGTGGCCGTGATCTGCGGAACCGTCGCCTATGCGCTGATGAATTTGGTCATGACCTCGACCCCGCTGGCGGTGGTCGGCTGCGGATTTGCCACCTCTGACGCGGCCAATATCGTTTCGGCCCATGTTCTGGCGATGTATGCGCCATCCTTCTTCACCGGCCATCTGATTGCGCGGTTTGGGGCGCGTGCCATTGTCGGCACCGGGCTTGTTATCCTCGCGGCCTCGGGTGCGGTTGCAATGACCGGGGTGGAGCTGGAGCAATTCTATATCGCCCTGATCCTGCTGGGTGTGGGTTGGAATTTCGGCTTTATCGGGGCCACCACCATGCTGACAGCCTCTCATTCCCCCGAGGAACGCGGGCGGGTGCAGGGCATGAATGACATGATCGTCTTTGGCGGGGTATTCGTCGCCTCGCTCAGTTCGGGCACGTTGATGAACTGCTCTGGCGGCACAGCAGAGACGGGCTGGCAACTGGTCAACATGGCGATGCTGCCTTTCCTTGTTCTGGCAGGTTCTGCGCTGATCTGGCTGGCGATGCGCCCGCGCGAGGGCTAAGCCTTTGTGCGCGGGAACGCGCAGGGACACGCGCATCTGATCCATGCCGCCCCGCCTTTGACTTGCGCGTTTTGCAGAACAATGCTCTGCTAAGACGCAAGGCAAAGGAGGCACATCATGCAAGTATTCAAGACCAACGACGACCTGCGAAAGATCGAAGCGCAGAGCAGTTGGGACGCGCGTGATCTGCCAGTCTCTGTCTATCAGGCACTACAGCAGGCGGCGGCGCGGCATGGCACGCGCAACGCCATCAGCTTTCAGATGTTCGCCACCCCCGGCGCAAAAGCCCAGACGCTGACATGGGAGATGTTGCTGTCGCGTGTGACGCAGGCGGCCAATCTGTTCCACTCCCTCGGGATTGGCGAGGACGACAGCGTCGCCTATATCCTGCCCACACTCAATGAAACCGCGATCACGCTGCTGGGGGGCATGACCGCAGGGCGCGTATCCCCGATCAACCCGCTGCTGGAACCTGACAAGATTGCCGCGCTTTTGCGTGAAACGGGTGCGAAGGTCGTAGTCACATTGCGCCCCTTCCCGAAGACAGATGTGGCGCAGAAAGTGGCGCAGGCGGTGGCACAGGCCCCGGATGTACAGACAGTGCTGGAACTGGACATGCTGCCCCATCTCAGCCCGCCCAAAAGCTGGATTGTGCCCTTCATCCGGCCAAAAAGCCCGCATAACCACCATGCAACCGTGCTGGATTTCCACCGCGAACTGGACCTTCAACCAGCGGGCGCCCTGATTTTCGAGGCCCCGAAAACCGACCGGCTGGCCGCTTATTTCCACACAGGCGGCACCACCGGAATGCCCAAAATGGCCCAGCATCGCTATGCGGGGATGATCTATAACGGATGGTTGGGCGCAGAGCTGCTGTTCAACGAAAAAGATGTCCTACTCTGCCCGCTGCCACTTTTTCATGTGTTTGCCGCCTATCCGATCCTGATGTGCTGCATCATGTCAGGCGCGCATGTCGTCTTTCCCACACCGCAAGGCTATCGCGGGGACGGTGTATTCGACAATTTCTGGAAATTGATCGAGCGTTGGGGCGTCACGTTCATGATAACTGTGCCCACGGCCCTGTCGGCGTTGATGCAGCGCAAGGTTGATGCCGATATCAAGACCCTGCGCACCGGGATTTCCGGTTCTGCCGCGCTGCCGCGAGAGACGTATAAGCGCTTCGAACAGGCGACCGGGGTGCAAATCTCCGAAGGATACGGGCTGACCGAAGCGACCTGCCTTGTGTCCTGCAATCCTGTGGACGGCATGAAGAAAATAGGCTCTGTCGGTTTGCCCCTGCCCTATACCGAAGTGCGCATTTTGCGGGCCAGTAACGGCGACATGGTGGAATGTGCAACGAATGAGGTCGGTGAAATCTGCATCAGCAATCCCGGTGTCACCCCCCCAACCTATACTGACGACAGCAAGAACCATGATCTGTATGTGGACGGCCACTTTTTGCGCACCGGTGATCTGGGGCGCATGGATGAAGACGGCTATCTGTGGATCACTGGCAGACAAAAGGATCTGATCATTCGCGGGGGCCACAATATTGACCCCGCCGAGATCGAAGAAGCCTTGCTCAACCACCCCGAGGTCGGCTTTGCTGGGGCGATTGGCCAGCCGGACGCGCGCGCGGGCGAATTGCCCTGCGCCTATGTGGAACTCGTGTCGGGTGCCACCGCGACACCAGAGGCGCTGCTAGAGCATGTAACGCCCCTTTTGTCAGAGCGCGCCGCCATCCCGAAACATATCGAAATTCTGGATGAGTTGCCCAAAACCGCCGTTGGCAAAGTGTTCAAACCCGATCTGCGGCGTCTGGCAATCACCCGCGTGCTCGACGCCGCCTTCAAGGAACATGACCTTGACGCGCGCGTGGCCGAGGTGGTCGAGGACAAAACGCGCGGGCTTGTGGCGCGGATCGACGCACAAAGCACCGTCAGCGACGCAGACCTGAGCGCGGTGCTGGACAGCTTCACCGTGCCAACCGAACGGGTCTGACGTTGTGCGCGTCGGGGTTTAAGCTGACCTCAGGGGCGCACAGTCCCGTCGCCGGTCACAAGATATTTGAAGCTGGTCAGTTGCTCTGCCCCGACTGGCCCGCGCGCGTGCATCTTGCCTGTGGCAATGCCGATTTCCGCACCCAGCCCGAATTCACCCCCATCCGCAAACTGGGTCGAGGCATTGTGCAGCAAAATGGCTGAATCCAGCCCCGCAAAGAAGCGCGCGGCGATACCCGCATCCTCGGCAATGACCGCCTCTGTGTGCTGCGAGCCGTGGGTGCGGATATGCGCCATCGCGCCCTCCACATCTTCGACCACTGCCGCCGCCATAATCATGTCCAGATACTCGCGCCCGAAATCATCAGGGCTTGCGGGCACAGTGCCGGGCAAATGTTGTAAACCCTCGCCCACACGCATCTCGACACCCGCAGCCACCAGATCGGCAATGATCTGCGCGCCAAGCCGCTCGACCAGATCGCGGTGGATCAACAGGCATTCCGCAGCACCGCAAATCCCCGTGCGCCGCGTCTTGGCATTCACCACCACGCGGCGTGCCTTGTCTGCATCAGCACTGGCATCGATATAGATGTGACAAATCCCTTCCAGATGCGCGAAAACCGGCACGCGCGCTTCGCGTTGCACCAGCCCGACCAGCCCTTTGCCGCCACGTGGCACGATCACGTCGATAAATTCAACCATCCGCAGCATGTCACCAACCGCCGCGCGGTCCGTGGTCTGAACAAGTTGAATCGCATCTTCGGGCAAATCAGCCGCGCGCAACCCGGCAACCAGTGCGCCATGAATCGCACGGCTGGAATGAAACGATTCAGACCCACCGCGCAAAATCACGGCATTGCCCGCTTTCAGGCACAGCGCGCCGGCATCTGCTGTCACATTGGGGCGCGATTCATAAATCACGCCGATCACACCCAAAGGCGTGCGCACCCGCTGGATATGCAGCCCCGAAGGCCGGTCCCATTCAGTGATGGTCTGGCCGACGGGATCGACCTGTGCGGCCACATCGCGCAGCGCCTGACAAATGCCTTGCAAACGGGGTTCATCCAGCATCAGCCGGTCAACCATGGCGCCCGACAGACCCTTGGCGCGCGCCGCCGCCATGTCTTGCGCATTTGCGGCCAGAACATCCCTGCGCATGTCCCACAATGCGGTCGCTGCGTGTTCCAGAGCGCGGGTCTTGGAAGCCGACGGGCTGGTTGACAACACCTGTGCGGCGGCACGGGCGCGGCGGCCCATCTCAATCATCTCTTGGCTGATTTCTGTCATAGCGCCATCTCATCCCGGTGAATAAGGGCCACACGGCCCGGATAGTTCAGTATCTCTGCAATCTCGCGCGACTGGTGGCCCGCGATCAAAGCGGCCTCAAGGCTGTCATAGCCTGCAAGCCCCACGCCCAATGCCCCGTCCGGCCCCATGATAGCAACAGGATCACCGCGTTGGAACTGCCCTTCCACATGAGTAACCCCAGCGGGCAGCAAGGATTTCCCCTGCGCCAAGGCGCGCACAGCACCTGCATCGACATGCAGCACGCCTTTGGCCTTCATCGCCGCGATCCAGCGCTTGCGGGCCGAACGCGGGTCGCCTTGCGCCAGAAACAAGGTTGCGCGCGCGCCGTCTTTCAACTGCGCCAGCGGGTGCAGTGCAGCGCCTGCCGCAATGACCATGGCGCAACCTGCCCCGACCGCCGTCTTGGCGGCCAGAACCTTGGTTTTCATGCCCCCTTTGGACAGGCTGGAGGTCGGCGCACCGGCCATTGCTTCTATCTCGGGGGTGATATGGTCCACTTGCGTGAAATGGCGCGCCTCGGGGTCGGTCTGCGGGTTGCCGGTATAAAGCCCATCCACATCGGACAGAAGCACCAAAAGATCAGCGCCAATGGTCACGGCCACTTGCGCGGCCAGCCTGTCATTGTCGCCATATCGGATTTCATCTGTGGCGATTGTGTCGTTTTCGTTGACAATAGGCACAACACCAAGCCCCAGCAATGTGGCCAATGTCGCGCGGATATTCAGGTAGCGACGGCGGTCATGGGTGTCATCCAGTGTCAGCAGGATCTGGCCTGTGGAAATTTGATGCGGGGTCAGTGCTTCTTCATAGGCGCGTGCCAGACGGATTTGGCCAACCGAAGCTGCCGCCTGACTTTGCTCCAACGCCAATGGGCCGCTTGGCAACCGCAGCGCCCCCCGCCCCAGCGCGATGGACCCGGAGGACACGATCACCACATCCGCCCCGCCTGCGCGCAAACCGGCCACATCATCGGCCAGACTGCGCAACCAGTCAGCCCGCAACCTACCCTGTTCGACCAGCAGTGCCGAGCCGATCTTGATGACAACCCGGCGCGCCTGCGTCAGCGCGCTGGCAGCAGTCAGGGTTGCCATGGCCCGTCATCCTCGACAGTGGGTTTCGACTTGTCGATCCGCGCCAGAAGCGCGCGCAGCACGGTCTGCATCCCTTCGCCCGAAACCGCTGAAATCATATACACCGGTCGCCCGCTGATCTGTTCCAGCGCGGCCTTTTTCTCGGCGCGTTCTTCTTCATCCAGCGCATCAATTTTGTTCAGCGCAACGACGCGCGGCTTGATGGCCACGTCGTGCGAATAGGCGTCAAGTTCATGGTCAATAATACGCCAGTCCTCAGCCACATCTTCGGATGTGCCATCGACAAGCTGCAACAGCACCGCGCAGCGCTCTACATGGCCCAGAAACTGGTCGCCAAGGCCGCGCCCCTCGCTTGCGCCCTCTATCAGACCGGGAATATCGGCCATGACAAATTCACGCGCATCCACGCCCACAACCCCAAGATTGGGGTGCAGCGTGGTGAACGGGTAATCAGCAATCTTGGGCCGCGCATTCGATGTGGCCGCAAGAAAGGTGGATTTGCCTGCATTTGGCAAACCCGCAAGTCCGGCATCCGCGATCAGCTTCAAGCGCAGCCAGATGACACGCTCTACCCCCGGCTGGCCGGCATTGGCGCGGCGCGGGGCCTGATTGGTGGAGGATTTGAACTGGAGGTTGCCCCAGCCGCCATTGCCGCCCTTGGCCAGCAGCACGCGCTGGCCGACTTCGGTCAGATCTGCAATGACGGTTTCCTGATCCTCATCCAGAATCTCGGTCCCCACGGGGACACGCAATGTGACAGTGGACCCGTCCTTGCCTGTGCGGCCCTGCCCCATGCCGGGCTGGCCGGAATTGGCGAAGAAATGCTGCTGAAAGCGAAAGTCGATCAGCGTGTTCAGCCCATCGACCACTTCCGCCCAGACATCGCCCCCCCGGCCCCCGTCACCGCCATCAGGCCCACCATATTCGATGAATTTTTCGCGCCGGAACGACACGCAACCGGACCCACCCCCGCCAGAGCGGATTTGGACCTTGGCAAGATCTAGAAATTTCATGCGTGCGCACTCCGCCTTGTGTTCAGGCGCAAGCCTCTACAGGCAAATGCGTGCCGCCTCAAGCGCTCAGCGTCCCTTTAGAAGCCCCCCAAGCACGCCGCGCACAAGTGCCTGCCCTGTACGACTTCCCAATTGACGCGCCATTGATTTCGCAAAAGCATCAACTGGCGTATCCCCACGCCGCGCCGAGCTGCGGGTTGAGGCTGCGCGACTGCCTTTGCGGGCGGGCGGCTCATAGCGGCGTGCGGCCGTAAACTCGCGCTCTTTTTCTGCTGCGACCTGTTGCAAGGCAGCCTCTGCTTCTTTCGCAGCGGCCTCGGCCCGGCGCGCCAGCATTTCATGCGCACTGTCGCTGTCGATGATCTTTTCATATTTGCCCGCAACGGGTGAGCGCAGCATCAACATCTGGCGCGCGCCATCCTCGATCGGGCCCATCAATGACGCAGGTGGCCGGATCAGCGTGCGTTCGGCTATGCCGGGATTGCCCTTATCTTCCAGAAATGAGGTCACAGCCTCGCCCACGCCCACATCTCGGATTGCCTCACCTATATCGAAACGCGGGTTCGGGCGGTAGGTTTGCGCAGCACGGCGCAACGCCTGTTGATCGCGCGCAGTGAAGGCGCGCAACGCGTGCTGCACGCGATTGCCCAACTGGCCCAGCACTGTATCAGGCACATCGTCGGGGTTTTGCGTCACGAAATAGACCCCAACCCCCTTGGACCGGATCAGCCGTGCGACGCGCTCGACTTTCTCAACCAGCGCACGCGGGGCGTTGTTGAACAACAGATGCGCCTCGTCGAAAAAGAACACCAGCACAGGCTTGTCGGGGTTGCCAACCTCTGGCAATTCTTCGAACAGTTGCGACAACAGCCAAAGCAGGAATGTTGCGTATAGCTGCGGTGTGCGCATCAACCGCTCGGCATGCAATATGCTGACATAGCCGCGCCCATCGGGGGCAATGCGCATGAAATCAGCCAGTTGCAATGCCGGTTCCGAGAAGAAATGCGCAGCACCCTGATTTTCCAGCACCAACAGCTTGCGCTGGATAGCGCCGATGCTTTGCGTTGTGACATTGCCGTATTGAACCGAAATCTCGCGCTGGTTCTCGCCCAGGAAATTCAGGATCGCGCGCAGGTCTTTCAGATCAAGGATTGGCAATCCTTCATCATCTGAAATGCGAAAGGCCACATTAATCACACCTTCCTGCGCCTCGGTCAGGTCCAGCATACGTGACAGCAACAGCGGCCCCACTTCGGCAATCGTCGCGCGCACCGGGTGGCCGTGTTCGCCGAAGAAATCCCAGAAGATGACGGGACTCTCGGTATAGCCATACCCCGCCAGCCCGATGGTTTCCGCGCGCCGTTCCAAGCCGCCGCGCGGGGTGCCGGGCATGGCCATGCCGCCTACATCGCCCTTGATATCTGTCAAGAACACCGGAACACCGGCAGCCGAGAACTCTTCGGCCAGAATCTGCATGGTGATGGTCTTGCCGGTACCTGTTGCACCCGCGATCAACCCGTGCCGGTTGCCATACCCCAAACGCAAAAGCTGTGGCGTATTCTGTGCCTCGCCCCCGCCACCCACAAAGATTGCACCGTCCGAAATCGTCATACTGAAAAACCCTTTCACTTCAAAACACGCGGCATGGCCTGTGTGCCGCGCAAATCTAGAACATGGTCGCCCCGCTTGGAAAGCGAATCTTAACGATTACCCCCTAAAGTCGGATCGACGTAGGGGTCGCTATTGCGCCTGCTGCGTTTCCTCCCTGTCAGACTAGCTGCGCCTGCTGGCGCAGCGTTTTTTTGCGCACAAGCGTATATGGCGCGGTCTGTGTCAACTTGTGTAAACGCTGCCATGACATGTCGAAAATTCTAGATTAAATTCTTGTTGACGGGCGTGCAATTTAATCCTAACTTCCCCTCAATTCGTCGGCCGGTCCGACAGGGAGTTATAAAAAATTACGAAAATAGGGGCCTTAGGGCCCTTATTTTATGTGAGCACCGGCACGTCTGGCAAACTCCTGCCAAGACAGAAAAGAACCTTTGCCCCAGCGTACCGGCAATCTGAACGCAGCAAGCTCACGCATATTCAAATGTTTTGTCGCTCGGTTTTTCCCCCTGACTTTTGACAAGACACATGCTACCAAACCCGCAACTCTGACCAGGACCATAAGGAAGCAGAATGGCACAAAGGATTGTCGAGATCTTTAGAACAACCATGATCGCAACGGCCTTCTCTCTCGCGGCTGGAAGCCTGTACGCACAGGAAGCGACAGACTCGCCCATGGCAGGCTTGTCAACGGGCGAAGTCATCGGCCAAGACGCCGGTGATGAAAGCTATGTCGGCAACACCCACGACGACTGGGAACTGGTCTGCGTGCGCGTCGAGGACGAGCAAGATCCTTGTCAGATGTATCAGCTTCTGCGCGATGGCGAAGGGAATGCAACGGCTGAGATCACAGTCTTTCCACTGCCACCGGGGCAAGAAGCTGCGGCAGGTGCGACCATTCTCACCCCGCTTGATACCCTGCTGACAGCACAGCTTGTGATGCAGGTCGATGACGGGGATGCAAAGCGCTACCCGTTCACCTTCTGCACCGCAATCGGCTGCATCGCGCGTGTCGGCTTCACCGCTGAAGAAGTTGATGCGTTTCGCCGAGGCGCACGTGCAACATGGTCGCTAGTGCCAGTTGCAGCGCCCGATCAGGTGGTTGATCTGAACATGTCCCTCATTGGATTCACTGCCGCGTTCGCGGAACTGAACGAGCAGCTTGGCGAATAACGCACGCATGCACATAAGACGCAAAAGCCCGGCCAATGTGCCGGGCTTTTTCATGGGCACTGGCTGTTTGCCCAGACGACAAAACCCTAAAACTCCGCCAGATTGACATTCGGGTCATGAAGCCGCGCCAACCGCAGCGCGGCCTGCCGGGCGAATCCCTGAGTAACGGCTTTGCGCCGCGCAGCCGTTAGGGGCGCTGCCTCTGGCATCCGCAGGATTTCCGCGCCATACCCGTCGCCCAGCATCAGACCGGCATCACCCGGCAATATTTCGGTCGGAAAGCTGGGATCAACCGCCCAGAAGAACCTGTCGCACCAGTCAAGATAGCCCTGCCATTTCTGGTCGGATGTGAAGTCGCTGCGGCTTGATTTGCATTCGATCACCCAGATTTCACCCTTTGGGCCAAGAGCAATCACATCAACGCGCAGCCCGCGAGCAGGGACAAATTCGGTCAATGGTGCAAAGCCAAGCGAGCTGAGGCAGCGGCCTACGCCGCGCGCCAAAACCATGCCAGGTGCCAATGTTGTTTTATATGACAAAGTAGTCTGCATGCCTCATAGCATGAACGTACCGTGAACTTACGTCAAGCATCCGATTAATCTTGAATGCCTGCGCGCCGCATCCTATCTATCGAACAGGCAGGTGCTGCTCTTCACGTGTGTGGCCCTTTTCCAGTGGCCGATAAGCACATCCGAGGGAGCTGGCTCTGACAGGGTCCTGGCCTTGTTATCTGGCGCCCACCTGAATATTCAGGCTCTCGGGAAATTCACGCCACCACGGTTGCTGCGGGCCTGCCACCTTCACCGCGTACCAGACCGGTCACCGGTTGAGACGCGGATTGGTATCAATTCACCAGTCCGGATCGGCATACCACGGTCATCATCGTCATCATCATCGTCTTCATAGCCCATCCGCATAATGCGGATTGCGAACTGAACGCCCGCGAAAACTAGACCGTTGAAGAAGAAGATTAGGAACAGACCAAGCAACCCGTCGCTGGACCCCAGCAAAAGGCGCTGCAAATTGGCAACATCGAAATAAACCAAGATCGCTGTGAACGCTGCGGACAAGCCAAATCCGATAATGACTTGCTGGATGTAGAGCTTTATCAATTTTGGCATGTCATACTCCCCAACCATACAAAGCATAGATAGGCGCTGCTGGCAGGAATACAACCTGATATCAGCACCGCAGGCAGTATGTCGCACAGAGAGAAGCTGAGTGAAAAATGGTCGGGGCGATAGGATTCGAACCTACGACCTACGGTACCCAAAACCGTCGCGCTACCAAGCTGCGCCACGCCCCGACACAGCGCTTCTTTAGCGGGGATGTCGGACCGAGAAAAGAGCGAATTGACGTTTATGCAAAAGAATTATCATCATTCGCATGGCCAAAGCGCTGTGTCTTGATCGAGGCGCGGATGACGCATCTCGCTGCCTTCGGTCATTCCCAGCATTTGGGACAGCCCGCCATTGATTTCCAACACCATCAGCACGTTCGGACCACCCGGAATAGGGGTTGTGTCATGCGGAATTGCATCTGGATGGATGCGCGTCACCTGCCCTGTCGGGTCCACGAAAATCATGTCCAGTGGAATCAGCGTATTGCGCATCCAGAATGCGGGCTCTGTAGGGGCATCGTAGACGAACAGCATCCCGGCATTGCGCGGCAGATGCTCGCGGTGCATCAGTCCCTGTGCGCGGGTTTCTTCGGTATCCACGATTTCAACCGAGAAGCGCGCCTGCCCCCACGAGCCCCGCAGATCGACATGCCCTTCGGCACACGACGCATATGCAGCGCTTGTCGCAAAGGGCATCACCAATGCAGCAAGCAAAATGTGGAGTATGCGCATCATTCCTCGGCTACCCCAGAATCAGACCCTTCCGCAGCCATACCGGATTCCCACGGCTCTATCGACACAGCCATGCGTCCGCGCTCGCCCTCAACAGCGCGCAGCGCAATTGCCTCGCCGGGTTGCAGGTCCGCCATACCAGTCCGGCGCAGCGTCTCCATGTGAATAAACACGTCTTCAGGTTTGCCAAACACATTCGCAAAGCCAAACCCCTTGACCTTGTCAAACCATTTCACGCGGCCTGGCTCAATGGGGATCGATGTATCAATCACCGGGCCGGGTTGGTCCATCTCTTCTACCGAGGCAACTTCGTCCTCTGGCGGCAACACTTCCAGCACTTCGTGGGTCTGCAAGCCGCGCGCTGTGCTGTGCACAGTGACACGGATGCGTGCGCGGTCGCAGATGGAACTCAGGCCGAAATTTCGCAGCGCATTCGCATGCAGCAAAATGTCGGACTCTGCGTCATCTGATAAGATGAAGCCAAATCCTTTCGCCGGGTCAAACCATTTGACCACTCCCGCGAAGGTTTCAACGGGGCTTTCATCAGAGTCCATTATACCTGTCTCGCCTGTTCTGGGATGATCCGCCTGTCGCAGACCCCCGCTCTTTCAGTTTACACCATGAACACAGAAACCGGACGCATTTACTTCAAAAACATTGTATTAGGGCGACAACCTTGTCACATCCCAACTCGTAGCAGATGGCGCCTTACGCCAGCAATATCTGTCGTGCAATCGAAACGCACCATCTGCCCAAAACTCTATTTCCACCGGGGTAATCTTGTACCCACCCCAATGTGGGGGCCGCGCGGGGTTGGTGCCATGACGCGCGGTCTGGCGCGCCACCTCGGCCATCAACTCGGCACGCGATCCCAAGGGCCGCGACTGCCGCGAAGCCCAAGCCCCCAAGCGGCTTTTCAACGAGCGCGACGCGAAATAGGCATCCGCCTCCGCGTCCTCTACCTTGCTGACATGCCCGCGCACACGGACCTGACGACGCAAGGACTTCCAATGCAGCACGAAAGCGGCTTGGCTGTTATGTGCAAGCTCCTGAGCCTTTGCGCTTTCGAAATTGGTATAGAATGTAAACCCGTCAGGGGCGACATCCTTCAACAGCACCATGCGCACATTGGGCATGCCAGCGCTATCAACAGTTGATAGCGCGATCGCATTCGGGTCGTTTGGTTCTGACAACTCGGCCTCGCCAAGCCAGCGCCTTACGATCTCGAACGGGTCTTGCCCAACAAATATTCCATCGCGCTCGCTCAAATTTCCTCCAACTCATCTCGACACGGTCGACGGCCTTCAGACTGATCGCTAACACCCTGTCGCCGCACACCTATGCATACATAAGTCTGCGACACGTGTTAACAATTCTTTCGAACGACGCAACCCCGCTTTCGATGAACTGTAGCACGCAATCTTATAAAAGCGACATGCGCAGGGCAGTTGTTTCGCCCCAGACAATCTTGCGGTCATTCATGGCTTGGAATAGAACAAGTTAGTGGAATTTTGGGGTAGAATAACAATGAGCGGTTTGATGAACGGCAAGCGTGGTCTGATCATGGGCCTTGCGAATGACAAATCCATCGCATGGGGGATTGCCAAGGCGCTGGCCGTGCATGGCGCAGAACTGGCCTTCTCGTATCAGGGCGAGGCCTTGAAAAAACGCGTTCTGCCCCTGGCCGAGCGGCTGGGTCCACCGCAAATCTTTGAGTGTGATGTCAGCGACATGGCCTCGCTTGATCAGCTTTTCGCCGATCTGGAAGCGCTGTGGGGCAAGATTGATTTCGTTGTGCATGCCATCGGGTTTTCTGACAAGTCCGAATTGCGCGGCCGCTATGTCGATACAAGCCGCGACAATTTCAACATGACGATGGACATCTCGGTCTATTCCTTCACGGCCGTATGCCAGCGTGCTGCGCGGATCATGAACGAAGGCGGCAGCCTGCTGACCATGACCTATTACGGGGCCGAGCAGGTTATGCCGCATTACAACGTGATGGGTGTGGCCAAGGCAGCATTGGAAGCGTCGGTTAAATATATCGCCGAAGACTTGGGCAAAGATGGCATTCGCTGCAACGCGATCAGCGCGGGGCCGATTAAAACGCTTGCCGCCTCGGGCATTGGCGATTTCCGCTACATCATGAAATGGAACGAGTTGAACTCTCCCTTACGGCGCAATGTCACGCAGGAGGAAGTCGGCAAGGCAGCACTTTACCTGTTGTCAGACCTTGGGTCCGGCACAACCGGTGAAAATCTGCATGTGGACGCGGGCTATCATGTCGTCGGCATGAAGGCTGTGGATGCGCCCGATATTGATGTCGTCACCGGCAAAAAGGACGCCTGAGCATGACCGATCGCCTGCCACATGAAAAAGGGTTTCATATTAGCTGGGACCAGATTCACCGCGACAGCCGCGCCCTTGCCTGGAGGCTGGAGCAACAGGGTCCGGGCGGCGGGCAATGGCGGGCGGTCGTCGCCATCACGCGCGGCGGGCTTGCGCCTGCAATGATTATTGCGCGCGAGTTGGATATTCGCGTGGTCGATACGATCAGCGTGAAATCCTATGACAACCAGACCCGCGCCGAAGCGGTGGTCCTGAAAGCCCCGCAGGCCGAGATCATGGGCGACGATGGCGAGGGTATTCTGGTGATCGACGATTTGGTCGACACCGGCAAGACCTTGGAACTGGTACGCAAGCTGTTCCCAAAGGCCCATTTCGCTACGGTTTATGCCAAGCCCTTGGGGCGCGATATGGTCGACAGCTTCATCACCGAAGTCAGTCAGGACACGTGGATTTTCTTTCCATGGGACATGGCGCTGCAATATGTGGAACCGTATCGCGGAAAGTGATGTGCAGCTATCGTCCCAGCCGGGCCTGTATGACTGCGCGGGCCTGCGCCACAGCATCCTCAATGCTTAACTCGGTCGTATCAAGCACGACGGCATCATCGGCGGGGCGCAACGGGGCATCGGCGCGGCCCATGTCGCGCGCGTCGCGGATGCGGACTTGCTCCAGCACCGCATCATAGCTGCCTTCACCAGTTTCTTTCCAGCGGCGCATGGCGCGCGTCTCGGCGCTGGCAGTGACAAACAGCTTCACTTCGGCCTTGGGGCAAATCACGGTTCCAATATCGCGCCCGTCCAGCACAGCGCCCCCGGCACGACGGGCAAAGTCGCGCTGAAATTCAACCAGCGCAGCGCGCACTTCAGGGTTTACAGCAACACGGCTGGCGGCCTCTGCCGCTTGCAACCCGCGCAGATCTTCGCGCTCCAGATCCTGCGGCGCAAGATTGCGCGCAGCCGCAACCGGGTCGCCGCCTTTCATGCCGACGGCACGGTAGAGCAGGCCCGTATCCAGATGCGCCACGCCCAGATCCTGCGCCACTGCACGGCTGATGGTTCCCTTGCCCGCGGCTGCCGGGCCATCTATTGCGATTGTGAACTGCATCATGCCTTCCTGTTGCTGCGCTGCTGTGTTGCCCGTTCTGTCACAAAAAAACAAGGTTTCGCATGTAAATTTTGAATTCTGGTCATGACTGCTGCAAATTAACTGAAAACGCACTAACTGCACATCATGCCCGAGATGGGTGAGTCGTTTTTCAAGTATCGGGGGGCATCATGCGACCTTTATTCTCTGCCATTTCCACAGTCACCATCGCCGCGGCATTGCTGTCGCAACCCGCTTTTGCGCAGGACCGTGCACTGTCTTTCTCTGTCACAGGTGGCGCGGGTGTTTCGCCCAGCTATTTTGGCGCGGATGACCACAAGATCGGGCCGACAGGCAGCTTCGGCTTTACCGGCTTGCGGTTTGGCGCTGTGCAATTGGGCGATCCAGATGGACCCACGCAATTTGCGCCCGGCACAGGCTTGCGCGGCGCTTTTCGCTATATCGCCAAGCGTAAAGGCAAGGATGAACTTGCCGGGCTGGAGGATGTCAGCGCCGCAGTAGAGGTCGGCGTCGGGCTGCAACACACCGCTGACTGGTGGCAGGTATATGGCGATCTGCGCTATGGCGTGATCGGTCACAAGGCGCTTTCCGGCGAGTTGGGCATGAACCTGATCTATCGCGGTGAAAGCGGGTTGGTGCTGCATGCAGGCCCGCGCGCAGAGTTTGGGAATGCACGCTTTGCACGGACATATTTTGGCGTGACCGATGCGGAAGCGACAGAGGCGGCTTTTGCCGACGCAGCCTATCGCCCGTCATGCGGGTTCCATTCGGTCGGCTTGGAAGTCGGGGCCTATCAGCCGCTCAGTGCGGATTGGGGTGTGACGGGAACGCTGCGCTACGACCGCCTGCGCGGTGATGCAGCTGCCTCTCCCATCGTGCAACAAGGCCAACGCAACCAGATTTCTGCCCAAATTGGCCTGACACGGCATTTCAACCTGCGCTTCTGACGACATGATCCTGCCCAAGTTGCACATGTTGCGCAACTTGGGCATGGCCTTCACGCAGAACGCGCGCTACCTCTGGGTCAAACACATGACCCGGAGGCCACATGACCCGCAGCCTGCTGACCGAAGCACAGCCATTCTCGCTTGACGCAATCACCACACATGACGGGCGCGTCGTCGTCTTTGCCGATGCAGACAGCCCCCTGCCCCGCGCCACAAAACGTGTCGACAAACTGACGCGCGGCGCAGTCACCCGCGCACTTGAGAGCGCGGCATTCACCAAGCTTAAGCCCGGCGCGGGACTACAGCTTGGCTGGCCATCGGGCATGGCAGCAGAAGCGCTGCATATCATCCGCCTGCCGCGCAAGCCCGCTGCCGCTGATCTGCGCAAAGCGGGGTTGAGCATTGGCAAATCGCAGGGGCGCGCCGCGACCCTCATCTGCGCGGATACTCTGCCCGTAGGCGAAATGGTGCAAGCCGCCTTGCTGCGCGCCTATCAGTATGAGGCGCAGAAATCGGACCCGAAGCCGGATTATGGCCCGATTCACGTCATGGTCGCAGATAGTGACGCGGCAACCCGCGCACTCGATCTGGCAACCATCATGGCACGCGCCGTGCATCTGACCCGCGATCTGGTCAATGCCCCTGCGAATATCCTGACAACAACTAGCTTTGCCAAGCAGATCGAAGGAATGGCCGCACTGGGCCTGAAGATCGAGATTCTGGACGAAGACGCGCTCGAGCAACTCGGTATGCGCGCCATGCTGGCCGTCGGTTATGGGTCCGAATGCCCGACCAAGCTGGCTATTCTGCGTTGGGAAGGGGCCCAAGGCGCGCCAGTGGCTGTGGTTGGCAAGGGGGTCATGTTCGACACTGGGGGTGTCTCTCTCAAGCCCGCAGCGGGTATGGAAGACATGACAATGGATATGGGCGGCGCGGCGGTGACTGTCGGGCTGATGCAGGCGCTCGCCGAACGCAAGGCGGCTGCGCATGTTGTCGGGCTGGTCGGGCTGGTCGAGAATATGCCGGACGGGCGCGCACAGCGCCCCGGTGATGTCGTCCGTTCCATGAAGGGGGACATGATCGAGGTCATCAACACCGATGCCGAAGGCCGCCTCGTGCTGGCAGATGTGCTTTGGTATGCGCAGACGCGCTTTGCCCCTCGCGCAGTGATCGACCTTGCAACCCTGACAGGGGCGATCATTGTCGCACTTGGGCATGAAAAGGCCGGTGTGTTTTCCAATAATGACGAACTGGCCGATGGGGTGCTGAAAGCCGCCGCGCAGGTGGGCGAAGGGGCGTGGCGTATGCCGCTGGACCCGGCCTATGACACCCTCATCAAGTCGCGCATTGCCGATATCAAGAACACCGGCGGGCGCCCCGCTGGGTCGATCACGGCGGCGCAATTCCTGCAACATTTCATAAAACCGGAAACCCCGTGGGTGCATCTGGATATTGCCGGTGTTACCCTGACCAAAACCGACAGCGCCCATGCCCCGAAAGGTGCCTCTGGTTGGGGCGTGCTGGCGCTAGATGCCCTGATCCGGACACAATTCGAGAACAAGTAGCGTCCCAATGGGCAAAGCCATGTTCTATCACGTGACCCGCAACCCGCTGGAGGTGACAGTCGCCAACCTGCTGACCCGCGCGGTTGGTCAGGGTATGCGGGTTGCGGTGCGCGCCCGCGATCAGGCGCGGCTGGAATGGCTGGACGCGCATTTGTGGCTTGGGGACAAGGCAAGCTTTCTGCCGCACGGACTGGCGGGGGGTGCGCATGATGCAGATCAGCCGATCTTGCTGACCACGCAGACCACCAGCCCGAACAATGCGCAGATCGTCATGACGATTGACGCCGCCGAGGCGCATCCTGAAGAGGTTGAACATCTGGAGCGGTTGTGGATTCTGTTCGATGGCAATGACCCTGCCGCTGTCGCCCATGCGCGCGGACAATGGAAGGCGATAACCGCCGCTGGTGTCATCGCCGAATATTGGTCCGAAGACAGTGGCCGCTGGGAGAAGAAGGCACAATCGGGTGGCGAAGGCTAAGGCCGCGACGCGCGGTGCTTATCTTTTGCTGCACAGCTGCTGTGGTCTGATGCGGAATGGCGCGGCAGTGCCGCATTGCCCTATGTGTCGGCCCATCACCAGCAAAGGACGACACATCATGACCAATACTTCTTTCCTACTCATCGCACGCATTTTTCTGGGCCTGCTGTTTCTTGTGGCCGGGCTTGGCAAGCTTGGCGATGTCGCAGGCTTTGGCGGCTATATGGCAACGGGCGGCATTCCGGCAATTCTGGCATGGCCCGTTGTACTGTTTGAAATAATCGCGGGTCTGGCCCTGATTATTGGGGTTCAGACGCGTATCACGGCATTGGCGCTGGCGGCGTTCTGTGTGCTGTCGGGGCTGCTCTATCACTTCGATCCAGCCGACCAGATGCAGATGACACAGCTTCTAAAGAATCTGGGCCTTGCAGGCGGGTATATGGCGCTATGGGTCGCAGGTGCGGGCGCATGGTCGGTTGACGCGAAACTGGGCCGCACGGTCGCTGCTTAATCAGAAATTTCTGGCCGCGCGAGGGATACACCTTCGCGCGGCGCGTTCTTTGTGACGGGCTTCACAACCCGCGCGCAGAGCGCACAAGATCAAGGATCTTTTTCGCGGCATCGGGAATGTTCGTGCCCGGCCCAAAGATCGCCTTTACCCCCGCATCATAGAGGAACTTGTAATCCTGCTGCGGAATGACGCCCCCACAGATAACCAGAATATCGCCTGCCCCCGCCTTGTTCAGGGCTTTCACCAGTTGCGGTGCCAACGTCTTGTGACCCGCCGCCTGACTGGAAATGCCGATGATATGGACATCATTGTCGATGGCATCCTGCGCGGCCTCGTCCGGGGTCTGGAACAGCGGCCCGACATCGACATCAAATCCGATATCGGCAAAGGCGGTCGCAATAACTTTGGCCCCGCGATCATGCCCGTCCTGACCCATTTTCACGACCAGCATACGCGGACGCCGCCCTTCCACCTCGGCAAAGGCCTCGACATCGGCTTGGATCGCAGCAAAGCCAACATCACCCTCATAGGCGGCACCATAGACGCCTGCCAAGGTTTTGACCTCGGCGCGGTGGCGACCGAATACTTTTTCCATTGCCATGCTGATCTCTCCAACTGAGGCACGCGCGCGCGCGGCATCAACAGCAGCGTCTAAAAGATTGCCACCCTCAGTGGCGCGGCGCGTGACTTCTTCAAGGGCAGCATCACACGCGGCCTGATCGCGGGTTGCGCGAATACGCTCCAGCCGTGCGATCTGGCTGTCACGTACTTTGGCATTGTCGATATCGCGGAAATCAATGGGGTCTTCGGTTTCCTTGCGGTATTTATTGACCCCGACTATCACCTCTTCACCCCGGTCGATCATAGCTTGACGGCGCGCTGCGGTTTCTTCAATGCGCAGTTTCGGCATGCCGGACGCAACCGCCTTGGTCATGCCGCCCAATTCTTCAACCTCTTGCATCAGGGTCCATGCGGCCTCGGCCAGATCATGGGTCAGCTTTTCGATGTAGTAGCTGCCCGCCAATGGATCGACGACGCGTGTGACGCCGGTTTCTTCCTGCAAGACCAACTGCGTGTTGCGCGCGATGCGGGCGCTGAATTCGGTAGGCAGGGCAATCGCTTCGTCCAGCGCATTCGTGTGCAGCGACTGGGTGCCGCCCAAGACCGCCGACATGGCCTCATACGCGGTGCGGATCACGTTGTTATAGGGGTCTTGTTCCTGCAAACTGACGCCAGATGTCTGGCAATGGGTGCGCAACATGCTGGATTTCGGGTCTTTGGGGTCAAACTCTTCCATCACGCGCGACCACAGCAACCTTGCGGCGCGCAGCTTGGCGATTTCCATAAAGAAATTCATACCAATCGCAAAGAAGAACGAAAGCCGCCCAGCGAAATGGTCCACATCCATACCGCGATGGATCGCCGCACGCACATATTCGCGCCCGTCGGCCAATGTGAAGGCCAGCTCCTGCACCAGATTGGCGCCCGCTTCCTGCATATGATAGCCGGAAATCGAAATAGAGTTGAACTTCGGCATCTCGGCGCTGGTATACTCGATGATATCGGCAATGATGCGCATGCTGGGTTCGGGCGGATAGACATAGGTGTTGCGCACCATGAACTCTTTCAGAATATCGTTCTGAATGGTGCCGGAAAGCAATTTGCGGTCCACGCCCTGCTCTTCCCCCGTCACGATGAAATTCGCAAGGATCGGGATCACTGCGCCGTTCATCGTCATCGACACGCTGACCTTTTCCAGCGGTATGCCGTCGAAGAGGATTTTCATATCCTCGACCGAGTCAATCGCAACGCCAGCCTTGCCCACATCCCCCTCAACGCGCGGATGATCGCTGTCATAACCACGATGGGTGGCCAGATCGAAGGCGACAGAGACGCCCTGCTGACCTGCCGCCAAGGCCTTGCGGTAAAAGTTGTTCGATTCCTCGGCGGTGGAGAAGCCCGCATATTGCCGGATCGTCCAAGGACGGCCGGTATACATTGTCGCGCGCACGCCGCGTGTATAGGGCGCATCCCCCGGAATACTGTCCAGATGCGACAGCCCTTCGACATCAGCCTGCGTGTACAGTGGCTGAACCTTGATCCCTTCCAGCGTGTCCCAAGTCAGGCTTTCAAGCGGGCGGGATTTCAACTCTTTTGCCGCGATTTGCGACCAGCGAAGTTTCGGATCGCTCATGGCAAGTCCTTTCTGACGTCACGGGCTGGCAAAAATGCGTGCCCTCTGGTGTTTTCTGTCAATTTGCCCCTATATGCAGAACATGCAGGAGGCCTTATGAAACCGCTCTTTACGATTGTTTTCTCACTTCTTTTTCCAATCGCCCTTGGGGCGACGGAAGCCACGGATGATGTGACATCCACGCCGGGCACCGAGACGGCCGCCCAGGCTGAAACCGCAACCGACGCTGAAGAGGAGATTGCCAACCCTGACGAAACACTACTGTTTCTGGATGCACGGGAAATAGACGTGCGCGATTTCATCTGGGAACGGCGCATCATCGTCGTGATGGCCGAGACGCTGGACGATCCGCAATTCAACCGCCAGCTGGACGCCCTGCGCGACAGGGCCGATGAATTTTTCGCCCGCGATGCCGTGGTCATCTTCGACACCCATCCCGAAGATCGCAGCGCCTTGCGGCAGGTCTTGCGGCCACGCGCCTTTATGACTGCGATCATCGACAAAGACGGAGAGGTCAAGGCACGGCGACCAGCGGTCCGGTCCGGGCGTGAGTTGATGGCAGTGATCGACCGCTTTCCAACGCGCCGACAAGAAATGCTGGAACGTAGCCCGGCAGGTCGCTGAGATGCACCGGCAGAAACGCGGCTGACGCCAAGCGCTTTGCGTGGGGGGCTATTGCCCCCTACACTGGCACACGCAGGCGCGATCATTCGAAATACCCGATCTTCTCGGCCCATTGTGACATCAGCCACCAGCCCGGCCCGAAAACGCCAGCCAGCCAGAACATTAGCGCAGTGCCGGCATCCAGCCAGCCCAACCACACAGCGCCTGTCAACACGGTGCCCAAACCATAGACCAACGCACCCGCAACGGCGATGAACTCCAACCCCAGACGGATACGGCTGAGCAGTGGAAAAACACCGTGAAACACCGCCATGCCGCCAAGCGGGGGCAAGAGCATAAGCAGCCACTGCCCCTCGCGCAGCCCTTCGGAAACCCGTGACAAAATCAACCATGCCAGCGCAAGCCCAGCCACAAAGCTGATAAAATACATCACGAACAGGCGTGGAAGGCTGCGGGCCTGCATCATTCAAACTCCATGATCACTTCATCAACCGCGAGCGAGGCCCCCGCCGCCGCATTAATCTTGGCGACCTTGCCCTTGCGTTCAGCGCGCAAGATGTTTTCCATTTTCATCGCTTCGATTGTGGCCAGCGCCTGACCTTCATACACCTCGTCCCCTTCCTCGACCGAAATCGAGACGACCATACCCGGCATCGGGCAGAGCAGAAGTTTCGAGGTATCAGCAGGCACTTTTTCGGGCATCAGTTGTGCAAGCTCTGCCTGACGCGGTGAAAAGACATGAACCTTCAGGTCCGCGCCGCGCAGGCGCAGCCTGAAACCACCGGGCAATTTGCCGACCTTCATGACCAGCGGTGTGCCGTTGACCATCAGGCGTGCAAGCGGCTGGCCGGGCTTCCAGTCGGAGGTGATGCGGAACGATTGCCCCGCCAATGTCACGGTGGCCCCTTCGCGGTCTGCATCGATATTGGCCTGCAAGCTTTGGCCATCAATCGTGATCACCCAATCCGTACCAACGACCCGTTCATGGTTGTCCATACGCCCGGAAATGCGCGCGCGCCGGATTTCCGCCATACGGTTCATGGCGCAGGCCGCCGCGGCCACGCGGTGCAACAGATCATCGACCAGTTGCGCACCCTCGAACCCGTCGGGGTATTCTTCGGCGATAAAGGCGGTCGTGATCTCGCCCGAGGCAAAGCGGGGGTGATCCATGACCGCAGACAGGAAGGGCAGATTGTGACCGATCCCTTCCAACTCAAACTCATCCAGCGCCAGACGCATTTCCTCAATGGCCTTGGCGCGTGTGGGGGCCCATGTGCACAGCTTGGCGATCATCGGGTCGTAATACATCGATATCTCGCCCCCCTCATAGACGCCTGTGTCATTGCGCACAGCGCGGTCCGCTTCCACCACTTCCGCAGGCGGGCGATACCGCGTCAGACGCCCGATCGAGGGCAGAAAGTTGCGATACGGGTCTTCGGCATAGAGACGCGACTCCATAGCCCAGCCGTTAATCTTCAGATCCGATTGCGCAAAAGGCAGCTTTTCGCCCGCCGCAACCCGGATCATCTGTTCCACCAGATCAACCCCGGTAATCAACTCGGTCACTGGGTGTTCGACCTGAAGGCGGGTGTTCATTTCGAGAAAGTAGAAATTACGGTCACCATCGACGATAAATTCCACGGTGCCCGCAGAGGTGTAGCCGACAGCAGAGGCCAGCGCGCAAGCCTGCTCGCCCATCGCGCGGCGGGTTTCTTCGTCCAGAAACGGGGACGGTGCTTCTTCGATGACTTTCTGGTTGCGGCGCTGGATCGAACATTCACGCTCGTGCAGATAAACAGTGTTGCCGTGTTGGTCTGCGAGAACCTGTATCTCGATATGGCGCGGCTGGGTCACGAATTTTTCAATGAAAATGCGGTCATCGCCAAAGCTGCTGGCCGCTTCATTCTTGGAAGACTGAAACCCCTCGCGCGCCTCATCATCATTCCAAGCGATCCGCATACCCTTGCCACCGCCCCCGGCGCTGGCCTTGATCATGACCGGATAGCCAACCTCATTGCTGATCTTCACCGCGTCTTCGGCATCGGTGATCAGGCCCATATAGCCGGGCACCGTGCTGACATTCGCTTCGGCTGCCAATTTCTTGGAGGTGATCTTGTCGCCCATCGCCTCAATCGCGCTGGCAGGCGGGCCGATGAAGGCAACGCCCTCGGCGGCCAAAGCTTCGGCAAATTTCATGTTCTCGGACAAGAACCCATAGCCCGGATGAACGGCTTCGGCGCCGGTCTGGCGGATTGCGTCCATGATCTTGTCGATCACGATATAAGATTGGTTCGCAGGTGCCGGGCCAATATGCACGGCTTCATCAGCCATGCGGACATGCAGCGCGTTGCGGTCCGCGTCGGAATATACTGCGACTGTCGCAATACCCATCTTGCGGGCGGTCTTGATGACGCGGCAGGCAATTTCACCGCGATTTGCGATCAGTATCTTGCGGAACATGCGGACTCCTTTTCCGGAAACGGGCTGAGGGACAATGCGCGATCAGGCGTCATTCTTCCCATGTGTCAAAAGCAAATTCAGAAGATCCATCGAAAAGCTGCGGGAAATTCGCCTGTGCGACGCGCATGTCAACGCGCAGCAGAGCTTCATAGCTTTCAGGATCAAACGGCTCGGACGCGGGAACAACCTCGCGGCCCAAAAGCCATGACAGACGCCCGGCATCTAGATTGCCGCGCTCGAACGGGGTGTCGGAAAAATGCGCAATCAGAGCGCCAAGAAAGGCCTCATCCGCGCGCCGGTCTGAGGCGCGCCGGTCTGCAAATCGTTTACGCGGCACAAGCGGGGTCACACCCTTGGGGTTGCCGCGCCGAATGGTAAATTGGTAATCTGTGCTGGGCAGGCGCCCCGGAAAACCGCGATGCTTCAGCATGTCTGCCCCCTTTCAAATGACAGGGCAAACACGGGTGTGTCCGGGCCAAACGCGCCGGTTTGGCCCGAAAATGAACTGACCTCAGCCCTTGGTGCTCGTAGGCTCCATGATGACGGGTTCTGGCATTGGTGTGTGCTCTGGCTCAGGGGCCTGGCGTGCGCATGCTGCCAGCGCCAAAGTTGCACTGACGGCAACAACGATTGTGGTCTTTGACATTGAAAACTCCTGTTGTCAGATACGGCCGACAACGCGGTCAGTGTCCGCGAAGCCAACCTCGCTTCCGCACGTGCTTTTTCATGACGCGGTTTGAGGAAGGTAGCAGAAGCACCACTCATTGACCACAGGAAGCTTGATCGCGCAAAGCGGATCAGCAATAAATTGGGCGGCGTGTAAAAATACTGTTTATTTACAGAGGGTAGGGTTGAGGCAGAGCTGATGCCCTGCCCCAATTTCGACTTAGTTATATCTGCCCTTGGACGAGCTTGGCTCAACATAGATCGGGGCCGAAATCGGCTCGAAATGCTGAACAGGCTCGGGGGACTTTTTTGCACAGGTCGCTGGGATAAAGGACACCAGAAACGCTGCGGCCAAAGCGAGTTTCGCCATTCTATTCTCCTGCTCAAATTGCCTGAGCGCGATTTTTCTGATGCACGCGCTCGTTGGTTATTGTTCACGCGGGTCTGAATAGACACGCGCAAACGAATCATACCGCTTTTGCAGAATCCTGACCACGGAAATCTTTTGTGCCCAACGCTTTGTTGCAGTGTTGCATCATAAAGGCAGGCAATAGCGGGATTATTCATGGTATTCATCCAATTCAAGTTCGCATCCATCCATCGTCAACGTGAACCATTCAAACAGTTGGAGCGTGTCGGCATCTCGTGTGCCAAATTCGATTGGCCTGCTCATCAGCGAAATCACGACAACATTCCAGCCCTCTTCTTGCGCGTCGACCTCGTCAGGAAAGAGGGCAGGCACCTGCGTTTCACACAGCCACTGCATGTCTTCAAACACGCGCAGGGCATCGCCATGATACAGGGCGTCAGGCTCCAACAGTTGCGGGACGACATAGCGCAGACGTATCGCGGACAGGTCTTCGTCCCAGACAGTATCATGAAACTCTGCCTCGACCCCCGAGGGCAGAACCAGCGAAGCCCCTTGTGCAGACGCGATTGCGCTCCAGCACAACGCTGAAACCGATACCGCGACTGGCCCAAGCGCCCTCATGAAACGATCTGCTCCCATTTGCCTGCCCGATCCCCCCAATTGCTACAGGGGGATATTATCGTGCTTTTTCCATGGGTTTTCGAGCTTCTTGTTGCGCAGCGCCGCAAAGGCACGCGCGACACGCTTGCGGGTGGATTGCGGCATGATCACCTCGTCTATGAATCCCTTTTCGGCAGCCACAAACGGGTTGGCGAAACGCTCTTCATATTCGTTGATCCGGGCCGCAGTTTTTTCAGGGTCGCCCAGTTCCGAGCGATACAGGATTTCCACCGCCCCTTTTGAGCCCATCACCGCGATCTCGGCTGTGGGCCATGCATAGTTGAAATCCGCACCCATATGCTTGGACGCCATGACAACATAGGCACCGCCATAGGCTTTGCGGGTGATTACAGTCACTTTCGGAACGGTCGCCTCGCCATAGGCGTAAAGCAGTTTCGCGCCGTGCTTGATGACGCCCGCATATTCCTGCCCAGTGCCCGGCAGGAAACCCGGCACATCCACTAGGGTCAGGATCGGAATCTCAAAGGCATCGCAAAAGCGCACGAAGCGCGCGGCTTTGCGGCTGGAATCGATGTCCAGACACCCCGCCAGAACCATCGGCTGATTGGCGACCACGCCCACAGTCCGCCCTTCCAGACGAATGAAGCCAGTGATGATATTTTTTGCAAACTCTGCCTGAATCTCGAAAAAGTCACCCTCATCGGCGACTTTCTGGATCAGTTCCTTCATGTCATACGGGCTGTTGGGGTTGTCTGGGATCAGACTGTCAAGGCTTGACTCGACCCGTGCCGGGTCATCAAAGAAGGGCCGCACGGGCGGCTTTTCGCGGTTGTTCAACGGCAAGAAGTCGATCAGGCGGCGCACTTCGATCAGCGCCTCGACATCATTCTCGAACGCGGCATCCGCGACGGAGGATTTGCGTGTATGGGTGACGGCACCGCCCAATTCCTCGGCGGTGACAACTTCATTGGTGACGGTCTTGACCACATCAGGGCCGGTCACGAACATATAGCTTGAATCCTTCACCATGAAGATGAAGTCGGTCATTGCCGGGCTATAGACCGCGCCGCCTGCGCATGGGCCCATAATCACGCTGATCTGCGGCACCACGCCCGACGCCTTGATATTGCGATCAAACACATCGCCATAAGCCGCAAGACTGGCGACACCCTCTTGAATGCGCGCCCCGCCAGAGTCGTTCAGGCCAATCACGGGCGCACCATTCTGAATGGCCATATCCATGATCTTGCAGATTTTCTTGCCATGCGTCTCGGAGACAGAGCCGCCCATGACTGTGAAATCCTGCGCGAACACATAGACCTGCCGACCGTTGACAGTGCCCCAGCCAGTGACCACGCCGTCGCCTGCCGGCCGTTCCGCCTGCATTCCGAAATCGGTGCAGCGATGCGCTACGAACATGTCAAATTCTTCGAAGCTGCCCTCATCAAGCAACAGCTCGATACGCTCGCGCGCGGTCAACTTGCCCTTGGAATGCTGCGCGTCGATGCGGCGCTGCCCGCCCCCCAAACGCGCTGTCGCACGCTGACTTTCGAGTTGTTGCAAAATGTCCTTCATGGCTCCCCCTCGTCACACGAAATCTGGCTCGTGATGTGTACGTATGTGATACTACTTGTGCCAGCGGCAACAGGGAAGTGAAATTCAGGATATTTGCAAAGATGGGCGTGACTTATTACGCTAATTTGCAAACCCCAGAGGCGCTTGACTTTCGCTGCACTTGCGCTTCTGTTCACATGTGTAACATAAGCACATATGACAGATCGAAAGCCCCGCACCATGCTGCATGCTGCCCCTGCTGTTGACGTCAGGTTTCTGGATCGCCGGACACCGCCGCATGTGGCAACACTGGTGGCGCAAGCTTCGATTGCGGCGCTGGCGATGAATGTGTTTTTGCCATCGCTGCCATCCATGACCGAGTATTTCGGGACGGATTATGCCGTCATGCAGTTGTCGGTATCATTATACTTGCTGGTCAATGCAATCTTGCAGGTCTTTATCGGCGCAATATCCGACCGGTTCGGACGCAGACCTGTCATGCTGGCCGCATTGATTGGCTTTATTCTGGCAACAATCGGCACGTTATTTGCCACGACAGCCACTGTATTTTTAGTGTTTCGGATGATGCAGGCCGTCGTCGTGTCTGCGATTGTGCTGTCACGCGCATCAATCCGGGATGTCATGGATGAAGCGCAGGCCGCATCGCGCATCGGCTATGTCACGATGGGCATGGCGATTGTGCCCATGATCGCCCCGGCCATTGGCGGCGTGCTGGATGAAGTGTTCGGCTGGCGCGGCAGTTTCGGGCTGATGCTGCTGGCGGGGATCGGCGTGCTGTTCCTGACGTGGCGTGACATGGGCGAGACCAAGCAAAATCTGGGCGGGCCGATCAAGGGCCTGTTCGAGGGTGTGCCGGAACTGATGCGCGCACGCAGATTCTGGGGGTATTGCATCACGGCGACGCTCGCATCCGGGGCGTTCTTTGCCTATCTTGGGGGTGTGCCCTTTGTCGGCTCTCAAGTATTTGGTCTGTCACCGTCGCAACTTGGCCTGTATTTCGGCGCGCCCGCCTTGGGCTATGCCGCAGGAAACTTCCTTGCCGGGCGCTATGCCGCGCGGATCGGGATCAATCCGATGATCCTGATTGGCTGCGTGGTCGGGTTTGGCGGCATGGCCTTGTTGCTGGTGCTTTATCTTGCCGGTTTCCTGTCGGCCCCGGTCTTCTTTGGGTGCTTCATTTTCACCGGCCTTGGCAATGGGATGCTGCTGCCTTCGGCAACCTCAGGCATGATGTCGGTGCGCCCGCATCTTGCAGGCACAGCAAGCGGGATCGGGGGCGCAATCATGATTGGTGGCGGCGCAGGGCTATCTGCTTTGGCAGGCGCGATCCTGACAGTTGAAAGCGGTGCATCCCCCTTGATCTGGCTGATGGTCATAACCACAGCGCTGGCAATATTGCCGTTGTTCTATGTGCTGCACCGCGAAAACCAGATTTCAGCTTGACCGCACACATGCACTTTGCAAAGTCTGATACAGGGTTAGCAAAGTCAGTCGGGGTCATATGCCACCACAAAAACTGTATGCCGGAGCGAAACTGCGTGAAACGCGCAACCAGCTGGGGCTGACGCAAAAGGATTTCTCGGCAAAGCTGGGCGTGTCGCTGCCCTATCTGAACCAGATGGAGAATAACAATCGCCCGCTCTCGACTGCTGTGGTTCTGGCACTTGCGCGGGAATTCGGGATGGACGTCACCGAATTGTCGGCAGGCGACAGCGAGCGGCTTGTCTCGGACCTGCGCGAAGCTTTTGCCGATCCGATGTTTGGGGCAACGACCCCTGCCCTGCCCGACCTTCGGCTGGTTGGCGCGAATGCACCCGGATTTGCCCGCGCGTTTCTGGACCTGCACCGCGCCTATCGGCAAGCGCAGGAACAGCTTGCGTCGCTGGACGAGGCATTGGGCCGCGAAGACACCACCCTGCGCCTGTCCCCGTGGGAAGAGGTGCGCGATTTCTTTCACTATTGCGACAACTATATCGACCCGGTCGACCGCGCAGCCGAACATTTTGCGCAACACGGACGCGACGCCCTGTCGCTTGCGACCGAAGCGTTGGCCAAACGCAATATCATGCTGCGCTACAGCTCTGGTCGCACTTTGCGCCATCTGGATCACGACACCAAGACGTTAGAAATTTCGGCCAAGGCCACCCGCGCCACCCAAGCTTTTCAAATGCTGCATCAGGTGGCCTTGCTGACCCAGAATGACTTGCTCGAAGCGACACTGGATCTGGCGCGGTTTCAGTCAGACGAAGCCCGCTCAATCGCCAAGATCGGCCTTGCCAATTACTTCGCAGGCGCGGCCATGATGCCCTATCGCCGCTTCCAAGAGGCCGCGAGTGCAACCCGCCATGATCTGGAAGCGCTCGCCGATCAGTTCGGCGCCTCGATCGAGCAGGTGGCGCATCGGCTGTCAACCCTGCAACGCCCCGGCCTGAAGGGGGTGCCCTTCTTCTTTGTGCGCGTCGATCAGGCGGGCACCATCACCAAACGCCATTCCGCAACCCGCCTGCAATTCGCGCGTTTCGGCGGTGGCTGCCCCTTGTGGAATGTGCACCGCGCATTCGAGACACCGGGTCGCTTTTTGCGGCAACTGGCCGAAACGCCAGACGGAATGCGGTATTTCTGCCTTGCGCTGGCCGTGACGAAGGGGGGCGGTGCCTTTCATGCGCCTGTGCGGCGCTACGCCATTGGTCTTGGCTGCGAGATCGACCATGCGGGCGCGCTGGTCTATGCGGATGGTATGGATCTGGGACGCGAAGCCAGCTTTGACCCGATTGGCATATCCTGTCGCATCTGCGAGCGTGACACCTGCCATCAACGCTCGGTCCCGCCACTGGAGCGCCGTCTCAGGGTAGAGCCTGACCATCGCGGCTTGCTGCCCTACCGGATCGAGTGATGTCTGACTGACGCCGCCTTGCGGGCGTCAGTCGAACACATCCTCAGGCTCCACCCCCCAAAGATGGCGCTTCTCGCTCCAGCCGCGCGCACCGTCGATTTCCAGCCTGCACCAATCGGGCTGACATTCACGGATGCGCGCAATCACCCCACGTTCCAACAGGGCTGTAGGGGCGCTGTTTATATTGGGCTGCTGGTGAAGCTGCGCCATGTCGGTTTGCACAAGGGCAGTGCGCAAGCCTGAAAGCAGGGCGTAATGCATCCATCCGCCCATACCTTCGGAATCCTCGACCCGCCGCCAATGTTCGTATTCAGCGGTCACGCGCAGCGGAAGGTCGCGGCGCTGATAGACCCAGTCGATACGATGCGATTGATCCGGCCCGCGACGCGCATTGCCCTCAGAGGCCTTGAGCGAAACAAATCGCGGCATGGGCAGGTTCGTCACCGGCCCGCGTTCGCCAGCCTGCGACACGCTGGGGGCCAACGCAAGAAGTGTGGCAAGTGCCACGGTCCAGAAAGCCTGTAGTCTCATGTGCCTGCCTGCCCGGTTGGTCCGGGTCCTTGTCTGTTAAACTGCTCTTTATCGGTCTTGCGACCCGTTTGCGGCATTTGACCGCTTGTGGAACGGGCCGAGTGCTGGCAGTTTGCCAGAAACACCGTCAGATGCAAAGAGGTGAGACGCGCAAATGCCCAATCAACGCCTGAGTGTTGTCGTAACGCGACGCCTGCCCGAAGTCGTCGAGACACGACTGAAAGAACTCTTCGATGTAGAGCTGCGCGAGGATGACACCCCCATGCGCCGCGAAGAGATCGCAGAGGCGATGCGCCGCGCAGATGTGCTGGTGCCCACCATCACCGACGAGATTGACGCGACCTTGATGGCGCAAGCGGGCAACCGATTGAAACTGATTGCAAATTATGGTGCGGGCGTGGACCATATTGATGTGCATTCCGCCCGTCAGCGCGGCATTCTGGTGGCCAATACACCCGGTGTCGTGACCGATGACACGGCCGACATGACCCTGGCGCTGATGCTGGCTGTGACCCGACAGATCCCGCAAGGTCTGGCTAAGATGCAGGCCGATACATGGCGCGGTTGGTCCCCTATGGCGCATCTGGGCACGCGGATCGGTGGCAAACGTCTGGGGATTCTGGGCATGGGTCGCATCGGGCAAGCTGTGGCGCGCCGCGCGCGCGCCTTCGGAATGCAGGTGCATTACCACAACCGCCGCCGTCTGCGCCCCGAAGTCGAAGACGCGCTGGAAGCGACATGGTGGGAAAGTCTGGACCAGATGGTCGCGCGGATGGATGTGATATCGATCAACTGCCCGCACACCCCCTCGACCTTTCATCTGATGAATGCGCGGCGGTTGAAGCTGCTCAAGCCAAGTGCGGTCATCATCAACACCTCGCGCGGTGAAGTGATTGACGAAAACGCCCTGACACGCGGCTTGCGCGCGGGCGAGATAGCGGGCGCAGGGCTGGATGTGTTCGAGCGCGGCCATGACATCAATCCGCGCCTGCGCGAGTTGCCCAATGTGGTTTTGTTGCCGCACATGGGGTCAGCCACACAGGAAGGTCGCATCGAGATGGGCGAGAAGGTTATTCTGAACATCAAAACCTTTGCCGATGGCCACCGTCCACCCGATCAGGTGTTGCCGGGAATGCTGTAACGCGCGTCAGTCCGGCAGGTCATGCGCCGCGACCTTGCGCAGCAAATCAACGAAACCCGCAACATAATGGGCCGCCGTCTGGTGGCCCTTTTGCGCTTTTGCGATGGCGGCATTTCCCACAGTTCCAGCCGGGTTCAGATCACTTGATATCCAGCCATAGGATACCGGCCCGATGGGAGAGATTGTGGCCGCTTCGGCGGTTGAACGGAAATCTTGCGCGCAGGCCATATCCACCAGTTCAGGGCGAAAGGCCAGCATCAGCGATGTCTCGACATCGCCGCCATGAATGCCGAAAGCAAGTTCTTCGGGCGGGTACAGACCCGTGGGCTGGCCAAAGCTGCCCCATTGGCATTTCACCGCCAACATTCCCGCCTGCACCCGCAATTCGCGGCTGAGAATCGAGACAAGGTCCAGATTTCCGCCATGGCTGTTGACGATAACGATCTTTTTCACGCCCGCCCGCGCGACTGACAGGCCAATCTCGACCCAAGCACGCAAAGCAGTCTCGGCACTCAGTGTCAGGGTTCCGGGCGCATGCAGATGCTCGTTCGATTTGCCGACTGTTTGCACAGGCAGGATGCGGATATCCAATTCCTCAGGGCAGGACTGGCGCAAGACATCCAGCAAGCCTTCGGCAATCATGGTGTCAACACCGACGGGCAGATGCGGGCCATGCTGCTCAATCGCCGCTGTGGGCAGAATGGCGATGGTGCGCATCGGGTCGATGCTGCCATATTCGGTGGTGCGATACTCTGCCCAGTCAAGCCGCCTCATGTCCTGATCCTTATGTCTTGTAGGTCGCATCCAGCCGCGCGCGCAGATACGCCGCGCCTGTGACGGATGGATATTTGGGTGCCCCTGTCCCCGGCAAGGCCGCGATCAGCGCATCGGGGTTCGGGTCCAGAAAAAAGGCGACCGACTGGCGCGCCCGTGGTGGTGGCAACACCCGGTGCGGGGTTGAGACATAAATGTCATTGGTCCAGCGCATCAGGCAATCGCCAATATTGACGATGAACGCGTCCGGTACATGCGGCACATCCAACCAGTCGCCGCCGCGCGGGCGCACCTGCAACCCCGGCGCGCCATCGGTCATCAGCAATGTCAGCGCGCCGTAATCCGTATGCGCGCCCGCACCGATTTCATCGCCTGCACCGCTGGCAGCGGGGTAGGACAGCAGCCGCAGCGTGGCCATGGGGGCGTCGAATGACGACGCGAAATGATCGTCCGGCAGGCCGAGGTCACGCGCAACCGGCTTGAGCAGATCGACACCCAAGCCCCAGACCGCGCCAAAATATTCCAGCATAGTGGCGCGAAACTCCGGCAGATCGGGCCAGAGATTGACACCGCGAAACGGCTCGCCCGCCAGAACGCGCGGATCATCGGGGGCAAGGTCCAGCCCGATATTGAACGCCTCCTTGCGGTCGCGTTGCGCGCTTGTCTCATCCAGCGATTCAGACCCCATATAGGCCCAGCCGCGATTATGCGGATTTGTTGCGATGGACAGCGGGGTCTTGTCATCCTCACCCAATGCGAAAAACTGCGCGGCCTGTGCAAAGATTGCCGCGTTCAGATCAGGCGCGATGCCATGACCCTTCAGCAGAAAGAACCCCGTCTCGCGGCAGGTCCGGCCCAGCGCTTGCGCAAAGGCATCCGGGTCCGTGGCGTAGTCTGACCAATCGAGCAGCGGAAAGGTCATGCCTGCACCTGCGCGCGTTGGGGCACAGGCCCGATCAGCCGCGCCATCTTCCGCCCGACCCGCGCCAGATGCGCCTTGCGGCTGGCGGGGGTAGAGCTGTCCATCAGGTAATGCGCGGCAAAGGCCGTGCGGCAGCGTTTGGCACAAAGCAGCCGCACCCCGCGCAATAGCGTGCGCTTGCCCGGCGCACCCACGAAAAACGTCAGCCACCGGCTGGCCCCGCAGGTGGTGAACACCCCTAGCCGGGTGATCTGCGTCAACCCCGGCCTGATCGTCTTGTTCACACCATCCGGCATCAAAAAGGCCACGTCCGGCAGCATCACACGGTCAAGCCATCCCTTGAGCATCGCAGGCAGGCCGTACCACCATGTCGGATAGACGAAAATCAGCGTGTCGCACCATTGCAGATCATCCGCTGCCTCGGCCACTGGCGCGCGATTGGCGGGGCTCTCAAGATATCCCTGCCATTCGGATTGTGTCAGGCTGGGCGCAAAGTCCCCTGCATAGAGGTCGTGCACACGCACTGTGGCGCCCGCCTCTTGCAGGTGGTGAACGACAAGATCACGCACCGCCGCAGTAAAGCTGGCGGGATCGGGATGGCAATAGACCACAACTGCACGCATTAAAGTGCCTCCATTTCGCGCCCGACTCGGGACAGGAATGCCGCACGTTTTGCTGCATCTGCGCGGTTCATGTCATAGAGCGCAAGATAGCGCAGTTTGTCGGGGCGTGTCACATGCCAGACCGCGCGTTTCACCACATGGCGCGGCGGATCGCCTGCCATGATCGCGCGCAGACGGGTGCCGCCGTAGGTGGTGACCGCCGCCAGCTTGCGGATATGTGTCAGGTTGGGCACGACTTTGCCCCCTTCCAGCCGGAACGACACGCCAGGCAGAAATACGCGGTCGAAAAACCCTTTCAAGATGGCCGGATAGCCGAAGTTCCAGACCGGGAAGACCAGAACGAGGGCTTGGGCCGCGCGCAAGCGCTCCACATAAGATGCGACAGGCGCGATGTTGGGGCCGACATCGTGGTAGCCACGCCGCTCTCCTTCGGTCAAAACGGGTGAGAAACCTTCGGCGTTCAGGTCGCAATCATCCACATCCCACCCGCGCGCGGTCAGCCTGTCCACCACGACATCATGCAGCGCGGCGGAAAAGCTTTCGGCGCAAGGATGCGCGAACAGAACCAGCGCACGTGTCATTCAGCGGCTTTCATGCCGGGATAGGAATAGATGCGCTCAAAGCCCCAATTCGGGTCGTCCCAAGCAATCATCTTGCCGGGGTTCAGCAGACCCTTTGGATCAGCCTCTCGCTTGAAATTCAATTGGCGGTCATCGACCGTTTGGCGCCCCCCCTCCTCCAGCGTGAAGCGGTGGGGGTTAAAGATCATGCAGCCTGCCTCCTCGTGCAGGCGCACAATTTCGTCCAGACGTTCCTCAGTGGTGAATTTCACAAGGCTCAACCCCGCGAACATGACCTTGCCATTTTCGCGGATGACTTCCAGATGCTGCAACACTTCCGGTGAAAGCGCCTCGCGCATGGTGCGCACTTTCTCCGCATGGGTGGGGTAGCCATAGCGCACTTGCAGATAGGTGATGCTTGGGTCCACCTTTAGCGCGCGCAACGTGGTGTGGTTCCAGCCATATTCGAACACCGGGCCGGGATCGCGCGCCCAGTCGTTGGCCCCAGACTGGTAGATAACCTTGGCCGCAGGGCGGCGGGCGGTAAAGGTTTCAAACCCGTCCATCGACTGCGGCGCAACCATGATACCCACAAGATGGGTTTTCTCGGTCACATAGGGGGCGACGCGCTGGAAATAGCTGTGCGCACAGGGCGCTTCATAAAGGCTGGCGATCTTGATGAGGATGCCGTCCTGATTGGCGAGGTCTTCGGTATAACCCAGCGCTGCGTCGAAATCTTCAAACGCCACAAACAGGCCCACCCAATCATAGGCAGGGGCCAGCGGCATTTCCAATTCAGTGATAATGCCGTTGGTGCCGTATGCGTGGCTGACACGGGCCAATTCCTCGCCACGGAACTCCAGAATGCGCGGCTCCTCCTCCATCGTGACCACGCGCAGGCGGATGATATTGCCAAGGTCGCGCAAACTGCCCCAGGTGCAAGACCCGACACCGCCTGACCCGCCTGCGACAAACCCGCCAATCGTGGCCGTGGCCCAAGTGCTGGAGAACATGCGCAACTCCTGCCCCGAATCCGCCTTGCACGCGGCATCCACGTCTTTCAGCAGGCAGCCCGGTTCCACAATCACGCGGCCCGGAAACACCGACTTTACCGCCGCCATGTTCTTCATGTGCAGGATACAACCGCCCGCCATTGGCATGGCTTGCCCATAATTGCCTGTCCCTGCGCCGCGTGTGGTCACGGGCACATCATGGGCGTAGCAGACTTTCAGCACCTCGATGACTTCGGCCTCATTGCGGGGGGCCACCACGAAATCCCCCAGCAGGTGATCCATCCGGGGCTTGAGCACAGGCGAATACCAAAAGAAATCACGCGATTTCGCCCGGATCGAGACAGGATTGTCGTCAAGTTCCAGATGCGACAGGGCAGCTTTGGCGGCGGCAACATTGGGGGTCATGGCGTCCTCATGAGATGGTCAAGTTCGGCATAATCAGGCAGAGTGCGATCAATCGCCCGGCCCGCACGCAGCACGATCCGGTCAGATTGCGGGCGGGCGAACAATTCGGTCCAGTTACGCGCGCGGGTGATGACAAGATCCGCAGGCGCGCCGGGGGCAAGCGAGGGCGCATCAAACCCGCAGGCACGGGCGGGGTTGGCAAGGAACGCATTGATCCAGTCAGGGTCGGAATGGTCCAGATGGGCAATGCGCGTCGCTTCGCGCAGCACTTCCATCATGTCCAGATCACCATATGCATAGAACGGGTCGCGCGTGTTGTCGGATGCAAAACTGACATTGATCCCGCGCGCCTTCATCTCATGCACCAGCGTGATGCCCCGCCAGCGCGGGGTGCGCGCCGGTGTGCGGTCTTGCAGATACATGTTGCACATGGGAAGCGAGACGATGTTCAGCCCTGCCTTCGCCACCAGATCCAGCGTCTCAAACGCCTCTCCCTCGGGCTGGACTGCAAGCGAACAGCAATGGCCCACAGTGACAGGGCGTTCAAAACCCATTTCCAGCACGGTTTCGGCAATGGTGCGCAGGGTGCCGACGCTGGGATCACCGGTTTCATCGGCGTGAAAATCCAACTCCAGCCCGCGATCTATCGCCAGTCGGAACAAGCCGCGCAAACGGTCGCGCAACCCCTCGACAGGATATGTCACCAGCCCCAGAACCCCGCCATGTTCGGCGACGATATCGGCTGTGCGGGCATAGTCGCCCTGCATATCTGCCCGGTCAATCCCCGCCAGTGAAGAGGCTTGCAGATCAATGCGCCCCGCCCATTGCGCGCGCAATTCGGCAAAGACAGGCCATGAAATCGCGTCTTGCGGCGCGATGCTGTCAATATGGGTGCGGATGGCGCGGGTGCCGTGCGCATAGGCGCAGCGCAGCGCAAAATCCATGCGCGTGCGGACGTCATCTGCGCTCCAGTTCGCTTCGCGGTCCGCGCCCACAGTTTCCAGCGCGCCCATGAAACTGCCATCGGGGTTGGGGTTGCGCGGCCAGATATGGCCCTTGTCCAGATGCGTGTGCATGTCGATGAAACAAGGCAGCACCATTGCGCCGCCCATATCGATATGCGGCACATCCGTGCGGTCAGACAGGACAGCGCCGTCAACTGTTACGGCATATGGCGCCAGCCCGCCTTCCTGCCCCAGCAGGCAGGATGGCACGGTTGCATTCTCCAGCCGGAACGGGCCAGAGGTGGGAAGTTTCTTGAAATCGGTCATGTTTCTCGTTTCACGGCGCTTTCATGCCATTTGCGCAGCAGCATGTGGCTGAGGAAGGACAGGCCCGCGAAGATCACCACACCGGTCAGCGCAATCAGGATCAGGGCGGCGAACATACGCGGAATGTTCAGCCTGTATCCCGCCTCCAGTATGCGAAAGGCAAGCCCTGATCCGATTCCGCCAGTGCCCGCCACATACTCGGCCACAACCGCCCCGATCAACGCAAGCCCCCCCGCAATGCGTAAGCCCCCCAGAAAATAGGGCAGCGCAGATGGCAGGCGCAGGTAGCGCAAGGTCTGCCAGCGCGTCGCACCATAGATGCGAAACAGATCACGCAGATTATGGTCGGCAGAGTTCAGCCCCAATGTGGTATTGGCCAGCACCGGAAAGAACGCGACCAGCCACGCGCAGATCAGCAAGCCCGCCGTTCGGCTGTCGACATAGATGAAAATCAATGGCGCGATTGACACCACCGGGGTGACTTGCAGGATGACCGCATAGGGGTAGAAGGACATCTCGACCAGCCGGCTTTGGGTGAACAAAACCGCCAGCCCGACGCCCCCGATCACCGCCACGGCCAGCGCCATCAGGGTGATCTGCAACGTGACCAACAGCGCGTCAAACAGCATTGGCCAGTCTTTGATAAGGGTCTGCAATACCAAACCGGGGCGCGGCAGGATGAAATGCGGGATTTCATTCCACACCACCACCCTGTCCCAAACCCAGATCATGGCGATCAATACGGCCAAGGGCAGCAACCATCGGCCAAAGCGGTCAAACCTTTGAATACGTTGGCGGCGCAGGTCTTCTGCATCGAACAGGGGGGTGTTGTCGGCAATGCTCATACGTGCTCTCCCATCGCGTCATGCAGCGCCTCTGACGCTTGCCGACACAGTGCGGCATAATCGGCCGAGGTTCTGAACTCCTCATTGCGCGGATAGGGTGCATCGACCGTCACTTCGCGGATCACCCGCCCCGGTCGCGCGGCCATGACCACGATCCGGTCCGACAGGAACACGGATTCAAACACCGAATGCGTGACAAAAATTACAGTGCAGCCAATCTTTGCCTTGAGCTTGAGTAGATCATTGTTCAGCCGAAAGCGCGTGATTTCATCCAATGCCGCAAAGGGTTCGTCCATCAGGATCAGGCGCGGTTTGGTGACCATTGCGCGGGCAATAGACACGCGCATTTTCATGCCGCCCGACAATTCGCGCGGATAAGCGTCCAGAAACTTCTCAAGGCCGACCAGACGCAGCGCCTCCAACACCTCGTCCTTGACAGATGCATAGCTTTTGCCCTTCAGCCGGAAGGGCAGCCAGACATTCTGCGCCACAGTCGCCCAAGGCATCAGCGTCGCTTCCTGAAACACCACACCAAGGTCATTCTCGGACTGCCCGCCTGCCCAGACGATCCGGCCTGCACTTGTGCTGGACAAGCCCGCGATCAGGCGCAGGGCGGTGGATTTCCCACACCCAGACGGCCCCAGTAGCGAGATGAAGTCGCCTTCATTGACCGACAGGTTCATGTTGCGCAATGCCACCACATTGCCGTTGAAGGTCTTGGTGACATTGCTCATTTCCAGCACAGGTGGGCGCTGACCCAAAGGCGGGCTTTTCATAAAACCTCCGCTAAGTGGCTGCACCCTTATTCGGGGCGCAGCTCCATGCCCAGACCGTTGCCCACGAAGTCGAAACTGACCGATGATGTCCAGTCCAGACCGGCATCGACCACCCCTGCTTCAACCATTGAGGTGTAGAACCCCTCAACAGCCTCATGGGTCATGGCCCCGATCCCCAGTTCCAGCGTATCGCCGCTGTCAACGATGCCGTTGTCGATCATCATCTCGATGGCGAAGTCGATCTTGTCGCGGGTCATGTCGGGATTGGCTTCGAGGATCATGGCGATTGCGTCCTCGTTCTCGCCATAGAGGAAATTATACCACCCCAAGATCGAGCCATTGACGAAACATTCCACCACTTCGGGGCTGTTGTCGATTGTGGACTGCATCACCTCGACCGTGGTGGCATAGGTGGAATAGCCTGCATCCGCGATCAGGAAGACATTGGGCATGAAGCCCGCCTCGGACTGGATCGCATAGGGCTCGGATGACAGGAAACCCTGCATTCCGGTGCGCGTATTGGCAAGGAACGGTGCCGGATTGAATGTATAGGGCCTGCGCTGCTCGACCGTGAAGCCGTGGGCCGCAATCATCCACTGGTAATAAGAGGTGAAGCCATTGTCGCCAATCAGCAGGGTCAGGTCTTTCAACTCTTCCCAAGTATCCGCTTCGCCCGGATGCGAGATGATGACCTGCGGGTGTTTCTGGAATGTTGCCATCACCGCCACGACCGGAATATTTTCAGAGGCCGCATTGAACGCCTGCAACAGATCACCGCCCATGTGAAACTGGATACGGTCCGCCATCAGCAGCGCGCCGTTATTCACCTGCGGTCCACCTGAAACGATGGTGACATCCAACCCGCATTCAGCATAGGTGCCGTCGGCAACCGACTGATAGAACCCGCCATGTTCCGCTTGGGGCAGCCAGTTGGTGCCAAAGGTCACTTCGGTCAGGGCATGTACGGGCGCTGACATGGCCCCTATCGCGGTGCAGAAATATAGCGTCTTGCGTATCATCTTTCTGTCCTATGTCTAGAAACTCAGAAAATGATCCTGCCCATTACCACGCCATCTCCAATCATCAGACGAGGTCCGCCCCCAAAAGACCGAAACTGTGCTTAATTTGTGATCAGTTATGCAGACCTTATACCAATCAGCATTGATCAGAACTCTTGAGCCCAGTCGCGGGTTCCAATGGAGGTGATTGTGTCGGGCATGCTGACCAATTTGTTCCAAGCCTTGCAGCAATGATCTACGATGTCTTCATAGGTTTCGAAGATGAGGTTTGATAGCCAGTTGTCTCGCATGAATTGCCAGATGTTTTCGACTGGATTGAGTTCTGGGCATTTTGCGGGGATCGGGATGATGGTGATGTTGTCCGGAATGACCAGCTTGTCAGTCATGTGCCATGCGGCTTGATCCACGAGCACAGCCCCATGTGCTTTGGGTGCGACAGTTTGGGAGATTTCAGCAAGATGCAGGGCCATCGCTTCGGTATTGCACGCTGGCAGCACAAGACCTGCAGCTTTCCCGAGGGCTGGGCAAATCGCTCCAAAGATGTAGCTTGAACTCGTGCGCTGATCATGTGGGGCGGAAGGTCGCGTACCGCGCTTCGCCCATCGGCGCGTGATCTTGTTTTTCTGGCCGACACGCGCTTCATCTTGGAACCAGACTTCGATCACAGTGCCTTGCAGGAGCCGTGCGCGGAGCTTTGCTACTGCGGCTGCAAACCCTTTTTTTTAAAGTCCTCCAGTGCGGCTGTATCTTGCGCGTGATGGCGCGGGCGTGCTGTGAGTTTGACATAACCAAGCGCCCTGAGTTCCCGGCTTATCGACGTCTCGTGAAGTGAAATCCCAAATGTGTCTGCAATCCATTTCCTCAGATCACTCAGGCGCCAGCGGACGACCCCATGGACCGATAAGGTCGGACCGCTCTCAACAATTGCAGCAAGCGCCCTGCGCTGCTCATCGTTAAGCTTAGACTGCTGACCAGGAGCTTTGCCGTTGATCAAGCCGTCAGGCCCGCGGGCATTAAACCGCTCCACCCAGTCACGGACAATTTGTAGGCCAACACCACCAATCCGAGCAGCATCGCTGCGCCGACCGCCATCATAGATCTCCGCCAGCGCCAAAAGCCTGCGGGCTTGGTTGGCATCCTTTGTCTTTCGCGCAAGTTCTCTCAACTTCATGCCGTCGTAGTCTGTCCGTAACGCGAGCGCTGCGCCCATAGAGAGGCCCTCCCCAGAAAATCTGACGCCATTGAGTCAGATCTTCATAGATTTGGGAATCCCAAAACCCTCAGAAGAGTCAGATTTCGCGAGACTTGGTATTAGCCTATTTTATGGACTCTTGGTAGCCTGACCGGCAGACGCCACCTGATAGAATCAGGATGGTCGTGATTGTGTTGTCCCACAACAGACCCAGCACAACGGATATGACACAGATGCACAGCCTGAACCCAACCAGCCTGCCCCCCCCCTTCGCGCACTACGTGCATGGTCGGGTCGTTCCCGAAGGGACACGCCTGATCATGACATCGGGCCAGTTGCCTGTGCGCAAGGATGGCAGCACGCCCGACGGGGCCGAGGCACAGGCGACGCTGTGTTTTGAGAATATCGCGGCAATTCTGGCGCAAGCGCAGGCGGGGGCAGAGCATGTGATCCGCGTGAATGCATTTGTCACGGAACGGGCGCATATGGCGGGCTATATGGCTGCGCGCGACGCGTATTTTGCCGATTGCGCCACGCCACCAGCCTCGACACTGGTGATCGTCACAGGTTTCACACGGCCTGAATTTCTGGTCGAGGTTGAGGTGACCGCCGCAATCTGAAATCCGCGGCGGTACGCAGCCTTGGCCGCATCCCGCCTTATTGACCCTGTTTGAAGGGCATCGCGGACAGGCCGCTTACAAAGTCGCGTTCACGGCACCGCCATCGAGCAGCAAGTTCTGACCGACGATAAACCCAGCATGTTCCGAGCAAAGAAAGGCACAAGCTGCGCCAAATTCAGCCGCTGTGCCGTAGCGCCCCGCCGGAATGGTCGCCGCCCGCTTGGCGCGGGCTTCTTCCATTGTGATCCCTTCGGCCTTGGAAACACCACCATCCAGCGCTGTCGCGCGGTCCGTGTCATGGATGCCCGGCAACAGATTGTTAATCATAACACCCTTGCCAGCAACCTGCCGCGAGGTGCCCGCCACATAGCCCGTCAAACCGGCGCGGGCAGAATTTGACAAACCAAGCACGGCCAGCGGTGCCTTGACCGATTGCGAGGTGATGTTGACCACCCGGCCCCAACCGCGCGCCATCATGCCCGGCACAAGTGCCTTCATCAGCGCAATGGGCGTCAGCATATTGGCATCCAGCGCCTTGATGAAATCTTCGCGTTCCCAATCGGTCCACATGCCAGGTGGCGGGCCGCCTGCGTTGGTGACAAGAATATCGACATCGCCAGCCACATTCAGCACTTGCGCGCGCCCGTCTTCGGTCGTGATGTCTGCCGCGACAGTCGTAACCTCTACGCCGTACAGATCACGAATGGCCGCCGCCGCCTCTTCCAGCGCGTCACTGCCGCGGGCATTCATGACCAGATGTACACCTTCTGCCGCCAATGCCTCGGCGCAACCGCGCCCCAGACCCTTGGATGACGCACAGACAAGTGCGCGCTTTCCTGAGATTCCCATATCCATTCGCTATCCCTCCACATGCAGATTTAGCTTCATTTAGCATTCGCAGGCGCAAGCGACCAGCGACTTAAACCGACACTGCAATGTCGGTAATCGACTTTTGTCTACCACAGGGGGTGCCATTCCCTGATCAGACCATGCTACGGTCATGTGTTCATATCAAATTGCCCCCTGACAATCGAAGGAGGGACCATGTTTCGGAAAGTCATCCTTCCGGTCGATCAGACATATATCGACCATGCGATCCGCACCTTGCAGGGTGCATTTGATCAGACACTTCCGCGTGGGGAGTGGCGCTGCTCAGGCGGTGCACAATCCACCCTGACGCACGGGAACTGCCGCAAAAAATCAGCGGCACGTTAAAACAAAAACGGAGAGTATCATGGCGAACAATGACGATGACGCCAATCAGGAGCCAGCGGAAGAAGCGCTGCGCGAACCTGAAGGCGCGTCCGAACTCATCGACACCGAATACGAAGTCGGTCAAGACAATATCACACCAAAGATTGGCCCCTTAGGGCTGGACATTCACAACCCGGTTTTTGGCATTTCAGCCATTGTGGTGGTGGTGTTTGTTGTCATCACATTGCTCTTTCAGGATGCGATGGGGGCGGCGCTTGGCGCGACGCGCAACTACCTGACCTCGAGCTTTGACTGGTTCTTCCTGATGGCAGGCAATATCTTCGTGGTTGTCTGCCTGGGCATTCTGGTATCGCCACTTGGCAAAGTCCGGATCGGGGGCGTAGATGCGACGCCCGATTTTGGTTATCTGGGCTGGTTTGCCATGTTGTTCGCTGCGGGCATGGGCATTGGCCTGATGTTCTTTGGTGTGCTGGAGCCAGCGTATTATTTCGCCACACCTTGGGGTGATCAACCCCTCAGCCGCGAGCTTGGCATTGTGGACGGGGCCTTGATGGACCCGGCCGCTGTGGAGGCAGCGCGCCTGACCGCAATGGCGGGGACAATCTATCACTGGGGTCTGCACCCTTGGGCAATCTATGCCGTGGTGGCGCTGTCACTGGCGTTGTTTGCCTATAACAAGGGACTGCCGCTGACTGTGCGCTCTATCTTCTACCCAATTCTAGGCGAGCGCATCTGGGGCTGGCCGGGCCATGTCATCGATATTCTGGCCGTGTTCGCCACGCTGTTCGGGCTTGCCACCTCGCTTGGGTTTGGCGCGCAGCAGGCCTCCGCAGGGATTGGCTATGTCTTCGGTATTGAAGGCATCAATGATACAGTCACTTTCGCGGTCTTGCTGATTGCGGGTATCACCGGCCTTGCGCTGATTTCGGTCCTGCGCGGGCTGGAGGGGGGCGTCAAGCGACTGTCCGAACTGAACATGATTCTGGCCATCATCCTGTTGGTCTTCGTCATCCTCGTTGGGCCGACATTCCTTCTGGTATCGCAGTTCTTTGGCAATGTAGGCGCCTATTTCTCCGAGATCTTTGCGCTGTCAAATCCTGTCGGGCGCGATGATGACGGCTATCGTCAGGGATGGACGGCCTTTTACTGGGCATGGTGGATCAGCTGGTCACCTTTCGTAGGCATGTTTATCGCCCGCGTCAGTCGGGGGCGTACAGTGCGCGAGTTTCTGACCTGCGTGCTGTTGATCCCGACCTTTGTCTCGGCCATCTGGATGACCGCCTTTGGCGGCACCGCAATTGATCAGATGATCAATCATGTGACCGAAAGTGCAGTCTTTGGCTTCGTGATCGAGGCATATGTACCGGAACTGTCGTTGTTTGGCATGTTGTCCGAATTGCCGCTGGCGGCAATTACGTCAGTCATCGCAATTGTCCTGGTGATCGTGTTCTTTGTCACATCATCTGATTCCGGCTCGCTGGTCATCGACACGATCACGGCTGGCGGCAAGATCAATGCGCCTGTCAGCCAGCGCGTGTTCTGGGTGATCTTCGAAGGGCTTATCGCAGCGGCCTTGCTGCTGGGCGGTGGTCTGGTGGCGCTGCAAGCGGCCTCTGTCTCGACCGGGTTGCCGTTTGCGATCGTGCTTTTGTTTGCGTGTTATGCCCTGATCAAAGGGCTGATGAGCGAACCGCGATAAAGCCGCGAGAACTGAAAACTCCGAAGGGCGCCCCAGCATCGGGGCGCCCTTTTGCGTCGGGGCATGTTTCCATTATGCACAGTGCTTTACGCAAGGTCGTGCTTGTCAGCGACACAGGTTCTGAGGAAGCTGTCCTTCTCTGGGAGGAGTATTCACATGCGTACACTGACACTCACTGCTTTTTTGCTGTCCTCACTTGCCCTGCCTGCCCTTGCAGATCCGGCACATGGACTTTGGAAGACACAACCTGACGACAATGGAAATTTCGGGCATGTCCGTATTCAGACCTGCGCGAACGGCAAAATCTGTGGCGGCCTTGTGACCGCGTTCGATGGCGCGGGTCAGCAGATCGACTCCGCCAATATTGGCCGCGCAATCGTGTGGGACATGGAACCCGCAGGCAGTGGCCAATACAGCAATGGCAATGTCTATGCACCTGACCGCGACCGCACCTACAACGCCAAAATGGAGTTGCGCGGCCAGACGCTCGGGGTTTCTGGCTGCGTCGCGTTTGTATGCCGCGAGTCGCAATGGACACGCGTTCAGTAAGTCAGGCTGATCTGTAATAAGCGCCCTTTGCGGTCTGTACCGCAAAGGGCGTTTTGCGCTAGATGATATTACGGCTTTCGCGCTACTGTGCCCTTGGGACAAATTACAGGTTGCAGGGTCTTGGCGTATTTCTATGAATGTGAAGTCTTTGACGCGGAATCCTTGCGTGTCACATGGGGCATCAATGAAGGCGATTGTCTGGGTATGCCCGCCAATGCATGTCTGGGCGACATCTATATGTTGCCCGCTCAGGCCGCACCGCTGCATCTGCGCCTGAAGATTGACGAACAAATCACCGTAGCACCCAGCGAAGGTTCAATCGCAGCGGGGCTACAGCCCGAAAGCGACGTCACGACATGCGGTGAAATGCGGCTGATGTCCTCGGACGGAGAGCTTGTGACAGCGCTTGTTCTGGAATGCTGCAACACAATTCTGGTTTTGCCGCTCAACCCAATGCGCCCCAGCACCGGCTACGCCCTGATCGCGCTGGAAGAGACAGCATCGGCGTTGCGCATGTCCGAACTGGTGCAGGGCTGTTTCAGCACCGGGGCGCGCGTCACGATGGAGGATGGCAGCCTTTGCGCCGTCGAGGCGTTGCAAGCGGGCATGGAAATCCGCACCCGCGATCATGGTCCACAATCCTTGCGCTGGATCGGACAGGCGACCATGCGCGCGCATGGCCCCTTTGCCCCTGTGACATTTGCCCCCGGAACGCTGGGCAATCTTGGAGCACTGACGCTTGGCCCTTTGCAGCGGATATTTCTGTATAAGCGCGGCGAAGATCGCCTCGGCAGCCGCCCCGAAGTGCTGATACAGGCGCAATCCTTGGTCGATGGGCGCCGCGTTCTGCAACGCGAAGGCGGGTTTGTGACCTATTATCACCTCGCCTTTGACGACCATCAGATCATCTATGTCGAGGGGATTCCGGTCGAAAGTATGCTTGTCTCGCGGGCGACTGTCACCCGCCTGCCCGAAGCCTTGGCACTGGATCTTTCACAACGGTTTCCGCATCTGAACCAGCACGCGCATTTCGCACAAGACATGCCTTCGGGGCGCGTGACGCCAAACGTTCGTGACGCACTTTTGCGCCAGAAAGAAAAGTGACGCGGTCAAATCAATCTGCTATTGGTAGCGCTCTGTCCGGATATGTCTTGCATGGGTTGCCTGTGTTTCAACTGACAACACTTCTTGCTGCAACAGATTTTTCTCAACGCTCGGCGACGGCCGTAGCGCGCGCAGCCGAGTTGGCACGCGAGCACAAGGCGCGACTGGTTCTGGTGCATGCGATTGAAGCGCGCCCGCCCACGGTACAGCGATTGCGATTGCGCAAGCCGGTTGATCCGGTTGCGCGGATCGAGGCGCAGATGCAGAAGCTGCGCGAAACCTATCCCGATCTGGATGTGACCTGCCATATCGCCGCCGCCAAGCCGGGCGATCTGGTGCCGCAACTGGCCCGCGAACTTGGCGCTGATCTGATTGTGCTTGGCCTGCATATGGCGCGCCGCGTGTTGGAAACGGTGCGCCTGACCAATCTGGAACGGATCACCCAGAACGCCCCCTGCCCCATTCTGATTGCCCATGATCAGGCCTGTCGTCCCTATCGCACAGTGCTGGGCGCGATTACCTTCGCGCCTGCCTCTGCCAAGGCGCTACAGATCGCGGCCACCATCGCCCCCGAGGGTGAGTTTCACGCCATTCATGCGCTGCAACTGCCGCTCAGCGCCAAACTGCCGTCGACAGACATCATGAAAAGCGCCGAAATGACCGAGGCCGAATTGCTGCGCGAAACATTCATGACGTTCAAGGGCTTGCCGAAATCCCTTTCCTTACCGGAAATCGTGCCCGGTGGTGTTCATGAAGTGCTGCAATTCCGCATTCGTGAATTACAACCTGATCTGGTTGTGATCGGCAGCCATTCCGGGCGTGACCCCAACACTCTGGGAAATTACGCACGCGATCTGATGCGTGCGCCCCCCACAGACATGCTGGTTGCAAAGCCGGACTGACCGCCAAATCAGCGCGTTGCACCCCATGCATGTCGGGCATGTGCAAAAACTCTCGCAACCTTGCATTTTATGCGGTAAGAAATGGTTTAACATTGAACTATCGCTTCACGGGAGGAGGTGCCGCATATGGCCACACGAAAATCCACTGCCAAGTCTAACGTATCCGCCGAGGAACTTCAGGCGTATTACCGCGACATGTTGTTGATCCGCCGATTCGAGGAGAAGGCAGGCCAGCTTTATGGAATGGGCCTGATCGGGGGCTTTTGTCACCTTTACATCGGGCAGGAAGCCGTTGTCGTTGGTCTGGAAGCAGCCGCAAAAGAGGGCGACAAACGCATCACATCCTACCGCGACCACGGCCATATGCTGGCCTGCGGTATGGACCCAAAAGGCGTGATGGCCGAGTTGACCGGGCGCGAGGGCGGCTATTCGCGCGGCAAGGGCGGCTCCATGCACATGTTCTCGAAAGAAAAGCATTTTTATGGTGGTCATGGCATTGTTGGTGCGCAAGTGCCGCTTGGGGCCGGTCTGGCATTTTCGGACAAATACAAGGGCAATGACAATGTCACCTTCGCCTATTTTGGCGACGGCGCGGCCAATCAGGGGCAAGTCTACGAAACCTACAACATGGCCATGCTCTGGGATTTGCCAGTCATCTTCGTGATCGAGAACAATAAATACGCGATGGGCACATCAGTCCAGCGCGCAACAAAATCGCCATCCTTGTGGGAACGTGGTGCCGCCTATGGCATCAAGGGCGAAGAGGTGGACGGCATGGACGTGCTGGCCGTCAAGGCCGCTGGCGAAAAGGCCGTGGCGCATTGCCGCTCGGGCAAGGGCCCGTATATCCTTGAGGTGATGACCTACCGCTACCGCGGCCATTCGATGTCTGACCCCGCCAAATACCGGACCCGCGACGAAGTGCAGAAGATGCGCACGGAACGCGACGCAATCGAGCATGTGCGCGAATTGCTGCTGCAAGGCAAACATGCCACCGAGGACGACCTCAAGGCCATCGACAAAGAGATCAAGGCCATCGTCAACGAGGCGGCCGAGTTCTCGAAAGAGAGCCCTGAGCCTGCGCTCGATGAACTTTGGACAGATATCTACGCGTGAAGCGCTCGGGAGGATAAAAACTATGGCAACCGAAATACTTATGCCGGCACTCTCTCCCACGATGGAGGAAGGCACACTGGCCAAATGGCTTGTGAAAGAGGGCGATACAGTCAGTTCTGGCGACATTATCGCCGAGATCGAGACCGACAAGGCCACGATGGAATTTGAAGCCGTCGACGAAGGCGTGATGGGCAAAATCCTGATCGAAGCGGGCACCGAAGGCGTCAAGGTCAACACCCCCATCGCCATTCTGGTCGCTGAGGGCGAGGATGTCCCCGCCGAGGGCGCAAAGGCCGAAACTGCGCCCGCACCTGCGGCGCTGAATGGCGAGGAAGGCAAGACCGCCGCCCCCGCCAGCGCAGCCCCGGTCCCCGCCGCCCCGAAGGCCGACACATCGCCCGACTGGCCCGAAGGCACCAAGATGAAAACCCAGACCGTGCGCGAAGCCTTGCGCGACGCGATGGCCGAAGAAATGCGCAGCGCGGACGAAGTCTTCGTGATGGGCGAGGAAGTGGCCGAATATCAGGGCGCCTACAAAATCACCCAAGGGTTGCTGGATGAGTTCGGCCCACGCCGTGTGATCGACACCCCCATTACCGAGCACGGATTTGCGGGTATTGGTGTGGGTGCTGCCTTTGGCGGGCTGCGCCCGATTGTTGAATTCATGACCTTCAACTTCGCCATGCAGGCGATCGACCAGATCCTGAACTCTGCTGCCAAGACACTCTATATGTCTGGCGGGCAAATGGGCTGTCCTATCGTGTTCCGTGGCCCCAATGGTGCCGCTGCGCGCGTAGGCGCGCAGCACAGCCAGTGCTATGCGGCATGGTATGCCCAGATTCCGGGTCTGAAAGTTGTCATGCCCTATTCGGCAGCAGATGCAAAAGGCCTGTTGAAAACGGCCATCCGCGACCCGAACCCCGTGATCTTTTTAGAGAATGAAATCCTCTATGGTCGCAGCTTCGATGTGCCCGATCTGGAGGATTTCACTGTGCCCTTCGGCAAAGCAAAAATCTGGCGCGAAGGCACCGATGTAAGCATTGTCAGCTTCGGGATCGGCATGACCTATGCGCTGGAAGCGGCAGAGCGTCTGGCCAAGGACGGGATCAGCGCCGAGGTGATCGACCTGCGCACGATCCGGCCTATGGATACGGATGCAATTCTGGCCTCGGTCATGAAGACCAACCGTCTGGTGACGGTCGAAGAAGGCTATCCGCAAGGGTCTGTCGGCAATTACATCACCTCGGTCGTGATGGAGCGTGCGTTCGACTATCTGGACGCGCCGGTCATCAACTTGGCGGGCAAGGACGTGCCCATGCCCTATGCCGCCAATCTTGAAAAGCTTGCACTGGTGACGACCGATGAAGTGGTCGCAGCGGTGCATAAAGTCACGTATCGCTAAGAGGGAGGGACCAAGATGCCAACAGAGATCCTGATGCCTGCACTGTCCCCCACGATGGAAGAAGGGACGCTGGCAAAATGGCTTGTCAAGGAAGGCGACAGCGTCGCCTCTGGCGACATCATTGCCGAGATTGAGACTGACAAGGCCACGATGGAATTCGAGGCCGTGGATGAAGGGGTCATCGGCAAGATCCTGATCGAGGCGGGCACCGACGCGGTAAAGGTCAACACGCCGATTGCGGTTATGCTGGCCGAGGGTGAAAGCGCCAGCGACATCAAGACCGCCTCGGCCAAGAAGCCGGAGGCGGCGCCAGCCGCCGACGCGGGTGCGAAGGCGGCCCCCGAAGGGGGCTCCGACGCGCCCGCCCCCTCTGCACCACCTGCACCCAAGGCCGATGGCGAGCGCATCTTCGCCTCGCCACTGGCGCGGCGCATTGCGGCAGAGAAGGGCCTTGATCTGACGCAGATCAGCGGTTCTGGTCCGCATGGGCGTATCGTCAAGGCCGATGTGGCAGATGCCAAGCCAGCACAGGCGAGCGCGGCCAAAGCCGACACCGCACCAAAAGCCGCTCCTGCCGCTGCCGCAATGGCCACTGGGCCAACGGCCGAGCAGGTCGCCAAGATGTATGACGGACGCGCGTATGAGGAAGTCAAACTTGACGGTATGCGCAGAACTGTTGCCGCTCGCCTGACAGAGGCCAAACAGACGATCCCGCATTTCTATCTGCGCCGCGAAGTGCAGCTCGATGCGCTGATGAAATTCCGCGCCGATCTGAACAAACAGCTAGAGGCGCGTGGTGTAAAGCTGTCGGTCAATGACTTCATCATCAAGGCCTGCGCAATGGCCTTGCAGGCTGTTCCGGATTGCAACGCAGTCTGGGCCGGGGACCGCATGCTGCGCCTCAAGCCATCAGATGTGACCGTGGCCGTGGCGGTCGAGGGGGGGCTGTTCACGCCCGTCTTGAAAGACGCACATCTCAAATCCCTCTCTGCCCTGTCAGCCGAGATGAAAGACCTTGCTGGCCGCGCCCGGAACAAGAAACTGGCACCGCATGAATATATCGGCGGGGCAATGGCGGTTTCCAATCTGGGCATGTTCGGGATCGAGAATTTCGATGCCGTCATCAACCCGCCGCATGGATCAATCCTTGCCGTAGGTGCGGGTCTGAAAAAGCCTGTGGTCGGCAGTGATGGTGAATTGAAGGTCGCCACAGTGATGTCCATGACGCTTTCGGTCGATCACCGCGTGATTGATGGCGCGCTGGGGGCTGAATTCCTGAAAGAGGTTGTGGCCTGTCTGGAAAACCCGGTCACAATGTTGGCCTGACATTAAAAAAGGGGGCGTGCGCGCCCCCTTTTCAAATCACGAATACAGGATTTGCCGCGCAACATCGTGAATGCGCCGCGTGACCTGCTCAGATTTCGCCGTTGAACAACTGATCCATCGTCAGGGAGGGTTGCGCGCAACCTGCCTCGCCCACGATCCGCGCGGGGATGCCCGCAACGGTCTTGCGCGCAGGCACATCTTCCAGCACCACCGATCCTGCGGCCACACGGGCACAATCGCCCACATGGATATTGCCCAGCACCTTGGCGCCTGCCCCGATCAGCACACCATTGCCGATCTTGGGGTGACGGTCGCCATCGGATTTGCCGGTGCCGCCTAAAGTTACCGAATGCAGCATCGAGACATTGTCGCCAACCACGGCAGTTTCGCCAATCACGATGGAATGGGCGTGGTCGATCATGATGCCCTTGCCGATCTGTGCGCCGGGGTGAATATCGACGCCAAAGCATTCAGATGCACGCATCTGAAACAGGCTGGCGAAATCCGCACGGCCCTGCTGGCACAGCCAATGCGAGATACGATAGGCTTGCACCGCTTGAAACCCCTTGAAATACAACAGTGGCTTCATGAAGCGGTTGCAGGCAGGGTCACGCTCGAACGTGGCCACGATATCCGCGCGCGCCGCCTCGCCAAGAGAGGGGTCATCGGCATGCGCTTCGTCCATAATCTCGCGCAGGATTTGCTCCGACATTTCAGCCGAGGCCAGCTTCTGCGACAATCGAAAGGCCAGCGCCTGTTCCAGAGTGCGATGGTGCAGGATCGAGGAATGAAACATCCCGCCCAACAGCGGTTCGCGTTCCAGACCCTCTTGCGCTTCCTCACGGATGCGCGCCCAGACCGGGTCCAATCGGGAAATATTGGGCTTGCGCCGCGTTTCATGCTCGCTACGGGGTGACATCTTGCTTTTCCTGTCGTTGCTGCACTGCGACCGCGTGCCTGGTCGAAAGATATAAGTTTTTTGCGACGAAAAAACAACGCTGGCAGATCAAGATTCAGGTCTGGGTGCTGCGTCGTCATCTTGCGCGAGGGCTTGTAGCGTGCGCAGGCGGGCAGGTGGAATGGCTTTCACCTCGACTGCTGTAAACACATGCACAGTGTCCAACTCGTGATCGCACACAGCATGGTCTGAAACCCAGCCGCCCATGCCCAGATACAGACGCAACAGCGCTGGCACATGGCGCATATCCGCCTGATTGGCCTCTTGCCCGTCCGCTGACGTGATATGCCGCAGCCCCTTATGTTTGCTTGGCCGCAAAGTTGCCGGTCCCATATGCCTGCCAAACAGATAGCGCAAGGCATCCCCATGCGCTTGCGGGTCTGCCCCGGAAAAAGAAGCGCATCCAATCAGCATATCTGCCGCGCAATCCGAGGTGATCCGTGTCAGTGCCGCCAGCAGCGCGCGCGCAACATCGACATCTTGGGCGTGCTGTTCATCGATGCAGATCCGGCCAACCTCGACCAGCCGCTGCCCGCTGCGGGCTAGGGCTGTCAGATCATAAAACTGACCCGAGTAGCTGGAAGAAATCTCATCCTTCCCTGCCAGAATGCGAAAACGTGCAACGCATATGGGGTCACGCTCCGGCGGGGTGCAGATCATCAGGTGATGGCACAGCGGGTCAAACCGGTCCATGTCGCCCGCGGCACTCGCATTGCGAAAGCGCACGGATCGCAACTTGTGAACTGCCGCCATCTGGTCTGGGGTTTGTGCAAGGCTTGCGTGGAACACACCCAGCCGGAAGTGCAGGTCAAGCGGGTCGTGTATATGGCGCAGCTTGTCAGTCACACGTAGCGCCCTGATCTTGCCAAACGTCCGAATCGCTCAAGCAGCGCGCCCGACATCGGCGCGCCCTGTATCTATATCACCCGCCACCCAGCATTTGCGCTGGGTTGAACTGTCCGAAATTGCTCAGAAGCTGGCGCAGCAATGTCATGCCGGTCGGCCCCGTCGATGTGACGCGCCGCGACAGGGCAACCACTTCGCCCTGTTCCTGACCAAAGCGTTCCACGTTGGTCACGCGACCGCCATCATCAAAGGAGATGGCCACGACTTCGCGCCGCACTTCTGTCGGGGGGCGCAGGCCGCCATGCTCCCAATCGCTTTGCACATAATACCAAGCAGAGCCTTCCATCACACCCATCATGCCGGGCGTGCCGATTTTCTCGGCCACTGTCTCACGGGTGTCACGCGAGACTTCGATTTCTGCAAGCTGCGTATCATCGGGCGCATAGCCATGAAAACGCTGGATCGGGCTGCAACTGGCAAGAACCAGAATCAGCGCCGGAAGGACGAGCCGAATCGCAAGTGTTTTCATCTGACTATTGCTTCCTCAATCTACGCGCCCGCATTTGTATCATCGGAATATACGCCCGTTCTGCTGCCTGACAGCAAGTCCTGCGCACTTTCTTCCAAATCAGGGATACAGAAGGACGCCGCGCACTTCAAGAAAGGAACGAAACCACTTATATACTGTTGTCGATACGCCAGAATGAAAGATAGGCCCGAATTGTCCCAGACACCCCCACCGATAACATCCGTCTCTTTGATGACGCCTTTGCGGGTTGGTCAGATCGGCGGCCGCAAGCTGCAACAGATCGACCTGCAACCAGACGCCGCCCAACGCCAAGAGATTGCGCAGATGCTGGGGCTGGACGCGCTGCGCAAGTTCCGCTTCCATGGCGAATTGCGCCCGCTGGGCAAAAGTGACTGGGAACTTGTGGGCGTCATGGGCGCAACTGTCGTGCAGCCTTGCGCGATTACACTTGCCCCGGTGACCAGCCGAATCGACGAACGCGTGACGCGCCGTTTTCTGGCGGATCTGCCCGAACCCGACGCGCATGAGATCGAGATGCCCGAAGATGACAGCATTGAGGCCCTTGGTCAGGTGATTGACATAAGCGCCATCGCTCTCGAAGCGCTGACTTTGGCGCTGCCCGCTTTCCCAAGGGCAGAGAATGCAAACCTGTCCGAGCAGGGCCATCTGGAACAGACGCCACCAGGCGCAGCCCCCCTGCCCCAGCAAACGCACAAACCCTTTGCAGGTCTGGCTGACCTCAAGGCAAAACTGGAACGCGCCGAAGAAGATACCCCCAAATCGTTTGAATAGATCTTGCGGGGTCATAAAAAATCACTATTTTGCGCGGCTCGTGCATTGGGGGCTTGGAAGCATCGTCCAATCCGTGTATGCCGCGCCAAATCGCATCTTTCCGCTTTCGCGTCGGGACAGGCCCATACTGGGCAAGCAGTCCGGATGCCCTGACACAGAGGTCTGCCATGGCTGTTCAACAGAACCGCGTTACCCGTTCCCGCCGCAACCAGCGCCGTGCACATGATGCACTGGTCGCAGCCAATCCAAACGAGTGCTCGAATTGTGGCGAGCTGAAGCGCCCGCACCACGTGTGCCCATCTTGTGGTCACTATAATGACCGCGAAGTCGTGGCACAGGTTGGCGATGTCGATCTGGAAGATGACGCAGCATAAAGACTGCGTGTCCCGTTCCGGGGTGACACATGACAAGCGCGCCGCACGGCATGACGCAAACTGAAAACAACAAAGTCACGATTTCCGTGGATGCAATGGGGGGCGATCAAGGCCCCGCTGCTGTTGTCGAAGGTTGCGCCCTGTCTGCGGCCAAGAACCCCGAGATCGCGTTTATCCTGCATGGGGATGAAGCGACGTTGCGCGCGGCTGTCGCGCGCTTTCCGGTGCTTGCCGACATAACGCAAATTCACCACAGCCCCGATGTTGTCCAGATGGATGACAAACCCTCGCAGGTGATGCGCAGAGGGCGTGATACATCTATGTGGTCCGCCCTGACCGCGTTGCGCGACAATGACGCGCAAGCCGCTGTGTCCTGTGGCAATACCGGTGCATTGATGGCGGTGTCCATGTTGCGGCTGCGCAAGCTGCACGGGGTGCATCGCCCTGCAATCGCGTGCCTTTGGCCATCGCGCGGCAAAAGCGGGTTCAATACCATGCTGGACGTGGGCGCAGACGTGCGCGCCGACGAGGAATCGCTGCTGCAATATGCTTTGATGGGCTCTGCCTATTACCGCAACGCATTCGACACTGCGCGCCCGCGCGTCGGGCTGCTGAATGTCGGTACCGAAGAACACAAGGGCCGCGCCGAAATAAAAGAGGCCGCACGCCTGATTGCGGATGCAGCAGAAATTGGCCGCTATGAATTTGTGGGCTTTGTCGAAGGCAATGACCTGCCTTCGGATCATGTGGATGTCATTGTCACCGATGGCTTTACAGGCAATGTCGCCCTCAAAACAGCCGAGGGCACGGCCCGACTGATCAGCGACACATTGCGCGAGGAACTGACCGCCAACCTGCCGTCAAAACTCGCAGCGTTGCTTGCGACAGCACCCTTGGCGCGCTTGCGCAAACGCATGGACCCGCGTCGTATGAATGGCGGTGTGTTTCTGGGCCTGAACGGGACCGTCGTAAAATCGCATGGTTCCGCCGATGCGACAGGTGTGTCCGCCGCGATCAAGCTGGCCTTCACTTTGGCGCGTTCCGGCTTTCAGGACCGCATGGCAGAGCGACTGGCGACAGTTGCAGATGCACAACAAGAAAACCTACTTAGCAAGGAAGTCCCGTCATCCGACGATGGAGGGGCAGAGCAAGGCAAGCAGATGGGGCAATCATGACCATGATAAGACCTGTGATTCGGGGAACCGGCCATTATCTGCCCACACGTGTCGTCCCCAATACCGAGTTTTCAAAGACGCTCGATACCAGCCATGACTGGATCGTCTCCCGCTCTGGGATTGAGCGGCGACATTTCGCGGCAGAAGACGAGTTCACATCCGACCTTGCGATTCATGCCGCGCGCGCCGCGTTGGAAAATGCCGGCATGGACGCGACCGATCTGGACGCGATTATCGTCGCCACGTCGACACCAGATTTCACCTTTCCCGCTGTTGCCACGCAAGTGCAAGCGGCATTGGGCATGACCAAGGGCTTCGCCTTTGACATTCAGGCCGTCTGCGCGGGCTTCGTCTTTGCGCTGGCGAATGCCAGTGGACTGATTGCCGCCGGACAGGCGCAGCGCGTGCTGGTCATCGGGGCTGAAACCTTCTCGCGCATCATGGATTGGACAGATCGCGGCACATGCGTGCTGTTTGGCGATGGCGCGGGCGCTGTCGTTCTCGAAGGGCAGCCCGGAACGGGTGCAAACACCGATCGCGGGGTTCTGGCCTGTGATCTGAACTCTGACGGGCGCTACCGTGACCTGCTTTATGTCGATGGCGGCGTATCACGGACAGGCAATGCAGGCGTGCTGCGCATGCAGGGGCGCGAGGTGTTTCGCCACGCGGTCGAGAAACTGGCCGAGACGGCAACCTCTGCGCTGGACAAGGCCGGACTGAGTGCTGCGGATGTTGACTGGGTGGTGCCCCATCAGGCCAATCTGCGCATCATCAAAGGAACCGCTCAGAAACTGGGCGTTCCGATGGAGCGTGTCATCGTCACAGTGCAGGATCACGGCAATACCTCTGCCGCATCGATCCCGCTTGCGTTGTCGGTTGCCAATGCAGATGGGCGGTTCAAGCCCGGCGATCTGATCCTGACCGAAGCGATTGGCGGCGGGCTGAGTTGGGGCGCGGTGACGCTGCGCTGGTAACAGATCATTTGGCGGTTTAACGCCAAGCAGCAAGCCCCTGATATTGACTCGAAAAACACTTTCCCCCATGCTGCGAAAAACGCCGGGGGACGATATGTCAAACAAGACACTGACGCGTATGGATTTGACCGAAGCAGTTTTCCGAGAGGTTGGCCTGTCGCGCAATGACTCCTCGGCGCTTGTCGATGCCGTGCTTCAGCACGTGTCTGACGCCTTGGCCAACGGTGAGCAGGTCAAGATTTCGTCCTTTGGCACCTTCTCTGTGCGCGACAAGAACGCCCGCATCGGGCGCAACCCAAAGACCGGCGAGGAAGTTCCGATTTCACCGCGCCGCGTTCTGACCTTCCGGCCGTCACATCTGATGAAAGAGCGTGTGGCCGAAGGCAATAGAAGTCAGGATTGATCCATGCGGAAAGCACCGGACGCGTTTCGCACAATCAGCGAGGCGTCGGATGCATTGCAAACCCCAGCGCATGTGCTGCGGTTTTGGGAAAGCAAGTTTTCTCAGATAAAGCCTGTCAAACGCGCGGGCGGGCGCAGATATTATCGCCCCGCCGATATTGACCTGCTGTCAGGTATCAAGACCTTGCTGCACGATCAGGGCATGACGATTCGGGGCGTGCAAAAGCTTCTGGTTGAAAAAGGCGCGCGCCATGTCGCTCAGATGGCTGTCGTTGCGGACCTGAACGAAGACGCGGTCGACGCACATACCAATATTGTGGACTTGCATCCAACCGCCAAGCGGCCTGCACATGACGCCGACAAATCGCAGCAGATGGACACGCCACCATCACAGCCCGAAAGCCCTGCGCCAGACGCAACGGTGGGCACAGATGCCGAAGCTGCGCCGGATGACGCACCCGCCGCTGCCCCCCCCGAGCATGTCCCAGAGAGCGCCGCCCTCCCCTCTGACGAGGTGCCTGACAGCGCCGCGACCGCGCCCGTCCCGCCCCCGTCCGACGCAAGCCCCAAGTCTGACATTGACGACGCAGGGCCGCGAAATGCCTTTGCCAATCTCGACAGCCCGAAGCGGCGCGCACAGATCCGTCCGGCCGCTCTCGCCCATGCATTGCGCCAGAACGTGCCACAGCCTGAGCGCCTGAAACAGGCGGCCCCCTTGGTTGCAAGACTTGAAGCGCTGCTTGCCCGTATGCAGAAATCTGGCTGAATCGCGGCGCAGAATTTGTATATCTGCGCCGGAATTCACCCTTGCCCTCACGCGTGAATCGGGTAGATAGTCCGCACATAGTGTCGGGCTATGGCGCAGTCTGGTAGCGCGTCCGTCTGGGGGACGGAAGGTCGCAGGTTCAAGTCCTGCTAGCCCGACCACTTTTCAATATCGGAAACTATAGGGTGGTCCGGTTTTCCCGTGCCGGGATTACCGTTTCATCGCGCTGTCAAATGCCCGTGCCATGTCATGCCACGCCTTTTCAAAACCGTCGCGCATATCATCCCAGGCTTTTTCATTGCTTTCACGGGCTTCGCGCAATTTTGCCTCGAACGCGTCGCGCTGTGCCTTCATTTCAGTGACCTGATCCTCATATTTCAGCTTCATATCTGCCTGTGCCACACGGGCCTTGGCCTCCTGCTTTGAAATCTCGGCATTCCATTCATCAATCTTGGCCTTCATCTTCTCGACATAAGTATCACGATCCATGGTTGCGTCCCTTTTTTGCGGTCTGGTCGTGAAATGCTAAGGTATGTGCCGTAATCTTGCAACTTATGCCCGAGGGTGCAGTATGCGATGGGCTTCCCTGCCCCGCTCTGCTTCTGTAAGGACGACAGCAGCATCAATGTAGCAGGAACACACGTCATGTCAGATATCGGGGTTCTACCGGCACAGACCTTGCGCGCGATGGCGGCACAGGGTGTGATCCATGCAGACCCCGCCATAACAGAGGCACAGATTCAGCCCGCAAGCCTTGATCTGCGTCTGGGTACGCGGGCATGGCGGGTGCGAGCCTCGTTTCTGGCGGGCAAGGGGCGGCGCGTCGCGGACCGTTTGGCAGAGCTGGAAATGCACCAGATGGACCTTGGCGCAGGTGCTGTCCTTGAGAAGGGCTGCGTCTATGTCGTGCCCTTGATGGAGTCGTTGAACCTGCCCATGGGTATTCAGGCCGTGGCCAATGCCAAAAGCTCGACCGGGCGGCTGGACCTGCTGACACGCATCATCACCGATGAAGGGGTCGAGTTTGACCGCGTGGCCGAAGGCTATTGCGGACCACTCTATGCTGAAATCTGCCCGCGCTCGTTCTCGGTGCTGGTGCGGCCCGGAATGCGCCTGAACCAGATCCGCTTTCGCAAGGGCCATGCCGTTCTTAACGATGCGGAGTTGCTTGATCTGCACGCAGCGCAATCGCTTGTGCCCGGTGAACCGGTCATTTCCGAGGGGTTGGGCTTCTCGGTTGATCTGCGCCCGACATCAGGCACGCTGGTTGGCTACCGCGCCAAACCCCATACCGGCGTGATCGATATGGACAGAATCGGCGCTTATGATCCAGCCGAGTTCTGGGAAAAATTGCACAGCAAGGATGGGCAGATTATCCTCGACCCCGGCGCATTCTATATTCTTGTCAGCCGAGAGGCCGTGCATATTCCACCAGATTATGCCGCAGAAATGGCCCCCTATCTGGCGATGGTGGGCGAGTTTCGTGTGCATTACGCGGGCTTCTTCGACCCCGGCTTCGGACATGCCGCCGCTGGTGGCACAGGCGCGCGCGGCGTGCTGGAAGTGCGCTGCCACGAGGCCCCATTTGTTCTGGAGCATGGGCAGATTGTCGGTCGGCTGGTCTATGAACGAATGTCAGAGCGGCCAGAGCGTTTGTATGGCGCGGACCTTGCCTCGAATTATCAGGGGCAAGGGTTGAAGCTGGCCAAGCATTTCAAGGCGGTGTGAACACGTGTTGGACCTTGTTGATATTGCCTTTCTGATGACCGCCTTTGTCACCTTGTTTGTGGTGATCGACCCTATTGGCACAGCGCCGCTGTTTCTGGCGCTGACCCAAGGTATGGACACGGCCAAACGGCGTGCAATCGGCGTGCGGGCCTGCATCATCGCGGCCATCCTGTTGGCGCTGTTCGGGGTCGCGGGCGAGGACTTCTTGCGCTTTATCGGCATTTCCATGCCCGCGTTTCAGATCGCAGGCGGGATATTGCTGTTCCTGACCGCATTGGACATGCTGTTTGACCGCCGCACACAACGCCGCCGCGATCATGCCGATGAGGGCGATGGCGCACCTGCGGATGACCCTTCGGTGTTTCCGCTTGCGATGCCGCTGATCGCGGGACCGGGTGCTATGGCCTCTATGGTGCTGCTGATTGGTGACGCGGGGCGGACAGCCCAAGGCGTGGCCCTTGTGACCGCAGTAATGCTGGTCGTTATCTTGCTGGTATTTTTGGCTTTCCTGTCCGCCGGGCTGATCGAGCGGTTGCTACGGCGCACAGGAACAATGGTGGTCACACGGTTGTTCGGGCTGTTGCTGGCTGCGCTATCCGTTCAGTTCGTTCTGAACGGCGCAACGGCCATCGGCATATTGCCGCAAGTCACCGCCAACCTGTAGGCCCGCCCCCGGCTTTTGGCCGGGCGCGAGAATGTTATTCTGCCGCTGAGGATGTCTTGTCCGTGCCTTCGGCTTCCGTCTTGCGCGGTTTGCGTGGCGCACGACGGGGCTTTGGCTTTTCCTCGCCTTCAGTCGCTTGCGGCTGAGGGGCGTCGGGCGCTGTTTCCGCAGGCTTCTTGGCAACCCGTGGCTTGCGCCGGTTCGCAGGTTTAGCCTCGGGCGTCGGGGCAGGCTCGGATGCTGGCGCTGTGTGCGCAGCAGGCTCGTTGCGCAAAGACTTGCTCTCGGGTGTTTCTACCAGAGTTGCCTCATCCGCGTCCTGAGTGAAGTCCTGAACAGCAAAGGCATTTTGCGATTCGCGCTCATGCGCGCCACCGCCGGAATGGCCGTGGTTTTGCTGAGGGGATGCATCCTCATTCTGGCGCCGATTGTCATGACGACGCGCCGAATGCTGACCCCGGTCATCTTGCTGACCATTGCGATTGCGATCGTCTTGCTGACGGTTGCGGTCGTCCTGCTGGCGGTTGCGGTCATCCTGCTGTTGGCGACGCGCTTCCTGCTCGGCCATCATCTCGCGTTGGGCTTGCGCCAACATGCGGGTGTAATGCTCGGCGTGCTGCTGAAAATTTTCGGCGGCCACGCGGTCATTAGACACCTGCGCATCGCGCGCCAAGGCCTGATACTTTTCAATGATCTGTTGCGGCGTTCCGCGGACCTTGCCTTCTGGCCCGGAACTGTCGAACACACGGTTGACGATGTTTCCAAGCGATTTTGGGCGGTTCGGTTTCGAACGCGAGCGTTTGTTGGTAGATCTCATGCTTTAATATATCCTGCCTGTCATGGCATGAACGCAGTCTTGGCCTAAGCAAATCGTTTTCGAAATACCAAGACTGCTATAAGGGAATGTAAGGCGCGACGCGTCCCCACGTTCGCTGTTTACACGCGCATCTTGCACGGCTGGGGGGCTATGACAAGCCCCTGAGCCAGAAAATGTGGAAACTTGGCGACATCGTGCGGATTTGTCATAAAAACGCGCCTGTCACACAACCTGCGCGATCACCACACGCCCCCGACCGGTCATATCCGGGATGACGTTGCCGTTAACCAGCCCCGCCTGCGTGGCAAGCGCCAGAACATCAGCACCCTGCCCCAGACCGATCTCGACCATCAGCCAGCCCCCCCTGGTCAGATGCTCAGGGGCCTGTGCTATGATTGCGCGGTAGGCGGCAAGACCGCTGCCATCGCAATCTTCGGGAACGAGCGCCATCCGGGGTTCCCAGTCCCGCACCTCAGGCGCAAGCGCAGCATGGTCAGGCGCGGCGATATATGGCGGGTTCGAGACGAGCAGATCAAATTTTCCGCTCACCCCGTCGAACCAGTCTGACTGCACAAACTCTGCCCGCGCCGCCAGCCCCAACGCTTCGGCATTGCGCCGCGCGACGTCCAAAGCCTTGGGTGAGAGGTCCGCACCTACACCGACGGTATCCGTGCGCTCTGCCAGCAAGCTTAGCAGAATTGCCCCGCTGCCTGTGCCCAGATCCAGCACAGAACTGAAAGGTTTTTTCAAAGCGCAGTCAATCAGCGTTTCGGTTTCGGGGCGCGGGTCCAGTACGTCCGGGGTGACATGAAAGCTCTGCCCCCAGAACAGCCGCTTGCCAATGATCTGTGCCACTGGCTGGTGGCGCGCGCGCGCAGCAATCGCCTGCCGGAACTGGCTTTGCTGTGCCTGCGTCACCGGGTCCGCCAAGGCCAGCGCCAACCGGTCGCGCCCGATACCCAGCGCATGTGCCAAAAGCCAGCGAGCATCGCGCGCCGCGCCATCTATACCTGCCGCTTTCAATGTGCCTACCCCTTCGGCCAGCAACCCTTGCGCCAGCATCATGCCTCCATCTCAGCCAGACGCGCGGCCTGATCTGCGGCGGTCAGGGCATCAAACACCTCGTCCAGATCGCCTTGCATGACCGCATCCAGCTTGTAGAGCGTCAGGTTGATGCGGTGGTCCGTCAGGCGCCCTTGGGGGAAATTATACGTGCGGATGCGCTCCGAGCGGTCGCCAGAGCCGACCTGCGCCTTGCGCGTATCGGCGCGGTCGGTTGCGGCGCGCTGGCGCTCCATATCATACAGCTTGGCGCGCAGAACCTGCATCGCAATTGCCCGGTTCTGGTGCTGCGATTTCTCGGATGAGGTGACCACAACGCCGGTCGGGATATGCGTGATCCGGACAGCCGAATCGGTTGTGTTCACATGCTGCCCCCCTGCCCCAGAGGCGCGCATCGTGTCGATGCGGATATCTTGCGCAGGAATATCAATATCAACTTCCTCCGCTTCAGGCAGGACAGCGACGGTGGCGGCTGAGGTATGAATGCGTCCACCTGATTCCGTAACCGGCACGCGCTGAACGCGGTGCACACCTGATTCGAATTTCAACCGCGCGAACACACCTTCGCCCGCAATACGCATCACCGCCTCGCGCAACCCGCCCAGTTCGGTTTCGGACTGGCTGACCATCTGAACCTGCCAGCCACGGTTTTCGGCGTAACGCTGATACATGCGCAGCAAATCACCGGCAAAAAGGCTGGCTTCCTCGCCACCAGTGCCGGGGCGCAGCTCGATCAGTGCGGGGCGGGCATCGGCGGCATCTTTGGGCAACAGCGCCAGTCGCAGGTTCTGCGCCAGTCTGGGCAGTTCTTCTTCCAACTGCGCCAGTTCTTCCTCGGCCAATGCGCGCATTTCAGGGTCTGCGCGCATCACCTCTGCTTCGGCCAAAGCCTTGTTTGCCTGCTGATAGGCCGCGATCTGGGCGACCACGGGTTTCAATTCAGCGTATTCGCGTGTTAGCGCCGCAATCTCGGTGGGCGCGACCCCCTCCATCAGGCGGGCCTCGAGGAACTGGAACCTCCGGTTAATCTGATCTAAGGTTTCATCTGCGAACATAGGCGATCTAGTGACCAAACTCGCGCACAGGGTCAAGCCATGACGGGGTAATGCTGGACGCGCCCTTGCCAAAGAATTATGACCAATAAAAGCGCGTTCGCGTTTTGACATCGGGATTTGAAGACACATGGGCGATTTCGCCGCGTATCTTGATACTGCTTTCTGGACGAGTGTGGGCGCGATCCTGCTGCTTCTGGTGATCTCGGGGTTCTTCTCGGGGTCTGAAACAGCGCTGACAGCGTCCAGCCGTGGCAAGCTAAAGGCGCAGGCCGACAAGGGCGCGCTTGGCGCACAAAAGGCGTTGGCCTTGACCGAAGATAGCGAGCGGATGATCGGCGCCATCCTGCTTGGCAATAATATGGTTAACATTCTGGCCGCATCGCTGGCCACGGCGCTGTTCACACGCCTGTTCGGGGATAGCGGTGTGGCTATTGCAACGCTGGTCATGACCTTGCTGGTGCTGATATTCGCCGAAGTCCTGCCCAAGACCTATGCCATCTCCAACCCCGAATCGGCCGCGACGCGTGTGGCCCCTGCCCTGCGCTGGGTGGTGGCGGTTTTCTCGCCCATCGTTAGTGTTGTGCGCTTTATCGTGCGCCGGGTGCTGGCGGTGTTCGGCGTCAGTATCGACCCCGACAGGCAAATCATGTCCGTGCATGAGGAAATCGCGGGCACTTTGGCGCTGGGGCATTCATCGGGCTCGGTCGAGAAAGAACATCGTGACCGGTTGCTGGGCGCGCTTGACCTGTCTGAACGCACGGTTGAGGAGATCATGCGCCACCGCTCTCAGGTAGAAACGGTGAATGTCGACGACCCGATTGAAGAGATTATCGCGCAATGTATCAATTCACCGCACTCGCGCCTGCCGATGTACCGCGAAGACCCAGAGAATATTATCGGCATTCTCTACGTCCGCGATCTGGTGCGCGAAATGCATGGGCTGGTGACAGAGGCCGGGGGGGCCTATTCCGCTGTGGCCAAGCTTGATCTGAGTGCCTTGGCCCGCCCGCCCTATTTTGTGCCGGAAACCACGCCGCTGGACGAACAGATGCAGGAATTCCTGCGCCTGCGCCGCCATTTTGCGTTGGTGGTCGATGAATACGGCGCGCTGCACGGTTTGATCACGCTTGAGGATATTCTTGAAGAAATCGTGGGCGAGATTGAAGATGAATATGACACCACCCACGCCCCCGAGGTGGAACGCGGCGAGGCGGGCGAAGTGCTGGTTGACGGGGCAATGACCATTCGTGACCTCAACCGGACCCTCGACTGGTCGCTGCCCGATGAAGAGGCTGTGACCGTTGCAGGGCTGGTGATCCATGAAGCACAATCCATCCCCGATGAGGGGCAGGTGTTTTCCTTTCACGGCTTCCGCTTCAAGGTGCTGACACGCGATGGCAACCGCATTACCCGCATCAGCTTAAGGCGCTCTGAAAGCAGCGACATTCAGAACGACGCTTAACTGCTATCACACCCGCCAAGCGCTCAGGCATGCGTGCCCGCTGTCAGGGACAGGAACACATCTTCCAGATCAGGGTCTTCGCTTGTCACATCCAGAACGATCCCACCCGCAGCCGAGACTGCGCTCAGGATTTCCCCCGCTGTCGTAACGCTGCGCCGATAGGTCACCGACAACCGCCCGTCACTGCGTATTTCCTGGCGGACTTGCTCTGGCAGGGCCAGCTCTGGCAAGGGCGTCTCAAGCCGGAACAGCAGGGTTTTCGCATCCAGCCTGCCCAACAATGCCGAGGTCTTGTCGCGGATAATCACGCGGCCATGATCGATGATGGCGATTTCGTCGCACATCTGTTCGGCTTCTTCCAGGTAATGCGTGGTCAGAATGATTGTCATACCCTGTTCATTTAGCTTGCGCACATTCGACCACAACATCTGGCGCAACTCGATATCCACACCGGCGGTCGGCTCGTCCAGCACCAGCACATGCGGGGCATGCACCAGCGCCTTGCCCAGCAGCAACCGGCGGCGCATCCCGCCCGACAACGTGCGGGCATAAGCGTCGGCCTTGTCTGACAGGCCGATCATCTCAAGGATCTGATCGGTGCGGCGCTGGGATTTTGGCACACCATACAGACCTGCCTGCACCTCCAACGCACCGCGCGGGGTGAAAAACGGGTCCATGTTCAACTCTTGCGGCATCACACCAATGGCCGCACGCGACTGGCGGGGGTTGATGTCCTGATCGAACCCCCAAATCCCCACATGGCCACCTGTTTTCGTCACCAGCCCTGCAAGAATATTGATCAGCGTTGATTTGCCTGCACCATTGGGGCCGAGCAATCCGAAAATGCTGCCTGCGGGAATAGACAGGTCAATGCCCTTCAGCGCCTCTTTCGGACCTGCGCCTTTTTGTCCTGCGTAGGTCTTGCGCAGGCCGGTGATTTCAATGGCCTGTTGGGTCATGTTTGCCTCGTCTTTCCTCGCCCCGCTCTTGTCGCGGCTTGCGTTTTCAGTATGATGCAGCATCTAAGGCACCAGGCGCTCAGCGACAAGGATAAGACAGATCATGACATCGCCGTTTTCCCATGACGCACCGGAAACCGAAATCGTCACCGCAATGCGCGTGTGCTGCGATGGGGGAGAGGGTGCACTGGGGCATCCGCGCGTCTGGCTGTCGCTCAGCCATGAAACAGGCGCGGTCGAATGCCCCTATTGCGACAAGCGCTTCATTCACCGCGACTTCGCGGATGATGCCGCCGCTTAAACGCCAAAATAACACCGGCGAGAGGAACCAGCCATGAGCGATAGCGAAACGGGCTTTGGAAAAGGCTGCCATCTGCATCTGATCGACGGATCGGCTTATATCTTCCGTGCCTATCACGCGCTGCCGCCGCTCGCGCGCAAATCTGACGGGCTGCCTGTAGGGGCCGTGGCGGGGTTTTGCAACATGCTGTGGCGCTACTTGGGCGAGAATGGCGCAAGTGCCGACGCGCCCACCCATGCCGCCGTGATCTTTGACTATTCCTCCAAGACATTCCGCAACGAGATTTACGACCTCTATAAGGCCAACCGCCCAGAGCCGCCCGAAGACCTGCGCCCGCAATTCCCGCTGACCCGCGATGCCAGCCGCGCCTTCAATCTTGCGACCATAGAGATCGAGGATTTTGAAGCCGATGACATCATCGCCACTCTTGCGAGGCAGGCGCGCGAAGCAGGCGGGCGGGTCACCATCATCTCGTCCGACAAGGATCTGATGCAGCTTGTCGGTGGCGGCGTCGAGATGCTGGAGCCGATGAAAAACAAGCTGATCGGCGTCGAGGAAGTGCGCGAGAAATTCGGGGTCGGGCCTGAGCGCGTGGCCGATGTGCAAGCGCTTGCAGGCGATTCGGTCGATAACGTGCCCGGCGCGCCCGGCATCGGGATCAAGACCGCGGCGCTTTTGATAAATGAGTATGGCGATCTTGAAACCCTGCTGGCGCGGGCAGAAGAAATCAAGCAGCCCAAGCGCCGCGCCGCCTTGATCGACAATGCAGACCTGATCCGCATTTCCAAGCGGCTCGTGCTGCTGGATGACAAGACCCCGTTGGATTTCGCGCTGGACGATCTGGAAGTCCGCGCGCCGGATGCGCAGGCGCTGCTGGGCTTTCTCAATGACATGGAATTCCGCACTCTGACCCGGCGCGTGGCCGAGCATTTCGGAACCGAACCCCCTGCCCTGCCGCAATCGACTGCCACCGGCCAGACTGAGACGGCAGAGGCAAAGGCACCAGACCACCCGGATTTCGACAAGGCGGATTACATCTGCATCCGCGATCTGGGCACGTTGAAAACATGGATCAGCGAGATCGAAGAGATCGGCTATGTCGCGGTCGACACCGAGACGACCTCGCTGGATGAAATGCGCGCAGAACTGGTGGGCATATCGCTGTGCCTGACAGCGGGGCGCGCGGCCTATATTCCTTTGCAGCATCGCGCGGGGGGCGGTGATTTGTTCGGCAGCACAGAACTGGTTGCGGGGCAGCTTGCGCTAGACGACGTGCTGGCCCTGTTGAAGCCGGTTCTGGAAGATCAGGCCATCCTGAAAATCGGTCAGAATATGAAATATGATGCCAAGATATTTGCCAATCTTGGCATATCGGTGTCGCCCATAGATGATACGATGCTGATGTCCTATGCGCTGCATGGCGGCTTGCACGGGCATGGGATGGATGCGCTGTCAGACCGTTACCTCAACCACCAGCCCATCCCGATCAAGACATTGCTGGGAGGGGGCAAATCGGCCATCACCTTTGACCGCGTGGGCATTGACGATGCGACGCGCTATGCGGCCGAAGATGCCGATATCACCTTGCGGCTATGGGAATTGTTCAAGCCGCGCCTGCATGGCGCACAAGTGAGCCGCGTATACGAGACCCTGGAGCGGCCACTGGTGCCCGTTCTGGCGCAGATGGAACGCACAGGGATCAAGGTTGACCGCGATATCCTGTCGCGCATGTCCAATGCGTTCGCCCAGAAAATGGCGGGGCTGGAAGCCGAGATACACGAATTGGCGGGCGAGCGGTTCAATGTCGGCAGCCCCAAGCAACTGGGCGAGATCCTGTTTGACAAAATGTCGTTGCAGGGCGGCAAGAAGGGCAAGACCGGCGCATATGCCACCGGCGCCGATGTGCTGGAAGATCTGGCCGCCGAAGGCCATGATCTGCCTGCCCGCGTGCTGGACTGGCGGCAATTGTCAAAGCTGAAATCCACCTATACCGACGCATTGCAAGATCACATCCACCCCGAGACAGGCCGTGTGCATACGTCCTACGTGATTACGGGTGCTGTGACCGGGCGTCTGGCCTCGACCGATCCCAACCTGCAAAATATCCCCATCCGGTCAGAGGAAGGGCGGCGCATCCGCACGGCCTTTGTGGCCGAGAAAGGCCACAAGCTGGTGGCGCTGGATTACAGCCAGATCGAGCTGCGTATTCTGGCGCATATTGCCGATATCGACAGCCTGAAAGCCGCCTTCCGCGAGGGCCAGGATATTCACGCGATGACCGCGTCTGAAATGTTCGGTGTACCCTTGGCCGAGATGACGCCAGAGATTCGGCGTCAGGCCAAAGCGATCAATTTCGGCGTGATCTACGGGATTTCAGGCTTCGGGCTGGCGCGCAATCTGCGCATTCCGCGCTCGGACGCACAGGCCTTTATCGACACCTATTTCGAGCGGTTCCCCGGCATCCGCGCTTATATGGATGGAACGGTCGAATTCGCCAAACGCGAAGGCCGGGTCGAGACATTGTTCGGGCGGCGCGTTCATACGCCCGAAATCAACACCAAAGGGCCGGGCGCGGGTTTTGCCAAGCGCGCCGCGATCAATGCCCCGATACAGGGCACTGCCGCCGACATCATCCGCCGCGCCATGATCCGGTTGCCCGAGGTGATTGCTGATCTGCCCGCAAAGATGCTGTTGCAGGTGCATGACGAACTGGTTTTTGAAGTGGCCGAAGATGCGGTTGAGGAGGTGACCGAAAAGGTGCGCGCGGTGATGGAAGCCGCGTCAGAACCCGTGCTGCGCCTTGATGTCCCGCTGGTGGTGGACGCCGGTGTGGGCGACACATGGGCCGAGGCGCATTAGGGCCAGCCGCCGGGGCGCTGCCCCGGACCCCGGAGTATTTTGCGCAAGAAAATGGGGGAGGTGTCAGATCACCTCGAACCGGTCGACATCGACCATGCCGAAATCGGTGATTTTCAGATGCGGGATAACAGGCAGCGCGATGAAGGCGAGCTGCAAGAACGGCTCTTGCAAGGTGACACCCAGCGATTTGGCGCTGTTGCGCAGCACTACCAGCCCGGCATGAACGGATTCATACGGCTCCAGTGACATGAGGCCCGCGACGGGTAGCGCCAATTCGGCCAGAACCTGCCCAGAGGCCGCCACAACAAAGCCGCCTTCGATTTCCGACAAGCGGTTCACAGCCAGCGCCAGATCGTCATAATCGACGCCCACAGCGACGATATTGTGGTGGTCATGCGCCACAGTCGCTGCGATCGCGCCGCGCGTCATGCCAAAGCCGCGCACGAAGCCTGTGGCGATATTGCCATTTTTGCCATGCCGTTCCACCACGGCGACGCGTGCCAGATCGCGGGCGGGATCGGGGCGTTTGTCGCCCCCGTCTGGCGCGATTTCTTCGCGCAGATGCTCCGTGATGATCTGACCTTCGATGATGCCGATGACCGATGTCTTGGGGGTGTTGGCGGCATGGCGAAAATCGGTGGCCGTCACCTGCGGGGCGCGCACGGAATTGCGCGCGACCGGCGGGATGAGCGTGCGCGCGCCAAAGGCCGCGTCACTTACCACCTGCCCCGCACACAGGACCAGAGAGGCGCGACATTCCGCCAGATCGGGCAGCGCCACGATATCGGCGCGCTTGCCTGGCGCGATCTGGCCGCGATCTTTCAGACCGAACGCCTCGGCCGCGGACAGGCTGGCGGCGCGGTAGACGGCAAGCGTGTCGCAGCCCATGGCGATGAGGGAGCGGATCATATGGTCGAGATGACCATGCTCGGCAATGTCCAGCGGGTTGCGGTCATCTGTGCACAGGCACATATAAGGTGCAGTGATCGGTGTCAGCAACGGGGCGAGCGCGACCATATCCTTGCTGACAGAGCCTTCGCGGATCAGGCAGCGCAGGCCCTTTTGCAGCTTTTCGCGCGCCTCGGCGGCTGAGGTGGATTCGTGTTCGGTGCGGATGCCCGCGCTCACATAAGCGTTCAGATCGCGCCCCGAGAGCAGCGGCGCATGCCCGTCGATATGCCTCCCTGCAAAGGCACGAAGCTTTTCCATACAGCCCGGATCGCGGTGAATGACACCGGGGAAATTCATGAATTCGGCCAGACCGGTGATCTGGGGATGGTCGGCCAAAGCGATCAGCGCCTGCGCATCCAAGGCCGCGCCTGCTGTTTCCATATGGGTTGAGGGCACGCAGGAGGACAGGTTCACGCGAATATCCATGACCGTGCGGGTAGAGGCGTCAAGGAAGTAGCGGATGCCCGCAGCGCCCGCGACATTGGCGATTTCATGAGGGTCGCAAATCGCCGTGGTGACGCCGCGCGGGGCCACGCAGCGGTCAAATTCAAACGGCGTGACCAGCGAGGATTCGATATGCAGATGCGTGTCGATAAACCCCGGCACCAGCACCTGACCCGACAAATCGATACTCTCGCGGCCCTCATAGCTGGCGCCGATGCCGATGATGATGCCGTCAGAAATTGCGACATCGCCTGCGATCATTTCGCCTGTGACCGTGCACAGCACTTCGGCGCCGCGCAGCACAAGATCGGCGGGCCCCTCGCCGCGGGCTTGTGCGATGCGTGTCTCCAAGCTCATGTCATCCCCCGAAAGCTGTATCCTGAAGTATTGTGCCGCCAATACGACGGGGAAGGCAAGCCTTCAGCCCGACGCGCTGCCCCGCGCATTTTCATATAGGGCGTAATCTTCACTGTAGCGCTGCTGGAGCCGGTCCCGCGTGCCGGGTGACAAGCTGATCTGATGCGTGGGCGAGACATTGTGGCGTTCGAGCGTGATCGTGGTGCCAAGGCGGTCTTCCAGAAACGCGACAAAGGCAGGCATACAGTCATACCGATAGAGGTGATCGACTGTCTCACCTGTCTTGGGATGGGTCAGGAATTTCGCCTGCTGCCCGACGGCGGCAAACGCAGGTTGCGGGTCTGACAGATACCCTTCGACAAACTGCTCGAAACTCAGGCCCCGTGTGCTGCGCGCGGTGCCTTCCAGCCAACTGCCGTGGCGAAAGCGAAACCAGCTGCCAAGCCAGTCTTCGGGGTGGCGGATCAGAGCGGCGGTTTGTGGCGCGTCCTGCTCGAAAATCTGGATGAACTTCTCCATCCGCCACTTGTAGCGCTGAAATGTGCAATGTTTTATGCGCGGATCGCCTTGCAAGACCATATCGGCCAGCGGTGCCAAAGCCTGCTCCAATGACGTGCTGCCGGTCTTGGGGGTGGCCAGCAAGACCAGCTTGTGTTTGAGAAAATACAACATTTTGGACCGCAAAATTGAAATCAACTGCCGCCTTGGTAGCGCGTTGCTGCGCCAAGGTCCACATGCCAGCCTTAGTGCGTTGGGCCCGCGACGCGAAGATCGTCACATGCGGCGGCCTGATCGCTATGGGATGTCTTGTCCCAATAAAAGGGTGCCATGATCAATTCATACATCGCCTTATAGACGGCCAGCACGGCCAACGGAAAATAAGCATGCAATGTCGGCAGCCACAGCCGCAGATGGCGGTGAGAGCGGGCATTCAGGGCCAGAATGCCGACGCTGATGGTCACGGCCTCGGACAGCAGAAACACCGTGACAAACGCAATCATGACCCCGGTGCCAAACTGTGATTGCAGCGGATGGCCAAAGCCCAGCAGCATCAGCCAGAAACTCCACAGCAGGGGTGCCAGCATGAATTGCACCAATGTGCCCAGAAACAGCACCTGCACACCGAAAAAACGCCATGCGCCAAGTTGGTTCCAGCACTGCCGTGGCGCACGCATATGCACCAGCCAAGTCACGGCATACCCTTTGAGCCAGCGCGAGCGTTGCTTGATCCAAGGTATGGGTCGGCAATTTGCTTCTTCCAGAGTGACTGTATCGAGAAGCTGTGTGTAATAGCCGTGGCGCGCCAACCGGATGCCCAGATCAGCGTCTTCGGTCACGTTATAGGCGTCCCACCCGCCCAACGCTTCCAGAATATCACGGCGGAAAAACAGGGTTGTGCCGCCAAGGGGAACAGCAAGCCCGAGGCGTTGCATCCCCGGCAGAATGACCCGGAACCATGTCGCGTATTCTATCGCAAAGCACCGCGACAGCCAGTTTTTGCGCGCATTGTAGAAATCCAGCACCCCTTGCACGCAAGCAAGATTGGGCGGCCCATTCTGGAAACACTGCACGACATGGTGAATCTGCGCCGGGTCGGGCGCATCTTCCGCGTCATAGACCCCGATGATGGCACCGCGCGCGAACAGCATCGCATAATTTAGCGCGCGCGGTTTGGTTTTCAGCGGTGCGTCAGGCACAGGGATCACACGCATCCAGCGCGGCAGATTGCACGCAGCAAGCGCAGTGCGTGTGGCGTGATCATGCTCTTCCACCACCAGCAATATATCAAGCAGCTCGCGTGGCCATGTCAGGCGCGCAAGCCGGTTGATCAGACGCGGCACCACAAGCGGCTCATTGTGCAAGGGCACGAGAATGGACACCACTGGTTTGCGCAGGCGCACAAACTGCGCGCCCTGTGCTGGCGGCTCGGTCCGGTCCCTGCGAGAGCGGTACGCGGCAAATGCGGCTGCAATCTTGAGCAAGGAGTTGACCGTCAGACAAAACGTGGCGACAAGGGTCAGCGTCAACATTGTGGTCAGTGGCGCAAGTGCCGCGAGCGCCAGAATGGACAAAAACCCCAGACACAGGACATTGCCAAACCAACGCGTATGCATCTTGCGGCAACTCTCGCTTTCAGCGACGCAGGTTTCGGCCCAGAGTTTCAACCTGCTGCGGCGCGTTCTGAGCACAGTTGCATGCAGGTCATCTTCGCTGATGACCACCATTGCCAAATGACCAAACAACAATTCCAGTTCGGCCCTGTGGTGGACAAATTCAGCAGGCCGTGCACAGGCAATGACCGTCACGTCCCCCGCGCGATGCCACGGCAGACATTGCATCCGCAGGCAGCGTTGCAAGCCCAGACGGTCAATCAGGCTTGGGTCCGGCAGTGGCTGAGATTGTGTGAAAAAGCTGGTGTTATACTGCTGCGCAAGGGCTTCGGAAAGCTGCGCCTCGGTCAGAAGATTGCGTGCGATAAGGATGTCACCCAGAAATCCGGCCTGCCGCGACTGCGTTTCGAGCGCGCGCATCAGGTCTTCATCCGTGACCAGCCCCATTTCCAACAGGATTTGTCCAAGCTGCCGGCGGACCGGGTCTTGTTTGCGCTGGACCACCAGTTCCAACACTGGTTTGACCCGCGCGTGTGGTGTTCTTACCTGATCAAATGCCACAGTATGACCCATCGCCCAACCCTTGCAACGCGCACCACTACACCTGAGGATGGTAAAGAAAGGGTTAATGCGCGGGGGGGGCGAGTTGACAGCGCGGAGTGTGTCACGCGCAACGCAGATTGCAGAATGGGTCAGTCGCGAAACACTTTTGCCGCCAACGCGACACGCGCGACCGCTGTGATCAGGCATAACAACGCAAAGCCAAAGGCAAGCGGGACGAATGCCGTCGGAAACAGGCAAAGAAGCAAAAAGAATGCTATGGTTTCAGTGCCTTCCAGCAACCCGCCGGTGAAATACAAAGATTTGACACCCCGCGCATCGCTGCGCATTTTCTTCTTTTCGGCAAGCACCGCAAAGCCCAGAAATGACCCTGCATTGACATAGAAACTCAGCAGCAGGAATGCGCCCACAACGCCATGCGCCTGCGGGTCTAGACTGATAAAGGCCAGTGGAATGGTCGCATAAAACACGTAGTCACAGGTGATATCCAGATAGCCGCCGAAATCTGTCACGCCCCGCGCGCGCGCCACAGCGCCGTCCAGCCCATCCGCCAACCGCGACGCCAGTATAAGCAGGATCGCAACGAAAAACGCCTCAAAGACAATGGCAAGCCCTGCCGCCAGCCCCAGCGCCAGCCCCGCGAGCGTCACCATATTCGCACTCAGCCCCATCAATGCGACATGCTGCCCCAGCTTATTCAGCGGCGGGTCGATGAAGGGTCGGATATGACGGTCAAGCATCTGGGTTACACTTTTGCTGCTGGGGTCATGCGTGTGATACGCACCAAAGAGATCAAGGGTTTCAAATTTAATGGTCTTTCATGTCCATATTTTACGCACGCCGCCCCACACGTTATCCGCGCGCAGGGCAAAAGTTTAAGAAAGTGCCACCTGAAAACATCTATCTGCCTTGGGGAACGTCAAGCGGGTTTGCCCTCACATGTTCTTAGAATAGCTTACTGGCAGGGGCATTACCATCTGCACAGCGCCGCACACGACGATGGCTTGTATCGCGCCCCACGCCATTGACCAATGACTTGCCCCTGATTACCACTGACGACGCGTTGCCCTGATTGCCAAGGACACCCTATGTTCCAGACCTTTACTGCCTCTACCCGGCCACAAGACGGCCCGCCCCGTTTGGCTGCATTGCGCGCGCGCTTGCAGGCGGAAGGGGGCGATGGCTATCTTTTGCCCCGCGCCGATGCGCATCAGGGCGAATATGTCGCCGCCTGTGACGAGCGGTTGGCTTGGCTGACAGGCTTTACCGGGTCAGCGGGGTTCTGCATCGTGCTGCAAGATCGCGCCGGTCTGTTTGTGGATGGGCGCTACAGGGTGCAAGCGCGGCTCCAATGTGCGTCAGAGTTTACGCCCGTGAACTGGCCCGAGACTTTGCCCGCCAATTGGCTGCGCGACGCGTGCCCTGAGGGGGCGGAAATCGGCTTTGACCCGTGGCTGCACACCCCTAGCGAGATTGAAGCGCTGCAAGACGGGCTGAAAGGCAGCGGGATCACGCTGCGCCGCATGACCAATCAGATCGACCCGCTGTGGACGGATCGTCCGGCGGCACCCATGGCCCCTGCCCGGCGCTACCCGAATGCTCTGGCAGGCAACTCGTCGCAGGAAAAGCGCGCCAATTTGGCAAAGGCCTTGGCCAGCGACGGCCAGCGTGCGGCGGTTCTGACGCAGCCTGACAGCATTTGCTGGCTGCTCAACATCCGCGGGGCCGATCTGCCACGCCTGCCTGTCATGCAGGGCTTTGCGATTGTTCATGATGATGGCCGTGTCGATCTGTTCACCGCGCCCTCCAAATGTGAGGCGCTGGAATGGGACAGTGGTGTGCATATTCGCCCCGCCGAGGCATTCGCCCCCGCGCTGCGCACCCTATCCAGCCCGGTCCGGCTGGACAAGTCCACTGTGCCTGTGGCGATTGTTGATCTGTTGCGCGAATCCAGCATCGAGATTGCTTTCGCGCAAGACCCCTGCCTGATGCCCAAGGCCCGCAAGTCAGAGGCCGAGTTGGCAAGTGCGCGCGCAGCCCATCTGCGCGACGGGGCTGCGATGGCCGAGTTTCTGTGCTGGCTGGATGGGCAGGCCGCTGAAATGCTGGCGCAACCCGACCACGCGCTGACCGAAATCGACATCGCGCGCGCACTGGAACAATTCCGCGCCGACACCGGCGCGCTAGAGGATATAAGTTTCGATACCATCGCGGGCTCTGGCCCTAATGGTGCAATCGTGCATTACCGCGTGACCGAAGACACCAACCGCCGCTTGCTGCCCGGCGATCTGATGCTGGTTGATTCTGGCGGCCAGTATCTGGACGGGACCACCGACATCACGCGCACCATCGCCATAGGCCCAGTCGGCACGCGCGAGGTGGAGTGTTTTACCCGCGTGCTGCAAGGCATGATCGCCATATCGCGGGCGCGTTTTCCGCGCGGTGTGGCGGGCAGTCACTTGGATTCGCTGGCACGCTACCCCTTGTGGCTGGCAGGTCAAGATTACGACCATGGCACAGGGCACGGTGTCGGTGCCTTTCTGTCGGTTCATGAAGGGCCACAGCGCTTGTCACGCGCGGGCACAGTGCCCTTGAAGGAGGGGATGATTCTGTCCAATGAACCGGGCTATTACCGCGAAGGCGAGTTCGGCATACGGATCGAGAACTTGGTCGCCGTGCGCAAGGGTGCGGCACCCAAAGGGGGCGATGACCGTGACTGGCTGGAATTTGAAACCCTGACCCTTGCGCCCATTGACCGGCGGTTGGTTCAGGTTAGCATGCTGAGTGCAGATGAGCGTGCATGGCTTGACGCCTATCACAGCCGCGTGGCAACCTTGCTGCTGCCTTTGGTGTGTGCCACTACGTCCGTTTGGCTGCAAGAAGCATGTAAACCGATATAACCGCGAAGCTTGCGCTCTTTTGCCCGCTTTCCCTTTGGGTGCAAAGCCTGCAATGGTGCCGCGAACCGATAACCGAGAGGAATGAAGCGAGATGAGCAATGTCAGGATATATCCAGCCGTGGGCAAATGGGTTGTTCGCGCCAACGGGGCGGTTATTGGTGAAAGCACACAAGCGCTGGAGCTGTTGCAGCGCGACTACGCGTTCGTCATTTACTTTCCGCGCGAAGATATCGCAGCGGCGGTGCTCGACACCTCGGACCGGCCGTTCATCTGCGATGATCGCGGGACAGGGGTGCATTTCCATGTCTCAAGCCCGGAAGGTGTGATTCAGAATGCGGCCTATAGCCTGACCGCGCCCACCGACGAGGCGGCGCAAGTGCGAGATTATCTGGCTTTTGACGCAGGTAAGGTCACTGTCGAGCGCGTGTGACACGTCACACGAATGCGCAACACGCAAGAATATCGGTTAAAATGATAGCGAAAGGGGCCGTTTTGGCCCCTTTTTTTCAGTTTTCGCCGGCGAGTGCTTCGGTCAGCAGGTCGCGCAACAAATCCCCCGGTACATCATCACAGACAAACGCCTCGCCAATGCCGCGTGCCAATATGAACCGCAAACGCCCGTCCTGCACCTTCTTGTCCTGCGCCATCAGCGCAACCAGCGCCTCTGCCCCCGGCAGATCGCCGGGAATATCGGCCAGATCGGTCGCCATACCCATTGCGCGCAGATGCGCGCGCACGCGGCTGGGCGTTTCCTGTGCGCACAGCCCCATCCGGGCCGACACTTCATAGGCCAGCGCGCAGCCAATCGCCACACCCTCGCCATGCAACAGCCGGTCGGAATAGCCGGTCGCGGCCTCAAGCGCATGGCAAAACGTGTGTCCAAGGTTCAAGAGCGCGCGCTCGCCCTGTTCCGTTTCATCGCGCGCGACGATATCGGCCTTCATCTGGACAGAGCGGCGCACGGCATAGTGGCGCAAATCCTTGTCACCTTGCGCCAAGGCGGGGCCATTCACCTCGAGCCACTCGAAAAACGCTGCATCCCCCAACAGCCCGTATTTCACGACTTCGCCGTAGCCTGCCAGAAAATCCCGCTTCGGCAGGCTGTCGAGCAGATCAATATCGGCCAGCACCAGACTGGGTTGATGAAATGCGCCCACGAGGTTTTTGCCATGACGGGTGTTGATACCGGTCTTGCCGCCGACAGAGCTGTCCACTTGCGCCAGAAGCGATGTCGGCACCTGCACGAAGCGCACGCCCCGACGCAACACCGCCGCCGCGAACCCGCCCAGATCGCCGATTACACCGCCCCCCAAGGCCACCACAACATCGCGCCGCTCGACCTTTTCATCCAGCAACCATTCCACCGAATCGCGCAATCCGTCCCAACCCTTGGTTGCCTCGCCCGGTGCAAGGGCATGGGCCGCAGTGGTGATGTCCTGCGCCGCCAACCCCGCCTGCAACCCTGCCAGATGCAAGGCGGCAACGCGGCTTTCGGTCAGCACCGCCACGCGCGGGCGCGCCAGTAACGGTGCCATCAATGCACCCGATTGCGCCAGCAAACCTTGTCCGATCACCACATCATAGGCGCGCGCACCCAGCGCCACATGCACCCGGTCAATCTGCGTCATGTCGATACACCTTCTATAACATCCGCACGTGTGGCCAGCTTCATCAGCACCGCGCGCGCTGTGTCCGCAATCGCATAGGCGGGCAGCGTTTCAACCACCAGATCCGCCTTGGCATAAACAGGCTCTCGCTCGGCGAGCAGTCCGGCAAGGGTCGCGCGCGGGTCTGGTGTCATCAGCAAGGGGCGTGTCGTCTTCTGGCGCACCCGCGCCCAGAGCAGTTCAAGGTCTGCCTTCAGCCACACTGACACGCCCAGTTCCGAAATCAACTCGCGTGTCGTTGCGCGCAAAAACGCCCCGCCCCCCACAGACAGAATAGCAGGCCTGCCCCGCAACAGGCGCGCAATCACCTCGGCCTCGCGGGCGCGGAAAAACTCTTCTCCGTCGCGCTCGAATATCTCGGCGATGGGCATCGCGGCGGCGGCAACGATCGCTTCGTCCGAATCAAGGAACGGTGCCGACACCATACGCGCCAGTTCTTTGCCGACAGCCGTCTTGCCTGCCCCCATCATGCCGACAAGCACGACTGTCTTGTGCAGTTTCATGGCTGTTCCGCGCTCCCCGTCGTTCACGTTTTCAAGTTTTCGTGGCGTGTCTGTTTATTGTCGTGATATTGCGTCAATGTCGACCGGTAAACCCCCAGAGGCGCGTTGCTTCAAGAAGGGGTATGTATTCAGAAAGGCAGGCCCTAATGCGCTATATCTTCCGTTTCTTGCTCATGCTGGTTGTACTAGCCGCTGTTGCGGTTGTTGCTTATTCCTATGTGGGTGATCTTAGCCCACAGCGCTCGACCAGCGAGACGCCCGTAACGCTGGAAGTGAATTGACTCCGCACGCCTCCATATACGCGGCCTTTGGCTTGAGCGTCGCGCTATTTGGCGGCGGGGCGGCGCATGCGCAAGATAGCGGCGCGCCCCTAAGTGCGATTGACTGGCTTGAGCAGGCGATGACAGCCCCCCTGCCCCAACCGACGGCCCCACCGCAACCCGCAGAGCCAGACACCACCATCGCCGTCTTGCCCGATCCGCAATTCGAAGAAATATCCACTGTCCCGCTTGGCCGCACCGAGCAGGAAACGACAGGGTTGTTCACCGCCGAACGCATCGGCCTGCCGCGTGCCCTGTGGGGGCCGACCCCCCCGGCAGAGATTATCGCGGCGCTTGTCAGCTTGCCTGCCGACACGATGCCAGCTGCGGCGCGCCTGTCGCTGCGCCTGCTTATGGCCGAATTTGCCCCCCCGATGCAAAACATCCCAGAGACGCGAGGGGCCGTTTTGCTGGCGCGGGTCGACAAGCTGGTTGAACTTGGTGCGCTGCAACAGGCAGGCCAGTTGATTGCCGCAGCCCCTGAACAAAGCGCAGTGTTGAATGCGCGCGCCTTCGACATAGCACTGTTGCTGGGCGAAGAAGATAGCGCCTGCGCCTATATGAGCGGCCAGATCGCGGCCTCTCACAGCCATTCGCCGCAGATATTTTGCACAGCGCGGCGCGGCAATTGGCAAGCCGCCTTTGGCAGCCTTCAGGCAAGCCGCAGCCTTGGCCTGCTGGATGACGCCGAAGCGGCATTGCTGACCCGCTTTCTGGAGGAGGAAGAGCGCGAAGGTCAGGTCACACCGCCCCATCAGATCACGCCACTTGGCTGGCGCATCATGGAAGCGCTTGGTGATCCGGTCACAACCGCAAGCTTGCCTGTCGCCTACGCCCATGCCGATCTGCGCGGCACCGCTGGCTGGCGATCACAGCTTGACGCGGCTGAACGACTGACCCGCGCCGGTGTCTTGCAACCCAACCAACTGTTGGGCCTGTACACACAGCGCCGCGCGGCGGCATCTGGCGGGTTGTGGGAACGCGTGCGCGTTGTTCAAAGGCTGGATCGGGCCGTGCAACAAGGCGATGTCGCAGCAATTGGCAGCGCACTGACAGAGGCGTGGCCCCTCTTTGCAGCAGTGGAACTGGAAGCGGCCTTTGCACAAATGTATGCCGATGCGCTGGCCGACATCCCGGCGTCGGGATCTGCGGCAAATATCTTGTGGAAGATATTGCTGTTGTCGCAAGAGCGGCTGGATCGTGCAGCGGAACTTGCACCCGACACAGCGCAGGGCCGCTTCATCATGGCGCTGGCCGAAGGGGCACCCCTGCCGCAATTGTCCAACCCGTCGATGGCAGGTGCTGTTCACGCCGCATTCGAGGATGCCGCACTGCCCGCGCAGGTGCAGGAATTGCTGGACGATGGCGCTGTCGGTCTGGTGCTGTTGGGTGCGTTAGAACAAGTGGCAGATGGGGCGGCGGGCGACTTGCATGCCGCTACATTGGGCCTGCAACGCCTGAATGCACTTGGGCTGGACGCGGTTGCCCGCCAGATCGCTATAGAGTTACTGCTTTTGGACCGACGCGGATGACGCAGCTTGCGGGACAGGACAGCTTGCGCTGGATATCAACGTTTCTGGACGCCCATGCCGCCGAGCAAGGCTCTGCGCGCAACACACAACTGGCCTATGCCCGCGACCTGCGCGATTTCGGGGAATGGTGCAGCAGGCAAGCGCTCAGCTTCCCGCACATCACCCGCGCAGAGATCGAGCGCTACCTGATCCATTGTGACGCGCAAGGGCTGGCACAGGCCACCCGCGCGCGCCGCCTCGCATCTATCCGACAGTTGTTCCGCTTTGCCTATGCCGAAGGATGGCGCAGCGATGATCCGGCCAGCCGAATCGCCGGGCCGGGAAAGTCTAAAAAACTGCCTGTGACCCTCAGCACAGATGACGTGGGCGCGCTACTGCGCGCCGCACCCCAGACAGGGCGCAGTGCGCGTGACCGTCTGCGCAACACCTGCTTGCTGGAATTACTGTATGCGACGGGGCTGCGTGTTACCGAACTGGTCAGTTTGCCCGTAGTGGCCGTGCGGGGCGATCCGCGCATGATTCTGGTGCGCGGCAAGGGCGACAAGGAACGCATGGTGCCACTGTCAGACCCCGCGCGCGCAGCCCTGATCGCATGGTTGCGGGACTGGGATGCAAATGCCTCGGAATTGCGCGCAAAACGCCTGCCAGAGCCGCGCTATTTGTTCCCCTCAACCGGGCGCGAAGGACATCTGAGCCGCGTCGGATTTTATCTGATCCTGAAGGACATCGCACTGAATGCCGGGCTGGACCCAGCCCGCATCAGCCCGCATGTGCTGCGCCACGCCTTTGCAACGCATCTGCTGGCGGGTGGGGCAGATCTGCGCGCGATCCAGACGCTTTTGGGCCATGCCGATGTGTCGACCACCGAAATCTATACGCATGTTCTGGAAGAACGGCTCAGGTCGCTGGTGTTGGATTTTCACCCGCTCGCAAAGCCATGAACCCCAGTATTGAGCGCGCAGCACGCAGCCCCGGTGCCTCTCCCCCCAGGCCAAGCCGAAGCATCGTCTGCTGCATTGCCTGACGCTGCGCGGCACGCGCCTGTGCGCTGTCGATCAGGGTTTTCAGCGCAGCGCCGATCTTGTCGGGCACACAGTCGTGGCCAAGAAATTCGGGGATCGCGCGCGTCTCGGACACCAGATTGACCAATGTCACCGTATCCAGCCGGATAAGCCGCTGCGCCAGAAACCGCGTCAGCGGGTTCAGATCATAAGCGATGATCATGGGGGTGTCATTGGCGGCCAGTTCCAGCGAGACGGTGCCCGATGCCGCCAGTGCCACTTCCGCCGCAGCAAAGGCGGCGCGTTTCTGGGCGGGATCGGTCAGCACATGCGCCCGAACAGGCCAGCGCGCGACCTCGGCGCGCATCACCTCAGCCTGCGATGTGACAGACGGGACCAACACCTGCGCCCCTTCAGGCAAGGCTTGCGCAAGGGCCGCACCGAACCGGGGGCCGTGGCGCGCAATCTCGCCCCGCCGCGAGCCGGGCAAGGCAAGGACAATGCGGCCGTGGAAGCGGTCGCTCAGGGCCGCGACTTCACCCTCTGAGGCGCGCGCCTCGGCCACCACCGGATGGCCTACGAAATCGCAACTAATGCCAGCGGCCTGCATATAGGGCGGCTCGAACGGCAATAGCGCCAGCACATGATCGACCAATGGCGCCATACGCGCCGCCCGCCCCGGACGCCACGCCCAGACAGACGGGGCGACATAATGCACAACCGGCAGATCTGGCCGCACCTTGCGGGCCAGACGCAGCACGCGCAGGCAGAAGTCAGGGCTGTCGATGGTCAGGACCAGATCAGGCTTTTGCGCCGCAATGGCCGCTGCGGTCTGGGCGATTCGCTGGCGCAACAGGCGAATGCGCGGCAAAACTTCGGCCAAGCCCATCACCGACAGGTCTGCCATAGGAAAAAGCGATATCAGCCCTTCGGCCTGCATCGCCTCACCGCCGACACCGCTAAACTGAACACCGGGCGTAAGTTCCGTCAAACCCGCCACCACAGCCGCGCCAAGCTTGTCGCCCGACGGCTCGCCCGCGATGACAAAAACCTTCACGCGCCCTCCCGCGCCCAAAGGAACAGGCCAAGCGCATTGGCGCGTGCCACCATCTCGGCGCGGTCGATCAACAAAACGCCGCCCGCTTCAAAAGCAATCCCGCGCAGCCCGGCCCGGTGCACGGCCTCCAGCGTGTCCGGCCCAAGGGCGGGCAGATCAATGCGGCGGTCCTGTTCCGGCTTGGGTGCCTTGCAGAACACACCGCCCTGCGGCAATGCCGTCCCATCGGTGCGCAACGCCGCCAGATGCGCCAGCATCGCGTCCGTTCCCGGCAGCGCCTCAACCGCCAGACACTGACCCTGCGCAACCACACAGCCCTGTCCCAGATCAGCCGCGCCCATCAGGCGCAAAATCTCAAAACCCCGCGCGGCATCTTGCTTCTCCGCTGCTTTGGGCGGCACATCGCCAACGATCGCGGGGGCGGCGACCAGATCAGGGCAGATATCCTGCGCGCCCACCACCTCGACCCCCCATTCGCCCATAAGCGCAATCACCTCACGCAATGTGCCATCATCGCCGCTGGCCATAGCTTTCATGATGCGCGGCAAAAGCTGCATTGTTGCAGGGTCGATCAAGGCGGGGTCAAGGCGCGGTCGATGCACACCACCTGCGAAAACCGCCCGTGTCACACCAAGGTCTTGCAGCTTGTCCAGAAACGGCACCAGCCGCTCCAACCGAAAGCGCAGCACATCATCGCGCGCGGCGCTCAGGCTTTCAAACCCCTCCAACTCAGCCAAAACCAGCGCGCGCCCCTCAGCGTGCAGCCGGTCCGCCAGCAGATGTGGCAGCCGACCACGCCCTGAAATCAGCGCAATCGCACTCATGTCGGGCGCAGGAAGTTGCGCCCCGCCTCGCCGGTGAAAAAGCGGGCGACCTGCGCCACCACTTCGGAATCGGCATCGCGCTGCAAGGCTGCCGCCAGATCGCCAAGCGCACCCTCTTCGGTGGCAAGGCGCTTATAGGCGGCGCGCAATGCGGCGATATCGTCGCGCGACATGCCCCGCCGCTTCAGCCCGATCAGGTTCAGCCCGTGCAAAACGCCATCAGGACCAGACACCAGCCCAAAGGGCATGACGTCATGGGTCACCCGCGTCAGCGCCCCGATCATGGCCCCCTCGCCCACGCGAATATGCTGGTGAAGGCCCGCCGACGCGCCCACGATCACCCGATCTTCAATCTTCACATGGCCCGCGACACCGGCGTAATTGGCCAAGATCACACCATTGCCGACCTGCGCATCATGGCCCACATGCGCGCCCGCCATCACAAGGCAACCATCCCCCACACGCGTCACACCGCCGCCCGCAGCAGTTCCAAGATGCAAGGTTGCATTCTCGCGGATGCGGCAGTTCTTCCCCACAATCAGCCGTGTGCGCTCGCCCGCATATTTCAGATCTTGCGGAACTTCGCCCACCGAAGCGAAGGAAAACACCACTGTTCCCGCGCCAATCTCGGTCCAACCAGTGACAAGGGCATGAGGCTTGATCGTGACATTCTCGGCCAGCACCACATCCGCACCGACAATGGCAAAGGGTCCAATGGTGCACCCGGCACCGATTGTCGCGCCGGGTTCGACCACGGCCATCGGGTGGATTTCGGCGCTGGGGTCAATCATGATGGAACTCACCCGGCCGATTGCGCAGACGCGTCGATCATCGCCGCGAATTCCGCTTCGGCGGCAACCTGACCATCCACCTTGGCCACACCTTCAAATTTCCAGATCCGGGTCGAGCCGCGCTTGACGGTGACATGCAATTCCAGAACATCGCCCGGCACGACCTTGCGGCGGAACTTGGCCTTGTCGATGGACATGAAATACACCAGCGGCGCCTTATCCCCGAAACCGACCGACAACCCGACCAGAACCGCCGCTGTCTGCGCCATCGCCTCAACGATGGTCACACCCGGCATGATGGGGGCACCGGGAAAATGGCCCTGAAAATGCGGCTCGTTGAACGTGACATTCTTGATCCCGACAGCGGATTCGCGCGCCACGACGTCGCGCACCTTGTCCACCAGCAAGAACGGATAGCGGTGCGGGATAATTTTCATGATCGTGGCCAGATCGGCCTCGGTCGGGACAGGGTTGGTCATCGGGGTCCTTTCCATCGTCTGGCGTGTCTTTGCGCCATAAAGAGAAGCGGTGCGCGTTTGCGAAACTTATGCGCGGTGCCGCCGATGCTCTAGCAACTGGGGCAAAGGCTGGCAAGCGGTGGCAGTGCCCCCTCAGGGCAGAGTCAAAGGAAACGGCGCCGGACCGCCATCGCCAATAGCGTCATCCATCGCCGCAATCGCGTCATCCGTCATATCCATGCCCGGCAGCCCGATAATGACCGCGCGCGCGTCGATCAACACCTGACCACCGACATTTTCGAGAACATCTTGCAGGACTTGTGTCGTGCTTCCGAAAAACCGGCGCCGCTCGGACTCCTCGAACTGCACAAGGCGTTGGCGTTTCTCGGCCTGACTGCGGCGGACCTCTTCGGCCTGCACATCAAAGGCGTTGGCGGCGGCGCGAAACGCCTCGACCGTCATCTCGGCGCGCTGTTCCGTCAATTCGGCTTCGCGGGCGGTCAACTCTTCCAAAAGCTGGTCATTCTCTGCTTCCAATGCGCGCGAGGCCGTTTCGATTTCCTCGGCCACGCGCTGCCCGAATTGAGAGTCGCGAAACAGCCGCTCGTCATCAATGGTGCGCAAGGCCTGCCCTGATGCGGTCCGTGCATCGCCGACCGTTTCACCCAAGGAAAACCCGAGCGACTGTTGGGCATGAACAGGGGCGGCAGGCAGATATGCCGCCGCCCCCAAACATGCTGCACAGAGCGCAGCGCGGAACATCAGAATTGCGACACAATCGAGAAGTCGAAATTCTGCGCGCGGTCACGGTCCAGCTTGCGCACCGGACGCGAGAAATCGAAGCGCAGCGGGCCAAGAGGGCTGTCCCAGAACAGGGACACACCCAGCGCGGCACGGATGTTCATCTTGTTATAGTCCGTACCGTCATCGTCGCTCATGGTAATTCCGGTACGACCCACATTGTCCACACCCCAGACGGACCCGACGTCGGCAAACACGCCGCCACTCAGCCCATATTCTTCAGGTGTGCCCAGCGGAAACTGCGCTTCCAGTTGCACTGCGAAAAACCGGTTACCCCCAAGGACACTGTCATTCTCCGAAGCAAAATCCCGAGGGCCAGCATCGCCCGGCGCAAAACCACGCATGACATTTGCCAGTTGGAAGCGCTCGCGGTTGCGAGAGTTGCCGTCAATCATGTGCAACATGCCAACGCGTGCATCGCCGCGCAAAGTGACATCTTCGTTGAAGATCGCCATCTCATAGCCTGCGCGCCCTTCGGACTTCACAAACCGGCGGCTTTGGTTCCCGACGCCGAAGTCCTGGCTCATCGAGAAGATCCAACCGCGCGTCGGGTCAAGGCCAACACGGCGCGTGTCATAGGTATAGGTATATCCGAGCGAGCCAGTGACAGCAGTACCGCCCTCGTCATCACGCAGCCTCAGCGATCCGCCCGGCGGCAACCCTGTCAAACGGTCCGCGACCAACCCCTGCCGCAACTGAAGCCGACCGTATTCGCTGATCGGGAAGCCGATGGAGTTGTTCAGGAACGCTTCGCGCGTGTCGAAGTCAGAGAAGAAAGAGCTGGTTTCACGATAGCCGATTCCAAGCGAATAGCGCAGGTCGCGCCCGAACAGGGCCGGTTCCGCAAATTGCAGCGAAATGTCGCGTGACCCTTTGACCGTGTTAAAGCTGATCGACACCTGCTGACCGCGCCCAAGGAAGTTCTGCTCGGCAAAGGAAATGCCGAAACCGACTCCTTGTGCCCGACCATAGCTGACCGAGAACCCGAGCGAGCCCGTGGTGGTTTCTTCCAACTCCACATCGACAATCGCCTGATCTGGCCCACTGCCCTGACGGGTATCAACATCAACATCAGAGAAGTAACCCAAAGCGCGGATGCGTTCGGCTGCGGCGCGAATTTCGCGCGGGTTCAGCGGGTCGCCTTCGGCCGATGTGAACTGACGCCGCACCACGCGATCAAGGGTTGTGGTGTTGCCCTGAATATCAATGCGTTCCACGAACACACGGTCGCCCCGCACCAGCGCGAATTCCACATCAATGACCTGATTGCGGTTGTCGCGTGTAAAGCGCGGCTCTGCCCGGATGAAGCGCAGACCGCGCTGTTCGGCCAAGCGTTCCAGCCGTGCGATGTTCTGATCCAGCACTGTGGGGGAGAAGATTGTGCCGGGGCGCAAACGCAACTCGGCGGCATAATCGGTGGCATCAACCCCTTCGACTTCGCTGACGACCGAGGTATTGCCAAAACGATACTGCAACCCTTCGCGGATATTGAAGGTCAGGAAAAAGCCATCGCGCTCGCGCGCCATTTCGGATGTGACAGACAGAATCTCGAAATCGACATAGCCGCGCGACAGGTAGAAATCTGTCAGCAACTGGCGGTCAAGATTAATCCGCTCGGCGACAAACGTGTCACGTTGCACAAACCACCGCAAAAGCCCGGCCTGCTTGGTGTCCAGAACCTGCCGCAACCTGTAGCTGGAATAAGCGTTGTTGCCGACAAAAGACAGCCGCTCGATTTCAACCACATTGCCTTCGGCAATTTCAAACGCCAGATCGACGCGGTTGTTGCCGCGCGGAATGATGCGCGGTGTAATTTCGGCAGCACTGCGCCCGCGTTGCGCATAGAGTTCCGCAATCGCACGTGCATCCGCTTCAACCATTGAAGGGGACAACACGCGGCCAGACCGCGTCTGCACAAATTCGGTGATGACGTCATCATCAATACGGCGGTTGCCCTCGAAATTCACGATGCCAATAATCGGAAATTCGCTGACCCGGATCAGCAGCGTATTGCCCTGCGGCACGAACTCTACAGTCTCGAACAGGCCCGAGGCTGCGATATTTCCATAAGCAGCGTTCAACTGCCCCGCACTGACAGTCTCGCCACGCGCGAAACCGGCCAAGCCAAACAGCGTAGAATCATCCACGCGGATATTGCCTTCGATGGCGATGGTATTGAACCGATAGGTCTGCGCGTCAGCAGGTGCAACAAACGCTGCGTTAGCCAATGCAAACAAACAAAAAACCATCGCAGAGAAGACGTGCAGACGCCGTGCCGCACCCCTGTCGCGCGATGGCAGCATCTTGTGAATTCCGCGCATTTCTGTCCTCGTTTTACCGCTTTTTTATACTCCTTTGAGTATCGGCTAACCGGGACGTTGTCAAAGCAATCAAGCCATATTGTTGGCACCAGAAACAGCCTGTTGCATATTAAACCTCACACGCGTGATCCTGAGGCGGCAATTGGAAAAACGCGCGCGCATCCGGTTGGCACGCAACCGTTTGGCGCGCGTGCAATCAGAACACGCGGTTAAAGTCTGCGGGCGTATAGCCCAGCATCGTGGCAACGGCGCTGGCACATGCCAGCCCCAGAATGATTGACCCAACCACAAGGAACTTGCTTGCCACGGTCAGCCAGACAAGGCGGACATTCTGAATTTCGTCGCTGATATAAGCCATCATCCACTCCTTTTCGCCCGTTTCACCCAAAACTTTGGCAAAACTGGGGCACGACCAAGGCAATCGTCAGGATGATGGCATCAGCAGGTCAGATCATTGAACAAGGCGAATGCGAATAGCGTCAGCACCAGCGCAAGGCCGATTGTTATCAGGATTTGCATTGCCTTATCCCCGGCGGGGCGGCGCATAACCGCTTCATAGGCATGAAACACCAGATGCCCCCCATCAAGCGGCGGTATTGGAAACAGATTGAGCAACCCAATCGCCACCGACAAGACCGCGATAAACCAGACAAATTCGATCAACCCGTCATTCGCCATTGAAGCAGAGGCTTCGGCAATCCCGATCGGGCTGGACAGATTGCATGTGCTGATCTGGCCGACAATCATGTAATACAGCCCCTCAAGCGAGGTGCGGATAACACGCCAGATCTGAGCGGCGGCAATGCCAGATGCCTCGACCAAGCTGGGGGTACGCGTGCCATATTCAAACACCGCGCCCGAGGTCAGGCCGATCAGATAGCGCGTCTCAAACCCGCCACCGGCAAGGGGCAAATCGGTGCTGCGCGGGACCATGGTCAATTCCAGATCGCGCCCGTCGCGCCAGACACGCAGATCCAGCGGCGCACCACCAGAGGCGGCGACCATGTCGCGCAATTCGGCAAAGGTTGCGATGTCCGTGTCATTTATGGCGGTAATCACATCGCCGGGGCGCATTTGCGCTTCGCGCGCTGCCGATTTCATCGCCACATTGCCTGCCAAGGGTGGCTGCGGGTGCGGACCAGTCACATCAATCACCTGGCCATCCCGCTCGACTGTATAGTTCAAGACAGCTTGCGCGGGCATTTCGTCTGCGCTGCGCATGAAATCCGCGAGTGTTTCGGTTTCTGTGCCCTCAATCGCCAGAATACGGTCGCCTGCGGCCAATTCAAACGGCTGGGCGGGAAGCGATGTGATCTCTCCCACGACAGGTTCATCAATCGCCACGCCTTCATACATGATGAGGGCAGCGAATACGAAAAACGCAAAGATAAAGTTGAAAAACGGGCCAGCGGCGACTGTCGATGCCCGCGCCCAAAGCGGCGCGCCATGCATGGTGCGCCGGCGTTGCGCCGCGTCCATCTCGGACATGCCTTCGGCATCCTTGCCCGAGGTGGCGCCCGCATCGCCCGCGAATTTCACATACCCGCCCAAGGGCACCGCCGCGACCTGCCAGACAGTGCCGCGTTTATCGGTGCGCTTGACCAGCACAGGGCCAAACCCGATGGAAAACACATCCGCATGGATGCCAGACCACCGCCCAACGATGTAATGGCCGTATTCATGCACGGCCACGATAATCGACAACACAACAACAAAAGCGGCGATCGTAAAAAAGAAATTCCCGAAACTCGGCAGCAGCCCGATCAAGTCCAAACTCAGTCCCCTTTTGTGTTACGCGCCCGATGACGTCATGCGCGATGCAAGGCGGGTCGCGATGTCCCTTGCCATCTGGTTCATGGCCGCCACGGTTTCAAGCGATTCTACTGCATCAGTCAGGCCAGAATTGGACAAAAGGCTGTCAATTGTGCGCTCGACCAGAAGCGCCATGTCCTGAAACCCGATATGCCCCGCAATAAATTCATCCAGCGCCACTTCTTTTGCGGCATTGAACGCAGCCCCCGCATGGCCGCGCAGCTCCATAACTTCGCGCGCAAGGCGCAAGGCAGGAAAGCGGTCTGGGTCGGGCGCTTCAAAACTCAGTTGCGCCAGTTGCGCCAGATCCAGACGGGCGATTGGCAGGGCCGCGCGTTCGGGCCAGTTCAGCGCATATCCGATGGCGTGGCGCATATCCGGCGCACCAAGATGCGCCATAAGTGCCCCATCCCGAAACCCGACCAGCGCGTGAATGATAGATTGCGGATGCACAATCACTTCAATCTGCTCTGGTCGAAGATCGAAATACTCTCTCGTTTCAATAACCTCTAGCGCCTTGTTGAACAAGGTCGCGGAATCAATCGTGATGCGCTGGCCCATATCCCATGTAGGGTGCTTGGCGGCCTGCGCCAGACTGGCCCCGGCCAATTGCGCCTTGCTCCAAGTGCGAAATGGCCCGCCAGATGCGGTGATAATCACCCGCTCTACGGTTGTGATATCTTCCCCTGTCAGCGCCTGAAAGACGGCCGAATGCTCGCTATCCACCGGCAGGATACGCGCGTTGTGTCGTGCCGCTTCGCGCATCAGCAGCGGTCCTGCCGTCACCAGCGATTCCTTGTTTGCCAGCGCCAAGGTCGCACCCTGCGCCAAGGCGCGGAACCCCGGTGCCAGACCTGCGGCACCGACAATCGCGGACATAACCCAGTCGGTGGGGCGTTCCGCCGCAGCGATCAGCGCATCTGTGCCTGCCGCGACCTCGATCCCGCTGCCGGAAAGCGCCTGCTTCAACGCCAGATAGCAGTCATCATGCGCGGTCACTGCCAGTTGCGCAGACAGACTGCGCGCCTGCTGCGCAAGGCGCGTGACATTGCGCCCACCAGTCAGGGCAACCGTCTCGATATCGTCACGCCGCGACAGCAGATCGAATGTGCTTTCGCCAATAGAGCCGGTTGCACCAAAAACGGAAACTCGCATGCGCTGACCGTCAGATCAAAATCAGGGCAATCAGCCCTGTTTCGGTAAGCACCAGCATCATCAGGGCCGCAGCGATCATGGCATCAAACCGGTCCATGACACCGCCATGACCGGGGATCAGGTTCGAGCTGTCCTTGACGCCTGCGTAGCGCTTGATCGCACTTTCGGCAATGTCACCCGCCTGCCCTGCCATTGCAACCAAAACCGAGATCAGCACCAACCCGATCCCTGCGCCCAGAATTGACATAAAGACAAACCCGATCACCACCGCAAGCACCCAGCCCGCAACAGTGCCGGACCATGTCTTTTTCGGGCTGACGCGCGGCCACAGCTTGGGTCCACCTAGCAGGCGTCCGGCGAAATACCCCGCCACGTCAGAGCCGATGACCAGCAACACCAGCCATAAGACCCAGACCCACCCGAAACTGTCGCGCAGCGCGATCAGGCCAAGCCCTGCAAACAGGATCAGCGCCAAATAGGCGGCAGCAATGCCCCGATCCTTGGGGAAACGCCACGCAAACAGCAGCGCCGACAGGGCAAGAGCGCCCAGCAACAAGCCCCCTGACAGCTGCAACCAGAACACCAGCAGCGCCACCGCTGCCGTCCCCCCCGCACCCTCGGCCTTGCCAAAAGGTGCGGCGCTGTCCAGCATCTTGGTCAACTCCCACACCATCAGCCCACACAGCGCACAGACCAGCACCGTAAACCAAAGCCCACCGGCCCAGACGGCACCAATCCCCACCAGTGCCATAAGCGCACCCGAAACAGAGCGGTCGCGCAAATCCGTGAAACTGCCCGACTGGCCACTCACTTGAGCACCCCGCCAAAGCGGCGTTCACGGGTGCCAAATGCCTGAAGGATGGTATCCATCGTCTGAGGGGTGAAATCCGGCCACAAGACCGGCGTAAAGACATATTCCGAATAAGCGGCCTGCCACGGCAGGAAATTCGACACCCGCGTTTCGCCAGAGGTGCGCACCACAAGATCAGGGTCCGGCAGAAAATGCGTATCCAGATGCTTCGCAATCATCTCTTCATTCACATCTTCCGCACGCAGCTTGCCAGCGGCGACCTCGCGCGCGATGGCTGCCGTGGCGCGGCGTATTTCGTCACGCCCGCCATAATTGATCGCAACAGTCAGATGCACGCGGTCATTATCCGCAGTTGCGTGTTCGACCCAGTCAAACAACTCTCTGAGGTGGCGGTCGAGGCGGGTTCGGTCCCCGATGATGCGCATCCGCACGCCCGCGCGGTCCATGCGCCCCGCCTCGCGTTTGATATAGCGGGCGAACAAGGACATCAGCCCCATCACTTCTTCAGTGGTGCGCTTCCAGTTTTCTGTCGAGAACGCATAGAGCGTCAGATATTTGATACCTATTTCCGGGCAGGCATTGACCAGTTCGCGCACGCGTTCGGCGCCCTTGCGGTGCCCTACCAAACGCGGCCATCCGCGATTGGACGCCCAGCGGCCATTACCGTCCATGATCACTGCAACATGCAGATGATTAGAATGGGCCGGGTCTTCGCCGTTGCTGGGCTGATCGAATGTCATGGCAGTTCCTTTTAGCGGTCAGATTCAGACCTGCATGATCTCTTCCTGCTTGTGTTCCAGCGCCTTGTCGATCTTGCCGATATAGCTGTCAGTCAGTTCCTGTATCTCTTCAGACCACAGTTTCTGCTCGTCTTCGCTCATTCCAGCGGCCTTAGCTTTCTTGATCTGGTCCATACCGTCGCGGCGCAGGTTGCGTACGGCCACACGCGCATGCTCGGCATATTGTGCGGCCACCTTCGTCAACTCGCGGCGGCGCTCCTCGTTCAACTCGGGGATTGGCAACATGATGATAGTGCCGTTCAACTGCGGGTTAATCCCAAGGCCCGACTCGCGAATGGCTTTCTCGACCTTGCCGACCAGCGACTTGTCCCAGACATTCAGCGTGACCATGCGCGGCTCTGGCACGTTCACAGTGCCAACCTGATTGATATGCGTCATCTGCCCGTAAGCTTCGACCATGATCGGCTCTAGCATCGAAGCCGAGGCGCGGCCTGTGCGCAACGAGCCGAATTCGGTCTTGAGCGCGCTCATTGCCCCGTCCATCCGGCGTGTGAGGTCATCCAGATCAATCTCGATTTCATCTGACATGTGATAGTTTCCTCGTCTGGTGCGGCGTATTTGCTGGCCGTATCCGGCCTTTTAGCGCGATGCCACAGTTTTTGTAAGCCACTTGCGTGGCATGTTTACGCATGTACGCGGGTATATGTTCCCTCACCGCGCACGATCCCGCCGAAACCACCCGGTTCATCCAGCGAAAAAACGATCAGCGGCATCTTGTTGTCCCGACACAGCGCAATAGCAGAGGCGTCCATCACCTTGAGGTTTGCGCGCAACACGTCGTCATAGCTGATCTCGCCATAGCGCTTTGCATCAGGGTTGGTTTTGGGGTCGCTGTCATAAATGCCGTCAACCTGCTTGCCCATAAAGATCGCCTCACACGCCATCTCGGAGGCGCGCAATGCGGCGGCAGTATCGGTGGTGAAATACGGGTTTCCGGTTCCGGCGGCGAAAATGCAGACACGCTTCTTCTCCAGATGTCGCACAGCGCGGCGGCGGATGTAGGGCTCGCAGATCTGGTCCATGGGAATGGCGCTGACCACACGGGTAAAGACGCCCTCTTCTTCCAGTGCGGTTTGCATGGCCAGCGCGTTCATCACGGTTGCCAGCATACCCATATAATCGGCCTGTGTGCGCTCCATCCCCTGAGCAGAGCCTTGAAGCCCGCGGAAAATGTTGCCGCCGCCAATGACCATGCAGATTTCAACGCCCATGTCGTGGACCGATTTCACCTCTCGGGCGATACGCTGGACAGTGGGCGGATGCAGCCCGAACCCCTGATCCCCCATCAGCGCCTCACCCGAGATTTTCAGCATGACGCGTTTATAGGTGGTCTGAGGGGTGTCCGGCATTGTAGTTTCCTTTCCGCAAAGCGCGACAGCCATACAAGATGCGGCACACCGCTTTCAACTTTTGGCAAAATGTCGGAAAACGCAGGCAGGTTCAATCTGAAAGCAGGGCAGCATGGCCAAAATACCCGATCCGCTGGCACTGGCACTGGACAGGCTGCGCAAAAATCCGCCTGATCCGGCGCGCCCGGTGCTGCTGGCCGGCCCCACAGCCAGCGGAAAATCGGCGCTGGCGCTGCGTTTGGCCCAAAGCCAAGGGCGTGTGATCGTGAATGCCGATGCGTTGCAGGTCTATGACATGTGGCAGGTCTTGAGCGCGCGCCCCGATGCGGCTGATTGCGCGCTGGTGCCGCATTATCTGTATGGAACTGTGGCCCGCGATCAGGATTGGTCCGTGGGGCATTGGCTGCGCGATGTGTCGCGTTTGCTGGGCGCGCACCCCAACCCCATCATTGTCGGGGGCACTGGCCTGTATTTTCGCGCGCTGACCGAAGGCTTGGTCGAAATCCCCCCGACCCCGCCTGCGCTGCGCGAACAGGCCGATTTGCGCCTTGCATCCGAGGGGGCGGGCGCGCTGCTGGCAGAGCTTGACCCCCAAACACGCGCGCAGATCGACGCCGCCAACCCGGCACGCGTGCAGCGCGCATGGGAAGTGTTGCACGCAACAGGCACCGGTCTTGCTCAATGGCAAGCCCGGACGCCGCCGCCAGTGCTGCCCATCTCGCAGGCAACCGCATTCGTCATACACCCGCAAGTTGAATGGCTGAATGCGCGAATCGATTCGCGCTTTGCCGTGATGATGGCGCAGGGCGCGCTGGAAGAGGCGCGCGCGGCCCTGCCCCATTGGAACCCCGCCGCACCTTGGGCAAAAGCGATTGGCGCGCCCGAACTGATTGCCCATCTCAAAGGGCACATGTCGTTGCCAGAGGCCCAGCAGGCCGCAACACTTGCCACGCGGCAATATGCCAAGCGCCAGCGCACATGGTTTCGCAACCGGATGCGCGCGTGGATACCCCTTGTTTGACAGAGTCACCAATTTGCAACGCCACGGCCCTAACTGTGACAAAACTCACATGGCCGTGAACGAAACATCTTCCCCTATACGCATCATCCCGTAATCATTGGTGGATATAGGGGACGAAGCAAAATGAAGATCATACCCGAGCAACCAACGCGCCTGCGTCTGGTGCCGATCAGCAAGCTGGCCGCTGCACCCAAATGGCAGCTGGAAACAATGCGCGCATTACGCGAGCCGCTGTTTTTGTGGATTACCAACGGACAAGGGCGCATCACAATCGGTGCCAGAACACGCGGCTTTCATCCGCATAACGCAATCTTCATTCCGGCAGGAACATTGCACGGGATGCAGGCCCTGACCCGCGTGCAGGGAACCGCCATCTATTTTGGCGCGCGCCACGGGCTGGAGCTGCCTGAAACCGCGCTGCACCTGCGCCTGCGCGACGCATCCCAACATGCCGAAGTGTCACAACTCGTTGATTATGTTCAACGCGAAGTTGAAGGCCAGCGCCCAAAGGCCGATCAGGCCGCCTATCACCAGCTTGGCCTTTTGGCGATCTGGCTGGACCGGCACAATGCGGCGCATCAGGGCGAGAATGCGGCTGAGATGACGCAGCTCAACGCCAATGAACGCCTGACCGCACGGTACGCCGCATTGCTGGAGCGCGAATTCGGGTCATCTTTGAATGTGACCGATTATGCGACCGCGCTTGGCGTGACCCCCACGCATCTGACGCGCGCCTGTCGTGCAAGCTGCGGGCGCACGGCATTGGACATGATCCAGACCCGCCGCTTGTATGAAGCGCGCAAGCTGTTGATGGAAACAGATATTCCCGTTCAGGACATCGCGCGCAATCTGGGGTTCTCGACACCAAGCTACTTCTCGCGCGCCTTCTCGCTGCAGATTGGGCAACCGCCCTCCAGCTATCGCAAAGTGCATGAGGCGAAACCGCGCCTAACGCATTGAGGGCTAGTCCTTTGGGCGCGCTCGCCGCCCTTCAGTGCGGCACCTGTCAGAGCAATAACGCACCTCGTCCCAGACGTGCGCCCATTTCTTGCGCCACGTAAACGGGCGGCCACACGCGGCGCATACCTTTTCGGCAAGCTCGGATTTGCGGCGCATCTTGGGCATCAGATCACTTGTGCCCAAGTTGACAGCGGCGGCGCTCAGTCTCCATCGCGCACTGTCATTTGCCCGTCTTCCCAATCGCCGGACAACACCTCGCCAGTGGCGTAACGCAGCACGCCGCGGCCACTGCGCTGGCCATCCAGAAACTCGCCTTCATAGACATCGCCAGTCGCATAGGTGGCAATGCCTTCGCCGGTAATCTGACCGCCGGACCATTCGCCCTCATAGACAAACCCGTCTGCCAACTCGATCCGGCCCTGCCCTTGGCGCGCGCCTTCGGTAAACTGGCCCTGATAGACCGACCCGTCGGGGTAGGTCATTTCACCCTCACCGTGCAATTCACCCCCTGCGAAATCGCCAGTATAGACGCGCCCATCTGCAAAAGTCATGACGCCCTGCCCTTCGGACAGCCCTTGAACAAAGCCGCCCTCATAGACTGACCCGTCAGCAAAAACCGCGCGCCCTTCGCCGTGAAACTGGCCTTCGCGCCATTCGCCCTCATAGGTGGCGCCGTCGGCATAGGTGATCTCGCCGGTGCCATCTGGCAGGCCTGCCCGGAATTGCCCGACATAGACCGAACCGTCGGGCTGTTCCAAACGGCCCTCGCCCTCGATCTGACCGGCAACCCATGTGCCCTCATACAGATATCCGTCCGGCCCGCTCAGACGCCCTTCACCTTCGCGCATGTCACTGACAAATGTGCCCTCAAATACCAGACCATCAGCTTGCGTGACCTGACCGGCACCATCGCGCAGCCCAGCGCGGAACGTGCCGGTATAGACATCGCCATTGACCTGACGCAACTCGCCTTCACCGTGCAACTGCCCCTCGCGCCACTCACCTTCATAGCGCAAGCCGTCAGGGTTGGTCAGCACCCCCATGCCGTGGCGTTGGTCTGCAAGCATCTCGCCTTCATAGACGGTCTCATCAACATATGTGATGCGCCCGGTTCCTTCGCGCAGCCCCTCAACCCAGCCGCCCTCATAGCGGTAGCCGTCTGGTCGGGTCAGAACGCCCTCGCCATGGGGCTGGCCATCGACAAAGCTGCCAACAAAGACCGAGTCATTGGCAAAGCGCCGCTCGCCCTCGCCCTCGATGCGCCCTTCGATCCATGCCCCTTCATAGGTGGACCCATCCGCAAAGGTCATCTTTCCAGTGCCATGCGGCCTGCCTGCGGCAAACGTCCCCTCATAGATCGCGCCGGAGGGGTAGCGCGCAATGCCTGTGCCACTGATCTCGCCATCGACCCATTCGCCAGTGTATTCAAAGCCATTGGGCAAACGATATGTGCCCTCGCCATGCTGCAACCCGTCGCGGAATTCACCTTCATAGATGCCGCCATCCTCATACTGACGGGTCATAAGCCCGTCAGTTTGTGCAAAGGCAGGCAGCGCAAGGCCCAACCCCATCGCAAGAACAAGCGCACGTGTTACATCATTGCCTGAGGACATGACGCAGATCTCCCTGTATTTTGGCTATAAGCCTATTGCGAGGCGCGCGGGCTGGCAAGGGCTTTGGCCACCAAGACGTCTGCCCCGCACCGCGCGACGCGCGGACCCGCACTATGCCCGTCCTTGCGACACTGTTTCACCTGGCGCGGCACCGCCCCCTTTCCTTGGACGGTCAGCATGATATGTGGGGCAGAATGTTTGCCCGCGAAGGCCCGATTTCATGTCTGACCGCTTCCGACTGACCCTTGCACAACTTAACCCGACTTTGGGCGACATTCCCGGCAATGCCGCGAAAGCGCGTGATGCGTGGGATCAGGCAAAATCGGCTGGCGCGGATATGGTGGCGCTGCCGGAAATGTTCCTGTCTGGCTATCAGACACAGGATCTGGTCTGGCGGTCTGCCTTTCAGGCCGATCTGCGCGATGCGCTGGACACTCTGGCGCGCGATTGCGCCGAGGGGCCGATTATGGGCATTGGCGTGCCCTTGGTGCAAGATGGCGCGCTGTTCAACTGCTGGGCCATTCTGTCGGGTGGGAAAATATCCGCCGTAATCCGCAAGCATCATCTGCCCAATACTTCTGTGTTCGATGAAAAGCGGCTATTTTCATCGGGCGAGATTTCTGGCCCCTACCGTGCAGGCCCCATTCGCATCGGCTCGCCCATCTGCGAAGATGCGTGGCTGGAAGATGTGGCCGAAGCGCAGGCAGAATCGGGGGCGGAATTGCTGCTTGTGCCCAATGGGTCGCCCTATGCGCGCGCGCGCTATGATACCCGCATGACACATATGGTCGCGCGCGTGGTCGAGACGGGCCTGCCGCTGATCTATCTGAACCTTGTCGGCGGGCAGGACGATCAGGTTTTTGACGGTGCCAGCTTCGTGCTCAATCCCGGTGGACAGCTTGCCTTGCAACTGCCCGCCCATGAAGAAGCCCTCGCCACGGTGGATTTCATCAGGGGTTTGGACGGATGGCGCGCCGAACCCGGAGCCAGAGCGCATCTGCCCGACACTTGGGAACAGGATTACCGCGCAATGGTCGTGGGCCTTGGCGATTATTTGCGCAAATCGGGGTTCTCGAAGGTTGTGCTGGGGTTGTCAGGCGGTATTGATTCGGCACTGGTCGCCGTGATCGCGGCGGATGCCATCGGCGCGGAAAATGTGCATTGTTTGATGCTGCCTTCGGAATACACCTCACCGCACAGTCTGGAAGATGCCGCTGATCTGGCGCGGCGTCTGGGCTGCAAGCTGGATGAGATCAGCATAGAAGGGCCACGCGCTGCGGTCGAAGGGGCACTTGGCCCGCTTTTTGCCGGGTTGGCCCCCGATGTGACCGAAGAAAACATCCAGTCGCGCCTGCGCGGCACGCTGTTAATGGCTCTGTCCAACAAGACGGGTGCGCTGTTGCTGACGACTGGCAACAAATCCGAACTCGCTGTCGGCTATGCAACCATCTATGGCGACATGAATGGCGGCTATAACCCGATCAAGGATCTGTATAAAACCCGCGTGTTCGAGACATGCCGCTGGCGCAATGCCAATCACCGCGACTGGATGGCAGGCCCTGCGGGCGAGGTGATCCCGCCCCGTATCATCGACAAGCCCCCGTCTGCCGAATTGCGCGCCGATCAACGCGACGATGACAGCCTGCCCCCCTATCCCGAACTTGACGCCATTCTTGAGGCGCTGATGGAGCAGGACATGTCGGTCGGTGAACTGGTGGCACAGGGGTATGACCAAGCCACGGTGAAACGGGTCGAGCACCTGATCTATATCTCGGAATGGAAGCGTCATCAGGCAGCACCGGGGCCAAGACTGACCATGCGGGCCCTATGGCTGGACCGCCGCTATCCGCTGGTCAACCGGTGGCGCGATACGCGTTAATTTCTCGGGTCACGCAAACGTACGGTTTCGCATTGATCACACCCTCGCTACAATGTGCCATTGAAAGACAAGTTATTGCTTTATGGGCTGTCGAAAGCCGGTGATTGGTGTAGGATATTTCCACCGCAGGCAAGGGTCTGCGCAAACCTGACACCAGATCAGGACGTTTAGAATGCGGAGAGAGGCAGAATGCGCAGTGTCAGGTATCGGTTTCTGGGCCTCGGGCTCATTGTAAGTGTAAGTCTTGCGGCCTGTATGGATGGCAGCAACTCCTCTAGTTCTGGCGGGGGTGCTATCGCATCGCGCGGCGGACAAGTCGTCGAGCGCGACGTTGAGGATGCCAGCGTATTCTCGAAGCGAGAGCCAGCATTGTGGGATGGGCGGCCATCCCTTGGCGGCGCATGGGTTGCACACCCTGATGCGCAATCGCCCGAGCGTGTCATCATCCGCAACACCGCCAACGGACAGGAAACCATCGGCGCGCTGTTTCGGCGCGAGCGGATGAATCCCGGCCCCGCTTTTCAGGTATCCGCAGAAGCAGCCAACGCGATTGGCATACTGGCGGGCGCCCCGACCGAGATTGAAGTGGTTGCGCTGAGAAGCGAAGACATCGACACCGGCGGCCCCGCCAGTGCAGAACCGACATCCGATACCCCGTCTGCCCAAGGCAGCGCGCCCACCGAGATGGCGCAGACCAGCAGCCCGGATCAGGCAGAAGCATCAGAACAACCGATGGTCACAACGCAAGCCCAGCCGCAACAGGAGCAGCCGCGCGGTGGCTTTCTTGGACGGCTATTCGGGCGCAGTGCCCCTGCCGAGCCTGAGATTCAAGGCATAGAGACGCAGCCACTGGACGAACCAATTGCCCAAGCGGCAGCGCCAACACAGACACAAGCGCCGACCGCCGCTCAGGAACCCGCTGTCGCCGACGCGCCGCCTGCGGTACCGCAAGCGCAAGCTCAGGCCACCTCGACATTGGAGCGGCCTTTCATCCAGTTGGGTATCTTCAGCGTTGAAGCGAATGCGGGCAATGCCGAAACCATGGCGCGGAATGCAGGATTGACAGCGCGCGTGGTCGAAGGACGCACACAGGGCAACGCATTTTGGCGCGTCGTCATTGGTCCGGCCCAGACACAGGCCGAGCAAAGCCAGATGCTTGCACGCGTCAAGTCGCTGGGCTTTAATGACGCCTACACAGTGCGCAGATAAACACGACGTCAGCTTTTGGGGAAAAGAAATGCACAAGGGTCTTAGGCAGGCGATAGCCGTCAGCGCGGGTGCCATCGTTGCAGTATTTGGCCTGTCTGGTCAGGCTGCGGCGCAAACTGTTGGTGGTTTTGAAACCAACGCAACATCGGCCTATGTCCGCGACCTGCGGACAGGCACGGTTTTGCTGGACAAGGCCGCGGATGTGCCGCTGCCGCCTGCCTCTATGTCCAAGCTGATGACACTGCTGATGCTGTTCGAGGCCATCGAGGATGACCGCACAACGCTTGAAACAACCTTTACCGTGTCCGAACGCGCCTATCAGATGGGCGGCTCGCGCATGTTTCTGGAACCGACCGACCGGCCCACAGCCGAAGACCTGATCCGCGGAATTGCAGTGCTTTCGGGCAATGATGCAACCGTTGTTGTGGCCGAAGGGCTGGCTGGCACCGAGGAAGCATTCGCCCAACTGGCCACCCGGCGCGCGCGCGAATTGGGTATGCGCAACACAACGCTGGTCAATTCCTCTGGCTGGCCCCACCCGGATCATCTGATGTCCAAGCGCGATCTGGGCATATTGGCCGAACATATCATCACCAATTACCCGCAGTATTACTCCTATCTGTCAGAACCCGAATTCACATGGAGCGGGATCACCCAACCCAACCGCGTGCCTTTGTTGGGGGCAGGTGTCGGGCTGGACGGGCTGAAAACCGGCTTTACTTCGGCGGCGGGGTATTCGCTGACAGGCTCTGTGCAGCAAGGAGAGCGGCGCATCGTCTTTGCCTTTGGCGGCTTGGACAGTGAGCGCGCGCGTGTGCAGGAAGCCGAGGCGATCATCAACTGGGCCTTCCGGCAATTTGCCATGGTCAGCATCGGCGAAGCAGGCACGGTCATGGCCGAAGCCCCTGTCTGGCTGGGCGAGAACCAGTCTGTGCCCCTTGTGCTGTCCGAAAGCGCGGAGCTTCTGGTTCCGGCAATCGGTTCGCGCAATTTTGACGCGCGGGTGGTGTATGAAAGCCCCCTGCCCGCACCGATTGCAGCGGGCGATGAACTTGGCACGCTGATCATAGATATTCCAGAGATGGGCGAGACTCGGCTGCCATTGGTGGCAGGCGCCGATGTGGCCGAGGGTGGCTTTGCGGTGCGCGCGACCGCCTCTGCGCAGCGTCTGCTGGGCATGGTCATGGGCACGGCGCGCGAGGCGATGAACTAGGCATGACACAGGCAGCGCACGCAGGCGTCTTTGTCAGCTTTGAGGGGATTGACGGGTCTGGCAAATCGACGCAGGCGCGCGCCTTGGCTGACGGGTTGCAAAAGCAGGGACATGATATCGTTCTGACCCGTGAACCGGGGGGTGCGGCGGGTGCCGAAGAAATCCGCCGCCTTCTGGTCGAGGGCGCGCCAGAGCGGTGGTCAGCCGAAACCGAGATATTGCTGTTCAACGCCGCAAGGCGGGATCATCTGGAAAAAACTATCCGCCCTGCGCTGGCGGCCGGACGCATCGTCATCAGCGACAGGTTCGCCGATTCCACACGCGTCTATCAGGGTGCCGCCCGCGCCAGCTTGCGCCCGCTTGTGGACAAGCTGCATGATCTGGTCATCGGCATCGAGCCAGACCTGACATTCCTGATCGACATGGACCCGGATGCCGCATTGACACGCGGACTTGCGCGCCACTCGGGCGAGGACCGTTTTGAAGAACTGGGCGCAGGGTTTCAGACAGCTTTGCGCGCGGGGTTTCTGGATCTGGCCAAGGCACAGCCAGAGCGTATCTGCGTGATTGATGGTGCGCGCCCGCAGGATGTCGTCGCCGAGGATATCATGGCACATATGCGCGACTGGCTTGATGTGCGCGCCACATGAACGAGCGCGCCGATCTGCCCACCCCCGACCAGATCGAAGGGGCACCGCATCCGCGCGAAACCCCCGTGCTGTTTGGGCAGCACGAAGCTGAAGCCGCTTTTCTGCAAGCTTATAATTCCGGCAGACTGCATCATGGCTGGCTTTTATGTGGGCCGCGCGGGGTCGGCAAGGCCACGCTTGCGTGGCGGCTTGCGCGGTTCTTGCTGGCACAGCCTGCGCAGGATGGCGGCATGTTCGCCCCAGAGCCGCCCTTGACGCTGGATATTCCCGACGATCACGCCGTTGCGCGCCGCCTACATGCCGGTGCGGATGGCGGGCTGCTGGTCATCCGGCGCGGGCATGATGACAAGGGCAACCTCAAGCGCGACATCACAGTGGATGTCATGCGCAAACTGCAAGGTTTCTTCGGGCTGAGCGCGCCCGATGGCGGGCGGCGGGTGGTCATCATTGATGCCGCCGATGAAATGAACCCGAACGCGGCAAATGCCCTTCTGAAAGCGCTGGAAGAACCGCCTGCGCGCGCAACGCTTTTGCTGGTCGCACATCAACCCTCGCGCCTACTGCCCACCATCCGGTCGCGCTGCCGCGAATTGCGGCTGACACCTTTGGGCGCGGACGATATGGGGGCCGCATTGGCGCAAGCCGGGGTAGAGGCGGACAGTGCTGCGTTGTCGGAGCTGTCCAGCGGCTCTGTCGGGGCGGCGATCACGCTGGCCCAAGCGGGCGGAATTGAGATTTACGCCAGCCTTGTGGCCATTTTTCAAGGCTTGCCACAGGTTGACCGGCAAGCGGTGCTGAAGCTTGCCGAAAGTGCTGCGGGCAAGGCCAATGAGGCCCGCTTTTCCATGATCCTGACCCTGTTTGACCTGTTCATGGCACGGTTGGCGCGCGCGGGCATTACCGGCCCCGGCCCCGAGGCTGTTCCGGGCGAAGCGGCGCTCTTTTCCCGCCTTGCGCCCCATGCCGATGCCGCCCGCGCTTATGCAGGTTTAAGCCAAAGCCTCGGCGCACGAGCGCGACACGGGCGTGCGGTCAACCTTGACCCTGCCGCATTGGTGCTCGATATGGTGTTGCAGACCGAAGCAGAGGCGCGCAAATTCCTCTGACCCCCGACACCCGGAGAGTTCATGTCCCTGCCCCAGATCGTTGACAGCCACTGCCATCTCGATTTCCCGCAACTGGCAGACGAGATTGACAGTGTCATTGAGCGCGCGCGCGCCGCTGGCGTGACACGCATGGTCACGATCTGTACCAAGTTGCGCTCGTTGCCGCAGGTGCAAACCATCGCGGAATCCTATGAGGGCGTTTACTTCGCTGCGGGCACCCACCCGATGAGCGTGGTAAGCGAGCCTATGGTCACAGTCGAGCAATTGGTGGCGCTTGCCGCACATCCGAAAATGGTGGGCATCGGCGAATCGGGGCTGGATTATCATTACACCGCTGACAGCATGCAGGCACAGCAAGACAGCCTGCGCCGCCATATTGAGGCCGCGCGCCAGACCGGCTTGCCGCTGATCATTCATGCGCGCGACGCCGATGATGACATGGCGCGCATCCTGACGGAAGAATACCGCGCGGGCGTATATACCTGCGTGATGCATTGCTTCTCATCCAGTGCGGCGCTGGCACAAGCGGCGCTGGAGTTGGGCTTTTATTTGTCCATGTCCGGCATCGCGGCCTTTCCCAAAAGCGGTGCCTTGCGCGAGATTTTCGCCGCTGCGCCGCTGGACCGTATTCTTGTGGAAACCGACGCCCCCTATCTGGCCCCGCCCCCCTATCGCGGCAAGCGCAATGAGCCAGCCTATACCGTCCACACGGCCCAAATGGGCGCGGATCTGTTCGGCTTGGATCTGGCCACCTTTGCTGCCGCGACCTCGGCCAATTTTGACCGCCTGTTCTGGAAGGCTGCCTGATGGCCAAGTTACACGCAACAATTCTGGGCTGTGGGTCTTCAGGCGGGGTGCCGCGTCTGGGCGGGCATTGGGGCGCATGCGACCCCGATAATCCGCGCAACACCCGCCGCCGCTGCTCGCTACTGCTGGAGCGGGTGTCCGACACAGGGCGCACGCAAGTGCTGATCGACACCTCGCCTGATATGCGCGCGCAACTGCTGGATGCCGGTGTCGGGCGGCTGGATGCGGTGGTTTTTACCCATGCGCATGCCGATCATGTGCATGGCATCGACGATCTGCGCCAGATTGTGTTCAACACCCGCGAACGGCTGGCCGTCTGGGCAGATGGGGCCACGCAGGATGCGCTTTATTCACGCTTTGGATATGCGTTCACGCAGCCCGCAGGCTCGCCCTATCCGCCTATTCTGGATATGCACACGATTGACGGCGCGATCACGATTGAGGGTGCTGGTGGCCCACTTGTCCTGCACCCGATGCGCCTGAATCATGGCACGATCGACGCGCTGGGATTCCGCGTGGGAGGGCTGGCCTATACACCCGATGTGGTGACAATTTACCCGGAAAGCTGGCCCATGCTGGAGGGGCTTGATATCTGGATTGTGGATGCGCTGCGCCGCACGCCGCATCCGACCCATGCGCATCTGGATATGGCATTGGACTGGATCGCACAGGCCAAGCCCGCACAGGCCGTGCTGACAAACATGCATGTCGATCTGGATTATGCCACAGTTGCCGCTGAAACCCCGGCCCATGTCACGCCTGCCTTTGATGGCATGGTTCTGACACTGGATTTGTAACATGCAGGCGCTGGCAGATGTCATTTTGCCTGTGTTTCTTGTCATCGGCTTTGGCTATGTCGCGCGTTGGCGCAACCTGATCAATGACGCGCAAGTTGACGGTGTGGTCTGGTTTACCCAGACCTTTGCGATCCCCTGCCTGCTGTTTGTTGCCATTGCGCGGCTTGATCTGGGGCAAGAGTTCAACTGGCGGCTGTTGGTCAGCTTCTACACTGGCGCGATTGCTGGCTTCACCTTGGGGTTCTGGGGGGCACGCCTGATCTTCAAGCGCGACTGGGAAGATTGCGTGGCCATCGGCTTTATCGCGCTGTTCTCGAACTCGGTGCTGCTGGGCCTGCCGATCACGGAACGCGCATATGGGCCGGATTCACTGGCCCCGAACTATGCCATCATCGCGGTTCATTCGCCGATTTGTTATGCCATCGGGATCACGACGATGGAATTGATCCGCAACCGGGGCGGGCGGCTGCGCGACAGTGCCGCGCGGGTGTTCTCGGCCATGTTCCGCAATGCGCTGGTGATTGCCATTGGCCTTGGGTTCATCGTCAATCTGACAGGTCTGCCCATGCCGGGTGTCGTGGATCAGGCTTTGGATATGATGGTGCGCGCCGCCCTGCCCGCAGCCTTGTTCGGGCTTGGGGGGGTGCTGTATCTCTACCGTCCCGAAGGGGATCTGCGCACCATCGGCTTTGTTGTGGCGCTGTCGCTGGTTGTGCATCCGGTGATAACCTTCGGTCTGGCGCACGCCTTCGGACTTAGCACCGAGGCCATGCGTTCGGCTGTGGTGACAGCGGCGATGGCACCGGGGGTCAATGCTTATGTGTTTTCCAATCTTTACGGGCGTGCAAAGCGGGTTGCGGCCTCGGCAGTGCTGATTGGTACAGGTGGGGTGATGGTGACAGGCTGGGTGTGGCTGCAAATCCTGCCCTGATCTGAATTGCGGGGCTTTTCTTCAACGCCTGCGCATGGCACCAAGTGCAAAACCCCAAGAAAGGCCATGTCAGATGACCCCAGCCCCCTTCCCCGAAGCCCGCATGCGCCGTCTGCGCCGGACCAATGCCCTGCGCGAGATGGTACAGGAAAACGGGCTGAGCACGCGTGACCTGATCTGGCCCGTCTTCATCCGCGACGGCGAGGGGATGGAAGAGCCGATCACCTCGCTGCCCGGTGTCAACCGCCTGTCACTGGACAAGTTGCTGCCCGCCGCCGAGAAAGCGCATCGGTTGGGCATTCCCGCGATCTGTCTGTTTCCCTATACGGATCAGGCGCTTCGCACGGAAACTTGCGACGAAGCGTGGAACCCTGACAACCTGACCAACCGCGCCATTCGCGCGCTCAAGGCGGAATTCCCAGAGCTGATGGTCATGACCGACATCGCGTTAGACCCGTATAACGCCAACGGGCATGACGGGTTTGTGGTGGATGGCGAGATCGTTAATGATGAAACGGTTACAGCTTTAGTTAAGATGGGCCTTGCGCAGGCGCAGGCAGGGGCGGATATTCTTGGCCCGTCGGACATGATGGACGGGCGCATTGGCGCCCTGCGGCTGGCACTGGAATCAGAGGGCTACCGCGATGTAGCGATCCTGTCCTATGCCGCGAAATTCGCCAGTGCATTCTACGGCCCGTTCCGCGATGCCGTCGGCGCGTCGGGCCGCCTTGTGGGTGACAAGGCAACCTACCAGATCAACCCGGCCAATGCCGCCGAGGCGCTGGCTTGCGTTGCGCGCGATCTGTCCGAAGGGGCAGACATGGTCATGGTCAAGCCCGGCATGCCCTATCTGGACATCTGCCGCGCCGTGAAAGACCGCTTTGGACGCCCCACCTTCGCCTATCAGGTGTCGGGAGAGTATGCGATGCTGATGGCAGCGGCGCAGAATGGCTGGCTTGATGGTGACAAAGTGATGCTGGAAAGCTTGATGGCCTTCAAGCGCGCGGGCTGTGACGGGGTGCTGACCTATTTCGCGCCGCGAGTCGCAGAAGCGCTGCGCGGGCAAAGTTAAACAGGCAAAACGACGCCCAATTTTGCCTAGTTTCACCTGAGAAGGTGACACGAAGCAATTTACGCGGTAAAAGTAATAAAAAATGCGCGGAAAAGCGCCCAAAACAATGAGGCAGAGCATGACAATTCTTAACCGACGCGCCTTTACGCTGTCAGGTCTGGCAGGGGTCGCGACCTTGGCAGCCTGTGCAAACCCTATCGGCAGTCAAGGCGCAGCAGACCTTGACGCACGTGTTGATTCCGCACGCGATTACCTGCGCAACAATTTTCCCAATCTGGAAGACCTGTTTCAGAATGCACGCGGGATTCTGTATATCCCCGTCGTGACCGAAGCCGGGTTATTTGTGGGCGGGGCTTATGGGCGCGGTGCGCTGCGGATCAATGATGCAACTGTGGACTACTACTCGGCGACACGCGCCAGTTTCGGTTTGCAGGCCGGTGCGCAGCAATATGCACATGCGTTGTTTTTCATGACCGAGCAGGCCTTGTCAGATTTCCGCTACTCGCCCGGTTGGGCCGCAAGTGCCGACCTGCGCTATGCCACCCCGACGCAAGGCGGCTCGATGGGCAGCGAAACCACTACGCAATTTGCACCCGTCATCGCCGTGGTCTTCGGCCAGTCGGGTATACTTGCGGGCGCATCCCTTGCTGGCGTGAAATACACACGCATCATTCCCTGATTGATCCGCCCAAGGGCTTGGACACGGGCCAAGCCCTTGGGCGACCCTCAGGCGTGGTAATCAGCGGGGCGTTTATCCGTTCAGTGCGGCAACGTCTTCAGGGGTGCCGAAATTGCAGGTCTCGGACCCTTTGGCGCTGCGTTTGATCATGCCTGACAGGGCCTTGCCTGCCCCGATTTCCCAGAACTCGGTCACACCCTGTTCGGCCATCCAGATCACCGACTCGCGCCACCGCACAGAGCCTGTCACCTGTTCGACCAGAAGGGCGCGAATGGCCTCGGGGTCGCTGACAGCTTCGGCGCGCACATTGGCGACCAGCGGCACGCGCGGCGCGTTCAACGTCACCTCGGCCAGTGCTGCCGCCATACGATCTGCCGCAGGCTGCATCAGCGCGCAATGGAACGGAGCCGAGACAGGCAACAAAATTGCGCGTTTGGCACCGCGTACCTTGGCAATCTCGACCGCGCGTTCAACAGCAGCCTTGTCGCCCGACACAACAACCTGTGCGGGGTCATTGTCATTGGCTGCCTGACACACCCCGCCCTGCGCGGCTTCGGCAGCGACGTCGGATACAGCGTCAAAATCCAGCCCCAGAATTGCGGCCATCGCCCCCTTGCCCACAGGCACCGCCTCTTGCATGGCGCGCCCGCGAATGCGCAACAGGCGTGCCGCATCGGCAATGCCCAGTGATCCTGCCGCAGCCAATGCCGAATACTCGCCCAGCGAATGCCCCGCGACAAAGGCTGCATCTGTCAGCACCACGCCTTCTGCCTCTAGCGCGCGCATGGCAGCGAGTGACGTCGCCATCAATGCAGGCTGCGCATTCGCGGTCAGGGTCAGGTCACTGATCTCGCCGTTCCAGATCAGGTCTGACAGCTTTTCGCCAAGCGCGTCGTCAACTTCGTCAAACACAGCTTTCGCCGCCGGGTATGTCTGCGCAAGTGCGCGCCCCATCCCGATGGTCTGTGCCCCTTGTCCCGGAAAAACGAATGCGCGGCTCATCTTGCCCTCCAACCATGAAACTTTTGCCTGACATGCCGCAAAGCCCGCCAAGGCGCAAGTATCTCGCAACTCAGAAGGGCTTGCGCTACCAGCCCAACGCCTTGCGCAGCATGTTCAGGGCCATGATCGTGATGAACAGGGCGAAAAACCGCTTCAGCGGCTTGGGGTCGGTGGCATGGGCCAGCCTTGCGCCCAAGGGCGCGGTCAGCAAAGTCATTGCAATGACAATCCCAAAGCTTGGCAGATTAATGGCCCCGACCGTGTAGGGCGGCGCATGATCGACCGGAAGCAGCAGGAAGCCGAACACGGATGGAACCGCAATCAATATCCCGAACCCGGCAGCGGTCGCGACCGCGCGATGAATGGCAACACCGTAAAGCGACATTAACGGCACGGCAAAAGACCCGCCCCCGATGCCCATAAGCACCGACAGAAACCCGATGCCAGTGGATTGGACCGCACGCACAGGCCCTGTCGGCATGACAGACCCCAACCGCCATTCGGGCCGCCCGAAGGCCAGATACAGCCCGATGACAACGCCCAATATCCCGAAAATACCTTGCAGCACCACCGAGCGCAGCACCGAGGCCATAACCACACCAAGAATGGCCCCGACCCCGATCCCCAACGCCCAGCCGCGCAGAATTTGCCAATCTACCGCACCTTTGCGATGATGGCTTTGCACCGAGCGGGCCGAAGTGACCAGAATGGTCGCCAGCGACGTCGCAAGGCAAATCTGCATCAGTTGCGGCCCGGCATAGCCCAGTGCGGTAAAGGCATAGAAGAACGCAGGCACCAGAACAATGCCGCCCCCAACCCCCAAAAGACCTGCCAGAACCCCTGCAAAAGCGCCGATCAGTGCCAACAGACCGGCCATTTGCAGCAGCAAAACGGGATCACTCATCGGCTGGCTGCTTCGGAAGCGACAGCTTGAATCCGCATTATCATGGCGCGCAACCCGTTCGAGCGCTGGGATGAAAGATGCTCGTCCAGCCCCAGCCGCCCCAGTTCCGCCAACGCATCAACCTGTGTCACCTGTGCGACACTTAAGCCCGAATACAGCGCATGCAGCACCGCAATCAGACCGCGTACGATCATGGCGTCGCTGTCGCCCTTGAAATCAAATTCGGCGCTCGCGCCTTCGCCTTTCAGGACGGGCTGAATCCAGACCTGACTTGCGCATCCCTCTACCTTGGTGTGCGGCGTTTTCAGCGCCTCTTCCATAGGTGGCATCGCGCGGCCAAGTTCGATGACATGGCGGTAGCGATCTTCCCAGTCATCAAAAAAATCAAACGTCTCTGCGATGTCTTCAAAAGCTTCGGTGGCCATGATGAACGCCTCTCTGCTGTCGGGCGTAGAGCTAAGCCGCCTGCGCGCAAAGGTCCAGCCCATAGCGACACTTTCGTCCCCCCAAGCTCTGGCCCGCAATCTGGCCATTCCAACACCTATGCCTGACCACGAAGTCGCTGCATTGCGCTTGGCTTTGGCCGCGCGTGCGCCCTTATTTCTGATTGCGTGTGTACGGTTATGTCTCTGGGCACTTTTCAAAGCCGCCAGATTACGCTAACCCGAATACAGAATTCTGTTCAGACAACCCGAGAGGACCCAGAATGCACAAGCCCGTTCTTGCCGCCTTGGCCATGGTGCTCGCGATTGGGGCCTGTGGGACTGTGCGGGACTCTCGTTTGAACCCGATGAACTGGTTTGGCCGCGAGAGCACCGAAACCCTTGCCCCACGCGGCGGATGGGGGGGCGAGGCTGATCGCCGCGCATTGGTACCCGTTGTCACAGAGCTGGAAGTTATACAGACAACTGGCGGCGCGTTGGTGCGCGCAAGCGGCATCACACAGACACAGGGTTGGTGGGATGTAGAACTGCGCCCCACAAATAACGAGCGCCCCGTTGACGGCACATTAACCTATGAATTTGTGGTTGCAGCACCGCGCACGCAGACCGGCGTCTCGACCGATGCGTCGCGCACAGTGACAGCCGGGGTCAAAGTGACGAACGCCCGCCTCGCGGGTGTGCGCAACATCGTGGTGCGCGGGGCACAGAACCAACGCAGCGTCGCGCGCTGATTTAGCGCGCGCTCTCAAAGATGGCATCAATCATGGCCTGATTGCCCTGCGACATTTCCAGCGGGCAGGCAAAAGGCGTTCCATCGCGTGCGCTGTCGCCAAAGGCTTCGATCATCAGCGCGTATTGATTCACATTGTTGAACCGCTCGATGCTGGTCGCGCCGTCTGACCGCCACTCGACACTGGTGTCGCCATAAACCGGACCATTGAAGGGCGCGGACAAGTTGATCCAACCATCTTGTCCGTGAAACACCATTTCCTGACGGCGCGCCTGCATCATGCCGCAATAGAAAGACATGGTGAAATTGGGAAAATCAGCCCAGACGCGGGCGAAAATATCGACACCATTCTGCCAGCGAATATCGGCTTGCAGGCGTTCCGGCTCTGCCCCTGTGACCATACGGGCGATGATGCACGGATAGACACCCACATCGCGCAGCCCGCCCCCGCCCATCTCGGCGCTGTGGCGGATATTGCCAAGATCGCGGTTGGTATAGGTAAAGCAGCCCTCAATATGCTCCAGCTTGCCAATCGCGCCATCCGCCAGAAGGGTGCGTGCCAGCGCCCATTGCGGGTGGTGGGCCACCATAAAGGCCTCGGCGATCAGCTTGCCCGTCTTAGCGCGTGTTTCAATCAGCGCATCAATTTGCGCGGCCTGCAATGCGATGGGTTTCTCGCACAATACATGCTTGCCTGCTTGTGCGGCCTTGATCGACCATTCGACATGCAGATGGTTGGGCAGCGGAATGTAAACTGCATCCACCTGTGGATCGTCCAGCAAGCCCTGATAGCTGTCATGAACGCGCAGACCGGGCACAAGCGCCTGAAACGGGGCCGCGCGGGCCGCGTCGCGCGTGGCAATCGCCACCAGTTCCGCCCCACGTGCCAATTGTATTGCTGGCGCAAGTTCCGTCCTTGCGATTTTCGCAGCGCCTAAAATTCCCCACCGCATATTCTGGCCTCCCCTGTCCATGATAGCGATAACATACAGTGCATACCCTGCGCCGCAACCCCTGCGCCCCCATTGACGCGCAGGCAGACGCGGCGTAGGGCAAAGACAACAAAGAGGACGGACGCGATGAACCTGTTTTCCGATATTCGCACGCTTGTCATTACCTGCCTTGACGCAATGGTGAGCGATGAAGCACTGCCCGAAGGGCTTGATTTCGCCAATGTCGCGGTAGAGCCGCCGCGCGACGCTGCACATGGCGACATGGCGACAAATGCCGCGATGGTGCTGGCCAAACCCGCCGGGCTGAAACCGCGCGAGATTGCTGAAGCGCTTGCCGCCCGCCTGTTGGAAGACCCGCGCATTGCCGCCGCCGAAGTGGCTGGCCCCGGCTTTCTGAACCTGCGTCTGGCCCCGTCCGTCTGGCAGGGGATCATCGCCACTGCGCTGGCGCAGGGCACAGATTTCGGACGCTCGGATATGGGGCAGAACCTGCGGGTGAATGTCGAGTTTGTCTCGGCCAACCCGACGGGCCCCATGCATGTGGGCCACACACGCGGGGCCGTGGTGGGCGACGCGCTGTCAAACCTGTTTGCCTTTGCAGGGTATGACGTCACGCGCGAATATTACATCAATGACGGCGGTGCGCAGGTCGATGTTCTGGCGCGCTCGGCCTATGAGCGCTACCGCGAGGCGCATGGCCTGTCGCCCGAAATTGCCGAAGGTCTGTACCCCGGCGAATACCTGATCGAAGTCGGCGAAGCGCTGAAGGCAGAGTTTGGTACGCAGTTTCTGGACCAGCCAGAATCCGTCTGGCTGGAAACCGTGCGCAATTTCTCCACTGACCGCATGATGATCATGATCCGCGAGGATCTGGCCTCTCTCGGGGTGCGGATGGATGTCTATGCCTCTGAGAAAGCGCTGTATGGCACTGGCGAGATTGAAACCGCCATCAACCGGCTGGAGGCGCAAGGGCTGATCTATGAGGGCGTGCTAGAGCCCCCTAAAGGCAAGACCCCCGAAGATTGGGAACCGCGCGAGCAAACGCTGTTCCGCTCGACCGCGCATGGCGATGATGTGGACCGCCCGATCAAAAAGTCAGATGGGGCATGGACCTATTTCGCGCCCGATATTGCGTATCATTACAACAAGATATCGCGCGACTTTGACATACTGATCGACATTTTTGGTGCCGATCACGGCGGCTATGTCAAACGGATGAAGGCGGCCGTCTCGGCGTTGTCAAACGGGCGCGTGCCGTTGGATATCAAGCTGATCCAACTGGTGAAGCTGTATAAAAATGGCGAGCCGTTCAAAATGTCGAAACGCGCGGGCACCTTTGTGACGCTGCGCGATGTGGTTGAAATGGTGGGCGCGGATGTGACCCGCTTTGTCATGCTGACACGCAAGAATGATGCCACACTCGATTTCGACTTCGACAAGGTGCTGGAACAATCCAAGGATAATCCGGTGTTCTATGTCCAATATGCCCATGCGCGGGTGTGTTCCGTGCTGCGCAAAGCCGCAGAGGCAGGGGCGCAGACAACCGACGCGGCCCTTGCACAGGCTGACATAACGCGGCTTGACCATGACGCCGAGCTTGCAATGATGCGCAAACTGGCCGAATGGCCCCGCATTGTGGAACTGGCCGCCCGCACCCAAGAGCCACATCGCATCGCGGCCTATCTGTCTGAACTTGCAGCGGAATTCCACGGCTTGTGGAACAAGGGCAATGATGTGCCAAGCCTGCGTTTTGTGCAGGAGGACGATATGGCAACAACTTCTGCAAAACTTGCGCTTGCACGTGCCACAGGCGTTGCGATTTCTGCCGGTCTTGCTATCTTGGGTGTCACGCCGGTCGAGGAAATGCGCTAAAGACGCACCCTTTTGGTGACGATGTTTTACGGCTGCGCGCTGCGCGGCCTTATCTGAAGTTATAAGAAGCCGTGAAAACGCGGCACAAAAGATGGCAATGTCGAGCAGACAGCTTGCCAAGACGTCTAAAATCCGTGTCCGGGTGCCATATGGCGCCGGGGCGTGAGCGAGGTTGGCATGAAAGAGAGCAGGGAATTTTCAGCTTGGGGGGTGCGGGCACACCCACGTCAGACACCCCATGAAACAGGCGCACATGGGTTCGGCCCACCTGTCTATGGCGCATCTGCGCCGCAGCAGCACGGCTATGCAACCGCACCCTATGGTCAGGCCCCGCATTCCTCAGGGCCCTATTACGCGCCCCCTCCGGAATATGCGCCGCATTACGCCACCGACCCAAACCTGCGCGGTCCGGCGCAGCCGCAGTTTTATGGACAAAGCCCCCAATATGGCGGCCACGCAAAACATGCGCCCCGCCCCCGCAGCATCCAGACCCGATCCGCACTTCATGGCTTTGGCGCGGTCCTGTCGCTGGCGTTGATGATCGGGTCCGTGGCTTGGGTCTGGCAGTTGATGCAGCGCGATGTGGCCGGCGTGCCGGTTGTGCGCGCCCTTGATGGGCCGCTGCGCGTTGCACCCGACAACCCCGGCGGGCGGCAAACTGCGCATCAGGGTCTTTCCGTCAACGACCTGTCCGCCGCGCAGGATGCCACCCAAAGAAGTGAAATCCTGCTCGCCCCGCCCTCGTCCGACCTGTCACATGACGATGTCGTGCCTGCACAAGGCGCCCCCGACGCACCCAGCCTAAGCTTCGAGACTGACGAGACACAGCCCATCGCGGTGGCTTTGCAGCAAGCCTTGAATGAACCCGAAACAACTTCAGAGCCGCTTGGGTTCGTGTCGGAAACCCGTCGCGCGGTCGCAACCTCGCCGCGCCCGCCAAGTCGCAATGCGGATACAATCTCTGGTGCGCGGGCCACTGCAAGTTCGGCGCCTGCGGCCACGAACGCCAGCTATGGGTCAGATGATCTGGCCGCCTCGGTTGCGCAAACGGTTGCTGCGGGTATGGGCTCTGTGCGCGATATCGATGTGGACCCTTCCTCGCTTGGGCCGGGAACACGACTGGTGCAGCTTGGCGCCTATGATGACGCCGACAGTGCACGTGCTGCATGGGACCAGCTTGCGCGCCGGTTCTCGCCTTTGCTGGAAGAACGGGGCCGCGTGATCGAGGCGGCCCAAAGCGGTGGGTCGGTGTTCTACCGCCTGCGCGCCCATGGATTTAATGACGAACGCGATGCACGGCGTTTCTGCGCGGCGCTGGTCGATCAGCAGATCGACTGTATTCCGGTCCTCATTCGATGAGTCAGCCTCCGTCCCGCGCTGTCATTTTCGGCTGCGCGGGCCTGCGGCTGGACCGCGCCGAGCGCGCTTTTTTTGCGCAGGCGCAACCGTGGGGCGGCATTCTGTTTGCCCGCAACATCCAGACACCTGACCAACTGACAGCCCTGACCGCCGAGATACGCGACGCTGTGGGGCGTGACCTGCCCATTCTGATAGATCAGGAAGGCGGGCGCGTCCAACGTATGCGCCCGCCCCACTGGCGCGACTGGCCCCCCGCCCTGGAGCAATGCAGCACGGCTCGCGACCCTGTGCGCGCCATGTATCTGCGCGGCAGGCTAATCGCATCTGAACTGCGCGCCTGCGGGATAGATGTGAACTGCGCCCCTCTCGCCGATATCGCCACTGAGAACACGCACCCCATATTGCGCAACCGCTGCTACGGGACCGCGCTGGCCGAGGTTGTAGCCCATGCACGCGCCTTGGCGCAGGGTCTAATGGCGGGCGGGGTTTTGCCTGTGCTCAAGCATATTCCGGGCCATGGACGCGCGCAGGCTGACAGTCATCTGGACCTGCCGGTCATTTCCGAGGGGTACGCCGAACTGGCCCGCAGCGATTTTGCCGCCTTTCATGCGCTGGCCGATCTGCCCTTGGGGATGACAGCACATCTTCTGTTCTCTCAGATCGACCCCAACTCTCCGGCAACCTTGTCGCCCAAGATGATACGCCTGATCCGCGAGGATATCGGATTTCAGGGATTGCTGATGACTGATGACATTTCGATGCACGCCCTTGACGGAACGATTGCGCAGCGCGCCCAGCGGGCACTTGCGGCAGGCTGTGATCTTGTGCTGCATTGCAACGGTAATATGCGCGAGATGGCCGAACTGGCAGAGGTATGCCCCCTGCTGGAAGGCCCTGCCCTTGCACGCGCGCAATCGGCATTGCAGGCGCGCCAGCCCCCTGCCCCCTGCGACATCGCCACATTGGATGCAGAATATACAAAGCTGACGGCATGAGGCAATCTGGGCCTTGCCCGTCGAGCAACAGAAAGGAAATGTCATGGGGCTAGAGCCTTGGGACGAGTTGCGCACGGCTTTGCATGTGGCACGCGCCGGAACTGTCAGCGGTGCCGCAGCCAGTCTGCGCGTCCATCATGCTACAGTGATCCGCCATATTGATGCGCTGGAAGATCGCGTCAGCGTCAAATTGTTCCAGCGCCACGCCAAAGGCTATACCCCGACCGAAGCCGGACATGCGCTGTTCGAAACCGCCGCCGAAACCGAAAAGCAATTCGAACAACTGGCTGCGCGGCTGCAAGACATGCAAGAAGGCATATCCGGCCAAATGATCGTCACCACGATCCCGGAGATGAGCACTCTATTGTTGCCAGCAATCGCCGAAATGATGCGCCAGTATCCGACACTCAAACCCTGCCTGCGAACGGAAGCGCGCGTTCTGCGCCTTGAGTATGGAGAGGCGCATGTCGCCATTCGCGCCGGGGGCAAACCGCAAGAGCCAGACAATGTCGTGCAATCACTGGGGGAGCTGTCCGTGGCACTGTATGCCAGCGCAGAGTATGTTGAGCGCAAAGGCGTTGCGGCCACCGATGATGCGCTCATAAGCCATGATTTCATTGCCTCCAGCGACAAGGACAGCCGTGCCCCGTATGATCATTGGCTGACCAAGCATGGTGGGAATGTGGTGCTGAACAGCAATGATCATGCCACCCGCCTTGCAGCGATCAAGGCAGGCCTTGGCATGGGGTTTCTGGCCGTGGTTCAGGGGCAGGCAGAGGGGTTGCAACAGGTGATGCCTGCACGTGCAGATTGGGGCACGACATTGTGGCTTGTGACCCATGTTGATCTGCACCGCAGCCCAAAGGTACAAGCATGCGCAAGACTTTTGCGCGAATATGCCGCGACACTCACAGAGACGCAAACCTGACAGCCCGCGCTCCTGCGCGGCGGCAAACCGATCTGGTCACAGCCCAATTTTCCGCTTGCGGGGCAGAGATGACATCTTTAAACGGGGCGACGGAGATGTGGCCGAGTGGTCGAAGGCGCTCCCCTGCTAAGGGAGTAGGCCCGAAAGGGTCTCGTGGGTTCGAATCCCATCGTCTCCGCCACCCGCCATTGATTTCATTATAAAAAATCTGCCTCCAGGCATCATGCCCCACATAAGGCCCCACATCAAAAAAACGCTTGGGCGAAAGCACTTATGGCAAAGCCTGATGGCATCCAAAGCGTTCAGCGTTCTTCTGAAAGTCGAGTTTCGATCAAGGACCAGTTGTCGCGGAATTTATCCAATTGGGCGAAAGAAACAGCCGTATGAGTCGACTGTGGGTTTTTGGGGCGAATCCCGCCATGCTTGGCCAGCCATGCTGCATGATTTGCACAAACGATGCCTTGCAATGTGCCTTGATCAAGGATGAAAAAGCCGTCTTCACCACTGCGCTGTCCAATGCTGACAAACACGAAAATCAATGAAGCATCTAGCCCGGGTGCAGTCTCCGTAATTATCTGTCTATCGCCCTCGAACTCTATTGTCATAAAGCGCTTGGCGTCAAAGCTGACCGAACCCGTGCGCACAGATTTCACCTGCAACGCGATTGTGCGCCCATTGCGATAGGCTAAAAGGTCAATATCGGGCACATTGCCCGCAAATGCAGTTGCCACAAGGCCCCGTCGCCCAAGCTCGGCCACGACAAGGCTCTCGCCGATCTGCCCTGCAAGCTGGTTATTGAAGCTGCGTGGCGTCATGATGAATACAACTGCGCCTGCATCTTGTGAAACGCAGCCTTGATCTGAGGTAAGTCTCCCAACCGCGCCTTGGCCTCGCCAACGCTTCCAAACCTTGCAGTCAAGAATTGGCCTAGCTTGTCAGTCGCCAGCTCTTTCTCCCCGTGTGCTTCATATGCGTTGAGGATCGTGATCAGCAGCGCCTTTAGGTCTTCCTGAGCATCCGACTGTTTGCCTTGCCGGACTGCATCAGCACGGTCATGGCGGGTTTTGGGTTCTAAGGTAAAAAGCACATATGCAAGAACATCGAACAGATCGCTGTCGACGGCATCAACAAGGCCCCTGATATCTTCAAGGCGATCATCATCATAGCCGCGGTCTGCGAGTTGTTGCAGGAACTTTGCGCGACTATCAGGGTCACTCCAGACCTGACGCAACTGATCCTCATCGGCAATGAGCCCCGAAAGATCACCAAACAGCCTTTCCATAAACTCTTTTGCTGAAATCGGCTTGCCTTCCGGGCTCCAGTAGGTCGTGGTCGCGAGGTAGCGGATGGACCTGATCTTGCCATCGTCTAGCTTGATGCGGATCTTCTGCTTCGGCTCATCATCCTCGCCGCCACTGTCAGTATCATCATCAGGTGGTTCAGGCTTATCTGGCGGCTCACCCGGCCCTGTACGTGGCGGAACAGGATCAATCGGTTCGCCATCCCATTCGGGGTCGTTAAAGTTTTCATGCGCTTTCACGAAATCCCAGATCGTGAAGAAATCCTTCCCCTCGTATACCCGCGTGCCGCGTCCGATGATCTGCTTGAACTCGATCATTGAGCGGATCGGGCGCATCAACACAATGTTGCGCACGTTGAGGGCATCGACGCCGGTGGAAAGCTTTTGTGATGTGGTCAGGATCGTCGGGATGGTTTTTTCGTTATCCTGAAAGTCACGCAGATGCTGATCGCCAATGGAACCGTCATCTGCCGTCACACGCACGCAGTAGGCCGGATGCGTGCTGTCCTTCACCTGATTGATCAGATCACGCACCAGGGCGGCATGATCCTGTGTGGCGCAGAACACCAGTGTCTTGTGCCTCTGGTCAATCTGGCCCATGAACTCGCGGACGCGGCTCAATTCACGTTCATCAATGATGATGCGGGTGTTGAAATCAGATTCGGTGAAGCTCTCACCCTCTTCCACCTCACCCTCAATAAGCTTGTCAGTTCCATCAAAGACGTATTCATCAATCGTGCTGGCCATCTGGCGTACCTTGAACGGGGTCAGGAATCCATCTTCGATCCCGTCGCGCAGGGCATAGGTATAGACCGGCTCGCCGAAATAGGCGTAGGTGTCGGCGTTGTGCTTGCGCCTTGGCGTGGCGGTCAGGCCAAGCTGATAGGCGGGTTCGAAATACTCCAGCAGCCTGCGCCATTCGCTTTCATCCTTGGCCCCGCCGCGATGGCACTCATCGATGATGATGAAATCGAAGAAATCAGAAGGGTATTGCCGAAAGATTGGTTCACCTTCGCCGGTCATAAACGTCTGGAATATCGTGAAGAACAAGCTGGCATTCTTGGGCACCTTGCCGCCATTCTTGCGTATCGTGGCCGGATCAATGCGGGTAATAGCATCAGACGGAAAAGCACTGAACGAATTATAGGCCTGATCGGCCAGAATGTTGCGGTCTGCCAGAAACAGGATGCGCGGACGGCGCACAGGCTCGCCCGTCAGGTTCCACTTGGCCTGAAACAGCTTCCACGCGGTCTGAAACGCGATCGAGGTCTTGCCGGTGCCGGTGGCCAGTGTCAGAAGGATACGACGGTTGCCCTTGGCCACAGCTTCAAGCGCTGCGGTGATGGCGTTGTGCTGGTAATAGCGTGGCTCCCATTTGCCGCTATCAATCTCGAAGGGAACAGCGCCAAACCGTTCTCGCCATGCGTTCTGTTCGACAAAGCTCGCGTTCCACAGTGCCTCTGGTGTAGGGAAAGGCAGGGTCATCACGCCCTCGTTCCCTGTTACCATGTCGATCTGATACCAAGCCAGACCGTTCGTTGCATAGGCAAAGCGGGTGCCAAGGCGTTGGGCGTAGTCCTTAGCTTGCGCCACTCCTTCACGGTGTGACAGACCCGCGCGCTTGGCCTCGATCACGCCCAGCTTCTGGCCCTTGTGGATCAGCACATAATCAGCTGTCAGCCCCTTGCCCCGCGTGCCACCGGACTGGATACGACCGGGGCAGATTACCTCTCGCCGGACAGTCCCTGCGCCCCAGCCTGCCTGCGCCAGCGCGGGGTCGATGCGGTCTGCGCGGGTATCGGCTTCGGTTTCATTGGCAAGGGTCATATCATGGGCTTTCAATGGCTTTTTCAAATCGCGCAACGGTATTTATGCCATGGCGCATCAATGTCGCAAAATCATCAGGCGGGATGGGACGATCCTTGCGGTGGTCTGAAGTCAAGGTAATGAAATTGCATTGCCATATCAAGCAAAGCGCGTGCATCAAGCTGCCAGCATAAACTATCGCCAGACCTTGATAGTGCTCCCCAAGCCGTAGGCCCCGACACCGCTCTGTCGGTATTCATGCTACACGACACTGCGTGATGGTTTGACTTTTTATGCTGGCATCGACCGGCGAGATCGATTCTGAACGGGGACTCTTCCCTCGCAAGGAGTTGTCCATGACCAGCCTCTCTCTCGCCGATCTCTCGAAGCTTTTATCGCCCCATCTGCCGTTGGGCAAGTCGCGGCTGGACACCTTGTGTCTCGTCGTTCTGGGTATGATCAGTGCGCGCACGGTCAATCTGACACTGATCGCGACAGAATGGCCTGGTCGCGCCAAAGTTGCATCGACGTATCGACGCCTGCAGCGTTTTTTCCAAAAAGTATCACTGCCCAATGACTGGGCGGCAGGGATTGTCATTGCCCTGATTGGCAAGCCGCCATCCTGGTATCTTTGCCTTGATCGCACGAACTGGAAATTGGGGAAAACCGACATCAACGTTCTGGTCCTGGCTGTGGTGACTGCCAGATACCGGGTGCCGTTGATGTGGACGGTTCTTGACCATGCTGGCAACAGCAACACGGCTCAGCGGATCGCCTTGGTGAAGCGATACCTGAAGCAGTTCGACGTCTCTTGCGTCCGCATGCTTTTGGCTGATCGGGAGTTCATTGGCCAGGAATGGTTGGTATTTCTGGCGGATGCGAAGGTTCCTTTTGCCATCCGGCTCAAGGAAGATCAGATCGTGCGCACGCAGGATGGTCGTCTGCTTGCTCTCAAATGGCTTTTGCGCAGATGCAAAGGCGTGCGCGGCTTTACCGCAACGCTTCCCGGACGCGATGGCCACCGAGATCTGGAACTGCATTTTGGCGCGCGTCGGATCAAAGGGGGCCAGGAATTGCTCATCGTTGCTTCAGCGACGAAAGCAAGCGGGTCCCACATTCTGCGAAAATACAAAAAGCGGTGGAGCATAGAATGCTTGTTTGCGGATTGCAAAACGCGCGGCCTCAACCTGGAAGACACGCACCTGAGGTGCCCGAATAGGTTGCATCTCCTCTTCGGGATACTGGCTGTCTCGGTCGCATTGATCAACCGCGCCGCTGCTCAACTGCTTGGATTGAAACACCCCGCGCGCAAAAAGCATGGGCACTATGCCAAATCCTGGTTTCGCACCGGCTTCGACGTATTCCGAAAGGCGTTGGCATGCGGCAATCTGGCGGGCATCATCCCGACCCGAATACCGAAATTACGGCTCCAACGGCAGGGAGTCGTGTAGCATGGTCGGTATTTACCGCCATTGGACTTAGTCCTGTTTTCCAAACTTTTCATGGCAATACCGACAGCAATATCTGGGTCTTTTCCCATATCTGTCAGTTTCGTCTTTAACGCCAATATTTCCTTGCGAAGATTCGCTGCGGACTTCTTTTCAGTGTCCGACAGTGTTTTGCCCATTGCAGCCTTATCGAGTAAATTTCGCAGCTTTTTCCGAGCTTGAAGGATGTTTTGTGCAATCTTCATCCAAAGCGGCGTTGAAAACTCATCTTGCTGCGCCCTGCGCCGCGCTTTACTTCGCCCTTTCTTTTGGCTCTTGCGCGGCATGATCAGGTCAATTTCCCCGCAAAGGCTTTCTGCAAGAGTGATTGGCGCAGGTCGTCGAGGTCTTGGAGTTTTGCTTGGTAGCTGACCGCCAAACGGCGAGCCTCAGAATGGATGCCTCTAAAACGATTGGCTATTGCGCTTTGAAGTTCAGGAGGAACATCTGGAACAAGCATTGTCCTAAGTAGCTTCAGCGAAACTGTTCTTTGCGCTGTCCCTGTAGCGCCCGCATCGGCCTGTTCAAAAACGAATGGCGATGCCAACACAAAGTACAACCATTCTGGTGACACATCTCGCTTAGGACGTATCAAGCCTATGTGGCGCTGGAAACAAAAGCGCTGATCGGGCTGAACCATCACTGGTATTCCGAAAGAACCCGTCACTGTATAGAGCACATCACCTACCTTAGGTTTTCGCTTATCCTTAAGCTCCTGATAGTAACTTTCCGGGACCTTGAATGTGTCGGAGAAGTCTATGGCATGCGTTTCCTTGTTGATATTCTTTATTGTGACGAAGGGCACGCCCTCTTGGGCTTTCGGCGGGGGCATATGATCGCCGTCTGTTATTTCTTCTGAAAGTCCTGCAAGTGGAATAGTACCATATTGCTCTGCATGTGTCTTGCAAACGCTCACAAGTTCAGAACCAAACAATTCCCGCGCATTTTGAAGGTTGGCTTCAGTGTGGGCGCGGGCGCGGCCCAGACCTTCGAACGCCTCGTCCAGAACCGCAACAATCCGCCGCTGTTCTTCGAGGGGTGGGAGGGGGATTTCGACCCCCTTAACTAAGCCAATGTTCAAGTTTCGAACTGTCGACCCAGCAGCAAGGCTATCGAACTGATCAAATACTGTGCGCGACCCAAGCACATGATAGAGGAAATCCTGATCCACTCTATTGTAATCGGGTTCCAACACAAGCCAGCCATCGTGAATGCAACCGCTTGCCCTAAGGATATAGGGCCGCCCGAAACTCATGGAATTGGACAAGAGGAATGAACCAGAATCGACAAACCGCGACCTCGAAACTCCTGCCGGAGTAATCTTCTCGGCAGTGCTGTCGATGTATCTACCGCCTTTCTGGGTATCACCAATCTTGATCCAGTTAATTCCGTCTGGATCGTTGGTGATGAAGTTTTTGATAGGTCGAGGCGAACCACCTCGCGCAATTGAGCAAAGATCACGAAGCGCGACTGTCGGCCAATCCCTGCTCACAGCATCCTCCGAATATTCTCCAGAACGCTTGCCGTCTCCGCATCCCGCGCCAGCATGTCGTCGATGATCGCCTCGGGGCTGCGCAGGGCCTCGGCCTCGGGCGCATTGGGGTTCTTCACCGACAGATCGCAGGTCGCATCGTCCAGATCGGCGCGGTTGACGATCCAGCTTTTCAGTCCTTGCGCCCGGCTGCGCTGCAGGTCCACAAACTCCGCAAGATCATCATCATTGAGCGGATTGGTCTTGCCCATGCTACGCCCTGGATCAAGCTGGTAATACCAGATGTCCCGCGTCGCCGTCCCCTTGGTGAAGAACAGCACTACGGTTTTCACCCCCGCGCCCTGAAACGTGCCTTGCGGGCAATCAAGGATCGTGTGCAATTCCGCCGCCTCCATCAATTCGCGGCGCAGGGCCACGCTGGCATTGTCGGTGTTGCTGAGAAACGTGTTCTTGATCACCACAGCCGCACGCCCGCCCGCGCGCAACTTGCGAATGAAATGTTGCAGGAACAGGTAAGCCGTCTCGCCGGTGCGGATGGGGAAGTTCTGCTGCACCTCGCGCCGCTCGCCTCCGCCGAAGGGGGGATTGGCAAGAATGATGTCGTGACGGTCTTTTTCCTGAATATCCATCACGTTTTCATTGAGCGTGTTGGAATGGATCAGGTTCGGCGTCTCGATCCCGTGCAGGATCATGTTCATGATGCCGATGATATAGGCCAGCCCCTTCTTCTCCTGCCCGAAGAAGGTTCGTGTCTGCAGGGTCTGCCAATCGGTTGCGCTGCTGGCGCGCGGGCGCATGTAGTCATAAGCCTCGCACAGGAAGCCCGCAGACCCCACGGCGCCGTCATAGATGCTCTCGCCGATCTGCGGGTCGATAACCTTGATCATTGCACGGATCAACGGGCGAGGCGTGTAGTATTCGCCCCCGTTGCGGCCCGCATTGCCCATGCGCCGGATGCGGGACTCATAAAGCTGGGACAGTTCATGGCGCTGGTCTTGGGTGTTGAAGGCCAGTTCATCAATGGTTTCCAGCACATCGCGCAGGATATAGCCCGAGCGGAATTTGTTGCGCAGTTCGTTGAAGACCTCGCCAATCTTGTATTCGATCGTGCGCGGGCTGGTCGCGGTTTCGCGGAAGCTGGCAAGATAGGGAAAAAGGTTGTCATTGACGAAGCGGATCAGGTCATCACCGATCAGCGCGCGATTATGATCAAACTTACCATCGGTCTTGGGCGCGGCCCATTGATCCCATGTGTAGCGGCCCGTGATGATGGGGGTGTAGTCCTTGCCATCAAGTTCAGCGCGGTCGCGGCGCTCGGATTCCAGATCATGCAGGTACTTGAGGAACAAGACCCATGATGTTTGCTCAACATAGTCCAGCTCATTTGCCACGCCCTCTTCGTTGCGAAGCTCTCGCTCGATCTTATTGAATGCGCCGTCATACATGCTGATGTCCCGGAAATTTGCTTTTCTTGCAATTGATCAGCTTGAGGTACGCGGCGCAAGCTGGAATGGGCAACAGCACAGAAGGGAAAGCCTTTTGGCTTGCGATCACTTCAGACCAAACTCGACCCCCGGCATGCGCTCGACGCGGCCCACTCGATCTTTCAACCAGCAATCCTTTGTGTCGCGCACATAGGCAAAGGCTTTGCACTGCCAATCCAGTGCACAGTCTGCGATGCAGCCGATGAAATTGCTTTGCCGGATGCGCTTGTAGTCTCCGCCAGGCGAATCCATGTCTGCAGAAATGATGAATCCCGTGTCGGTCATGCCCACCGCGAGAACGCGGTCATAGCCGCTGATCGCATCAGCATTCGTCACGAGTATGGCGCCATCCTCCTTAAGAAAACATGCATTGTGGCGGGTGTTAAATGTGAAGGCGCGGCCCCGGCGGTCATTTTCACAGACCCCACGGCAGGCCGACAAGGTGATATCGCGCAAGAATCGGTAATCAAAGCCGATTACGTCCCGCCCCCTCGAGATAACGAGATCACCAGCCCCTTGCGCTGCGCTCCCAGGAGCAGGCGGTCGCTCAGATCCGAAGCACTTGATCTGGACAGTCGCAGTTGCCGCACGCTCAATAACGTCTGGGAGACTATCTTGATCGGAAATCTGATTTGTGACTTCATAGCCTATCGCGCGGCGGTCTAGGAAGTCTTGCGCAATAGCTCCTGAAATCGCGAAATTCACGTTCTGAGCACTGCGATTCAAGATGCCAACAGCAACACCGGCAACGTGGCCGCTATCATCAATGACTGGCCCACCAGAGTTGCCGGGTTGGATTGGTACTGAAATCTGGATCAGCCCATCATCGAGTTCAAAAGCGTTCAAGGCACTCACAGAGCCACTGGTGACGCGCACTGAGGCAGACAGAACATCAGACAATGGATAGCCTAGCGCATGGAGATTTTCCGCTAGACGCGGCGCTCTGGCACGAAATGGCAGCACTTGCCCACGAAATGGCTGCTCCAGCCTGACGACAGCGAGGTCACTGTCAGGATCGCGCAGCACATCTTGCGCCTTGCCGAACCCCACAACCTCAATCCGTGTGCAATCTTCGACAACGTGGTCGTTGGTCATCACCCAGAAGCTGTTGATGAAGAAGCCCGAACCAGAACTGTCGGCGAACACCGCACTAACTTGGAACATGGACGCGATGGCTGCGCAGAAAGCTAGCTTCAGGCCGAAAAACCTTGTGGCCATGGGGTCCCCGTTTGAAAATATGAATACAGGGTATCGGCAATTTCGCTTGGGCGTCAATGCAGAGTGAAGAGTCCGCCGATAAATGATCCCGCGCGATGCCATTTTTCTTTGGAAACACTGGTGACCAAGAGAAGAGCTATGTTCTGCGTCGGGTTCTGAGCGTTTTGAATTCTTGATTGTTTTTCAAAAGGCAGTCTCGGTTGCTTCGGGCGTTGCCACTCATCATCCTGCTGTTAAGGATTCAGATACAACATTTCTTTACATGCAGCCACATCAGCGAAGCGAACAAGATTTGCAAATGCGGGAAGGGCGGGCTCTTCGGGCCCGTCTGCTGTAATCAGCCTGATGTTCCCTGCAAATGCTAAGAAATGTTAAGGTCTGAGAGCTCATAGAGGCGTTCAAAAGGTATTATATGATATGCCTTGCGGCGCTGAAGCACGCTACTTGACGTCAAACAATCCGCCCCTCACTGGCCGTGGTGGATCGTGGCTATCGCAGCCATGGTGTGACGCGAACCCGCGTATTGATCAGTGGCATGCGCAAAGGCATCACGCCCATGCTGGCAAAACTGTTGCGAAGGCGCAGCGCCATCGAAGCCGAGATCGGGCACATGAAAACTGACGGCCGACTGACGCGATGCCCCCTCAAGGGCACGGCAGGCGATGCGATCTTTGCCCTCCTATGCGCCTGCGGCCACAACATCCGCAAGATACTGGCCCATCTCACCCAAGATGGTATGGTTGCCGCCCTTCCCCGAGAGGCATCAAAGTGCCAACATGAGTGGTGTATAGGCCACAGAAATAGAGAAGGACGGCGAGATGTACGATACAATGATCGGGGTAGATTTGGCAAAGCGAGTTTTTCATCTGCACGTCGCGTCGATGACAGGGCATGTGAGAGATCGCAAGAAGCTGACGCCATTGCAGTTTCGGCGCTACATGACGGACGCGCCGAATTGCGTTGTGGTCTTTGAAGCCTGTGGGAGCGCGCATTACTGGGCGCGGCAAATGATGGAGCTGGGTCACGAGGCGCGGATCATCCCGGCGCAGTACGTAAAGCCGTTTGTAAAACGCCATAAAAATGACCGGAATGACGCAGAGGCGATCGTGGTGGCGGCGCAGCGTCCCGAGATGCACTTCACGACGGTGAAGAGTGAACAGCAGCAGGCACGCGCGGTCGTATTTCGGGCGCGCGAACGACTTGTAAATCAGCGCACTGAGCTGGTGAACGCTTTGCGCTCAACGCTCTATGAATACGGGCACACATTCCCTGTGGGATTTGGCCATGTGAAACGGATCGCCGAACTGTTGGAGGCGCCTGAGTGCGACCTTCCTGCTCTTGTCGTAACGGAGTGCCAGGACCTGCTGGCGCAAATTGCTGAGAAAACAGACCGTATCACAGCGAAGGACAAGCTGATCAAGCAACTCGCAAAAGAAAGCGCTGTGGCGCGGCGCCTGCAAACGATGCCGGGTGTGGGGCCGATGACTGCATTGGCGGTTGAGGCTTTCGCACCGGATATGGAGCAATTCTCCTGCGGACGGGATTTCGCGGCCTGGCTGGGGTTGGTGCCGTTGCAAAAATCGACCGGTGGCAAGAGCCGTTTGGGTAAGCTGTCCAAGATGGGCCAGGTCGATATCCGACGTTTGCTGATCATCGGGGCGATGTCGCGGATCATCGGGCGGGCGCGTCATACGATTCCAGATGACAGCTGGCTTGGCAGGAAAGTGGCCATGAAGCCGAAGATGCTGGTTGGCATTTCGCTGGCGAACAAGATGGCGCGCCAGATCTGGGCGATGCTGACGAAGAATGAGGATTACAGAGATCCGGCGCTGGTGGGCGCGGCATGACAGCCATGTCGTAACCTGCAAGCGTCGGTGCCAAGGGGAGTGTGAGAGTGCTATGACCTGAATGGGCGCAACGATCGAATAGATCTGGATTGGGAAAACCATAGTTGAACTTTGCGCCAAAAGCGCTTCCCCAAGATTTGGACCCTATCCGCTGATCACCATACCGGCCGCGGCTTCCGGAAACGCCGCTCAGAACAGGCCTGAAAGAAGCACGCAATCGATCACACGCACTGAAACGGTCAAAAGACTCTTGCATCACGGGCGGCAACCAAAGAAGTTTAACACTTAGATAGGTTAAGCTATTGATTTCCTTGAAGTGGGCCTTCAAGAAATGACACAACAAGTCAGGCGGGCTGTTTTGGCAGCTCTATTTTCAGGGCCTTGAACAAATCGAGTTGTTCCGGGTCCGGGCGGGTTATTCCATGATAGGCATTGGCGCCGACATGAACGGTGTGTTTCTGGATCCTGCTGAGAGACTTCAGCAGCTTTGACGGGGATGCCGGGCTTTCAGCCGCCTTCAGGCGCATCCGCAGGATGCGGTAGAGAACAAGGGCCAGAAAGCAGATGAGTGCATGTGCGCGGATGCGATCTGGCAAGCGATGATAGACTGGCGCGATCTCGATTTCAGATTTCAGTATCCTGAACCCGCGTTCAATATCAGCGAGTGAACGATAGCGTTGCACCACCTCTTCCGGGGTCATTTCCGACAAGCTGGTGACCAACGAAAGCTTGCCGTCCAGCCGCGCAGCCTGTGCGATGGCCCCGTCGTCAATGGCATAAGTAAAGCTGTCGCTGCCCAGATCAGGTTTGATGAACCGTGTCATCTGCTTTTCCAGCAAGGCCTTGTGGAACCGCTGATAAGCCCCTCGGTCGGAGCTGCGCCGTCCGCGGCTGCTCTCCCCAGCATCTTGCGCGTCCAGCTTCTTTGCCAAAGCTTCCCCCAAAGCGTCCAGCTCTGAGATAATGTCCTGCCGCGTGGCGGACTGCTCGGCAGCGCGCGCCGGATTATGCGCGATCACAAGGCGACGCCCCTCCCATAGGGTCTCGGTGATGACATCCTGATCTGCCGGCGCGCCAGTGCCCTCCAACGCGGGCTGTATGTCTCGAATAATATCTGTGAAGGCTGCATATCTGCGCGCAGGAACTGCCAGGATATAATCGACCTCCACACCTTGCGCGCGGCCCAAGTCTTCGAGTGTCGAAATATTGTCCAAACTCAGAAGCCCGCGATCTGCCACCACGACAATGCGTTTGAAGGTAAAGCGTTTTTGCAGGCGCTGCAGGATGGGAGCCAACGTCTTGGTTTCCGCCACGTTGCCCTCAAAAACCTCATGTGCGATGGGCAGCCCTTCTGCCGTCTGGATCACACCCAAGGCGAACTGGCGGCCTATACCTTTGATGTCCTTGCTTTGCCCATAGGCCCGCAAGTCGTTATCAACCTGTGCAGTCCCATGGATCTGAACCGAGGTGACGTCATAAAATACAACGCTCAGATCCTGATCCAGCAATGGTCGCAGCTGATTGGCGACCGCCTGCTCAACGGCATCCTTATTTTCTTCCAGTGCATCCATGACCCGCATCAGCTGCATGTGATGCACAGTATCACCCAACTTTAACACTTCAGGGTGTTAAGTGATTGATTTTCTTGAAACGGGGTCTCAAGAAATGACACAACAGATCAGGCTGGCTGCTTTGGCAGCTCTATGTTCAGCGTCCGGAACAGGTCCAACTGTTCAGGCTCAGGGCGGGTTATTCCGTGATATGCATTCGCACCCACATGGACAGTATGCTTCTGAATCCTGCCCAGTGATTTCAGCAGCCGTGATGGCGACACAGGGCTTTGCGCGGCCCTCAGGCGCATTCGGAGAATGCGGTAGAGAACAAGGGCGAGGAAGCATACAAGGGCGTGGGCGCGGATGCGATCAGGTAGGCGGTGATAGACCGGTGCGATCTCGATTTCGGATTTAAGCACACGAAACCCCCGCTCAATATCAGCGAGTGAACGATAGCGATGGACGACCTCTTCGGGTGTCATATCCGACAGGCTGGTGACCAGAAGGAGCTTTCCATCCAACCGTTCCGCCTGTTCAAGAGCCTCTTCGTCCACGGAATAGGTGAAACTGGGGCTGCCAAGATCGGTCTTGATGAACCGGGTCATCTGTTTTTCCAGCAACGCCTTGTGGAAGCGCTGATAGGCGCCGCGGTCGGAACTGCGACGCCCCCGGCCATTCTCACCCGCGTCTTGCGCGTCAAGCTTCCTGGCCAGGCCTTCACCAAGAGCATCAAGCTCAGCGATGATGCTCTGCCGCGCTGCTGTCTGTTCTGCTGCGCGGGCGGCATTATGCGCGATCACCAGGCGACGCTCTTCCCAGAGGGTTTCGGTGATGACATCCTGATCAACCGGGCCATCAGCGCTGTCCAATGCAGGCTGCACCTCGCGCAGGATTTCTGCAAAGGCCGAATATCTGCGGGCTGGGACCGCCAGAATGTAATCCACGCACACGCCTTGTGCGCGGCCCAGTTCTTCCAGGGCGGCAACATTGTCGAGGCTCAGCAGCCCCCGATCTGCCACGATAACAATCCGCCTCAACGCAAAGCGCTTTTGCAGCCGTTGCAGGATCGGGACCAGCGTTCTGGTCTCGGCCACATTGCCCTCGAAGACCTCATGCGCAATCGGCAGGCCTTCGGCAGTCTGGATAACGCCCAAGGCAAACTGACGGCCGATCCCATGGATATCCTTGCTTTGCCCATAGGCGCGCAGGTCATCCTCCAGCTGCGCAGTCCCATGGATGCGAACAGAAGTCACATCATAGAAGACGACGCTCAGGTCCTTATCCAGCAAGGGATGCAGCTGGTTCGCGACCGCCTGCTCCACCGCGTCCTTGTTCTCTTCGAGCGCATCCATGGCGCGCATCAGCTGCATGTGATGAACAGCTTCAGGATCAATGCCGGGCATGCTTGTCTCTGCGCGGAGCCATTCGACAACGCCGATCTTGCTGGTGGGGTCGATCAACCGGTTGAAAACCATCGCCCGCACCAGAGCTTCTGCATCGAACTGACGGCGGGAGGATCGCAGGGCGCGGCGCAATGCATCCGACAACCCCAGCTCATGCCAGAGCTGATGGAGCACCCAGACATCCCCAAATGCCTTGGAGCTGTCGAATTTCGGGGGCTCGGGCAGCATTTCTGGTCGGCCTGCCGCGCGCTGAAGGCCATGGATCAGAGCTGACAGGTCTTTCTCACCCATCTTGTCCAGCCGGCCCAGATTGGCGATGACCTTTTGCTTCACACGCCCCGCATCGTCGCGGTAGCCCTCGACGATTTGCAGGTAGCTGCGGTTGCCTGACTTTGAGACACGCACGTACATGACACGACGATAGCGCGTTTATGATCATAAATCAATAATCTAACTCATGACAGCGTGACACAACAAGGTTTCGCCGAAATTCGGCCGCTAATCCACGGAATTTCAATGCCTTAGCCCTCAAAATCGGCCAGAATCCGGGCCCAAAGTGTTAAAGTTGGGGTATCAGGATCAATTCCGGGCATGCTGGTCTCGTGGCGCAGCCATTCGACAACACCAAGCTTGCTGGTAGGTTCAGTCAGCCGGTTAAACACCATTGCCCGCACCAGCGCCTCTGCATCAAACTGGCGGCGCGATGATCGTAGCGCCCGCCGTACAGCATCTGCCAATCCCAGCTCATGCCAGAGTTGGTGCAGTAACCACACATCCCCAAAAGCTTTTGCAGCATCGAATTTTGGAGCCTGTGGCAATGCCTCGGGCAAACCAACAGCCCGCTGTAGGCCATGGATCAAGGCTGAAACATCCTTCTCGCCCAACTGATCCAGCCTGCCCAGATTGGCGACCACGCGTTGTTTCACGCGTCCAGAGTCGTCACGATAGCCTTCGACTATCTGGAGGTAGCTCCGATTCCCTGATTTTGAGACACGCAGATACATGTGACGACGATATCAACGCTACATTATACTTTCAAATAGTAAATTATAAAGGCGTGACACAACAGCCTTGGAGGTCATTTCGGCCTGTCATGCCAATCTTTTCAATGCGTTATACCCAATATTAGCCACCAAATTCACCGGGAAGTGTTAAACTGTAACCACCCGATTTGAACCGCCTGCTTCTGGGCGCTTCGCGATGTTATGAGATGTCTTTAACGACGTCGTTAACGACGTCCCTTATTGGAGGCATTGATGCGCGGAGAAATACTTGGGGCTGAACGGCGGCGACGTTGGAGTGATGAGGAGAAGGTGGCAATCGTACGGTCAGTTGGAGTCGGTGGGGCGACAGTGACCCAGATTGCCCAGCGTCATGATGTGACGCGGCAGCAGATCTATAGCTGGCGATACGATCTGAAGAGGAAGGGCCTTTTGCCATACGACCCTGAAACGGTGTTTTTGCCGGTCGAGTTTTTGGAAATGGACCCTGAGGCATCGAGACCTTGTGCGGTTAGTGATGAGCAAGACGGGCGGGTTGAGGTTGTTCTGCGCAATGGCCGGAGTTTGCGCATTGATACAGATGTCGATGCGTCTGCCTTGACCCGGCTGATAAAGGCGGTGGAAGCGGCATGATTGGTCCGGGCACTGGGGTTAGGGTCTATCTGGCTTGCGGCTACACTGATATGCGTAAGGGGATTGCCGGCCTGTCGGCGATTGCACAGGATGTGCTACGCCAGCGCCCTGCGAGCGGCGCAGTCTTTGCATTCCGTGGGCGTCGGGGAGATAGGATAAAGCTGCTGTTTTGGGACGGACAGGGATTTTGTCTGTATTATAAAGTTCTCTCGAAGGGGCGTTTCCCATGGCCTTCGGCCTCTGACGGAAGCGCGCGTTTGACCTCTGCGCAGCTGGCCATGCTGTGGGAAGGAATGGAGTGGCGAAGGCCGGATTGGGGCGCGCCGCCAGCCCGTGTCGGATGATTTATCTTGCTGTAATTGCTTGTTTTTAGTGGATATAAGGCTTGGGATATGGTATAAATTTCCATGTCCCAAGCAGCGATTTCTCTCCCCAACGATCCGGCCGCTCTGAAGGTGATGATCACCTCTTTGCAGGCAGAGAACCAGAAAATCCTGGCCACCTTGCGCGCGCATGACTTGCTCGTTCAAGCCCTGCGCATCCGGATTGCCAAACTGAAGAAACAGAAGTTCGGTTCCAGCTCGGAAAAGATCGAGCGTGAGATCGAACAATTGGAACTCGCGCTGGAAGACCTGAATGTCGCTGTTGCCGAGGCACAAGACACGTCGCCAGATGAGAGTGAGGACGCTGACACGGACGCAGACGCGCGTAATACCACAGCAGATGCGCCAGAAAAGAAGCAACGCCGTCGTCCTAAAGTGTCGCCTGATACCCCCCGCGAACGCCGTGAGCTTGATCCTGGTGACACATGCCCCGACTGCGGTGGCAATCTGCGGGTGGTAGGTGAGGATGTCAGCGAGTTGCTTGATATGATCGCAGCGCAGATGAAAATCATCGAAATCGCGCGCATCAAGAAATCTTGCCGGTGCTGCGAGAAGATCGTTCAGCCACCCGCCCCCAGCAGACCAATCCCGCGCAGCATGGCGGGCCCAAACCTGTTGGCATTCATCCTGGTCTCGAAATACGATGATCAGCTGACTTTGTATCGCCTCAATGAAATCTTCGCCCGGATGGGAGCAGATATTTCCGATACAACGATGGCCGACTGGTGCGGCGGGGCAATGAAAGCACTGGCGCCACTGATCAAGATGATCGAGGACGCAATCATGGCCAGCGATCTGCTACATGCAGATGATACACCTATCCGGGTCCTTGATCGAAGTCGACGAGACAGAGGGCTTGGAAAAGGTGTGAAAAAAGGCCGCCTGTGGGCCTATGTTCGCGACCAGCGCCCTTGGGCGGGAGGAGCCCCGCCGGGGGCTGTCTACCAGTTCGCCCCTGACTGGAAAGAAGAGCATGTCCTGACCCACCTCGCCAAATCCAGCGGCATTTTGCAGGCCGATGGCTACAAAGGGTATACCAAGCTCTATGCTCCTGATCTCAACGGCAAGAGCCAGTTCCGAGAGGCTGCATGTTGGGCCCACCTGAGGCGCGACTTCCATGATGTTTGGATTGTGACGAAATCTGAAATCGCGCGCGAAGCGCTCGACCGGATCGGCGCGCTTTATGATATCGAGCGCCAGATCAACGGTCAGCCCGCAGACATACGCAAAGCAGTGCGCCAGGAAAAAACCAAACCCAAGGTCGAGGCCTTCCGGGTCTGGGCAGAGCAGCAATTAACACGCATCCCCGGCAAAAGCGATCTGGCCAAAGCGTTCCGGTATGGGCTGAGCCGCTGGAAGGCACTTACGCTGTTTCTCGATGACGGGCGCGTGGCCATCGATAACAATGCTGCTGAGCGGGCGCTCAGGCCGATCGGAGTCGGGAGACGGAACTGGTTATTCGCAGGCTCAGATGCTGGGGGCGAAACTCTTGCGCGTGCCATGACCATTATCGAGTCAGCAAAGATGAGCGGTCTTGATCCACAAGCCTATCTGGCAGATGTTCTGGATCGCATCCATGATCATATGAACCCCCGCCTTGGGGAACTGCTGCCCTGGAACTGGAAGCCAAAAACCTGAAGCCGCAGGATGACCACCGTGACTAATCTCTGCACCCTCGAATATGTCGCGGAAATGCTCGGCGAGGACCTCGAGATGTTGGAGGCTGTCATTTGGAATGATGACAACCTCAGTTATGGTGCGATCGTCAGCGTCCACACTGGAGCGGACGAATCCATCACGACCTTAACCGACGATGGTATCGAAGAGCTCAAAGACATGCTCAGCGATGCGCGCATATCACAGGATACATGGCATGCATTCCTCGAAGACTTCGTCGATGACCCCGAAATAATCGCACGCGTCAAGGATAAATGGCCGCGGTAGAAATCGGGCGGTTACGTTAAACTCGGGATCTCAGGGCTATTATTGCGCTCATCATAGCCGCGCTCTTGGCCGCTATATGGCACCGTCCGGCCAATCAGATCGTGTCACAAGCAGCTTGAGCAGACAAAAATATGATGTTCAGGATGAACGAATTAATTCACAGCAAACATTTTTTTACAAAGTTATCGACATCCATCACGATCTGTGGCGATTCTTTGATCTCCGGGATTAATTTCTGTTGCTCAACTGCAACTGCTAAGCTTGAGCCTGGTTTCAGCACGTTCGCTATCGAGCCCATAATACATTTCTTGTTATTTGATCCTTGCCTCATTTTAATAAGAGATTTGTGCCCACCCGCAAGCTCACTATCCAAACTCGCAACAAAATCAGACGTCATTTTCGATAGATCTGGGTGAGAAATAGAAGAGCATTCAAACAGAATATCCTCTAAGGTTCCTGAGTTAAAATTGTCAGGAAAAACGAATATTGCAACTTCTGGATTGCCGCATTCCAAAATTCCAATTTTCGAGGGCACAGGTATAGGGTAGCCCGGCGCTTTCTCAACAGCAGCAAGATCATTTATATTCTTTAGCGCCGCAGTCAGGTTATCGAAGCGCTTGGAAGCAGGTTCGCAGTCAGCATCAGAGAATATCACCACCCGCTCAACGTTTCCTGGAATCAATATATCCAGTGTATTCCTTACAACGCTTATCAATCGGCTGTCGCCGCCGGAATTGAGAAGGCCAACTACTAGATCATCTTTTTGAAATACTTCTGGAAATCTAGCAACCCTCTCAATGCTGTTGCCATTCCAAGGAAATTTTTTAGGAAAAAGAGGTTTCCACTCTGCAGGCAACTTGTCAAAAATTGTCGTTTTCTCAAAGCCACGTCGCACCAAGAGCTTACCAAGAAAACTCACATCGTGAGCACCTTCAGTGGCAAAAATAAAGTTTCTCATCTTAGAATCTTATATCCATACCAGAATCAACAACCAACCGCTGAAGCATTCCAGCTGTGAAGCGTTTTACAACTTGGCCTTGTCCACCTCCAAGCAGGTAAGCGCTAAGCCCATGTGCATCTTTATTAGACCGAGAAATCTCCTCTATTGCCTCTAGACTGTGTGACGTCGCAAAAACCTGAACATTATATCGCTTTGTGGCCCGCATGAGCCAGTCAAATACCTTTGAGAATGCACGCACATGAAACCCGGCTTCCATCTCATCTATCAAGACAACGCCATTCTTCGCTGCTAAAATGGAAAGTGCGATAGATAGGCCGCGTCGTACGCCATCCCCCATGACTGAAGCCGGAACTAGACTTCTGTCTTTTAAACGAATTGCAATAACTGGTCTATGCCTGTTCTCACTCGGGACAAGTTCCACGCCCGCTATTCTTGCATCAAGCTCGGACATCAGTTCGTTTAAATCATCAATGCTATCACTTCTTTGGGCTTTCGAAAGAGATGATAGGTTGTGACTTGAACTGCGGTGCCCATATGGAGGAACGTACTCTACTGGGATGCCTATTTTTCGCTTGCCGGCTAGAGTCCGCATGCCGAGTTTTGACCAAATTTTGAAATCCTCTGATTCTTTGTTCTGAAGGCTTCGCTCATTAGGGCTCTTGTAATCGATCGAGACCTCAATGCCAGTATCTGGAACCGGCTCACCTGCTTCATCCTGATCTTCGACAAAGTAGCTGCGTCCCATACGGCGCAATTCCTCGTCGGTGTGATATCCAGCAATGGGTTCGAGGGTGGCGAAAAGGCTACAGGCCCCCGAATCCATATCTGCGTGCAGTTCGATTGGCCCAGCATTCGTGTGATCCCACAGGTCACTATCATTCGATGGGAACATCCAGCTAATTATATCGAGTACCGGCAAGCCATGTGGTGAAGGCATAAAAGTCCGAACTTCTCGAGCATAGGCGACATTTAGCCAACTCCTCAGGTCAATCCCCGCGTGCAGAACTGCAATCGCTTCCAGCACCGATGTTTTCCCCGAGTTGTTGCCCCCAACAAGCAGGTTGACCTGCCCAAGCTCTTCTAGAGTAACATCCTTGAGGCCGCGAAAAGAGACGATTTTGATCTCTTTTGCTGAACTTGTGGGTAAATCTTGGGTAGGGAGATCGGGCATAATGAACCTGCGTAAGCGGCATACGATGATATTACCACTTGTCTATGCGAAAAGGCTCACAGCCACAACTGTCGCAGCGTCGCGAAGCTTGGCCCTCTGCATGCAACGGCCATCGCTATCGTAGCCATCCAGCGTAAGCTCATCAAAATGGCAAACGCGCTGGTCAAAGCGAGATAGAATTGGGTGAAAAAAACCGCTTGCGAAAGACGGATACTCGAGTGGCTTGCGGCGCCCGACACCGCTGGCAGCTTGGGCTGAACTGTTCCATTTCTACGGCACGTCAAATGCCGCCTCTTCGGCAGGAGTGTGGCACATCTAATTGTTCGCTTTTCCGTCCGGCTAACCGCTGGGGTGGAAGATGCAAGCCTAAATTTCCCGACGGGCAAGAGCTGTTTTCCTTTCCCCTCTCCACTTTTTCCAGCGCAGTATCTGCGCGGCTGCAATCTTGGCCTTTCCGGCATCTGTCTTTGGCCCTGTTGATCGGCCACCGTGATATTTGCAGCGGCGCTTACCGGGGATGACCTTATGCTTGCAGGGTGCGCCTGACCTTGCGCGTGCACCACACTGGGGGCGGTTCTTGGGTAGCAAAGGCAGACCATCGTCATCCAGTCCTTTTTCCCGCATAAGGGCGCAGACAGCACCGGTGCACTCATCACACACCTTTCTGAAGTCGGGGTGGCGCATAGCGGTGGCTGGGCAAGCCCTCCAGCGCGAACGCATTGCTTTGATTTCTTCGATTTCTAAGCGGCGCAGCTCCAATAGCATGGCGCTTAGCGCGGCTTGCTCTCTCGTCGGTCTACCCATCGGAAAAGTCAACTTTTGTCAACAGGTTTGTAATAGCCCAAGAGAGCATTGCCTGAAAGTCGCTGTCATCCACCTACAGGCCGGATTCAACGACACGGTCATGTACGATACAACCCCAGTCAAATGCGGCATTTTCGGCGGCAATAATTGCTTCCTGATAGCTTGCACCAGTCCAGATAACTAATTCGCCTTCGTCTTCGTAGACGGTCACCCAGAATACCGGCTCGCAAATTTCGGAGAAAACAATCACGCTGCCGTAAGTGCGTTCGGAGGTGACCCAAGTTGGTTTTAAATGCGTGATTTCTATTCTTGGGTTTGTGCAGTGTTCGAAGTTTGGCACGTTTTTTATCCTCTTAGAGAGTTCAGATAAGGTGAGGAGCAGCTGGAGAACCAATCACCTCCATGCATCTGGGTTGTGTTGGTCATCCCGCGCAGAAATATAGTCGCTCTCTGGCGCTCTAGGTGTAACCGCGTAACCTTCGTTATTATTCAATGGGTTATCAATCGTATTAGATGTAACCTTTGGCGCAGGGTTACATTTTGAAACCAGGTTAACCTGTTGATTTTGTTTATAGGTTACGGGGCTACGCGTGGAAGGCACATAACGCGCGGCGGCGGACTCGACTTCACTGCGCAGATATACGCGGGCCGCGGCCCCTCCGAGCTTCTTAACTGTGACTTTGATGCCAAAAGGCTTCATCAGCTTTGCCACCGACCCTGCGGAAATGGGCTTTCCATTCCGCCATTCCATCCATGGCCTGTCTTCAAGCATCATAAGTTCAGAGACGATTTCAGTGTTTGCGATACGGTCAACATGGCGTGCGGCGAATAATTCAGCAATATCGCGTAACATCATCACACCAGCCGGTTCGGCATCATCATCATCGACTGCTACCTTAGTCGCATAGGCGGCAGCCACTCTTTCAGGCCATGGCCTACCAAGGGCAGCTGCGATACGGGTCAGCGGTGTGAAATTGTCTTGTAGCCGGTCATTGCCACAAGCTGGTGGTTCGATTTCCATCGCGCCTATACGAAGTGCATTGTCATCAGCCCATCGCGCGGCCTGCCTGCGGATGCGGTGAAGCTGGCGGTGCAGGTCAAAGGGCAATCGCTCGACCGTCTCATCTGGCAGTTTGCGGCGCAGCCCGATGATGATTGACCGGCTCATCAATGTGTCGCGTTGCGTGCCGATACCTGCAATGACCATCGGGCACCATGTCGAGAATTTGGCAGGCACCAGTTCGCCCTTGACCTCTACAGTGCGCAGCACATTAGCTGTGCGGTGGGTGTGACCACTGTTTAGGATGCCTGCCAATTCTTCATTGGCCTTCATCCATGTGTCGGCTTCGTCCAGCAGCAGGGTTGGTTGCCATGCCTCGATTGCGCGAAAGATGACTGCTGGCGATGCATTGGATGCAATGATACCACGATGCGCCATCGCTTCCAGCACTTCCAGCAGCGTTGACTTGCCGCAAGCCCTGGTCGGGCTGGTGATAAGCAGGCGCGGCCAAAGCCGCCATGTGTCCATCAGGTAGCTACCCAACAGCCAAATCGCGGCGCAGTCTGCATCTGCGGGCGATGCGAAGACGACATGCGCATGCAGGCGGTCGCGGATTTCCTCGGCTAGTGAAGCGCCCTCGACCGGATCGGGCCATACCTTGATTGTTTCGATAGCTTCTGGCGTGTCGTCATCCTCGCCAGCATTGGCCTTGCGCGGTCTGGCGTTAGTCACTTCGGCGTCAAGGAAAGATGCGCGCCACCCAAGCCGGGCGGCGGCGTCCTTGCGTGCTGTCTCATATGCAGCCGGGTCCAGCGCGGCCAGCCTTTTGACTTCTGCCTGCGCCTCTGGCGCGGCGGCATCCTCGCTCTGGTGGATCTTCGCCGGTTTATCTAGATTATCCATGTGCCCGCCCTTTGGTTACGGTCTGGATGAACGCGGCTTGCTCTTCATCATTAAGACTACGCCACAGCGCCATAAGAACCTTTTTCAGGGTGAGCTTTGTCAGGTGATTGGAAGGAAAGCGTTTCAACGCGGCCAGGCCATAGGCGACAAGCTCATGCAGCGGCGCAGCTGCAGCCCAAAGACTAGCATCGCTTATTACCCAGCCGAAAAAATTACCAAGCGTCGGCCCGCGTGTCTCGACTGACTCTAGGAAGGCGACACAGAGCGGGACTGCCTCATCTGGATGGCACTCTCCCAAGGCATACGCGGCTGAATTTGCCCATTCCATGCGCAGCCGAAGTGTCGGATCGCTGATCTTGCTAGTATGTATCATCAGCATACCCCCCGGGTCAGGGCGGCGGGCGCTTTGGCTTGTGCCTCGGCCACATGAGACCGACGCATCAGGCAGAATATTTAGCTTTTCTTCCATTCCATTTACCTCTGGGTTTGCCCCAGCGGCGCAAGCGTGGTATTCAGTTAATCAAGCTGGCAAGCTTTGATACATAAAACCCTCGCCCGGCGCTGCCGGTGCGGGGTTTTTTATTTGGCTATCTGGCGGGACTTCTCCCAAGCCTCGATTTCGGACAATTTCCAGCGCGTGCAGCCGGGGCTGAGCTTCACAGGTTTTGGGAAGGTCGGATCCTCATTCAACCAACGGCGGGGGGTCAGATGGTGGACGCTATAGCGCGCGCCGAGCTGGCGGTCAGACAGGTATGTTTCAGGCATTCTCTACTCCATCGTTTTCGCGATGAGAACAGCAATGATGGTGGTGATCATTGCATTCCCATCTGATCGGGATGAAGTCACTCTACTTTTCAGATTGTCGCTTAAGCAATTGTTATTATTAGTATAAAATCATTTTCATTTTGACCGATTTTTGACCGATTTTTGACCTTTTTCTGGACTGTTTTGACCCCGATCCTAGCGGAGATTATTCAAAACGCGCTGTAGCGTCTTAGCTGAGCAGTTCTGTCCAGTCTCGCGAATCATGTGCAAGACTTCCTTCTGCTTCAGTGGCGCGTGCCCATCTGGAAACAGTTCAATGTAGACTTGGCGGACTGGTTCTTGGGTGCTTGGGCGCCCCTTTCCGTTTTTCTTTTCAGCTTCATATTCCAGCCTCCACAATTCGATCGCTTCTTTCACTGAAAACTCCGCTGCAGTTTTGTCAAAACAAACAGTCCATCCATCAATCTCACCAAATTCTTTAAAAATTCTTGCTTGGAGTTTCAAATTGCGCGCACGGAAATCAGCTACAGGCTCATCTTTAATGGACCATCCTTCCCATGAGCCCGTGCGCTCCGCCAAGTTTGAAATTGCAATCTTCCCGGTGCGCACGTCTATACTCCGAGTCCTGTGGAACCCGAGTTTTGCTTGACGGTTCGGTTTGATTGGATTCTGATGGGTTCATGCGTATTGAGCCGAAATTCCTGACATCTTCAGAACGTGCTGAGCTGATGTCCTGTGTGCGACGCCATCGCGAGGATCACGGTGTTGCGCGTCGCGCCAATGCGATTTTGCTGCTGGATGAGGGCAAATCCTGCCAACTGATCGCCGAATTTCTTTACCTTGACGATGATACGGTTCGTCTTTGGTACAAGGCTTACCGCGAAGGGGGCTGGGACCTCCTATCCACTGATGGATGGAAGGGCGGTCAATCCCGGATGACCTCGGCTCAGGAGGCCGAACTCAGCGCGTGGCTGGAGGATCGTTTTTGTCGTTCGACGACCGAGGTCCGGGCCCATATCTCCGCGACGTATGGCTTGGAGTATTCCCATTCTGGCTGCATCAAGCTTCTGACGCGTCTGGGGTTTGAGTATCGCAAGCCGAAGGGACTTCCGCGCGTTGCGCCTGCCGCAGCACAAGCCGCCTTCATCGAGATGTATCAGCGCTTGCTGAACGAGTTGGGGGCTGATGAAGCTGTCTATTTCGCAGATGCCGTGCATCCGGAGTATCAGACGAAACCGGCTTATGGTTGGGTGAAGGCCGGGACAAATCCTGCCGTGCAGACCACAGCAGGGCGTGGGCGTGTGAACATCCATGGTGCACTGAACTTGGAAACATTCGATTTGTCGTTTGTCGAGCCGATTACGGTAGACGGGATCAGCGCTGTCCAGCTCTTGGCCAAAATCGAGGCATCCAACCCTTACAAGCGCCTCATCCACGTGATCTGGGACAACGCGGCGTATCATAAAGGGCAAGAGGTGCGAGACTTCCTTGCAAGGCCGGACTGCCGCATCCACTTGATCCCATTGCCGCCATATTGCCCACATCTCAACCCGATTGAACGATTGTGGGCCGTCATGCACCGCTGTGTCACACACAATCAGTATTATCCCACGCAAAAGCAATTTGCCGATGCGATACTCGCATTTTTTCGAAAAACCCTCCCCAACGAATGGCGGAGCTTCCGCGACACCATCTCCGACAACTTCCGTGTCATCTCACACGACAATTTTCGGGTTTTCGCGTAAGGCGGGTATATGTAGAATAGTTCCACGCGGACATGCGGATCTGAAGATCTCGAAATACACCACACAGGTTTTGTCAGGGAGACAATCTTATGCGATAGTCGCACAGGCTGTTGTCTTGGCGAAAGCGCAAATGCGTTGTCACTATACCTCGAGAGCGCGAGCTTGACCATTTGTTGTTCGATGACTTTACGTTCAATGACCTTTGATTTCACCGGATCAAGTGTTGTTTTGTCGTCTGTGTTATAGACATGTTCGCTTGCTTCATCGATAGGTAAGTGAACGCGCGCAGCACGCTTACACACTTCAAGGACCTTATGAATATGTACATACTCCGGCGGGCAGAACATTATCCAATCCTCACCACGTTATCACCCTTGTTGTTGCCGACCATGAAATCCGCCCAGTCCGCCATCATGCGCCGCCGCTTCTCAATCATGTCGCCCCGTCTGTAGCTGGCTTCGACTGAGCTGCTGATCTTGTGAGCCAAAGCCACTTCGGCCATATCACCGGGATAAGTCGTCATTTCCGCCACCCAGTCCCTGAATGTGCTGCGCAGGCCATGTGGCACAGCAGGTCGTTTTGACACTCGGTCGAGGTAGCCTGCGCCGCCGTTGGCCACATCTGCCTTGTGCATCCGCTTCATCGCGGCTGACAAAGTTGCATCTGACAATTCACCACCCCGTGCGGCTGGAAAGACAAGCGAGTTGCCCTTGAGCCGCGGCAGCGCCTTCAGCAGTTCCACCGCGCGGGCAGATAGGGGAACACGATGTTCCTTGTCCATCTTCATACGCGCTGCGGGGATTATCCAAAGTTCCTTTTCTAGATCGACCTCCTCCCACAGCGCGCCCCTTATTTCTTTCGAGCGGGTAGCGGTAAGCGCGGCAAATTCCAGCGCCCGCGCGCCAAACCCGTCGCGCGCCTGCAAGTCAGCAAACCAGCGCGGCGCATCATCCAGTGTCAACGCTGGATGATTTTCCTCTTTCGCGACCTTTGATGGCGCCGGTAATAGCTCTTTCAGATTGCCAGCCCACCGTGCTGGATTATCGCCTGTCCTATGCCCAGCAACCGTGGCCCAACTCAGAACCGCCTCAATCCGACCTCTAACCCTGCTGGCGGTTTCGGTCTTCTCCATCCAAAGTGGCTGCAAAACACGCAATACATCCTGCGTTGTGATATCCTGAACCAACATCTTACCGAGATCGGGCGTTGCATAGGTGGCAAGGGTGTTTTCCCACTGCTGGCGGTGCTTGGCGTTCCTGAAGCCATCGAGCTTGTTGGCAAGACACCTATCCACTGCATCAGCAAAGGTCAGGCCACGGCGCTGCGCGGCCACCAGGGCGGCCTTGGTCGCCTTGCGTTCCTCAACAGGGTCGATGCCATGTTCTATCTTGTCACGCACCTCTCGCGCTTTGTCGCGCGCCTGTGATAGCGTGACAGTCGGGAAGCCTCCCAAGCCAATATCACGGCGCAATGCCCCCACCTTGATGCGCAAGACCCAAGAGCGCCCGTTCTTCGGTGTGACTTGTAGGTAAAGCCCTGTCACACCACCAACAGAAAATAGCACATTCCGCTTGCCGCCGGGATGGACCAGTCGCTTCACATCAAGCGCAGTCAGTTCTTCAGCAACCTTAGGCATAAATTCTATCCCACATCGCGCCCCACATCTTAAATGTAACTGGATGCATAGGATTGCGCAAGATCACTTATTTAAGATACTGTCTTCTTCGTCTTAATCAAACCACTACAATGCCTTGTGCATTTAGATGCATTTGATCGCAAAGGAACAGTGGCGGGCATCGTCTCCGCCACCTACCCTCACATAGAACTTACTTAACCCAATTATATAATTACGTATTTTATAGATATAGGCTAGCCGCGCATGCGGAAACATTAAATATGCTGCACATTTTGCTGCACAAACTGCTGCACATGCGCTTGCGCGCGTAACGCCTCGTCGATAGTATCGAAACATGAAATTGATCCAACGCGGCACTACTTATTACATTCGAAAGCGCGTGCCTCAGCGGTTCGCTGCGGTTGAATCGCGCCAAACGGTATGGATCAGCTTGCATACTGACTCACTAACTCTTGCTCAAACCAAAGCGCCAGCGGCTTGGGCTGAGATGAATGAGGCTTGGGAAGCACGATTGGCGGGCGACACTGATGACGCGGAGAAACGGTTTGAGGCAGCGCGAGAATTGGCTCAAGCCCGTGGTTTTCGTTACCTGCCAGCAAATAGAGTGGCAGCACTACCAACGCGCGTTATTTTGGATCGCGTAGAAGCCGTTGGCACGGCTGCAGGCGAGCCCGACAAGTTGGACGCTGCTGCAATACTCGGAGGTGCACAGGAGCCACCGGTCACCGTGCAGGGTGCGCTTAATCTGTATTGGGCGCTGACGAAAGACAAAACCTTCGGCAAATCAGAGGATCAGCTGCGACGATGGAGGAACCCTCGGCTGAAGGCTGTGCGCAACTTCATTGGTGTAGTCGGTGAAAAGGCTGTCAAGGACATCACTGGTGATGATATGCTGGATTTCCGGCAATGGTGGGTTGAACGCATTGAAAACGAGGGGCTGACCGCCAACTCGGCCAACAAAGACTTGGTGCATCTGTCGGACGTGCTACGCACCGTGAACAAGATGAAGCGCCTCGGCTTGGTTTTGCCTCTCAGCGACCTGGCACTTAAAGAAGGCGAACAACGCCAACGCCCGCCCTTCTCGAACGGCTGGATCAAAGACAAGCTGTTGAGACCCGGTGCTCTGGATGGGTTGAATAAAGAAGCACGCTGCATTCTACTCGGAATGGTCAATACGGGCTACCGCCCCAGCGAAGGTGCTGGGCTTGGACCTACCCAGATTCGGCTCGATACATCCATCCCGCACATTTCGATCGAGCCCAACGGGAGGCAATTGAAAAGTGAATATGCAAGGCGCATCATTCCACTTGTAGGGATAAGCTTGGCGGCGTTTCAAGAATGCCCCAATGGCTTTCCACGCTACGCTGACAAGGCCACGCTTTCGGCGACGATCAACAAATTCCTGCGGGCCAACAACTTGTTAGAAACGCCTGCACACAGTATGTACAGCCTACGCCATGCTTTTGAGGATCGCATGCTGGCGGTTGGTGTCGATGACCGCATCCGGCGAGACCTGTTCGGCCATAGGCTGGATCGTGAACGCTATGGGCGTGGCGCCACCCTTGAGCACCTCCATCAGATCATTCAAAGTTTGGCATTCTGAGCAGCGATAGCGGCACGGGCATAGGCAATTGGATCGCCTTTCTCTTTCGCTTCAGCCGCCACGAGTTCAGCCTCAAGTCTTTCGAAAATGGGCAGGTAGACGAGATCGTCCACCACAAGCTTTGCAACTGTGGCGTGGGCACTGCGCAATCTTTGCAATTCGCTCTTGGCCACATCATTCACTTCGGTTGAGGTTATTGGGACAGAGTTCACGCAATCTTCCTCGGTCCGGCAGGACATGAGGTGGATTGAGCGTCACTCACTTGCAAATTGAGAGCCAAAGGTGGGTGCGCGTCACGAGCTAACTTGATTGAAGTGAAAGCTATCCAATTAAAGCTGCCGTAGTGACCGAAGAAACGATCCCCATAACTGTCGTCGTGAGGATCGTTTGGCATTAATTTGGCAGTTCGAACTTCAAAAGCTTTCTGGTGAAGCACATGTAGCTTTGGCGGCGCGCCCCTTTGATCGGCGTCACTTGGGCGGAGGTCGGACGCGCAGTGGTATGTTTTTTGAGAACAACCCCAGCTAAGTCGAGCTTCCCAATCAGGTTATCTCGGACGGCCGTGTCCCCGATAGTGTTGAACGCTGCGACATTCACCAAGATGCGAACAGTTTTGCCATTTTGCCTCATGCGAAGCGCGGGGGCAGCATTTACGATCGAAACTTCAGGAACTGGAGGTTCGGTGAGATCAACAATAGGAGCCGCTTTCGCAGTCGCTTGCAGCTTCTCAAGTGCATCGTTCAGCCTATCGGCTTCGGTGAACAAATGCGATCTGGCCAAGCCGTATGCCGTCACCGCACTGTCTTTGACCAGCACCTTCGACCACGGTAGAATACCGGCATCGATCGCCAGCACACCTACAGCATACGCTAGGCCAAACTTGTTGCTAATGCGCCGCTCCCAACCCGTGCTAGGCACATTAAGTTTCTTGTTGAATAGGGCCACGCGTTCTTTGACCAGTAGCTCAACTTTGTCAAAATTGTCGACAACGTAGCGGATGAAGGCAGGAGCTGCAGTTCCGAAATACTGCGTGGTGGTCACGTTCAGGTTGTCTGCCAGTTGTGCAGCTTGTTTTTGGGTACTTCTGTGTTCTGTCTCCGCCAACAGATCAAAGATGCCAGTCGGCGAATCTTCAATCGGCAGATCGAGAAACCGCGCCTCTTCGCCCAACATACGCTCCTCGCCTGCAAGAGCCGCGATAGAAGCTGCTGTTGACTCACCAGTACTAAGGGCAAGAAAGCGATACTTTTGTACATCTGCGCCCCCCGAATAATGCTTCGAGCGACGGCGTGTCGATCCGGTAGCGAGCATATACGTGACTTCACGCAGAAATTTGCGCTGCGCCCGATTATCTGAGGCGCTGGCACTGAACTCGTCTAGCGACGCAAACCCATCATTGCTGGAAGCCATGAGATCCTGCAGACCAGACGGCGTCGAATCCCAGTTAGCAAGTGATGCATGTCCACCAGGCCAGACGCTGGCAGCGACACGTGCGAGGGTTGTTTTGCCGACACCAGATTTTCCAGAAATATGGAAGATTGCATTTTCACAATTTGTCATGTGTGCAATGATCGGCATCAAAGCGGCGACGACTGTGAAGACGCCGATGCTCGATGCTGCCAAGGGTTTGGCAACTTCGTCTTTCCAGTTATCCAGTGAACCAGCTTCGGCGTTCGGAGCTAGCGCGCCAAAGTATCTGATATCATCGCTTTGATCCCGACTGATGGACTTATGGGGTAACACGTAAGTGCGCCCATGCCAGCCAGTCATGATCGTCAAACTGCACCTGTCAGCCGGTTCAGCTAGCCCAATCGCCTCGAGCAGTTTAGCGCGTTCTTTCTTGTCTGCCGGTTGAGTCATGCCGTTACGTGACAAATAGTTTAGAAGCTTGCGCGTGTCGTGAACGACTTCATTTGGAATGAAATGTTCACTGCTTTCGCCGTCAGGTGTTGGAAAAATAACACCTTTGTAGTACGATCCATCTTGCATGTGACGCGCCATGCGGGTGACCTTGACGCTGTATGCTTCAAGTATTGAAGCGTTGTTTTGATTTACCATTAGGATAGCCTTCCTGATTGAAGAAAGCAGCACGCACGCTAATGCGCACAGCAAACAAACAGTGTTGTGTTGAATTGGGGTTCAAAAAAATACATATGCAGTTCGAAGCCAGAACTTCATTAACGCATTGTATTTATTGAGTATTTATCAATTTTATGTATCATCACATCATTCGCACTCCCCTATAGTGAAAAAGCGCGCATGGGCTCGGTGCTGTGATAGCCAGCGGGCCAACTCAAGTTCCTGCAGTACATTTATGGCTTCTTGGCGCGTGTCTGCATGGCCTTGGCGATCAATAAAATCGACCCGCCGAAAGAAGTTTGGTTTCGACATGTAAGCAAGCTGCCCAATTGGGTTTACCGCTTCTGTCACGAAGAGCCCTCTTCCGACGATGGTTGCCTTCGGATCTTTGCGCATGGCTTCCCACTCACGCGGTCTGACATTCCGAATGATGCCATGGACGTGCGCTTGCCAGTGATTTTTTCCGCCAGAAATAGATTTCACATTATAGCTGACATCGACACACATCAGTCCAACTGCAGCAGGCGCATGTTTTCTGAACTGATTTCTGCAACACTTTTTGAGCGCTAGCAGGTCAACTTCATGGAGTTTGCCGATCAACGCGTCGCCTCCAGGTGGGATAATCGCTATGGCTTCCCAATAACTTCTCATTTTACCGCCCTCCGTTGCTTAGAGGGGCGGACAAAATCAGACCATTTCGTCATAAAGGCTAGTTGAGCACGCAGACGGCAGACTGGGCATGCGAGGTTACCGCAGCGGTGGTGTTTGGAGCAGCGCTTTCCATTCCCCCAGGTGACGCCATGTGCCTTTGCGGCACGTTGCAAGTTCTTAGTTCGTGTCTCGCACTCCTTGAAACTTTTGATGCGGAATGCGCTGCAAAGAGCAGCTTCTACAAGCTGTGCGTCCGAAGCTCCCTTCAGCAACTCAGCGATTCTTGGTTCTTGTTTACGACTCATTTTCATCCCTTTTCTGACTGGAATGAGCTGAAGGTATCAAAGCAAATGATGTGGCGAATGGGGGGAATTCCACCCCCATTGCCACCCACAATGGGCGTTGTGCGCAACTCGCGTCTGAAGCGAGATTACCCCTTTCCCCTGTATCTTCTGGACAGGCGATCGATCTCTGGGGCGCCCAAGTGCATTGAAGCGGTTCATGAGGGCGATGCGGATGTGGATTTCGATGGCTTGGCGATAAGAGTCCCTCGCCACGATGCGTTCGCCGAAGACTTTGAGACGGCGCATCCTCGCCTCTATCCGACTTCGAGCGTGGTATCCGGTCCAGCGCTTCCAGAATGCCCTGCCTAGGGCCGTATGGCTCGGACAGCCCCAGCAGAACGCCTATTTCGAGCGCTACAACCGCACGATCGGCAAAGCGCGAATAATTCAGCACAACCAAATTAAACTCTGTCAATTACAATTGTATCGCCACCATTCTGGCCGTCTGCCTCAAGGGAAGCTTGAAAGGAAGCTTGACCGTCAGACAGCACTGGATCGGTGCATCGGGGAACAGCCCGTGACCGCAAGGCCTCGCCGTCATGCGACGCAAGCCAAGTTAATATCGTTATCCGAGCAGATCAGTAGATCCGTAACCGCCCGATTTCTACCGCGGCCATTTATCCTTGACGCGTGCGATTATTTCGGGGTCATCGACGAAGTCTTCGAGGAATGCATGCCATGTATCCTGTGATATGCGCGCATCGCTGAGCATGTCTTTGAGCTCTTCGATACCATCGTCGGTTAAGGTCGTGATGGATTCGTCCGCTCCAGTGTGGACGCTGACGATCGCACCATAACTGAGGTTGTCATCATTCCAAATGACAGCCTCCAACATCTCGAGGTCCTCGCCGAGCATTTCCGCGACATATTCGAGGGTGCAGAGATTAGTCACGGTGGTCATCCTGCGGCTTCAGGTTTTTGGCTTCCAGTTCCAGGGCAGCAGTTCCCCAAGGCGGGGGTTCATATGATCATGGATGCGATCCAGAACATCTGCCAGATAGGCTTGTGGATCAAGACCGCTCATCTTTGCTGACTCGATAATGGTCATGGCACGCGCAAGAGTTTCGCCCCCAGCATCTGAGCCTGCGAATAACCAGTTCCGTCTCCCGACTCCGATCGGCCTGAGCGCCCGCTCAGCAGCATTGTTATCGATGGCCACGCGCCCGTCATCGAGAAACAGCGTAAGTGCCTTCCAGCGGCTCAGCCCATACCGGAACGCTTTGGCCAGATCGCTTTTGCCGGGGATGCGTGTTAATTGCTGCTCTGCCCAGACCCGGAAGGCCTCGACCTTGGGTTTGGTTTTTTCCTGGCGCACTGCTTTGCGTATGTCTGCGGGCTGACCGTTGATCTGGCGCTCGATATCATAAAGCGCGCCGATCCGGTCGAGCGCTTCGCGCGCGATTTCAGATTTCGTCACAATCCAAACATCATGGAAGTCGCGCCTCAGGTGGGCCCAACATGCAGCCTCTCGGAACTGGCTCTTGCCGTTGAGATCAGGAGCATAGAGCTTGGTATACCCTTTGTAGCCATCGGCCTGCAAAATGCCGCTGGATTTGGCGAGGTGGGTCAGGACATGCTCTTCTTTCCAGTCAGGGGCGAACTGGTAGACAGCCCCCGGCGGGGCTCCTCCCGCCCAAGGGGGCGTATTCCGGCGGATCCGGCCACCCATTCCGACAACATCCGGCCACCTGTTCCGGGGTATCCGGCCACCTGTGACGCGTTGCCGTGAGGCAGCGTGTTTTGGTTATCAGTCCTGAGGGGTTTCGTCACCCATTTTGGTGATGGTCTTGCGCATGGATTGGCCCTCGAGTTCGAGACGGTAGGCGTTGTGAACGATGCGATCGAGGATGGCATCGGCGAATGTGGGTTCGCCGATGACGTCATGCCAGGCTTTGATGGGTAATTGGCTTGTGATCATCGTTGAGCCGCGCCCGTAACGCTCTTCGACGATCTCCATGAGATCGCGGCGTTGCGGTGATGTCAGCCTGTCCGGTCCCCAGTCGTCCAAGATCAGCAATTGCGCCTTCGTGATGCTGCGGAACAAGCGGGGGAAGCGTCCGTCACCATGGGACAGCTCCAATTCCTCGAAGAGGCGCGGCATCCGTTTGTAGACCACAGTCACGCCGTCACGACAGGCTGCCTGGGCCAGTGCGCAGCCAAGCCAGGTCTTGCCGACGCCACAGGGGCCCGTGATGATCAGATTACGCTTGTCGGTGATCCATCTGCCTGTGAGCAGGCTTTGGAACAGCGCTTTGTCGAGGCCACGGCGTGCGCGGTAATCAACATCTTCTGGGCTGGCGCCAACATGGCGCAGCCTGGCAGTCCGCATGCGAGCCTCAAACCTCTTTGTTTCTCGGCTTGCGACCTCACGGTCAACGAGCAAGCCAAGCCATTCAGCATGGCCGAGATCGGCAGTTGCATCTTGCATCTGCAGTTCGGCAAAGGCTTCGGCCATGCCGTCCAGCCTGAGGGCTTTAAGGTGATGAAGGGTTGGATGGTCGAGCATTGTGTTCCTTTCAATGGAAGTAATCGGCGCCACGGATATTGGGGTGGGTGATGGCAGGCTCGTCCGTGGCGCGGGTGCGGGGCCTGCTCTCAAGCCCATTCTTGAGAATGGACAGGAGTGACGAATAGGATCTGGCGTTGATTTCGAGCGCACGGCGACAGGCCGCATCAAGTCGGTCGCGGCCAAACTTGTCGGCCAGCCGGATCACCCCAAGGCAGGTGCGATAGCCCTGTTCCGGGTGCTTGCGCTCGCGCATCACGACCTCAACGAAGATGGCCACGTTTGGCCCAACGCGAGCCGCACGTGCTTTGATACGCTCTGGCGTCCAGTCATCGCGGAATTGGTGGTGCGCTGGCATGTGATCGCGCAGCGTAGAGTGCTTCCCGTTGCTGGACGTCCTGACATGAGAGGCGACACGCTGCCCGAGATGGAAGACTTCGATGGTGCGGCCTGTGATCCGCGCCCACAGCTCTTTCTTCAGCAGCTGATAGGGCACGGAGTAATAATGCTTGTCGATCGCGACGTGGTAATCGAACCCGGCGCGGCACTTCTTCCATTCAGCATAAACATACGATGCTACCGGCAGCGACTTCAGGGCGGGTTTGTCCAGCTGTTCAAAAAGCTGTCTGCGGCTGGCACCCAGATGGCGAGAGACCTTGTCGTTGAGCCTGTCAAGCAACGGCTTGATGGCCGCGTTCAACTCAGCAAGGCTGAAGAACTGGCGGTTGCGCAGCCGTGCCAGTATCCAGCGTTCAGCCAGCAATACCCCACCCTCTGCCTTCGCCTTATCTTTGGGCTTATATGGCCTCGCCGGGACAACGGCCGTGTCGTAATGCGCGGCCATATCTGCGTAAGTCCGGTTGATTACGGGGTCGTAAAAGCACGCCTTGGTGACCCCTGCCTTCAAATTGTCCGAGACGATCTGGGCGGTCACACCACCGAAGAAATCCAAAGCGCGGACATGGCTTGCGATCCAATCCGGTAGGGATTGCGTCCAGGTCGCCTCGACAAATGTATAGTTCGATGCCCCCAGAACAGCGACAAACACCTGTGCCGTGCGCACCTCCCCGGTCTCGGGGTCAATCACATCGATCGTATGGCCGGCATAATCGACGAACAGGCGCTCACCTGCAGGATGGCGCTGTCGCATCACCGGCGACAGCTTGCCTTCCCAGCGTGTGTAAAGTTCGCAAAACCGGGAGTATCCATACCCATCAGGATGATCAGCGCGATATTCTTCCCACAACAGCATCAACGTCACGCCCTTGCGGCGCAACTCGCGGTGAATGCAGGGCCAGTTAGGCTCGGTCGCGCGGTTCGCAATATCACGCGCCGTGCGTGGGTAAATCAGGCGCTCAAGGTCGGTGTCAGACATCTCTGGTGGTAGCGGCCAGCTCAGATCAACCTCGGCAGCGCGATCCAGATAGGCCTTAACCGTTGTCCGCCCAATCGTCAGGCTGACACCAATTTTACGGGTCGAAAGACCCTCGGCTGATAGCCGCAAAACATCTCGTATCTTCCGCATTGGCAATCTCTTCATCGGGCTTCCTTCCAGACTAAAAAGCCAGACGGTAGCCAGTTACAGATTGCCTCGCAGCATCACATCACAGGGTGGCCGGATGCTCCGGAATCAGTGGCCGGATAAAATCGGAATGGGTGGCCGGATACTTTCGGAATCACTGGCCGGATGACCCCGGAATACGCACCCAAGGGCGCTGGTCGCGAACATAGGCCCACAGGCGGCCTTTTTTCACACCTTTTCCAAGCCCTCTGTCTCGTCGACTTCGATCAAGGACCCGGATAGGTGTATCATCTGCATGTAGCAGATCGCTGGCCATGATTGCGTCCTCGATCATCTTGATCAGTGGCGCCAGTGCTTTCATTGCCCCGCCGCACCAGTCGGCCATCGTTGTATCGGAAATATCTGCTCCCATCCGGGCGAAGATTTCATTGAGGCGATACAAAGTCAGCTGATCATCGTATTTCGAGACCAGGATGAATGCCAACAGGTTTGGGCCCGCCATGCTGCGCGGGATTGGTCTGCTGGGGGCGGGTGGCTGAACGATCTTCTCGCAGCACCGGCAAGATTTCTTGATGCGCGCGATTTCGATGATTTTCATCTGCGCTGCGATCATATCAAGCAACTCGCTGACATCCTCACCTACCACCCGCAGATTGCCACCGCAGTCGGGGCATGTGTCACCAGGATCAAGCTCACGGCGTTCGCGGGGGGTATCAGGCGACACTTTAGGACGACGGCGTTGCTTCTTTTCTGGCGCATCTGCTGTGGTATTACGCGCGTCTGCGTCCGTGTCAGCGTCCTCACTCTCATCTGGCGACGTGTCTTGTGCCTCGGCAACAGCGACATTCAGGTCTTCCAGCGCGAGTTCCAATTGTTCGATCTCACGCTCGATCTTTTCCGAGCTGGAACCGAACTTCTGTTTCTTCAGTTTGGCAATCCGGATGCGCAGGGCTTGAACGAGCAAGTCATGCGCGCGCAAGGTGGCCAGGATTTTCTGGTTCTCTGCCTGCAAAGAGGTGATCATCACCTTCAGAGCGGCCGGATCGTTGGGGAGAGAAATCGCTGCTTGGGACATGGAAATTTATACCATATCCCAAGCCTTATATCCACTAAAAACAAGCAATTACAGCAAGATAAATCATCCGACACGGGCTGGCGGCGCGCCCCAATCCGGCCTTCGCCACTCCATTCCTTCCCACAGCATGGCCAGCTGCGCAGAGGTCAAACGCGCGCTTCCGTCAGAGGCCGAAGGCCATGGGAAACGCCCCTTCGAGAGAACTTTATAATACAGACAAAATCCCTGTCCGTCCCAAAACAGCAGCTTTATCCTATCTCCCCGACGCCCACGGAATGCAAAGACTGCGCCGCTCGCAGGGCGCTGGCGTAGCACATCCTGTGCAATCGCCGACAGGCCGGCAATCCCCTTACGCATATCAGTGTAGCCGCAAGCCAGATAGACCCTAACCCCAGTGCCCGGACCAATCATGCCGCTTCCACCGCCTTTATCAGCCGGGTCAAGGCAGACGCATCGACATCTGTATCAATGCGCAAACTCCGGCCATTGCGCAGAACAACCTCAACCCGCCCGTCTTGCTCATCACTAACCGCACAAGGTCTCGATGCCTCAGGGTCCATTTCCAAAAACTCGACCGGCAAAAACACCGTTTCAGGGTCGTATGGCAAAAGGCCCTTCCTCTTCAGATCGTATCGCCAGCTATAGATCTGCTGCCGCGTCACATCATGACGCTGGGCAATCTGGGTCACTGTCGCCCCACCGACTCCAACTGACCGTACGATTGCCACCTTCTCCTCATCACTCCAACGTCGCCGCCGTTCAGCCCCAAGTATTTCTCCGCGCATCAATGCCTCCAATAAGGGACGTCGTTAACGACGTCGTTAAAGACATCTCATAACATCGCGAAGCGCCCAGAAGCAGGCGGTTCAAATCGGGTGGTTACGTAGATCCACGATTGCGCAGCGTAGCGTTGTGATCGGACCAGTTCGCTGTGTGATACCGGGCGGGTGCTGACTTGCCCATGCACCCCGTCTGAGTGCGCGGATTGCGAATGTGAATCGTTTGCGGCCAGAATTGTGCAGCAAAGCCCGCTCGATGCAAAAGTCACCGCCGCCTGAGTCGAGTTCGAGTTACGGCCTTCATTATTTCCAGATCCAAGTTCTTCCCTACGGAAGGTCTTGGCAAGGGCCGCATGTCTGGTGGCAGAGGTAAATCTAACAATAAAACCTTATCTGCATTGAAGTACTGTTCGTTTCCATTGTTCAACATTTCTTTGACTACTATTTCATACATTTCGTTATGCCGAGCTACAATAACTGGAAAGCTCTCAATAAAGTTATCCCTCATATGATGGCTAAATTCAACACAACTCGACATCGCATAAATAAGTGGAACTATAGCAGAGTACCAATTTACAATATCATTTACATCAATTTCTTTAACTTCATTTTCAAAACAATGACTGCAAACAATAGATGAAACTTTGTACTTTGGAAATTTCTGTAAAGCTGATTTCTGCTCTGACGTTAGTAAAGCATCGCTTCTCTTCTTACTAATAGCTTTTAAAACAACACAGAATTTAGCCACTATTTCTCGCTGACTTATTGCTTCCTCATTTGAACAATCTTCGAAGAGTGGAATGTCCGGTAATTCTTCAGCGCCCGCTGCGCCTCTGAGCTTTCTTTTCTGATCTTTTATGTATGATTTTGAAACGCGGCAAACAAAATTTGGCCTATTGGGTGTTCCGCCTTGCTTCGATAACTTCTTGTAAGCCAAACTGGAACTTTCGCTAACTTCTTCCAGACTTCTTACAAAATTCGCCACCAAATTTCCATTTAAACTTAAATACTCCTGCCAAATCTCATAGCTACCTAGTTCGACCAATTTGCTTTGGTTGAGTCCTAAAAAATAGTTATGCGCCTCATATGCTGCATAGGCAGACGCATTTCTAAAGAACTCTTCATCATGAAAGCCAAATATATATGGGTACAATATATAGTACGCATTTACCCTAGTAAGTAAACCAGAAATAGAATTTTCCCAAATCCTATCTTTATGGGGAAAGGTTAACTTCATTGACATTCGCCTCAATATTCTTCAGAATATGAAATGATCCATAGCATTTTTCTTTCAGATAGCCAAGAATAATTTTTAGGTGTATGCTCATTGGTGCTTGATTATACACATAGTTAATCGAATCTGGCTTCGCATCTTTGCAGTCCCAACGCGGCTCAAAGCACACCGCTACACTACAACCGCAGTCATCCGATCGAAAACTTACTACTGCCAGTTAGTTCGGAGTTTGATCTGAGTCCTGAAATTACTGTTTCTACGAAGATAGCTTAAGTAGCGGTGATTACGTAGAGGCCAAATATCATTTTTACGCGTTGGTGCGGCATAGCATCGTAGAAAGTGGACTGGCCAACATCAATACAAGGACCATCCGATGGCCCTCCCCGAAAGAAACCTTGGGGAGCTAAAAGTGGACGGCACGATCCTTCTCATCGGCCTTTCTGTTTATCAAAAGCAACTAATTTAATTTCTAGGCGTCTGATAAATTTGCGACCCGCCTTTCTAAAATATCGAAAATTTTTAATTCAGTTATTTGATCTCGACTTGAGACTCATATGGTCGGGATTGGATACATGTAAGTTTAAATTTAGAGCATTAAAACTCACATAACTTTTATGGCCTTTCAGTCGGTGATTTTTATGACACAACACCCGATTAATGTAACGAAATTGCTGCAATTTTTGGCAGCTCTTCACATTTTTATATTTTTGTGTTATAATTGATGTAGCGCATATTTTTACTAAAATATTTGCCAAAATGCGCTAAATGTTATTCCCATGAAAAAATAGGTGACGAATGAGCAAGCAGCCTGCAAAGGTGCTTGAGCCGGTCGAGTTACGCCGCGTGCTTAAGCATGTCCATCAGACAAGGTACCCCATCAGAAACCGCGCCATGGTGCTTTTGAGCTTCAAGGCGGGTCTGAGAGCCTGCGAAATCGCCGGGCTGAGCTGGCCGATGGTTCTGACGAGCGCTGGCAAGCTTGGGCCAACAGTGAACGTGTCGCGCCACATTGCCAAGCAGGGGCGCGCACGGCGGATTCCGATGCACGCAGAGCTGATTACAGCACTTTACAGGCTGCATGTCGAAGCAGGGCGCCCAAGAGCAGGGCCAGTCATATGTTCTGAGCGGCAACGTCACATGACAGCGCGCAGTGTGGTTAATTGGTTTCGGGATACTTATGCGCAGATCGGGCTGGACGGCTGTTCATCGCATTCCGGACGCCGCACGTTTATCACCAGATCAGCGCGCATGCTGGCGAGGACCGGCGGTTCACTGCGCGACATACAAGAACTTGCCGGTCACCAGGCCCTAACCACAACTGAACGCTACATCGCGGGCAATCGTGACGCGCAGCGCAAACTCATTGCGCTGATCTAAGCCTTCCCCACCCATCACAATCAACAAAGGAACTCGCACAGTGCACAGCAGCGACACAAACGGTCTTGGCCATGATGGAGAACAAAAGATGAACTTTCGGAAGCGAACGCAGCGCATCCGTGAGTTGAATGACAAATTCCGCCGCACAGGTTTTGGTGGGCGGCAAATGATCACAGCTGGCATTCAGGAGATGGGCTTGCCCGCTATATTGACGATCCGCCAGCTTGTCGCCAAAGACGATGCCTTTTGCGAAGACAACGATCCATACGGCGAACACGACTTTGGCGATCTGACATACCGCAATGAAAAGGTGTTCTGGAAGATCGACTACTACGACGCCACGCTTACAGTTGGCTCGCCAGATCCTGCCGATCCTGACGTAACGACCCGCGTGCTGACCATCATGTTAGCAAGTGAATACTAAAATGGCGGCAAGACGAAATCCTGATCGCTTCGGGCTGTCCCCAGCCTATAAGCAGGGTGGGCTGGACGGACTGTGCGGGCTCTATGCGGCCATTAACGCAATTCATCTGCTCACCGCACCCGTCAGGCCGCTCAGTGCGGCTTGCACAGCGGCCCTGTTCGAATGCGGCGCGGCATGGCTGAACGAGCGAGGCCTGCTGCTCGCGGCTGTTACGGATGGGGTGGACGAAGATGCACAATACGCCATGACGCGGCTGCTTGCAGAAGAAACCGAGCAGATGATCAGCGCGTCGCTTTCGATCACACGCCCCGTCGAACCCGATGAAAGCTTTCAACGTCGAAAGCTGTTAAGTGTAATTGATGCTGGCTTGGCCCAGAGGGCCGTACTGATCGTAAGCTTGGGGGGCACGTATAGCCATTACACGGTGTTGTCCGGTCGCTCGGAAACACGCTACTATGCCTACGACAGCGACGGTATTAAGTGGATCAATCGGCAGAATCTGGGAGTGCTTGCAGCCAGATCTCGAAAGCGTCATCAGATCGGGAAATCGGGCCTAGTCCGTATGTCCTTAACCGAAAGCTGAAAAAGCCGCGCAGGCAGAAAAAAGGTCCCTTCGCGATTTGTGTGGGTTGCTGGTGGGCGGCGGATTGAATCTTCTACCAGATATTGTGGTCACAACATAAGGCGCGTCTGTCGCGGAGACCTCAAATATCGCAGCGTCAGACGCGCCGAGCCTGTTGAGCTGCGGCAGTTTTTTTGGATAGGGTGAAGCTTCCTGAAACCAGCGGATGAGGAGGTATTCATGGGTCCCGAGACAAGTTTGTTCACGACAGCTCTTGGCCTGCAGGCTCCGTGGAGTGTCACGGACGTACGTTTTGACGCCAAACTCAAAGAGATCCACTTTGACGTCCGCTTCAAGGCGGGAAGTCGATTTGCTTGTCCCTCCTGTGGCGCGCCCGATCAGCCCGTCCATGACACGCGATCCAGGATCTGGGAACACCTGCGTTTTTTCGAGCACAAGGCTTTCATCCATGCCGATGTGCCACGTGTTGCTTGCAGCCAATGTAGCAAGACCGGACAGGTTCCGGTCCCCTGGGCGCGCAGTGGCAGCGGTTTCAGTCAGTTGTTTGAAGCCTTTGTGATTGCGCTGGTGCGACAGATGCCGGTGAAGGCTGTTGCTGATATGCTTGATGTTGGTGACGATCGCCTCTGGCGGGTTCTTGACCATTACGTGTCGTCAGCGCGAGATCGCGAAGACTTCAGCGCCGTGACCGCCCTTGGGATTGACGAGACAGCTGCGCGCCGCGGGCATAATTACATCACCCTATTTCACGACCTTCTGGCCGGCAGGCTTCTCTTTGCCTGTGAAGGACGTGATGCAAAGACTGTGGCGGCTTTCGGTGAAGATCTGCGCGCCCATGGCGGTGATCCCGATGCCATCTCCGCTGCCTGTATCGATATGAGTAGGGCCTACATTTCTGGCGTCGCAAAGCATCTGCCGAACGCGGATGTTACCTTCGACCCATTCCATGTCATCCAACTGGCCAATGTGGCGCTTGAAGAGGTTCGCCGCGCCGAAGTACGCAGCAGACCTGAGTTGAAACACAGCCGCTGGATGTGGCTCAAGGACAAGAAGAGATGGACGAAGCGGCAGATCACACAGCATCATGATCTATCTCGGATGCACCTGAAAACAGGACGCGCGTTTCGCTTGAAAGAGGCTTTGCGCGACATCTTTGCTGAAGCCGAGTCCAAGGCAGAGGCCGAAGAACGGCTTACCGCCTGGTTTCAATGGGCGCGCCGCAGCAGGCTGCCAGCATTCAAGAAACTCGCTCTGACACTCAAGGCGCACTGGGATGGTATACTTAACGGTTTTGACAGCGATCTGAGCAACGGCGCTGTCGAAGCCATCAACGGCCTCATTCAGGCCGCAAAGGCTCGGGCGCGCGGGTATCGCAAAACCCGCAACCTCATCAACATGTCATACCTCATCGCAGGCAATCTCACCCACTTACCAGCGTCACCCTACCGCACAACATCTTGTGCCACAGGCAAATGAACGGAAACCAAGCCACCCACACAAACCGCGAAATAGCCAGAAAAAATGCTCGATTTGATAGATCTGGTGGTTCGCCAACGAGCTGCGTTAAGCACACGAACATAATGAACCGCCTAAATTTCTGGTCGGCTTTATCTATCAAATTGGCAAGTCAGATGGCTTACGGGAGCGCCTTATGAATGATGACATGGAGGAATGGCACAATGAAAATTCGAAGAAGGCCAAGTAAAATTAGCGCAATCAAAAAATCAAACCGCGAAATAACACGAGGGAAAAAGAAGAAGAATCTCTACCGGGAAATGACAAATCGTGACTTTCAAGAAATCTTGAGCATTGACGCTTCAAAGAAATTAAAGCCGCTGACAAAACCCATGCTTCGCAACATCCTCCGAAAGAACGAAAGCAAAACACGGAGGCCGTAAAATAATACAGACACCAGCGCGAACAGCAGCAAGGTTGCAATGGCACTATCAGAGATCGATAGAACGATATGTTTACGTCCAACTATGTCCCTGCGAGAGCACGCGAAATACTCAAGAAATCATCGATCAATTCCGCCTCATCCAGCGGGATAAGCTCGTTGCTCTCAATGTTAATCAGTGCCTGAAATTCACTCTGATTCCAAGAAAACTGTTCGAATATAATGAGTGCTTGGTTCAGGGTCCTAAGCGTATTTATCGCCACCTCCGCATCTGCAATAGAAGCGACAAGACGCTCAGCCACAAAATTTTCTCGCGATCTTAGAAGCGCACGGTATTCATTCGCAACCTCAGAAACTCTCAATTGAATATTCAGATTCGCTTGCAGGAGCTCCAGCGGTCCAGCAAACCGAGTTTGACTAATTAGCGAGCGTGTCTCATTTATGAGTGCATCATTTTCTGATTCAAAGCTGTTAAGCGCAGGAATCCAGACATCTTGATAATCATTCAAGTGGCGCTCATGCAACCTTACAGTAATTAAGCGCATAATAGCCGCGACACCATAATACCTTCTCAATGAATCTTGATTAGAGACAGTCGCGCGGATTTCTCCCAGTCTATTCTCGATATGCTGTAAGACAGATAAGGCTACAGCAGCCTCCACGATTGAGCTACCATTAATCTGATACAAAACTGATTTCACTTGATCATCGGTTAATATAATTCCATAGTTAGATATAAGAAGCTCCTGAAACTCACGTTCCAGATCAGCACGAGCCACTCGCAGTAACTCCATTTCTTCGAGCAAGCGCGAAATTTCCAAGTCAATAGCCTCTCGGCTACCTCTCGCAAACTCTCGCCTCAACACGTCATCAACGCGTGTTTTAGATTCCTCTGAAGAAGGTGCTGTCAATCTTTGGACACGAAGATTATCTATCCTTTGCTCAATTTCGGATATTTTTCCATCACTTTGCAATAAATTTTTGCGCGCTTTCGCATATGATTCTCCAACAATCAGATTGATTAAACTATCGAGCTTATCATTCAAATCGTTCTGGGCATCGTCGCTCGACCTTCGAAATCTCCCAGGATTATCATCAAGCGTTTGAACCTCCTCAAGTAGCTTTCGAATGCTTTCTAAATTCTTAATTGTTTCATCTATAACTGGAGACGAATCAAAACTAGAATTATTATCCTGAGCGTTTGCTACTGATGAAAAAACAAAACTGATAACAAATATAGTAATTGAAATAAATCTCATTCCGATACCTTTTATGTTCGCGAATTTTCAACCGACATTCCCCAAAATACTCACCTTCCGGCTCAAGATCGCCTGACGAGGTCAGCAGATCAAGCTTTATTTTCCCGTGCGGCGTCTGCGATCGCGGAAACACTCCCGAATCGAGCATATCACTTGTCCAAGCTGACGGCTTTGAGCAATTGGGCTCGACGGACTTTAACAATGGGTTGCCTGCTGCGTTTTCAACATACGCAACTTCATTCGCCCTCGATGGTGCATCATTTCACTCACTGTTGGCGATTGCCAACGAGCTCCTTCAGCTCTTGAAGTTCGTGCCAAATGTGTTCGAGCGTTGTGGCCTCTTCCTCGACGAACTGAAAATACTCAGTCGTGCCGTTCCAACGTGGTCCTTGCTTCGTCAGTCGCGGCTCTACAACCTGTAGTAAAATCGATTCGAATTGGTCCAGTGCATCAGTATGAGCGTGAGCGGGGATAGCGCCTTTTTTGCGCTCGACCAGATACCCGTCAAGGCCAACGTCGAGGAAACCGAACCAACTAAAGGCTGTCCACCGATCCCGCATAGGGCCGCGCGAATGTTGCCGCAGACGCTCGAAGAGGCGGCTATTGCCGCGCCCGGCCTGACCAACGTAAACAACCTCTCGATTCTCGTCATAGAGCACGTAGATGCCTATTTGATTTCGGAAGTCGGCGTCCGATTCCTCAGCATTCGCTCTCAGCGCTCCTAGCAGAGATCCAGCGCTCCCCTGCCACCCCCAATCGATCAGCTCACGTGACCAGTAGTGGCCGAAGTTCAGAATGGTCGTCATCGCTTGCGCCTCCATCATGACTTCCGCCCAAATATACTGAAATGGGATAATCCTACAACAGGATTACGAACCGCGCTGCACAAGGAGATGCAGCCCGGTGAAAACGTTACGATCCCCGCAACATTCCATGCTCAATTCAGAATTGAAGCGTGTGCGCCAAGAGGCAGGAATGACGCAGACGGCGCTGGCGGACAAGCTGGGCGTTGCGCAATCATATGTGGCAAAGGTGGAGAATGCTGAGCGGCGGCTGGACGTGATCGAGTTCATTTATTGGCTCGAAGCTGCCGGTGCCTTTGAGGATGGGCAGGATATCTTGTCGCGCGTGCGCTCCGCGACAGAACTCAACTCATGACATTATTACAGTTTTGTCATGAGTGCTCCCCTAACCTATCCGGCAGCATCCTCGGCAAGCACAGCGTTCATCGTAGCAGCATCGGGGAAGAGGTACTCGCGCAGCATATAGGCATCCAGCATGCCGTCGCGTGCGATCCACCCTCTCAGGGTTTCCGCTTTCTTGTCAATCAAAGTCGCCATTTGCAGTCCGACATAAAGCGAACCGTCCCGTCTTTGCCGACGGGACGGTCCCAGCGCAGTGCTGTGGACTGACAATCAGTTCCGCTCGACACCGTCAATTCCGGTGCGGACATCAGGGTCGGGATCGCTTGGTGAATCATAATCCGGAATACATTCGTCGCACGCAGACATTACGGCGTTGAGCATCCGCGTTCCGAAGACCGCTTTATAGCGATCTTTGGTTGTCGAGAAGCGATCTAAGAGGTCGATTCGTGTCAAACCCTCCACGCGCTCCATTGCGTTGGGGACATGGTGCAGAAAGAACCCGAATGTCCTCATGCAATCTTGCGCGTACTTCCGTGTGTCCTGGATGTGCATTTCCCAGTAATCGTCGAGCTCAGCTGACGGCACTGTCTGCGTCGGATCATCCGCGCAAAGGAACAAAAAGCGCCGGTACTGACTTTCGACTCGTTCCGCTTTAGCTTTGGACCAATTGAGCTTGGTCTGCATGTTGCGAGTGATAATCTCAAGATCGAGATTGTTGATCGCTGTGAACAGATCATTCTGCATTTTACTTCTCCGTCGGCATCCCCGGCCACTTTCATGTGGTGCGTTCGTCCGATGAAACCTAGGTACATGAATAATCAAAATACTGAAAATTCAATAATTTACGTAAAATATCGCAAATGACACAGGCTTGCAGTAATTTACGTAAATTATCGCAAATGACACAGGCTTGCAGTATCATAAAAGAATCTACGGAATGTTTCAGCGATCGGAGGCTACATGACGAACCGTGTTTATCCAATACATGGCGCTATCGTCGCACAGATGAAAAAACTGACGAATGAAGGCTACCATTACACAACGAAAGAAAGTATCGCGTATGCAATATTACAGCGATGGCATGCCGAGCATCATGATGCAGGTTCCGGTTGGACCCATGGTATCGGTAAAAAGGCAGGCCCTCCGCCAGATCCGAGTAGGGAAAACAGACATGCTGCATGGGCACGTTATTACGCGGACAACGGTTCCACACCACAGAACATCGGTGGTTGGAGGATGGCAGCAGAAGTGCTTGGCATCGAGGTTGAGAAAATCGTCACTTTTTCCGACAGCTCACCCAGTAAACCCGATGACTTTCCGACAGTTTACCCTCGCATGCCAGGCGAGACGCCACTCTTCGAACTTGCAAATCTCGATGTCGCAGAACCTTATCCGATCAAAGGGGCTAACGTGGTATTTGCAGAGGATGACCGCAGGCAAGACATCGGCTTGTCCGCCCGTCCAACCTTTGGAACCCTACGCGATGAAGAGCTATCTGATCCAGATGGTAATTTGTTAGCGGTGGCTGACTTGGAAGTTACTTATGCTAATCTGATAGTCCATACAGCTGACGAACACATGTCTCTCTTGGGTGGAATAGGCATTGATGGAGAAGAGGAACGTGCTGGCCTGATCTGTAGATATAATGGACCGGGCCAAGATGACAAAAAAATTCACTTCGAGGTGCGGCTTGCTGAAAGCAAGGATGAAAGTCAGCCAACGCGCCTTCGACGGGACACATTGGCTGGTATGTCCGTTGAACTATCGAACATCGTGGAGCTGAGAGGGAAGTTTACACAAGATGACTGGATCGGAATAGGAATTAAGACTGGAGCGATTCAGATTGTCTCCTTTGAATTTTTGGCGCCATCAGAAGAAAACACGCAGAACGTGTATTCCTTTAAGAGTCAGGTCAAGCGGCAAGTTCTGAAACGAGGACTTGAACTTGACGAAAACGATGGATCACATCGTCGGATACGCTTGGCATCGCAAAAGTACTTCATGAAAAGGATCTTCGATGAGGGTGAGCCATCGAGCGAGTAAAGCCTTTTTAGCTGTCGATTCCTGCGAATCAAACGATCTGTTCGAACTGATTGCAGCGGCGGATGAAGACCCGGTGACCTTCTTCGATGGAGGGCTATGGGAGAAATTGGACTTTTCATCTTTTGACATGAGCCAAGTGTCTTTTAAAGATGCTTTCGTAATTAAATGTCGTTTTAGAAAAGGTGACCTTTCAGAAGAAACTATCAAGAATGCGGCCTCTTTCGTGGGCAATAAGTTTGTGGATCCACGAACTATGGTATTTGATGATGACATAATAGAATATTCGGCAGACGAAAGGCTGTCTGCACTCGATAAGTACCCGGATGGCGGACCTAAGGATATCGACGTCAAACTTCCGTTGGAAGATGCGTCGGATGGCCCGGCAGCGTTAGACCATCCCGACCCGGCTTCATTTGAATCGACCAAAGGCGCGCCCGTTGCCTATTATGTTGATAGCGAATTAGACTCTCCGTCGGGAACGATCACGGCCAAAGAGCTCGTTGACATTGTCAGCGGATACAACCCAAACACTAACGCTGATTTGATACTATCAGCCTTTGAATATGGTCGCGATTTACATGAGGGCCAGGTCAGAGCTTCAGGCGTAACATATTATAGCCATCCTGTTGCGGTCGCTTTGATCCTGGCCGAGCAGAAGCTCGATGATGCTATGATCATCACTGCCTTGCTGCACGATACAATCGAAGATACGAAGTCCACTTATTCCGAGATAGAGAAGCGCTTCGGTCCTGAATTGGCCGATTTGGTTGATGGCGTTACCAAGCTGACCAACATACAACTCTCTAACGAGAAAAGCACGCAGTCGGAAAATTTGCGCACGCTGGGAATGGTGATGGCCAAGGACGTGCGAGTGATTCTCGTCAAGCTTGCTGATCGGCTGCACAACATGCGCACCATGAAGGCGATGCGCCCGGACAAGCAGGCGCAGAAGGCGCGTGAGACGATGGAAATCTACGCGCCGCTCGCCGGGCGCATGGGGATGCAGTGGATGCGAGAAGAGCTCGAAGACCTGTCTTTCCGTGTTCTTAACCCCCAAGGTCGCGCCAGCATCATCCACCGATTCACCGCCATGCAGCGCGAAACCGGTGATTTGATTCAACGTATGGCAGCTAACATGCAGGTAGAGCTAGAAAAAGCGGGGATCGAGGCAGAAGTCTATGGTCGTACCAGGAAACCCTTTTCGATTTGGCGCAAGATGCAGGAAGGGGAACTCAGTTTTTTGCGGCTGAGCGACGTTCACCTGTTCCAGATCACAACGCGAACTGAGAAGGACTGCTATGCAGCACTCAGCGTTGTTCACAGTCGCTGGATAGCGGTGCCGGGGAGGTTCAAAGATTACATCAGCACGCCGAAGTCAACCGGCTACCGATCAATGCATACCACCGTTTCGGACCGCGACGGCATGCGATTGGATGTGCAAATTAGCACCCGCCAGATGCAAGAGGTTGCTGAAGTCGGAGTCGCCGCGCATTGGTCCTACCGCGATGGATTACGATTGCAGAACCCGTTCATGGTTGATCTGGAGAAATGGTACGCTTTGTTGAGCGAACGTTTCGGTGCTGAGGAAGGTCACACTGAATTCCGCGAGTCAGCCAGCTTAGAGATGCATGGCGACAAGGTGTATTGCTATACTCCTAAGGGCGATGTGGTCGAGCTGCCGCGGGAAGCGACGCCCCTTGATTTCGCCTACGCGATCCACACGCAGATCGGCGATAGCTGCGTGTCGGCCAAGGTTGACGGGCTGCGCGTGCCGCTCTGGACCCGGCTGCAAAACGGCCAGAGTGTCGAGATAATCACCGCGTTGGGCCGTAGGCCGCAATCGAGCTTGATCGACATTGTGGTGACGAGCCGCGCAAAAGCCGCGATCCGGCGGTCTTTGCGGCACAAAGATCGAGAGCGCTATATATCTCTGGGCAACAAATTACTGTGCGCGGCCTTCGAAGCCGCCGGGCGCGAAATCAGCGGCAAAGCGCTGAACACGGCCGCGGGTATGCTTTCAATCCCTAATGCAGAGGAATTGCGCGCGCGTGTCGGAGCGGCAGAGATCAGCGCGCGCCGCGTGGTCACCGCCCTCTACCCAAAGACTGGCTCGAAGAAGCGGGAGGTCGATGCCGCACGGCCGATCATCGGGCTTTCAGCCGACCAATCGTTTCGCCGCGCCCCGTGCTGCACGCCGCTGCCCGGAGACCGGATCATCGGCATCGCATATCGCGGCAAGGATGTCGTGGTACATACCATTGATTGCCGCAAGTTGGAGGAGTTTGAAGACCAGCCAGATCGCTGGCTTGACCTTCGCTGGGTTGCTGGAAGACATGCATCAGTTTTTCCGGTCACATTGTCGCTCGTTCTTTCGCGGGATGGCGCAGCGTTCGGCCGAATTAGTTCGGCGATTGAGAATTTGGGGGCCAATATTAGTGACGTAGTTTTTCTTGATCAAAAAGAAGACTATCGACGCGTTTCGTTCGAAGTAAAGGTGAGCGATAGAGATCACCTCAAAATTATCATGGATGCCGTTGAGTTGGACGCTGGAGTTTACGAGGCTCAAAAGACGGCCGAATGAACTTATTCTGCGTTTTGGCGGGTATTTCGGCTAAGACCCAGAAATATCTTCGTCCACCTTTCATCTCGCTCCCATGTTGCGTCCAGTATAGCGGAACGTCAAAGAAAAGGTTGTCTGGGGTGCTACGGGTAGTAACTCATCGATGCCATCGGGGAAATCTGTGATCTCTTCTCACCCGACGAATGTTGGAATTACTTCAAGGCCGCAGGATGCACCTCAAGAATGGAAACGCTGTAATCAAGATCATTTATGGGCCTTCAACGTTTGGTGCTTTATCCGAGATGCTCTTTATGATCTCGAAAGGGTAAAATACATATTCTCTTTCAGTATAGCGCCAATTTGCATCGCCTGAGTGTTTTACTAAAAAAAGGTCCCTTCGCGATTTGTGTGGGTTGCTGGTGGGCGGCGGATTGAATCTTCTACCAGATATTGTGGTCACAACATAAGGCGCGTCTGTCGCGGAGACCTCAAATATCGCAGCGTCAGACGCGCCGAGCCTGTTGAGCTGCGGCAGTTTTTTTGGATAGGGTGAAGCTTCCTGAAACCAGCGGATGAGGAGGTATTCATGGGTCCCGAGACAAGTTTGTTCACGACAGCTCTTGGCCTGCAGGCTCCGTGGAGTGTCACGGACGTACGTTTTGACGCCAAACTCAAAGAGATCCACTTTGACGTCCGCTTCAAGGCGGGAAGTCGATTTGCTTGTCCCTCCTGTGGCGCGCCCGATCAGCCCGTCCATGACACGCGATCCAGGATCTGGGAACACCTGCGTTTTTTCGAGCACAAGGCTTTCATCCATGCCGATGTGCCACGTGTTGCTTGCAGCCAATGTAGCAAGACCGGACAGGTTCCGGTCCCCTGGGCGCGCAGTGGCAGCGGTTTCAGTCAGTTGTTTGAAGCCTTTGTGATTGCGCTGGTGCGACAGATGCCGGTGAAGGCTGTTGCTGATATGCTTGATGTTGGTGACGATCGCCTCTGGCGGGTTCTTGACCATTACGTGTCGTCAGCGCGAGATCGCGAAGACTTCAGCGCCGTGACCGCCCTTGGGATTGACGAGACAGCTGCGCGCCGCGGGCATAATTACATCACCCTATTTCACGACCTTCTGGCCGGCAGGCTTCTCTTTGCCTGTGAAGGACGTGATGCAAAGACTGTGGCGGCTTTCGGTGAAGATCTGCGCGCCCATGGCGGTGATCCCGATGCCATCTCCGCTGCCTGTATCGATATGAGTAGGGCCTACATTTCTGGCGTCGCAAAGCATCTGCCGAACGCGGATGTTACCTTCGACCCATTCCATGTCATCCAACTGGCCAATGTGGCGCTTGAAGAGGTTCGCCGCGCCGAAGTACGCAGCAGACCTGAGTTGAAACACAGCCGCTGGATGTGGCTCAAGGACAAGAAGAGATGGACGAAGCGGCAGATCACACAGCATCATGATCTATCTCGGATGCACCTGAAAACAGGACGCGCGTTTCGCTTGAAAGAGGCTTTGCGCGACATCTTTGCTGAAGCCGAGTCCAAGGCAGAGGCCGAAGAACGGCTTACCGCCTGGTTTCAATGGGCGCGCCGCAGCAGGCTGCCAGCATTCAAGAAACTCGCTCTGACACTCAAGGCGCACTGGGATGGTATACTTAACGGTTTTGACAGCGATCTGAGCAACGGCGCTGTCGAAGCCATCAACGGCCTCATTCAGGCCGCAAAGGCTCGGGCGCGCGGGTATCGCAAAACCCGCAACCTCATCAACATGTCATACCTCATCGCAGGCAATCTCACCCACTTACCAGCGTCACCCTACCGCACAACATCTTGTGCCACAGGCAAATGAACGGAAACCAAGCCACCCACACAAACCGCGAAATAGCCTAAAAAAAGAACTCCACTCACGTTGGCTGCTATAATACTACCCACAACTGAGACGTGTTCAGTATTTACGGTTTGAAACTTGGAAGCTCTTGCGTGGAATATTGATTGACCAGCAAAGTAAAAGAAAGACGATGCGATGATAGAAGAGCAAGTTATTGCGTAAACAACCCAACGGTCTTCAGATACTCCCGATGGCTTTTGGGGAAGGAATATAAAGGGTGGTGGGAATAATAGGTGTTTTGGACGGAAGAATAGGGGGTACAAGAGAGCCGGTGTAAACATCAATGCGATCAATGTTTTAACAATAAAATAGACTCCATGAAGATTTTCAATTGCAAATATTGCAAAAAATAATAGGCCAATAATAAGGCTAAAGGCATGCGTTTTCTTGCGCAAGAGCCTTGTGATGTATATTTGTGAGATTCGTGATTTTTTAAAATCTCTGTAAATCATGTTTATTAAGTAAGGGACTAAATTCGTGCTTCTGATTATTCCATAAATTAGATAAAATACAATCCTTCCAGATAATATGGACAATGCCAATTTAGTGGTTACCTCAAGTAAAACAACGCTTGTGCTCCAAGCGCCCATAATGATGATATGAGAAAATGGAGTACGAGAAAAAAAGCCGATAAAGAAAAGAGAGTATGCTGCCAAAATTGAGGTTATACCCACAAGAATTTGAACTGACCTTGGGTATCTTTCTAATACGCACACAAGCCTTGCGATATTCATATTCAGCTCACTCCATTCCCGAAATCTCGAGCGCTGATCAAGTCAGTCTGGTGCGTTATCATCAGCTTTCTTGCCAGACTGTTTTAATATAACGATGTGCGTTACGTTCTCCCAGAATGCATTTAGCCACGAGATAAATTCTAGACGAAACGCAGCGGGAGACAAATTCGCGCCGGGTCACTTATGATAACTGTGCCGACCTCACTCGACAACCCCGCCATACTTTACACGCGCTTGCGCCAGCCTTTCCCGTGCGTGTTCTGGCTTCTACTGCCAAGCGCGCATGATCTGATCGGCGCAGCCCATGGCATAAGCGCCAAGACGTTCTTGCGACACACCATTGAGGCCCGCGCGCGAAATCAAACAACCCGCGATCTGCTTCATGAGCATTTCATCGCGTTGCGCGCGCACCATTTCAGCAATGACTGCCCGGTCAGCCGCGCGCGGAGCGTCACTCATGACAAAAGTGGGAAAATGTCATGAGTGCCCTCCCCTGCCCTATCCAGCAGCGTCCTCAGCAAGCACAGCGTTCATGGTTGCAACGTCGGGGAACAAGTACTCGCGCAGCTTATAGGCATCCAAGAAACCGTCGCGGGCGATCCAGCCTTCCAGCGTTTCCGCTTCTTCTACAATCAACGCTGCCAGCACATCGTATTGTGCTTTTCCAAGTGGGCGCGGTGACAGCGCGTGCAGCAGGGGTTTCAGCGCCCTGCCCTTCTCAGTTCCAAACCTAGCGGCTAACAATGTGTCGTCGGCAAGCAGCAGCAAGTTATGGCGCAGCATTTCAGCATCTGTGACGTCCGCCGGTTCCAGCGCAGACAGCACTCCCCACCACACCTGCCTGCGTGCCAAACTCGATTTCAAAAGATGTATTCCGGCCTCCTCTGGGAAAACCAACTCGGCAAGCGTGCGCAGTTCACCTGCAGCCATATATGACGCTTCCACCCCCCTACGCCAATCTGGTGCCGCCCGACATATCTGATCCATGCTCTTCGCAGTGTTAGAAATTCGCGTTACAATCTGTTCAATGTTCACCAAGCGCCCTCATTCTCTCGCCACCTATCTGAAAAACATGCTACGCTGAGCGCGCCAACCCGTGACTTGGCTAGTCGTGACAGCATTCAAAATTGGTGTTGTTACCATACACCGAAATACTATCACACTATTCTTGTAACGAACTGCGGCCTTCCACGGCAATATGGCGAAAACGCCACGTCCAGGTGGGTCTACATCTTGCACTCGGCGGCTTTTTGCCTACATTGGGTTGTATCCAAAGAGGTGAGGGTCAGGTGCCAGAGGCAAATATCGAGCAGTTCTTTCGACCTGATCAGTGTCGAATCCTCAGCTTGGACGGGGGTGGAGCTAAAGGGTTCTATACCCTCGGAGTGCTACGGGAGGTCGAAGGGCTTGTCGGCAAGCCACTCTGTGAAGTCTTCGACTTGATATTCGGCACGAGCACCGGGTCGATAATCGCTGCGCTCCTTGCGCAAGGGAAGACTGTCGAAGAAATCCACACGCTGTACTGTGAGCACGTCCCTCCTATCATGCAGGCTAAGCGACCGCACGAGAAGTCCAAAGCGCTTGCTGCAACCGGCAAGGCGGTGTTCGGTGACGCTCGTTTCGACGGCTTGAAGACCGGTGTCGGGCTTGTGGCTACGAAGTGGCAACTAGAAACGCCAATGATCTTCAAGAACAGTGTCGGCCAAGCGCATGGAAGGGTTGGGACGTTCACGCCAGGGTTTGGCTGCACCATTGCTGACGCTGTACAGGCGTCCTGCTCTGCATACCCGTTCTTTGACCGGAAGGTGGTCAAAACAGCAAACGGAGACAGTATCGAGCTCATCGACGGTGGGTACTGCGCAAACAACCCCACACTCTACGCCATCGCTGATGCCATTGGCCCGATGGAGTACGCTCCCACGGACCTCAGAGTGCTAAGCGTCGGTGTTGGAAACTATCCATCGCCTGCACCCGGTCTTAAGATGTGGTTCGCCAAGAAGTACCTAGTCAGCGTCCAACTGCTCCAGAAGACACTTGAGATTAACACTACCTCTATGGATGTGCTGCGGCGGATAATGTTCAAGCAAGTGCCTACTGTTCGGGTAAATGAGACTTTTGAGAAGCCTGAAATGGCAACCGACATGTTTGAGCACAACATGGACAAATTGAATTTGCTGCGGCAGCGGGGTTCGGAGTCCTATGCAAAACTTGAAGCAGATATAAAAAAGCTGATGGGGGCTTAATGGCTATTTCTGAAGCGCAACTTGAAACGTGGTCACACCCTGGAGCGCAAGAGCAATCTAAGAACACATATGCGACAATTAAAGCAGTACTAGAAGACGCCAATTCACCATATAGAGCTCAGAAATTCGACTCTTTTCTTCAAGGCTCATATGGAAATAGCACGAATATCCGAGTGGATAGTGACGTTGATATTGCGTTGAGGCTTTCCTCAATCAATTACTATGACCTTTCAAGCCTCGACGACGCTGAAAAGGCTCGGTTTCATCAAAACCTAACCCCCGGTAGCTATAGCCACAAAAAATTCAAGGAAGAAGTGCTCGAATGGCTCACTACGAAGTTTGGAAATGGGGTGAAGCCGGGCAAGAAAGCTATCTTCATTCCCGGTAACGGGTCACGTCGCGACGCTGATGTTTTGGTGTGCACCCGGCATCTACGGTATACTTCGTACTCTGCTGAAACTGGCCCTGCTTACAGGGACGGGATTTGCTTTTGGACCTATGATGGCGACAAAATCGTTAACTATCCAAAGCAGCATTTAGCAAATTGCACATCTAAGAACCAAGCTACATCCACGCGCTTCAAGTCCAATGTCAGGGTCTTCAAAAACTGGCGCAATCGAATGATTGAGGCAGGCTATCTTGAGGATGGTGTCGCACCTTCCTACTTCATTGAAGGTATGTTGTGGAACGTCCCAAATCAGAATTTTGTCTCGTCTTACCAGCAAACCTACCTCAATTGTCACGCTTGGCTTAAGGCTTGTGATATCTCGAAACTTTTTTGCGCAAATGGATACCACTTCTTGCTGCGCGATGGGACAAAAGTCTGCTGGAACGAAAAGGACTTCAACAAGTTTCGGGCAGCGATGGTCAAGTACTGGAACGATAGCTAAGCCGCGCTTCTGACACACCATTGAGGCCAGCGCGCGAAATCAGGCACCCTGCGATCTGTTTCATAAGCATTTCGTCACGTTGCACGTGTACCATTTCAACGATGAGCGATTGGTCAACCATGCTGCTGAGATCGTCCATATCACCGGCTGTTCCACGCAAATACATTTCTTTTCGAGTTTACAATTGCGCGGTAACCTATTGAGAAAGCGGGGTCTTTTGGGAGCGATATTTGAATATTTATTGTTTAGAATCAATTAGATGGGGCGGATTGCAAATCCGTGTACATGAGTTCGATTCTCATACTCGCCTCCAATAAAATCAAACACTTAAAAGATTTTTAGACCCCAAAATCTCCCTACACACTTGATACACACTCTGCACACTGTGCGCGGACATTTTGATGCGCGAATCGCTGTGTTGAACACTGTGTTGGCAACAGTGTGTTTGGACCAGTGTGTTTGGGATACCGTGGGGACATTGTGTTTGAAGACACTGTGGAAACACTGTCGCTGGCGTTTTCTCGCAAGACACGCGTCCCAAAGACAACAACAAGCGCAGCCTAAACAAAAGCTTGATCCAAAAACGTAGTCGCGGCAGCATAAAGCACGGCATACCACGCCAGCTGAACCATAAGGTTTGCGGAGGTGAACAGATGCGTCGCAAAACAGCAATCACGAACCCAAAAGAAGCGCATGGGTCACTGTCTTTAAAAGAAGCGCGAATGTTGGAGCCGCACATCGACAAACTCCAAAAACTGGCAGATGGGCAATGGCACAGGTTCTCCACCGAAACCGAAGACCCTGACAAAGCCACTGAAATGGCCATGAAGTCCTTCTATTCGTCAGAAGATCGGCTCAAGAACAAGCTACCCCAAAGCACAAAGACTAAATCACAGTCATTAAGCGCTATCTGATCCCGTTCTTTGGCAAATACGATGTGGCCAATATCGACACAAAGGCGCTGATTGAGTTCGGCAAATGGCGCACAGAACAGCTTGGGCGCAAGGCTCATCACAGCACCATAAACACGCATAACACAGCGCTGAACCGTGTGCTGGACGAGGCTGAGCAGCGCGGCTGGATCACCCATGCTATTCGGCCCAAGCCTATCAACGACGGCCTCAAAACAGAAAGTCGTGGCAGCTTCACGCTGGAAGAGTATGAGGTGATCTACAAGGGGCTGCGCAAATGGCCCGCAGCCACTGATCACAGCAAGACAGCGGCCACACGCGAAGTTCTGCGCGACTATGTGCTGATCTTGGCAAATACAGGCATACGGCATGGCACAGAAGCTGAGAACCTGCGCTGGAAGCACATACATCTGTTCGAGGAAGGTGGGCTGACCTTTTTGGAGATGTCCGTGTCGGGTAAAACTGGGCAGCGTGACCTGATCTGTCGTGCCAGCACCATCAACTATCTCAAGCGCATCCAGAGCCGTTGTCCCGACATTGCTGACATGACCTTTGAAGACTTGATTCGTGCACAGCTGGACCTGCCTGTGTTTCGATTGCCGGATGGCACTGTCAGCAAAAATCTGCGTCAGACCTTCAAGTTTCTGATGAAACACACAGAGTTGCTGAAATGCCCGCGCACTGGGCAGGACCGCACCCTGTATAGCTTGCGCCACACTTATGCGACTTTTGCTTTGTTGAATGACGGGCTGGATATTCACACGCTGGCCGTTCAGATGGGCACTTCAATTGGCATGATTGAACGCCACTACAGCCATTTGACGCCACGGCTGCGCAAGGAAGTGCTGACAGGCAAGCGATATGAGCTGTCGCCGGAAGAGTATCGGCGCTCGCAAGGCATCAAGGGCATGGCGCTGGCAGCGTCTGAAGTGAACACAGCAGTGAGAGCAGATGACGAGATTGACGAACAGTTGCCCAACGAACCAGAAGCTGACGCCGAAAGCATTGAGACTGATGCGGGCGATGGTGGGGCCGAGGCAGATGTGATTGACCCGGCTTCGCACATTTCAAAAACGAAGGTAGTTATGCCTCCAAAAACCGCAGCTGAGCGCGCATTTGATCTATTTGACGCAGGCAAGATCACAGAAACTGCACTGTTGGCTGCATTGGGCGTAGGGCGTGAGGGCTATGCACCAAGCGAAGCGCTGGCTCACCGCGCGTTAGATGGTGTTGAGCAGGGTCGGCTAAGCGAAACTGCACTGACGCGGGTGTTAGGGACATAATGAACATAAGGACTTCTCGCATGTTCCAAGCTGCATACCCACATCACCTGAAAGCGGCCTATCCAGAAAAGAAAACTTCACGTTAAATTAGTCTATCCTTTAGCTTCGCTGAAATGTGTTGCAGTATTCATTAGGAACTCTTTCAGAGAGTCAAAGTGGAGTGCAAATTCAGCCGATGCCTTAAACGCCGAGTAGCAGTTATTCCTCGCGTCCGCTTTGTCTACGGCAAGATCCATATCCACCATTTTCTGAAAGAAAGCGTGGTGGTTGTCAGCACCAAGAAACGCCTGAAGCTCGGCATTGGGGTACGAAGCGAGGTAAGCCTGTGCCAGCGCGACCTCAGGAGCAGTGTATGGCTTCAAGAAGTGTACGAACTTGTCTGCGTCCCCCAATTCTTTAAAGCCAGGTTTATTGTGATGATCTCCATCAAACACCGCACAGTACCCAATCTTGTTTCTAAGCTGGTTGAAAAAAAACTTATGACGCTCGTAATCTGTTTTAACCATGTTGGCTGGCCCAGATCGAATTACCTCGAACAGCCGTCTAAAGTTTTTATGTTCTTTTGAGATCTCTGTTGCAACCATTGTGATCAAATATTCGGCGAGGTCATCCTCGCAGAAAAGCCGTACCAACGGATGACCAATAGAATCCATCTTGGAAAGTGCAGCTTGCGGAGCTATACCTGAAATTGTGCGATAAAGACCATTGTGGTGCTCAATAAACTTCCGTGATTTTGCTGGGGTTGCATCAATGATAGTGGATGAGTGACTGGTCATAATGAATTGCTTTTTCTGCTCCCATGCGATTTGGCATATTACCTTTACAAGTTTTCGCTGCACAGCTGGGTGGAAACCTGCCTCAATTTCATCGATAAGAATCAAGCTTCCATCAGGGGCATCCAAAATATCACGCAGCAAGTTAATCAGTGCCTCCTCCCCAGACGCAGCTCCATAGCTTGAGTAGCTGTGCGCAGAAGATTTGATAAGATAGCAGCGCTTGTTTACGTGGCCGCCAACCTCCGAGATTTCAAAATTATTATTATATGGCAGGTCAAGGACGTAGCAAAACGACTTGACCAGATCGTCACTCATTTTCGTGAGAGGAGCGCTCCCAGATTTTCGTAAAAGCGAAGCGGAGAAACTTCTAGCCGGCAGAAGCCTATCCAGATCAATCAGCCTTACTTCTCGGTCATTAATTTTAGCGTTTCGGCGAGCTTCTTTAGATTTCTTCCCAAGGCCGCTCCATGACTTGCTGCTAGCTAGCCTCTTCCCTTCTCCATTAAGCGATTTGTTCGCAATGCGCCATTTCATGCTGTATGTGTAGTCGTTCTTCTCGGTTTCGTGCTTTGTAAAGGTTAGCACGTCTTTCCATGCGTGTTCTCGCCAAGTAGGTTCGGGCTTGCTTGCATCTAAGCGCATGAACTTTTCGTGACTGCAAGCAAGCAAGAGGAGTATACTGGTTTTACCGATTTTGTTCGTGCCAGCGAGTACAGTCACTGGATGATCGAATGCAAGGATTATGTCGGTTAAATGCCGGAATCGGTGAACCTTCAACTCAAGAGCAAAATGCTTAAAGCTATTGCTCATGTTGTCGAATGTGGCGACGTCATAAGCGGCAAGCTTCGCAATTTTTTTGTCGATATTGGTGAAGTCCACAGATTCTCCGCATTTAGCTCCGAGTGCTGGCCGATGCACACTATGTTGATACGTGGATTGCGTCAACGTGCAGTTGAGGGTTGTCTGAAAATCTAGAAGTGTGCCCAGCTTTCAAACAAGACCGAGTAATCTGCGCCATCGCCGTTGGCTGATTATCAGGTTTTCTCATGTCTTTGTCTTCGGGAAAAGCTGAGCTGTAACTCACGCGAATGAGGGCGATTGACCCTTGTAGTCTAGGTTGGCGTACCTTCAACGAATGACTCGTACCGCCCCTTGCCTCACAGCAACTCGACTGCTGACGCCAGCTGCTCTGCGTTCACATCGATGTATCGCTGGGTGGTCGAGATGTGAGAATGCCCTGCGAGAGCTGCCAGCAAACGCACGCCAACCCCCTTGTTGGCTAAGCGCGTGATGTATGTTCTGCGCCCAGAGTGGCTTGACGCGTCTTTCAGCCCAACTGCTTTGTAGATGTCGAGGAACAACTGGCACATAGTGTTGGCTGAGAACGCTCCGCCCTTTTGGCTGACAAACAGTGGACGCTGCGGATCGCTAAGCTTGATGGTGTCCCCATATTCGCCCAACGACTTTCGCAAGCGCTGGCTCACATACACCGTCCTGCGCTGCCCACCCTTGCTCTGTGCTGCTGACAAGATGAACTGCTCGCGCACAGCGCCTGCGTCATCAAACACATCGCCCACGGTAAGCGCGGCAATTTCCTTGGCGCGCAGTCCAGCATAGAAGCTGACCATGACGATTGTTTGATCACGGGTTGGATGACGACGACTGCGGCAGTAGTGTATAACACGACGCAGCTGAGCTTCGTTCAATGTCTGTGCTTGGCGCATGGTTTATCCCCTAAAAACATAATCATTTGCTTTATTTGAGTATAAAGTCTGAGGTTTTGGTTGGTCGACCGAAATCATATCCTACCCAATCATTATAATTTTCAATGACTTAGGCGAAAATCTCATAGAATGTATGTTGTATGAGGTTTTGCGCTGTGCTGTTCAGCTTGTGCTTGAGCCCAGCTAAACTGCCCGCTTGCCAATACGCTGCGCTAATGGTTTATGTGCGCGGATCAAAAAAGGACAGCACAATGGACTTAAATAGCCTCAGCCTCGATGAACTTAAGAAACTGCAGAAAGATGTGGATCGTGCCATCAAAAGCTTTGAAGCACGACAGCTGGCAGCGGCACGAGCTAAATTAGAAGCGCATGCCAAAGAATTGGGTGTGACGCTGAAGCAGGTGATGGATGATACTGGTGCGAAAAAAGTTCGAGCGCCAGTGCCAGTGAAATACCGCAACCCAAATAATCCCGAAGAGACTTGGTCAGGTCGCGGTCGCAAGCCACGTTGGCTCACAGTTGCGATGACCAGCGTGGGCGCAAAAATGGAAGACTTTGCTGTGTGACCTGCTATCGAAGGAGGCTGCTGGGTGTGCTATGCGGGACGAAGTGAACTTTCGTCCCGCAGGCCCATAAGACTGCTTTGAAGAGGTCTGCCTGCTGAAGCACCCAGTCAAAGACTTACCAACCGCAGATCCTCTGAACAAAAGTAGACACACCAGGTGAGCAAAGTTCCCGAACATCAGGTTTGAACATATCACTTGGTCCAGCAGAAAGCATCCAAGGTATAACAACCTGCGGATCTACGCCCATCTCCACCATATATTTAGAGGTAAGATCGTAAATCGGATCATCGGCCGAAAGTGGGATTCCGTCACCAGCGTAAATTTGATGGAAACCAAGTCGATGAGGGGAAGCCCAAAGGATCCGCTCTTTCCCTCCCATGAAAACCAATGGGCAAGCAGAAAAACAATTCCCGTGGAGCGTCGTAGTTAAGCCCCGGCGCCTAATTTCATATCCCGCCAAGAGTGCGTCACGAACGCTTCCACCAGCGCTTCCCAAGCCTATTTCTTCAATTGTGGGTGCAGCATCTAGTCGGCTTTTAAATTTCTCGAAAAAGCCCGCATCTATGTCACCATAAACGACAAGAGTTCGACCCTTGATTTCAAACGTGGCATTCGATTGAGAGCTCTCCAAAAACAAATTTACCGAAATCCCCTGCTCCCCAACACATTCGAGATTCCATACGTTTACACGTTCATTTGAGTTCATCTCGACAGAAGCACGAGCAGCCGCGACCCAGTTGTCAAGCGTCAGAGAAAAGACCAGTAGATCAAACGCGTCAATGGAGCTGTCAAGTGGAGGATATTCAAAGGTTTCGATGTGCTGAATTTCCTCAGCAAGCCCCAACATGCGTCCCAATATGGCACATCTATGCGTAGCAAACTTTAGGTCCCTTCGCGATTTGTGTGGGTTGCTGGTGGGCGGCGGATTGAATCTTCTACCAGATATTGTGGTCACAACATAAGGCGCGTCTGTCGCGGAGACCTCAAATATCGCAGCGTCAGACGCGCCGAGCCTGTTGAGCTGCGGCAGTTTTTTTGGATAGGGTGAAGCTTCCTGAAACCAGCGGATGAGGAGGTATTCATGGGTCCCGAGACAAGTTTGTTCACGACAGCTCTTGGCCTGCAGGCTCCGTGGAGTGTCACGGACGTACGTTTTGACGCCAAACTCAAAGAGATCCACTTTGACGTCCGCTTCAAGGCGGGAAGTCGATTTGCTTGTCCCTCCTGTGGCGCGCCCGATCAGCCCGTCCATGACACGCGATCCAGGATCTGGGAACACCTGCGTTTTTTCGAGCACAAGGCTTTCATCCATGCCGATGTGCCACGTGTTGCTTGCAGCCAATGTAGCAAGACCGGACAGGTTCCGGTCCCCTGGGCGCGCAGTGGCAGCGGTTTCAGTCAGTTGTTTGAAGCCTTTGTGATTGCGCTGGTGCGACAGATGCCGGTGAAGGCTGTTGCTGATATGCTTGATGTTGGTGACGATCGCCTCTGGCGGGTTCTTGACCATTACGTGTCGTCAGCGCGAGATCGCGAAGACTTCAGCGCCGTGACCGCCCTTGGGATTGACGAGACAGCTGCGCGCCGCGGGCATAATTACATCACCCTATTTCACGACCTTCTGGCCGGCAGGCTTCTCTTTGCCTGTGAAGTGCGTATTCCGGGGTCATCCGGCCAGTGATTCCGAAAGTATCCGGCCACCCATTCCGATTTTATCCGGCCACTGATTCCGGAGCATCCGGCCACCCTGTGATGTGATGCTGCGAGGCAATCTGTAACTGGCTACCGTCTGGCTTTTTAGTCTGGAAGGAAGCCCGATGAAGAGATTGCCAATGCGGAAGATACGAGATGTTTTGCGGCTATCAGCCGAGGGTCTTTCGACCCGTAAAATTGGTGTCAGCCTGACGATTGGGCGGACAACGGTTAAGGCCTATCTGGATCGCGCTGCCGAGGTTGATCTGAGCTGGCCGCTACCACCAGAGATGTCTGACACCGACCTTGAGCGCCTGATTTACCCACGCACGGCGCGTGATATTGCGAACCGCGCGACCGAGCCTAACTGGCCCTGCATTCACCGCGAGTTGCGCCGCAAGGGCGTGACGTTGATGCTGTTGTGGGAAGAATATCGCGCTGATCATCCTGATGGGTATGGATACTCCCGGTTTTGCGAACTTTACACACGCTGGGAAGGCAAGCTGTCGCCGGTGATGCGACAGCGCCATCCTGCAGGTGAGCGCCTGTTCGTCGATTATGCCGGCCATACGATCGATGTGATTGACCCCGAGACCGGGGAGGTGCGCACGGCACAGGTGTTTGTCGCTGTTCTGGGGGCATCGAACTATACATTTGTCGAGGCGACCTGGACGCAATCCCTACCGGATTGGATCGCAAGCCATGTCCGCGCTTTGGATTTCTTCGGTGGTGTGACCGCCCAGATCGTCTCGGACAATTTGAAGGCAGGGGTCACCAAGGCGTGCTTTTACGACCCCGTAATCAACCGGACTTACGCAGATATGGCCGCGCATTACGACACGGCCGTTGTCCCGGCGAGGCCATATAAGCCCAAAGATAAGGCGAAGGCAGAGGGTGGGGTATTGCTGGCTGAACGCTGGATACTGGCACGGCTGCGCAACCGCCAGTTCTTCAGCCTTGCTGAGTTGAACGCGGCCATCAAGCCGTTGCTTGACAGGCTCAACGACAAGGTCTCTCGCCATCTGGGTGCCAGCCGCAGACAGCTTTTTGAACAGCTGGACAAACCCGCCCTGAAGTCGCTGCCGGTAGCATCGTATGTTTATGCTGAATGGAAGAAGTGCCGCGCCGGGTTCGATTACCACGTCGCGATCGACAAGCATTATTACTCCGTGCCCTATCAGCTGCTGAAGAAAGAGCTGTGGGCGCGGATCACAGGCCGCACCATCGAAGTCTTCCATCTCGGGCAGCGTGTCGCCTCTCATGTCAGGACGTCCAGCAACGGGAAGCACTCTACGCTGCGCGATCACATGCCAGCGCACCACCAATTCCGCGATGACTGGACGCCAGAGCGTATCAAAGCACGTGCGGCTCGCGTTGGGCCAAACGTGGCCATCTTCGTTGAGGTCGTGATGCGCGAGCGCAAGCACCCGGAACAGGGCTATCGCACCTGCCTTGGGGTGATCCGGCTGGCCGACAAGTTTGGCCGCGACCGACTTGATGCGGCCTGTCGCCGTGCGCTCGAAATCAACGCCAGATCCTATTCGTCACTCCTGTCCATTCTCAAGAATGGGCTTGAGAGCAGGCCCCGCACCCGCGCCACGGACGAGCCTGCCATCACCCACCCCAATATCCGTGGCGCCGATTACTTCCATTGAAAGGAACACAATGCTCGACCATCCAACCCTTCATCACCTTAAAGCCCTCAGGCTGGACGGCATGGCCGAAGCCTTTGCCGAACTGCAGATGCAAGATGCAACTGCCGATCTCGGCCATGCTGAATGGCTTGGCTTGCTCGTTGACCGTGAGGTCGCAAGCCGAGAAACAAAGAGGTTTGAGGCTCGCATGCGGACTGCCAGGCTGCGCCATGTTGGCGCCAGCCCAGAAGATGTTGATTACCGCGCACGCCGTGGCCTCGACAAAGCGCTGTTCCAAAGCCTGCTCACAGGCAGATGGATCACCGACAAGCGTAATCTGATCATCACGGGCCCCTGTGGCGTCGGCAAGACCTGGCTTGGCTGCGCACTGGCCCAGGCAGCCTGTCGTGACGGCGTGACTGTGGTCTACAAACGGATGCCGCGCCTCTTCGAGGAATTGGAGCTGTCCCATGGTGACGGACGCTTCCCCCGCTTGTTCCGCAGCATCACGAAGGCGCAATTGCTGATCTTGGACGACTGGGGACCGGACAGGCTGACATCACCGCAACGCCGCGATCTCATGGAGATCGTCGAAGAGCGTTACGGGCGCGGCTCAACGATGATCACAAGCCAATTACCCATCAAAGCCTGGCATGACGTCATCGGCGAACCCACATTCGCCGATGCCATCCTCGATCGCATCGTTCACAACGCCTACCGTCTCGAACTCGAGGGCCAATCCATGCGCAAGACCATCACCAAAATGGGTGACGAAACCCCTCAGGACTGATAACCAAAACACGCTGCCTCACGGCAACGCGTCACAGGTGGCCGGATACCCCGGAACAGGTGGCCGGATGTTGTCGGAATGGGTGGCCGGATCCGCCGGAATACGCCTGTGAAGGACGTGATGCAAAGACTGTGGCGGCTTTCGGTGAAGATCTGCGCGCCCATGGCGGTGATCCCGATGCCATCTCCGCTGCCTGTATCGATATGAGTAGGGCCTACATTTCTGGCGTCGCAAAGCATCTGCCGAACGCGGATGTTACCTTCGACCCATTCCATGTCATCCAACTGGCCAATGTGGCGCTTGAAGAGGTTCGCCGCGCCGAAGTACGCAGCAGACCTGAGTTGAAACACAGCCGCTGGATGTGGCTCAAGGACAAGAAGAGATGGACGAAGCGGCAGATCACACAGCATCATGATCTATCTCGGATGCACCTGAAAACAGGACGCGCGTTTCGCTTGAAAGAGGCTTTGCGCGACATCTTTGCTGAAGCCGAGTCCAAGGCAGAGGCCGAAGAACGGCTTACCGCCTGGTTTCAATGGGCGCGCCGCAGCAGGCTGCCAGCATTCAAGAAACTCGCTCTGACACTCAAGGCGCACTGGGATGGTATACTTAACGGTTTTGACAGCGATCTGAGCAACGGCGCTGTCGAAGCCATCAACGGCCTCATTCAGGCCGCAAAGGCTCGGGCGCGCGGGTATCGCAAAACCCGCAACCTCATCAACATGTCATACCTCATCGCAGGCAATCTCACCCACTTACCAGCGTCACCCTACCGCACAACATCTTGTGCCACAGGCAAATGAACGGAAACCAAGCCACCCACACAAACCGCGAAATAGCCAAACTTTATGCTATCATTGGCAGGGCCAACCCATGTGGATCCTAGTATTTGAAATGCATGATCGGAGTATTTCCGCGCCGATTCCTCGACAAGAACAATCGCATCCTCCCAGTTAACTTCTTGCGCCCGAGCACCATTTGAGAATAAGGGTGCTAGAAAAATTACTATTGAAAGGGCTATGTAGTTTTGCATGTGCTTTCCTTTACTCGACAACCATTGAAATGATGTGGCGACAAATGCAATCATTTGAGGCTATTTCGCGGTTTGTGTGGGTGGCTTGGTTTCCGTTCATTTGCCTGTGGCACAAGATGTTGTGCGGTAGGGTGACGCTGGTAAGTGGGTGAGATTGCCTGCGATGAGGTATGACATGTTGATGAGGTTGCGGGTTTTGCGATACCCGCGCGCCCGAGCCTTTGCGGCCTGAATGAGGCCGTTGATGGCTTCGACAGCGCCGTTGCTCAGATCGCTGTCAAAACCGTTAAGTATACCATCCCAGTGCGCCTTGAGTGTCAGAGCGAGTTTCTTGAATGCTGGCAGCCTGCTGCGGCGCGCCCATTGAAACCAGGCGGTAAGCCGTTCTTCGGCCTCTGCCTTGGACTCGGCTTCAGCAAAGATGTCGCGCAAAGCCTCTTTCAAGCGAAACGCGCGTCCTGTTTTCAGGTGCATCCGAGATAGATCATGATGCTGTGTGATCTGCCGCTTCGTCCATCTCTTCTTGTCCTTGAGCCACATCCAGCGGCTGTGTTTCAACTCAGGTCTGCTGCGTACTTCGGCGCGGCGAACCTCTTCAAGCGCCACATTGGCCAGTTGGATGACATGGAATGGGTCGAAGGTAACATCCGCGTTCGGCAGATGCTTTGCGACGCCAGAAATGTAGGCCCTACTCATATCGATACAGGCAGCGGAGATGGCATCGGGATCACCGCCATGGGCGCGCAGATCTTCACCGAAAGCCGCCACAGTCTTTGCATCACGTCCTTCACAGGCAAAGAGAAGCCTGCCGGCCAGAAGGTCGTGAAATAGGGTGATGTAATTATGCCCGCGGCGCGCAGCTGTCTCGTCAATCCCAAGGGCGGTCACGGCGCTGAAGTCTTCGCGATCTCGCGCTGACGACACGTAATGGTCAAGAACCCGCCAGAGGCGATCGTCACCAACATCAAGCATATCAGCAACAGCCTTCACCGGCATCTGTCGCACCAGCGCAATCACAAAGGCTTCAAACAACTGACTGAAACCGCTGCCACTGCGCGCCCAGGGGACCGGAACCTGTCCGGTCTTGCTACATTGGCTGCAAGCAACACGTGGCACATCGGCATGGATGAAAGCCTTGTGCTCGAAAAAACGCAGGTGTTCCCAGATCCTGGATCGCGTGTCATGGACGGGCTGATCGGGCGCGCCACAGGAGGGACAAGCAAATCGACTTCCCGCCTTGAAGCGGACGTCAAAGTGGATCTCTTTGAGTTTGGCGTCAAAACGTACGTCCGTGACACTCCACGGAGCCTGCAGGCCAAGAGCTGTCGTGAACAAACTTGTCTCGGGACCCATGAATACCTCCTCATCCGCTGGTTTCAGGAAGCTTCACCCTATCCAAAAAAACTGCCGCAGCTCAACAGGCTCGGCGCGTCTGACGCTGCGATATTTGAGGTCTCCGCGACAGACGCGCCTTATGTTGTGACCACAATATCTGGTAGAAGATTCAATCCGCCGCCCACCAGCAACCCACACAAATCGCGAAGGGACCTCATTTGAGGCGCTTTAGTTCTTTGCTTGTGCAAGGTTCGTGACGAAAGCAAGGACATACGTTCATCGACAGCGCAGCATCCTGCGCTTTGGGCACGAATCGTCGGCGCGGGCAGCGGGGAAACTATCGACCAAGCTTGCAGGTGCTCACAGCTTGTTATGCGCACCATCACATAGCGGCGCTTTGCTGCTGTGCTTACAGCCACAGAAGAATACCCTCTTGCTGGCATCTGCCGTGTACTTCACCGGCGCAATGCTTGTGTCTTTGTGACTGCCATCGCAGAACGGTTGCTTGCTGCTTTTGCCACACGCGCACCAGAAGTAAGATTTGCCCTCTTCTACTTCCACGGGATAGGGCGACTTCTGGGCGATGATAGGTGCGGTCATGAGCTTGTAATCCTTAGTTGTTTCCTAGCTCGATATAACCCGAACCGCTGCAGAGTGAAGGTCGAGCTACTGTATCTGGATGGGTGTCAGCTGATTGTCCATGTCCAACTTGAGTGCGCTGCGCCAGAGTGGCGTTTTAAAGATGTGGTGCACATGCTTGCCATCAGCAGTTTCTTCGCGTTGCTGTATAAAAAGCCCTGCCCATTCCAGCGGCTTGAGCACATAGGCTGAGAACGCCGCCATTTCGCGCCAGCCTGCGTTGTCCCAATCGGCATCATCGCCATAGAACACTTCATACAGGCGGCGGTCGGATCGCAATAAGCTAGGTCGATAGGGACCGTCTTTGAGTTTGGTCGACCGCCGTCTTCACCAAGGGCCTGAACGGATACGCGTGTTTGCGGCACGCATGACAAGCATAGGACACGGCGAAGATGACTGAATATACCAATGAAGGATAGCATGTTTATTGGACTGGATGTCCACAAAGCGACAATTTCCGCAGCTGTTGCCAATGGCGAGCGCGGAGGAGAAGTGCGAGACTGGGGCAAGCTGCCCAATCGACCGGATCGTGTCCGCAAGCTTGCGGAGCAACTGGCGGCCAAAGGGCAGCAACTGTATTTCTGCTACGAGGCCGGCCCCTGTGGCTATGGCCTTTACCGTCAACTTGTCGATCTTGGGCACGACTGTATAGTTGTCGCGCCGTCGCTCATTCCGGTGAAATCGGGCGACCGTGTGAAGACAGATCGACGTGATGCACGCATGCTTGCCAAATTGCATCGTGCCAGCGAATTGACAGCGGTCTGGGTTCCGGACGTCGAACATGAAGCGATGCGTGACCTGATCCGCGCACGCGCCACGGCGGTTCGTATCGGCATTCGGGATAATGAAGCGAACATCGCACAGCGCATAATGCAGGATTTCGGGCAAGCTGTCGCGCAGATGGCCCCAGGTCGAGACGCCCCATTTGTCCTTGAGATGCGCCTTTCCTGCCCGAACTTCTACCCGCCAGACGGCACTCTGCGCACGGTGCTTCATGTCCAGCGGTGGCAAACTCTGCGCGGCCAAAGCGTCATTCCAGCTAGGCACCCAATACTCTTTTCGTTTTTTGAGGCCAGGTATCTTGTCGCGGCTACGCTTAGCGACAGACCTCGACTCATGACAAAAATGGCAAAATGTCATGAGTGGCCAGTGCTTGCCATACTACCATTCGAAGCGGCGGTCCTAGAACGATGTGCGTCCACTTCCGTGCTGCGCGAAGCTTATGTGAGGATCGTCAAAGGTTGAATCGGCTGTCACTTCAACTGGAAACCTGTCAAATCAAAACGAGCCAAGCCTTCCACTCAAAAGCGAGTCAATTTCCAAATGCCCGAATTCCAGCAACAGTACACCCTCTGGGATGAATTCTTGACTGTATGGCCAGCCTCGCGCTTAGCCTCGATGACAATCGACGAATATACTCAAGCTGGTTCGCAAGACAGCTTCACCTATTGGATCGAGTCGCGCTTAGACAAGATGGGCAGTATTTGGGGCGGGTCGGCGTTCAAGTTTGGGGTCTTTTCTCGCAAAAGCACTGAAAGCAAGCAGTCCGATGCCAAACTTAGCTATTCTGACGATTACGGCTGGTATTCAACCCTTGGCGACACAGCCGATGAAGCTTTCGAGAAGGTGCGCGGACATGTTGTGCAAGTCGCGCAGCTGGCATCAGCGGGCGACCTCGACGCTATTGAGGCATTCGAACATCTAGGTGAGGCCTTCAAGTGGAAGATCGCCTTTCACTATCAAAACCGGCAGTCGCCGGTACTGGTGCATATTTTCAAACGCAATTGGCTTGCCACCTTCTTAGGCGACACCGCGAAATCCAATATGGCCGCTTTGCAGAACTCGGTTATTGCTAAACGCCCTTCCGATCTTGGTATTCTGGAGTTTTCGCAAGAAGTTTGGGAAGCGGTAAGCAAAAAACTCATCAAGGTATGGAAGCTTTCGCATGGCGTAGGAGACTTTGCACAAAGCGAGTGGGAGAGTTTCCTCGAAAAAAATCTTGGTGTAATGCACGGCGAAACGAGGAAAGGTCAGGGAAGAGATTTTCAGAAGGCTGAGGTAGGCTCCTTGTTCTATCTGTGCCACGGCAATGAAGAAGTCGTTCTAGTTGGCCAATTTACGTCCGAAGCCGAAGCGTGTGAAAAAGGCGATGGCTGGCTTCAGCGTCACTATCGCGTACTCAAAAAGGCAATCAAGGATGGTAAGTATGAAGGTAGTCAAAAAGGCTGGACGCCAAACTATCGCTCCACTTTCAAACTTGTAGGCATACATGATCTGCCAGAGTTTGAGGCAACCTTGCTTCAACCGTTTTTCGATATGGATTTGGCGGAGTTGGCGGCTCTGTCAGGGGTGCCCATAGTGCCAAACAACTTGGGAAACGATCAAGAACCATCATTTGCGGCCGTTCCGGCAAAAGTTCTGGCCAGCGCACCTGTCGCAGCCTGCATTAATCGCATCTATTACGGACCGCCAGGCACTGGTAAAACCCACACGCTGACACAATTACTAAAGAGCTATTATGAACAAGAAGTTGAGTCGATCTCTGCCGAGGAGTGGCGAAATCAAGTTATCGCCGAAAAAATTGGGGCACTTACTTGGTGGGAAGGTTTGGCAGCCGCGTTGTACGACTTAGGCGGCAAGGCTAAAGTACCAGAGTTGGCCAAGCATCGGTTCATCCAGGCTATCGCGGATGCCAAAAGCCGCGTAAGCGGCATCAACCAGACCCTTTGGGGCACACTTCAAGACCATACAGTACTTGGGTCGACCACGGTCAACGTGAAACAACGGCTCGGCTCTGCTATCTTCGACAAATCAGCAGATTCTATTTGGCGGTTTGCTGGTAATTGGGACGAAATCGGTGCTGAGCTACGTGACCTGGTAGATGAGCTGAAAGCAGGACCAAAAGACGATGCTACTGTTCAGCGCTACAGCTTCGTCACCTTCCACCAATCCTATGGATACGAGGAATTCGTCGAAGGTCTTCGGCCAGTTCTGGCAGGCGACGCCGAAGAAGGCGAAGTAGCCTATGAGATCCGTCCGGGGGCATTCAAGGAACTGTGCCGCAAAGCTCGACAGGCGCCGGATCAACGTTGGGCAATGGTCATTGATGAAATTAACCGAGGTAATATTAGCAAGATATTCGGCGAGATGATCACTTTGATCGAAGGAGACAAGAGGGACCGCCTCGATGGTACCCCCCCGTCGGTCGAAGTTACCTTGGCCTATTCCGGCGAGAAGTTTTCTGTACCCGCCAACGTGGATATCATTGGCACGATGAATACGGCGGATCGATCGCTGGCCCTTCTTGATACGGCTTTGCGCCGTCGCTTCGATTTCGTTCCGCTGATGCCAGACACTCGTGCAGAGAAAGTTCCGGCCGAGCTAGACAGCGCACCCCTCGCAGGGCTGGTAGTCAAGACCGAGGCTGGCGTGATCGACGTGCGCCTGATGCTCGAGCGTATCAACGATCGTATTGAGGCTTTGTACGATCGTGATCATTGCATTGGTCACGCCTATTTTACCGGGCTTGCGAAGGTGCAAAACGAAGCGGATCGCTTCGGGGTGCTGGCAGCGATATTTCGTAATCGCATTTTGCCACTTATGGAGGAGTATTTTTTCGAGGACTGGCGTAAAATTCGACTTGTGTTGGCCGACAATCAGAAAGCCAACGCTGCGGATCAATTCATCCGCGAAACTGCCGACCACGATCAGGATTTGTCTGAGCTGTTCGGCAACGATCATGGCCTTGACAGCTACGCGACACGGCAGCGCTACAGCCTGCAAGAGTCGGCTTTCACACAGCCGATGGCGTATATCGGCATCTACCAACGGAATTCCTGATGGTTCGGATCAGGGTGCACAAATGGCTGGTATAACAATCTATGAGTTCTGTGCCCTGGTGTCTCAAGACAGTGGCGCTACGGAATCAGAAGAGTTACGTGAAATTCCTCCCAGCGTATTTGATTGGCTTGAAGTGCAGGCATTGGCCGCTAGCGACAAAGGAACTCACGCTTGGTTGCGGCTAACGCAAAAGCGCGGTCAACGCGCTATCCAGGTTGCCAGCTTTGTTGGGGTCATTCGAGCGCCAAACGGCTATCAGATCGAGGTCTTGCCAAAAGTTGGCAAGTTCACTGAAGGTGGGGATGTTCAGGCTAGGCAGTTGTTGATTGAGATGCTGCGTTGCCTTGGTGTCTTCCGGCACATTCAAACCGACAGCGCTAAGCTAGCTGCCACGCGAATGCCCTTACTTGAGGTTTTTATCGAAGCGTTCCTTGTCTGCGTTGAGCAAATCGTCAAACGCGGCTTGCGCAGTGACTATAGTGCCCTGCAAGATAATATGTCTGCACTACGTGGCAAACTGCAGATGGCAGCACACTTGCGGCATAACCTTTGCCGACGAGATCGCTTCTTTGCCGAGTTCGACGATTTCTCTCCGGATCGTGCGGAAAACCGACTTCTGCATGCTGCCTTACGTCAAGTTCTCTCATGGACTGGATCACAGACGAACCAGCGGCTCGCACGAGAGTTATGCTTTGTGTTCGCGGATGTGCCAATCTCTGAACTGCCGTCGGTCGATTTGCTTCGGGTCCGCCTTGATCGCGGCATGGCTCACTATTCGGACGCCTTAGCCTGGGCAAGGTTGATCCTGCAACACGAGTCGCCTTTGACCGGAACCGGCAGGAACCGATCGCCATCATTGCTATTTCCAATGGAGGCAGTTTTTGAGGCCTTTGTCGCCAAGCATTTAGAACGGCAGCTCTCTCCCCCTTTCCGTCTGAAACAACATGTAAAAACCTTTTCGCTGGTAAGACATCTTGAACAGAACTGGTTCCGTCTGAAGCCAGATTTCCTGGTGAAGGCTTCGGGCTCAAACTGTCTTGTCCTTGATGCGAAATGGAAGCTGCTGGACATCAAGAAGAAGAGCACTGGAACGGGCAAGTATGGGTTGAGCCAGGCAGATTTCTACCAGCTTTATGCTTATGGACAGAGTTATTTGGATGGCCACGGCGACATCGTTCTGGTCTATCCCAAAACAGAAACGTTTCGCCGTGCGCTACCTGTTTTCGAGTTTCCTAAGTCCAATGGGCTATACCTTTGGGTGCTGCCTTTCTGCTTGCATGAGCGAGTGCTAATGCTTCCCCCATCTGGAACTTGCGAGAGGCTAGACAACCTATTTCGCTGTGACGTTTCCCCGAGCTTTGATCCAACGTAGGCGAGCTGATGAAGCTGATGCCGGGACTGAAACACCTAGCAGATGGCCTGTGCGAGCAGGAGCGTAACTATGCTGTCGATGCGCTCGCCGATCCGGATGGCGTCCTTGTGATTGATGAGACAGGGTTTTTGAAGAAGGGCACCCATTCGGTGGGTGTGGCGCGCCAATATTCCGGCACAGCCGGGCGGATCGAGAAATGCCAGATCGGTGTCTTTGCTGCTTATGCCAGCCGCTGGGGCCACGCCCTGGTTGGCATCGCCACATCAGCCTTGTCATGGCAGCAGCGGCATTCCTGGCAAAGCTCGCGGCAGATCAGAGAAAAACGGTTCTTCAAAAACAGAACGAAACGAGTCCACGAATGCCGCCGGTCTTGCGCGACAAGCTCCTCGATGACCGCCCTACAGGGCGCAAGCTTTCCACGCCCAGTGGCTCGTCCCTGTTTCAAGGCCGTGGCCCCGCCGCGCTGCCGGATCGCGCGCGCCCACCGAGACCCAGTTGCCGCTGAAACCTTCAGCCGCGCCTCCGTGGCACGGCCACTCAATCCCTCGTCAATGTAGCGCTGAAAGCGCTCGCGCAGTGCGTTCGGTAAAGGTGCTGACATGTTCCATCCTTCAATACAGGATGAATCACATGTCCACAGACTTGGGAACCCCACGATTCAAGGTTTTACATACACGCTTTAATCACCAAAAAAATCACGACAGTCTTGGAGGTCAACGTCATTTCGCGTCTAGCCAATGAGAGTAAAACGCATTACATTTGCCGTACAATCAGCTTAGGATGATGCTATGAAGCGCTTGAAGGACCAAACCCTCTCAATTCGTACATCAGCAGACATAAAGCGACTATTGCGGTTGGCAGCTGAAAAAGAGCATCGTTCGATTGCATCAATGATGGAACTTTTGATCCTTAATTATGCTGAAGAATGTGAACTAAAAGCTGATACTCCAGAATAACAGGGGAAGAGTGATAAATAAATTAAACTTTTCCGAGCGAGATATATGCACAAAGTATATTATCCCAGCTATTCAACTAGCTGGCTGGCAATTGCACCAATTTCGTGAAGAAGTGGGCCTTACCGATGGCCGCGTTTTGGTGCGCGGTACGCTAGCAGCACGCATACGGAACCCAGAAGTGAAAGGTGGACCTAAACGCGCAGACTTTGTTCTTTACGGTAGACCAAATATTCCGATCGCGGTTATAGAAGCAAAGCAAGCAAAGTTTTTTATAGGCCATGGAATTCAGCAGGCTCTTGCTTATGCAGAGATGATTGATGCGCCTTTCGCCATAAGTAGCAATGGTGATGGATTCTTGTTGCATGATCGGACAGGCATCACACAGCCCATTGAACGTGAGCTTTCGCTGAATGGATTCCCCTCGCTAGACGAACTATGGCCGGTCTACCGACAATGGAAGGGGCTTTCTGAGCCAAACGCCACCAAACTAGTTGAGCAGCCGTTCTATTCTGATGGTAGCGGTAAAGCCCCGCGATATTACCAGCGCGTTGCAATCAACCGGACTATCGAGGCAGTCGCAAAAGGCCAATCACGAGTTCTGCTTGTGATGGCTACAGGCACAGGAAAGACCTATACAGCTTTCCAGATTATTTGGCGTCTTTGGAAGGCTAAAGCAAAGAAGCGGATACTGTTCCTGGCGGATCGAAACATTCTAGTAGATCAGACTATGCAGCAGGACTTCGCACCGTTTGGCGAAGTCATGCACAAGGTCACCAATCGTGAAGTCAAGAAAAACTATGAAATTTATCTGGCGCTTTATCAAGCAGTGACCGGCCGCGAGCAATGGAAGCAAATCTATCGACAGTTCCCGTCAGATTTTTTCGATCTTGTCGTTGTCGACGAATGCCATCGGGGCAGCGCAGCGGACGACTCTGCCTGGCGGGAGGTTCTCGATTACTTCGGCAACGCAACGCACCTAGGCCTAACCGCGACACCGAGAGAAACAAAAGAAATAAGCAATTTCAATTATTTTGGCGAACCAGTTTACACTTACTCTTTAAAGCAAGGGATCGAGGACGGCTTCCTGGCACCTTACAAGGTCATTCGCATTGCCACCGATGTCGATGCGTTGGGTTACACGCCTGAAACAGGAAAACTGGACAAACTGGGGCAGCCGGTGGAGCAGCGACAGTACAATTCGAAAGACTTCGACCGAGGCCTTGTTCTAGAAAAGCGCACTCGATTAGTTGCCATGAAGGCTTGGGAGTACTTGAAAGCCACCGACCCAATGGCGAAGACCATTATCTTCTGCGACGACCAAGACCATGCTGAACGAATGCGGCAAGAACTGGTAAAAATCATACCCGCTGCTGCGAGAAATCGTCGGTATGTGATGCGCATCACAGGAGATGATACCGAGGGCAAGGCCCAGCTATCCTACTTCATCGATAACGACGAACCTTATCCAGTTATTGCAACTACTTCTAAACTTCTGACAACAGGGGTAGACGCGAAGACCTGTAAATTAATCGTGCTCGATCAAACAATCAATTCGATGTCCGAGTTCAAGCAGATAATCGGTCGGGGCACCCGTTTGCGTGAGGACTATCAGAAGCTCTACTTCACCATTATGGATTTCAAAGGGGCAACGCGTCTGTTCGCAGATCCGGAGTTCGATGGCGATCCTGTTGTTATTTACGAGCCGAAACCCGGTGAATCTGTCGTTCCCCCGGACGACCAAAATCCACAAGTTGGCGGTGAACAAGATCTGCCAGCATCTCAGATCAAGACAACAGATGGCGACGGCCGACCGGCCGGTGTTGAAATCGGTGGTGGAACTGGGCCAGGACGCGTAAAATATTTCATCGACGATGTAGAGGTCCGCGTTGCAGTTGAACGTTCTCAATATCTTGATGCTAACGGAAAACTGATCACCGAGGACTACCGTGTTTTACTTAAGGACAGCATCAAAAAGTCGCTTCAAGACGAATTTGGTAGCCTGACCGAATTCCTGCGGCGCTGGAATAGTGCAGATCGAAAGCAAGCGGTCCTCGAATTGTTGACGAGTCAGGGTGTGCCGCTGGAGATCCTCCAACAGGCTGTGCCCAATGGGGTGAAACTTGACGCGTTTGATCTCGTTGCTCACGTCGCCTTCGATCAGAAGCCGTTGACGCGCCGCGAGCGGGCCGAAAACGTCCGGAAACGAGATGTGTTTGGAAAGTACGGAGAACAAGCCCGCGCTGTGCTGGAAGCTTTGCTCGACAAATTTGCCGACCATGGTGTCCAGGATATCGAAGACGCGAAGGTGCTTGAACTCCCACCGTTCGACCAATTCGGAAGTAAGACCCAAATCCGGCGCGGGATTTTCGGCAGCGTCGAGGATTACGCTGAGGCGGTAAGGTCGCTTGAGAAGGCACTTTACGAGAACGATGAACAAAGACAGGCCTGAACCGCTTTGCGGGCCAATAGGAATAAGAAGAGCACATGAACCTCAGCAACTCCATCAAATCCATTCAGGACATTATGCGCAAGGACGACGGCGTCGACGGCGACGCCCAACGCCTTGGTCAGCTTACGTGGATGCTCTTCCTAAAGGTCTTCGACCAGCGGGAAGAGGAGTGGGAAGACGACAACAATACGTACAAGTCTCCATTGCCAGAGCCTATGCGGTGGCGAAATTGGGCCGCCTATTTGCCCGGGGATGACGGGAAGAGAAAACCTCAGATCGCACCAAGCGATATTGTAGGGTTCGTGAACAACGAGCTTTTTGCTTCGTTGAAAGAACTCGATGCAAACGCCAGCCCACAGCATATGGTGATCCGCAGCGTTTTCGAAGATGCCAACAACTACATGAAATCCGGCACGCAATTGCTTGCTGTTATCGAAAAGCTGGAAGAGGCGATAGACTTCCATGACTTCAAGACCCGGGCAAACTTGGGCGACGTCTACGAACAGCTTCTGAACGACCTGCGCGGTGCCGGGAATGCGGGGGAATTCTACACCCCGCGCGCCCTCACTCAATTCATGGCTGATCGCCTCAACCCTAGCCTTGCCAAACGCGAAACCGTGCTAGACCCTGCTTGCGGGACTGGCGGCTTCCTGACTGCTGCGATCGATCATTTCCGCAACCAGCTTTCCGCCAAGTCCAGTGCGGAAGACCAGCGCGCCATCGAAACCCTGATCCGTGGCATTGAGAAGAAGCAGCTGCCTCACCTGCTGTGCACAACCAACATGCTGTTGCATGGCATTGATGTACCTAGCCAGATCGAACACCGCAACACCTTGGGAAAAGGCTGGAACGATTGGAGCGCCCACGACAAAGTGGATTGCGTGATCACCAATCCGCCCTTTGGTGGGTATGAAGATGACGGCGTGGGCAGCGATTATCCAGCGGATCTTCGCACGCGCGAGACGGCCGATATGTTCATGGCTCTTATCATCAAGAAACTGTTGAAGGAAAACGGGCGCGCCGCGGTCGTGCTGCCTGATGGTTTTCTGTTTGGCGATGGCCTCAAGGGCACTCTAAAGCAGCTGTTGCTCCGTGACTGCAACCTGCACACAATTGTGCGCCTGCCAAAAGGCGTGTTCGCACCCTACACAACCATCAAGACGAACCTTTTGTTTTTCACCAAAGGTGAAGTCAATGATGATGGTACCGAACACTTCCATACCGACACCATCTGGTTCTACGAGCACCCATACCCGCCTGGCTACAAGAGCTACAGCAAGACCAAACCGATCCGGTTTGAAGAGTTCAAACCCCTACAGGACTGGTGGGGCAAGGAGTCGAATGATTTCGCTGACCGAGAGCCAAACGAATTCGCTTGGAAGGTCGACTTCAAGACTAAGCGTGAGCAAGCAGAAGCTGGTGCAAGACCACACTGGGATCGCGCCGACACACTGAACAATGACGCCAAGGCGCTAGAAAACCGAGTGCGTGACCTGCGTGAGTCGATCAAAGGGGTAAGCGGTGATCTGCAGCGAAAGCCGGTTGAGGATCAGATGGACATTCTGCGCGCCCAAGCAGAGGAATTGCGCCTGCAGTCAAGTGATGCTCAAGCTGCGGGCGACCGAATTTACTGGCCTATCTTCAACCTTGATGAGACCCACCCCAACGGTCCGGAGGAAGAAATTCATGATCCAGACCTACTACTAGTTAAATATAGGTCCCTTCGCGATTTGTGTGGGTTGCTGGTGGGCGGCGGATTGAATCTTCTACCAGATATTGTGGTCACAACATAAGGCGCGTCTGTCGCGGAGACCTCAAATATCGCAGCGTCAGACGCGCCGAGCCTGTTGAGCTGCGGCAGTTTTTTTGGATAGGGTGAAGCTTCCTGAAACCAGCGGATGAGGAGGTATTCATGGGTCCCGAGACAAGTTTGTTCACGACAGCTCTTGGCCTGCAGGCTCCGTGGAGTGTCACGGACGTACGTTTTGACGCCAAACTCAAAGAGATCCACTTTGACGTCCGCTTCAAGGCGGGAAGTCGATTTGCTTGTCCCTCCTGTGGCGCGCCCGATCAGCCCGTCCATGACACGCGATCCAGGATCTGGGAACACCTGCGTTTTTTCGAGCACAAGGCTTTCATCCATGCCGATGTGCCACGTGTTGCTTGCAGCCAATGTAGCAAGACCGGACAGGTTCCGGTCCCCTGGGCGCGCAGTGGCAGCGGTTTCAGTCAGTTGTTTGAAGCCTTTGTGATTGCGCTGGTGCGACAGATGCCGGTGAAGGCTGTTGCTGATATGCTTGATGTTGGTGACGATCGCCTCTGGCGGGTTCTTGACCATTACGTGTCGTCAGCGCGAGATCGCGAAGACTTCAGCGCCGTGACCGCCCTTGGGATTGACGAGACAGCTGCGCGCCGCGGGCATAATTACATCACCCTATTTCACGACCTTCTGGCCGGCAGGCTTCTCTTTGCCTGTGAAGGACGTGATGCAAAGACTGTGGCGGCTTTCGGTGAAGATCTGCGCGCCCATGGCGGTGATCCCGATGCCATCTCCGCTGCCTGTATCGATATGAGTAGGGCCTACATTTCTGGCGTCGCAAAGCATCTGCCGAACGCGGATGTTACCTTCGACCCATTCCATGTCATCCAACTGGCCAATGTGGCGCTTGAAGAGGTTCGCCGCGCCGAAGTACGCAGCAGACCTGAGTTGAAACACAGCCGCTGGATGTGGCTCAAGGACAAGAAGAGATGGACGAAGCGGCAGATCACACAGCATCATGATCTATCTCGGATGCACCTGAAAACAGGACGCGCGTTTCGCTTGAAAGAGGCTTTGCGCGACATCTTTGCTGAAGCCGAGTCCAAGGCAGAGGCCGAAGAACGGCTTACCGCCTGGTTTCAATGGGCGCGCCGCAGCAGGCTGCCAGCATTCAAGAAACTCGCTCTGACACTCAAGGCGCACTGGGATGGTATACTTAACGGTTTTGACAGCGATCTGAGCAACGGCGCTGTCGAAGCCATCAACGGCCTCATTCAGGCCGCAAAGGCTCGGGCGCGCGGGTATCGCAAAACCCGCAACCTCATCAACATGTCATACCTCATCGCAGGCAATCTCACCCACTTACCAGCGTCACCCTACCGCACAACATCTTGTGCCACAGGCAAATGAACGGAAACCAAGCCACCCACACAAACCGCGAAATAGCCTAAATATAAGACCCTGCTTGGCCAGATCGAAGAAACCGAAAATCGCTTAAAGAGCGAACTAGCGGCAGCATTGGCGCACCACTTTGCCAGCGAGGACGCCTGATGGAAGCGTCTCAGTTTCTTGCGGAATTTGGGCACATTGCGAATGCCCCCGGGGGAGTTGAAAAATTACGCAATTTGGTGCTTCAACTTGCGATCTCTGGCCGGTTAGTAACTCTGGAAAATTCCGATTCTTCTATACCTGAGTCACTAGAATCTGCGGCTGATCAGTGCCGACATTACGCGGCAGAATTGAAACTTCGAGCGACGCGACCACACTCCCCATTGACGGCTGCGCCATATACGGTTCCGGACCATTGGAAATGGGTGCGTCTGGAAGGTATTTCACTATACATTCAAAGGGGAAAAGGTCCGAGATATGCCGACCATGGTTCCGTACAAGTAATTTCACAAAAATGCGTTCAGTGGTCGGGATTTGATCATAGTCTCAGTCGCTATGTGGCCGACGAATCGATTTCCGATTATGGAGAGGAACGGTTCCTAAAAGGTGGTGACCTTCTTTGGAACTCTACCGGTACCGGCACCGCCGGGCGAGTGGCAATATATCCAGATAGGCCTGATTATAAGGCGGTCGCGGACTCTCACGTGTCAGTGATACGTTTGACGTCGATAGCAAATCCACGTTATGTTTGGTGTGTGATCGCATCACCTTGGGTTCAGGCAAGAATTCAACCATCGCACCAAGATTCCCTGGTATCTGGAACAACTCAACAGGTTGAATTGAATACTAGCACCGTTCGAGAGCTTGCGATTCCGTACCCTCCTGTCGAAGAGCAAAATCGGATCGTCGAAAAAGTCGATGAACTGATGAATTTATGCAGTCAGCTAGAACGACAACAGCAAACACGCCGCAGGCTACAAAACGCTTTGCGTCATTCCACACTTCAAGCCGTAGCCGACGCCCATGATCCATATGGGCTCAAAGAGAGTTGGGAAAGACTAGAAACCAACTTTGACAGCCTTTTCAGCGAAAAGCAGGACGTTCGTAAACTTCGCGATGTTATGTGTGATCTCGTGTTGCGAGGAGTTACGACCCCAAAGTCACGAATGAGGCAATCAGAAATCTTTGCCGATGCTGAACTACGCCCACTTTCGCACGGATGGGAGTGGAAACCGCTTTCCAAGCTAACCGAGTACATCACCAGCGGTTCGAGAGGTTGGAAAAAGTACATAGCAAACGAAGGCGACTCCTTTATACGCTCTCAGGATATTAAGCATGATGAGCTCATTTTCGAGAAACCAGCGTTCGTACGATTGCCTGAAAAGGCAGAAGGAATGCGTACATTGGTCCAGCCATCGGACCTTTTGATCACGATTACTGGCGGAAATGTGGGTAGGTGCGCGGTCGTTCCCGATCTTCCGCAATATGCCTATGTTAGTCAGCATGTCGCCCTAATTCGCTTACTGGACCCCAGACTATCTGAGTTCATTCATTTTTGGATGGTAAACGCTTTCGGCGGTCAGGCATTCTTGGCGCGTTACATTTATGGAGACAAGCCAGGCCTTAATCTCAAACAAGTTGGTAGCGTGCTGATTCCAGTCCCGCCAATAGAAATGCTGCCTGAAATTCTACCCAGTTTGCGTTCATACCATCAAATGTGCGAACGGCTCTCAGATCAGTTGGAAGAGAAACTAGACGTCTCCAAAAAATTTGTAATAGCTGCCGTCAATTCAATAACCGGCATATCACTTGTAGAAGAAGGACCTGCGGCTGTGAAAGTCCCACAAACAGAATTGATTGCTCCGCTTCGATTGGGCACCACTCCCGATGTCACTGCACAGGCACCACTGACAACAATCCTTGCCCGCCACAATGGCGAACTACCTGCCAGAGATCTTTGGCAGCGCTTTGGCGGTGAAATTGATGCCTTCTATGCGCAACTCAAAACTGAGGTAGCGCACGGTTGGATTGCTGAACCGACAGTGGCTGAAATGTTGGAAAAACCCGCTGAGGCGGCGGGGGCCTAGTATGCAGCTTATCCATTTGGCGATCCCAAATTTTCGAAACCTGCAAGATTTGGTCATCGACTTCAAAACGCACGTTTCTGCGATGCCCGGCGCATCCACGGAGATTGATCCCAAGCGCATTCGCAGTCACGCTTTGATCGGTCAAAACGGGACCGGCAAGTCGAACCTTATCGAGGCGCTGATCACCATCTTCCGTGACATCGACCTCAATCGCGACGCGTCTCTTGACTACACCCTAGAATATGAAATCCGCGGTCACACGGTGCGTATTCAAGCTGACACTGCCAAGCAGAAACGCCCATTTGTCTGGGTGGATGACGACAAGGTCAGCCAAGATTACCTCCTCACGAATGATCGTGCCGACAAGTCGCCGCGCGATGAACGTCGCGGCCCACGTCTGCTACCCTCGCATGTTTTTGCATATTACTCTGGCCGGAATGAGCGGATCGAGTCGCTTTTCCAAGAACACCAGCGCCGTTTCAATCAGCGCCAAGAAATCACAGCCGACGAGGTGCTTTCTGAAAGGCTTCTTGAGAATTTCACGGGCACAGATGCTGATATTCGTGCCGTTGCGGAAGCCAGGCGCCAGAACGAGGCGCGGCTAAAACATACGGGCGACGACCGACTGCGACGTTTGTTCTACTGTCGCGGAGGTCACAGCCAGCTCGTGCTGCTGGCATGCCTGCTGTCAGACGACGCAGTTTTCGAGAAGGTCCTAAAGAACCTTCACATCGATTCGCTAGAGTCGGCGCTCTTTGTTTTAAAAGAACCGCACCGCCTGCGCGAAAAACGCCGAGCTGGTAGGTTTGATGAGAACGAATTGAATGAGGGCGATCCAAGATTTTGGTACGCCCGCGGCAATGTCGTAAGCGAATTCCTCGACAAGCTATGGCAAGTGTCCTGGGCCCCTATAGAGCAAGAAGCTACAAAGCAGATTGATTTTCGTGGCCGAACGGAAAAGCAGCGGCAACTCTATCTATTTGTCCCCAGTCAAAAAAACCTCAAACAGCTCGGCGAGCTAGTAGGAGGTACTGACAGTTTCTTTCGCTACGCTGAGGGCGCGTATATCGGAGATCTGATCGACGAGGTGCGTATCACCGTCAGAAAGCGTGACGAACACGGCGGCAAGGTCGGTTTCACGCAGCTGTCCGAAGGTGAGTTACAGATTCTTACGGTGCTTGGACTAATGTGTAGCGCGTCAACCACCTTGTCCGGTGCCGACAACCACCTTGGCCGGTTATAGCGGCCGCCGGGGTTGTGTTTTTTACTGTCTTTAGGTCAGGTTTTTTCCTTCTTCTTGGTTGTCGTTTTTGGTTGTCGCTGAGGCTTCGTTTTGCATTTTCATGTTGGCCGCAGCGCTTCTTTGGCGAAAGCTTTGCGCATTCATCTCAAGAATGCTGGCATGGTGGACAAGTCGGTCGATGGCCGCGACGGTCATGGCTTTGTCGGGAAAGATTTGATCCCATCCACTGAACGGCTGATTGGCCGCGATGGCGATGCTGCGATATTCGTATCGCCGGGCAATCAGTTCGAAGAGCACCCCGGTTTCGGCCTGATCCTTGTGGGCATAGGTAATGTCATCAAGGATGATCAGGTCAAATTTGTCGAGCTTGGCCAAAGCTGCTTCGAGCACCAGATCCCGACGTGCGGCTTGCAGTCTTTGGACAAGATCGCTGGTCCGGGTATAGAAGACCCTATGGCCTGCTTCGATCAGGGCATGGCCAATGGCACAGAGAATGTGGGTCTTGCCCGTGCCGGAGTTGCCAATGGCGATCAGGTTTGCGCCGCCGTCCAACCAATCTCCCGCAGCCAGAGCTTCGACCCGGGCGCGTGGTAAGGTAGGCAGAGCTTTGAAATCGAAGGTTGCCAAAGTCTTTCCAGCTGGGAGCTGGGATTCATTCAGATGACGGCGCATGCGGCGCATGTCCCGCTCGGCGAGTTCGTATTCGGCCAGCACGGCCAGGAAGCGCGCAGCCGGCCAGCCTTCGGTATCGGCTCGTGTGGCGATTTCCTGCCATAGCTTGTGGAAGCTGGGTAAGCGCAGGGCGCTCAGCATGCTGGGCAGCGTGTGGATGTCGATCTCCCGGGAGGTCATGCGCGTACCTCCAGCAGCGCATCGAAGCTGTCCAGCGACGGATGAGAAACCACAACATCCTTTGGCAGCACCGCGTGTTTAGGGGTGAGCTGTGTCGCGAGCGTCTTTGGGTCCGGTATCAAACCAGAGCCGAGATCGTCAGCAAGAAGACGTGCCAATTCCGCTTCGCAGGCTTGATCGTGGGCAATAAAGAGCAGAGCGACCATGCGGCGGCAGGCGTCGCGTCGCGGCAGGCTGTGCTGTAGCACTTCCCAGGCCTGCGCGTATTCGGTGCGGGGGAAGAGGCTATCGCGGTAGATCGAGCTCCAAAGAGCCTGTGGTTTGCGCTTCAAGGCATGGATAACGTGGTGGTAATTGATGACATGGACACGATGGCCATCGTTACGGCCTCGGCCACGGGGATGCGTTGCGACAAGGGTGCTGCCCAAGAATGCGTCGAGGCGGTCATCATATAGATGGATGCGCAAACGCTGCCCGATGAGCTGTGACGGCGCGCTGTAAAAGATGCTTTTGACCCTGAAGCCGCCCATTCTTGTGACCGGCACGATAACTTCCGTATAGTCTGTGGTGCGCCGCGGCGGCAAAGGTTTAAGATGCAGCTGTTCTACCTCAACCGCTTCCATACGCTGTCGATTGCGCCGCGCCACCAGCATATCAATGAAACGACGATACTCGGCCACAGATGCAAAATCACGGCTGCCGCGCAGGATCAGTGCCTGTGCGATGGCCTTCTTCAAGTGACGGTTCTGCGATTCCACGGCGCCATTCTCATGGGCTTCACCACGGTTGTTGCGACTGGCATCCATACCATAATGACCGACGAACGCTTCATAGCGCTTGGTAATATCCTCACACTCGTCACGCGTCAGATTTCGAAATGCGGCTGAAAGACTATCCGTACGATGGTTTTGTGGAACACCCCCCAAGGCCCACAACGCCTGCTGGAGGTTCTCGGCCAAGGCCGTAAAACTCTCCCCGCCCAAGACAACACCAACATGTTCCCAGCGGCTATAGACCATTGCGAAATGATAAAGCAGGTGCGGGAATGGTGCGCCTGCAATGGTCACTTCCAGCTCGGCTGCATGGGTGAAGTCGGACTGTGCCATATAGCCTGGCTCTGGTGTCTGGCGAAAAATGATGTCGCGCTCCGGGCCTTTAAGCGCGCGCCACTGCCGGACCCTTCGCTCCAGGGTTCGGCGGATGCGATCATCTGGAAAAGCCAAAGGATGTAGACCCTGGAGGTGACGCAACAACGTCACGGCCTGCAGGGCATTGTCGTTCTCCAGAACAGGAAGGATGTCATTCTCCCAATACCCTTCAAGAGGATCGGATACTGTACGCCCGTGAACAATCTTGCGCTGTGAAGGGGGCGTTGGATCTGCATCAAATCGCCGAGCGGTTCTTTCGCTGAACCCGGCACGGGCGGCTGATGTGCATTGGCTGTGATTTTTGAGGTCGGTCATGTATAATCTCAATTGCTGGTCGGTGATGGATTGATAGGCCAACCGGGGTCCTCCGTTGGAACGTAGAGGCTTCCGGCTTATCAACCCGCAGCGACCAGCACCTAACCCAAAATCATCTTGGCCGGTGGCGCTGACCTCCAGGCGGGCAAGCCCGCCCTCCGATCAGCGCCACCGGCCAAGATGGTTGTCGCTACCGGCCAAGGTGGTTGTCGCTCAACACTAATGCGCATTACTCGCGAAGATCACTGCTTGTTCTTGCTTGACGAGCCAGACACACACATCAATCCAATCTGGAAGCTGCGCTACTTCGACGACATTGAAGGGGTTCTTGGAGCAGAACAGGACAAGCTAACCTCCGGCGGTTCCCAGATTCTGATCACCACCCATGATCCGATGATGGTTGGGAGCCTTAAAAGGGAGCAAGTACACATCCTCCGGCGCATAGGAAATCGGTCCGTAGTCGAAGTACCCGACGAACACCCCCAGGGGATGGGAGTAACTGGACTGCTAAAGAGCGAGCTTTTTGGTCTGTCATCCACATTGGATATAGAAACCGAGCGGCGCCTTTTCAGAAGAAATGAGTTATTTGTGAAATCTCCCCGCAGTGTTGATGAGGATGCTGAACTCTCTCGGCTTTCCGCGGAGCTCGCTGATCTCGGCTTTTCGACATCTGACTTCCGTGATCCCGATTATGCGCTTTTTGTTCGCAAGATGGCGCAGCACCAGAAGTTCCGAAAACCGACATTGACACCCGAGGAGCAAGCCGAGCAAAATCGGATCGCCGACGATATAATTAATGAGATCCTACGCGATGAGGCAAATGAGTGATCTGGATTGACCTTGAACATAAATTGCCAACCGACACGGATATTCCGGGGTGGGAGCCTTGGACACAAGTTCAGTGGGATGATTGGCTCGCAAGGTCAGCGCAGCTTCTCAACGATATGGCGGCGTTTGAGACTGCTGGCGATCGGGAAGCACGTAACGCATTGATCGACGCCAATCGCAAGCACTGGGGGGATCTAAAACCTTGGATGCTGGCTCTTTCTGGTGGTAAATGCTGGTTCTCTGAGACCCGTGATCTTTATTCACATTACGATGTCGAGCACTTTCGTCCGAAGAAGGAAGCACGGGATCTCGATGGTACGGTTCGCGATGGATATTGGTGGCTTGCCTTCAACTTTATGAATTTTCGGGTTTGTGGTACCGTTGGCAATCGTAAGAAGGGAGGTTGGTTTCCGCTGCAGGCAGGTTCTTTGTGCTCAAGTTTTGTTGCTCCAAAGGAAGAATCAGAGTCTCGTTATCTTTTGGATCCGATCGATGATGATGACGTGGCGTTGATAGCCTTTGATGAAGAAGGTAAGGCGATTCCAACGCCTGGATCATCAGCTTGGGAGCAGGAACGAGTCTACATCACTATAGACCGACTTAAGTTGAACGAACACGGACCTTTGGCAGAGGCGCGACGCAAAGTTTGGCAAAAAGTAGACCTCCTGATCGGTGACTTCGTTGAGGCAAGAGGCCGATGTAGTCAGGGCAACAACCCCGCCGCCAAAATGAAGATTACCTCAGTACGTTCACGCATTCGCGAACTAACCAATCCATCCGCAGATCTCTCTGCCGTTGCGAAGTGGTGTGTCGTCGTGCGCAATGATCCACAGCTTTCGCGGTTAGTTACCTGACTAGATTGCAAGACGTTGAAACTGCGCAGGGCGCTATTATTTCGAACGATGGCTCACGATAACCCAAAGATACCATCTTCATGGCTACCGCCGTACAAGCACTAGTCACAAATCGCCTAGAAGTCTATTAGCCCACCATGATCTGCCGACGTGTACGGCCATCGACCTACTCCCACTTTTCTTGCTGCACATTTTGCTGCACAAACTCAAATCAATACAATCTCAAGCATCTGATTTTTATTGATTAAACTTGTTAACGGACTTGACCTGGCGGACATCGTCTCCGCCATATCTCCCAGCAAGTCATTGTTTTCATTAGATAATCCGAAAAACCGGCAACAATCTGCCCCACATTATATTTGGAGCGCACTGGTTTTCACTGGGTTGAATGAGATGTATGTTCATGTTATGTTCAATCTGTTTATTGAAAGGTGAACCAATGACGCGAGACGATGACTTCATTCGAGAAATGCTTTTTGAAGCAGAACAATTACAAGAGCCTTACCTTGTGATGCCGATTTGCCTCAGCCCAAGTGAAGAAGAGTTGAAGCGCTACATGCACGGAAAATGGCTCTCGGATGCTGGGCTGTTTTTAGAGGTAAATGACGGGGTTTTCAGGATCACCAATCAAGGTCATGACTACCTCGCGGCCATCCGCAGTGATACCGTTTGGGACAAAACAAAAGATTCGGCCCAGAAGGCAGGGGGTGTGACACTCGGCTTGATGAAAGAGATTGCAGTCGGTTATGCTCGGCAGGAACTCACAAAGCTGGGCATCCCTCTGGGCTGAACCGAGAATTAAAAGTCCCAAGAGATTAACTTCCCGTGATTCTTGACCAAACTTTACCTATCGAAAACTTAGTATTTGGGCACGAATATGGCGGACTAAACTGTAAAGATCGAGCGTGATGACGTTGCTAATGTAGCTTATATGATGGCTGAAAGGCTTTGGACCGGAGAGTATCGAGAGCCTCCGAAGGCTACAGACATGAAGTTCATTCAGCTTGTGAACCTTTGTGCGCTTTCTCTGAAAAGTGGGAACTATTCTGGGGTAATTGCAGAAATGCACAAGTCAATCGGGCTTTAACCCCCAAACCGTGAGTCAAAGATCGCAGGCGTCATAGCACTCTTTGCCTTGGCGCCGCTTCTGTTCTGGGCCTGTTGCCGCTTCACCTCTGCCGCGAAGCGCCCGTTCGCAATATAGGGCGCGTTTGCGACAGGTGGTCGGAATTTACCTTGTGCCGCGCCAAAACGGCACACCCGCATCTTATTCTGAACTGACCAAGCGTCCACTGCGTAAACACCTCAAAACAGGAGTAAGCGCATGCAACTTGATATCCAAGACGACCGCCGCACCGCCCGCCTCGCTATGAAAGCCGAGATGCTGGATGCAGAAACTGAGTGGGCGCTTGCCCGCGCTTGGCGCGATCATGGGGATGAGCAGGCGTTGCACCGTCTGATTAACGCTTACATGCGTCTTGCTGTCTCAATCGCCTCAAAATTCCGCCGCTACGGAATGCCCATGAATGACCTTATTCAAGAGGCAGGAATGGGTCTGATGAAAGCGGCAAACAAGTTTGATCCCGACCGCGAGTTGCGCTTCTCGACCTATGCGACATGGTGGATACGCGCCAGCATTCAGGACTACCTGATGCGCAACTGGTCGATGGTGCGGGTCGGATCGACCTCGAACCAGAAGTCGCTGTTTTTCAACTATAAGCGCGTGAAAGCAAAGTTCGAGCGCGAAGCATTGGCGCGCGGCGAAGAGATCAACAGCGCCGAAATCCGCAAATCGGTGGCCGGCGAACTGAAAATACCACTCCATGATGTCGAGTTCATGGATGGTCGGCTCGCGGGCGGGGATTTCTCGCTGAATGCACTGCAATCGCAGGATGAAGACGGGCGGGAATGGATCGACTCCCTCGAAGATGACGCGGAGCAGGCCGAGGCCAAGATCGAACAGTCACACGACAGGGCGCAACTGCGTGAATGGCTGCTTCATGCGATGGCAAGCCTGTCAGAACGCGAGCGGCTTATCATACGCAAGCGCATGTTGCTGGAACAGCCCAGCACATTGGAATCGCTTGGCGAAGAGTTGAACCTATCCAAAGAGCGCGTCCGTCAGATACAAGTCGTCGCGTTTCAGAAAATGCGAGCCAGCCTTGAGGGAAGTTCCAGCGAAGTGTTGAGCCTGCTGTCGTGAACCCAACAAAACATCGCGCGGCAAGGGTGTAATTCAGCACACTTGCCCGCGGTGTTGTGCGGGCGCGGTTGCCCTAGCCGCGCCCACGATACGGGGCAACACCTTGATCTGGTATCCAAACACCTTCGGGCAATGGCCCGGTTTGCCAGAATACGTCGATTGGAATGCCGCCGCGTGGATACCAATAGCCGCCAATCCGCAGCCATTGCGGGTCAAGAAACGCGAACAGCCGCCGCGCGATCGAGATGGTGCAATCCTCATGAAACGCGCCGTGATTGCGGAATGATCCTAGGTACAGCTTCAAGGATTTGCTCTCGACCAGCCAATCCCCCGGCACATAGTCGATGACCAGATGCGCGAAATCTGGCTGGCCCGTCATAGGACAAAGCGAGGTAAATTCAGGCGCCACAAACCGCACGCAATAGGCGATATCGGCCTGCGGGTTCTGAACACGCTCCAACTCCGCAGTTTCCGGGCTGTCGGGCAGGTCTGTTGCCTCGCCCAGTTGCTTCAGCCCGCTATAGATCGTTTCCGTCATCAGCGTTTCCTTTTTGCACATTCGTCAGACACCGCGCTTGTTGCCCCATATCAGCACATGAAGCTGCGGCAGCACGCGCGCGGTGAACCATCTGTCTTGCGTTACCTTGTCGACCAGCCATAACAACCGATCCGTGCACGCAGCCAGATCGACCGCATGATCTGGGTCCACATCGGGATTGCCCGGTTGCAGATAGAGCGGAAGATCGGGGTATCTGCTGGCGGCATCCTTGGCCCAGGCATAATCCACCTCGTCAAAGATCACGATTTTCAGGACGGTTTTGGGGCGCGCCCCTGCCGCAGCCACGCATAGCTCAAACGCCGCCCAATCCATCACCTCGCCGCCCGATGGCGGCTTTGGGCTGAGGACCAGCGTGTCGAGATCGGCAAACCATGGCCGCGCAATCGACCCTTGGGTTTCACAGGCAAACCGGTAACCTTTGGCCTTGCCAAGCGCGATAAGCGGCGCGAAGTCCTGAATGGCGGGGTTGCCGCCGGACAGCGAGACTGTGAGCGGCTGCCCACCTGACAGCGCGCGCACGTCGTCCCACACCGCTTGCGCACTCATCTTCTGCCACTGGTGACGAAATGCCGTATCCACAGCATGCAGCGAGTCGCACCACACACAGCGGTAATCGCACCCGCCAGCACGAACAAACACTGTCGGCTCTCCGATCAATGCGCCCTCACCCTGAATGGTGGGGCCGAAAATTTCAGCGATGCGCAGGCTCATGGCCGGTATTCGGCCCATGTCTTGGGCGTTTCCGACACTTTCACTGCCGCCGTCTCGGACCAGCGCGCCTTGCACCAGTCGTAGAAATGGCGCGCAAGGTTCTCGGCTGTTGAGGGAACCTCCAGAACATCATCAAGGTGGTGGTGATCAAAAGTGTCGTCGATATAGGCCTTGAGCGGCTTGAGTTCATGGTAGTCACGCACGAACCCGTCTGCATTCAGGTCCGGGGCGGCAAGCTCGACCACGACGATGTAGTTATGCCCATGTAGCCTTGCACATTGATGATCCGCTGGCAGATGTGACAGTTGATGCGAGGCCGAGAAATGGAACTCCTTGGTGATACGAAACATCAGACCGCCTCCCTGCGGCCTATGGCCTGCCGCCAGAATTCCGGGTCTTCATAGGCTGTGAGATCGGGAATGCCCGCCAGATGAAAGGCCTCGCGCCGCTCGACACAGGTGCCGCAGCGCCCGCAATGCTGCGCGCCACCCTTGTAGCATGACCATGTCTGCGCAAAAGGCGTGTCAACGCGCGCGCCCTCGCGCACGATATCGGCCTTGGAGCGGTTCACGAACGGGGTGTGCAAGGCAATATCCGCGTAACCATCCAGTGCCGCGCGCTGCATCGCATCGAATGCCTGCGTGAATAAGGGGCGGCAATCGGGATAGATGAAATGATCGCCGCCATGCACGGCGGTGGCGACAGTGTCGTCATCCTGTGCCGCAGAAATTCCATACGCGATGCTTAGCATAATCGCGTTGCGATTAGGCACCACAGTGACCTTCATGGTGTCTTCGGCATAGTGGCCGTCGGGCACCGCGATATCATCTGTCAGCGCAGACCCCGTCAGCGCCGCCCCGATAGAGCGCATGTCGATGACATGATGCGCAACGCCCAGCCGTTCGGCACAGGCCTGCGCGTAGTCCAGTTCCTTGCGGTGACGTTGGCCGTAATCGAAAGAGGTCAGGCGCTTCAATACCCCTTGGTCGGCCAGAATATGGGCAAGCGAAACAGAGTCCAGCCCGCCAGAGCAGATAAGATTCGTCCTCATGTGTCAGTCCTTGTTTTGTTAACCGGGTAGGCTGCGACCGGTGACTGGCGATTTAGTGCCCGTTCAGGCGAAAGACAACCCTACCATTGGCGGGTCGGGCCGGTATCGATATGAATAAAAGTCGCGTATCGCCCAAGCCCCCCGCGACCGAGCGCTGCGGCGTGTTGGTGCAATTCGCGCGGACGCAATCTTGGATGCGCAATATCCAGCGCTTGGCCATGCAGATGGCGCGAATTGGCCGCACCACCGCGCACATTTCTGGAGGAAGACCGAAAACCATGCGTCAGGATCAGGGGTTCCTCAACGCTGATCAGCTTTTGCACGTCGGATGCCAGATCAAGCAGATGCGGGTCCATCTCGCCGACCTCGCCATTGCGCAGGTCGCGCGAAAACAGCGAGAAGCGGTCAAGCGCTTCCTGCAAGTACGCCTCACCATTAAAGTACACCTCGTGGAACACCTCTTCTGTCCGCTGGTTCACCATGAAAAGGCTGCGTGTCTCAGCCGGTTCTGGCGCTTCGTTTCTGCGAAAAAACGGCAACGCGAAACTTGGACTGGCCGTCAAACCTGTCAGAGCGGCTGAGGCACCAAACAGGAACGCACGCCTGTTGTACGCAGATTGCTGAGCATCGAATGGCATAAGTCTCTCCGGGATCGTTAGTGTTGTCGGCGCCTTATCCAAGCCGCGCCGGACATCCCAGTAGGCCAAGCCTTCACAACCCTGTGTCGGCGGATTCGCACCAACCCCCACGTGCGGCCTGTCATGCCCCGCCAAGTCCCCATTCCTTTGAACACTTTGCGGGTTTTCCAAAGCTTGACACGCACTAACCTGATGCAGGTAAATGATTTTTCTGCCAGCACTAAAACCTTGCAATCCGGCGTGCGCTTTGTTCGAAACAAAATCGCATCTCGCTGCGTATACTTCTGGCAACGATCCATCACAGGAAAGACACCTCATGCTGAAATACCTCACGACTGCGGCACTTGCGCTGCTTGCCTTTTCGCCCTTGTCCGCAGACACGCCAGACCCCACAGACTGGGACAGCGTGCTAGAGGCGGCGCGCGGCCAGACTGTCTATTGGCACGCATGGGGGGGTGATCCGCGCATCAATGCGTTCATCGCCTCGGTCGGGACGGACATGCAAGAACGCCACGGTGTCACGCTGGAACATGTCCGGCTGGCCGATACAGCAGATGCCGTCACCCGCGTCATCTCCGAACGGCAGGCGGGGCGCGATACCGGGGGCGCGGTCGATGTCATCTGGATCAATGGCGCAAATTTCGCGTCGATGAAGGAACAGGGGCTTTTGTTCGGCCCCTTTGCCGAAAGCCTGCCAAATTGGCCCTTGGTCGATACCGAAGCAAACCCCGCCGTATTGATCGACTTCACCTTGCCGGTCGAAGGCTATGGCAGCCCTTGGGCCATGTTCCAGATGGTGTTTGAATATGACAGCGCCACCCTGCCAGAGCCGCCGCGCACGCTTGATGCGCTGCGGGCGTGGATCGCGGAGAATCCGGGACGCTTTACCTATCCGCAGCCGCCCGATTTTCTGGGCACCAGCTTTCTCAAACAAGCGCTATACGGCGTGCTGGATGATCCTTCCGTGCTGATGGGATCAACCGACAACGTAGATTATGACACGGTGACAGCCCCGCTTTGGGCATTTCTGGATGAGATCACGCCAAACCTGTGGCGGCAGGGGCGCGCCTATCCGGCCAATGAACCCGCGCTGGGTCAGTTGCTGGCGGATGGCGAGATCGACATCGCTTTTGCCTTCAATCCGGGGCGCGCATCTGCCGCGATTGCGGATGGCGAATTGCAGGACACTGTACGCACCTTCGTCTTTGAAGAAGGCACGTTGGCCAATTCCTCATACCTGTCGATCCCCTATAACGCCGCCAATTCCGAAGGCGCGCTGGTGCTTGCAAATCTGATCCTTGACCCCGAAATTCAGGCCCGCGCGCAAGACCCTGCAATCCTTGGCTTTCAGACAGTTCTGGGCCTGCATCTGCTGGAAGACGCGGACCGTGCACAGTTTGAGGCGTTGGAGCTGGGCATTGCCACGCTCGCACCGGACCAGATGGGCAAAGGACTGAAAGAACCCCATCCAAGCTGGATGACCCGCATCGCCGAAGACTGGACCGCGCGCTACGGCACAGGCCAGTAACTTGGCCCGTTTCGGGCTATGGGCGGCACTTTTGCTGTTGGCTCTGCCGGTTCTGGCAGGGCTGGCAGGGGTGATCGGCCCCGCCTTTGGCTACTTGCCCGCGCTAGGCGGGGACGGGCTGAGCTTGGCACCTTGGCGCGCATTGCTCGCGTGGCCGGGACTGTCCGGCGCGGTAAAATTGTCGCTGGTGACAGGCATTCTGGCGACAGGGCTGTCACTTGCGCTGACATTGCTGATCGTGGCGGCATGGCAGGGCACGCGGTCATTCACATGGATCACCCGCGCGCTGGCACCGCTCTTGTCGCTGCCACATGCAGCCGCAGCCTTTGGGCTGGCATTTCTGATTGCGCCCTCTGGCTGGATCGCGCGCGGGCTGTCGCCTTGGGCAACCGGATGGGAGCGCCCGCCAGACCTGTTGATCGTCAATGACCCGCTTGGCCTTGCTTTGGTTGCTGGGCTGATCGTCAAGGAAGTGCCGTTTCTACTGCTGATGACGCTGGCCGCCCTGCCCCAGACCGACAGCCTGCGCGCGCAGATGGTTGCACGCAGCCTTGGCTATGGCCGTGTCACCGGCTGGATGAAGGCTGTGGCCCCGCGCGTCTATGCCCAAATCCGCCTGCCCGTCTATGCAGTGCTGGCCTATTCCATGTCCGTGGTCGATGTGGCGCTGATCCTCGGACCGACCCGCCCACCGACATTGGCCGTGCAAATTCTGGACTGGATGACACACCCCGACCTTGCCTTGCGCTTTCAGGCCGCGGCGGGCGCGGTGTTGCAACTGGCATTGGTGATCGGCGCATTGGCATTGTGGCGGCTGGCCGAGGGGCTGATTGCGCGCAGGGGTGCCGTTTGGGCGGCAGCAGGCGGGCGCGGCGTGGCCGTTGATCTGGCGTTGCGCCCGCTGGGGGCTGCGGGGGCGCTTGCCATCGGGCTGGCGGTGGGCCTCGGGCTGGCGGGGCTGCTGGTGTGGTCTTTCGCCGGGCTGTGGCGCTTCCCTGCCCTGCTGCCCGACGTCTGGAGCTTGCGCAACTGGACAGGACAATCCGACAATCTGCGCCGCATTGGTTTCGAGACCGGTGTGATCGCGCTGGGCGCAACTTTAGTCGCGCTATGCCTGAGCATCGCGGCGCTACAAGCGCAAAACACCACCCGCACGCCCCTGATCGGGCTGATCTATCTGCCCCTGATCGTGCCGCAGATTGCCTTTCTTCCGGGACTGGCAACATTTGCGCTGGTGCTGGGAATGGATGGCACACGCATGTCGGTGATGGCGATGCATCTGGTCTTCGTGCTGCCCTATGTCTACCTATCGCTGGCCGATCCGTGGCGGGCATGGGACGCACGCGCTGGCATGGCCGCATCAGCGCTTGGCGCGCGCCCGGCCCGCGTGCTTTGGGCGGTGCGCCTGCCCATGCTGGCACGTGCCTTGCTAATTGCAGCGGCGGTGGGCTTTGCCACATCGGTCGCGCAATATCTGCCGACCCTTCTGATCGGCGCAGGCCGCGTCAGCACTGTGACGACCGAAGCGGTGGCGCTGGCCTCATCCGGCAACAGGCGGTTGATCGGCGTTTGGGCCGTGGTGCAGATGGCATTGCCAATGGGGGTGTTCGCGCTTTGCCTTGCCGTGCCCGCCTTGCTTTTCCGCAATCGCCGGGGCATGCAGATCGCATGAGCCTGCGCCTTGAAAATCTGGAAATCACGCATCAGGGCGCGGTCATGGTCGCCCTCTCGGTCGAAGTTGCGGCAGGCGCGGTGCTGACCATTATGGGCCCGTCTGGCTGCGGCAAATCCACCGCCCTTGCTGCCCTGATCGGGGCCTTGCCGCCCGCGTTTCAGGCCAGCGGGCGGATCTATCTGGAAGGGCGCGAGATCACCCATCTGCCCACACACGCGCGCAAGCTTGGAATTTTGTTTCAGGATGACATCCTGTTCCCGCATCTGTCCGTTGCGGGCAATCTGGGCTTTGGCCTGCCAAAATCCGCACCTGACCGCGACGCCGCCATAGCACAAGCGCTGGTCGAGGCAGGACTGGCCGGAATGGGGCAGCGCGATCCCGCCACATTGTCGGGTGGGCAGCGCGCCCGCGTGGCCCTGATGCGCACGCTGCTATCTGCGCCGCGCGCCTTGCTGCTGGATGAACCATTCTCCAAACTCGACAGGGATCTGCGCGTTCAGATGCGCGAATTTGTGTTTCAAGCGGCACGCGCGCGGGGCTTGCCTGTCATCCTTGTGACACATGACCACGAGGATGCGCGCGCCGCGGGGGGCCCTGTGCTGGGTGTCACAGGCGCGCCGCTTACGCTGTGACGCAGTAAAGCCTGCATAATTTGCACACACGCTGTTTTTTGGACCAGATCAGTGTCAATATTTTTACAGAAATCCACCCAAGCAACGAAAGATGCACGATTCTGCACGAAAACTGTTTTAATGGGGGAAAAACTCGGGCTATCATCACCCGTCCCGAGAGGAGAAACGGGGCACTTCGAGTGCTTGCTCGACAATGGAGGATAGAATGAACAACTGTTTTGTAAACGGGCTGCGCGCACTTGCGGTCCCGGCTGCGGCCCTTGCTTTCGGTATGGGGAATGCGGCTCAGGCGCAGGAATTGTCAATCGCAACGGGCGGGACAGGCGGCGTCTACTTCCCCTATGGCGGGGGCTTGGCCGAAGTGATCAACAATCATGTCGAAGGCGCTACAGCCAGCGTCGAGGTAACCGGCGCGTCGGTCGAAAACGTCGCGCTGATCTCGCGGTTTGATTCGGATATGGCCCTTGCATTGGCCGACACCGTCTATCAGGCGTTCCACGGTGAAGGGGCGTTTGAGGGGCGGCAGATTGATGAGTTGCGCGCGCTGGCGTCCATCTACCCGAATGCGGTGCAAATCGTCACACTGGCCGATAGCGGCATTTCCAGCATCGAGGATCTGCGCGGCCAGCGCGTCTCGGTCGGGGCACCGGGGTCTGGCACAGAAGTCAGCGCACAAACACTGCTTGAGGCGAATGGCATCACCTATGATGATTTCGAGCCGCAGCGCCTGAACTTCAATGAAACCGCCGATGCACTGCGCGATGGTGACATCGCAGCCGGGTTCTGGAGTGTGGGTCCGCCCACCAGCTCGATCATGAATCTGGCAACCACACGCTCGATCAGTCTGATTGCACTGAGCACCGAAGAAATTGCCGCCGCAATCGAGGCAGAGCCGACATTCGCGCCCTATTCTTTGCGCGAGGGTCTGTATGATGGCATGGCCGAGCCGGTTTTGACCATCTCGACGCCGAATGTGCTGATCGTTCATGCCGATATGGACGAGGAGATGGCCTATAACATCACCAAAGCCATGTACGAGAATGTGCAGGAACTGATCGACATCCATCCGGCAGCCAATGATACGACTGTCGAGTTCAGCGTCGATTCAACGCCCATCCCCTTCCACCCCGGCGCGTTGCGCTATCTGGAGGAAGTGGGCGCGACCGCACAAGATCATCAGCGTCCGTGACGGGATTAATTACAGGGCGGCTGGTTTTGGCCGCCCTGTTTCTGTCTGCGCCCGCATCTGCTGATCCGGTGTTTCAAGCCCATAGCGCTGATGGCGGGGTGGTTGCGTCCTTGCCCATGCCACAGGGTCAGGAAATCTGCCTGCATTGGGCGCATTCGGTGACAGGCGGAAAGGTGGCAGATTGCTTCCAGAACCGCGACGATCACCTGACGCTGACGCGCAGCTATCTGCATGATTTTGCCGCAGGCTTGGGCGAGGTTGAAGGGCGCGGCACGTTGACACCCGCGCAGCAGGGCGGCTACTGGATCGGTGATATTGATGAAGCCCTGCCCGGCAACCGCCTGAAGCTGCGCACCGGTTCCAGTGCCGTCGGACACAGGCTGGTCGCAGGCGATCACACGGTCCCCCTGCCCCTGCAATCGGCGCTTACACTTATACTGACACACCCCAACTGACAGGCTGGTTCCGATGACGTCAAATGTCGATCCGACAAACCTCTCTGTGCCCGATCAGGTCGAAGGCGGCACCATTCCTGAAAACCTGCGCTCTGCGGACAGGTTCCAGCCAAAGCCAGTGCTGTGGTTGATTACAGCGGTCGCAATCTCGCTGTCACTGTTCCAACTCTATACTGCCGGGATACAGCCGCTGGGGTTGTTCTACCAGCGCACCGCGCATCTGGGTTTTGTGCTGTTTCTGGCATTTCTGATCTTTCCGGTTTTCGGTCAGACCCGCAAACGTGGCGTTCTGGGCTGGATTATTGACGCAGGCTTTCTGACTGCCGCATTCCTGAGCGGATTTTACATCATCTGGTATCTTGATGACATCATTGCCCGCGCAGGCTGGTGGACCTCCACCGATATTATGGTGGGCATCATCTGTATCATCGCCGTGCTAGAGGCGAGCCGCCGTGCCGTGGGCTTGGGCCTGACAATCATCGGCGCTATCGCAATCCTTTATGCGCTTGCGGGGCCACGCGGTGCGCTGCCGGGCCTTGGCGAATGGATGCCGGGCGTGCTGTCGCACAGAGGGGCGAGTGTGGACCGGCTGGTGGGGCAGCTTTACCTGGGGCAAGAGGGCATATTCGGCCTGCCGCTGGGTGTGGCGGCAACCTTCGTGTTCATGTTCGTGCTGTTCGGCGCATTTCTGGAGAAAACCGGCGCGGGCAAGTTTTTCATTGATCTGGCTTTTGCCGCCACGGGCCGCAAACCCGGCGGGCCTGCAAAAGCCGCCGTCATCGCCTCGGCGGGGATGGGATCAATCTCTGGCTCGGCGATTGCCAATGTGGTCACGACCGGCGCATTCACAATCCCGCTGATGAAGCGGCTGGGCTACAAGCCCAAGCAGGCCGGCGGGATCGAGGCCGCAGCCTCGACCGGTGGGCAGATCACGCCGCCCCTGATGGGCGCAGGCGCATTCCTCATCTCGGAATACACGCGTGTGCCCTATATCGAAATTGTCATGGTCTCGATCTTTCCGGCGATCCTGTATCTGGGCACGGTCTATTTGTTTGTGCATCTCGTGGCGATGAAACAAGGCATGAAAGGCATGTCAGCGTCTGAATTGCCAGTTGTGCGGCAAGTGCTGGCGGCGGGTTGGCAGTTCATCGTGCCGCTGGTGCTGCTGGTCTGGCTGTTGGTCAACAATATCTCGCCCATGCGGGTCGGGTTCTGGGCAATCCTGACAGTGATCGGCGTGGCAGGGTTGCGCGGCCTTTGGTCGGTGTTCGCCGATGGGCCTGTGACCACGGCGCGGGTTCAGGCGTCGGTCATGCGCGGACTGCGGATGATTTTTGAATCGCTGGAGCTGGGCGCGCGCAACGCGGTCGCCGTCTCGATTGCCTGTGCGGTTGCGGGCATTATCGTGGGTGTTGTGGGCCTGACCGGGTTGGGGTTGAAGTTCAGCTCGATGATGATCTCGCTTTCGGGCGGCAATATCGTGATCGCGCTGGGGCTGGTGCTGCTGGCCTCGCTCATCCTTGGGCTGGGGCTGCCGGTCACGGCCAGCTATATCGTGCTGATCGTGCTGGTGGGACCGGCGCTGCATAATGAATTTGGCATTCCGCTGCTGATCGCGCATCTGGTGGTGTTCTGGTATTCGCAAGACAGCAATGTGACGCCGCCTGTGGCCCTTGCAGGGTTTGCAGGCGCGGCTGTGGCGGGCGCGAAACCTATGGAAACCAGTATGCAGGCGTGGAAATTCGCCAAGGGTCTGTATCTGATCCCTGCGTTTATGGTGTTCAATCCGGTCATCATTATGGGCGGAGAGCTGTGGCATGTGCTGCTGACAGGCACGATCATCATCATTGCGCTTGTCGCCTTTGCCGCCGCGATAGAAGGGTATCTTTTCACATGGATCGACCCGGTGTCGCGGGTGGCAATGATCCCTGCTGTTATCGCGGTGTTCCATCCGTCGCTGGCAATTGAACTGGCAGGCGCGGCGGCACTTCTGGCACTGCTGGGCTGGAACTGGTTGCTGGCGCGCCGATTGTCCCCTGCCTGAAGCATCTGCGGCGGCCCCTTGGCTGGTGCCGCCGCATTGAATGCCGAAGATATGATTTCCGCCACACTTGACACATGCCCCTATCCTCGCTGATCTCAGCGGTAGGGTTCGGTCACCAATTACGCCGACTCAGCCCCTTGCAGGACAAGACAAACAAGACCGGGCCTAAACCCGATCACCCTATATTGAGGCCAGAAAATAATGTGGACAAAAACCCTTATTGGCGCGGCGCTTCTTGCGGTCTTGGGCACTGGCCCGTTGCACGCGGCCCCGACCCAATGCGACACCAAGATCGACGGCGAGCCCGTCACGATTTTCTACGATACCGCAGACCCGACCTTTTCCTCTTTTCGAGAGCGCTTCTTGCGTCGGGGCCACCAATGTCCGGGCGCAGTTGTCATCACCTATCTGATGCCCGATCTGTCAGCAGCAGAGCGAGAGGTCTTTTGCGCCAATTACGACCCCTTGACACAAAGCCACTCGATGCCCGCACAGGGGCGGCGTGACAATTTCGGCCGCTGCGTCGAGCCGTCGAAAACCTGCAAACTGGTGAACACCACCAAACAAGAAGCCATGACCTTGATGGGCGTGGGCCGACAAGCCGAAGACGGGATGCGCCCAAGCCTGTTCTCCTCGACCGTCTCGGCGGTCACACACAGTTCCGGGGCCATGATCCTGTCGGGCAATGCAGGTGCGCTAACGGGAATACTGTCATCCGTGGGCACAAGTGTGGGGGCCGCAGTCAGCGCACCTGCAGTGCTGGTGGGGGCAGCTGCAAGTGTGGTTGTGATCGGTGGTGCGGTCTATCTGTGCAGTGACGAGGATTAAACCTTATCCTGCCAGCGCCATCGCATGAGAGGTTACCCAAGCCAAGACCGCATAGCGCCCGGTCTTGGCAATGCTTACCAGCAGCGCGAATTGCCACAACGGCGTGCGCATGATGCCTGCAACCAGCGTGAACCAGCCCAGCACAGGTGCCCAGCTTAACAGCAGCGACCATACCCCATAGCGGCGAAACCAGCCTTGGGTGCGTTCAAGCTGGTCTGGTCGCATCGGGAACCAGCGCTTGTCACGATAAGTCTCGACCCGCATCCCGATCGCATAATTCACAAATGCGCCCAGCGTGTTGCCCAGACTGGCAATTGCAACCAGAAGCACCAAACCGCTGACATTGCCAAGTTGCAGCGCCACAAACACCGCCTCGGATTGAAATGGAATGATTGTGGCCGCCAAAAAGGCAGCAGCAAACAGGGTGACAAGCGCTGTCAGGGTAATCATGGCCAGCCCTCAGTCGGAAATGGAAAGGTCATCGAAATAACGCGGCACGAAGCCCAAGCCTATAGCCGCACACCTTCGCGCCCGGCAAGGTCAGTAAAGAATTGCCACGCAACCCGCCCCGAACGGCTGCCCCGTGTCGCCTGCCATTCAATCGCCTCGGCGCGCAGGCGATCCGGGGCAATGTGCAAGCCATAAGCCGCGCAATAGCCTTCGATCATCGCCAGATACTCGTCCTGATCGCAGGGGTGAAAGCCCAGCCACAAGCCAAACCTGTCCGAAAGCGAGACCTTCTCTTCCACGGCTTCAGACGGTGAAATCGCGGAAGACCGCTCATTCTCGATCATGTCACGCGGCATAAGGTGCCGACGGTTCGAGGTTGCGTAAAGAACGACATTATCTGGTCGCCCCTCAACCCCGCCATCCAGAACAGCCTTGAGCGATTTGTAATGCTGGTCATCATGACTGAAGGACAGATCATCGCAAAACAGAATGAACCGCGCAGGCGATGCGCGCATGTGCGCCATCAGCCGTCCGATTGAGGGCAAATCCTCGCGCTGAATTTCCACCAGCTTCAGGGCAGAGGCAGGTTCCAGTTCCAGCGCGCGCGCATGAACTGCCTTGACCAGCGACGATTTCCCCATCCCCCGCGCGCCCCATAGAAGGGCGTTATTCGCAGGCAGACCTTTTGCAAATTGCAACGTGTTGGTCAAAAGCGTATCGCGCGACCGGCCAATCCCAACAAGCAGATCCAGCGACACCCGATTGACCTGCGCTACAGGTTGCAGATGGTCTGGTGCAACATGCCAGACAAAGGCCTCTGCTGCCGTCAAATCTGGCGCGGGGGTTGCAGCGGGTGACAGCCGCTCCAGCGCCTCGGCGATCCGGCGCAAACTGTCATCCGCTGCAAAACCCGTGTCAGAGCCAGAGGTCATTTCTCGTCTTCCAGCTCGTCCTCGAAAATCTCGTCATCCTCGTCATCCAGCAGCCCTTCGCGGCGCAGCTCTTCGTTGCGCTTGCGTTCGACATAGCCGACCAGCCGGATCGAGATTTCATAGAGCCCGTAAACCACCACAAACAGGATCACCTGCGTAATCACATCCGGCGGGGTCACCAATGCGGCCAGCGTCAGAATACCCACAATCGCCCATTTCCGCCCGGCCCGCAGACCCGCTTCGGAAACAAGCCCGGCCTTGCCCATCAGCGTCAGCAACACCGGCAACTGGAAACACAGGCCGAAAGCCACGATGAATTTTATGGTCAGGTTCAGATATTCCTGCGCAGAGCCTTGAAAAACCACCGACAAGGGTGCCGCGCCGGTAACGCCCTCAACAACCTCGCCCCCTGTGCCGAACTGTTGAAAGCCAAGGAAGAAGTTGTAGGCCAGTGGTGTGACCACATAGAACGCAAACGACGCACCCAGAAAGAACATGAAAGGCGAGGCCACAAGGAAAGGCAGAAAGGCATGCTTCTCGGACCGGTACAGACCAGGGGCCACAAAGCGCCACATCTGACTTGCGATTACCGGGAAAGACAGCATGAAGCCGCCCAGCAGCGACACCTTGATCGCCACGAAGAAACCCTCTTGCGGGCTGATGAAGATCAGGTCGCAATCCTGCCCGCGCGAGGCCAGCGCATCACACAAAGGGGCCGTCAGAAAGTTGAAAATCGGCGTGGCAACCGTGAAACACAGCACCATCCCCACAACGAAAGCGAAAACAGACTTGATCAGCCGGTTGCGCAGTTCCGCCAGATGCTCGATAAGCGGCGCGCCCTTGTCGTCGATATCGTCACGCGAATTGGATGTGCTCATGCTTTGCTCTTATCCGTCGCATCACCTTTGGGCGCGTTTGACGGCGCGGGCGATGTCGCAGTCTGATTGGCCTTGGCCGCAGCTTTAGGCTTGCTCGCCGATTTAGGTTTTGCGGCGGCTTTGGGCTTGGCAGGTGTTTTGGGCGGGGCCTTCGTTTCGGCTTTGGCCTTGGTTGCGGGTGTTGGCTTGCCTTCGGGTTTGGGCTGCGCTTTGGTCTGTGGCTTGGCCTGCGCTTCGGGTTTAGCCGCAGCTTTGGGGGTCACAGGTTTTGGCGCACGCTCTTTGCGCAGAGTGTCCATTTCGGCAGAGATGCGGTCCATGGCCTCTTCGTCATCCTCGGCGCTTTCCGGGTCAGCTTCGACAGCGGCAGGTTTTGCGCCCTTCCCCTTTTTGCCCGGATCTTTCAACGGGTCCCAGTTGCGCATCTTGTTGACTTCATCCAGCCCCATGCTTTGCGGGTCTGTCGCGCGGCGCAGATCGCGCGCCACATCTTTGACGCCCGTCGAATCCGCAGCGTCATCCATTGCGCGCTGAAACTCGCGCGCCATAGATCTTGCCTTGGCCGTGAACTGACCAAGCGATCGAAACATTTTGGGCAGGTCTTTTGGACCCACCACGATCAAAGCCACGATGCCGATCACCATCAGCTCTGTCCAGCCGAGATCAAACATCACATCCCCTTTGCACCTGAACACTCAGGTTTACGACAGTCCAATCCTGCACCACACACAGCGCCCTGATCCGAATCAGGGACCGCGTGGGTCAGACCTTGTCCTTGTCGTTTTCAGGGGTGATGTCGCGCGCGTTCGTCACGCCATCTTCATCCGAGGTCTTCTCGATCTCTTCAGAGCCGTCTTTCAGGCCCTTCTTGAACGAGGTGATCCCTTTGCCCACTTCGCCCATCAGCGCACTTACCTTGCCGCGTCCGAAAAGCACAAGCACGACAACCGCAATGATGATGAAGCCAGCAGGCCCAATATTGTTCAGCATGAGTGTCTCCCTCTGCCGCGTCAGCCAGATAGACTACGCGATCATACGCATTCCATTTATGGATTATCGACGCCAGTTCAAAGCCCCAAATTCAAGATCGGGACAATTTCCTGTATACGCGATGCGCAAACTTAATCAAACAGCTCAAACTCGGGAATGCTGACTGCACCCAACACGCGGTTGCGCCCGGCTTCTTTGGCTTGATACAGGTACTCATCGGCTGTCGACATCAAGGTTTCACGGGTGTCTGTCAGCGCAGTGCAGGTTGCAACGCCCAGACTGGCCGTAAATTCAATCACGGGATAATCGCGTACAATTGTTCCCTCAATGACAGCGCGCAGGCGTTCTGCTATTTCCATCGCAGATTCTGCATCGGCCAATAAAATAACGCCGAACTCCTCGCCGCCCAACCGGCCAAGCCGGTCACAGGGGCGCAATTCCGACTGAACGACATGCGCCACTGCACGCAGAACCGCGTCGCCTGCTGCATGGCCATAGGTGTCGTTTATCTTTTTGAAGTGGTCGAGATCGAACACCACCAACGAACACGGAACCCCGCCACGCTGCCATGTCGCCACGGCGCGGCCCAGATCGGCCATAAAGGCGCGGCGTGTCATGGCCCGTGTCAGCATGTCGCAATGCGCAACCGACCAAAGCGCGTGATGTTCGGCGGCAAGCACGGCAAAACCGGCCAGCATATGTGCCGCACCTGATTCAAATTCTTTCGCATAGGCCCGCAAAACCCCGATCCGACGCCCCTGATGCACAAGGGGCGCCTGAATGCAGGCAAGATCGACCGGCACGGCCTGCATCGGCGCGCCGTCGAATTGAATGGCCACATGACTTGCACCCGTGGTCTGGCGAATGAGGTAGAAGATTGTGTCATACTGCTCGTTCATAGGATCGGGAGCAGCGAAAGACGCTTCAGTGACGGACAAAGCTTGAGAAGATAAATCATTGGCCATAGGGGTGCATCCCGTTCACTTCGAAAATTTTAAGGTCCCTTCGCGATTTGTGTGGGTTGCTGGTGGGCGGCGGATTGAATCTTCTACCAGATATTGTGGTCACAACATAAGGCGCGTCTGTCGCGGAGACCTCAAATATCGCAGCGTCAGACGCGCCGAGCCTGTTGAGCTGCGGCAGTTTTTTTGGATAGGGTGAAGCTTCCTGAAACCAGCGGATGAGGAGGCATTCATGGGTCCCGAGACAAGTTTGTTCACGACAGCTCTTGGCCTGCAGGCTCCGTGGAGTGTCACGGACGTACGTTTTGACGCCAAACTCAAAGAGATCCACTTTGACGTCCGCTTCAAGGCGGGAAGTCGATTTGCTTGTCCCTCCTGTGGCGCGCCCGATCAGCCCGTCCATGACACGCGATCCAGGATCTGGGAACACCTGCGTTTTTTCGAGCACAAGGCTTTCATCCATGCCGATGTGCCACGTGTTGCTTGCAGCCAATGTAGCAAGACCGGACAGGTTCCGGTCCCCTGGGCGCGCAGTGGCAGCGGTTTCAGTCAGTTGTTTGAAGCCTTTGTGATTGCGCTGGTGCGACAGATGCCGGTGAAGGCTGTTGCTGATATGCTTGATGTTGGTGACGATCGCCTCTGGCGGGTTCTTGACCATTACGTGTCGTCAGCGCGAGATCGCGAAGACTTCAGCGCCGTGACCGCCCTTGGGATTGACGAGACAGCTGCGCGCCGCGGGCATAATTACATCACCCTATTTCACGACCTTCTGGCCGGCAGGCTTCTCTTTGCCTGTGAAGGACGTGATGCAAAGACTGTGGCGGCTTTCGGTGAAGATCTGCGCGCCCATGGCGGTGATCCCGATGCCATCTCCGCTGCCTGTATCGATATGAGTAGGGCCTACATTTCTGGCGTCGCAAAGCATCTGCCGAACGCGGATGTTACCTTCGACCCATTCCATGTCATCCAACTGGCCAATGTGGCGCTTGAAGAGGTTCGCCGCGCCGAAGTACGCAGCAGACCTGAGTTGAAACACAGCCGCTGGATGTGGCTCAAGGACAAGAAGAGATGGACGAAGCGGCAGATCACACAGCATCATGATCTATCTCGGATGCACCTGAAAACAGGACGCGCGTTTCGCTTGAAAGAGGCTTTGCGCGACATCTTTGCTGAAGCCGAGTCCAAGGCAGAGGCCGAAGAACGGCTTACCGCCTGGTTTCAATGGGCGCGCCGCAGCAGGCTGCCAGCATTCAAGAAACTCGCTCTGACACTCAAGGCGCACTGGGATGGTATACTTAACGGTTTTGACAGCGATCTGAGCAACGGCGCTGTCGAAGCCATCAACGGCCTCATTCAGGCCGCAAAGGCTCGGGCGCGCGGGTATCGCAAAACCCGCAACCTCATCAACATGTCATACCTCATCGCAGGCAATCTCACCCACTTACCAGCGTCACCCTACCGCACAACATCTTGTGCCACAGGCAAATGAACGGAAACCAAGCCACCCACACAAACCGCGAAATAGCCAATTTTAAACATTTATGCGCCAAAATCTGCTTCGGTCTGGCTGGTTCTTAATTAGATTTTAATTATGGCGTTTTATAGGCCTTACCCATATTTTACTGAATGAAAGGTTAACACAAACCAGCCCTTCGCGCCAAGGCTGGTGTATCGGGCCGTGCTATTCAAAGCACAGTCACGCCGCAACCTATGGGACGTTGCCGCCCAAACCGCCCCTATTCGCCTTGCAGCATGGACCTGAACTGGCGTTTTTGCTTGTCGGTCCAATTGACCTGAAGCGCGTATCCTTGCTGATCCTGCTGCTCTTGCTCGACCACGCCTTGCTCGAACAGCCAAGCACGCACGCGCCCTTGTGCAAAGGTCAGATGAATCTCGGCGGTATGGCGGGTATCGTCCAGTTGCTCGGTCAATGTGGTGAAGAACGCCTCCAACCCCTGCCCTGTAACTGAAGAACCAAGATAGACATCTTTCTCCGTCTGCGCGCGCTCGGCCAAGGCCGCGTGCTGCTCTGGTGGCAAAAGGTCTGCCTTGTTCCAAAGCGCGATCTGGCGCGTATGCACACCAACCCCCAGATCCGCCAGAATATCGCGGACATTGCGCGCCTGTTCTTCTGTCTCGGGGTGCGCGATGTCGCGGACATGCACAATCAGATCCGCCTCCAGCACCTCTTCCAGAGTGGCGCGAAACGCCGCGATCAGTTGCGTCGGCAGGTCCGAGATGAAGCCCACCGTATCGGACAGGATAATGTCCTTGCCTGTGGGCAGGCGCACTGCGCGCATCGTCGGATCAAGGGTTGCAAACAACATATCCTTGGCCAGCACTTCGGCACCGGTCAGGCGGTTGAACAAGGTCGATTTGCCCGCATTTGTATAGCCGACCAGCGCCACCACCGGAAACGGCACCTTGCGCCGTGCGGCGCGGTGCAATTCGCGGGTGCGTGTGACCTTGCTGAGTTGCCTGCGCAGGCGCACCATTTGCAGGTCAATGGCGCGGCGGTCTGCCTCGATCTGTGTCTCGCCCGGACCACCAACGAAGCCCAGACCGCCGCGCTGGCGCTCCAGGTGGGTCCAAGCCCGCACAAGCCGCGTGCGCTGATAGCTGAGTGCCGCCAACTCGACCTGCAACACGCCTTCGCGCGTGCGCGCCCGATCTGCAAAGATTTCCAGAATCAGGCCCGTGCGGTCCAGCAGCTTGACCTTCCACGCGCGTTCCAGATTGCGCTGTTGCACAGGCGTCACCGGTCCGTCGATCAGAACAAGCTCGACTTCAGCCTCGGCGATAATCTGCGCCAGTTCTTCTACCTTGCCGGACCCGAACAACATGCCGGGATGCGCTTTTGGCAAGCGCACAACCCGTTCATCCGCCACATCAAGTCCCGGAAGGGCATGCGCCAGTGCCACCGCCTCGTCAAGTGCCAGTTCCGGTTCTCGTATGCGCACATGCGCCTTGATCTCTGGATGCAGAACCATAGCGCGGGTGCGTTCCGCGCCCACGTCACTCCCGGTATCCGACGGTTCATCTGACATATTGGCGATCAGCCTTCGCCCTCATATAGCGAAATCGGCTGTCCCGGCATTATGGTCGAAATGGCGTGCTTGTAGACAAGCTGACTTTGTCCATCCCGACGCAAAAGGACACAGAAATTGTCAAACCAGGTGATTACACCTTGCAGTTTGACACCGTTAATCAGGAATACAGTTACTGGAACCTTGTTCTTGCGGACATGGTTCAGAAATGCATCTTGCAGGTTTTGTTTATCATTGGCCATGCGCTTGCCTTTTTGTCAGGGCGTGTTTGCTTTACGCAGAGAGCCTCATCTCCCTCTGGGTTGAGTATGAAGCGCGATTCGGAAAACTTCCAGCCCTGAAACCGGATAAATTGCGGTACAAACGAAATTATATTTCCCGCAAGCAGATATAAGCAAACTCAGCGGCGCCAGAAAACCGACAACAAGAGCAGCAATTCCAGCCGCCCCAGCAGCATGCCAAAGGCCATGACCATCTTGCCAAAATCCCCCAAGCCCGCCCAAAGCAGCGGCTCTTGGCCTGCGATCTGGGCAAGCGGGCCAGTCGTTGTCAGGGCTGCCGCCGCGAAAATCGTGGCATCTTCCAGACTTACCCCGGTCAGCGTCAACAAGGCCGTCAGCGCGGTCAGCGAAAAAATGAACACCATCAGGAACAGCCAGGCCGAAAACGCCCCCTCACGCCGCAGGCTGCGCAGCCGCGCACCATCTCCGCCGACGCTGTCGGGATAGACAAGTTTCGCCACTTCGCGCCGCGCCTGCCAGCCCAAGGCAAAGACGCGCATCAGCTTCAGCCCGCCTGCGGTTGTCGCAACCCCGCCCCCAAAAATGACAAGGCCCAGCAGTACTATCCCCGCCGCGCCCGGAAACACGGCTGAAACCCCGCCGCCCACTTCGCTGATAAACCCAGTGGTGCTGAGAAAAGACAGGCTGGTGAAAAGATGGCCCCAGATCATCGACACATGCCCCCCTATCCCAGAGGGATGCGGCACAAACGCCGCACGCAGGACCAGTGCGGCAAATATCACCAGCAAGATACCACCTGCCAGCAGCAGTTCAGGGTCACGCCAAGGTGCGCCCTGCCCTTGCTGCATCCCGCGTGCACCGGGCCACAGCCTGCGGCTGAGCGCGAGAATCAGAATTGCGGCAATCAGCATCTCGGTGGCAAGCCCGCTCAACGCGCCATCTGGCGCAATCCCGGACGTAGAGAGGGTCGACATGGCAAGCATAAGCGCCACCAGCGGCGGGTTGCCAGCAATCGACAGCGCCACCCATAACATCAGCGTCAACCCGACATAGACCGGTGCTACCACCCCAACCTGATCGGCCATGCGCGACAGGGTCTTGTCGTCAAAGCTTTCATCAATCCGTGTGGGTTGGTGCACCTCGCCCCAGCCAGATGCAGCCCCAACGGCACCAGAACGGTTGCGAAACAATTCGAACCCGCCCAAATTCAGCGGTGCAAGCAGCGCAATCGCAACCACCATCAGGAACAGCCCGCCCCCCCACGCGACAGTCGCGCGCCACAAATGCAGACTGCGCGTCACCTCGCCTTCCAGCACGCTGGCCCCTGTGGTGGTAAAGGCCGACAGCATTTCAAACCACGCATCCAGAAAGCGGATGCCCGGCACTGCCTCGGTCAGGGGGACCGCCATCAGGACCGGCAGGAACAGATAGGCGAAGGTCAGGTAATAGAACGGATGCGCCCCACCTGCGACCACCGCCGCGCCAGAGCGGCTGGCCAGATAAACCAACCCCGTCAGACTGCCCAGCAGCCCCGCAGAATACAGAAACGCGCGCGCAAGTTCATGTTCGCGCAGCGTAAAGCCAACGGCAGCAGGCAGCAGCATCGCCAGTGCCGTGATGCCCATCAGGGCAACAATAATCACGATCCCATGCGATCTGCGCTGCATTGGCGCCTCTCTCTCTCGCTGTTGCGCGCGACGGCTCAGAAGAATTCGACCGCAACTTGCAGCAATTCATCGACCTTCGGCACATCGCCGGTCAGTGAGAAAATCACCACCAGATCGCCTTCGCGCAACACCATGTCACCTGTGGGGCGCAAAAACTCACCCTTGCGCGACACGCCGATCAGCAATGCGCCTTCGGGAAAGGCTATGTCGCGCACGCGGGCATTCGACAGTTGCGACGTGCCCAGAACTTGTGCCTCGATCACCTCGGCCTCTCGGTCGCCCAGCAGATAGACCGAGCGCACCCGCCCATGCCGCACATGCCGCAGGATCGACGACACTGTCAGCGCGCGCGGGTTGATATGTGCGTCAATTCCCATTGCGCCCGCCAGCGACACCATGCCGGGGTCATTGATCAACGAGATGGCCTGAGTGGCCCCCAGCGATTTCGCGCGCACCGCCGCCAGCAGATTGGTGCGGTCGTCATCTGTCAGCAGCAACACCGAGTCGATCTTGCCGATGCCCGCCTCGTCCAGCAGGTTGGCATCCATGCCATCACCATGCAGCACAATCGAGCGCTCCAGTCCGTCAGCCGCCGCCTCGGCGCGGGCGCGGTCACGCTCGATCACCTTGACCCGGACGCGCACCGGCTGGTTTTCCAGCGCGCGGGCCACAGACAGCCCGACATTCCCCCCACCGATGACCAGCACACGTTCCTGACGGGCCGGTGACTTGCCGAACACTTCAAAGGCGCGGGCAACATCGCGCGCGTCGACCAGCACATAGATCTGGTCGCCTGCATATAACTGGTCTTCGGGTTCGGGCGCGAACAACCGCTTGCCGCGCCGTACACCCGCCACCATGATCCGCAAGGTTGGAAACAGGTCTGACAACTGGCGCAAGGAGGTGTTGAGAACAGAGCAATCGGTATCCAGCGCCAGACCGATCAGCAGCGCTTTGCCCTGAAAATATTCCTGCACATCGAAGGCTTCAGGATAGGCCACCCGCTTGAGGGCGGCTTGCGAGACTTCGCGCTCGGGGCTGATGATGACGTCAATCGGCATATGCTCGCGGCGGAACAGGTCGGAATAGCGCGGGTCCAGATAAGATTGTTCGCGCAGCCGCGCGATCTTGCGGGTGACGCCAAAAACCGAATGTGCAACCTGACAGGTGACCATATTCACTTCGTCCGAATATGTGGCGGCGATCACCATGTCGGCGTCGCGCGCGCCTGCCTGTTCCAGAATACCGGGGTGGCTGGCAAAGCCGACGATGCCCTGCACATCCAGCGCATCGGTCGCGCGGCGCACAAGTTCGGGTTTGCTGTCCACAAGCGTGACGTCATTGCGTTCACTCGACAGATGGCGCGCGATCTGCCAGCCGACCTGCCCCGCACCGCAAACAATGACCTTCATGGCGCATTCGCTCCTTCAAATGGCGACGCATCTGGCGTGTCATGTGTCAGCATGGCGGCGCATGTTCAAGCCCATGATGCGCAGCCACGCTGTCAGCCCTTCATCTCGGACAATTTCGCAGTATTCACCCCAAGGGATTTCAGTTTGCGGTGCAAGGCCGAGCGCTCCATGCCCACAAATGACGCAGTCCGGCTGATATTGCCCCCGAACCGCTTGATCTGCGACAACAAGTATTCGCGCTCGAACAACTCGCGCGCTTCGCGCAGGGGCAAGGTCGTCAGACTGCCCGACAGCACCAGTTTGGGCTCATTCTCATCGCCCTCGCCCGGCACCTCTGATTGCAGGTCACGAATGTCGATGGCGCGTCCAGCGTCGCCCAGAATCATCGCCCGCTCGATCACATTGCGCAGCTGGCGAATGTTTCCGGGCCAGCGCATGGCTTGCAGATGCGCGCGTGCGGCGTCGGACAAGCTGCGCTTTGCAAGGCCCTGCGTGCGGTGCAACTCGTCAAGGAAATGCTCGGCCAGCAAGGGGATGTCCTCACGACGGTCTTCCAGACCGGGCACGGGGATCGGCACTACGCTGAGGCGGTCAAACAATTCCTGCCGGAACAGACCATCGCGCACGCGCTGGGACAAATCCTGACTGGTCGCACTCATGACGCGCAGATCAACGCGCACCTTATCCGCGCCACCCACGCGGGTGAATTGCTGCTCGACCAAGACCCGCAGGATCTTGGATTGCGTGCCCATCGGCATGTCGGCCACTTCGTCAAGATAGACCACACCGCCATGCGCCTGCTCCAGAAGGCCCGGCTCGACCCCGCGCTCGGGGCTTTCGCGGCCAAACAGCACTTCTTCCATACGCTCCGGCTCGATCGTGGCGGCAGATACGCAGACAAAGGGGCATGAGGCGCGGTCGGAATGTTCATGCACGAAGCGCGCAGCCGCTTCCTTGCCACTGCCCGCAGGGCCGGTCAGCATGATCCTTGCGTTCGAGCTGGTCACTTTTTCAAGCTGCGCATACATGGCGCGGTAAGCGTGGCTTTCCCCCAGCATCTGGGCGCTGTTGGTATCACGCCGCCGCAAGACCAAGTTCTCGCGCCGCAGGCGCGACGCTTCCATTGCGCGGCTGATGACCACCATCAGCTTGTCAATGTTGAAGGGTTTTTCAATGAAATCATAGGCCCCCTGCTTGATCGCAGCGACCGCAATTTCGACATTGCCGTGGCCCGAAATGATGACGATGGGAATATCGGGATTAGAGCGTTTGACCGTCATCAGAATGTCGATACCGTCCATCTTGCTGTCTTTCAGCCAGATATCGAGCACCATCAGCGCGGGCGGGTTGGCGTTGACCTCGGCCATGGCGTCATCCGAATTGGCGGCACGCCGGGTGGTGAACCCCTCATCCTCCAGAATATCAGAGATCAACTCGCGGATATCGCGCTCATCATCAACAATCAGAATGTCACTCATGCGTCACTACTCGCTAATTTGCTCATGTCTTCCTCGGTCATCTGTTGGGGTGTCAGGCGTGGCAGACGAATAACTGCCATCGCACCGGCATGGGTGTCGCCGTCAAACATTTCCGCATCTTCCAGCCGCAACGTGCCGCCATGTTCCTCGATAATCTTGCGCACAATAGACAGGCCCAGTCCGGTGCCCGCCGCGCGCGTCGTCACATAAGGTTCAAACAGTCGCGAGCGATCCTCGGGCAGCCCGACCCCGTTTTCGGATATGGTGATCCGCAATTCGCTCTCGAACGCCTCGAAACTCAATCGTATCTCTGGAACGAACTTTCCCGCACCCTCATTTTCCATACGCGTTTCAATAGCTTCACCTGCATTCTTAATCAAGTTTGTGAAGGCTTGGGCCATCATCGTGTCGTCCACTTCAACGATGACAGCTTCGGCGGGCAAGTCGGTCTGAAAACGCACATCGGGCTGGCCGCTTTCTTGCAGCAGCGCACAATCGCGCAGAATGGCGGCCAGATCATGCGGGCGCCGGTCAGGTTCGGGCATACGGGCAAACCGTGAAAATTCATCAACAATGCGGCGCAAGTCATTGGTTTGGCGCACAATTACAGATGTAAGTTGCGACAGGCTATCGGCATCGGCCCCTTCCAGCTTGCGCGAAAACTTCCGCTCGATCCGTTCGGCGGAAAGCTGGATGGGCGTCAGCGGGTTCTTAATTTCATGTGCGATCCGCCGCGCCACATCGCCCCATGCGGCCATGCGCTGCGCCGAGACCAGCTCGCTCACATCATCGAACGCCACCACATAGCCTTCCAACTGGCCATCGCTGCGCCGCCGCTCGGCCATGCGCACCAGCAATGTCTCCAGCCGCCCCGACCTTGAAATCCTGAGTTCTTCCTGAACGCGGCCCAGATTGGCCGGGGTGGTGCGCAAACGCTCCAGAAGCGGGGCAAACTCTGGCACGACCTGATCCAAGGGCACGGTCGGGCTGGTCATTGCCTCCAACTCCAGCATCGTGACTGCGGCACGGTTGATAAATTCGACATGCCCTTCTGCGTCCAGCCCGACGACCCCTGCCGTCACCGACCCCAGAACGGAATCGAACAACCGCCTGCGCGCCTCGATCTGGCGGTTGTTTTCCAGCAAGGTTTCGCGCTGCCCCTTTAACTGATGCGTCATCTGGTTAAAGACGCGGCCCAGCAAGGCTATTTCGTCATCATCGCGCGCCACCTCAACCTGAACATCCAGATCACCACTGCCCACCTGCTCGGCCGCCTGCGCCAACCGGCCCACAGGGCGGGACAGCCGTTCTGCAAAATTCAGGCCCAACCAGATGGACCCAAGAATCAGGATCAAGGCAAAGCCCAGATAAAGCGCGCCGAATTGAAACAACAAGCGCCCCCGTTCGCGTTCAAGCTGTTGATAGAATGCGACAGTTTCTCGGGTTTCATCCAGCAGGCTGAGAATGGCACCATCCACCTCTCGGGCGACATAAAGATACCGGTCGAAATGGTTGTCCAACGCCACAATGGCGCGAAACTCATTGTTGGGCCAGTCGCGGATCACGACAATCCCATCCTGCGCCTGCGCGATATCTTCTGGCGAAAGGGGGGTGAAATTGAACCTGAAGGAACGCTCTCCACGGGCACGTATCTCCCCCTCGCCATCGACGATAAAGGCCACGCGCAGCCCGCGCTGGATTTGCGCCTGTGCTTCGGACAACAGGCTGCGCAACTCGCCATCCTCGATCAGGGGGAACACACGGCGCACAGTTTCCAGATAGGCGGCCAATTCGCGCGTATCGGTGCGCAGATCGCGCTCCTGCTCGAACTGATAGGCTTCGGCTGCGGCCATAGAGTTCCCGACCACGCGCTGCACCCTGTCCGAAAACCACCCTTCCAGCCCCACATTCAATGTCAGAACGGCAAAGACGGCCACAGTGACCGTTGGCACCAAGGCGATGGTGGCAAACAAGGTCGACAAGCGAAAATGCAGCCGCGACCCTGCCGAGTCAGAACGCCGCGCAGACACCAGCCGCGCCACACGAATGGCGACCAAAGCGGCAATAATCAGAACATAAACAAGGTCTGCCAGCAGCACCAGCAACAGGCTGCGCGAATCAAACACCTGCCCCATCGGACCCAGCGCCATGAGTGTCAGAAACACCAACAGCGGCCCCAGCAGCACCAGCACCAACGCCAGTCTGTTGGACAAGCGCCCATCACCTGATCTTATCATCGCCGCCTTCAGCATCGGCGAACTGGTCCCATTAACACGCGCCACCCCCTCGACCAGCATCTCGTAACTTCAAGGGACGTGCCCCGCTGCCCGTGATACAATGAGGCGAGCTTGCCACATGACCTGTGGTAATTCTACATCAAATCACACATTCTTGCTTTGGGCGTCTGTCAGGTCAGCTTGCGCCGACGCGAGACGGGAATATCCAACTCTGTGATCTTCTTGCGCAAGGTGTTGCGGTTGATGCCCAGCAGGTCGGCACATCGCGCCTGATTGCCCCCGGTTGCATCGAGCGCAAGTTCGATCAGCGGGGTTTCCATTTCACGCAAGATTCGCCCATACAATCCGGGTGGTGGCAAATCCTGTCCATGCAGGTCGAAATATCTGCGCAGGTGGCGTGCCACCGACTCGGACAATGTCTCATCGGTGAACCGCTCGCCCACGGACACAGCACTTGGCTGGCTGTGCAGCGCGCCCTCAATCTCGGTGCGCGCGATGATCGGGTCGGCGCTGGTCAATCCAAGGCGGCGCAAGGTGTTTTGTAATTGCCGCACATTGCCGGGCCACGAATACAGCCGCACAACTTCCATCGCCTCGGGGGACAGGGTGCGCAGGGTCGCACCTTCGTCCGCTGCCTGTGACAGGAAATGGCGCGACAACGGCTCCAGATCGTCGATGCGTTCGCGCAGTGTCGGCACATTCAGCACAACCCCGCCAAGGCGGTAATACAGGTCTTCGCGCAATCCCCCTTCGGCAAGCGCGCGCGTCAGGTTGCCCTGTGCAGTTGCCATGACGCGCGGCCCGTCTTCGGGCAAAGCATCCAGCAGGCGCGCGGCGCGCAGTTGCGCATCGGTGTCATAAGACAGGATTTCATCAAACAGCAACGTGCCGCCGCGCACCCGCGACAACAGAACCTGCGCCCCGTCAAAGGTGTTCAGATCCTCACCAGTAGCGGCCACAAAGGGCTGGTTGCGCCGGTCAGACAGGTCATGCAGCGTGCACGCAATCAGCGATTTGCCGGTGCCCGATTCCCCAAGGATCAGCACAGGCATGGCGGAATTGATGACCCGCGCGATCAGCCGATACAATTCCTGCATGACCGGCGTGCGCCCGACGAGCGGCATACTGTCCATACTCAGCATGTCGCCGCGCGGTGCCGGACTTGGCCGCGTCGGCACCTCTGTGGACGCGACGCGGCGGCGGTTTTTCATCGCCGCCCCTGCCCGCTTCAGCAGATCAGGCAGATCAAAAGGCTTGGGCAAGTAGTCATGCGCTTCGACCTCATTGGCCTGAATGGCGGTCATGATCGTGTTTTGCGCCGAGATCACGATGACAGGCAAATCCGGGCGTTCCTGACTGATTTTCGGGATCATCTCGATCCCGTTGCCATCCGGCATCATGACATCTGTGATGACCAGATCACCACGCCCTTCTTCCACCCAGCGCATCAGCGTGGTCAGGCTGGAGGTGGCATGCACCTTGCAGCCCGCACGCGTCAGCGCCTGTGTCAACACGGTTCGAATCGTGCGATCGTCATCTGCCACCAGAACTGTGCCGTCCATCAGCGACTCTCCTTGTTGTCAGTCATCTTGGGCGCTCGGGGTAGTGAAATTCTGAACACGGTACGGCCGGGTTTGCTGTCGACAGACACCCAGCCATCATGAGCCGCGATGATTTTTGACACCAGCGCCAGCCCCAAACCGGTGCCGTTTTCACGGCCCGAGACGAAGGGATCAAAAACTTCATCCACGATATCGGCAGGCAGGCCGGGGCCATCGTCGATGATCTCGACATGGATCGGCAAGGCGACATCCTGCCCACCGGCCCCGCGTAACCGCAGGGATTGCTCGAAAAACGTCTTGATGCGAATGCGCCCGCCCATCAGCTGCGCTTGTGCCGCATTTTTCAACAGGTTCAAAAACACCTGCAATAACTGATCAGCATCGGCCCAGACCGACGGCAATGACGGATCATAGGCATCGCGGATTTGCATATGCGCGGCAAAGCCCACTTCGGCGGACCGGCGCGCGCGTTCCAGCACATCATGAATATTGACCGCGCGACATTCGGGCGGGCGCTGGTTGCCGAATTGCTCGACCTGATCCAGCAGTTTGACGACGCGCTGCGACTCCGCCACGATAAGGTCGGTAAGCGCGCGATCCTCGCCGCTCAGGCCCATGGACAAAAGCTGTGCGGCCCCCGTAATGCCCGCAAGCGGGTTCTTGATCTCATGCGCCAGCATCTGCGACATGCCAATGGCCGAGCGCGCGGCATGGCGAATGCCATCTGCCTTGCCCAGCTTGCCCGCAATCTCGCGCGGGGTCATCAGCATCAGCACAAGATCGCCCTGATCCCCCAGTAGTGCGAGTTGGATCGCGCAATGCACACTCGGACGCTCACCTTGGGTGACCGGGGCGTCATTGATGAAAACTGGCGCGCGGTTCTCGCGGCAGCGTTGCAGGGCTGTCTCGATGGGTGCGTCAATCTGAACGATTCGCGCCAAAGGACAATCCAGAACCGAGCGGCGCGACAGGCTGAGGAATTGCTCTGCTGCGGGGTTGCAATCGGCGATGCATTCCACCCCGTTTTTTTGTCCAATCATCAATGCAGGTACGGGCAAGGCCGACCAGATCGTTCCAGTGGCGGGCGGCGTCATGCGGCGCGCTCCACATCTGGCAGCGGGGACAAGGCATCGGGCAGCAGGCGCAGCACCTCTGCCGGGTCCGTCGCAGTCTGAAGTTTCTGACGCAGCGCCACAGCCCCCCCCGCCGCATCAATATACCAGCCAAGATGCTTGCGTGCGGTTTTGACGCCAAGATCACGGCCATAGAATGACAAGATCGCCTCGTAATGGGCACTGACCAAGGCCACCAGATCCGCGCCAACCGGCACCTTGGGCGCGGGCGTGCCAAACAACTCAGCCGCGACCTGCGCCAGCAACCAAGGCCGCCCCTGCGCGCCACGTCCGATCATGACACCGGCAGCGCCGGATTGGGCCAGTGCCATACGCGCCGCTGCAACCGAAGTGATATCGCCATTGGCAATGACCGGAACCGGGCAGGCCCGCACCACATCTGCGATCGCCGCCCAGTCCGCCTGCCCCTTGTAGAACTGACAGCGCGTGCGGCCATGAATCGTGACCATCCGCACCCCTGCCCCGGCTGCGCGCTGCGCCAAGGCAGCCGCGTTCAGGCAATCGTCATCCCAGCCCAGTCGCGTCTTGAGTGTGACCGGCACCGCCACTGCACGTACCACAGCCTCGATCAGGCGCAGGGCATGATCGGGTTCACGCATCAACGCAGAGCCAGACATGCCGCCCACGACCTTCTTGGCCGGACAGCCCATGTTGATGTCAATGATTTCGGCACCGCTTCCCACGGCCATGCGCGCGGCTTCGGCCATCCAATATGCGTCGCGCCCGGCGAGTTGCACTGCGGTGCGCACCTCGCCCAGACCCAATTCGGCCCGTGCCTTTGCGCGCATGGAGGGTTTGGCCTGCACCATCTCTTGACTGGCAACCATTTCCGACACCACCAGCCCCGCCCCGAAACTGGCCACCACGCGGCGAAACGGCAGATCCGTGATGCCCGCGAGCGGCGCCAACAGCACAGCCGGATCAATTGCCAGTTCGGCCAATGGCCTGCTGGTCTGTGCCTGATGGGTCTTGAGGTCGTCGTGCATTGCGCTGCCCTGCATCCTTGTGTGATTTGTCCTAGCCCCGCCGTGCAGCAGAAGCAAACCCGATCACCAGACAATTGGCGAGAATTTCATCAAACGATTAAATATTGTGCATATTCTTGAGGCAATCGCGCGGATTGTCAGCACGGCCTGCTTTGGCCTATAGCAAGGGCTTGATCAAGGAAGGGCTTTGGATGCGCCAGCATATTGCAGCAATCATTGTCGCGGCAGGACGCGGGACGCGCGCAGGCACAGGCGTGCCAAAACAATGGCGCATGCTGGCAGGACGCATCGTTCTGGCCCACACGCTGGACGCGTTCAGGCAGGCCGGGGTCACGCGGCTTGTGGTCGTGGTGCATCCCGATGATCTGGACAAGGCCGACACCTTGCGCGCGCCCGATGTTGCGATTGTCCTCGGCGGGGACACGCGGACGGCTTCGGTGCGTGCAGCGCTGGAAGCGTTGGAGGGTGACGCGCCGCGGCATGTGCTTATTCATGACGGCGCGCGCCCGCTTCTCAGCCCCACCGTTATCGGCGACGTGTGCGCAGCACTCGATCACGCTGTTGCAGCCGCGCCTGCGCTGCCGGTCGTGGACGCATTGTGGCGGGGGGAAAACGGGCAGGTTGCTGCTGCGGTTTCGCGCGCCGATCTGTTCCGCGCGCAGACACCGCAGGGTTTTGAATTCAGGGCAATTCTGGCGGCGCACCGCGCCCATCTGGGCGACGCCGCGGATGATGTCGAGATTGCCCGCGCCGCCGGAATTGAAACGCGCATCACACAAGGCGCAGACGATAATCTGAAGCTGACCTATCAAACGGATTTCGACCGCGCAGAGCGTCTGATCGCGGCAAGACGGAGAGATGACATGGATATTCGGCTGGGCAATGGCTTTGATGTGCACCGCTTTGGGCCGGGCAAAGGGTGCTGGCTGTGCGGTGTTCTTGTGCCGCACGAGCGCGCCTTGCAGGGGCATTCCGATGCCGATGTGGGCATGCATGCGCTGAGTGATGCCATTTACGGCGCATTGGCCGAGGGCGATATCGGACGGCATTTCCCCCCCAGTGACCCGCAGTGGAAAGGCGCGGAAAGCCATATCTTCCTGCGCCATGCAGTCGGCCTGATGCACGCGCGCGGGTATCGGCTGAACAATTGCGATGTAACCTTGATCTGCGAGCGCCCCAAGATCGGGCCGCATGCCGCAGCAATGCAGGCGGCCCTCGCTGCGATCATGGGCTGCGATATGGGCCAGATCAGCGTCAAGGCCACAACGTCTGAACGTCTGGGCTTCACCGGACGCGAGGAAGGGATTGCGGCCATCGCCACGGCCTGCCTCAGCCGCGGCTGACATTGGCCAATTCTGAAAAACGATTTCACAATGTCGCCCGGTGCCGCGATGTTCGCCAAGATACCGGTCAACCGCCCAGCTTGGGGCCAGATGCGATCAGTAAATATATCTGATCTGGTCGCCCCAATACCGCTCCATGCGTTTAAGGGTGCGCGCAACCGTATCAAGCGCGCCGAAATCAACGATCTTGTCTTGTTGCATGGTCTGCGCATGGCGGGCGAACATATCCGACAGCTTGCTGCGGATCGCCTGCCCTTTCGGGGTCAGCCGCACGCGGACCGAGCGCTTGTCCACCGCAGAGCGTTGGTGGTGCATATAGCCCATTTCCACAAGTTTCTTGAGGTTATAGGACACGTTCGAGCCCTGATAATACCCGCGCGATTTCAGTTCACCTGCTGTGACTTCATTGTCGCCGATATTGAACAGCAACAGCGCCTGCACCGGATTGATCGTCACAACACCAAGGCGCTCGAACTCGTCCTTGATGACATCGAGCATCAGGCGATGAAGGCGTTCCAGCATCGCAAGATTATCGACATAGCGTGACAAAAACTCCTTTCGAAGCGATGGCCCGAACTCTTGCTGAATACTCACAAACAACTCCATCCTTGTGCAGTGACACCGTAAACTGTCAGCAAAAGGCAAAAACTAAGTTAAGAAATCGGCGTTATTTGTGATTATTCCGCATATCCAGACAGGGTCACGCGCAACTGGTGCGCGTGATCTTAGCAACTACAACTCTCTCACATCAACCGCTGCTGATAATGCGGCGCGGCCCAATCGCTGCGAGATTGCCATTCAGACTGCGGCTGACGCTGCGCCAGCGCGTTGGGGATTTCCACCTCGTCAAAGCCGGAGCGCCGCGCCATTGCGTATTGGTCAGAAATCACATGCCCCCGCGCGCGCAACCGGCCCGTGAACCCCATGCGCCGCAACTGGCGCGCGAGTGTAAAGCCGCGCCCATCCGAGAATGATGGAAAATCGACCCGGATAAAGGAAATACCGTCCAGTCGCCCCTCCAGCGATTCGGGCGCAACATCGGAGGGCAGGTCCAGCGCCTGCGGCGGTGCATCGGGGTCTGCATCAAATTCCTCCAGCGGGGTAAACCCTGCCGTCCAGTCATCAGGCGCGAAACCTGTATCCGTGACGATTGTGGTCATGCTGCGTCCTCTCGTCTGAGTGGCTGCGCCATCCCCCCGGTGAAGTGGATGCCGCATTCGGTTTTCTCGGAGCCGCGCCAGCGCCCCGCACGCGGGTCTTCGCCAGTGTTCACGCGCGAGGTGCAGGGCGCGCAGCCAATGGATGGATAGCCCTGCGCCACAAGCGGGTGGCGGGGCAGATCATGCGCATCCAGATAGGCGGCAATCGCAGGCGCATCCCAATCGGCCAACGGGTTCAGGCGGATGCGCCCTGTTGCAGGTTCGACTTCGGCGCGCTGTAGCGAGGCGCGCGTATCGGCCTGATGGCGCTTGCGTCCGGTGATCCAGCCGTCATAGCCCGCCAGCGCACGGGTCAGCGGCTCGGATTTGCGCAACTGGCAGCAGGATTCCGTATCGCTGCGGTGCAACAGACCATCAGGGTCGCGCACGAACAACGCCTCTCGATCGGGGGTAAGGGTCTGGACATTGCGCAGCCCCAGATGCGTGGCAAGGTCGCGCTGATAGGCGACAGTTTCGGGAAACAGCGCCAGCGTGTCGATAAACAGCACCGGCAAGGCGCGGTCAATCTGCGCGATCATGTGCAATAGCACAGCCGAATCTGCCCCGAAGGATGACACCATCGCCACACGGTCAAGCTGCGCAATTCCAGCCTTCAGAAACTCTTGTGCCGGGGTCGCGCGCTGCCGCGCGATAAGTCCGGCTACAATGGCTTGCGGATCAGGCTGCATCTGCCCGCCCTCCTGTCTGATAAAGCGCGTCCTTGAACGGCTTTGGCCCAAGACGCCGGAACGCCGCGATAAAGCTTTCCTGTGCATCAACACGCAGGTCCAGATAGGCGCAGATCAGCCGGTCTATGGCCGGGACAATCTGGTCATAGGCAAAGCCCGGCCCCGCCCGCTCTCCCAGAGCGGCGGTTTCAGTCCCATCACCGCCGAGCGTGATCTGATAGTTTTCAACCCCAGCCCGGTCCAGACCAAGAATGCCGATATGCCCGACATGATGATGCCCGCAGGCATTGATGCAGCCTGAAATCTTTATCTTCATCGCACCGATATCCAACTCGCGCGCGCGGAACGCTTGCGCGATTTCCTGCGCCACCGGAATCGACCGCGCAGTTGCCAGCGCGCAATAATCCATGCCGGGGCACGCGATGATGTCCGAGATCAGGCCGATATTGGCCGTGGCCAGCCCCGCCGATTGCAACGCGGCATGAATATGGGGCAGATCAGATTTGTGCACATGCGGCAGAATGACATTCTGCTCGTGGCTGATGCGCAATTCATCATGGCCGTATTGCGCCGCCAGATCGGCCATCAGGCGCATCTGCTCGGCGGTCGCATCACCGGGTGTTGCGCCATGGGCCTTGAGGCTGATCGTGACGATGGCGTAATCGGGGTGGCGATGCGCTGCAAGATTGGTGTCCGCGAAAGACCGGAACACCGGATCGTGCCGATAGGCGACGTCATACCCTTCTGTCGGCGCAGTGCGAAAGGCGGGCGGGGCAAAGCTTTCGCGCAGATCGCGCAGGATTGCTCGATCCGCCCCCGACCACTCGGCGCGCAAGGTCGCAAAACGGCGGTCAACACGGGCGCGAACTTCGTCCAGCCCCAGTTCATTCACCATGATCTTGATGCGCGCCTTGTACTTGTTATCGCGCCGCCCAAAGCTGTTATAGGTGCTCAGGATCGCTTCGATATAGGGCAACAGATCTTGTTCTGGCACAAAGTCAGAAATCACCTTGCCAATAACCGGCGTGCGCCCCAACCCGCCGCCGACAATGACTTCAAACCCTTGCGCATCGCCCTGACGGACCATGCGCAGACCAATATCATGCGCGCGCGTCACCGCGCGGTCATTGGGGCTGCCAGTGATGGCAATCTTGAACTTGCGCGGCAGGAACTGGAATTCGGGGTGATCGGTGGACCATTGGCGCAGCAACTCGGCCACAGGGCGCGGGTCGGCAATCTCATCCGCGCTCGCCCCGGCGAAATGGTCTGCGGTCACGTTACGCACGCAATTCCCTGATGTCTGGATAGCGTGCATGCCCACCTCTGCCAGTGCATCCAGCATATCGGGCACATCGCGCAGGCGCGGCCAATTGAACTGGATATTCTGGCGCGTGGTGAAATGGCCGTAACCTTTGTCCCAACGCTCGGAAATATCCGCAAGCTGGCGCATCTGGGCAGAGTTCAGCGTGCCGTAAGGGATAGCCACGCGCAGCATATAGGCGTGCAGTTGCAGATAGAGACCGTTCATCAAGCGCAAAGGCTTGAATTCATCTTCGGTCAGCGCACCGGATATGCGCCGCTCGACCTGCGCGCGAAATTGGGCGTTGCGGGTTTTCAGAAAGTCGTGGTCGAATTCGGAATAGGTATACATGGCAAGCGATCCTTGGGGCTGTGTGGCAGTTGGCGGTGTGTGAACAAGGTCAACACATGCCCATCGGCTGTTTGCCATGTCGGTAATTGGACGGACCGCGCGCGCGAAACGCCTCGCGGAAATGGGCGGGTTCCGGGCCATTGAGGCCAGAATGCGCAAGTGCCAGATAAGGGCCGACAAAGCGTTCTGGCTGTGCCTGCGCGGCGGCAAGCGCCTCTGCGGCTTCTTGCTGGTCGGTGAAAAGCAGCGCGTCGGTATGCTGGCGCGACCAATCGCCGGTTGCTGTAAAATACACTACATCCCCCTCAAACAGGTCATTGGCAGTCAATACCGAGGGAGCGAAATCGCGGCTCATTGGGCAACCTCCTGCAAGCTGAGGGTCTGGTGTGCCTGCCTTGGCGCAAGGCCCAGCAAGATGACGGCAGGGCCTTCGAGCTGCGCGGCCATTTGCGGCAAGCTCGCCAGTGTTGCAGACACAATTTGCTGGTCAGGACGCGACGCATTCTCGACCAGCGCGACGGGGGTATCGGGTGCGGCACCATGCATCAAAAGCCGCCCCTGCACGAACCGCGCCGCGCGCTTGCCCATATAGATGGCAGTTACGGCACCGGGTGCGGCAAGGCCGGCCCAATCCTGATCTGCGTAGCCCTTCATGTCATGGGCAGTGACCAGCCGCAGGGACCGGTTGCGCCCGCGCGATGTCAGGCTTTGACCAATGCTGGCCGCAGCACTGGACGCAGAGGTCACGCCCGGCACGACCTGCCACGGAATGCCCGCACCATCCAACGCTTCGGTTTCTTCATCCAGACGACCAAAGACCGACGCATCGCCGCCCTTCAGGCGCACAACATGCGCGCCCTGCCCTGCATGCTCAATCATCAGGTCATGAATATCTGGCTGGGGTGTCGACGGACCAAACCCTTGCTTGCCAACCGAGATGATCAGCGCTTCGCGGCGCGCGAGTTCCAGAATTTCAGGTGTGACCAGCCGGTCATGAATCACCACATCCGCGCGGTCCAGAAGTTTGCGCGCTTTCAGCGTCATCAATTCAGGATCGCCCGGACCAGCGCTGACGAAATCGACATGGCCTTTCGGGGCGGACTGGACAAGATGCTGCGCCAAGAGCTTATCGAGCGCTTGCGAAACGCTATGTGCGCCCCCTTGGGCATATGCGCGCGGGCCTGCCTCGTTATAATAGGCTGCCCAGAATGCACGACGGCGCGCCCCCTGAGGCAAGGCATCGGCCATTTTGCGAAACGCCTTGCCAATCCGCGCCAGCGACCCAAGGCTTGCGGGTAGCGTGTCTTCGAGCTGCGCCTTGATCTTGCGGGCAAGCACGGGGGCAGCCCCTTCGGTGCCGATGGCAACGACAACCGGGTCACGGTCCACAATCGCAGGGGTGATGAAATCGCTCGCGTCCAGATTATCGACGACATTGACCAGCGCGCCCGCATCATGGCCCAGCCGCGCGATACGCGCATCTTCGCCCGCGTCGCCAGTTGCCGCATAAACCAGACGCGCGCCGCCCAAGTCGCAGGCCAGCACAGGGCGGTTCACAAGCGTGACACGCGGCGCAAGCGCCTTGATCTCTGGCTCGATGTGAGCGGCGCAAACGGTTATAGTGGCTTGGGTCTTGAGCAGCAGGCGCAGCTTGGCCAGCGCGATTTCACCACCGCCACCGATGACGACATGCGCGCGCGCAAGGTCAAGGAAAATTGGAAAATGCTGCATGGAGCGACTCCTTACACTCTTGCATCATTATAGAATAATATCCCGCTTAATTGCCATAACGCGCACCATATAAGAAATTTGGACTATTCCTGCACCCTATATCGGAAATAAATCACCCTTCACGCAGATAATGAAAACATCTGCGCCTACAATCCAGCACAGGCAGGAGTTCTGTTTTGCCAACCCCACACCCGCAAACGCCAATTGCCCCGCAGGCAAACCAAAAGACCCCGGAAAACTTCCGGGGCCTTTTGGCAGAGTATCATATAAGGGTCGCGTCAGCCCGGCGCGCGCTCGGCCCAGCCTGCAAAGATTTTCTCCAGTGCCACGACGATGTAATACAGAACGATCCCAAGGAACGCCAAGGCGATCAAGACTGCGAACATCAGCGGGAAATCGGAATTGGTGCGCCCGCTGTCAAACAATGCGCCCAAGCCCCGCCCATGCGGGCTGACAATCTCCATCAGGTTGGTGCCGATAAAGGCCAGTGTCACCGCCACTTTCAACGCACCAAAAAATTCCGGCAACGTCTTTGGCAGCGCGATCTTCCAGAAAATCGTCGCCTGAGACGCCCCGAGCGAGCGCAGAATATCACGATACTCTGGCTCCAGAGTGGACAGCCCGATCGAGACGGACACCGCAATGGGGAAGAACGAGATCATGAAGGCCAGCAGCACCGTGTTGAAATCATGCTGCCCTACGAACATCAGCGCCACGATGGGCACGACGGTTGCCTTGGGAATGGCGTTGAACCCCACCAGCAGCGGATAAAGCGCATCGCGCATCAGCCGCGAAAAGCCCATGATCATGCCCAGAAGTGTGCCGAACAAAACGGCCAGAAACAGCCCCAGCACAGTGCGCCACAAAGTCTGCCAGCCCATCGTCAGGAACAAATCCCAGTGCCGCTCATAGGCAGGGGGCAGATCAGACGGGGCCGCCATCTTGAATTTGGGCCAGCCATTCACCCAGACCAGCCATTCCCAGAACAACAGAAACACGACGACCGCGATCAGGGGCACGCCAATACCACGCACTGTTTTCCAAACGGTCATGCGCGCGCTTCCTCTGCCGGGGCGCGCCCTTGCGCGATTTGAATCTGGTGGCGCAAGATATTCAACTGCTCTGCCGCTTCGGGCGTATAGAGATCGTCCAGCGTGCGCGGGCCATTCGACGGGATATCCAGCACATATTGCGTGCGCGCCGGACGCCCCGACAGCACCACGACCTGATCGGCCAGAAAGATCGACTCGCGCAGATCATGCGTGATCAGCACGGCGGTAAACGGTTCACGTTCCTTGACGCGGTGCATGGTCTGCCACAAATCCTCGCGGGTGAAGGCATCAAGCGCGCCGAACGGCTCGTCAAGGATCAGAACATCGGGTTGGTGGATCAGCGCGCGGCACAGCGAGGCACGCTGACGCATACCGCCCGACAATTCCGAGGGGCGCTTGTCTTCAAACCCTTCAAGCCCCACCAAGGACAACAAGAAGCGCGCACGCTCCTCTGCCTGTTTTTTCGACAATTTGGTAGGCACGATTTCCAGCGGCAGCAGCACGTTTTTCAATATCGTGCGCCATTCCAGCAAAACCGGATTCTGGAACGCCATGCCCACAGTCGCGCGTGGCCCCTTAACACGTTCGCCATGCAGCCAGACTTCGCCCTCGTCAGGCTTCATCAGCCCGGCGATCAGGCGTGTCAGTGTGGACTTGCCACACCCGGAGGGGCCGACCACAGCGACAAAGCCACCTTCAGGCACCGACACATCCAATCCGTCAAGCACAGGCAGCGGCCCGGCATCGGTGCGATAAGCGTGCCGCACACCCTTTATTTCAATAAGATTTTGCATTCTGTCCCCGCGCAAAAAAACCAGCGCCACAAGGGCGCTGGTTCGTATCAGCCTTAGTCCAGCTTGAAGCCACCCTCTGGCAGGAAGGCATCTGTAAAATACAGGCTTGCGTCAGGTTCTGTCTGATACTCGTAAGTCAGCTTGATCTGCTCGATTGAGTTGGCGAAACGGTCATTGTCGATAATGCCCATCCCGTTTTCCATGACCCAGTCTGTCACGACCGAATCTTCTAGCGCCAGTTCAAGGCGGCGCAACTCCAACTCACCATCCATCGCAGGGTTGCGGCTGACAAGGCTTTCAATCGCTGTGGCAGGATCGGCGATTGTGTCGACCCATCCTTTTGCAACGGCTTCCAGAAATGCCGAGACTGCATCAGGGTTTTCTTCTGCAAAATCAGTGTTTACGATGACGACATTGCCATAAAGATCAACGCCGTGATCTGCCATCAGGATAACAGTCAGGTCATCCTCTGGCACGCCAAGACGCGCGGTGCTGAGGAACGACGTGAAGCTGAACCCCGTTACAGCATCGACGGTGCCTTCGGCCAGCGACGGCTCTCGTGTGGGGAAGCCGACGGGTTCGATTGTGACAAGACTTGCATCAATGCCGGTTTCCGCCACAAAGATCGGCCATTGTGCGAACGCCCCATCGGGGGGCGGCGCGCCCAGAATACGGCCTTCCAGATCAGAGGGTGCCTCGATCCCAAGCGATTTACGACCAACAATCGCAAATGGCGGCTTGTCATAGACCATCATCGCGCCGATTACGGGCGCGTCAGGGTTCTGGTCAAGGAACTTGATCAGGCTGTTAATATCCGCGAAACCAACTGGAAACGCCCCGGTTGCTACTTTTGGGATTGCATCAAGGCTGCCTTGTCCGGCGGTCACTTCGACCTCCAGCCCGGCATCTGCGAAATAGCCCTTGTCGATGGCGACAAAATAGGGCGCGGACGGCCCTTCAAAGCGCCAGTCCAATGCGAATGGCATTGAGGTCTGGGCATGGGCAGACACTGCAAGGGCACTCAGGCCGATTGCAGCAAGCATTGGACGATAAAGCATTAAGATCCCTCCTGTTGGACTTACACATTACGGCGTAAGCTTTCGCTGGCACGAAGTCATCGCAGAGCAGCATTGCGGCCAGACTGCGCAGCAGCTTTGCCACATTCTTGGGCATCGAAGGGAAAGATGCAAGAATTATGATCAGTCAAAGCGTCCGTGTCGTGATGCTATCCGGCCCGGCGGCGCAACCACCATCCGACTCCGCCACCCATTGCCAAACCAAGGGTTGCAGGCAGCACAAAAACCGACAGCAGAATCGCATACATCACCCCGTCCGCCTGCGACCTGCCCTGCAAGGCAAGCATCAGGCCGATGGCGGCGAATAAATGCGCCGCTGCGAATGCGCCAAAGGCCCGCTTCCAGCCGTTTCGGATCAGAAGCACGCCCAGCAATGCGCCCGCCAAGACGGATGCGAACATAATCAGATAGACGCGTTGTTCCGGCCCCATTACGCAGCCTTTGCCTGCAACCGCGGCAACAGCCCATGCGCCCAGCCAGAGATGGTGCCAGCCCCAAGGCACACCACCATGTCACCGGGTGCAGCGTGTTCGCGCACCAGCGCTTCAAGTTCATCCTCGGTGCTGACAGCATGGACCGAGCGGTGGCCATGCGCCGCAAGCCCTGCCAGCAGATCATCGCGGCTGGCCCCCGGTATCGGGTCTTCTCCGGCCCCATATACGGGCGCGATTCCAACGATATCGGCCTCGTTAAAGCAGGTACAAAACTCCTCGAACAGGCTCGACAGGCGGGTGAAGCGGTGCGGTTGGTGCACGGCAATGACGCGCCCCTGCCCGCCAAGGGCCTGTCGCGCGGCCTTAAGCACGGCTGCAATCTCGACGGGGTGATGACCGTAATCATCAATAATAGTCACACCGCCCACTTCGCCCACACGGGTAAAGCGCCGGTTAACGCCGCCGAATTTGGCAAGGGCGCTGCGGATTTCGGCGCCATTCATGCCCAGATGCCGTGCGACCGCGACGGCCGCCAAAGCGTTTGAGACATTGTGATCGCCCGGCATGGGCAGCGCGCAGCCTTTGATAAGGCGGCGCTCATCCTGAAGGGCGATGTCGAACAGGGCAACGCCCTTTTCATAACGCAGATTAATCGCGCGAATATCAGCCTGCGCGTTAAAGCCAAAGGTCACGACGCGCCGGTCGGTCAGCTTGGCCACAAGCGCCTGAACTTCGGGATGATCGGTGCAGCAGATCGCCAGCCCGTAGAATGGAATGCCCGAGACGAAATCGTAAAATCCTTTGCGCAAGGCGTCAAAATCGCCCCAATGTTCCATATGCTCGGGGTCGATATTGGTCACAATCGCCATCGTAGCGGGCAGACGGTTGAACGAGCCGTCGCTTTCATCCGCCTCGACCACCATCCACTCGCCCGCGCCCGCCCGTGCATTGGACCCGTAAGCATGGATCACGCCGCCATTTATGACAGTCGGGTCCAGCCCGCCTTCGTCCAGCAATGCGGCCACCATCGTGGTGGTTGTTGTTTTGCCATGTGTACCAGCCACAGCGATATTCGAGCGCAGGCGCATCAGTTCGGCCAGCATCTCGGCGCGGCGCACCACTGGCAAGCCAAGGCGGCGCGCCTCCAGAAATTCGGGATTGTCGGGTCTGATCGCAGTGGACACGACGACCACTGCGGCAGGGCCGATATTGTCGGAATGCTGGCCAATGAACACCTCTGCCCCAAGGCTTTCCAGCCTTTCGGTGATCTGGCTGGCCTTTAAGTCAGAGCCTTGGACATGGTAGCCATGTGTCATCAACACCTCGGCAATGCCCGACATACCAATTCCACCAATGCCTATGAAATGTATTGGTCCTATGTCGGTTGGCAGCTTCGTGGCCGGGCTCATGGTGTGTCCTTTCTGGCAAGGGCTTCGACCATCTCGGCCAGCCGCTCGGTTGCATCGGCGCGGCCCGCAGACAGGGCCGACTGCGCCATCGCCTGCGCGGCCCGTGGATTGGTCAGGATGGATTCCAGACTGTCGGCAAGTGCTGGCGCAGTGAAATGCGCTTCGGGAAATACGACTGCGGCATCCACCGATGACAGCATCTTGGCGTTCGCCGCCTGATGATTGGCCGCAGCCGCCGCATAGGGCACCAGCACAGACGGGCGCCCGATTACCGAAATATCAGCCACGGATGAGGCCCCCGCCCGGCTGATAACCAACTGGCATTCGGACAGGCGGCGGGGAATATCGTTGAAGAACGGCGCGATTTCGGCAGCGACGCCACCTGCTTCATAAACGGCCACGACACGCGCGATATCTTCTTCGCGCGCCTGATGCGACACATTGAGGTTGCGCCTGATCTCTTCTGGCAGGGCTGCGATGGCTTCGGGCACCACATCTGACAGGATGCGCGCGCCCTGCGAGCCACCAATCACCAGCAGGTCCATCGGATAATCGCCGGGCGGAATATATCCCGCGCCCGCGCGCTCCAGCACCGCGCCGCGCACGGGGTTGCCGGTGAACTCTGCCTCGATGCCGTCGGGCATTTGCGTGGGCCATGTGCCACAGGCCAGCCGGTTGACCCTGCGCGCAAAAATCTGGTTCACCCGCCCCAGCACACCGTTTTGTTCGTGGATCATGCGCGGCACACGCAAGGCCCATGCCGCCGACAGGGCCGGAATGGTCGGGTAGCCGCCAAAGCCGATCACGGCGCGCGGGCGGTCGATCAGCATTGAGGCACTTGCCGCAAGCACACCAGCCACCAGTCGCAACGGCACCATCACCTTGTCTGCCAGCCCGCCGCGCGCGAATGTTGCGGCCTTGACCTGCTCAACCTTCACCGCCTCAGGAAAGCCGCCCGCATAGCGTGCACCGCGTGTATCGGTCGACAGCTTCACCCGCCACCCCCGCGCCAGCATCGCCTCGGCCAAGGCCTGGGCGGGGAACATATGCCCCCCGGTCCCTCCGGCTGCGATAAGTAGAAGTGGCGGTTTGGCCATTGTTTGCCCCTTAGGAATGCACACGCCGCGACAACATGTCGCCAATTTCGCCTTGCGGCCTTACCCGTGTGAATGCCAGAAGCATACCAATTGCCATGCCGGTCGCAAGCAATGATGACCCCCCATAGGACACGAACGGCAAAGTCATGCCTTTCGACGGCAACAACCGGACCGCAACACCCATGTTAATCATCGCCTGAATCGAGAAGACAACCACGATCCCGGTGCCCGCCAGACGGATAAATGTATCGCGTTCGCGCATCAGCCGAAACAGCGAACGTATCAGGATTGTGGCATATAGCCCGATGATGAACAGCACGAGGATCAGACCGTATTCTTCGGCCGCCACTGCAATGATGAAATCGGTATGCGCATCAGGCAGGTTCCATTTCACGCGCCCCTCGCCCACACCTGTGCCAAAGAAACCCCCTTCGGAGATTGCGTTCTGAGCATAGCCCATCTGGGTGCGCGGATCGACCTCGGCCGTCAGAAAGCCATCGATACGGCGGGCAAAATGCTCGGAATTGTGATAGGCGGTATAGCCCCCTGCCAGCACCACACCTGCAAAGCCCAGCAACAAAAAGATCGGTGCACCGGCGATGAAATACATCACCATCCAGCCAGCCGCGACCAGCGCGGCCTGCCCGAAATCCGGTTGAATAACCAGCAGCGCCAGAACCAGCATCGTAAAGCCCAAGGACAACGCCTGCCCCGGTGGGCCGTTGGGTTCTCGGCCCGCAGCGAACAGCCAAGCGGCAAAAACCGCAAGCATGGGTTTCAGGAATTCGGATGGCTGGAATGACCCAAAGCCAAGGCTGAACCACCGCACGGCACCCTTGCCGAAATCCGTGCCGAAAAACGGCAACAGCATCAGGGCCAGCAATGAAACGAAAAAGCCTAGCACCGCGAAGCGGCGGATACGTTCGGGCGCGCACATTGACAAAAGGATCATCGCCAGCACGCCAAGGATGCCGAAAAATACCTGCCTTTGAACATAGAAAAACGGCGGCAACCCGTTGCGCGTGGCCAGTGGCGGCGAGGCGGCAAGCCCCAGCAACAGCCCGACGGCCATAAGCAGCAGCACTGATGTCAATGTCACCTTGTCTATGGTCCGCCACCACCGCGGGATGACCGGTTCCACCACGCGCGCGGGCGCGGTGCCATATACCATTTCCGTCATGTTACTGCCTCGATCGCACTGCCGGGAATTATTATTATGCCTGTCATTGCCCGTTTTCCGGGTCTGTAAGCGCCAGCCTAACCTGAAACGCCCGTTGATTCCAGCATAATAACGCGCTTGGGCGGCGTGCGGGCCTGTTCAGGATGGCTTGGGCAGAACGGCGCCGACGCCCCTGCTTTAATTCGATACAGGTGGCCCCGCGCGACGGCGCGCCCACTGCGCCCTGCCCCCCTTGGGCGCGGCAAGCAAGGGCAAGGGCACCATGCGGGCCGCGCGGCCCGTCACGATTGCCCGCCCCACGGGCACAAGGCCGACAAGCGCGGGCGCGTCATGATCCAAGCCACCAGTATAGGCCCCGAATGCAGGCAGGATCAAATGATCCGCCCCGATCAGGAATGCAGGCAATCGCTGGCCTGCGATCCGCAATTTCGGATGGTAATGCCCTGAAATATCAGGGCCAAGCGCTGCGATATGGCGCAGGGTCAGTCCGGCGATCTGCGCTTCAGGCACAATGCGGCCCGGCAGATCACCCGGCGCAGGGTCATGGTTGCCTGTGATCCACAGCGCTTCATGCCGGCGGCACATATCTTCAATCAGGGTGCGCGCGTCCCCCAGTTCCGCGATTGCCATATCATCGTCAAAACTGTCGCCCAGACAGATCAGCCGCGCAGCACCACTGGCTGTCAGCTCAGCGTTCAATCGCTCCAACGTGGCGCGGGTTTCAAAGGGCGGCAGCAACGCACCCCCACGCCGCGCCATGCGGGCCGATTTGCCCAAATGCAGGTCCGCAACGATCAACGCGTCCTGAGACGGCCAGAATAGCGCGCCGGAGGGGCGCGCGATAAAGTCCTGCGCTTGGTAGCGAAAGGCACAAATGGTCATGCCAGTGTTTTTCCGTCAACGCCGTCCAGCGTCAAGCCCGCTTCTGCCATCATGCGCGCGGCCTCGTCTTCCAGCAGGCGCGCACTGCCAGCCCCTTTGATGGGAATGCGCCCCGCTTCCAGCATCAGGGGGGCTGCGAAGGGCGTGACATGGGGGGCGATCGAGTGCACAATTTGCGCGCGGGTGCGCAGCATTTCCTCGATCCGCCCGAAATCCGCCAGCCCGCGCATCGCGCTGGCCTGCGTGATCTTTAAGAGCACATGATCGGGGTCATATTTGCGCAAGGTGTCATAAAGGATATCGCTGGAAAATGTCGCCTGCTTGCCGGATTTGCGCGCGCCGGGCAGGTTGCGCTGGATCAGCCCCGCCACTGTGGCGACCGAGCGGAAGCTGCGCTTCATCATGGCATTTTCCGCCAGCCAGTCGTGCAAGCCCGCGCGCAGGCCTTCGGGGTCCAGCAGGGGCGCGGGATCGCGCACCGGCTCCAACCCCCAGATCAGGGTCGCATAATCCGTGGCAACAAAGCCCAATGGGGCCAGCGCATCACGCTCCATCCTATGGGTCAGCAACAGGCCAAGGGTCTGATTGGCGTTGCGCCCCGCAAAGGAATAGAGCGCGAAATACCACCGCCCACCGCGCTGAAAACTCTCGCAGGTCATAGTGCCGGGGTGCGGCAGGCGTGCAACCCTCGCCTGAAGCGCCAGCCAGTCGCGGATATGTGCGGGCAGCGCCCCCCATGCCGCACGGTCCCCGATCAAGGTCAGAACGCGTGCCGACAATTCGGTCGAGGTCGCCATTTTCAAGCCATTGAACACGGCGATCTTGGGTTCTCGCGTGGGTTGGGGTGTCACTTCGACAATCATGTCGCGCAAACGATCATAGCGCACCGTCTGCCCGCCGATCAGGAAGGTGTCGCCGGGGCTGAGCGAGGCGGCAAAACTCTCCTCGATCTGGCCCAAGGGCGCACCACCACGCGGCCCGCGCCGCACGCTCAGCAACTCTGGCGCAACAATGGTGCCGATATTCATACGGATTGCCTTAGCTGCGCGCGGGTCGCGCAGATGCCACAGGCCACCCCGCAAGACCAACCGTTGCCACCGGTCATAGGCGCGCAGCGCATAGCCCCCCGTGGCCGCGAAATCGAGGCAGGCGTCGAAATCCGCGCGCGTCAGGTCCGCATAGGGACCAGCGCTTGTGACCTCGGCAAACAGCGCATCCGCGTCAAGCGGTGCGCCGCAGGCCAGCAGCAGGATATGCTGACACAGCACATCCAGTCCGCCGATAGGTGCGCGCCCGTCGCCATCCAACTCGCCCGCCTCAACCGCTTGCAGCGCGGCGAGACATTCCAGCACCTCAAAGCGGTTGGCCGGTACGATCCGCGCGCGCGAGGGTGTGTCGAAGCGGTGGTTCGCCCGCCCGATACGCTGCACCAGCCGCTTGATGTTCTTGGGCGCGCCAACCTGAATGACCAGATCCACATCGCCCCAATCCAGCCCCAGATCCAGACTGCCCGTCGCCACCACAGCGCGCAACGCGCCATCCGCCATCGCGCCCTCAACGCGCAAACGCGCCTCTTTCGACAGGCTGCCATGATGCAGCCCTATGGCAAGGTTGTCGTCATTCACAGCCCAGAGCGCCTGAAAGAACAGTTCTGCCTGCGCGCGGGTATTGATGAACACCAGCGTCAGGCGCGCGTCTGCAATCGCGCGCAGCACATCGCGCGCGGCATAGGCCCCGCCTGCCCCGGACCACGGCGGCGCAGCCGTGGTGGGCAGCATCGCAATATCGGGCTTGGGGCCGGGGTCCGCCGCGATGAGGTCAGCGCCGCCCATGAATTGCGCCAATGCGGCAGGGTTCTCAACTGTGGCCGACAGCCCTGCCACCTGAATCCGCGGCGCAAGGCTGCGCAACCGTGACAGGCACAGCATTAACTGATCCCCACGCGGCGACTCTGCCAGTGCATGAATTTCGTCGATCACCACCCGCGCCAGCGATCCAAAGATTTTCGGCGCTTCGGGATAGGACAGCATCAGCGCAAGGCTTTCCGGTGTCGTCAGCAGAACCTGCGGCGGGTCCACACGCTGGCGCGCGCGCTGTGTGGCGGATGTATCGCCAGTGCGGTCCTCAACGCGCAAGGACAGCCCCAGATCAGCCACAGGGCGCGCCAGATTGCGGCCAATGTCATGGGTCAGCGCCTTGAGGGGCGAGACATAGAGCGTGTGCAGGCCTGCCCCCATATCGCCCGTGCACGCAGCCGAAAGGGTTGCCAGAAACCCCGCCAGCGTTTTGCCCCCGCCCGTGGGTGCAATCAGCAGGGCATTTCCTGTGGCATGCAGCATCTGCAACTGGTGGGGATGCGGTGCCCAATTCTGCGCCGCGAACCAGCGCGCGAGCGGCGCTGGCAGTTCACTTGTGCAAGTCTGGTCTAAGCCGGGCATTGGTTTTACGTCCCTTATGACAGCCCTTAGGGTAAAGCGGATTGGTGCAATGACAACCAGTTGGGCTTTGGCATCCTGCGCGCGAAATGATAAACAGCACCGCAACGTACCAACCCCAAGTCGGAAACCGCCCTCATGCGCCCATCTGCCCCGTCTGGTCTGCCTTGGAGCGCCTGTGCTCAGTGGCCCTGCTGCGGCGAGACGTTGTGTATCACACTGCGTGTTTCTGCGTGACCACGTGGCTGCATCTAGAGCGGATGGCGGCGGTCGATGCCGCGCTGCGGGCCTGCAACCCCACATCTGTGCTCGACCTCGGCTGTGGCGATGGGGATTTCTTCTTGCGACTGGCCGCGCTGCCGGAAATCACCCGATTGGTGGGCATCGAGATTGACGCAGAGGCCGTTGCCCAGCTGGAAGCACGCCTGCACGCGCAAGACAGCGCCGCGCGCGCCGATGTCAGGCTTGGGTCGTTGCTGTCACCAGACCCGTCATTGACCGGGTTTGATTGTGCCGTGATGATCGAGGTGATCGAGCATCTGGACCCTGCGCATCTGTCCCAGTTGGAGCGGGCGCTGTTTTTGGTGCTGCGTCCGCGCCACATTATCCTGACAACACCAAATGCCGAATTTAACCCGCTGCTGGGCGTGCCCGCGCACCGCTTCCGCCACCCCGGCCACCGCTTTGAATGGACACGCGCACGGTTCCGCGACTGGGGGCGGCGTGTGGCGCGACAAGGCAAGGCGCATGTCGCATTTCACGATATTGGTGGCGCGCATCCTGACTTGGGCGGGGCAAGCCAGATGGCGGTATTTCACATGGACGAATGCTGATTGGCCCTTTCCTTGTAAGAGAGGGCAGATTATCTGCACCGCATGACAGTCAGAGACAGATTTTGGGAAGATATCCCCCTGCGCCAGATGACCAATGAAGAATGGGAAGCGCTGTGCGATGGCTGCGGGCGATGCTGCCTGAACAAACTGGAAGATATCGACACGGACGAGTTGATCTTTACCCGTGTCGCCTGCCGCTTGTTCGATGATACAACCTGCCGCTGCGCCAATTACGCAGAGCGCAAGCGCATCGTGCCGGAATGTGTGGTGCTGACCCCTGACACGTTGAAGGACATCGCCTATTGGATGCCAGAAACCTGCGCCTACCGCCTGTTGCATGACGGCCAGCGCCTGCCCGACTGGCACCCGCTGGTCACGGGCGATCCTGCCTCAACGCTGGCATCGGGCATTTCCATGCTGGGCCGTACTGTGCCCGAACATGCGATTCCGGTTGAGGATTGGGAAGATTACCCGCTGGACGACTGAGGTTTCAGAACTTGCGCAATTGCAATTCGCGCGCGACTTCGGACCGGACCAGCTTGCGGATATTGCGGGTGATCTTCTCGCCCAATTCGCCCTGCAATTCCTGCCGTACGATATGGGCAACAATCTGATACAAGACGCCCTCGTCAATAAGCTCGCCATCTGACGGGTCTGCACGCGCGTCGGGTGTGCGCGATGCACTTGGCTGCACCGAGTTGGCCAAAACCGACTCGAGCCGCGCAAGCGTTGCTTCCAAGGCGCTGTCTTCAAGGCTGCTTTGCAACTCTGCGTCTGATTGCAAGTCTTCAGCTTCAACGGCCTGTACTTCCTCAAAAGGTGCCGCGCTCAGATCAACAGATGGCTCGATATCGGCAGTCGGGGCTTGCGCGGGCGTCGGAAATGGCACCGCGTCGGGAGCTTCTTGCGTGACTTCGGAAATTTGCGAGACAACCGGTCCCGTATCCGTATCGGCAAGCGGGGCTGGGGTGGTCGCAAAACCCTGGTCCTCGCTGGCCGATTGCGCGTCGTCCAAGGCGGGCGCAGCATCATCGACCCGCAGTTCTGATGTCAGAAGCAGTTTGTCATGCGCGGGGCCTTGTTGTTCTTGCGACGCATTGGGGTGAACATCATGCGACACGATCCTGCGGATAGAAGATAAAACATCCTCGATTTCGCGTCGGGACATCGCTTCGGTCATACTGTCTGCCCTTTTGCCACGTGCCTGTCCTAAGTGCCGGTGGCGCGAAATATGCGCCAAGCCGGTCATTAGCAGTGTTGTTTTCGGAAAGTGTAGCGCGGTCTTGACCTTCGCACAATCGTGAACTCATGCGACCGGCGACATCGACCCGATTCCCCCAGCTTGCGCACCCACTCCCGCCCGTCAGTCCCGACCGATCGAGCGCAAGACGCGGTCCAGTGCGTCGCCTTGTGGTGACGACAAGGGCGCGTTGCGCACAGCGTTGAAATACGCCTCAGCGTCATAGGTCGGGATGCCAAGGCCCAGATGCTCGACAGTTAACAGCCCCATCGCGGCCAGAAGGTTATATGTCGCGATTTGCTGAGACGCCTGCGCCTGCAACAGGGTTGTGCGCGCATCCAGCAGGTCAGTTTCGGCATTCAGCACATCCAAAGTGGTGCGTGCACCAAGCCGGGCTTCTTCCCGAGTGCCCTCAAAGGCACTTTCGGACGCGCGCACCTGCTGCTGGCTGGCAGAAATTCGCGCTGTCGCCACATCGACATTCGCCCAAGCCACCGCGACGTTCTGCAAAACCTGCCCGACTGTCTGGTGCAGACCAGAGCGTGCGGCGTCGCGTTGCGCTGTCGCACGGCGGTGCTGCGCATTCAACTGGCCGCCCTGATAAATGGGGCGGGCATAACGCACACCGGCACTTGCTGATGTCATATCGCCTGCCTGACCACCAAATTCCCGTCCAACCGACGCCGTACCGGTCACTGACCCGCTGCGCTCTGCAAGCACGCTTTCGGCACTCAGCTCCGCAGCTGTCACTTCATGCTGGCGCTGCGAAATCAGCGGGTGCGTACGCCGCGCAATGTCTTGTGCAGTTTGCAAGTTGCTCGCCGTACCCGGCAAGGCGGGGGGCGGGCGCAACTGTCCCGGATAATCGCCTGTTACCAGCTTGTAGGATTCGCGCGCAGCCGCAAGATCGCCTTCGGCTGCCGCAAGCTCAGAGCGCGCGGCCGCAAGGCGCGCTTCGGCCAGCGAGACGTCGGTGCGGGTGATCTCACCCAGTTCAAACCGCTCGCGCGCAGCATTCAGTTCTTGGGTAATCACGCGCTGGGTTGCCTGCCGCAACGCGACTGCTTCACTAGAACTGCGCACATCCATATAGGCGGAAACGGCATCCAGCAAAACGTTCTGCTCGATATTGATCAGGGCCTGTCTGGTGGCAAGAACCTGTGCTTTTGCACCCTCTCGAGCAAGCCTTCCTCGGCCAAAATCAATCAACATCAATTCGGCATTCAACCCGAAGCTGAGGGTTGTCAACTGATCGGCGCCCGAGCGCACACTTGTCTGCGCAGTGGTCACGAAATTTACAACGGGCCTAAGCCGTGCAACAGCAATCGCAACATCCTCGTCTGCCACCCGCAGCAATGCGCGGTTCTGCTCCAGCAGGTCCGAACTGCGATAAGCCGCGGCGAAAGTGTCAGCAAGCGATTGCGCCGAGGCGGGCATTGAGAGCAGGCATAAAGCCACCGCAAGTGCCGATAGTTTTCTGATCCGTCTCATTCTTCCTGCCTCTCGAAGCTGATGCTGCCTTGTGGCCGTTTCTTGTTATAATAGCATCTTAAAAGGTAAATTCATGATCCTTGGAAAAACCGGGCAGAACTGGTGCTGCGGCGTTGAAAATATCACGCCAGACGATATGGTCCCCCTTGCGCAGGCCCAAACGGACAACGCCCAGCGCGCCATCCATGAACACAGCCGCGACACGGCCTGCATCTGATAACTGACCAACCAGCGCTTGTGGAAAACTCTCAATGCCCCCTTGCAGGAGTATAACGTCATAAGGCGCGTGTTCCGTCGCGCCTTCGGTCAGTTTTCCTTTGTGCAGCACCACAGTCTCGGACCCGGTCTGCGCAAAGGCCGCTTCTGCCGCACGTGCCAGCGCTTCGTCCTGCTCAACAGCGACGACGGCCTGCGCCATGCGCAAGATCACTGCGGACGAGTAGCCAGTGCCGCACCCGATATCGAGCACAAGATCGTCCGAGGTGATATCCAATGCGTCAATCATCTTGGCCAGCGTGCGTGGATCGAGCAGCACGCGCCCGTCATCAAGGCTGAGGTTCTCGCCGATATACGCCGCCTCGGCCTTGGTGTCGGGCACGAATTTCTCGCGCGGGACATGCAGCATTGAATCAATGATGGGGAATTTCGTGACATCAGACGGGCGCACTTGCGTGTCCACCATGGTCCTGCGGCGAGCGGCGAAATCGGTCATAAACTGAACTCTTCGGTTTAGATGGTCATGCTATAGTCATTGCCACAGAACGGCGCGCCCCGCAACAAGTGAGCGCGCACCGCGCTTTGGTGTGACATCCGACTGTGCTAGGTCTTGCACAATATCATAACGCGAGAGGTGAAAATGAAACTGAATGTCTATCTAGCAGGCGAAATTCATACAGATTGGCGCGACCAGATCATCGCGGGCGCGCAGGGTCTGGCGGTAACGTTTTCTGGCCCCGTTACGGATCATGCGGCATCGGATGATTGCGGTGTGGCGATCTTGGGCAGGGAAGAGCAAAAATTCTGGCATGACCACAAGGGCGCAAAGCTGAATGCCATGCGAACGCGCAAAGCCCTGACTGATGCCGATATCGTTGTTGTTCGATTTGGCGAGCAATACCGCCAGTGGAATGCCGCGTTTGACGCAGGCTTTGCCGCAGCGCTAGGGAAATCCTTGATCGTGCTGCACGGGGCCGACCACCAGCACGCCCTGAAAGAGATTGATGCCGCAGCCCTTGCCGTGGCCGAGACACCCGCACAAGTGGTGCAGATTTTGCGCTATACCCTTGAAGGGGAATTGCCCCAAGGCTCAGCCTGATCTTGTCGCGCAGACCGCATCAAAATTCGGGTTTCACATTCTATTTTCCCGGCTATAGGTAATCACATTTATGTAACCGGGAGAGGATTACCCCATGCTTCAAGAGTTCAAGGCGTTTATTGCCCGTGGCAACGCGATGGATATGGCGGTCGGCATTATCATTGGCGCGGCATTCACCGCGATTGTCACATCGCTGGTGGACGATCTGGTCAACCCGCTGATCGGCATCTTCGTTGGCGGGCTGGATTTCAGCGCGATCAGCTTCGGGCTGGGCGAGGCCCAGTTCATGATCGGAAACTTCATCAATGCCGTGATCAAATTTCTGATCATCGCGTTTGTCGTGTTCTTGATGGTGCGTACCCTCAACAAACTGTCCAAGCTGAACCAGAAAAAAGAAGAGGCCGCAGCCGTCGAAGAAACTGCCGGCCCAACGACCGAGCAGTTGCTGATCGAGATCCGCGACGCGTTGCAAAACCGCTGACGTCAACAAGGGGCGGCCACGGCGGCCCCTTGTTCCTTGCCGACCTTCAGATGTCGATGGCGGTTGTCTTGACGACAGTTCGCAACGCAAATGACGACTGCATCTGCGTCACACTCGGCAACCGGCTAAGATACCGGCGGTGAATGCGTGCAAAATCTTCGGTATCGGCGGCGATGATCTTTAACAGGTAATCCGCAGTACCCGCCATCAGGTGACATTCCAGAATATCGGGGACTCGGGCCACTTCGCGCTCGAACGCGTCCAGTATTTCATCGCTCTGGCCAGAGAGCGTGATCTCGACATAGACTGTTGTCGGGCGACCGATGCGCTTGAGGTCCAGCAGCGCGACATATCCGGCGATCACCCCTTCCCCCTCCAGCCGTTGCACGCGGCGGTGACAGGCCGAGGGCGAGAGGTTGACCAGTTCGGCCAGCTCTGCATTCGTGACCCGGCCCTGCTTTTGCAGAACCCGTAATATCCGGCGGTCTGTCGCGTCTAGCTGCATTGCAGCGCAACCTTTTGCTATAAATGCGTGCATTCTTGCACGTTTCTGCGCCAGAACATGGCCATACAGCGCCAAGTGTCAAGAAATTCCGCCTTGATTTCAGATATTCTACCAATAATGCAATAAGGAGATTCACATGCTGATTGGATGCCCGAGAGAAATCAAACCACAAGAATTTCGCGTGGGCCTGACGCCGAACGCCGCGCAAGAGGCTTGCGCGCATGGCCATCAGGTCATTGTCGAGACGGGCGCAGGCTACGGCTCTGGCTTCACGGATGATGATTATACGGCCGCCGGTGCGCAGATCGTGGACACCGCGACCGAAGTGTTTGACCGCGCCGAGATGATCGTCAAGGTCAAGGAACCGCAAGCCGCAGAGCGCAAGCAATTGCGCGAAGGACAAGTTCTGTTCACCTATCTGCATCTGGCCCCCGACCCTGCCCAGACCCGCGACCTGCTGGATTCCGGCGTGACAGCGATTGCCTATGAAACCGTGACTGACCGCAATGGCGGCCTGCCGCTGCTGGCCCCCATGTCCGAAGTGGCGGGGCGACTGGCGCCGCAAATGGGGGCATGGGCCTTGCAAAAGGCGAATGGCGGGCGCGGTGTGCTGATGGGCGGCGTGCCCGGAGTGCGCCCGGCAAATGTGGTCATCATCGGTGGCGGCGTTGTCGGCACGGCTTCTGCACGGGTGGCCGTGGGTATGGGGGCAAATGTCACCATTCTGGACCGCTCGATCCAGCGCATGTCGTATCTGGACGACATTTTCCATGGTCGCCTGACCACGCAATTCTCGGATTCGGCAGCGATTGCAGAACTGATCCAGCGCGCGGATATGGTGATTGGTGCAGTGCTTATTCCGGGTGCCGCCGCCCCCAAGCTGATAACGCGCGACCAGCTTGCAACCATGCAACCCGGAGCGGTGCTGGTCGATGTTGCCATTGATCAGGGCGGATGTTTCGAGACATCGCACGCAACCACACATCAGGACCCGATCTATGACGTAGATGGAATCCTGCATTATTGCGTCGCCAATATGCCCGGCGCTGTTGCGCGCAGTGCGACCATTGCTTTGGGCAATGCCACCATGCCCTTTATGCTGGCACTGGCGGACAAGGGCTGGCGCAAAGCCTGCGAAGATGACCCGCATCTGCTGGAAGGGTTGAACACACATGCCGGGCATCTGACCTATTATGCTGTCGGCAAGGCACTGGAAATTGATGTGCTGGCCCCGGTCATGGCGCTCAAGCTCTGATCTGTTCCCAATCGCGGCCCTATCGCCCGTCCCTGCAACATGGGGCGGGCGTTTGCATTTGCCGGATTTATCGCGCGTCAGTCAAACTTTATTACATTCAAATCTTGCAATATGTTTTGTGTGGTATATATTCCATTCAGACACAGAAAATGGAGACGCCCCATGCAACCAGAGATTACAGCCTTTTTTGATGAAGCCACCTTCACTGTCACATATGTGGTGCGCGACCCGGAAAGCCAAAAATGCGCAATCGTCGATTCGGTCCTCGATTTCGACTATGCGTCAGGTCACACTGACACACGCTCCGCCGATGCCGTGATCGCTTTTGTGAAAGACAAGGGCTATGAAGTGCAGTGGTTGCTGGAAACCCATGTCCATGCAGACCACCTGTCAGCCGCCCCCTATATCCAACGCGAACTGGGCGGCCAAATCGCGATTGGCGAGAATATCCGTATCGTGCAGGACACCTTTGGCAAGGTCTTTAACGAGGGTACCGAATTTCAGCGCGATGGCAGCCAGTTTGACGCGCTATTTAAGGAAGGCGACAGCTTCCATATCGGCCAGTTGCGCGGCGATGTAATGCACACGCCCGGCCACACGCCCGCCTGTCTGACTTATGTCATTGGCGATGCGGCCTTTGTTGGTGACACGCTGTTCATGCCCGATTTCGGGACTGCACGCTGCGACTTCCCCGGCGGTTCGGCTGATACAATGTGGGATTCGGTGCAGAAAATCCTGTCCCTGCCAGATGAAACACGCATTTTCGTCGGCCATGACTACAAGGCCGAAGGGCGCGACACGTATGCATGGGAAACCACAGTGGGCGACCAGAAGCGTTTGAACAAACATGTCGGCGCTGGCAAATCGAAGGATGATTTCGTTCGTGCCCGCAACGAGCGTGACGCCCAACTGGGTATGCCGCGCCTGATCGTGCCATCGCTACAGGTGAATATGCGCGCAGGCCAGATGCCCCCTGCCGAAGAAAACGGCACAGTCTATCTGAAAGTGCCGGTCAACACGCTCTGATCCCGGTCACAGCACTCAACACGGGCGCGGCAGTCAAGTGCCGCGCCATTTTGCGAACAGGAACACAACAATGATTCAGACGGATTGGATTTGGGGCCTTGTCGGTGGCCTCATGATCGGGACTGCGGCGGCAATTTTTCTGCTGGGCAATGGCCGCATCATGGGGGCAAGCGGCATTATTGGCGGCCTTGTCGATCGCACGGGCCTGAGCACATGGGCCGAGCGCGCAACTTTTCTTGCCGCACTTGTGATTGTGCCCGCGCTGATGCTGCCACTGTATCGTGTCGAGGTATCGACCAACATCACCTCGAATCTCGCGGTGGTCATCGCGGGCGGGCTGCTGGTGGGCCTTGGGACACGGCTGGCAAATGGCTGCACATCCGGGCACGGGGTTTGCGGTATTTCGCGCTTCTCGCTTCGCGGCATTGTAGCGACCGTCTTCTACCTGCTGGCAGGCGGTATCACGATGGTGCTGTTTCGTCATCTTCTGGGGGTAATCTGATGCAGCGTATAGTAATTTCGGCCATCTCGGGCGGGCTGTTCGGGGCGGGGTTGCTGGTGTCGGGCATGACCGACACCAACAAGGTACAAGGCTGGCTGGATGTGTTCGGGGCATGGGACCCTACCTTGGCCTTCGTTCTGGGCGGGGCCATCCTGCCGATGCTGGTGGCATGGCACCTGACGACCAAGCGCGCCGTCTCGCTGGTGGGCAATCCCTTCCCATCCAAGCCCGACCCGCGACTGGGCCATAACCTGATTATCGGCTCGGTGTTGTTCGGCGCGGGGTGGGGGCTTGCCGGGTTATGCCCTGGTCCGGCCATTGCGTCGCTCAGTTGGGGGGGAACTGGCGGGATCGCCTTTATCCTTGCCATGATCGCAGGTATGATGGCGGCACCTGCCCTTCGCCTGCGCATCGATAGAATCGCAGCCATCTGACCGGAGTTTTTCATGGATATCCGCCCTTTGAGCGATGATTACGCCGTCTCACCGCAAATCGCCCCCACAGATGTGGCCGCGATTGCCGAGGCTGGTTACACCACAGTGGTCTGCAACCGCCCCGACGGCGAAATACCGACCGAGTTGCACGCCAACGCCATCCGCGCCGCAGCCGAGGCGGCGGGCCTGAAATTCGTGCTAAATCCGGTCGTGGGCGGGGCAATATCCATCGATAACGTCACCGTACAAGCCGATGCTATGATGAACAGCACTGGGCCCGTGCTGGCCTATTGCGCTTCCGGCAACCGGTCTTCCATCGTCTGGGCGCTTGCACTTGCAGGCAAGCGCCCAACAGATGACCTGATCGCCATTCCCGCCCGCCACGGCTATGGGCTGGAGCCGTTCCGCGCAACGATCAACCAGCTGGCCCAAGCCTGACAACCACAGCTTCAAGACATGGAGGCAAGGGCGCATTGCATTCTTGCCGCTACATGATCAAGGCGCGGTATCGCCCGTATCCTGCGCCTGCTGAGTATCTGTACTGCTGAGCGGCTGTTGCGTATCTTGCGCGCCCCCGTCCATTTCCACGCCATCCGCGGCTGTTGGGGGGGTAAAGGGCGGCTGTGGCGGTTGCACCCACAAGATCGAGGCAGGCAGTGCGAACGACGGCGCAACTGCCCCTGTCGCATCACTCAGATGGCCGGGGTCAGCCGTAAGGCGCACGGCACGCTGCCCGCGCGCCTGCCCCAACCGCCCAATCGCAAGCGCCGACTGGTCGATGCTCTCCAATGTCAGCATTTCAAGCGCCGTGTCTGGCAGACGCAGAATGTCACCAGAGCGCAGGCGCAGCGCTTCGGTCAATGTCAGTTGCACCCGGCACAAGACCGAATTCAGCACCACACCACTGTCGCCAATCACAATCTGCAACCGGTCTTGCCAGTCCTTGTCAGAATCGGTGTCGGTCCCCCCACTTTGGTCCGAAGCGTTTTGCTGCGCTTGGGCAGGGTCCGGCAGAATGACAAACCAGTCCCCCTCCTTCGCGCCAAAGCCCAAGGAAACGCGCAGATGCAGAATGTTGAACTGCCCTTCATCCAGCATCAGCCCCAAGGGGCGCGGATTATCAAGGAATGTGCCGTATCCATAGCCCGATACCATAGGTGCCTGAGGGAGATCCGCACATCGTATCTGTGCAAGCCGCAAAAAGGCGTCCACCATCGGGGCCAGCAACGCCGCATCAGTGCGCGTTGGCTGGCGCTGTGCGACATCGCTTTTGTCGACGCGCCCCGTCGCCTGCGCCTCGACCATTCCGGCCAGCACGACAGGACAGGCCATCAACAGCCCCATCCGCTCGCCCTGCCCTTCCAGCAATGCCAGAAACATACCCGGCTCGGCCAAATCCAACACCTCGGCCAAGGCGCCTTGTCGGATCGTCACGTCCTGAACAACACCGTCAAGCCCCGGACACTCTGCCGACATGCGCCCGAATGCAACGCGCAGTGCGGCAACAAACGCCGCGCGCTCCTGCGCTTGGGCGACGCGGTGCCGTGTTGCCATCTTGGTCAACGCAGTGTCATGCGCCGACTTGTCCATATGCCTTGCGTCTGTCTGGTCTGTCATCGCTCATGCCACCCGTCTTACCTCTACCCTGCCGCAAAAGGGTTAGTAAAAGCTGAACAAGATCAGGTTATGGCACAGGCGGGGGCGCGTGTATCAGATCTGACACGCAGGCAAGGAACGGGTAAACCCTGCAATATCAGTGCGTTTGCGGGCATCGCGCATAGGGGGCCAGTCCTTGGCCACACCGCCCCAATTCCCCGCACTGCCAACGACGACCTTGTCGCGCGCCACAGCTTGCGCGGCGATACGCGCGGCACAACGCAGATTCGTCGGGCCGTCATACAACCCGTTGGGGTGCGACAGATCGCACCCATAATAGCGCGCAGATGTTGGCCATATCTGCAACAAGCCACGATAGCGCCCGCCTGCGCCGGCAGCGTCCGGCCGCCATGTGCTTTCATATCCTGCCAAGCCTGAGAACAGCGCCGTCCAGAACGCCTTGCGCCCCTCGACATCAGCAGTCTCGTATCCGGGGCAGAAGGTATCAATATCCTGCGGAACAGTTGACACCAGCGCGCGCCCGTCTGTTTCCAATGCTGCAAATTTCGCCGCAGTCCAACGCTCTGCCTCTGGGCGGTGATCCCAGCGTGTGGCGACATGCGCCGCGCGCGTCGCCTCGACAGAGGTTTCAGGCGTCGCCAGAGTGCATCCGGCAGTAAAAGCAGCGGCACCGAGGGCAGCCAGCAGCGAAAGCGGCAGGAAACGAGCCATGAGTTTTCCATAGGTAACGCAGCCCCTAACTCGTGCTGCAGCGCGGCGTATGGTTCCGAATCAGGGCGAATGGCAAACCACGCGCACGCGAATGCCCCATCTTCGGCGGGGTTTTGCCGACCCGCCCCCTTGCTGCGCCGTGCTGGCACCGCTAAAACGCCCTGAACACCCCCCGAGAGGATACGCACACACCATGCTGGATTTGAGTTTCGAGCCGCCCAAACCCAAAGTCATCTCTGGCGCGACCGGCGCGTGGGAACTGGTCATCGGGATGGAGATTCACGCGCAGGTGGCCAGCCGGGCCAAGCTGTTTTCAGGCGCATCAACCCGCTTTGGCGTAGAACCCAACGCCAATGTGGCCTTCGTCGATGCGGCCATGCCGGGTATGCTGCCTGTGGTCAATGAATTCTGCATTGAACAGGCCGTGCGCACCGGGCTGGGCCTGAAGGCGCAGATAAATCTGCGCTCTGCCTTTGACCGCAAGAATTACTTTTATCCGGATTTGCCACAGGGCTATCAGATCAGCCAGTTGTATCACCCGCTGGTGGGCGAAGGCGAAGTGCTGGTCGAAATGGGTGCAGGCATTGCGCGAGTGGTGCGGATTGAGCGTATTCATGTCGAACAGGATGCAGGCAAATCGATCCATGACATGGACCCGAACATGTCCTTTGTGGACCTGAACCGCACAGGGGTCGCGCTGATGGAAATCGTCTCGCGCCCCGATATTCGCGGGCCAGAGGAAGCGGCGGCCTTTGTCACCAAGCTGCGCCAGATCCTGCGCTATCTTGGCACCTGCGATGGCAATATGCAAAACGGCAATCTGCGCGCGGATGTGAATGTTTCGGTCTGTCGTCCGGGTCAGTATGAGAAGTACCAAGAGACGCAGGATTTCAGCCACTTGGGCACGCGCTGCGAAATCAAGAACATGAACTCGATGCGCTTCATTCAGGCCGCAATCGAGTATGAGGCCCGCCGCCAGATCGCACTTCTGGAAGACGGCGGCAGTGTGGTGCAGGAAACGCGGCTTTATGACCCTGACAAGGGCGAGACGCGCTCGATGCGGTCCAAGGAAGAGGCGCATGATTACCGCTACTTCCCCTGCCCCGACCTGCTGCCGCTGGAGATTGAACAGGAATGGGTCGATGATATCGAAGCCAGCCTGCCGGAATTGCCCGACGCCAAGAAGGCGCGCTTCATGGGCGATTTCGGGCTGACGGATTACGATGCCTCGGTGCTGACAGCAGATGTCGCCAATGCCGCCTATTTCGAGGCTGTGGCGGCAGAGGCAGGCGATGGCAAGCTGGCCGCCAACTGGGTGATCAATGAATTGTTCGGGCGGCTGAAGAAAGAAGGGCATGACATCAGTGAAAGCCCGGTTTCAAGCGCGCAACTGGCCGGGATCATTGCGCTGATCAAGGCGGGGGATATTTCTGGCAAGATCGCCAAAGACCTGTTCGAGATTGTCTATACCGAAGGCGGTGATCCCGCAGCGATTGTCGAGGAGCGCGGGCTGAAACAGGTCACGGATACAGGGGCGATCGAGACGGCTGTCGACGAAATCATTGCCGCCAACCCCGCACAAGTGGAGAAGGCCAAACAGAACCCCAAACTTGCAGGTTGGTTCGTGGGTCAGGTGATGAAGGCCACAGGCGGCAAGGCAAACCCCGCAGCGGTCAACCAGATCGTGAGTGCGAAGCTGGGACTGTAGCGCCAGGCCTCTGGTCGCGGGAAACTTTGGCCAGAGGCAGGATTTTGAGTATTTTCAGCAAGAAAATGAGCAAACCTGCGGCAGGGTGTCGGGGGACGCCGCGCCAATTGCTGCGCGCAAAGGGGGCGTTTGCCCTTAGCCTGTCTGGGAATAACAAAAAACCGCGCACGGAGGCACGGTTTTCAGATCGAGCAATTGGGGCAAGATTACTTGATCTTGCCTTCTTTATATTCGACATGCTTGCGCACAACGGGGTCGAATTTGCGCATCGACATTTTTTCCGTCATGGTGCGGGCGTTTTTCTTGGTAACATAGAAATGCCCGGTTCCGGCTGTGGAATTCAGTCGGATCTTGATGGTGGTTGGCTTCGCCATGATGTCATCTCCTGAGCCGGGAGGCGCGTATTTGTCGTGCAACCCGTGAAATCTGAGCCTGCCTTCTACCTGTCTGTCGCACAGTGTCAACCGCAATATCTGTGGTTTCTTGGTGCAGAGTGTCGATTTAAGGCGCGTCGGGCTGTATCTTGTGCGGATGGTCTGTAAGCCGGGTTCTGTCCCGAGGGCGTGCCCCCTTGGATGACCATTCATCTAGCCCTGCCCTTGCAGACAGGGTCTTGCTGCCAACCCGGATCTCAGGCTGAGGCGGCCCTGCGGTGATATCCGGTTGCCCGGATCATGCCCGCGTGAGATCCCTATTCGGCATTGCTCCGGGTGGGGCTTGCCGTGCCGGTCCGGTTGCCCGTCCCGCGGTGGGCTTTTACCCCACCGTTTCACCCTTACCCAGGCAAGCCTGGGCGGTTTGTTTTCTGTGGCGCTTTCCCTTGGGTTTCCCCAGCCGGGCGTTACCCGGCACCCTTGCCTCATGGAGCCCGGACTTTCCTCGGATGCAGACCGCAAAGCCTGCACACGCGGTCATCCAACCATCCGCACGCGCGCTACATAGGCGCGGATCGCGCCGGGTGCAAGCAGGGTGATGGCCCGGCCACCATATGCGGGGGTGGTCCTGCCATCGGCCAATTTGCCAACACGGCCCTCTAACCGCCGCGATGCCCTTGCCCGCAAAGGGGTGACACACTAAGCAAGAGCAGAGCAATGAAAGGAAAACAGCATGCGCATTCTGGTAACAAATGATGACGGGATCAACGCACCCGGACTTGCTGTTATGGAAGAAATCGCGCGCGCTGTTGCCGGACCAGAAGGCGAGGTCTGGGTGGTGGCGCCCGCATTCGAGCAATCAGGCGTCGCGCATTGCATCAGCTACACGCACCCGACCATGATCGCCAAACTGGGCCCGCGCCGCTATGCAGCCGAAGGCTCGCCTGCCGATTGTGTTCTGGCGGGCTTGTATGATGTGTTGCAGGGTGCACGGCCCGATCTGGTGCTGTCCGGTGTAAACCGGGGCAACAATTCCGCGGAAAACGCGCTCTATTCCGGCACAGTGGGCGGGGCGATGGAAGCGGCCCTGCAAGGGCTGCCCGCGATTGCGCTGTCGCAGTATATGGGGCCATTGTCGGAAGACCTGCCTTCGATTTTTGATGCGGCCATCGGGCATGGGCAAGCACTGGTTGAAAAGCTGTTGAAGGATGCGATCTGGGATCAGGGCGACTACCGGTTGTTCTATAACGTGAACTTCCCCCCTGTAGGGCGGGACGCGGTGCAGGGTCTGAAGGTCGCGCCACAAGGCTACCGCAAGGATACGTTTTTCGGGGTCGAGCCGCATATCTCGCCCTCGGGGCGCAAGTTCCTTTGGATCACCGGTGGTCCGCAGCACTTGCCGACTGCGCCGGGCACGGATGCCGCTGTCAATCTGGACGGCTATATTTCGGTCACACCCATGCGCGCAGACCTGACGGCACATGATGCCATGGATGATGTGCGAAAGGCGCTGGAATGAGCACATCAGACGATGACCCACAAAACCTGACCGAGGCGCGGATGCGCTTTATCTACACGCTGCGCTCGCGTGGGGTTACAGATACGCGTGTTTTATCCGCGATGGAGCGGATTGACCGGCGCGATTTCGTGACCGGCATCTTCTCGGACCGCGCCTATGAGGACATGCCTTTGCCGATTGCCTGCGGGCAGACGATCAGCCAGCCATCTGTCGTGGCCCTGATGACCGAAGCGTTGCAGGTCGGATCACGCGACAAGGTGCTGGAAGTGGGGACCGGGTCAGGTTATCAGGCCGCAATCCTGAGCCAGCTTGCCCGCCGGGTCTACACAGTCGAGCGGCACCGCCCGCTGGCGCGCGAAGCGCAAAAGCTTTTTGACCACCTGGGCCTGACGAATATCACCTGTATGATCTCGGATGGCAGCTATGGCCTGCCAGATCTGACCCCGTTTGATCGCATTATCGTGACCGCCGCAGCAGAAGACCCGCCGGGCCCCCTCTTGGCGCAACTGCGCGTTGGGGGTATCATGGTGGTGCCGGTGGGTCAGTCTGACACGGTCCAGACCCTGATCCGTGTTGTCCGGACCGAAACTGGGTATGAGTATGAAGAATTGCGCGCTGTGCGATTTGTTCCATTGGTCGAAGGGCTGGGCCACTAGGCCGGACAATCGTATCGTGACACGGGTTCTGTAGATGAACCCGCGCGCCAATGAAGAAGGCAGAGCAGATGCTGAACCACCGTCGGATACTTTTGCTGTGTAGTGCAGCAACACTCGCTTTGGGCGCTTGCGGGGATTTTGACCTCGATATGCGCAATTCCGGCAACGGATTCTCGACCGCAGAGGCAGCGCGTCAGGCAACTGCGTCGCGCCCGCGCCCCGATGATCGCGGCATCATCAGCTACCCGGATTATCAGGTCGCCGTGGCGCGCGCTGGTGACACTGTGGCGAGCGTTGCACAACGTATCGGCATGAGCGAAAGCGAGCTTGCCCGTTTTAACGCCCTGACACCTGAAACCAGCCTGCGCGCGGGCGAAGTTGTGGCCCTGCCGCGCAATCTTGATGCGCAGGATACAGGCGGCCAAAGCCGTTCGGGCGAAATAGAGATATCCTCGCTTGCTGACAGCGCGATTTCGCGCGCCGAAGGGACCACGCCAACGCGCACGCCATCAGCCGCGACCCAACCCGCCGATCAACAACCGCTCCAACACCGTGTTCAGCGCGGGGAAACCGCATTCCAGATTGCGCGCCTGTATAATGTAGCACCGCGCGCGCTGGCCGACTGGAACGGACTGGACCCGGAAATGCGCGTGCGCGAGGGGCAAGTGCTGCTGATCCCTGTGGCCGATCAACCCGCGCCGGAACGGCGCTCTGAACCTCAGGCGGCCGCGCAGCCCTCTGAAGATGTGGCCGCGCCGGGAACAGGCAGTGCAACACCGCTGCCGCCAAGTGCCTCTGCGCCCCTGCCTGAACCTGCGCCCCCTGCAAGAGAGGCAGAAGAGGCCGCCGAAGAAGCGCGCCCCCCCTCGCCCGCCATGGAACAGGAACGCACTGAATCAGCAGCGACCCGATTTGTCATGCCGGTCGAAGGGCGCATCATTCGCGCCTATTCACCCAGCCGCAACGAGCATGGGATCGGCATTGCTGCCAGTTCCGGGACCGCGGTACGCGCCGCTGCCGCCGGTCGTGTGGCCGCAATCACCGAAGACACCAACAAGGTGCCGGTCGTAGTGATCCAGCATGAAAACGGGCTTTTGTCCGTCTATGCACAGCTTGAGAACCTGACAGTTTCGCGCGGGGCGTCGGTCACGCAAGGGCAGACAATCGGGCGCGTGCGCGCGGGTGATCCCAGCTTCTTGCATTTTGAGATTCGGGACGGCCTCAACAGTGTCGATCCGATGCGCCACCTGCAATAACTTCTCGCGCTTTTGAGTGAAGCCGAGTTTGGGACTTGTCAGCATACCCTTGCTGTCGTTATGACGCCGTTAGCGCTAACCCAGATCGGAGATGCTATCATGACCCCAGCCGAGCAAAGCCAAACCGCCCTCGCCATGTGCCAGATGGCCCCCGTTATTCCGGTTCTGGTCATTGACGATCTGGCCCATGCGGTACCGCTGGCACAAGCGCTGGTGGCAGGGGGATTGCCCGTGTTGGAAGTCACGCTGCGCACAGATTGCGCGTTGGAGGCAATCACCGCGATGGCGCAGGTCGAGGGCGCAGTGGTGGGCGCGGGCACCGTGCTGACCCCTGACCAGATGGCAGAGGCACGCACAGCAGGTGCACGCTTTGCTGTCGCCCCCGGCGCAACGCCAGCATTGATTGATGCGGCGCGCCTGAACAAAATGCCGCTTTTGCCCGGTGCGCAGACCTGCTCGGAAGTGATGACACTGCTCGAACTGGGCTATACCGTGCAGAAATTCTTTCCGGCAGAGGCAATTGGCGGGGCCGCCGCGTTGAAGTCGATTGCAGGGCCATTGCCACAGGTTACGTTTTGCCCGACGGGTGGTATCAGTGCCGCGCGCGCGTCCGACTATCTGGCCTTGGCCAATGTCGCTTGTGTCGGGGGCAGTTGGGTCGCCCCGAAAGACGCGATGAACGCGGGCGCATGGGACACCATCACAAAGCTTGCGGCGGATGCGGCACGCCTGCCCCGCTAATCTTTGGCAAGCGGCACGGGGCAACGAAAGAAAGCTGCAACATAGCGCAACAATTCGCTTTCTGTGAACAGATTTACCGATACACTGGTGGGTAACAGAGGCGTGACGTTTGCGCGCTGCGACTCGGCACGTTTGTGTTAAGATGTAATTTGTAAGCCGGATAATATGCCAATGACCAGAATTACGCGCCGAAACCTACTGATCGCATCAGGCAGTACACTGGCCTTGTCGGCCTGTATGCCTGCTTTGGTGTCAGAGCCGCCCCCCGAACTGGACCCGATCGACTATTCAACGCGGCGGGACGGCGCGCATCGTCTGCGCGCTGTCGATATCGACGCAATACCCGAATTCCTGCACCGCCAGATTGTCCCCTTCTCAACCGAGGAGGAGGCGGGCACCATCGTGATCGAAAACCAGAACCGGCTGCTATATCTGGTGCTCGAAAATGGCTATGCACTTCGCTACGGGCTATCGGTCGGGCGCGAAGGATTTGATTGGACAGGCGAGTCAACGGTGTATCGCAAAGCGCATTGGCCGACTTGGACACCGCCACCGGAAATGATCAAGCGCGAACCGCATCTGGAACGTTGGAAAGACGGGCAACCCGGCGGGCCGGACAACCCGCTTGGCGCACGCGCATTGTATCTGATGACGGACGGGCGCGATCAGGGCTACCGGATTCACGGAACACCGGAATGGCGCTCTATCGGGCGCTTCGCGTCTTCGGGGTGTTTTCGGATGCTGCAACAGGATGTGATTGATCTGTATGACCGTGTGCCAGTTGGCACGCGCGTCGTGGTTGTCTGACCCTGCGGTTCAGTCAATGCCATTCGCGCGCTGCAACGCCCGGATATATGCGATGATCTGCGTGATTTCAGGCTCGGTCACATGGGATTGGCGCGGCATATCGCCGTAATCCCAGTGATGCGCGCGCACCCCCAATTGGACAGCCGCATAAAATGCACCATCCGGGTGGTGTGACGGCTCGTAAATCACATGCACCAGCGGCGGCCCCACCCCGTCGCGCCCCGCGCCATTCTCGCCGTGACAACTGGCGCAATTTTGCGCATACAGGACCGCCCCTTGCTGTTCACTCTTGGTCAGGGGCGGAATGTCCAGCTCGACCAACGCAGATTGCCCGCCACCCCCCGACAGGAAATAGCTGCCTATCACACCGGCCCCCACGACGAGCAGGATCAAAACACGCGCCTTCAAGCGCTCAGCGCCCAAGGCTGACGCCCACCGGCCCAAGCGCGCACTGCATCGCCAAAAGCCTCGAATAGCGGGCGCGATACCGGATCTTGCCCGGCTTGCCATTCAGGATGCCACTGCACCGACAAGGTAAAGCCCGCCGCATCCGCGACATAAAGCGCCTCTGGCGTGCCATCGGGGGCATGACCATCAATGACAATCCTTTGGCCCGGTGTCTTTATGCCCTGCCCGTGCAAGGTGTTGGTCATCACCTCGCGCGCGCCCATCAGCTTGTGGAAAACCCCGTCATCGTTGAACCGGACCTTGTGGCGAAGGGCAAATTTCTCCTCCAACGTGCCATCGGGGGGCATACGATGATTCTGGCGTCCGGGCAGATCGCGTATTTCCGGGTGCAACGTGCCGCCCATAGCGACATTCACTTCCTGAAAGCCACGGCAAACGCCGAAAAACGGCTGCCCACTGGCCACACAAGCCCGCACAAGCGGCAACGCAACTGCATCGCGCGCACGGTCAAAGGCCCCATGGGCCGGGGTTTCTGTTTCGCCATATTCTTCGGGATGCACATTCGGACGCCCGCCGGTCAGCAGAAAACCGTCACACACCTCCAGCAGCTCGGCCACCGACACAAGGCGCGGATCAGACGGCACCAGCAACGGCATGCACCCCGACACCTCTGCAATCGCCTCGGAGTTCATGGTGCCGCCTGCATGGGCGGGGTATTGATCGTTGATCAGATAGGAGTTGCCGATAATCCCGACGACTGGCCTGCGCATTTCATCACCCTGCCCGCTTTCGTGGCCAATGTAGCAAAACCACACCAAAGGTCGAGAGGGCACACAGCCCAAGACCAAGAAACGCCAAAGAATTCATCGTTGAGCTGCATGCCACACGGCGCGTGGCAGATCAAAGACATGCAGGCATTCAGGTTCTGCGCGCTGTGCAGAGCATGTGCCCACATAGCTGCCGGTTTCGCCAAACCCCAAGCGCCGCAACAAGGCCATCGAGGCGGGGTTGTCGTGATACACTTCGGCGCGCAGACTTTCAGGTGCAAAATGGCTGAAAATCAATTCAATGAACCCTGCAAGACAGGCCCGCATAATGCCCTGACCCTGATGTGCAGGGTCAAGGAAATAAGCAATTTCATCCGTTTTGCCCTGCACATAGCCCACTGTTCCGATTAACTCGCCATTGCCCGCGTCAATCGCCAACCGAAAAGGCGGCACGTCGCGTGGCGCGGTCTTTGCAATCAGCGCCTGTGCCTGCTCAAGTGTCCAGTCCGCAGGGAAGGCCAGCAGCATCCGCCCGACCTCTGGCCGGGTGACGATGGCACGAAAAGCGCCTGCATCTGATAGCCGCAAGCGGCGCAGATGCAGGTCTGGCAAGGTGGCATGGCGTATGGACAAGGGCAGCGGCAACATGGTCCCCCGCTTTCGGTCAGGCAGACATCCGGCGAATATAGGTCCATGTTGGAACCGTGGTGCGGCGCGCGACCGAATAAGCTTCGGCGTCGCCCAGATAGTCAAAGCCTGCATTCGTCAGCACATGTGCAGATGCGGGATTGTCTTGAAACACCTCGGCAAACAATGTGCGCGCCTTATGGGGGTTTGTGTCGATAACGCAGCGCACCGCTTCTGACGCGAAGCCAGCGTTCCAGAACGCAGGTGCAACCCAAAAGCCGATCTGGCTTTGCTGACGGTCCAGCGGTTTAAGCGACAGCAGGCCTAGAACCGAAGAGGCATCGGCCATCGAGCCGTCAAGAACCCAGACATCCTCTTCGCGTTCGGGGGCGGTGACACGCGCGATAAACTGCTCGGTCGCGCCGGGCGGCAAAGGATGCGGGATGGAACGTGTACCTTCGGCCACACGTATGTCCCCTGTATATAAGGCCAGCAGACCGGCATCGGACGGCTGCAACGGGCGCAGCACCATCCGCGGCGAGGTCAGAATGGGCTGATCGGCCTTGATGTTGTTGTCTAAGTTCATGGTCGCTCCTCCGATAGGGTCAAAAACCCTTGGTCGTAACAAATACTGTGGCCATCTGTTCCCGCCTCCCCCTGACGCGAATGGATCACCATAACGCAACAGGGCCGGCGCGGACGCCGACCCTGTCTTACACACGAAATGTAAAAGTTCGGCTTATTCCGCTGCTGTCTCCATCGGCATGACGGAAACAAAGCTGCGCCCTTTAAGGCCCTTGGTAAATACCACATGCCCGTCATTCAGAGCGAACAGCGTATGGTCACGCCCCATACCCACACCGGCACCTGGCCAATGCTTTGTCCCGCGCTGACGCACGATGATATTGCCCGCTGTAGCGGCCTGACCGCCATAAAGCTTCACGCCAAGGCGACGACCAGCTGAGTCGCGACCGTTGCGCGAGGAACCGCCTGCTTTTTTATGTGCCATGAGGGGTTACTCCTTCTCAGATACGAATTGTTTGGCTTGATCGATCCAGCCATCACGCTCGATCCGGCCCTTGAATGACAGTTGATCATCCATATAAGCAATCTCTGCGCTATTCCAAGCGGCAATCTGGTCAAAATGGTACACACCATTCTGATTCAGCAGGCCTTCCAGCTTGGGACCAACGCCGGAAATCTTTTTCAGATCATCCGCCTGACCGTCGCGGGCTTCGGTCAGCAGGTTGGCTGGCTTGGTCGCGTCGACTGCGGGGGCCTCTGCTTCGGGCTTGGCTGCTTTCGCAGGCTTGGCAGCCTTGGCTGGCTTCGCCGCTTTCGCAGGTGCTGCTGCTTCGATTGCGAAACCAGATACCGACCCGGTGCCGATGGCAGCCATGACGCCCGACGCATCTGCGCCCGAGGCCAGAATGTCCGTTACGCGCACGAGTGTCAGCTTCTGGCGGTGGCCTTTGGTGCGCTGCGAGCTGTGCTTGCGGCGACGCTTGACGTAGTGAATGACTTTGTCAGCTTTGATCTGGTCAATAACTTCCGCCTGTACGGCAGCGCCATCAACGGTTGGCGCGCCAATAACAGGCGCATCACCGCCCAGCATCAGAATTTCGTTAAACTGGACTTTTTCACCAGCTTGTGCGGCAATACGCTCTACGCGCAGCACATCACCGGATTGTACCCGGTATTGCTTACCACCAGTCTTGAGGACCGCAAACATCGGCCTGTTCCTTCTTTGATTTCCGCGCTCTGTGGCCCCTGCATCTGGTGCAGGCGTTGAACTGCCTCGAACGGCGTGCCCGCATTTGCGGACAATAGCTATACGCCGCGCGGGCCGGATGCCCGAACGGAAGCCGCCGTATGGGGGATGCCGGGCGCGAAGTCAAGCGGCTGGGCTGCTAATTGCTTGCAAAAAACCCGAACCGTTTGCCGGTCGTTCTTGCACGTTTTGCGGCCCGGATGCCCCTTTGCCCATAGTCACAGCCATACAGTGTCGATGTACGCGCCACCACACGCAAGCGCCCCCTTGCATCCGCCCACATCACCCCCTACATCTGAACTGTCTCGCAAGGGACTATGGACATAAACGCGCTCGTAATACGCGGATCGGACCCGGGGGCGGTACCCGGCGGCTCCACCAAACATCCTTCATTTGGGGACAATGGGGCCGAAACAGGATCGACGAACGTCTAAAGGGGTTAGCTTTGTCCCGGTGAGCCACCACCGTTATCGGTGCAAAACGTACAGTTGCAAATGACAACCGTGCTCCGGTAGCAGTTGCTGCGTAAGCAGTAACCAAACCGAAACTTAAGCCCTTGCGCTTAGCCGCGTAAGGCGGGGTTCGCAGGCACCTGGCAACAGAAGCCTGCACTTTCATCACCTTTGTAAACTCTGGGTCGCATGGGGCAGAAATTTGCCGCCAGCCGTTGCGACAGGGCTTTTCATCGTCCGCGAAACGCCTATGCTATGGCTGAAGGAAGAGAGGGCGCATGACACGCGGAATAGATTATGGCAACCTGATGCATGACGCCATGCGGGGACTTATCCGCAAGGTCATGGATGGGGTTGCGCGCGACGGCCTGCCGGGCGAGCATCATTTCTTCATCACCATCGACACGGCCCATCCCGACATGCAGATGGCGGATTGGCTGCGCGCACGCTACCCTGAAGAGATTACGCTGGTCGTGCAGCATTGGTTCGACAACCTTGTGGTTGAGGATGACGGCTTTGCGATCACGCTGAATTTCGGCAATTCGCCCGAACCGCTCTATGTGCCGTTCGATGCGATCTCGACCTTTGTCGATCCGTCAGTGGAATTCGGGTTAAGATTCGAATTACATCAGGACGATCTGGAAGACGAGGATGACGACGAAGAGGCACCCATGATCGAAGATGCCGCCCCGCAAGAAAAGACCGGGGAAGTGGTCAGCCTTGACAGGTTTCGCAAATAAGCGATCCGCTCCCGCAACCAGTATGCAATCGCATACTAATTGATTTCCTGTTTTTCACGGGCTAAAGACAGCATCGGATAGATGCCGCCAAGGAGCCCAGCGCATGACCGCGACCCGCACCGAGACTGACAGTTTTGGCCCTCTCGAAGTCCCTGCCGAAAAATATTGGGGCGCGCAGACACAGCGCTCTATCGTGAATTTCCCCATCGGATGGGAACGCCAGCCCGTGCCTATCATCCGCGCACTTGGCGCGGTCAAATGGGCCTGTGCGCTGGTCAACCACGAACAGGGCACACTCGATGCCCGCCTGACAGGTGCGGTTACGCAGGCGGCGCAAGAGGTGTTTGACGGCAAGTTTGACGATAACTTTCCGCTGGTCGTCTGGCAGACAGGCTCTGGCACGCAATCAAACATGAACGCGAATGAGGTGATCTCGAACCGCGCGATCGAGATTCTGGGCGGAACAATGGGCTCGAAAGATCCCGTTCACCCGAACGATCATTGCAATATGGGCCAGTCGTCAAACGACACATTCCCGACCGCGATGCATGTCGCAATCGGAATGCTGGCGCGCGATGTCCTTTTGCCGGGGCTGGAAAAGCTGCACGCAGCCCTTGCGGCCAAATCCGAAGAATTCAAAGATATCATCAAGATCGGGCGCACACATACCCAAGACGCCACGCCCCTGACATTGGGACAGGAATTTGGCGGATATGCGCATCAGGTCAAAATGGGGATCGCGCGCGTGAACATGTGCCTGCCCCATATCTACGAGTTGGCACAGGGCGGCACGGCTGTCGGCACAGGGTTGAACACCCGCAAGGGCTGGGATGTGAAGGTTGCGACACATATCGCCGAAATAACCGCCCTGCCCTTCGTCACAGCACCCAACAAATTCGAAGCGCTGGCCGCACATGACGCGATGGTCATGTTTTCGGGTGCCCTGAAAACGGTTGCCTCTTCGCTGTTCAAGATCGCCAATGACATGCGGCTACTGGGGTCCGGCCCCCGCTCGGGTCTGGGTGAATTGATCCTGCCCGAAAATGAACCGGGCTCGTCGATCATGCCGGGCAAAGTGAACCCCACACAGGCCGAGGCACTGACCATGGTCTGCGCGCATGTCATGGGCAATGATGCCGCTGTCGGATTTGCAGGCTCTCAGGGCCATTTCGAGTTGAACGTCTACAACCCGATGATGAGCTATAACGTCCTGCAAAGCATGCAGCTTCTGGGTGATGCAGCCTCCTCGTTCACTGACAATATGGTCGTGGGCACGAAGGCCAATGTCGACCGGATCGACAAGCTGATGAAAGAATCACTGATGCTGGTAACAGCATTGGCCCCGACAATTGGGTACGACAATGCAACCATTGTCGCAAAAACTGCCCATAAAAACGGCACCACCTTAAAAGAGGAAGCCATTCGCCTTGGCTTCGTCGACGCCGAAACCTTTGATCGGGTGGTGCGACCAGAGGACATGATCGGGCCAAAAGACTGAAGTGCAAGACACTGAAACGCGCCCCCAGCGGGCGCGTTTTTTCTCACTTTGCCGTGAAGTTACATGAGCTATTGGCGTTACTGCACAGCTTGCGCGTCGATATGTACTGCCTGCACGCTTGTGATTTTACCCTGAAAGCATAGAAAACCTATCGGTTGCGTACCGACGAATGTGGCGCGGTCAGTGCGCCGCATGAAGTAGAGCGTTGAAATTTCACATCTTGACGCGCATCAAGGAAAGAATTTCTCTCAACCTATTCTTAAACTGATCCTGCTACTATTTTGATTTATGTCTGTATGTGAGAAAGGTCAGTGTAAATGGTAAAGTCGCTATTTTGGGTCCACCCGGAACGCTTGATGGGTTTGATAGCGCTCAGGCTTGCGGTGCTTGTCGTTGTCGGAATGACTGTTTTTGGTTGGGGCGCGCGCGCGCAGGCGCAAACCCTTGAGGTCATCACCAATAACGGCTCCAACTCTGTCAGTATGACAATGAAAGACCTCGAAGAACTGCCATTGACAGAATTCACAACCTCCACTGTCTGGACCGAAGGGGTCGACCGCTACACAGGTGTTTTGCTGCGCGATCTGCTCAACCATCTTGGTATCGACATCTCTGCAAATTCCGGGGCGGTCACATTTGATGCTATAGATTGATATTTCGCATCCATCAGTTTTCCGACCATCCGCAGCGCAGAACCATTATTGGCATTTCATCGTAATAACCGCCCCATGTCGATCAGGTCGCAAGGGCCGTTCTGGTTGATCTTTAACTATGACGCCGATGCCAGATTTCGCACCGAAACACTGTATGCATTAAGCGTGTGGCAGATCGAACGCTTGACTGTGGAATGATCCAGATGGCGCGCGCGGCCCAACTAAATTGAGCAGGCGAAGGCCCGCGCCTGCTTATCCAGAAAACGCGCTGCTTCCCTGCCGTGCCAACCACAGGTTGACCACCAACAGAATGCCGGAGGTGACGGTTATCGCAATCATGCTCATGGCCATACCGGTCTGAACTGAACCTTGCTCGAATTGCGAGAAAACAAAGGTTCCTACCGTGCGCAAGCCCGCAGGTGCCAGCATGATCGAGGCGACCAACTCGCGTGACGCAATGGCGAAAACCAGCATCATCGCAGCGATCAGTGACGGGGCCATCAGCGGCAGGGTGATATGGCGCAGTGCGCGCATCTGGCTGGCACCGGCAACCCGCGCGGCATCGTCCAGCGACCCCGAAATCTGGCGCAGCCGCGCCACCGCATAGCGGATCGGATAAGGCAGAAGAATGCCGATATAGGCGATCAGCAAAATGCCCGCCGTCCCATAAAGCGTGACCGGCAGAAAAGGCGAGTTCCAAGCCAGAATGATCCCCACAGCCAACACAATAGCCGGAATAGCATTGGGCAGAACCGACAACCCGTCCATAACGGCCCTGCCCCGCCCCGTCCCGCAGACCACAATATATGCCACCAGCCCCCCAATCGCAGCAGTGACAAAGGCTGTCACTACTGCAAGCCAACCGCTTGCAATCAATGCCTGCGCAGCACGACTGCCTGATCGAAGCAGGGGCGCATAATGGCGTGTATCAAGGTTGGACCAGTTCAACCCCCCGGAAATAGTGCCCATAAAGGACGTCACCGCAATCGCGGCCAGCGGGATCACAACACCAATCAGCGCCACCAGCGCAAACAATCCCAGCACCGGCCAGCGCCAAGGCCCCAGACCCGCCTTGTCCAGATCGGTGGGCTTGCCGGTCTGGCTGATATAGGACCGCCGCGTTGCGATCCAGTTCTGCAAACTGAACGCCGCCAGCACCATCGCCATCAGCATAACCGAGCCAAGGGCCGCGCCCGACATGTCGATGGGCCAGTCCGACAAGCGCGTGTAAATGCCCGTGACCAGCACCTCGAACCCGGTGCGTGCGGCAAGTGCGGCAGGAGTGCCAAACTCCTCGATCGACATGGCGAAGACGATCAACAAACTTGCTGCAATGGCCGGAATAGACAGGGGCAGCGTGATCAGAAAGAACGCTTGCCAAGGGCGCGCGCCATGCACACGGGCCGCAGATGCGAAGCGCCCGCCCACCATTTCCAGCGCACGGCTGACGGCGAAATAGACCAGCGGAAACAAGTTCAGCGTCATCACAAAGGCCACCCCTGCAAAGCTGAACAGAAAGCCGCCCAGATCGAAGCCCACCAACTGGAACAGATAGCCGCGCGGTTGCAGCGTCATCATCCACGCGATGGCGGCGATAAAGGGCGGGATCAGGAACGGGATCAGGAACACCACATCCCAGATGCGCGCGCCGGGGATATGGAACAGCCCGCGCAAGACCCCGATAGGCAGGCCGAATATCAGGCAGCCCAGCATGACCGAGAACGCCAGCATCAACGTGTTGCGCGCCTGCAAGAGCAGACGGTCATTCTCGGTCAGAATTGCCAATTCGGAGAATGCGCCTTCAAACGACCCGCGTGCGAAATCAGGAAACACAGCTTGCAGCAGGATGAACAGAATGGGCACCCCCACAAGGACCAGAAGCGCGACAGCAGCCAGCGTGGTCAGAACAGATTGCGCGCGCAACATCGGGGACAGCCTTTCATGCACATACGCATGGCCCCGAAACCTGTCGGGGCCATGCGCAGGGGTCTGGTCGGATCAGCGATTGATCACAGTCTCGTTGAAGCGCGCGACAATCTCGTCGCGGCGGGCGGATACAGCATCAGCGTCCACATCAATGACCGTCAGGTCATTGATCCCCGGACGCAAACCCTCGACATCCGTGCGCGCGGGCATCAGATAGGTTTCGGACACAAGCTCCTGCCCGGCATCCGACAGCACGAAATCGAAAAATGCTTTTGCGGCGTCGGGGTTCTGGGTTGATTGCAGAATCATCATCGGGCGCGGCGCAATGACGGTGCCACTGGCGGGTGTGATCACCTCGATTGTCTCGCCCGATGCGGCTTGCCCGTAGCTGATATAGTCCACCGCGCCAAAGACAACGGCCTTGGCCCCTTGAAGCACCGGGTTCAGCGCTGCGGCATTGGGACCGGGCACGATCATGTCGTTAGCAGCCAATGCGGCTAGTGCCTCGCTTCGGGGTATTTGACAGCTTTGATTTTTTCTGAATCTCTGTGGAGCGTAGCAGCTTTCTGGGGGTGAGATGATGACAAGAGGGTGCAAGCCGAAGTATGTAGTTCGACTGACGACAGAGGAGCGTGAACACCTTGAAGGGATGATCAGAACGGGTCGGCAAGCCGCCTACAGACTGCTGAAGGCGCGGATTTTGCTGAAGGCGGATGTGTCCTCTGATGGCCCGGGATGGGAAGATGCGCGCATTGCCGAGGCATTAGAGACCAGTCTCTCGACTGTTTTCCGCACCCGGCGCCAACTTGTGGAGGAAGGGCTTGAGGCGACTTTAGCGCGCAAAGTTCCAGCGTCGCTTTCACAACCTCGGATCTTCGATGGGCAAGCCGAGGCCAAGCTGATCGCGCTTGCCTGTTCCGAACCACCCGAAGGATATACGCACTGGACACTCAGGTTGTTGGAAAAGCGGGTTGTCGAACTGGGCATTGTTGAGCAGGCCAGTGATACCACAATCCAACGCACGCTTAAAAAAACGCGCTCAAACCGCACCGGAACCGGTACTGGGTAATCCCACCCAAAGCCAACGCTGGTTTCGTGGCGGCCATGGAGAATGTGCTGGACGTCTACACCCGTCCACACGATCAAAACCGTCCGCTGGTTTGTCTGGACGAGACCAGCAAACAATTGACCCGTGAGACCCGCACACCCATTCCCATGCAGCCAGGGCGCGAGGCGCGCCATGACTACGAATATGAACGCGCAGGTGTCGCCAGCCTGTTCATGTTATTCGCTCCTCTGGAGGGCTGGCGCCACGTCGAGATACGCGATCGACGCACTGCCATCGATTATGCCCATATCCTGCGCGATCTGGCTGATCTCCACTTTCCCTATGCCGAAAAGATCGATCTCGTGCAGGATAATCTGAACACCCACAACCCTGCATCGCTGTACGAGGCTTTCCCGCCTGCCCAAGCGCGCCGCATCGCACAACGGTTCGAATGGCACTACACGCCAAAACATGGGTCTTGGCTCAACATCGCTGAATGTGAACTCAGCGTCCTCGCTCGCCAATGTCTGGCCCGGCGCATCCCGGACAAAACTATGCTGAAGGCCGAAGTCGATGCATGGACAACAAATCGCAACTCCCAACGCGCCAAAACCAACTGGCAGTTCACAACTCAAGACGCGCGCACAAAGCTTATCCGGCTTTATCCGCAAATCGAGTGAATCGCAGGACTAGAGGTGTATGCAGACCGGCCAGAAACACTTCAAAGCGCAGATTGGGACGATCTGAAGCGCCGCATGGCGCGGCACGAAGCGTTTACGGGTTTCGTCTATCGCGTCGTGACAGATGCAGGTCGTGAACTGTGGTTTCAGATATCTGGAACACCGAACTTCGACGCATATGGCAGGTTTGCCGGGTATCGCGGCGCAGGAATGGACGTCACAGAGATGCAAGGCGCGCGCAAGCAAGCCGAAGAAGCCAGTCGCGCGAAGACCACATTTCTTGCAAATATGAGTCACGAGATCCGCACACCGCTGAACGGCGTCCTGGGCATGGCAGAGACTCTGCGCGAGGTGTTGCCAGAGCCCGCACACCAGCAAATGGCCGAGATGATTCTTAGCAGTGGCGAAGGCTTGTTGAAGGTGCTGAACGATATTCTCGACATCTCGAAGATCGAATCCGGGAAGATGCTTCTCGATGATGTGGGCTTTGACCCCGCAAAAGTGGTTGCAGAGACTGCGGCGCTGCACCAATCCTGCTGCCTTGAAAAAAGGCTACGGTTAAACGTCAACACGCCGTCCAAACCCAAATTGCGGCGGCGGGGCGATCCACATCGGCTTGGGCAGATCATTCACAATCTTCTGAGCAATGCGATCAAGTTCACGGATGAGGGCGAAATAACCATCAAACTATGCAACTTGAATGACGCCGCGATCCAGATCGAAGTGCGCGACACTGGTATTGGGATGACCGAAGAACAGCTTGATCGTATCTTTGAAGATTTCTCACAGGCTGACGGATCAATCACCCGCAGGTTCGGGGGCACCGGTTTGGGTATGTCAATTGTACAACGCTTGGTGTCGTTGATGAACGGCAAGATCAAGGTGACTTCCGAATTAGGCAAAGGAACCACGGTGCAGGTATCGCTCCCGCTGCTGATATCAGAGGAAGCACCTCTAGCCGAGATACAGGCACATGTTGATCTGACAGGGCTTCGGTTGCTGATTGCAGATGACATGCGCACCAACCAAATCGTCGCGCAAGCGATGCTGCGCGACAGCGGCGCTACCGTCACTCTGGCTGACAATGGCGCGCAGGCGGTTGATGCGTGGATCGCGGATCAGTTTGATGTTGTGCTGCTGGACATATCGATGCCTGTGCTGGACGGGCCTTCGGCACTTGCACAGATGATCCGGCGTGCGAAGGAACGTGACATGCCGCCACCACGCGCGCTGGCATTCACGGCGAATGTTATGACTCACCAGATCGCTGAATACCACGCAGCGGGGTTTCTGGGACACATTTCAAAGCCCCTGCGCAAGGCTGATCTATTGGCGCAGGTTGCTATTGTTGCAGGGCGGACTGGCACTTGATTGGCCAAGTCACGACGCGTTGTGTTTACCGCGCAAGCAATCGGAACTCCGAGCGGACACCGTCACCAAGCGCCAAGCGAGCCGCTACCTTTTGGTCGCTGGTGTCTGAGTTGCGCTGGCGGAAAGCAACTAGACAGCCCTGAGCCTGAAGCTTCCCTTGCCTTTTGTATCGCAGCATTGTCAGCTGAAATCCAACAGGCGGATGGATACCATGGACGCATTGCGAGAATTTTACCCCGAAAGTGAGCCGTATGAGACCGGGTTTCTGAACGCCGGTGACGGACATCAGATTTACTTTGAGCGTGTGGGCACGCCCGGTGCGCGGCCTGCGGTGTTTCTCCATGGCGGGCCCGGTGGTGGGATCAATCCGGATTGTCGGCGTTTCTTCGACCCCAAGCGCTACGATCTGCTTTTGTTTGACCAACGCGGCTGCGGCAGATCCACGCCCCATGCGTCGTTGGAGGCCAACACCACCTGGCATCTGGTGGCCGATATCGAACGGCTGCGCGCGTTGACCGGATACGACAAGTGGGTGGTCTTTGGCGGGTCTTGGGGGTCGGCACTGGCGCTCGCCTATGCACAAACCCATCCGCAGCGGGTTAGCGCTTTGATCCTGCGCGGGGTTTATACTGTGACCCGTGCTGAAATTGACTGGTATTACAGCTTCGGCGTATCGCAAATGTTCCCCGATGCATGGGAGCGCTTCGTCGCGCCAATCCCCGAGGGTGAGCGCGGCGACCTGATCGCCGCATTCCGTAAGCGGCTGACGTCGCAGGACGAGGTGGAGCGGCTTGAAGCCGCCCGCGCCTGGGCCATCTGGGAGGGCGAAACGATTACCCTTCTGCCGCGCCCCGAAATCGAGGAGAAATTCGGCGCCCCCCGTTTCGCGCTAGCTTTCGCGCGACTGGAAAACCACTATTTCCTGCATGATTGCTGGTTGCAGCCTGGGCAGCTGTTGCGCGATGCACATAAATTGCATGGGATTCCCGGAGAAATCATCCACGGTCGCTACGACATGCCATGCCCGCTCCGCACCGCATGGGACCTGCACAAGAGCTGGCCCGGTTCCCAACTGAACATCGTGGAAGGAGCGGGTCACGCGGCAACAGAGCCACTGATCCGCGACCGTTTGATCCGCGCGACAGATCGCTTTGCGTAGCAGGCTAGGCTACGGTATCTCACACCAGCGACATCGTTCCTCAAAAATAAAAAGCAATTGCGATTAACCCGCGTCCAGAATCTTGTAGCGCTGCAATCTGAAGTATGAGCGCTTCACGGCCAAGGAGTCGCCCGAAGCGCAACACGGGTCACAAAGTGGCCTTCTACTCTTTGGGCTGGGTGTGTGTAAAATCTAGACAGGCCACCTCTGGGTAGTAAGCGTGCATGCATGTTGCCACAGTCGCTACCGCCGTTCGCCCCGCTGTAGCTTGTATCCCACTTGAGAAGCTTCAAACCCGATGCTTTCATAGAACCTATGCGCATCCGGTCGCACCTTGTCGGTCGTCAGTTGAACTAACCCGCAGTTTTCGCCCACTTTTGCTTTGGCGTTGACACCTCAACAAAACTGTCTGACCGAGTAAAGAGCGCCGGAAGCGGTCGTGCCGCAACATTACTATTCTGCGAAGTGATGACTTCCATGAAGCTGTCGTCCTTAAATCAAGCGGACAGCGGCATCACAGATACGCTTATGTTAGTGCTCACCGCCTGACATAAGTTCCCCAACGCTGGCATCATGTGCCATATTCTTTGAATGAAACGCATTAACATCTGTCCTTTCCTTAGCCCCGCAGCACCACTGCGCAGGCTCTGTTCACGGAACGATGTCATGCCCATGCGCGTTCCTACCGTGTTAGACTTCGCGCGATTCCACGACAGTCATCCAGTTGCCCTCGGAGATATCTCATGCACTCACGTCTGACCCGCGCCTTCCGCAGCGCCATAGTAACCTGCCTCTTGCTCGGCGCACCCGTAGGGACCATAGCCGCCACCTGCGGCAATGACGCCTCCGGCTTTGAGCGCTGGAAGCAGGAATTCGCAGCGCAAGCAGCCAGAGCAGGTGTCGGTCAAGCAGGGCTGCAAGCTCTGGCCAATACGACCTACGCCACGCGCACGATCTCGGCAGACCGCAACCAGCGCTCCTTTCGCTATTCGCTCGAAGAGTTCATGCGAGTTCGCGGTGCCGATACGATTGTGCGGCAAGGCCGTCAGCGGATCGCGGCGAACCCTGAATTTTACGCCTCGCTAGAGCGCACCTACGGCGTGCCCGCTGCGGTGCTCGTCGCCATCCACGGAATGGAAACCGGTTTCGGCAATTTCATGGGCGATGCAAATGTCGTCTCGGCCATTGCAACGCTGGCCTATGATTGCCGCCGCTCCGACTTTTTCTACGAACATGCTTTGGCAGCACTCATCCTCGTGGATCGCGGCGCAATCAGCCCTGCTGCAATCGGCGCGATGCATGGCGAACTCGGCCATACGCAATTCTTGCCGGCCAACGTCCTGCGCTACGGCGTGGATGGCAATGGCGACGGGCGCGTCGATCTGAACAATCTTACTGATGCCATGGCCTCGACCGCGAATTTCCTGCGCCAGAAAGGCTGGCAGCCGGGCCAAGGCTATCAGGAAGGGCAGCCCAACTTTGCAGCAATCCAAGCCTGGAATGCCGCGACAGTCTATCAGCGCGCCATTGCGATCATGGCGAGCCGGATCGAAGGCGCGTCGTAACAGCGGAATTGACATGGAAATGGCCAGAGCGGCAGTGTTTTGACAGGCCGTGAATACTAAGTGGGAAACCCTGGGTTGAGGCTCGTTTTCGGCCGCGTTTTTCATGTATCGCAGCTCTTCTCTGGCGGCTTCGTCAAAGTGATCGCCTTAAACGCAAGAGCCACTGCACGCACCCCGCGATATGTATTTCGAGCAACCACCTTTAGAAAAGGTCATTTTTCGAAGGACTAATGCAACGCTTGTCAACCGACCGGTCGCGGCTTTGGTTGCCAGATGTATAGGCTCTCTCCGATCAGTCGGCTGTTCTCGAAATGCTGTTCTGGAAAGTCACATGGCCAGCTTCGTGGCATTCCGAATATCACCTCCACTACGCAAGTCGCCCTGCATGGTGATGCGGTATGTTTTCTGATGTCATTCCTGTTGGTCACTTCCCCAAAATAGCCCGAAATGAACCGCGTGTTTTTGCGCGCGATGTGCGAGCCAAGATTGTCGGACGCAACGCGCAGCTCTGACTTTCCAACGATCGCACGAATGTCGGCGGGAACAACAAGGCGCGCATAGAATCGGCCTTTGAGATTAGATAAGTGAAGAGTTCTTCCAGCCGTGATTTACCCATTTTGCAACCGCGCTTTGCAACACAGACACGCACTAAACCCTTTCTTTGAAAGGGTTTTTTAAACTTCGATGGCTTGAAATGGTGGGTGATGAGAGACTCGAACTCCCGACATCTTCGGTGTAAACGAAGCGCTCTACCAACTGAGCTAATCACCCGCCGTGCTGCGTTCTAACCAGTTTCAGAATCCAGTTCAATACAAGATCGCCCTGTCCTGCACTAAAGCGAAATTAACTGAAATTTAAGCGTCAGCAGCCATGCTGCGAGCATGCGCTTGCTATCATCTCTCGCCCTCTGTGTGCTCTTTGGGTGCGATTCGCCCACGCCCGGTTTGAACCGGGGCGAGCAGTTCATGACCCAGATTGACGGCACCCGGTTCACTGTTTGGAAACATCAAGACAAGGTCGAGGTTATTCGCCACGGCTTCGCACGGCGCGCCGACCAGTCGAGATTGAAAGGGATGATGGCTCAGGCCGCAGAAACGGCAACCGGTTGCGCCCTTCACCCCAGAGGTGGTCGCGGAAATTCGGACCAGTTGCTAAGCTCTGGCAACTGAAGAAGGACGAACAATCGATATGGCGAAACAGAAGCGTTACACGGCAGAATTCAAGGCGAAGGTTGCCTTGGAAGCGATCCGTGAAGAGTTGACGACGGCAGAGCTGTCGAAGAAATATGAAGTACATCCGACGATGATCAACGGCTGGAAACGCACGGCAATTGCCAAGATGGCGCAGTCGTTTGACGCCAAGCCGGTTGGTGAACCAGTGATTTCCGGCAAGGATGTAGAGAAGCTGCACGCCAAGATTGGCCAATTGGTAGTGGAACGGGATTTTTTGGCGGATGCCTCCAGGCTCATTCTCGGGACTGGAGGCAAAAAGCCGTGAAGAAAGATCATCCCAAACTGAGTGTCCGGCGGCAATGCACACTGCTGTCGCTCGCCCGATCGACGCTGTACTATCAGCCCTGCGGTGAAAGCGCGGAAAACCTGAAATTCATGAAGATCATCGACGAGCAATTCCTGAAAACGCCATGGTACGGCTCGCGGCAGATGGCGCGTCATATGCAAAGAGAGGGTCACAAATGCGGCCGCCATCGCGCAAGACGGCTGATGCGGCTCATGCGTTTGGTGCCGATCTATCAGGAACCCAAGACCAGTAAGAAAAACCCCGAACACAAGGTTTATCCATATCTTCTAAAAGATCTGCCCATCACGCGTCCCAACCAGGTGTGGTGTACGGACATTACCTATATCCGCATGCAGCGCGGGTTTTTGTATCTGGTCGCCATCATGGACTGGCACAGCCGCAAGGTGCTGAGCTGGCGGCTGTCCAATACTATGGATGCCGGGTTCTGCGTCGAGGCCTTGAAGGAGGCACTGGCCACCTATGGCCCGCCCGAAATTTTCAATTCGGACCAGGGCAGCCAGTTCACCAGCACCGATTTCACCGACGTTTTGAAAGACGCAAAGGTGAAGATTTCGATGGATGGGCGCGGCCGCTGGATCGACAACCGCATGATCGAACGACTGTGGCGGTCCTTGAAATACGAATGCGTCTTCTTGAACACCTTCGAAACTGGCCGGGAGGCGCGCCAGGGGATCGGCACCTGGATCGCTTATTACAATGAAGAACGCCCGCATTCATCCCACGGCCTGATGACCCCGGACGAAGTTTATGATAATCGCAAACCAAACATGAAACTTGCCGCGTGATAGGAAACCCATGCCAGAGCGCTGCGCGGCATAAAACTGGTCGAAAAACCAGGACCACCTCTCCCCCACAGCATTGAGGGCGACTCAGGGGTTCTTCGCGCCCGCCTTGCATGTGACTGAAAGCCGCAGCCAGGCCCCGGTTTGCGCTAGATCAAGGAAGATTGTCCAAACAGATGGTTGAACGTCAGTAATCTTGTCTTGGAGGACGATATGACCCGACTTTTCCTGCTAATTTTTTCCATTACCGGCGTAACCTGTGCTGGTATCGGCGTCGTCATTGCGCTGACAATCGGTCAGGATACCCTACAGCCCATCCTTATTTGGGCGGCATCCGGGTGTCTTGTCGGCATCGCAGCAAGCTGGGTAATCGCGCGCAAGCTGATTGATGCGTGATAGGTGCCACTAATCAAACCACATGCGCGCTGTCGCCTCAAACGGGCGCGGCGCTTCGGCGTGCAACCAATGCCCCGCGTCGGGCAGTTTTGCGAATTTCGCGTTCGGAAACAGTGCCTTGATAATAGGCCGATGTTCCGGCTGCACATAGTCCGAGGCAGCGCCGCTCAGAAACAGCGCAGGCCCGTGATACTGCCCTGACACGTCAGGCCAGCCCGTGATACGATCCATCTCGCGCTCCAACACGTCGAGATTAAGCCGCCAGCGCACCGGGTCTGCGCGCAAATCAAGCGATTGCAATAGAAACGCGCGCACCGATGCTTCTGCGACATCCTGCGCCAGCGCCGCGTCGGCTTGCGCGCGGGTGCTGATCTGCGACAGGGGCAGCTTGCGCATCGCGTCAATCAAATGCGTCTGGCTATGCGCATAGGCGACCGGCGCAATATCGGCCACCAGCAGCCGGTTCACCAATTCCGGCTGTTGCAGGGCCAACATCATTGCAGCCTTGCCCCCCATGGAATGGCCCAATACATCCAACCGCCCGCCTTCGGCCCGCACCAGTTCGGCCAGATCTGCTGCCAGATCCTCATAACCATGCGCCTCGGCCCATGGGCTTTCGCCATGGTTGCGCATATCGACGCTCACCACCTCGCGGCTGTCAGACAGACGCTTCGCAATCGCGCCCCAATTGCGCGCCGATCCAAACAGACCATGCACAATCAGCAATGCTGGCAGATCAGAAGGGGTGCCATGGCGCAATATATTCAACATCATCCCGCCCTTGGCGACACTCGTCCAATCTATGTCGCCGATCCAATTTCATTTTCTTGCGTCAAATACTCTCGGGGGGTGAAAGCAGCCCCTCTTGGGGATGCTGAGGGGGGCAGACAGCCCCCCTTTTCGACCCGTGCTCCACAGACAGACGCCTAACGAGGCGCGCTATCAGAGTTCAGAGTAAATAGGAAAGCGGGCGCAAAGTTCCGCAACTTCGGCTTTCACACGTGCTTCAACCTCGGCATTGCCGTCTTCGCCATGCGTGGCCAACCCGTCAACCACCGCAACGATCCAGTCTGCGATCTGGCGGAACTCGGCTTCGCCGAAGCCGCGGGTCGTGCCTGCGGGCGTGCCCAGCCGAATGCCGCTGGTCACCATCGGGCTTTCGGTGTCAAACGGAATGCCGTTCTTGTTACAGGTGATATGCGCGCGGCCCAGTGCCTTCTCGGTCGCATTGCCCTTCACACCCTTTGGACGCAGATCGACCAACAACAAATGCGTATCTGTTCCGCCTGTCACGGTGGCCAATCCGCCCTTTTCCAACTGATCTGCCAAGGCCTTTGCATTGACGATGACCTGCTTCTGGTAGTCGCGGAAACCGGGTGCCAGCGCTTCGCCAAAGGCCACGGCCTTGGCCGCGATCACATGCATCAAGGGACCGCCCTGAATGCCGGGAAAGATGGCAGAGTTGAATTTCTTGGCCAAGGCTTCGTCATCGGTCAGGATCATGCCGCCGCGCGGGCCGCGCAATGTCTTATGCGTGGTGGTTGTCGCCACATGTGCATGCGGGAAGGGCGACGGGTACAGCCCCGCGGCAACCAGCCCCGCGAAATGCGCCATATCGACCAGCAGATAGGCCCCGACGGAGTCGGCGATTTCGCGCATGCGCTTGAAATCTATGATCCGTGGAATGGCAGAGCCGCCTGCAATCAGCATCTTTGGCTGATGCTCTTTTGCCAGTTCGGCGATTTGGTCATAATCCACTTCCAGATCATCGCGGCGCACACCGTATTGAACGGCGTTGAACCATTTGCCCGACTGGTTGGGCTTGGCCCCGTGGGTCAGGTGTCCGCCTGCATCCAAGGACATGCCCAGAATCGTGTCGCCGGGTTTCAAAAGTGCTGTGAACACGCCCTGATTGGCCTGTGACCCTGAGTTGGGCTGCACATTGGCAAAGCTGCATTTAAACAGCTCGCAGGCCCGGCTGATCGCGAGTGTTTCGGCCACATCGACATATTGGCAACCGCCATAATATCGCCGCCCCGGATAGCCTTCGGCGTATTTGTTTGTCAGGATCGAGCCTTGCGCCTCCATCACCGCCTTGGAGACGATATTCTCCGAGGCGATCAACTCGATCTCGTCGCGCTGGCGACCAAGCTCCGCGCGCATTGCAGCAAAAAGTTCTGGGTCTCGGCTTTCGACTGTTTCAGTGAAAAAACCAGTGTCTCGTGTGATCTGATCCATGCGCGGCCTCCGGGTCCTGGATGATGACTTAAGGGTCAATTAGCGCATCTGAACCGTGGCGCAAAGGCTTGTTTGCGTCATTCTGCTGTGTCAGGCCGACCGCATATGCAGTTTCGTTCCCGATCCGCACCAGATGCAGCGCATCGGAACGCGCTTGCCAAGCAGGGGGATGCGGGCGAGAAAGGGCACACCAATGCAGGAGTCCCCATGCCGCCCAAGCTTGCTTTCATGGCCAGTGCAGCACCTGACGCGCAAGAAGCGTTGGCAGCGCTGACATGGCGCCACAAGTCGGTCCCTGCGGAAGAGGCAGAGGTCATCATTGCACTTGGTGGCGACGGCTTCATGCTCCAGACGCTTCATGCCACCCAGCATCTGGACACGCCGGTCTATGGCATGAATCGCGGGACCGTTGGTTTTTTGATGAATACCTATCAGGTCGAGGGGGTGCTGGACCGGCTGGATCAAGCCGAAATGGCGGTGCTTAACCCGTTGCGCATGCAGGCCACGCGTAGTGATGGATCAGTATACGAGGCATTGGCGATCAACGAAGTCTCGTTGTTGCGGCAAGGCGCACAGGCGGCGAAATTGCGCATTATCGTTGATGGCAAGCAACGGCTGGACGAGTTGGTATGCGATGGTGCGATGCTCAGCACGCCTGCGGGATCGACCGCGTATAACTATTCCGCGCACGGCCCGATTCTGCCCATCGGCTCTGATGTTCTGGCGCTGACGCCGGTTGCGGCGTTTCGCCCCAGACGCTGGCGCGGGGCCTTGTTGCCGAAATCCTCGCATGTCCGATTTGAGGTGCTTGATCCAGAGCGCCGCCCCGTTATGGCCGATGCAGATAGCAGATCGGTGCGCAATGTCGTGCGCGTGGATGTGTCATCTGCGCGCGATATTGCGCATAAACTTCTATTCGACCCCGGTCATGGGCTGGAAGAGCGCCTGATACGCGAGCAATTCGTCTGAGCGGCGCAGACGCTTACGCGGCCTTGCGCGCTTCGCGGCGTCGGTGCAGCCAGTATAGCAACGGGGCCGCCACATAGTTGTAACCAAAATCTGCGATCTGGTGCAGCCCCGGCACGGACAACACCCGCGCCACCCAGCGCATGCGCGGCAACTCAGCCCACAGAATAAGAAAAGCCGGAAAGCCGGAAATGATCTGGCCCTCTTTGCGCGCGTGAAAGCGCCGCGTTGCCTGCTCTGCGCTCAGACCCCACTCCGACAATCTTGCGTCATGCAGATCAACAAAAGCCACTGGCGCATCCACGCGCTCGGCCTGTTTGCGATATTGCGCGATTTCCGCCGAGCAGATGGGGCAGCGGCCATTATAGAGAATTTCTATCTGTTCCATGCCCCAGAGATAGCGCCCCTGCCCGCATCCTCAAGACGCCCCTTTGGGCAAGGGGGTTTGGTGCAGGGTATAATCGGTCCAATCCTCAATATCGGGGTAAAATTGCCGCCGCCACTCGCGCACTTTGGGGTTCATGTAACGCCGGAACAGCGGCGGAAACATCGCCAGTGTGGTCAGCGCCGGATAGCCAAAAGGCAGTTGCGGGGCCGCGTGTTCATCATAGGTCTGCAACAGGGGAAAGCGGCGCTCAGGCTTGAAATGGTGGTCTGAATGGCGCGGTAGATTGATCATCAGCCAGTTTGACGCGGTATGCGATGCGTTCCAGCTATGATGCGGGCGCACTGGTTCATATTTGCCATCGCCAAGATGCCGCCGCGTCAACCCGTAATGCTCGATGTAATTGGTCAGCTCCAGATGCCAGAAGGCAACAAAAGCCTGCCAGACGAACAGCACCAGCCCCCAGCCCCCGCCAATCGCAAGGGCCAGCGCCAACATGCCCAGTTGCAGCACGCCGTAGCGCCAGAACGGGTTGCTGCGATGCCACCACGGCAAGCCCTTGCGCGCAAGCATGGCCGCCTCGGCGCGAAAGGCAGAAGGGGGACAATCGCGCAAGACACGGCCAAAATAGGCAATGAACCCCTCATTGTAGCGGGCCGTTACCGGGTCGCGCGGGGTGCCGACATAGCGGTGATGCACCTGCATATGTTCCGAGCGGAAGTGACTATACAGCACACTTGCCAGAAGCAGATCTGCCAACCACCGTTCATGCTGCGTTTTCTGGTGCATCAGTTCATGCGCGTAGACAATGCCGATAACCCCTGACATGACGCCCACGCCAAACATGATGCCCAAATCTTCCCACCAGTTGAGTTGCGCTTGTGTTGTCAGCCACCAGATGACCGCGAAAATGGTCAGCGTCTGAATCGGGAACCAGATCAGCGTGATCAGGCGATACCAGAACAGGTCTTTCAGCGGGGTTTCCGTGTCAGGGTTGTCCGTGTTCAGCCCCGTGATGAAATCGATCAGCGTAAAGGCCCACCACCCGTAAGCCACGGGCAGCATGAACCACCAGCCCCCCCATAGCGCTGCGACCAAAATCAGCGGCACAAACCCCAGCGACACCCAAAAGGGCAAGGCAGAAGCCATTTTGCGAAATTGCTCTGGTGTCACGGCGCGCCACTCCAATGATTTTTATTATGCGCCGAACTATACCCTGAATTCGCGCATATAACAGCCAGTCACCCTGCGACAGAATCACACTTTATTGCCCGCCAGCACCCCGTCCATCAACGAGGGTTGTACCACTTCGAGCCAATAACCGTCAGGGTCCAGAATGAACGCAATCTCTTTCATCCCACCCTCTCCCAGCCGTTTCTGAAACTGCACGCCCATTGTATCAAACCGCGCGCAGGCGGCCTGAATGTCGGGCACGGCAATGCAGATATGCCCGAACCCTTTGGGTGCGGAATTGCCCGAATGCATCTCGGTGTCATCCGCCTCGGTGCCCCAGTTATGGGTCAGTTCCAGCAGGCCCATCCGGCTGAAGGTATGATCCAGCGACCCGTCTGCACTGTCCGAGTGGCCGCGCGGTTGCAGGAAATACAGCGAGAAGCGCGCCTCTTCAAAATCCAGTTGCGTGACCAGCCGGAAGCCCAGCACCTGCTGATAAAATTCCAATGACCGCACGGGGTCTTTGATGCGCAGCATCGTATGGGTCAGGACGAAACCGTCTGTCGCATTCAGATCATCGCTCATGATACCTCCGATATGTTGAAATGAGCAGCCCCCAGCGCATACGCCTTGCGCATGACTGTGGGCAAGGCGGCAGGGTCAAACGCATCCGCCGGAACAAACATGCCCTGCGCCGATATGGGAAGATGGGCAACCTGCACGCTCAGGCGCAAGTGAAAATGGGTGAATGTGTGGCGCACCTCGCCCGGCAGGGCGCGCCATTCCGCGCCAAGGGGCGGCACATCTTCGGGGGGCAGTGTGGTCCAATCGCTGCCGGGCCAGCCCAGCATTCCGCCCAGCAGCCCATGCGGGGGGCGGCGTTCCATCAGCCACGCCCCATCTGCCCGCCGCCCAAGATAGGCGATGCCCAGCCGCACCGGCTTTGCGGGTTTGCGGGTCTTGCGCGGCAGGCTTGGCGCAGTTCCGGCACGGCGCGCGGCGCAATCCGCCATCACCGGGCAGATACCGCAAGCCGGGTTGCGCGGCGTGCAGATCGTGGCCCCCAAATCCATTACGGCCTGCGCATGATCGCCCGGTCTGTGCTGCGGCGTCAGTCGCGCGGCATAGGCGGTCAGGATCGGCTTTGCCTGTGGCAAAGGCGTGTGTTCATCAAACAGCCGCGCCATCACACGCTCAACGTTGCCGTCCAGCACGGTTTCCGGCTGCTCAAAAGCAATCGCTGCAATCGCCGCCGAGGTGTAAGGGCCAATCCCCGGCAAACTCTGCAAATCTGTGCGCGTGCGGGGAAAGCCGCCCATTTCCGCAACCGCGCGCGCGCATTTCAACAAGTTGCGCGCGCGGGCGTAGTAGCCCAGCCCGGCCCATTCGGCCATAACATCCTCATCGTGCGCCGCTGCCAATGCCTGAACAGTTGGCCAACGCGTGGTGAAACGTTGAAAATACGCCTGCACGGCGGCAACTGTCGTTTGCTGCAACATCACCTCGGCCAGCCAGATGCGGTACGGATCAGGTGCCTGCGTGCTGCCGGGCGGCACACGCCACGGCAGCGTGCGGGCATGGCGGTCATACCATTGCATCAGTTTGACAGAGATCAGAGTGTCGCCCGCGTCACGCATGTGTTATGCCCTGCTGTGGTGAAATCTGCGCCACCCTACTGGAATTGCCTGCCACAAAGGGTAAACTAAGGGACAACCACTGCAAGGGTCGGCTTGACGATATGGCAAAGAAATCTGCCCCCTACACGCCGCCTTCGCGCCGCGCGCGCGGATTCGAGACAGCATCAAAACTGATGGGTGGTCAAATCCGCAAAGCAGGCGAAGCGCGCGGGTTTGCGGTGTCGCGGGTGCTGACACATTGGGCCGAAATTGCAGGCGAAGATATTGCCGCCATGTGCCGCCCCATCAAAATCAGCTATGGCAAGGGGGGCTTGGGGGCCAATCTGACCCTTCTGACCACCGGCGCGGCAGGGCCGATGCTGCAAATGCAACTGCCTGCCCTGCGCGAAAAAGTGAACGCCTGCTATGGCTATAATGCGATTGCACGCATTACATTGACTCAAACCGCGCCAATGGGGTTTGCCGAAGGGCAAGCGGAATTCACGCCTGCCAAGGCGGCAGCCAAACCAGCCATTGCACCTGAAATCCAGCAAGACGCCGCCGCAACTGCGGCTGGCGTTCACGATGACAGCTTACGCACAGCCCTTGAACGACTGGCATGCAATGTCTTAACCAAGGCTAAGAACACAAAAGGGAAATACTCATGAACAAGACACTTCTGCCCGCGCTTGCCGTTGTGGCTGCCATTGGGGCCGGGGGTTGGTGGTATAGCACGCAATCCAACACAGCAACCAGCCCCATCGCGGCAAGTGCAGTCATGGAAGAGCATCAGATTCACGAACTTGACATGCCGTTGGGCAATCAGGAAGGCTCGGTGGTGATGGTGGAATATTCGTCCCTGACATGCCCGCATTGCGCCACCTTCAATCAAGGGCCGTTCCAACAGATCAAGGAAAACTTCATCGACACGGGCGAGATTCTGTATCTCAAGCGCGAAGTGTATTTTGACCGCTATGGCCTATGGGCCGCAATGGTTGCGCGCTGCGGCGGCGAGGCCCGCTATCACGGCATGCTGGATCTGATTTACGAGAACCAAAGCACATGGGCCGCATCCAATGACCCAATGCAGGTTGCCAACAACCTGCGCCGTCTTGGCCGTCAGGCTGGCATGGATGATGACCAGTTGAACGCCTGCCTTGAAGATGCCGACAAAGCGCTGGAACTGACCGAGTTCTATCAGGCCAATGCAGAAACTTACGGCATTCGTTCGACCCCAAGCTTCATCATCAATGGTGAAGCCTATAGCAACATGTCCTATTCCGAGTTCGAGAGTATTTTGAACGACAAGCTGGGAAACTAAGGCACATGTCAGGGCCGCTGGCGGGCATTCGCGTCATCGAGCTTGCGCGCATTCTGGCTGGCCCTTGGGCCGGTCAGACGCTCGCAGACCTTGGGGCTGAGGTAATCAAGGTTGAAGCGCCCGAGGGCGATGACACCCGCCGTTGGGGCCCCCCCTTCATTGACCGCGGTGACACGCAAGAGGCGGCGTATTTTCACGCCACCAATCGCGGCAAGGCGTCGGTCACCGCTGATTTCCGCACGCCAGAGGGCCAGCAGAAGACCCGCGAGCTTGTGGCCGGGGCAGATGTGCTGATCGAGAATTTCAAGGTCGGCGGGCTGGCAAAATACGGCCTTGATTACGCCAGCCTGTCGGCGCTGAATCCGGGGTTGATCTATTGCTCGATCACCGGCTTTGGCCAGACCGGACCATACGCGCACCGCGCCGGCTATGACTATATCATTCAAGGCATGTCTGGCCTGATGTCGGTCACCGGACCCGCCGAAGGGATGCCGCATAAGGTGGGCGTTGCGGTCACCGACATCATCACCGGAATTTATGCCAGCACGGCAATTCTGGCGGCCCTGCACGAGCGCACGCGCACAGGGCTGGGCCAGCATATTGATCTAGCGCTGATGGACAGTGCAGTTGCGATTATGGCCAATCAGGCTATGAACTATCTGGCCACGGGCACAGCCCCGACGCGGCTGGGTAATTTTCACCCCAATCTGGCACCCTATCAGGTCGTGCCCTGTTGCGATGGACATATCATCATCGCCACAGGCAATGACGCGCAATATCAGCGCCTGTGCAACCTGCTGGGGCTGGAGGCGCTGGCAGAACACCCTGACTACCAGAACAACGCCAAGCGGGTCAGCCGTGGGACTGAATTGTCTGATCTGATTTGCGAGAAAACCCAGAACTGGGCGAAAGACGCGCTGCTGACAGCCTGTGAATCACAAGGCGTGCCTGCTGGCCCGATAAATGACATGGCCGAGGTATTTGCGGACCCGCAGGTGATTGCACGTGGGCTGGAACTGGACATGCAGGGCATGAAAGGCGTGCGCTCGCCATTCAACTTTTCTGCACATCCGGACCTGCAACACAGTCCTGCGCCAAAACTTGGCGCGGATGACTGACGCAGAACCGGCGACACCAGACCGGTGAGGAAATGCAAACGGCCCCGGTAATTTCCGAGGCCGTTTATCAATACTAGCCTATCAGCATATCGCGGTTTTGATTACCGCGAAAACTGCCTTAGAATTTGAAGCCAAGGCCAACGCCAGCGCCCAGTGTCCGGGTGTTAATATCGTCTTGGCCAACATTGTTGATGACCGTGTAGTTTACCGAACCACGAACCATGATCGAGTCCGTAAGCATGTGGTCGATACCGATCGCACCGGTGCCACCAAACGAATTCTCGGACCCTGCGCTCCCGCTTGAGCGCAGCATCGACGGGCCAACACCGGCATAAGCCAATGTGCGCGCGTCAGCAGAGATGGGCACGCCTGCTGTAAACAGCAACGAACCGCCAGCCTTGATTTCATCTCCATTGGCACCTGGCAATGTCAGGGTGCCAAATGTTGCTGGTGCAAGCAGTGCTTCGCCGCCCAGAACAAAATTGCCCATATCCTGACGGTAGCCAGCAAACAGGCCACCTGCCGCGTTGCTTCTGTCATCGAAGCCGTCGCTGAACGACATATTGCCATAGCCCAATGCTGCACCGGCATAGCCACCAGTCCAGTTAAAGCGCGCAGGCGCAGGAGGGGCTGCAGGAGTCGAGACTACTGGCTCTTGCATGCCGGGGCCTGATTTCGAAAAATCGCCCGCCATCGCGCCTGTTGTCATAAGACCTGCCAAGGCAGCACTCGCAAACATCGGATACATTCTCATTCTACCGTTCCTTTTTTTCAGAGAGCACATTCGCAGACTTGCTACAAGCCGCGCATGGATATGCACTGACTTGCCACTCATCACTCTGCCACTCAACTAGTCCTGCGATTCACTCGATTTGCGGATAAAGCCGGATAAGCTTTGTGCGCGCGTCTTGAGTTGTGAACTGCCAGTTGGTTTTGGCGCGTTGGGAGTTGCGATTTGTTGTCCATGCATCGACTTCGGCCTTCAGCATAGTTTTGTCCGGGATGCGCCGGGCCAGACATTGGCGAGCGAGGACGCTGAGTTCACATTCAGCGATGTTGAGCCAAGACCCATGTTTTGGCGTGTAGTGCCATTCGAACCGTTGTGCGATGCGGCGCGCTTGGGCAGGCGGGAAAGCCTCGTACAGCGATGCAGGGTTGTGGGTGTTCAGATTATCCTGCACGAGATCGATCTTTTCGGCATAGGGAAAGTGGAGATCAGCCAGATCGCGCAGGATATGGGCATAATCGATGGCAGTGCGTCGATCGCGTATCTCGACGTGGCGCCAGCCCTCCAGAGGAGCGAATAACATGAACAGGCTGGCGACACCTGCGCGTTCATATTCGTAGTCATGGCGCGCCTCGCGCCCTGGCTGCATGGGAATGGGTGTGCGGGTCTCACGGGTCAATTGTTTGCTGGTCTCGTCCAGACAAACCAGCGGACGGTTTTGATCGTGTGGACGGGTGTAGACGTCCAGCACATTCTCCATGGCCGCCACGAAACCAGCGTTGGCTTTGGGTGGGATTACCCAGTACCGGTTCCGGTGCGGTTTGAGCGCGTTTTTTTAAGCGTGCGTTGGATTGTGGTATCACTGGCCTGCTCAACAATGCCCAGTTCGACAACCCGCTTTTCCAACAACCTGAGTGTCCAGTGCGTATATCCTTCGGGTGGTTCGGAACAGGCAAGCGCGATCAGCTTGGCCTCGGCTTGCCCATCGAAGATCCGAGGTTGTGAAAGCGACGCTGGAACTTTGCGCGCTAAAGTCGCCTCAAGCCCTTCCTCCACAAGTTGGCGCCGGGTGCGGAAAACAGTCGAGAGACTGGTCTCTAATGCCTCGGCAATGCGCGCATCTTCCCATCCCGGGCCATCAGAGGACACATCCGCCTTCAGCAAAATCCGCGCCTTCAGCAGTCTGTAGGCGGCTTGCCGACCCGTTCTGATCATCCCTTCAAGGTGTTCACGCTCCTCTGTCGTCAGTCGAACTACATACTTCGGCTTGCACCCTCTTGTCATCATCTCACCCCCAGAAAGCTGCTACGCTCCACAGAGATTCAGAAAAAATCAAAGCTGTCAAATACCCCGAAGCGAGGCACTAGCATGATAAAGGAAGGTTCCACCCGATTACACGATAAACTCTGATTTCAGGCTGCCTTGACGGATATGTGATAAATCATACACAGGTTATGGCGAAAATGTGTGCAACCTACGGCTACATACCCTCGCCGAAGCGGTCCGACACCAGCTTTCGCAGGGCTGTTGCAAGCGCTTCAGCGTCGTCACCCGACACTTTGACTCGAATAGATGTCCCCCGAGATGCCGCCAGCATCAGCAGTCCCATGATGGAATCGCCCGGAACGCTCATCCCGTCCTTCATGACTTCGGCAGTTGCGCTATGCGCTTCAACCACCTCGACGAATTTTGCCGATGCCCGTGCGTGCAGACCTTTTTCATTAATGATCTCAAGATCGAATTCTGTCATTAGTTGTGTGAACCCTGTTCTCGCAGCTTAACGCCCGATCTCTATTGAATTGATGTATTTGCGCCCTGCTTCCAGTGCCGCAGAGGTCGCCGCCTGTAGTTCCAAACCGCGCGACTTTGCCAGCTTGATCAACATCGGAAGATTCGCACCGTAAATTATGCGCCGGTCATGACCTGCGCATGCTGGCAATGACAGGTTTGAGGGGGACCCACCAAACATATCCGTCACCACAACAACACCGGCCCCTTTATCGACAGCGTTTGCGGCGGCAGCAATCTCTGCCTTTTTGGCAGTACGGTCGTGATCATACTCAATGGAAATAGCTGCAATACCGGCTTGTTTGCCGATCACATGCTCAATAGCCGCGAGATACTCTCGCGCAAGTCCCCCATGGGCTACGATCACGATTCCGATCACGAACAAACCTTATTCGTTTCCTGTGATCGCGGTTTGCGCCGCGATACGTTCCAGTTCCCTGTGTCGTTTAGACACCTGCCACTCCGTCTGCGCAAGCGTATTTGCCAGTTTTTCGGCAGTTGCAACCGATCTGTGTTGCCCACCGGTGCAACCGAACCCGATTGTCAGCTGTGTTTTCCGCTCTTGCGCGTATTCCGGAAGCAAGCTTTCAACCAGATCGTGAACGCGCCAGAAGAACTTATCAAACCGAATATCCGAAGCAACAAACGCGGCAACCTCTGGGTCGCGCCCATCCAATGCCCGCAATCTCTGCTCCCAGTGCGGGTTGCTGAGAAACCGGCAGTCAAAGACCAGATCAACACCTGCCGGAATACCACGCTTATACGAGAACGACTCGATCTGCACGCGCATTGACTGGCCGGGCGTATCCCCAAACAGCATGTGCAACCGTGCGCGCAGATCATGGGGGGTCAGGGTTTCAGTCTCGATCAGGACATCTGCGCGCAAACGCACGGGGCCAAGCAGACGCGCTTCCAACGCCACCCCGTCGCGCACAGTGCCATCAGGGCTAAGAGGGTGACGCCTGCGCGTCTCGGAAAAGCGCCGGATCAAGGCGGCCATAGGACAATCCAGAAACACCAGATCAAACCTGAACTGCGAGGCTGTCCTCAGATCCGCAACAAGCGCCAGCAACGCATTGACCGAGAAATCCCGATTGCGCGAATCCAGCACCAATGCCAAAGGCCGTTCCAACGGTGCGGCCACTAGCGGACGCACAAGCGAAATTGGCATATTGTCTATCGCCTCGAACCCGACATCCTCCAGCGCTTTCAGGGCTGTGCTGCGCCCTGCCCCGGATGGACCGGTCAGCAGCACTAGCCGCGCGGCGCTTGTGGTTTGTCCGGGCTCCTGTATCATTACGGTGTGTCCTGCCAACGCTCTCGTGTTCGAGACGTCACATATTGCTTCAAACCCGCTGGGAAAGCCCTGCTCGCGCAGTTGCGAAGACACGGCATCGCAACGCCAAGGACATCTGCAACACCGCGCTCCGGCAGGCGCTTGGTTTCCATCTGATCGAGGTCCACCACCGCGACCAAAGGCGCCTCTGCCACTGTCTCGGCGCGCAAAATTCCCAGACCACGCATTTCGATCAGGCCGCGAATAGCCTGCGGCGCGCGGCAGAGAACCTCTGTACCTGCGCGGCGCAAGTGAGTCTGGTCATCGGAGACCAGCACCGCGCCAATAGCCATCAACTCAAGCGCCAGTTCAGACTTTCCTGCGCCCGACTTTCCAAGAATAAGCAGCGCTTGATATTTGCCACAGTCTTCGAATGCTACGGCAGAGCCATGAACCCGATCTGCCGCAATCACCAGACTCACAACGGCAAACCGACCACGAACCGCGCACCAAGCGACGCGCTATTATCAGGAGCGTCACTTGCGCGAATATTCTCAGCCCAAATAACACCTTGATGCGCTTCAATGATTTGCTTGGATATTGCCGGCCCAAGGCCAGAATGATTGCCAAATTGCTGCGGCGGTCGTTCCGAGTAAAAGCGCTGGAATACCTTTTTCAAGGCATTCTCTGGAATCCCCGGCCCTGTATCCTCGACCACGATCAGCACCCGGTCATGGCGCTGGCGCGCCCAGACCCGCACCGCATCGCCATCGCTGCAAAACGAAATCGCATTGGTGATAAGATTGACAATTACCTGCGCCAACCGCCCTTCAAGCCCTGTGACCAGAACGGGATTATCGGGAAGAATTTTAATGAACTCGACGCCTTTTTCACGCGCTTCATGTGACAAGTGCTCGCACAGATTGTTGAGCAGGTTCACCAGATCAAATTCTTCCTGTTCTTCCTTTACAAGCTCGGAATCCAGACGCGATGAATTGGAGGTATCCGACACCAACCGGTCAAGCCTGCGCACATCGTGTTCAATGACATCCAGCAACCGAATGATCTGATCTTCGCGTTTTGCCATGCGCAAACTGCCCACCGCCGAGCGCAACGACGCAAGCGGATTCTTGATCTCATGCGAGACGTCAGCCGCAAATCTCTCATTCGCCTCGACCCGGTCATACAGGGCGTTGACGATGCCGCGCATGGCCCGCGAAAGATCGCCAATTTCATCCGGTCGCCCTGACAGGTCGGGAATGCGGACACGTCCGCCGGGCGAATTTTTGCGCGCATCACGACGCTTGCCCAGTTCCGCCGCCATTGCCAGATCGGCAAGCGGGTTTGCGATGGTCGACGCAAGCACAAGGCTCAGCCCTACGGATACAACGACGGCAATCAGGAAGAATTGCAAAAGTTGCTCGCGCTCGATGCGCATCATGCGCGCGATATCATCGGAGTTGCGCCGCAAGAATACCGCCCCGAGGATTTCATTATTCTGAATAACCGCTGCACTGGCTGCAATCCACATACCGTCGGACGTGTCACGATAGGTGTAGCTTGCCCGCTCGCCTGCCTGATTGCGCTCGAACATTGTTGGGGCAATCTGGACGAATGCTTCTTCGGCGGGGATTTCGGTCTGGGTGCGTGTCAGAAATGACATTCCCGACCAGATCGCCCCAAGAAGGTCGCTTATCGGGGTGGCGCGTTCGGAAAACCGTTGCGTGTCGGTTCTCTCGGTCCCGCCCATACGCCCCAAGACCTGACCGTCGGCATTCACAAACATCAACTCGAAGCGTTCATCGAAGGACAGTCGGGCGGCAAGGATATCGCGCGCAGCATCAAGATCACCGCTGATCGAGACGATATCCGCAACCATTTGCACGGTATTGCCCATCATCTGGGCTTGCTGATCCAAAAGGGAATGCCGGAACGGGTTAGTGAACATGATCCCAAGGATCAAGACAACCAGTGCCACAAGGTTGAACATGGCAATCTTGCGCGCGAGCGGCGAGCCGGAGATGCTAAGGAAACCGCGGCGCGCACGCGACGCACGCACTTCGGTTTCGACCGCATCCCCCGGTCCGACCCAATCATCGCCAATAACGATGTCAGCTCTCGCTGTCGTGGCCTCCGTCTGCACCTGCTCACCCGCTCGCTTTTTATGGGGTTATGTCGCCCGATCTTTTGTCAGGCTTCGTTATATTTGTAACCAATACCGTAAAGTGTCTCTATCGACGAAAATTCAGGGTCGGCGTTGCGCATTTTCTTGCGCAGGCGCTTGATATGGCTGTCGATTGTGCGGTCATCGACATAAACCTGATCCTCATACGCCACATCCATCAATTGATCGCGCGATTTCACAACGCCCGGACGTTGCGCAAGGGCTTGCAGCAACAGAAATTCTGTCACTGTCAGCGTCACATCTTCGCCCTTCCATTTAACCTGATGGCGCAGCGGGTCCATTTCCAGCTGGCCGCGGACCATGACCTTGGCCTCTTCCGACGCGTCAGGGCCAGCTTCATTGGCTTGTTTGCGCCGCAAAAGCGCGCGGATGCGTTCCACCAGCAAGCGCTGAGAGAAGGGCTTTGTGACATAGTCATCCGCGCCCATGCGAAGCCCCAGAACTTCGTCAATCTCGTCATCTTTGGATGTCAGAAAGATGATTGGCATCTGCGACTTCTGACGTAGCCGTTGCAAAAGCTCCATCCCGTCCATGCGCGGCATTTTCATGTCCAGCACAGCCATGTCAGGCATTTTACGGCTGAACGCGTCAAACGCGGCTTGCCCGTCATTATACGTTTCCACCTCAAACCCCTCAGCTTCGAGGCAGATCGAAACAGATGTCAAAATGTTACGGTCATCATCAACTAAAGCTATTTTAGACATTTAACTGTCCTTTTTTACTGCTCACCTCGGCATATGCGCCACAATTTTGCCTTACAGTCCAGCAAACCCCCAAAAAAAGCAACTGAAATCAACGCAAAGCACGAGACGTGCCCCATGATTCGTCGTTTGCAATGCGAAATAGCAACACTCAGCATGCCAGAAATTTATGAATGTTGCGCTAACGGAAGCTTGATTGCGCTAACTGCGCCGAACGAGCCTATGCTTTGCCGCAATCGTGGTGTTATAGGCAAGGCGTGGGGACTTTGTCTTCTGCACTACGCCCTTTCTTGTCGTCCGCCCGCAACCCGGTTCGAACCATGGATCATGCGCCATATGGAGCAGTGAAAATGACTACACCCAGAGTCAACCCAAACAAACGCTTGGAACATCAAGGAATTACCGGCACCGCGCAGGTACATTATAACCTGCTGGAGCCTGCCTTGATCGAGGCGGCCCTCAAGCGCGACGAAGGGCGGCTGGGCTTGGGCGGTGCATTTCTGGCCTCGACCGGCGTGCATACGGGCCGCTCGCCAAAAGACAAATTCGTCGTACGTACCTCAGATGTCGAAGATAAAATCTGGTGGGAAAACAACGCCCCCATGTCGCCGGAAGCCTTTGACAGGCTGCATGCAGACATGCTGGAGCATGTGAAAGGGCAAGAGCTTTTTGTCCAAGACCTGTATGGCGGCGCGGACCCGGCCCACAGGCTGGATGTGCGCGTTGTCACGGAACTGGCATGGCATGGGCTGTTCATCCGCCATTTGCTGCGCCGTCCGGCAGCCGAAGAACTGCCGACATTCGATCCGGAATTCACCATCATCAACTGCCCCAGCTTCAAGGCTGATCCGGCACGCCACGGCTGCCGTTCAGAAACCGTGATCGCGCTGAACCTGTCGCGCAAGCTGATCCTGATTGCCAACACGGCCTATGCGGGCGAAAACAAGAAATCTGTCTTCACTTTGCTGAATTATCTGCTGCCAGAAAAAGGCATCATGCCGATGCATTGCTCGGCCAATCACGGGTTGAACGACATTGACGATGCGGCTGTGTTCTTTGGCCTGTCAGGCACAGGGAAAACAACCCTTTCGGCAGATCCGACGCGCGTTCTGATCGGCGATGACGAACATGGCTGGTCCGACACCGGCATTTTCAATTTCGAGGGTGGGTGCTACGCCAAGACCATCAATCTGGACGCAGAGGCAGAGCCGGAGATTTTTGCCACAACCAGCCGTTTCGGCAGCGTCGTCGAGAATATGGTTTATGACCCCGACACGCTGGAGCTGGATTTCACCGATGACAGCCTGACGGCGAATACACGGGTCGCCTACCCGTTGGAGGCCATCTCGAATGCCTCGCCCACCTCACTTGGGGGTGTGCCCCAGAATATCATCATGCTGACCTGCGATGCGTTTGGTGTTTTGCCCCCGATCGCACGTCTGACCCCTGCGCAGGCGATGTATCACTTCCTGTCCGGCTTCACCTCGAAAGTGGCGGGCACCGAACAGGGGGTTACGGAACCACAGCCGACATTCTCGACCTGCTTTGGCGCCCCCTTCATGCCACGCCGTCCCGAAGTCTATGGCAAGCTGTTGCAAAACAAGATTGCCCAATTCGGCGCGGATTGCTGGTTGGTCAACACCGGCTGGACGGGCGGCGCCTATGGCACCGGCTCGCGTATGCCGATCAAGGCGACGCGCGCGCTGCTGAGTGCCGCATTGGACGGGTCATTGTCAGGGGTAGAGTTCCGCCGCGATCGGAATTTCGGCTTTGATGTGCCCGTCTCGGTGCCCGGTGTGGCAGATGTTCTTCTGGACCCGCGCCGCACATGGGAAGATACGGATGCCTATGACCGGCAGGCGGCCAAGCTGATTGCCATGTTCGCCGAGAATTTCGCGCAATATGTGCCCTTCATCGATGACGAAGTGAAACAAGCCGCAATCGGCTGAGACCCGCTTGATCTGAATGCGAAAGCCCCGCCCAAGAGGGCGGGGCTTTCAAGATTTTACGTGCTAGGGGGCTTCGCCCCCGTTCCGCTACGCGGACCTCCCCCAGAGTATTTTTCGCAAGAAAATGTCACGAGCCGGTCACACGACGATACCAGTCTGCGATTTCATCTCTGGCCTGTGCATCCATCAGAACCGTGTCGCCCGGAGGCATGGCATGGCTGATGCCCGATTGCAGATAGATCGTCTGGGCGGCACGTGCGACCTGTGCTTCAGTTTCCAACTTGATGCCTTTGGGGGCCCAATGCAGCCCCGGCCAGACCGGATCATCTGCATGGCACATCGAGCAATGGCCCACGACGGTCCAATAGACATCTTCGAATTGTGCGTCTTGCGTGAAGCGCGCAACCGAGGGCGGCAGGCTGGCAAGATCTTCGTCCTCGCGGGCTGCCTGTCCAACGCTTGAGAGCAGGATAATCGCGACAAACAATGCGGTTGTCGCCCCCCATGTCCACCATTTATAGCCGCCCCCCATATGCATCGTGTTGAAGAAATGCCGGATCGTGACCCCCATCAGGAACACCAGACCGGCAATCAACCAGTTATATTCTGATGCAAACGCCAGCGGGTAATGGTTGGACAGCATCAGAAAGATCACCGGCAGGGTCAGGTAGTTGTTATGGGTGGACCGCTGCTTGGCGATCTTCCCGTATTTTGCATCCGGAGTGCGGCCCGCGCGCAAATCTGCCACGACGATTTTCTGGTTCGGAATGATGATCATGAACACATTGGCCGACATGATCGTGGCGGTGAAAGCGCCCAGATGCAGCAGGGCTGCGCGCCCTGTAAACACCTGCGTATAGCCCCAAGACATGATTACCAGCAGCACAAACAAGAGCATCATCAGGCGGGTATTGTCTTCGCCAAAGCGGGATTTGCACAGGCGATCATAGATAACCCAACCCAGCGCAAGGGACGCGATGGAAATCGTGATGGCCTGCCACACGGCAAGGTCCATCGTTTCCGCGTCAATCAGATAAAACTCTGCGCCGACATAATAGACCAGCGCTAACAGGGCAAAACCCGACAACCATGTCACATAACTTTGCCATTTGTGCCAGATCAGATGCTCTGGCAAGCGGTCAGGCGCGACCAGATATTTCTGGATATGGTAGAAGCCGCCGCCATGGACCTGCCATTCCTCCCCATATGCGCCTTTGGGCAAGTCCGGCGATTTGCGCAGTCCCAGATCAAGCGCAATGAAGTAAAAGCTGGACCCGATCCAGGCGATCGCTGTCACCACATGCAGCCAGCGTATGGCGAATTCCGCCCATGCCCCCCAGACAGCCAGTTCCAGCATTTTGTTCACCCTTTCCATCTCGCGTGTTGGGTCACCCTATACCGGCGCGCCACTTTCTGTTAATCCATGAAAACACCCAGCACTTTCAATTTCATCCTGAAAATCATCATGGCCTATCTCAGCAATGTCAGAATGTTCGTGCGTGTCTATGAATTGGGCAGCATGTCGGCGGCTGCACGCGATCAGCGCACCTCTCCTGCGGTGGCCTCGGCGCGGATGGCCGAGTTGGAGAAGCATCTGGGCGTGCGCTTGTTCAACCGCACCACACGTTCGCTCAAGCCGACCTCGAACGGGCAGTTATTCTATGAGGGCGCGCTAAAGATCCTCGAAGCCGTATCCGAGGCGGAAGCGGCGCTGACCCACGCCACAGCGCAGCCACGTGGCGTGCTGTTTGTGGCGGCACCCCTTGGCATTGGGCGACGGCTGATTGCCCCGCATGTTCCCATTTTCAAGGATGAAAACCCCGAGATTGAGTTGCGCCTGCGCCTGTCGGATCGCAGCATTGATGTGACCGCAGAGGGGCTGGATGTCGCTTTTCACCTTGGACCACTGGAAGATTCCGCGCTCAAGATGCGGGTCATTGCAGAATGCCCGCGTATCCTATGTGCCGCTCCTGCCTATATTGCGCGGCGCGGCATGCCCGAGGACGGCGCGGCCCTTGTGCGCGAGCGCCACGATTGCCTGAACCTGCGCTTTCCTGGCGCGCGTGAATTTCAGTGGCGCTTGCAGACAGCAGACGGTCCGCAGCGGTTCAAGATTACCGGACCCTTTGAATCGGATGATGGGGATGTGCTGACAAGCTGGGCGCTGGCGGGGCGCGGGATCATTCTGAAACCGGTTTTCGAGGTGGTGGAACATTTGCTCAGCGGCGCGCTTGTTCCAGTTGCCACAGCAAGCCCGCCGTTGCCGGTCACACTGGCCTCGCTCACCCCGCACAGGCGGTTGCGCGACCCGAAGGTCACGATTTTCACCGATTTCATTGCCCTGCGCATCAAAACTGCCTTGTCGGAGGCAGAGGCGCGCTGCGCTCAGCTGCCGCGATAGGTTGAAAAGCTGAAAGGTGACAGCAAAAGGGGCACATGGTAGTGGCTGTCTGGGTCGCTGATGCCGAAGCGGATCGGGATTTCGTCCAGAAACAGTGGGTCCGCCCCTGCCTGCCCTGTCGCGCACAGGTATTCCCCAGCAGCAAACAGCAACTCATACTGCCCTGTCGAGAATGCGCCTTGCGGCAGTATCGGGCTGTCGGTACGTCCATCGGCATTGGTGATATGTTGTGCCAGTTCCACACGCGCATCCCCGTCCAACCGAAACAAAGTTATCGTCATGCCCGCCGCTGGCAGGCCGCGCGCTGTGTCCAGAACATGAGTGGTCAGAAATCCGGCCATGGTGATCCCTTTCAAGATGCAATCTGCCTGATCTTGCAGCGCAATGCGCTGACATACCAGCCCCTTGCATCTGCCCACGCCTTGAGGTCTTTCAAAAATTGACAGAAAGCGGAAATGATTATTCTGCTTTATCACATAATCAACCTGAAGATCCGGAGGCCCCTTGTGCAACGCTACCCCCGCAACCTGACTGGCCATGGCGCAACACCGCCCGATGCCCAATGGCCCAATGGCGCGAAACTCGCCATCTCGCTGGTGCTGAATTATGAAGAGGGGGGCGAGAACTGCCTGCTGCATGGTGATGCGGCCTCCGAGGGGTTCCTGTCTGACATTCCGGGCGCCGCACCCTGGCCCGGACAGCGCCACTGGAACATGGAATCGATCTATGACTACGGGGCGCGGGCGGGGTTCTGGCGGCTGCACCGGCTGTTCACTGCGCGCAAACTTCCGGTTACGATCTACGGCGTCGCCTCAGCGCTGGCCCGTAACCCCGAACAGGTCGCTGCGATGAAAGCGGCCGAGTGGGAAATCGCCAGCCACGGCCTGAAATGGGTCGAGCACCGCGACATGCCCGAAGAGGAAGAGCGCGCCGCCATCGCAGAAGCAATCCGCCTGCACACAGAGGTTGTGGGTACCCCCCCGCTCGGCTGGTATACGGGGCGCGCGTCAATTAACACCGTCCGGTTGGCGGCAGAGACGGGACAATTTGACTGGATTTCAGACACATATGACGATGACCTGCCGCATTGGATGGAGTTTGGCCCGCGTGACCAGATGATCCTGCCCTACACGCTGGAAGCCAATGACATGCGCTTCGCCACCTCCCCCGGATGGGTGACGGGTGCAGATTTTGAAAGCTATCTCAAGGATGCGTTCGATGTGCTCTATGCCGAAGGCGAGGCGGGCGCGCCCAAGATGTTGTCCATCGGGCTGCATTGCCGTCTGATCGGGCGTCCGGGCAAGATCGCGGGGCTGATGCGCTTTCTCGATCATGCGCTGGCGCATGAAGGCGTCTGGTTCGCGCGCCGGATCGACATCGCGCAGCACTGGGCCAAGACCCATCCTCACCAGCGCCGCACCCGCCCCAGCCAGATGGACAAACCTGATTTCATCGCGCGTTTCGGTGGCATCTATGAGCATTCCGCATGGGTCGCCGAACGCGCCTATGATCTTGAGCTTGGGCCCGCACATGACAGTGCCATTGGGCTTGCCAATGCGATGGCGCGTGCGTTCCGTTCGGCACCACGCGATGCACGCATGGCCGTCTTGCGCGCCCACCCCGATCTGGCCGGAAAACTGGCCGCCGCGAAACGCCTGACCGCCGAATCAACGCAGGAACAAGCCAGCGCAGGGCTGGACGCGCTCACTGATGACGAACGCATCCACTTCCAAAACCTGAACACCGCCTATGTCGACAAGCACGGCTTTCCCTTCATCATCGCCGTGCGCGACAACACCAAGGCCACCATCCTCAGCGCTTTTGAGACCCGCCTTGCCAATGACACAGAAACCGAATTCGCCAAGGCCTGCCGACAAGTCGAACGCATTGCCGAATTGCGACTGAAGGAAATCCTGCCCTGATCGCATTTTCTTGCTGAAAATACTCAATTCCACGCCGCCACAAGTATCGGAGCCAGACGTGATGCAAACCCTGACCGCCAGCCCCCTGACCGCAGACGCGTTCGCGCCTTTTGGCGATGTGCTGGAAGTTGCGGGTACCCCCGACAAGCTGATCAATCAGGGGCTTTGCGGGCGGTTTCATGACCGCGCGTGCTTGGATTTCGGACCTGATGGCCGCGCGGGCATCTCGATCTTTGACGCGCAGCCCCGCACCCTGCCCTACCTGCTGGAGATGGTCGAGCGTCACCCCGAAGGCTCGCAAGCTTTCATCCCGATGCATGACCAGCCTTTTCTGGTGATCGTTGCCGAAGATTTGGGCAATCGCCCGGGCACCCCCCTTGCCTTCATCACAAATGGTGCGCAGGCGCTGAATTTTCATCGCAATATTTGGCATGGGGTTTTGACCCCGCTTGCCAGCCCCGGCCGGTTCGCTGTGATCGACCGGATCGGGGACACGCCGAACCTTCAGGAATACTGGTTCGATACTCCATGGAACGTGCACGGGCCGCGCTGAGGAGGAGGGCGGCCCTTGCAGGACACACAGCCGAAAAGCACGCCCTCGGGTGACTATTTTCTGCTGTCTATTTTAGAGGACTGACAAAATGGCAGATTCCACATTGGGCACGCCCGCGCAACTGCGTGACCCGAATTATACACCCCCCCTTTACAAGGCTATTCCGCTGGGCGTGCAGCATGTTCTGGCGATGTTCGTCTCGAACGTGACGCCCGCCATCATTGTGGCAGGGGCGGCGGGTTTTGGCTTCGGCTCTGGCTCGCCCGATTTTCCGAACCTGATCTACATGCTGCAAATGTCGATGTTCTTTGCAGGGGTCGCCACGCTGTTGCAGACGATCACTTTCGGGCCTGTTGGCGCAGGCCTGCCCATCGTGCAAGGCACATCCTTTGCCTTCATCCCCATCATGATCCCGCTTGTCGCAGGCAAGGGGGTGGACGCGATGGCCGCTGTCATGGGCGGCATTCTGATCGGCGGGCTGTTTCACGCCGCCCTTGGCACGGTCATCGGGCGTATCCGCTTTGCACTGCCGCCGCTGGTGACCGGGCTGGTGGTCACGATGATCGGCCTCGCGCTGGTGCGGGTGGGCGTGCAATATGCGGCAGGCGGCGTCCCGGCGATGGGCACGGATCAATTCGGTAATCTGCAAAGCTGGTCGGTCGCGCTGGTGGTGATTTTTGTCACGCTGGGGCTGAAATTCTTTGCCCGCGGGATGCTGTCTGTTTCGGCAGTGCTATTGGGGCTGGCGGCGGGCTATGCTGTGGCCTTTACCCTTGGGATGGTCAGCTTTGACGCCATAGGCACAGCAGCCCCCTTTGCGTTGCCAAACCCGCTGCATTTCGGGCTGGAATTCACTGCTGCTGCGATCATCGGGTTTTGCGCAATGGCTTTTGTCTCGGCGGTTGAAACCGTGGGCGATGTCTCGGGCATTACCAAGGGTGGTGCCGGGCGCGAAGCAACCGAGCGTGAGATCGAAGGCGCGACCTACGCAGACGGGATCGGCACAGCCGTATCCGGCCTGTTCGGCGCGCTGCCCAATACCAGCTTCAGCCAGAATGTCGGGCTGATCGCCATGACAGGCGTCATGAGCCGCCATGTCGTGACCATCGGTGCCATCTTTTTGATCTTTGCGGGCCTGTTCCCCAAAGTGGGCGCGGTCATTTCCACCATCCCGATTGAGGTGTTGGGCGGTGGTGTGATCGTGATGTTCGGCATGGTCGTTGCGGCGGGCATATCGATGCTCTCCGATGTGCTATGGAACCGGCGTAACATGGTGATCTTTGCGATAGCCCTGTCGCTGGGGCTGGGCCTGCAACTGGAACCCACGGCCTTGCAGCATTTGTCAGACACACCGCGTGTGCTGCTGACTTCGGGCATCCTGCCAGCGGCGGCAATCGCAATCGTGCTGAACCTGATCCTGCCCCGCGATCTGGTGGGCGAAGCATCCGAAAAAGCAGCAAATGGCGTGGACCGTGATGTGCCAAACACCGACACATCCAAGCCCTGAGACTTGAGACTTGAGAGCGTGCGGGACAGGGGACAGCCCTGTCCCGCACAGGCTTAGGCCACGGATTCCATTTCAGCGATAATGCTGTTGACCACATCAGACAGCAGGCTTTCATCATCGCATTCCGCCATGACGCGCACCAACGGCTCTGTGCCGGATTTGCGGATCAGCAACCGCCCACGCCCATTCAGGCGCAGCTTGCCATCTTCAATCGCCGCCTGCACTTCGGCCTTGGACAGCAAATCCACACCCGGTGCATAGCGCAGGTTCTTTAACATTTGCGGCACAGGCTCGAAACTGTGGGACAACATGGATGCAGGCTTGTCTGTTTCGACCATTGCCGACAAAAACTGCAACGCCGCGATCATGCCATCGCCTGTGGTGGCGTAATCGGTCATCACGATATGGCCAGACTCTTCCCCCCCAAGGTTCCAGCCACCCTGACGCATACGCTCGACCACATGACGGTCGCCGACCGAGGTGCGCTCCATCCGCAACCCGTGCCCGTGCAAGAAGTTCTCCAGCCCCAGATTGGACATGACTGTGGCCACCAGAACGCCCTCATGCAAGCGGTCTGCCTCGGCCCAACGGCGTGCGAAAAGGGCCATAATCTGGTCACCATCGGCGATCTGGCCGCGTTCATCAATCAAGATCAGGCGGTCCGCATCCCCGTCCAGGGTGATGCCCAGATCCGCTCCCGTCTCCAGCACTTTGGCGGCACAGGTGCGCGGATAGGTCGAGCCGCATTCAAGGTTGATATTCAGGCCATTCGGGCTGGTGCCAATCGGGATGACATCTGCGCCCAACTCCCACAGCAGTTGCGGGGCCACGCGGTGGGCGGCACCATTGGCGCAATCGAGCACAATACGCAGCCCGTTGAGCTGCGTGCCGCGCGTCAGTGTGGTCTTGGCATATTCGACATAGCGCCCGCCTGCATCGTCAATGCGTTTTGCGCGGCCAATATTGGCGGGCTGGGCGGGTGTAATCTCGCCTTCGGTGATTTTCTCAATGGCTTCCTCGTCGGCATCTGACAGTTTGAACCCGTCGGGGCCAAAGAACTTGATGCCATTATCCTGATGCGCATTATGGCTGGCCGAAATCATGATCCCCAGATCGGCCCGCATCGAGCGGGTCAGATAGCCAACCGCAGGCGTAGGCACAGGCCCCAGCAGCAACACATTCATACCGGTCGAGGTCAGGCCCGCTGTCAGTGCCGTCTCGATCATATAGCCCGACAGTCGGGTATCCTTGCCAATCACGACCCGATGCCCGTTCGAGCCGTCGCGCCGGAAATGGCGGCCCGCAGCGGCCCCAAGTTTCAGCGCCATCTCGGCGGTCATCGGATAGCTGTTTGCTGTCCCGCGGACGCCGTCCGTGCCGAAAAGCTTGCGTGTCATACCTGTACCTCAATCAATGAACCATGAAGCGCTTGCCAAACAGCAAGCGCCTGTCGTGTCTGTGCTACATCATGGACTCGCAGGATCTGTGCCCCCTGTCCCGCCCCAAACAGCGCAACCGCAACCGATCCCGCCATCCGTTCTGATGCCTGCTCAACACCGCTGAGCGTGCCAATAAACCGCTTGCGCGATGCCCCAAGGAGAATAGCACACCCTGTCTGGTGCAGCAGTACCAATGATTGCAGCAATGCGAGATTATGCTCAAGCGTCTTGCCAAACCCGATACCGGGGTCAACGATCAGCTTCGAGCGGGCAATCCCGGCAGCCTCGGCACGTGCGATAGACTGTTGCAGCCAATCATGAACATCCAGCGCTACGTCGTTGTATTGCGGGGCTTTTTGCATGGTCTGGGGGGTGCCCTGCGCGTGCATCAGGCACAAGGGCACACCCGCCTCGGCCACCACGCGGCCCATATCACGGTCCCATGTCAGAGCTGAAACATCATTCACAAGATCCGCACCTGCCTCCAACGCGGCCTCCGCCACGCGCGCTTTGCGGGTATCAATCGAAATGGGCACGCGCAGGCCATCTGCACGCAACGCCCGGATCAAAGGGGCCGTGCGTGCGATTTCATCGTCAATCGGCACCTCTTGCGCGCCGGGACGGGTGGATTCACCGCCGATATCAAGAATATCGGCCCCATCATCCACGATCTGCCGGGCCTGCGCACACGCGCTCTCAAAGTCCTGAAAGCGGCCCCCGTCAGAAAAGCTGTCAGGCGTGACATTCAGGATGCCCATGATCTTCGGTCGTTCCAAGCGCAGCCCGCAAAGCGCGGGCAAGCGCGCAACCAGACTGGCGTCGCAACTGGCATCATAGGCACGCTCGACCCGCCCGCCGTCGCGCGTGATCTCGCAGATTGCGGCAATGCGCACGGCCTGTTGTCCGCGCAAAGCGGGCATATCAGGCGATGCAAAGGCGGTGGGGCGTACTATCGGCAATCGGTATATCATGCGTGTTCTTTGCCCAAAGCGGGCCCCAGACACAAGCCTCAGCGCGGCAAATATGCCTGCGGCACATGACTGCCGGGTGGCGCAGTATACCCCTCGGGCATCAGCAATTGCGCAGCGGCAACATGCTCGGCCAACCACAGCGCCAGTGCCAGACCATCATGCGCCGCGCCAACAGGGCTGTCGGTTGAATCCAGCACCAGCTTGGACGGGGCCCAGACAATCATCTGCCCTTGCTTCATGGCCCAATCAATCTCTGTCCGGCTGGACACCACAACGCACCGATGATCCAGCGCCGCCAGTCGCCATGCGTTCTGCTCGATTGCCAGCAGATTGATGCGGCGCTGCACCGCCTGATGGCCCGTCACCGGAACCGACTGCGGCGGCACTCCCACACAGATGATGACCGGCATGCCGCGCGACAGCAGCGCATCAAGCGCGGTACCCAGATCGGGCGCATCAATCGTGGCATTGTCCAGATATACGACCAACGGGTGTACGGCCGTTTCTTCGCCCATAGGGTCCAATGCGCGTAAGGGCTGGGCGGCGCGGTTGCGCACAATCTCCACCCCAAGCGCGCCGGGGCCGCGATCCAGCTTTTCGACCCGCACGAAGGCACGCATGGCCTGCGGCTCAAGCAACACACGCTCGGCAATACGTTCAGCCAGTGTTTCCAGCAGGTTGAGGCGCTCGGCGGCAAGTTCGGCGGCGATAGCTTCAGTGATGCGGTCATAGGACAGAATGCGATCGACATCATCCTCGACCGGTGCCGGGTGGGGCCGCAGTTCCACCACGACATTGAAGCGCACGCGCTGGGTTTGGCCGCGTTCGGCCTGAAACGCACCGATTTCAACGGAAACAACATGATCGCGCACCGAAATACGATCACGCGGGTCAGCCGACGCTGACGCTTCTGCGCGCGCTTCGGGATGGGCAAAGGCCAGACGAATATCAGAGATCATGCAGTGTCTTTCCGCGCTTTTGCCCCTTTTAACGCGTGGGCAGCGCAAGACAACGCGCAATCACGCCATTGCAGCAGCGAGATACGACATACGGAACACGCTTAGCCGCGATAAAACAGATGCGCGCCGATATGCGTTGTTTGGGTGAAACGATTGGCCCAAGGCGGATTTACGGCGGTGGTGTGGAAATACAACGCACCTTGTGTCAGGCCGCGATGGCCCCCATCAACCATAACCTGCGCGATCCGGTTGGCGCGCGATGCGGCGTGGCGGTTGGGCATCGCCTCAGAATTACCATCACAGGCAAAGCTGAACTGACACCCGCCAAGCCGCCCTGACCGGACACCTTGATAGACAACACCGCAAACCGAGTTCGGAAATTGAGGCGAATCAACCCTGTTCAGGATGACCTCGGTCACGGCAAACTGACCGCGCAAACTCTCGCCGCGCGCCTCGTGATAGATAGCCTTTGCAAGGCAGGCTTTCTCATCACTCTGAGGGCGCAACTCCAGACTGCGCAACCATCTGTCATTATACTGGACCACACGGCGCTCGACCGAGGCGGGGCGCAGCATGGGCCGCGCCGAAGAGAGCGGCGCCAACGCCCGATCAAGACGCAGGGGTGCGACGCCAGCCCCCTGAGTGGAAATCCGAACATCGAGTTTCGCAAGCACAGAGATGGCCGCTTTTTCGCGCGCGAGCGGGCGCGGCGAATTTTGCACAGTGACCTGTGGGCCGACCAAGGCAAAAAACGCGCCGACATCCTGCCCGTTTGCTACGGGTTGCTTCAGGTTCTCTGGTCTGGGGATCGGAGCAACCCGCACCGAGGCTGCGCGCGCTGCATTCGGGTTCAACAGGACTTGCGCGATATTTGGCATACGCTGCGCGGGCACTTCGGTCATAACTGCGTTGCGGGTAACGGGGTTTGAATGCTGAACCGACGCCATCACCAGTTTCGAGCGCATATCCTCATTCAAAGTCGCGTCATTTACCCGAGAACCGACGCTGAGCGGGGCAACCAAGGCCCCCATGATGCACAGCGAGAACAAGGTCAGGCGCGTATGCGATTTTCGTTCCGGCGAAGCCAGAGGTACCGCCACATCGCGCGCATTCCCATCGTCGCACTGCCCCTGCGGACGCGTTTGATTTGGTTCAAAATCAGTCATACAAATATAGCGCAACAAGCAATTTTGCGCCTGCCCTCATCAGTCGGATTCACATTTACACGAGCAGCCTTACCTGAAAATCGTTAAAAGATCCATAATTGCCCACGAATGCACCCGGCTGGATGGGCCAATTCTCGCCGATACCCTTAGAAAAGCGCGTAGTTTCAGGGGTCAGCCCAATTCCTCGATGACCAGTTGTGCCGCTGCCAATCGCGCGACCGGCACCCGGAAGGGCGAGCAGGACACATAATCAAACCCAAGTTCTCGACAAAACCGAATCGATTCGGGGTTGCCGCCATGCTCGCCACAGATCGACAAGGTCAGGTCATCACGGGCTTTGCGGCCACGCGCAGCGCCCAGTTGCAGCAACTCGCCCACACCATCCAGATCAAGCGTGTGAAAAGGGTCTTCGGGAAAGACACCTTGCTGCACATAGTCCGACATAAACCGCCCCGCATCATCGCGCGACAGGCCATAGGTCATCTGCGTCAGATCGTTCGTGCCAAAGGACAGGAAAGAGGCATGCAACGCAATGTCCCCTGCCCGCAACGCCGCGCGCGGGGTCTCGACCATCACGCCAACCCGATACTCGAAATCCACCCCCATGCGCGACCGCACTGTCGCGGCAATCGCGTCAATGCGCGACTTGACCAACTCCACCTCGCGCATGGCAGATACCAGCGGGATCATGATTTCGGGCGCAACCGGTGTCCCCCGGTGCGAAACCTCGACAGTTGCCTCGAAAATCGCACGGACCTGCATCTCGTAGATTTCGGGAATTGTTACCCCCAACCGCACACCGCGCATGCCCAGCATCGGGTTGAACTCAGACAAAGCCTCGGCGCGGCGGACAATCTCGGACAAGGGTTTGTCCAGCGCATCGGCCAGAAATCGCAGCCCATCTTTTGAATGCGGCAAAAACTCGTGCAAGGGCGGGTCAAACAGCCGGATGCAGACAGGCTCGCCCTGCATGATCTCGAACAGGTCAATGAAGTCCGCGCGTTGCATGGGCAAAAGCCGCTCCAGCGAGTCCCTGCGATCCTCAGACGTGTCCGCAAAGATCATCTCGCGCATCAATGTCAGGCGGTCATCCTCGAAAAACATATGCTCGGTGCGGCACAGCCCGATGCCCTGCGCCTTGAACCCGCGCGCGATGCGCGCATCCGCGGGCGTGTCGGCATTGGCGCGAATACCGATGTCACAGCGCGCATCTGCCCAGTCCAGAAGCGTGGTGAACCGGTCATCCAGCGCGGGTTCCAGCAAGGGCACCTCGCCAATCAGGACCATGCCATTGGTGCCGTCCACTGTCAGCATGTCGCCTTCGGACAGGATATTGTCACCCGCGCGGACGGTCTTGCGCCGCTCGTCAATCTGCATACCCGATGCGCCCACGACACAAGGCACCCCCAGACCGCGCCCGATGACAGCCGCGTGGCTGGTCATGCCGCCGCGTTCGGTCAGCACGGCCTGCGCGGAATGCATCCCGCGAATATCCTCTGGCGTGGTTTCGCGGCGCACCAAAATACACGGCTCGTCACGCGCGGCGCAAGCCTGCGCGGCGGTCGAGGAAAACACAACGCGCCCAATCGCGGCACCGGGGCTGGCGGCAATGCCGCGTACAAACACTGTGGTGCGCGCGCGTGCATCCACCTGACGGTGCAACAGATCACTCAGCGCCTTGGGCTGAATGCGCATCAGCGCCTCATCGCGCTCGATCACGCCATCATTCGCCAGATCCACCGCAACCCGAACAGAGGCACGCGACGAGCGTTGCACATTCACCGCGTCCAGCACCCACAGCTTGCCATCTTCAAGCGTAAACTCGATCTCCATTTCTTCGCGCAAGCGGCTGCGGGCATGTGCGCCGTGCCGCAACAATTCTGCAAATGCTTCGGGGCAGCGTTCTTCCAGCGACGGGCCGCGCTTGTCGCGGGTCAGATACAGGACATCTGCGCCATTCTTCATGGCATCCTGACCATGCACGCCGCGCGATTTGAACCGCCCCGTGACTTGCGGCATGCCCGTCTCGGCATCAATAAACCGGATCAGCCCTGCCCCGCTTTCGCCGGACCCGATGCCGCCTGCCATCGCCTGCACCACCAGCCCAAGGCCCGCATCCACTGGCGCACCCTTGGCCTGCCGCAGCAATCGGGCCGATGTCCCTTCCCACGCCCGCGCCATCGAGCGCAGCACATCCGCCAATTGCTGTGCCGGCGATTGCGGGAAAGGTTCTTCCACCTCGGATTCGTAATCGCGCAAGGCCGCCTGTAGCGCAGGCAAGCAAGGCTCTGTCGCATCGAACATGTCGGGGTCCAGATGGGCGACATGGGCCGCATAGGATTGCACGAAGCGCAGATACAACTCGGTTGCCACCGGCTCGCCATAGATGGCGGCGATTTCGGCGTGTTTCTCGTCATTCATGCCGATATTCAGAATCGCGGCAGGCCCGCCCCATTGCGGATGCTCGGCACTTGGGCGCACTGACAAAAGCTGACCTTTGGGGAAATGCCCCAGCAGATGACGCAAGTTCATCTGCGCACCGGTGGCGATTTCGCGCACCACGCCAAAGGATAGCGCAATCGTCTGCGGCACAGGCATATCCAGCCGCACAAGGCGTTGCAGGCATTTCGACCGCCAGCCATGGGTCTGGCGCTTGATGGGCGCAGAACCGGTGATCTGGGCGTAATCGGTCAGGGTCAGGTATTTGGGCATTTACGTCACCTTATGGCTGCGGCGCAGCATAGGGATATGCGCCCCGGACTCAAGGATTTGTTAACGCCCGAACTGGGGGTGCTATCCCTCGACCCGCGTCAGATCGGCCACTTGCAGACAGGTCGCACGGATGCGGTGCAGCAGGTTCAGCCGGTTGCGGCGGATGATCTGACTGTCGGTATTGATTTGTACAGCCTCGAAGAACGCATCAATCGGCGCGCGCAGGGACGCCATGGCCGACATGGCGGCGGCGAAATCCTCGGCCTGTAGTGCGGGCGTGATCGCAGCCTCGGCCAGATCGAGCGCTTTGAACAGCGCGCGCTCCGCGTTTGTTTCGGCCAGTTTCGGGTCAGGACCAAACGAGTATTCGACCCCGTCCTTCGCTTCTTCCTTCGTTAGAATGTTGTTGGCACGCTTGAACCCTTGCAGCAGGTTTTCACCATCGCTGGTTCTCAGGAAGGCGCTGAGGGCTTCGGCGCGTTTGACCAGCAGGGTCAGATCATCATTGCCCGGCATGGCAAGGCAGGCGTCGATGACATCATGGCGGATTCCCTGCTCGCGCAGATGGACCTTGAGGCGTTCGTGGAAGAAGGCAAGGAGGTTTGTTGAAAGAGTATCTGACCCGTCGGTGATGAAGCCAGCTTTCCCTTGATCTATCAGAAAATGCTCCACTGATTCATGCAAATCGAGAAGGTTTATTCGGTAAATGTTGTTACCAAAGCCAAAACCTATCGCGTTACAAAGCGGCATTCGCAAACCATTCCCCAACACCAACCGAATAACCCCCAACGCGGCGCGGCGCAGCGCGTAGGGGTCTTTCGACCCCGTGGGCTTCTCATCAATCGCCCAGAACCCTGTCAGCGTGTCGATCTTGTCGGCCAAAGCCACGGCCACAGAAACCGGTGAGGACGGCACGGAATCCGATGGCCCAAGCGGCTGGTAATGTTCCACACAGACGCGCGCCACGTCTTCGGGCAGGCCCGCCTCCCGCGCATAATAGCTTCCCATCAAGCCCTGCAATTCGGGGAACTCGCCGACCATCTCAGACCGCAGGTCCGATTTCGCCACGCGAGCGGCCAAAGCTGCCTGTTCCGCATCGGCCCCCACCAGCGGCGCGATTTCGCGCGCGAGAGCTGCGATCCGTGCGACGCGGTCGGCTTGCGAGCCAAGCTTGTTGTGGAAGGTCACATCCGCCAGCCCTGCCCCCATACCTTCAAGCCCCACATCAGCAATGGTGCGCAAGTCATTGTCCCAAAAGAACTTCGCATCTGACAACCGTGCGGCCAGAACCTTTTGATTGCCCGCCAGAATGGTCGCGCCGCCGTCAACCGTTTCGCGGTTGGCCACGGTCACAAACCCCACAACCTGCCCAGATTTCGGGTCGCGCAGAGAAAAGAATTTCTGGTGTTCTTTCATTGAGGTTTGCAGCACTTCGGGCGGAAGGCCCAGAAATTGCTCCTCAATCCGGCCCAGCAGCACCACGGGCCATTCAACAAGCCCCGCAACTTCGGCCAGCAGGCCGCGATCCTCGACCAGTTCCAGCCCGGATGCAAAGGCCATCTGGCTGGCCTCGTTCCAGATATGATCCGCGCGCTCGGTCGGGTCCAGAATGACCTTGGCGCGCTTCAACTTCGCCGCGTAGTCATCTAAATTTGTGACAGAAAATGCGTCTGGCGCCATGAAACGGTGTCCGCGTGTCGTGTCGCCCGCGGTGATCCCGTCCAAGGTCAGCGGCACCACTTCGGCCCCGTCCTCGCGGCTCAGGATGCACAGGATCGAATGCAAGGGCCGCACCCAACGCAAAGACCCGTTCCCCCAGCGCATGGATTTGGGCCAAGGGAAATTGCGGATCGTCTGTTCCAGAACCTCGGCCACGATGGCGGGGGCGGCGCGCCCTTCGGTCACAACGCGCGCGACATAAACCTGCCCCTTCTTGTCGTCGCGGATTTCCAGATCATCCATGCTCAGGCCCGTCGAGCGCAAGAACCCCTCAACCGCCTTGTCCGGCGCGCCGACTTTCGGCCCGCGCCGTTCTTCGCGCGTGGTGGGCGAATGCTCGGACAGCCCTTGCACCGCCAGCGCAAGGCGGCGCGGCGTGGCAAAGGCCTGTGCATGGGCATAGGTCAGGCCCGCCTCGACCAGACCGTCGGTCACCAGCCGCTTGAGCGCGTCAGATGCACCCAGCTGCATGCGCGCGGGGATTTCTTCGGAAAACAGCTCGATCAGTAGGTCAGCCATGGGTCAATCTCTGCGTTCAGGGGGCGGCGGGCAGCCTTGGGGGACAGGGTCGCCATCGAAATGGGCCTCGCCGCAGGGGTTGATCTGTTGCCACGCATAGCCGCGCCCGTCCATCAGGACGACAACGCGGTCAATGCCATAGCTGATATTCCCCTCGGCCATGAAGGCCTGCGCGCGGTTGTCACGCAAGGCCACGGTCAACGCGCCCGCGTCGAAACAGTCGAACCAGTTTGGCGCATTGAGGGGGGTAGCACCCGTGTAAGGGACCAGCACCTCCGCCGCGACGTCTATGTCGAAACAGGCACGGTAGCGGATGGGCGAGCTGTCAGAGTCGATGCCTTGGAAGTTGCGTACAGCAAAGTCCTGCAGCGCATCTTCGCCCGCAGCAGTCAGGCGCACAGTGTCTTGCGCTGGCAACTCATCATAGAAGCCATACACCTGAAAATAATACGTGCCCACGCCCGCAAGCACGGTCGCCAGCAGCAAAAAGCTGACCAGAATGCGCCCCGTCACGCCGCTACCCCGCCCGCATCGGTCTGCACAAAGTCATCGGCGCAGAGCTTGGCAAGTGTGCGCACGCGTCCGATATAGGCCTGACGCTCGGTCACAGAGATCACACCGCGCGCATCCAGCAGGTTGAACAGATGGCTGGCCTTGATGCATTGGTCATAGGCGGGATGCACCATGATGATGCGTTTACCGGTTGCGGGGTCTTCGGGCGCAGCGTCCAGCAAGTGGCGGCACTCTGCCTCTGCATCCTCAAAATGGCGCAACAGCGTCTCGGTTGTGGCGGCGTGGAAATTGTGGCGCGAATATTCCTGTTCGGTCTGGCGGAAGATGTCACCATAACTTAGCGGGATCAGCGCATCCGGCGCGTTGAAGGGCATGTCCATCACATGATCGACGCCCAGCACATACATCGCCAATCGCTCCAGCCCATAGGTCAACTCGCCCGAAACGGGATGACAATCATGCCCGCCAACCTGTTGAAAATAGGTGAATTGCGACACTTCCATCCCGTCACACCAGACTTCCCAGCCCAAGCCCCAAGCGCCCAGCGTCGGGCTTTCCCAGTCATCCTCGACAAAGCGGATGTCATGCAGGCTGTCATCAATGCCAATGGCGCGCAGGCTGCCCAGATACAAGTCCTGCAAATCGGGCGGCGAGGGTTTGATGATGACCTGATACTGGTAATAGTGTTGCAGACGGTTTGGGTTCTCGCCATAGCGCCCATCGGTGGGTCGGCGCGAGGGCTGCACATAGGCCGCCGCCCACGCCTTCGTGCCCAACGCGCGCAGCGTTGTGGCGGGGTGAAACGTGCCTGCGCCCACCTCCATGTCATAGGGTTGAAGGATGGCGCAGCCCTTCGTGGCCCAGTAATTTTGCAGCCGCAGGATGATTTCCTGAAAGCACTGTGGCTTTTGTGATGTGGAATCAGACCCCTGATGCATGGCCGCCTCTTGTTTTGTGCGCAGTTTTTCTTAAAGCTGCGCCTCAATAGGCAAGCTGCCGCGCAGGGTCAACGGACAAACCCGTTCGTCGTCCGTGACATGAAAGCGAACAAGATGATTTTGAAAGGACGACAGCGAATGGTTTTTCAGACGGGCCGCATGGCATTCCGGGCAGCAAGCCTAACGGTGATCGCGTTGGTTATCGGCAACACCGCGGTCGCACAGGAACAGCGTTGGGTCCAGATTGAGGCGCAGCGCGAGCTTGAAGATGCGCTGGCGCGTGCGCAGCAAATCGAGGATCAGTTGGGCAATGTCAGTGGGTTCCGCCTGCCAAGCAACTGGTATGCGATCAGCGTCGGCCCGTTCGAGAGTGAGACAGATGCCTTTAATGTCCGCAGGCAATTGCGCGCAGAGCGGGCTATTCCCGCAGATGCGTTCGTCAGCACTGGCTCTGATTATCTGGAACAGATTTTCCCGACGGACGGCACCCCTGCATCCCCTGCCCTGTCCGCTCAAGACGAATTGCCGCAGCCAGAGCCGGAACAAGAACTCGCAGTTATCGAGCCGGAGCCGGAGCCGGAGCCAGAGCCAGTGCCCGAACCGGAGCCGGAACCAGAGCCGGAAGAAACGCTGCGCGAGGCGCAGGCCTCGGAGCGGTCGCTTGACCGCGACACACGCGCCGAGATTCAGACCGCCCTGCAATGGTTCGGGTTTTACAATCTTGGCATTGATGCTGCTTTTGGCCCCGGCACGCGCCGCGCCATGAGCGCGTGGCAAGAAGATCGCGGCCTTGAGGCGACTGGTGTGCTGACAACCCGGCAGCGCAATGACTTGCTGGACGGCTACCAAAGCGAGTTGGCCTCGCTTGGTATGGACACCTGGCGCGACGAGGAGGCCGGCATCAGCATTGATCTGCCCCTTACCATGATTGAGTTCGACCGCCACGAAACCCCTTTTGCGCATTTCTCCGAACGCAATGACAGCGGCGTGCGTGCCTTGCTCATCAGTCAGGAAGGGACACAATCCACACTATTTGGCCTGTATGAAATCATGCAAACGCTGGAAATCGTACCTTTGGAAGGGACGCGCGAGCGGCAGCAGAATTCCTTTGTGCTGACAGGTCAGAATGACGAACTGCGCTCGCATACAATCGCGCAGTTCCGCAATGGCGAGATCAAGGGCTTTACATTGATCTGGACGCCCGAGAATGACGATCAGATGGAACGCGTCTTGCCCATGATGGAAGCAAGCTTTGAAACCTTCAGCGGCAGCTTGCCGGCAAGTGCCGGTCAACCCAGCACAGTGCAGCGCACCGCACTTTTGGCGGGTCTGTCCGTGCGGCGGCCGGAATTTTCACGGTCGGGCTTTTATGTCGATGCAACCGGCACGGTTCTGACCAGTTCAGACGCGGTGGCCAATTGCGGCCGTATCACCATTGACGAGGCCTATAATGCCCGCGTGATCGCGCGCGACGAGGAACTGGGGATTGCCGTACTGCAACCCGAAACACCGCTTGTGCCGATGGCATTTGCACAGTTCCAGAACACTGAGGCCACCCTTGGCGGAGAGGTCACGATTGCGGGCTTTTCCTTTGAGGATGTGATGACACGGCCAGTGCTGACATTTGGCCGCGTAGAGGCCATGCAAGGCCTGAACGGAGAACCCGCGACCCTGCGTCTGAGCGCAGATATCCGGCAGGGTGATCTGGGCGGGCCGGTCTTTGGAACGAGTGGGGCAGTCATTGGCATGTTGCTTGGCCAACCTCAGGACGATGGCCGCCAGTTGCCCGCAGATGTGAATTTCGCGGTCAATTCTTCCGCCATTCAGGAATTTCTGCGCAACAGCGACATCTCAAGCGGAACATTGCGCGATGACGTTGTCGTTGCGCCTGAAATGCTGACACGCAAGGCGGGTGATCTTACGGTTCTGGTATCGTGCTGGAACTGACGCGCGCATGCTGACGTGCAAGCGGTGCCGGTGCACACCCGGCACCTGCAAGATGTAAGTGTTCATCATCTGACAGTCGCGGCGGCAAGGCGCTTCGGTCCTTGCTGCGCGCTGGCGCTGTAAGCTGCGATGCTTGGCGGCACCCAAGTCAGCCCGTGCCCTTGACTTCGTCGCCGGATCGGGATGAGGTCTGCTCGCTCAGAGGTTGTTGCCGCAAGCTTCTCACCACTTTCGCGGCGCATCCACGCGTGTTCAAGACGGAGGATTTCACATGCGCGACTTTTTCATTTTATGGCTGGAACGGATCATCAATGTCATTGTGATCCTTGGCGGGCTTGGTGTGCTTATTGGCGGACTGGTCACAATGTTCACAGTCGAGGGCGGCTTGCTGGCTGGTTTGGGGATCTGGTTTGGCGGAGCGCTCTACCTGATGCTGATGGGTGGATTTATCTATTTGGGGCTGGGTATCTACGGCAACACCCGACGCACAGCCGAGGCGATTGAAAAGCTTGCCAGCCAAAGCTGACAGCGCCCGCTACAGCCCCTCACCCCACCCATAAGGGACTGGCTTGCCAACGCTGCGCGGCGCTTGTGGCAAGACTTGCGGCGCAGGGACGGCTATGTCAGGTGCAGCGCTCTAGGCGCTGGCGAAATGCCGCGTGAAATTGGCCAGAATACGGCCCGAGATTTCGGTTTGCACATCTGCGCATCGCTCTGTCAGGGCATCTGCCTCGTCCGGGTGGAAATACCCCTTGTCCCGGTAGACCCGAATGCGCAGCGCGAAGCTGGTGCCATCTGCTTCGGGGTGGAATTGCGTCGCATAGACGCGCGCGCCGTAGCGCAACATCTGGATGGGGCAGCGCGCCCCTTCCAGCAAATGCGTGGCCCCATCCGGCAGCGCATCCAGCGCCTCCTTGTGGCCCACCAGCGCGGTGAACCTGTCGGGCACCCCGTCCAGAAGCGGGTCACCTGCACTTTCCGGGCGGCGATGGCAGCTGATCGGCCCGATCGCCTCGCCGTGATAGGTTTTCGAGACGGGCGCATCGAGATGACGCCCCAGTATCCCGATCCCGTAGCAACACCCCAGAAACGGCACATCCTGCGCAATGATACGTGGCATCAGCCCAAGTATCTGCGCCTCGATCCTTGCTTCGGTCGGGTCTTTTGCGTCCACCGGATCGCTGACACAGCCCGGCCCACCGCCGACGATCACGCCAGACAGGGCCGACAGATCAAGCTCTGAAGGCAGATCCACCTGATCCAGTCGCATACGCTGCACATTGTGCAGGTCCAACTGCGCACGCCGCAGGATCGCGTCAAATTCCTCATCCGCCGCCTCTGTCTCGGGGCGCAGTTGCAATACAAGAAAAGGCTTCATCGCGGCATATCTCATGTGATCTGCGCCAACAGTTACGCGGCACATAGGGGCGGTGCAAGCGCGCGCTATCCGCGCCAGAAACGTGGCAGCAACAGCACCAGAACCGCCAGCACTTCCAGCCGCCCCAGATACATGCCGCCAATCATCAGCCATTTGGCCGAGGTCGGAAAGTTATCGACCGCCCCTGTCTCGCCAACTTCCAGCCCGAAAACGGGGCCGACATTGCAGATTGACGTCCATGCGGCGGTGATCGCAGTGCGCAATTCCAGCCCTGTCAACGACAGCGCCACCGCGAGAAAGACAAAGCTGGCGACAAAGACAGTGAACATTACGATTACCGATGAAATCACATCCGGTTGCAGGCGCTTGCCGCCAAGGCGCAGCGCCACCACTTCATTGGGCCTGCGCAAACGCTGCATCTGCGCGCGGATCGCTTCGAACAATACAAGATAGCGGAATATCTTGAGCGCGCAGCCAGTAGAGGCCGTGCAGGCCCCGATAAACCCCACGAGAATGACCACCAGCACAGGGAAATCCCCCCAACCAGCCACATCTTCGCTGCTATAGCCCGTACCAGTAAACAGCGTCACAACATTGAACAACGTGCCGCGCAGAACATCCATAAACCCTGCATCGCTGGTCATCAGGCGATACACGATAACTGCGCCGACCGCGTAGGAAATCCAACGCAGAAAGGCGCGGACCTGCACATCCTTCCACACTGCCGACCATGACCCGCCCAATAGCTGAATGAAGCGGATGAAGGGCAGGCCCGCCAGCACCATGAACAGCACCGAGACATATTCCAGTGCCCCGGTGAAACGTGTGAATGAGGCGTCGCTTGTCGAGAAGCCACCTGTCGCAATGGTCGTCATTGCATGATTGATCGCGTCAAAACCAGTCATGCCAAAGGCCATGTAGCCCGCAGTCGCAGCAAGCGTCAGGCCGAAATAGACCTGCAACAAGCCTGCTGAAATATCATAGACACGCGGCAGCACCTTGCCCATTGTGTCAAAGGCTTCGGCCTGAAAATGCTGCATCCCGCCCACGCGCAGCACAGGCAGAAACACAAGTGCCACAATGACAATACCCAATCCCCCCAGCCATTGCAGCATGGAGCGCCAGATCAAAACACCCGGCGGCATGTCCTGTAGCCCGACAAACACCGTGGTGCCCGTGGTCGTCATGCCTGACATCGCCTCGAAATAGGCATGTGTCAGATCAGCTTGTGGTGCGCCCAAGGCAAAAGGGATCGCCCCCAAGGCAGGCAGCACCGCCCAGACACTGGCGGTCAGCAAAAACGATTGCCGCCGCCCCAGCCCCGCATCAAGCCCGTTGCGTGTGGTCAACGCGGCCAGACCGCCAATGACACATACGATAAAACTCGCCCGCGCAAAGGCGTGCCAGTTGTCATTGCCCGCCTGCCAGTCCACCGCAGCAGGAATCAGCATCAAGACCCCGAAAACGAGGCCCAGCAAACCGATCAGATGAACGATAGGACGAATATCTAGCATGGCGCGCAGCCTTCGCGCGTGACTTGACGGCTGTCAAGCGCCCATAGAATGCAGAGTGCATTCCCTTGTCAGCCGCGTGACATCTTGCGCGCGGCAAAGCTGCGTTCCGGGCGTCATGACGGCGGCGGCAGCGGCGGCGGTTCCAAGGCGCAGCGCCTCGGCGGGGCTGGTCCCGCGCGCCAGCGCGAGGGTGAACGCACCGGTAAAACTGTCGCCTGCACCCACTTTGCTGCGCACGGAAACGCCGGGCGGGCGGCAGTGGAAATCGCCCCCGGCCCCCACCAAAACAGACCCGTCCGCCCCGCGCGCAACGCACACATGCTCTGCCACGCCCCGCGCGCACAACGCCTTGGCGAACGCATGTGTATCCGCGACGCTGGCAAGCGACTGCCCGGCCAAGGCTTCTGCCTCGGCCTGATCCAGCCGAATAACAAGCGGGCGCGCACGGTCTAAGGGATGGTCGATCAACTGCCCCAACGCCGGACCAGATGTGTCAATGATTACGCGCCCCGTTCCCAAATCCTTCACCAGATCCTGCGTAAACTCGGCGCTCAGCGCCGGTGGCTGGCTGCCGGACAGCACCACCAGACCCTTGGCATGCGCCACAATGTCGATGCGCGCCTGAGCGGCCATTGCATCGGTCCAGCCCTCGCCCGGCAATTGCAGGCGGAATTGCCGATCCTCGTCATCGGTAATGGCCCAGCTTTGGCGCGTGTCGCCCGTCACATCAAAGACATGCGTTGCAACGCCTTGTTCGTGCAGCAATGCAAGATGTCTTGCACCGCTCGCCCCCCCCAAGGCCACCCAAGCCAAGGCGCTGCCCGAAAGCGCGTGAATGGCCCGCGCCACGTTCACCCCGCCCCCGCCCGGCTCCCAGACAGGAGCGGACAGCCGCAACTTGGGGCCTGCCTGCATGGCAGACACCCGCGCGGAAAGGTCCAGCGCGGGGTTAAGGGTAACTGTCAGGATAGGCTGTTGCTCAGAAACCATGAACCGAGCCTAGCAAGGCGCCCGCCAGATGCAAGATCAGCCGACGTGAAACAACGTGCTGAACAGGCGCGGGTCGAGTGACGCCGCCTCAAAACTTGGGCCGCGCGTCAGAACGCTGACCGCGTCATGGCTGTGCAGGCTTTCTTGATGGCTGGCAACGACACGGAAATCACCGATCCGCTCATCTGCATCAAGCTGCTCGCAAAAACTGCGCGCGGCATCTTCTACGAAAATCGGATTGGCTGCGTTCAGTTCCGCAAAAGCCTGCTCATCCTCGCGCTTGACCATGACCTGCGTTTCGGTCGGAACCGCGTTGCGACACAGCTCTACCAGATCTTCGAACCACAAGGTGCGGCCCGACAACACCTCAACCGAGACACGCGCGACCGAGCGCTGCGAATGGGGCGTTGCCAATTGGCCGCGTGTTGCACGGGCGTGTTCGCTCAGTTCCAGCGAACACGGGCAGGTTGAAGAATAGACGTAGTCCAGATGCATGAACACCTGCCGCGACCCACCCAGATCGACAAGTTCCAGCGCGATGTCATAATACTGATAGCCCGACAGGCCAGAGCGCAAGCTTTCCACCTTCATCGGAAAGGAGAAGCGCATCATGATCCGCGCGTCAAAGCTGTCCAGATCGCTTTTGTAATCGTCCAGTGCAGCACAGATGACATCGGTGCTGAAAGTACGTTCCGCATGCGCATAAAAGCTGCGCATGATGCGGGACATGTTGATGCCCTTTTTCTCGGCCTCCAGACTGACAGTGCCTGTGACCGAGGTTTCCAGCGTCAGATCGCCATTGTCGCGCGTGTGGTAGCCGATTGGCAGGCGGAAATTGGAAATGCCCACATGTTGAATTGCCGCCTTCGCGCCCACAATCAGACTGGCAGGGCCGTTCTGCAAATCTGGCAAACCTTCCTTATATACGCTGTCCACGGAGAATTCTGCGGGGTAATCGCGGTTCAAGACAGGATAGCCCGCAGCGGGCAACAGGCTGGTCACAGCGGCTTCCAGCGCGCCGCGCTCTGCCTCGGGGGCTTCGTCGGTGAAACGACGCAGCACATCAAGCGCGGCCTCTGCCTCTTCCCGGCTTGGTGTTTCCTCAAGGCTGGGGACATGCAAGTTCATTGTGGGATTTCCTTCCTGTCTGCCCGGTGAAATATAGGCAGCGGTGTTTGCTTTTCCACTTTTATACGCCGGTTGCGTATATTCAGATCATATCAAGTGCCGCGCGAATGTCAGCAATCAAATCCGCCACATCTTCCAGCCCGACCGACACCCGGATCAGACCCGGTGTAATGCCCAGCAGCACCTTCTGATCCTCTGGCAAACGCTGGTGGGTGGTGGTCGCAGGATGCGTCACAATCGTGCGCGCATCCCCCAGATTGTTCGAGATAATGGCAACCTGCAACGCGTTCAAAAAGCGAAAGGCCGCTTCCTTGCCCGCTTTGATATCCAGTGCCAGAACTGTGCCAAATCCGTCCATCTGGCTGGATGCGACGCTATGCTGCGGATGGCTGGCAAGACCCGGATAGATCACGCGCTTAAGGCGCGGGTCGCCGTCGAAAGCCTGTGCAATGGCCAAGGCTGTGGCCGCTTGCGCGCGCACGCGCAAATCCAGTGTCGTCATGCCATTCAGCATGATCCACGCATTGAAGGGCGAAAGCGCACCGCCTGTATGCTTCATGTAGGGCTCGACCGTGCCGCGGATAAACTCGCGCGTGCCACAAATGACACCCCCCAGCGCACGCCCCTGCCCGTCTATATGTTTGGTCGCGGAGTAGATCACCACATCCGCGCCCAGCTCAACGGCACGGCTGAACACTGGCGTTGCAAAAACATTGTCGACCACAACATGCGCGCCCACATCATGTGCCAGGTGCGCAACTGAGCGCAGGTCGATCACTTCAAGCGTGGGGTTTGAAACGGTCTCCAGAAAAACGACTTTTGTCGTGGGCCGGATCGCCTTGCGCCACTGCTGAATATCCAGACCATCGACAAAGCTCACCTCGACCCCGTAACGGGTCAGCACCTCTTCGAGGATATACAGGCACGATCCGAACAGCGCGCGCGACGACACGACATGATCGCCCGCGCGCAACATGGCTGTCAGCGCGCCCGAAACCGCCGCCATGCCCGAGGCCGCGGCAAAAGCATCTTCCGTCCCCTCCAGCGCGGCGATCCGGTCCTCGAACACCGCAACTGTTGGGTTGCCATAGCGCGCATAGATGAATTCATCGGCTTCCGATTTCAAAAACCGCGCCTCGGCGGCCTCTGCATCGGGGTAAACGAACCCTTGCGTCAGATAAATCGCCTCGGCCACTTCGCCATATTGGCTGCGCCGCGCACCATGATGCACCATTTGGGTGCGTTTGCCCCAACTCTTCGAAGTTTCGCCCTGCGTCATCTCTGCCCTGCCCCGGCCCGTTGGGCCAAAAGAAAACCCCCGGACCTATGAAAGAGGCCGGGGGTTGCGCCCTGACCTCTTTAGCGGTGTCTTTAACGTGGCCCGCAATCCGGTAACAAAGCGCCACGGGTCATTACTGACCAATGGGAATTGCGCTAAGGCTTTTTCACCCGCTGGTCAATGGCCGCAATGCTCATGCGACCTTCTCCAACGAGACGTGTGGCTGCACGCCCAAGGCGTGACAGACATCGCGCGTCAGGTGCGGGCGGTTGAGGGTGTAGAAATGCAAATCCTCGACCCCTTCGCGCACCAGTTTGTCACACAACTCTGTGCACAGCGCCGTTGCCAGCAATTCCTCGCGCCCGTCGCGGGTGGCTTTCTCAAACGCGTCATCCAGCCATGCGGGCACAGTCGTTCCTGCGGCCAGCGCGAATTTGCGAATGCCGGACCAGTTTTCAATCGGGATGATGCCGGGAATGATCCGCCCCGTGATCCCTTCGCGCGCGCAGGTGTCGCGGAAGCGCAAAAACGTGTCCGCCTCGAAGAAAAACTGCGTGATCGCACTATCCGCGCCCGCTGCGAATTTCCGCTTCAGCCAGCGCACATCGGCCAATTCATCCGCTGCCTCGGGGTGGGGTTCGGGATAGGCACCGACCCGCAGGTTGAAATTGCCCGTCTCGGCCAGCGCCTCGATCAACTCGACCGAATGGGCAAAACCGTCGGGATTGGGCGTGAACCGCCCCTGCCCCTTTGGCGGATCGCCCCGCAGTGCCACGATTTCCGTCACGCCGGCCTTGGTATAGCTGTCGGCAATGGCCAATGTCTCGGCGCGGGTGGCGTCCACACAGGTCAGATGTGCGGCCACGTTCAACCCGAATTGCGCGCCGATAGTCGTGACCGCCTCATGCGTCAGTTGCCGCGTGGTGCCGCCTGCCCCGTATGTGACCGACACGAAAGACGGCGAGAGCGGCGCCAACATGCGCACCGTGTCCCACAGCCGAAAGCTGGCATCCAGCGTTTTGGGCGGGAAGAATTCAAAAGAGACACGTGGCGCGGACATTTGGGCACTCCATTCTTGTTGCTCTCTTGTGCCACGTCTGGATATGTGAAACCAATTCATTATCTTCAACACCATTATGAGTGCGACATGCATATAGAGTTCCGCCACCTGCGCACGATCAAGGCCATCCACGAAGCGGGCGGCCTTGCCCGCGCGGCTGATCTGCTGAACATGACGCAGTCCGCGCTGTCGCATCAGGTCAAGGGGATCGAGGAACAGGCGGGGGTCGAGCTATTCGCCCGCCGCTCCAAGCCGCTGAAACTCTCTGCCGCGGGCCTCAAGATGCTGCGCGCCGCCGAAGATATCCTGCCGCGCGTGGCCGCGTTGGAGGAGGAGTTCAGCGGGCTGGTCAAGGGCAGTTCGGGCCGCTTGCACATCGCCATCGAATGCCACGCCTGTTTCGACTGGCTGTTTCCGGTGCTGGAGCAGTTTCGCAAGGCCTGGCCCGATGTCGATGTCGATATCCGCCCCGGTCTGGCCTTTGACGCCCTGCCCGCCCTGCGCCGCGAGGAGGTGGACCTTGTCATCTCCTCTGACCCCGAAAATCTGGACGGCGTCAGTTTTTTGCCGCTGTTTGATTACGAGCCGGTCTTTGTCGCCGCCGCCACCAGCCCCTTGGCGCAAAAATCCTATATCGAGGCGGAGGATTTCCGCGACCAGACCCTGATCACCTATCCGGTCGAGCGCACGCGGCTGGATGTGTTCACCCAACTGCTGACCCCCGCCAAGGTCGAACCCCGCGCGATCCGGCAGGTGGAACTGACCGCCGTGATCCTGCTGCTAGTCGCCTCGGGGCGCGGGGTGGCGGTGCTGCCCGACTGGGTGCTGCGCGATGTGCGCTACCATTCCGACTATGTGACCAAACCCCTGACCGAAAAGGGGCTGACCCGGCGGCTCTATGCCGCCGTGCGGGACGAGGATTCGTCCAAGCCGTTTATGGCGCATGTGTTAAGGCTGGCGCGGACAGAGCCGGTGAAGTTGCAGCGGGGGTGAGACGAAGTTCAGCGCATCCTAAATCTAGTTCTGAGCCCAAGTCCAAGAAAGAATAACAACGGTAACGACAAAATACTTTGAATACTAGAAATCAGCTTCTTAACAAGATGAAGGTTTTCGAAGAAATCTAAACCCAGATACGCTCGACCAAATCCAAAAAATGGGAACACATTGTTAAAGCTAAGCGCCAGAGCAAGAATGAATGAGCTCTCTGTTCGTTCAACGAAGAAACCGCCCCAAAAGAACATGAGACCGGCCAAGAACAGGACGAGAAGGCCTGCAATTGGGCGAAATATTGAATATCCGAAATTGGAAAATAAACCGTAGAAAAGATATGGGAATCTATCAAAATTGCCGCCAATCTGAGATGCAAGCTTCATCTCCCTTCGAAAGAAGAAATGAGCATCATCGATGAATCCTTGACGCTCAACAATGCTTCTCAAGACTGAGCAAGTCTCGCGCGATTCAGCTAAGCGCCCTGAAATTTTCTTTGGCCACAATCCGTCCTCGGCCGAAAATATCGATCTCTCATGAAGTAATGAGCCTCTAAAGCTCGGATAAACGTCATTGAACCTTGCCGACCTGAAATTTGCAGGTAACTCGAAATTAGCGTCGGTGAATTCGGGCATTCTCGAATGTGGCCCCCCCGAAAAAACTGCTTCAATCATCGTCAGTCTTCCATGGAAGCGAGCTTGCCAAAAAGATACGCTCTCATCGAACCTTGTTCTAACAAATCCCGCATCACCGTGTATTTTCGGTCCCTTCGCGATTTGTGTGGGTTGCTGGTGGGCGGCGGATTGAATCTTCTACCAGATATTGTGGTCACAACATAAGGCGCGTCTGTCGCGGAGACCTCAAATATCGCAGCGTCAGACGCGCCGAGCCTGTTGAGCTGCGGCAGTTTTTTTGGATAGGGTGAAGCTTCCTGAAACCAGCGGATGAGGAGGTATTCATGGGTCCCGAGACAAGTTTGTTCACGACAGCTCTTGGCCTGCAGGCTCCGTGGAGTGTCACGGACGTACGTTTTGACGCCAAACTCAAAGAGATCCACTTTGACGTCCGCTTCAAGGCGGGAAGTCGATTTGCTTGTCCCTCCTGTGGCGCGCCCGATCAGCCCGTCCATGACACGCGATCCAGGATCTGGGAACACCTGCGTTTTTTCGAGCACAAGGCTTTCATCCATGCCGATGTGCCACGTGTTGCTTGCAGCCAATGTAGCAAGACCGGACAGGTTCCGGTCCCCTGGGCGCGCAGTGGCAGCGGTTTCAGTCAGTTGTTTGAAGCCTTTGTGATTGCGCTGGTGCGACAGATGCCGGTGAAGGCTGTTGCTGATATGCTTGATGTTGGTGACGATCGCCTCTGGCGGGTTCTTGACCATTACGTGTCGTCAGCGCGAGATCGCGAAGACTTCAGCGCCGTGACCGCCCTTGGGATTGACGAGACAGCTGCGCGCCGCGGGCATAATTACATCACCCTATTTCACGACCTTCTGGCCGGCAGGCTTCTCTTTGCCTGTGAAGGACGTGATGCAAAGACTGTGGCGGCTTTCGGTGAAGATCTGCGCGCCCATGGCGGTGATCCCGATGCCATCTCCGCTGCCTGTATCGATATGAGTAGGGCCTACATTTCTGGCGTCGCAAAGCATCTGCCGAACGCGGATGTTACCTTCGACCCATTCCATGTCATCCAACTGGCCAATGTGGCGCTTGAAGAGGTTCGCCGCGCCGAAGTACGCAGCAGACCTGAGTTGAAACACAGCCGCTGGATGTGGCTCAAGGACAAGAAGAGATGGACGAAGCGGCAGATCACACAGCATCATGATCTATCTCGGATGCACCTGAAAACAGGACGCGCGTTTCGCTTGAAAGAGGCTTTGCGCGACATCTTTGCTGAAGCCGAGTCCAAGGCAGAGGCCGAAGAACGGCTTACCGCCTGGTTTCAATGGGCGCGCCGCAGCAGGCTGCCAGCATTCAAGAAACTCGCTCTGACACTCAAGGCGCACTGGGATGGTATACTTAACGGTTTTGACAGCGATCTGAGCAACGGCGCTGTCGAAGCCATCAACGGCCTCATTCAGGCCGCAAAGGCTCGGGCGCGCGGGTATCGCAAAACCCGCAACCTCATCAACATGTCATACCTCATCGCAGGCAATCTCACCCACTTACCAGCGTCACCCTACCGCACAACATCTTGTGCCACAGGCAAATGAACGGAAACCAAGCCACCCACACAAACCGCGAAATAGCCACTTTACTTTCAAATGTTAGCTTGGAAAAATCAATTAACCTCTCTGGGCTAGGTACGGATAATTTTTTAAAATCCTGTGACTTATTCGAATCAAAGTATGCTAAATCGTTTAGCCTCAACTCACCCAAACGTTCATGGAACCTAAACTCGTACTGGCTCCAGTCGTCAACTCCACCCTTGAATGCTCCAAACTTCTGAACTAAATCTTCTTTCTCGGAGTCATTGAGTAAATGCAACGCCCATGCATTCCAAGCTTTTCTATTATTTTCATGTAGCTCTTCATCAACTTCAACGTTCTTCTGCTCACCGAAGAGCGTTGCAAGTACATACCAAGGATTCGCGGAAGCATTTAGGTATTCATTCGACGCCAAAATCGCTAACCCTCCAAGTGCTGCACAATCAATCTACTTAGGTGCGAACCATGTTCTACATCTGTCTCGGGGTGAAGATAAAACGTATTCTGCTTAGTTATAACTACGGTAGCGTACCCCTCCTACCCCACCCGCGCAAGCGCGGTAGGGCTTCACATCCCCCCCATCCCGGCGTATAGCGCCCTCTGACCCAGATTAGGAGCCGTTCGGATGCAAGGCAGTGCTAACCTCAACCTGATGATCAAGGCCGCCCGCAAGGCAGGCCGCGCTCTGGTCAAGGACTTCCGCGAGGTCGAGAACTTGCAGGTCTCCAGCAAGGCCGCAGGCGATTTCGTCAGCCGCGCCGACATCACCGCCGAAAAGATCATCCGCGAAGACCTGATGGAAGCGCGCCCCAATTACGGCTGGCTGGCCGAAGAATCAGAGCCCGTCGCAGGCACAGACCCCACCCGCCGCTGGATCGTCGACCCGCTGGATGGCACCACCAATTTCCTGCACGGCCTGCCGCATTGGGCAGTGTCCATCGCGCTGGAATTCAAGGGCGAGATCATCTCGGCTGTGGTGTTCGACCCGGCGAAGGACGAGCTTTATGTCGCCGAAAAGGGTGTCGGCTGTTTCATGAATGACAAGCGCCTGCGCGTGTCGAACCGGAACACGATGATTGAGTGCATCTTTGCGACCGGCGTGCCCTTTGCCTCCAAGAAAACGCTGCCCGCCACGCTGCATGATCTGGCGCAACTGATGCCCGCCTGTGCCGGTGTGCGGCGCTGGGGGGCGGCGTCGCTCGATCTGGCCTATGTCGCGGCGGGCCGGTATGACGGGTTTTGGGAGCGCGAATTGCAACCGTGGGACATTGCCGCCGGACTGCTTCTGGTGCGCGAGGCGGGCGGCTTTACCGCCCCGATCCGCGAGGGTGAAAGCATCCTAGATCGCGGCGAAGTGATTGCCGCGAATACCGAGATTTTCCCTAGCTTCGCCAAACTGATCCGCAAACGTCCGGACTAAACGCCCCGCAACGGGGCACCCTGCCCCACGGCCTTAGCGGCGGATAAACGCGTCCGAGAACCCCATGCCGCGCACGGAGCCGAGCGCAGAATGCGCCTCGGACGCCGTGCCGAACGGCCCCAGCGTCACCACATCATAGCCGCGTGCCCTGTGAACCTGCGCAGGCAGGCCAGCATTCTGCAATCTGGCCCGCAGCCGGTTGGCATTCGCGGGCACGTTGAAGCTGCCCACCTGAACCCGGTTGCCAGAGCTGTGCGCCGGGGCGACCTGTCCGCGCTGCTGCTGACCACCATCCGGCAAGGCGATGGGTGCATGCGGGTCATAGGACGGGCCATTATGGATCGGGTCGAGAAACAGCGCCGGGCTGGTCACGCAGCGCACCAGCGGGCGGCCCAACGTGGTATCAACCAGCTGCCCGAACGGCGCGCTGGCCGGACAGGACGGGTGACGCCCTGACGCATCGGCGCGCGGCAAAGCAGGTCTGCGCTGCGTGCGCGCCGGGGTCTGGCGCACAGGCGCTGCGGCCCTTGGTTGCGGCACGGGTACAGGGGCCGTGCGGGTCTCGATGCGCGGGGCTTCGACCACAGGATCCTGGGGGGGGGGGCGTGTCAGCGACGGGCGCCTCTGCGACCGGGGCCTCCTCCTCTGTGACCATGTCGGCAATCGCATCCGCACTGGGTGTGCCGTTGCAGACCGGCTGGCGATCCGGCCCGTAGCGCGGAACCCACGTCACTTCGCCCCCAAAGGTCGAGCGCAGGAACACGCAGCCCCGGCTGTCAACATATTCACGGCCCTCAAATCCGGCAGGTGGCAGCTCTGCCGGGTCCAGCCCGTTTGTCTGTGCATGGCCCATCGATGCGACAGCCGCAGCGACACCCAATGCAATCCAAAAACTTTTCATCAAATAACCCCCATCGCAACGCGACAAGGATGCACCCGGACCCGTGGTAAAGTAAAGGCTAATCGCAGATCAGACCACTCTATACTGTGCCAAATATACGATCACCCGCATCCCCTAGCCCCGGAACGATATATCCCTTCTCATTCAGGTGCGAATCGACCGAAGCGGTGACAATGCGCACATCGGGATGTTCGCGCGCCATGCAGGCCACGCCTTCGGGGGCCGCAAGCAGGCAGATCAGGCAAATATCCGTGGCACCTGCGTCTTTCAGCAGGGCAACCGCTGCTGCAGAGGAATTGCCGGTCGCCAGCATCGGGTCGACCGCGATGACCAACCGCCCCGACAGATCGGGTGGCAGTTTGCAGTAGTATTGCACTGGGCGCAGGGTTTCTTCATCGCGGTACAGGCCCACAAACCCCACCTTGGCGGTCGGGATCACATCGAGCACACCATCCAGCAGCCCATTGCCTGCCCGCAGGATCGACACCACAACCGGATCGGCCCCCGCCAGCATCGGCGCGTCCATCTCGGTCAGGGGCGTGGTGATGGTCTGGGTCTTCAACGCAAGGTCGCGCGCCGCCTCATAGGTCAACAACAGGCTGATCTCACGCAGCAGGCGGCGAAAATCCGGTCCGGGCGTGCGCGCGTCGCGCATGAGTGATAGTTTGTGCTGCACAAGCGGGTGGTCAACAAGGGTCAGCTTCGGATGGGTCATGTGGCCTCCAGTTTCTTGGCTAGGGCGGCGCGGGTCTGTGCGTCACAGAAGGCCGCAGTCAAGGCAGTTTGGTTGACTTGCGCGAAATCCTCGGCTTGCCACTCGAATGCGTCAGCAAGTGCCTGATATTCGCGGTGCATATCAGTGTGAAAGAACGGCGGATCATCGGTGGACACGGTCACGCGCACCCCTGCGCGGCGCAGCCTGTCAATCGGGTGTGCCTTGGTGTCGGGGTAGATGCCCAGCGCGATGTTAGAGCCGGGACAGATTTCCAGAACGGTGCCATGCTCGGCCAGATACGCGACCAGCGCGCGGTCTTCAATCGCGCGCACCCCATGCCCGATGCGCGTGACATGCAAATGCTCCAGCGCCGCGCGCACCGACTCTGGCCCGCCCCATTCACCGGCATGGGCCGTCAGGCCAAGCCCGGCTTCGCGCGCGGCGTCGAATGCATACGCAAAGTCGCTTGGGTGAAACTGCGCCTCATCCCCGGCAATCCCGAAGCCGGTGATAAACCCGCCAGCTGTTTCCTGCGCACACCGCGCGATCTGGCGGGCCTGTTCTGGCCCGAAATGACGAATGCAGGTGACGCAACCACGCAGGGTGATGCCCATTTGCGCCTCTGCTGTGGCGGCTGCCACCTCGATCGCGGCCAGATAATCACGCCATGCAATCAGATCACCCCCACCACAAAAATCAGGCGAGACAAAGGCTTCGGAATAGATGATGCCGCTTTGCGCCGATTGCTCCAACACCGCAAGCGTCAGATCGTGAAAGTCCTGCGGGCTGGTCAGCACCGTGCAGGCCGCCTCATAGACGCGCAGAAAATCGGGAAAGTCGCGGTAGGCATAATTGCCATCCTCATCAAATATCGCTGACAAATCGACCCTCTTGCGTGCAGCAAGGTTGCGAATAAACGCAGGCGGCGCCGCCCCTTCAAGATGCAGGTGCAATTCCAGCTTGGGCAAGCCGCGCAGATCCGTCATGGCAAAAAACTCCGTCCGGGGCCTTGGGCAGGAACGCCCAGATGCGCGGCGATGCTTGCGGCAACATCTGCAAAAGCGCAATGCCCAATCTCGCCCTCTCCCGTGCCCGCCACCAGAACCGGCACCCGTTCGCGGGTGTGGTCCGTGCCGGGGGCCGTGGGGTCATTGCCGTGATCGGCAGTGAAGACCACCATGTCCCCCGGTTGCAGCCGCGCCAGCGCCTGCCCCGCAACTGTATCAAACTGCTCTAGCGCGCGGGCATAGCCTGCCACGTCGCGGGGATGTCCATACAGGCTGTCAAATTCGACGAAGTTGCAAAACGTCAGGGAATCGGGCGGTGCCGTATCAATCAGCCGGAGAAGATGCGCGTAAAGCTCCATGTCATCCTTGCCCTTATGCACCTCGTCTATGCCTTGCCCCGAAAAGATGTCCCCGACTTTGCCCACAGCCAGCACGCGCCCGCCAGCGGCCTGCACCCAATCGCACAGGGTCGGTGCAGGGGGCGCTATGGCAAAATCGCGCCTGTTTCCCGTGCGCGCAAAACCTTGCTGCGCATCGCCCGAAAATGGCCGCGCAATCACGCGGCCCACGCGCATATCATGCAGAATGGGTGCCAGTTCGGCGCACAGGTCATATAACCGTTGTAACCCGAAGGCCTGTTCATGCGCCGCGATCTGAAACACACTATCGGCCGAGGTGTAGCAGATCGGCCAACCACTGCGCAGATGCTCTGGCCCCAGATTCTGAACAATCGGTATGCCCGCCGCGTGGCAATTCCCTAGAATGCCTTGCGTCCCGGCCAAGGCGCAAACCTGTTCAACCAACGCATCCGGGAATGCAGGTGTGGTCTTGGGGAAATAGGTCCACTCCCACGGGACAGGCACACCCGCCAGTTCCAAATGGCCCGAAGGTGTATCCTTGCCGCGCGACACTTCTGTCGCCGCCCCCCACCGCCCCGATGGCACGGCCTGCAACCCCGGTGTCTGCGCCCCCGAGGCAAGCCGGATCGCAGCCCCAAGGCCCAGCCCATCCAGAACCGGCAGCGCAAGCGGCCCGCTGCGTCCGACTTCCGCCTGCCCCGCAGCGCAGGCTTGCGCGATATGGGCCAGCGTATTGGCACCTGTATCGCCAAAATCCGCCGCATCCGGCGCGCCGCCACAGCCGACGGAATCCAGCACAATCAGAAATGCACGCGCCATCAGGTCCGGTCCATATGACCGATGCCAAAGGCCCCCGGCAGCAACTCGGCCACGGTCACAGTATGACGCGCGCCAGACAGGGACATCATTGTCACGAGCACATCAAGCCCTGCGAATTCGGCAATCTTTTGGCGGCAACCGCCGCAAGGCGGCACCGGGCTTGGACTGTCGGCCACGACCACTATTTCGGCAATCTGCGTCTCGCCCGCGGCAACCATCGCGGCGATGGCACCTGCTTCCGCGCATGTCCCTTCGGGATAGGCCACATTCTCGACATTGCAGCCCACGAACACGGCCCCTGATCCAGACCGCAGCGCAGCCCCCACTTTGAAATGCGAATAGGGCACATAAGCGTTTTCGCGCACCTTGCATGCGGCATCATAGAGCGTCATTCTTGCCTCCAGCGATTTTGCCGATTTTGCGCCGCGCGCCCCCGCTTTGCAAGCCAAAGGCAGCGTACCGTCGAAAAGGAATGCACAGCCTTTGGGAAAACCGGGGCTTGTCGTCAGAAAATAATTGTTTAATGCTAAACCATCGCTGCGGGAGGGAGAAAACATGCCTGACAATCCATCCGATGATGCCCGTCATCCGGCACTTTTGTATCACGAATTTCCCCGCCCCGGTAAGCTGGAGGTGCGCCCGACCAAGCCCTTGGCGAATGGCTATGACCTGTCACGCGCCTATTCACCCGGCGTGGCCGAAGCCTGTATGGAGATCAAGGCGAACCCCGAAAACGCAGCGCGCTACACCATACGCGGCAATCTGGTGGCGGTTGTCACCAATGGCACGGCAGTGCTGGGTCTGGGCAATATCGGGCCGCTGGCTTCCAAGCCGGTGATGGAAGGCAAGGCGGTTCTGTTCAAGAAATTCGCTAATATCGACTGCTTCGATATCGAGCTGGACGAATCCGACCCCGAGAAACTGGCCGAGATTGTCTGCGCGATGGAACCCACGTTCGGCGCAATAAATCTGGAAGACATCAAGGCCCCTGATTGCTTCATCGTCGAGAAAATTTGCCGCGAGCGGATGGGCATTCCGGTGTTCCATGACGACCAGCACGGCACCGCGATCGTGGTCGGTGCAGCGGCCACCAACGCGCTGCGCGTGGTGGGCAAACGCTTTGAGGACATCAAAATTGTAAGCACCGGCGGTGGCGCTGCCGGGATCGCCTGCCTGAACATGCTGGTGAAACTGGGCGTAAAACGCGAAAATATCTGGCTGTGCGACATTCATGGCCTTGTCCATGAGGGGCGCGAGCTGGATATGAACCCGCAAAAGGCGGCCTTCGCGCAAGCCACGGACAAACGCAGCCTGAGCGAAGTGATAGAGGGCGCTGATTTGTTTCTGGGCCTGTCCGGCCCCGGCGTTCTGACCCCCGAACATGTCCAGAAAATGAGTGCGCGCCCAATCATCTTTGCGCTTGCAAACCCGACACCAGAAATCCTGCCTGAAGCCGTCCGCAAGGTTGCCCCTGACGCGATCATGGCCACAGGCCGGTCTGATTTTCCCAATCAGGTTAATAATGTTCTGTGCTTTCCGTTCATTTTCCGGGGCGCGCTGGATGTCGGCGCAACCGAGATCAATGACGCCATGCAGATTGGGTGTGTGGAAGGGATCGCGGCACTGGCCCGCGCGACGACCAGCGCCGAAGCTGCAGCGGCCTATAAGGGCGAACAACTCAGCTTCGGGCCGGAATATCTGATCCCCAAACCTTTCGATCCGCGCCTAATGGGGGTCGTGGCAACCGCTGTGGCCAAGGCGGCCATGGAATCGGGTGTTGCCAAGCGCCCTGTGGCGGATCTGGTGGCCTATAAGGCCGGGCTGGATGCCTCGGTCTTCCGCTCTGCCATGATCATGCGCCCTGTGTTCGAAACCGCACGCCAGACCGAGCGCCGGATCGTGTTCGCCGAGGGCGAGGATGAACGCGTCTTGCGCGCCGCATCCGCCATGCTGGAAGAAACCGTCGAAGTGCCAATCCTGATTGGCCGCCCCGAGGTGATCGAGATGCGGCTGGAACGCGCGGGCCTGTCCATCAAGCCGGGCCGCGATTTCGAACTGGTCAACCCGCAAGACGACCCGCGCTACCGTGACTACTGGCAAAGCTACCACGCCCTGATGGAACGACGCGGCGTGACCCCGGACCTTGCCCGCGCGATTTTGCGCACCAATACCACCGCCATTGGTGCGATCATGGTGCATAGGGGCGATGCCGACAGCCTGATCTGTGGCACATTCGGGCAATTCTTGTGGCACCTGAATTACGTCAGCCAAATCTTGGGCAATGCCGAGCGTCATCCGGTCGGGGCCTTGTCGCTGATGATCCAGCAAGAAGGCAACCTGTTCATCGCCGACACACAAGTCCATCCAAACCCAACGCCAGAACAGATTGCGGAAACCGCCATCGGGGCGGCGCGCCATGTGGGCCGGTTCGGGCTGGCGCCCAAGATTGCGCTATGCTCGCACAGTCAGTTTGGCAATCTCGACACACCGTCCGGGCGCAACATGCGTGCCGCACTGGAGTTGCTCGATGCGCAAGGTGTCGATTTCGACTATGAAGGCGAGATGCATGTCGATGCCGCCCTCGACCCCGAATTGCGTGCACGCCTGATGCCGAATGCCCGCTTTGCAGAGCCGGCGAATGTCTTGATTTTCGCCAATACCGATGCGGCCAGCGGGGTGCGCAATATCCTGAAGGCGCGCGGCGGCGCACTAGAGGTGGGCCCGATCCTGATGGGCATGGCCAACACAGCGCATATCGTCACCCCCTCGATCACCGCGCGGGGCCTGCTGAACATGTCCGCTCTGGCCGGGACACCTGTTGCGCAATATGGGTAGGGTTTTCCAAAGGCAGATTTGCAAACTTTTCCCGACAGCCGTGTAACCCGCCCTGATTACGCTCGGTTTGCAAAATTTTGCAGTGACTCCACGTATGTTTTGCAAAGTAATTGAAGATTACGCCTCGTGTTGCCGGTAACAGCCATTGCAGCAGCGCGCGTCTGTCGTCTATTGCTTTGCATAGCTTAAATCTTGGGAGGGACACGCATGCGCTACGCTACGCTTCACCAGAAATCGATCACCGACCCAAACGGGTTCTGGATGGAACAAGCGCAAGCGATTGACTGGGTCAAGCCCCCATCAAAAGCGCTCTTTGACGACAATGCCCCCTCGTATGAATGGTACAGCGACGGGCTTGTGAACACGTGCTGGAACGCCTTGGACCGCCATGTCGAAGGCGGGCGCGCGGATCAGGTTGCGGTCATCCATGACAGTCCTGTGAAAAATTCCATCACGCATCTGACCTACCGCGAAATGCGCGATCAAGTGGCCAAGCTGGCGGGCGCGTTGGCGGCGAAAGGCGTGGTCAAGGGCGACCGCGTCATCATCTATATGCCGATGGTGCCAGAGGCGTTGATGGCGATGCTGGCCTGCGCGCGACTGGGGGCCATCCACTCGGTGGTTTTTGGCGGGTTCGCGGCGCATGAACTGGCTGTGCGCATCAATGACGCCAAGCCAAAATGTATGATCGCGGGTTCTTGCGGGATCGAGCCGGGACGCGTGGTGGCCTATAAGCCCCTGCTGGACGGCGCGATTTCCGAGGCGACGCACAAGCCCGACTTCTGCGTCATCTTGCAGCGTGACGCGCATCAGGCCGACCTGATCGAAGGGCGCGACCACGACTGGGCCGAATTCGTCAAGGACGCCGCACCTGCCGATTGCGTGCCGGTAGAAGGCAACCATCCCGCCTATGTTCTGTATACATCTGGCACCACAGGCCAACCCAAGGGCGTGATCCGCGCAACCGGCGGGCATTTGGTGGCGCTGAACTGGTCGATGAAGAACATCTACAATGTCGATGCGGGCGAGGTGTTCTGGGCCGCATCAGACGTGGGCTGGGTCGTGGGGCACAGCTATATCTGTTATGCGCCGCTGATCGCAGGCAACACCACAATCGTGTTTGAGGGCAAGCCCGTCGGCACCCCCGATGCAGGCACGTTCTGGCGCGTCATCTCCGAGCATAAAGTGAAAAGCTTTTTCACCGCGCCCACAGCCTTTCGCGCCGTCAAACGCGAAGACCCCAAGGGCAGCTTTGTTGGCAAATATGACCTGTCTTGCCTGAAGACCGTCTATCTGGCAGGCGAGCGCGCAGACCCGGACACAATCATCTGGGCGCAAGACCAGTTGAAAGTGCCGGTGATCGACCATTGGTGGCAGACAGAAACCGGCTGGGCGATTGCAGCCAATCCCGTCGGGTATGAGGCGCTGCCGGTCAAAATCGGCTCGCCCGCTGTCGCCATGCCCGGTTATGACCTGAAAGTACTGGATGAGGGCGGCCATCCGGTTAGCGCCGGCACACTGGGGGCAATTGCCATCAAGCTGCCCCTGCCCCCCGGCACCCTGCCAACATTGTGGAACGCAGCAGAGCGTTTTCGCAAAAGCTATCTTGATCAATTTCCCGGATATTACGCCACGGGTGACGCGGGCTACATGGATGAGGACGGCTATATCTACATCATGGCGCGCACGGATGACGTGATCAATGTCGCCGGCCACCGTTTGTCGACAGGGGCCATGGAAGAGGTGCTTGCCAATCACCCCGATGTTGCAGAATGCGCCGTCATTGGTGTGTCGGACGAGTTGAAAGGCCAGTTGCCGCTGGGCTTTTTGTGCCTGAACTCAGGCACAGAGCGCCCGAATTCCGAGATTGTCGCCGAATGCGTCCGGCTGGTGCGCGACCAGATCGGGCCGGTTGCGGCGTTCAAGCTGGCGGTCGTGGTGGACCGTCTGCCCAAGACCCGCTCGGGCAAGATCCTGCGTGCAACGATGGTGAGCATTGCTGATGGCAAGCCATTCAAGATGCCCGCAACAATCGACGATCCGGCGATTCTGGAAGAAATCAAGATGTCATTGCAAGAGCTTGGCTACGCCAAATCATAAGCACGCGGAATACTGAAATTCTGAAAGCGGTGTTGTGGTTGGCATTCTTTTCAGGGTAATATACTCTCATAGAGATTGAATAGACTTCTATTAAACACAACCTCTTAGTGTTCTAGTTTCCAGTTACCGCGAAGGCCACCATGATCGCGCAGTTATATGAAGAGACACGACTGGACGAGCTCTTGTCGCTTGGTGGTGCCGAGTTGAGAGATCATTTCCTGGCCGACATCCAGCGCTGCCAAGCACAGCTATCCCAAAGCATGACCCTTGCCGCAAGTGATCAACGGAAAGGTCTTGAACAGTCCCGGCGTGTCTTGCACGAGTTGCGCGGCATTTCCCTGACAATCGGGGCGGCCCCTCTGGTCAAACTCTGCGCCGAGGCCGAGGCGTATTGCGACATGGGCAGCCTGCAAGATGTTATCGACAGACACGCTGATATCCTGACGATGTGTGCAGCACTTAGCGACCGGATTTCGGCGCATTCGGCGGGACTGTCATGACGACTGCCCCCCAACCGACATTCCCGATAAAGTTGCTGCTGGTCGAAGATACACCCTCTTTGCAGATGCTCTACCATGCCGTTTTGAAAAAGGCAGGTTACCCCGCGATATGTGCGTCAAACGGGGCCGAGGCATTGGCCAAGTTCGACGAATACCGGCCCGGTGTGGTCCTGCTGGACCTGATGTTGCCAGATATGGATGGCATGACCATCATGCGCAAAATGATGGCGCAGCAGCCCGGAACACGCGTCATCGTCATCACGGCAAACGGGTCGATCGACAAGGCGCTGGACGCAACCCGCAAAGGGGCCCATGACTTTCTTGTAAAGCCGCTGGGCGACATGCGCCTGGTCGGGGCCGTTGCCAATGCCTTGTCCGAATATCGCGCCCAGACTGGCGCGGCAAAGGCGCTGCAACACACGCCCTATGATCTGCCGCTCGCAGATTTCATGGGCGGGTCGGATGCAATGCGACAGTTGCAAAACAAAATCAGCGCCGTCGCAAAATCTATGGCACCGGTTTTCATCCTCGGCGAGAGGGGGACCGGAAAGAAAACCATTGCCCGTATGGTGCACAAGCAATCCGCGCGCGCAGAGAAGTCCATTGTAAGTGTCAATTGCTCTGCTCTGGAAAGTGCCGCGCTTGAGGAGGAGTTGTTCGGCACCAGCAGCCAGCCCGACACAGCAGGGGCAATCCAAAGGGCAAATGGCGGCACATTGCTGCTGGAAAACCCGCAAGACATGAGTCCTGACCTACAGGCACGGCTTGTCGCAACCCTGCAAACCGGAAGCCGCATTCCAACGGCCGGTGGCGCACCCGTGCCGGTCGACATGCGCCTGATCTGCTGCGCGCGCGCGCATCCCAACACCGAAATGCGTGCAGGCCGCCTGAGCGAGGATTTGTATTACCGCCTGTTCGTCATCCCTCTGAGTGTGCCGCCCCTGCGCCAGCGTGGTGACGATATCACACGGCTGGCGCAAGGCTTCCTAAGCCGGATCGCCAAGCAGGAAGGCAAGACCTTCACCTCTGTTTCAGACGATGCGGCACGGATTATGCGCAAACACCAATGGCATGGCAATTTACGTGAATTGATCAATGTTCTGCGCCATGCCGTTGTGCTGTATCCGGGGCCAGAACTGGTCAGTGCGATGCTGCCCGAAGACATGACAAACAGCCCGCAAACATTCGACGGCGCAGCGCAGCGCAATACCGAGATTGTTGGGCTGGAAGCGGCGACAAAGGGGCTGACAATGGCCGAGATCGAGCAACGCGCGGTCATGGCAGCGATTGAACGGCATGGCGGATCAATCCCGCAGGCCGCGCGCGAACTGGACATCGCCCCCTCGACCATTTACCGCAAACGCGATGTCTGGACAAAACCTGAATCCTGATCTTGCGCGCAGCATTCTGATCACAGGCTGCTCCTCCGGGATCGGCTATCATGCGGCGCATGCGCTACATGCGCGCGGCTGGCGCGTGTTCGCATCCTGCCGGTCCGAAAGCGATTGCGCGCGGTTGCGCAGCGAGGGGCTTGAAACTGTGGTGCTGGATTACACCGATACCCCCTCGATCCATTCTGCGGTTGCGCATGTGCTGGAGTGCACAGGTGGCAGAATGGATGCAGTGTTCAACAACGGCGCATACGCCATTCCCGGTGCCACCGAAGACCTGCCCACCGATGCCCTGCGCGCCCTGTTCGAGGCCAATTTTTTCGGTTGGCACGAATTGACGCGGCAGGTTTTGCCGGTGATGCGGGCGCAAGGGCATGGCCGCATTGTGCAGAACTCGTCTGTGCTGGGGCTCGCGGCGCTGAAATGGCGCGGGGCGTATGTGGCGACGAAATTTGCGCTGGAAGGGCTGACAGATGTGCTGCGGCTGGAAATGGCGGGCACTGGCATCCATATCTGCCTGATAGAGCCGGGGCCGATCACCTCGCGCATCCGCGAAAACTCGATCCCGCATTTCGAGGCATGGATCGACTGGGAAAACAGCCCCCGCGCCGATCAATACCGCGACAGCCTGCTGACGCGGCTATATGACAAGCGCGATCCCGATTTTTTCGAGCTGCCACCGCAGGCAGTTACCCGCCGCCTGATTCACGCACTGGAAGCAAAACGCCCCAAGCCGCGCTACTATGTCACCACCCCCACGCGCCTGTTGGGAACTATCCGGCGGGTCTTGCCGACGCGTGCCCTTGACTGGATTCTGGGCAGATTATGAACTTGCGTCACATTTGGGGTCGCAATCACGCGCAACCTCGCTAGATTGCAGCGCACCCGCAAACCACGGAGGAAAGGAACGCCTCATGCTGTCAGACCCCCTGTTTTTGCTTGCTGCCGCAGCCTCGCTTGTGGTGCTGATCGTGCTGGCTGTCGGCATTGGCGGTTTCGCCCGTGGCGGAGAGTTTAATCGCAAACATGGCAACCGCATGATGCGCTGGCGCATTTATGCCCAGTTCGGCGCGGTCGTGATGATTATGATTTTTGTCTATTTCCGATCTAAAGGAGCCTGAAATGGTTGTGCTGAACAAAATCTATACCCGGACAGGCGATGCCGGTGAAACCGCGCTTGGAAATGGAAACCGCGTGGCCAAACATGCGCAGCGCGTCACCGCCTATGGCACGGTGGATGAACTGAATGCCTTTATCGGTGTCGCGCGGTTACATGCCAGTGGCGACACGGTCGCTGCATTATCGCGCATTCAAAACGACCTGTTCGATCTGGGGGCCGATCTGTGTCGCCCCGATATGGAACGCGATACCGAAGCGGAATATACCCCGCTGCGTATGGTCCCGTCGCAGGTTGACCGGTTGGAAGCAGAGATTGACGTGATGAATGCTCAGCTGAAACCTCTGCGCAGTTTCATTCTGCCCGGCGGTTCTGCGTTGGCGGCACATCTGCATGTCTGCCGTACCGTCGCACGCCGCGCCGAGCGTGAAACCGTGTCGCTGTCAGCTATGGAGTCGGTCAACGAATCAGCCGTGAAATATCTGAACCGCCTGTCAGACTGGTTCTTTGTGGCAGGACGCATTGCCAATAATGACGGGGTTGACGACATTCTCTGGGTTCCCGGCGCGAACCGTTAGCGCCCAAAGCCACCAAAACGCGGCGTCGCTGTGGACAGATGCGTCGATTTTGCACTGTTTTCCAAGAGGGCACCCCGCTACAAACATGTCAGAAATCAAGCTTAGGGAGATACACGCTGATGAAAGTGCTGGTGCCAGTCAAGCGCGTGATCGATTATAACGTGAAAGTCCGCGTCAAAGCGGATGGCAGCGGGGTCGATCTGGCGAATGTGAAAATGTCGATGAATCCGTTTGATGAAATCGCCGTTGAAGAGGCCATTCGCCTGAAAGAGGCCGGTGTTGCGACGGAAATCGTGGCTGTGTCGATTGGCGTCAAACAGGCGCAGGAAACCTTGCGCACAGCCCTTGCGATGGGCGCTGACCGCGCCATCCTGATTGTGGCCACCGATGATGTGCACACCGATATCGAGCCGCTGGCCGTTGCAAAACTGCTGAAAGCCGCGATCGACGAAGAACAGCCCGGTCTTGTTCTGTGTGGCAAACAGGCCATCGACAATGACATGAATGCCACCGGCCAGATGCTGGGCGCATTGACCGGCTGGGCGCAGGCGACTTTCGCCTCTGAGGTCAAGGTCGAAGGCGAGCATGCCATTGTCACACGCGAAGTCGATGGCGGTCTGCAAACCATCAAGGTCAAGATGCCTGCAATTATCAGCGTCGATCTGCGCCTGAATGAGCCGCGCTATGCGTCTCTGCCTAATATCATGAAGGCAAAAAAGAAGCAGCTCGACGAAAAGACACCCGCCGATTACGGCGTAGATGTCAGCCCAAGATTGAGCGTGGTCAAGACGACCGAGCCTGCGTCGCGGGCTGCGGGTGTCAAAGTGGCCTCCGTCGATGAACTGGTGGCAAAACTCAAAGACGAAGCGGGGGTGATCTGATGGCGGTTCTTCTTCTGGCAGAAGTCACGGATGGCACATTGAATGTCGATGCCACCTCGAAAGCGGTGACAGCTGCAAAAGCGTTGGGCGATGTGACAGTGCTTTGCGCGGGCAGCTCGGCCGCTGCGGCAGCAGCAGAGGCGGCCAAGATTGAAGGTGTCGCCAAGGTTCTGTGCGCCGAGGATGCGTCCCTATCGCACCGGCTGGCCGAACCCACAGCGGCGCTGATTGTGTCGATTGCGGGCGATTACAGCCATATCGTGGCCCCTGCCACAACGGATGCAAAAAACATCCTGCCGCGCGTCGCCGCGTTGCTGGATGTGATGATCCTGTCAGATGTGTCGGGCGTCGTCGATGCCGACACATTCGAGCGCCCGATCTATGCGGGCAATGCGGTCCAGACAGTCAAATCCTCGGATGCGACCAAGGTCATTTCTTTCCGCACCTCCAGCTTTGAAGGGGCGGGCCAAGGCGGGTCTGCTCCGGTCGAGAATATAAGTGCTGCCGCCAATCCCGGCCTGTCTGACTGGGTCGAAGACAAGGTCGCCGCAAGTGACCGGCCCGACCTGACATCGGCCAAAGTTGTGGTGTCCGGCGGGCGTGGTGTCGGCTCTGAAGATGATTTCAAGATCATCGAGGGGCTGGCCGACAAGCTGGGCGCCGCGGTGGGCGCATCCCGCGCGGCGGTCGATTCGGGCTATGCACCGAATGACTGGCAAGTGGGCCAGACCGGCAAGGTCGTTGCACCAGACCTGTATATTGCCGTGGGCATTTCGGGCGCGATCCAGCATCTGGCGGGCATGAAAGACAGCAAGATCATCGTCGCCATCAACAAGGACGAGGAAGCGCCTATTTTCCAAGTGGCCGATTACGGTCTGGTGGGCGACCTGTTCACGCTGGTGCCGGAACTGACCGAGAAGCTCTGAGGCTCTACTCTCGAAAGATCAAAAGGCAGCCCTTGCGGGCTGCCTTTTTTCTAAGCGCTGGTCAGCGCGCATATAGCGATTGCCAGCTTGGCAGCAGGTCGCCGGTGTGACTGTCAGCCAGATATACCCCGCGCGCAATGGCGCGGGTCAGGCAGGTTGCCGCAGCATGTCCGATATTCAGCAGCGCCGCCCCAGCGACAGGTTTGGTCCCGGTCGAGATAGCAAATACCAGATCGCCGTCAAACGGCGTGTGCGACGGCACGATGGCGCGCGCGATCCCGTCATGGGCAGCAATCGCCATACGCGTCAGTTGCGTCTGATCTAATGCGGCATCGGTCGCAACAATGGCGATGGTCGTGGCCTCTCGCGCCAGTTTCGTCAGCGGCACCCCTTCGGCACGGCCCATGCCCAAGGCTCCGAACTCTGCGTCATGCTCGAACGGGGCTGCCCAAAAATGCGGCCCCTGCCCCATTGTCACGCATCCCACCGGATTGACCGCCACCAAAGCGCCCACGCATATGCCGCAGTCCAGCACCCAGGACGCAGACCCAAGCCCGCCTTTAAGCCGCGCCGTCGTTGCGCCGTAACCTGCACCCGCACTGCCAAGGGCGAAATCAGGCGCGGCCCCGTTCAAAGCGTTGCGCCCCAATTCGGCATAGGGGTTTTGCGCCCAGTCCTTGGCCCCGCCATTGGCCAGATCAAACAGGATCGCCGCAGGCACGATGGGCACGCGCAAGCCGCCAACCGCAAACCCGCGCCCCATCGCGCGCAACCCCTCCATCACACCAGAGGCCGCATCCAACCCGAACGCCGATCCGCCGGACAGGACAAGCGCGTCCACCTCCTGCACCAGCCGGTCGGGTGCAAGGGCTTCCGTCTCACGCGTGCCGGGCGCGCCGCCCATGACATGCACCCCTGTGCAAAAGGGCTGATCGGCACAAAGCACCGTGACGCCGCTGCGCAGTGCCGTATCCTGTGCGTTGCCCACGCGCAGCCCTGCGACATCGGTAATCGTATTTCGCGGCCCCGGTCCCGCACTCATGATGTGTCCTTCATGTCATATTCACTGCGCCAGAACGCCAGCAGATCGCCAGCTGTTGCAGCGTTTGCACCGCTCAGCGCCAGATAATGCAAATCCGCCGCCACCATCGCCGCCTGTCGCCAGACACGCTGCGCACGTCGGCCGCTTTGCCCCGCGTCATCGAACACCGCCTGCACAGCATCGGCGGCAGAGGCGAGCGCCACAGTCAGCTCCAACGCTGGCGCTTCGGGCCATTGTTCAGCCAGCCTGTGCGGCAGCATTTCCAATGGCTGCGCGGGGTCACAAATGGCCTGCGCAGATATCTCGATCATGGCATCAATGCGTTGCCCACTCATCCCGGCGCAACGCGGTTCACGGACGGTTGCATTGTCTCTTGGATTACGAACCTTGTGTGCATACGAAAAGTCGCTCCAAACCCCGCGAGGTCCATCTCCGAAAGAAACAATGTGTTCTGACAACCAGCGCAGTTATGCGGCGCAACTGCCCCTTAGGCAACCACTCCGGCGATGAACGTGCCGATTTTAGGAAAAAACCTGTCGATTCCAATTGTGAATTTTGTTCCAAGATGGGAAAAAGCGCCCAAAAGATAAAGGTAACGGGTAGCCGCGACGCCGCCCGAGGACGTTCAACCAAAGGAGCCCGACCCCAAAGATGGCGGAAAATTCGGACCCCAATGCCCCGTGGAAAACCCTATCCGGTATCGGCACTTCAGCCCTGACAGCGCTGTTGTTCCTGTTTTTCCTGCAATACCTGCCCGGTGTTGCAGCAGGCACACCCGTGCAATGGGTGATCCCGTGGATTCCCAGTCTTGATGTCAATCTGACATTCTGGATTGACGGACTCAGCCTGATGTTTGCGCTGCTGATCACCGGCATCGGTGCGATGGTCATGCTTTATGCCGCGAAATATCTGGCAGGCCACCCGCAATATGACCGCTTCGCGCTGTATCTGTTCAGTTTCATGCTGTCGATGCTGGGGCTGGTGCTGGCCGATAACCTGATCGCGCTGTTCGTGTTCTGGGAATTGACGACCTTTACCTCTTATCTGCTGATCGGGTTTTCGCACACTGATCCGAAATCGCGGCGCAACGCGTTGCAGGCGCTGCTGCTGACTGCGGCGGGCGGGCTGGCGCTGCTGGCCGGTCTGATCATGATCGGGATCACCCAAGGCACGTTCGAGATGTCGCAGATCAATGCGGCAGGCAGTCTGGAAGGGCAGCCGTTTTACCTGCTGATTCTGATCCTTGTTCTGTGCGGTGCTTTTACCAAATCGGCGCAGGTGCCGTTTCATTTCTGGTTGCCCAATGCGATGGCCGCGCCCACGCCCGTCTCGGCCTATCTGCACTCGGCCACGATGGTAAAGGCGGGCGTCTACCTGCTGGCGCGGATGCACCCATCGCTGTCGGGCAGCGATGTCTGGATCTGGACGTTGTCGATCTTTGGCGCGGTCACAGCGGTATTTGCATCCTTCATGGCGCTGCGTCAGACGGACCTGAAACAAACGCTTGCTTATACAACCCTGATGGCGCTTGGCACGCTGGTCATGTTCCTTGCAGGGTCCACCGGCTATGCAATCACAGCCGCCATGACCTTTTTGCTGGTACATTCGCTCTATAAGGCAGGCCTGTTTCTGACCATTGGCATCATAGACCACGGCACCGGCACGCGCGATGCAAACCTGTTGGGCGGGCTGGCCAAGGCCATGCCGATCACAGCGGTCGCGGCGGCAATGGCGGGGCTGGCGATGGCGGGTATACCACCGTTTCTGGGCTTCATCGCCAAGGAGGTCGCCTATGCAGGCGCGTTGGAGATGCGCCTGATGATCTTCGTGGTGCCTATGGCGCTGATCGCGTTTGCGCTGATGTTCGCCGTGGCGGGCATTGTCGCCTATAAGCCGTTCCATGGCCCCCAAGGTAAACTGCCGAAAGACCCGCATGAAGGGCCGTGGCCGATGCTGCTTGGTCCGGTTGTGCTGGGTGTTCTGGGTCTGGCCTTTGGCCTGCTTCCGGGCCTGAGTGCCTATTACCTGATCGAACCTGCGGTGGCCGCAGTCATGGGCGCACCCGATACGGGCGGGCGGGTCAAGTTGTGGGCGGGGTTCAACCTGCCGCTTCTGCTCAGCCTTGTGACATTCGCCTTGGGTTTCGTGCTGTACATCAAACATCAGGCCTTGCGCGACAGGCTTGCGCAGATCGAGGCACGCGGCCCTGATCTGGATGCGGGATGGGATGTGTTTCTGGACAAGTTCATGGCGCTGGCCAAGGGTCAGACCAAACTCATTCAGACCGGTGTTTTGCGCCAATACATGTTCGCAACTTTCGCCGTGTTCGCGGCAACGGTCCTGATCACGCTGCTGACGCGCAATGTGGGCGGGCTGACACTGGGTTTCGCCGGTCTTGGCTTCATGGAGTGGGGTGTCGCCGCGCTGATTGTTGCGGGCACGGTGCTGGTGTTGCAAACATCGTCGCGCATTGTGGCCCTTGTGGCACTTGGTGTCGTGGGCATTGGTGTGGCGCTGATCTTCATCATGTATTCCGCCCCCGATGTCGCCATCACGCAGCTGCTGGTTGAATTGCTGGTCGTAGTCTTGCTGGCGCTGGCTTTCCTCAAAATGCCCAATCTGGACCCGACTGGCGCGCAAAAGCACAACCTTGCCAATGCGGTTCTTGCCGCAACAGTCGGGGTGCTGACCACAATCGTGCTGCTGCTGGTCGTCGATCAACCCTTTGACCGCCGCCTGACCGAGTTCTTCGAGGCCGCAAGCTGGACCGAGGCTTTCGGGCGCAATATCGTCAATGTCATCCTTGTGGACTTCCGCACGCTGGACACGTTCGGCGAGATTGCGGTGGTCATAATTGCCGCACTCGGGGCATTCGCGCTTCTGAAAGGGGCGGCCAAGGCCCGCGCCGCGAAAGGAGAGAAGAAATGAACTCCATCATCTTCACCGCTGCGGCCCGTTTGCTGGTCGCACTTCTTTTCGTGTTCTCGCTGTTCATGCTGCTGCGCGGGCACCATCTGCCCGGCGGCGGATTTATCGGCGGGCTGATCGGGGCTGTGGCGTTTATCGTCTATTCGCTGGCCGCAGGCCCGGCAGAGGCACGGCTGGCGCTGCGCATCTCGCCCGAAGTGATTGCGATTGTCGGACTGGGCATCGCTCTGCTGGCGGGGTTGTTTTCATTCTTCATGGGCGATCCGTTCTTTACCGGCCAATGGTACTGGGTTGGCGGCGACAGCTATGAAACAGCGGCCTTCTCGCTCAACACAGTGCTGGTGTTTGATGTCGGCGTCTATCTGGTGGTTTTAGGGGGTATCTTGTCACTGACCTACGCATTCGAGGAGGAGACCTGACATGGAAGCCCTCACTGCAATCGTGATCGGCGTTTTGACGGCCGCTGCGGTCTATCTGATGCTGGCGCGCAATTTCATGCGCTTTCTGTTCGGGCTGGTGCTGCTGTCAAACGCGGTCAACCTGACGATCTTCGCTTCTGGTCGCATGACCAAGGGCGCACCGGCGCTGGTGCCATATGGCGAAGATGCCCCCTTGGGCGTGGTTGGCAATGCCCTGCCGCAAGCCCTAGTTCTAACAGCTATTGTCATTGGCTTTGGCCTGCTGGCTTTCACCCTTGCGCTGGCCTTTGAAGGGTATCGGCGCATGAACAGCGTTGACACTGATGAGATGCGCTTTGCCGAACCCAAGGAGGATACGACGAAATGAGTTGGGTTTTGGTTATGCCCATCGCCGTGCCCTTTGCCACGGCGGTGTTCGCCTATCTTGCGCGCAATTACCCGGCAGGGCGCTGGATCTCGCTGGCGGGCTCTGCACTGTCACTGATTGTATCTGGCGTGCTGATGGTTGCTGTCTTGAATGAGGGCGTGATCGCGGCGCAGATGTCGAACTGGAACGCGCCTTTCGGGATCACGCTGGTTGCCGATTACCTGAGTGCCGTGATGGTCGTCATCACCGCAATCACAGGGCTTGCCACAGCAATCTATGCCCTTGGGGAAATTCCAGAAGAAACGGAATCTTTGGGCTTCTATGCGCTGTTTCAGGTTCTGATTGCAGGCGTGACAGGTGCGTTCCTGACAGGCGACTTGTTCAACCTCTATGTGTGGTTCGAGGTGATGCTGATCGCCTCCTTCTCGCTGCTGGTGATCGGGGGCGGCAAAGAGCGGCTGGATGCGGGCATCAAATATGTGGCGCTTAACCTAGTCTCGACGCTGATTTTCCTGTCGGGCATCGGGCTTTTGTATGGTGTGACCGGCACGCTGAACATGGCCGACCTGCGCGAGGCTGTCGCCAATGCTGAAAATCAGGGGCTGATCACCGTGATCGCCATGATGTTCATGGTCGGCTTCGGGGTCAAAGCGGCGGTGTTTCCGCTGTTCTTCTGGCTGCCTGCCTCATACCACACGCCTTACTTCACCATCTCGGCGGTCTTTGCCGGACTGCTGACCAAGGTGGGCGTCTATGCCATGATGCGCATGTTCACGCTGGTTTTCGTGGGCGATGTGGGCTTTACGCATGAAATCCTGATCTGGGTGTCGCTGCTGACCATGTTCACAGGGGTCATCGGGGCAGCCGCGCAAACGGATTTCCGCAAGATCCTGTCCTTTCACATCATCAGCCAGATTGGCTATATGACGCTGGGGCTGGCGCTGTTCACGCCGCTGGCGCTTATGGGGGGCGTGTTCTATCTGGTGCACCACATCATCGTGAAGGCCAATCTGTTCTTTGTCGCGGGTCTGGCCAAGCAATATGCGGGCAGCACCGACCTGAACCGGATTGGCGGGCTCTACAAATCCTCGCCCCTGCTGGCGGCCTTGTTCCTCATCCCCGCCTTCTCGCTGGCGGGCTTCCCGCCCTTGTCGGGGTTCTGGGCGAAATACCTGATCGTCAAGGCCGCGCTGGAGCTGGACGCATGGTTCGTGGCGTTTGTGTCGCTGCTGGTGGGCTTGCTTACGATTTTCTCGATGACGAAAATCTGGGGCATGGCCTTCTGGAAACCGCATCCCGACGGGATCGACCCGACACCCGACCGCGCCCCTGCCAAGGTGACACGCGCAATGATGATCCCGATTATCGGCTTGGCGTCGATGACCATTCTGATCGGCTTCTACCCCGAACCGTTCGTGCAATTCGCACAGACCGCGGCCGAGCAGTTGCTTGACCCAAGCGATTATGTGAACACAGTTCTGGGGGTGCAGCCATGAATGGGTTGGTTCTGAACCTGCTGCTGGCCTTTGCCTGGGCCGCTATGACGGGGGATTTCAGTTTCGCGTCTTTCGCCACGGGGGCTGTCTTGGGCTTTTTCGCGCTGTGGTTATCGCAGCCGCTGACGGGCATTGACGCGATGTATTTCAAGCGCTTCTGGCGCTCGGTCTATCTGGCGCTGTTCTTCATCTGGGAGTTGCTGCTGTCGTCGGTCAAGGTTGCATGGGACGTGATCCGCCCTGTGCCCCAGAACAAACCGGCGCTGATTGAGATCCCGCTGACCGTCAAGTCAGACTTTGAAATCCTGCTGCTGACCAACCTGATCTCGCTGACACCCGGCACGCTGAGTGTCGATGTCACACAGGATCGGGAAACCTTGATCGTGCATGCCATGTTCGGCGACGATGCCGAAGAAATCACGCGCGACATCAAGACCGGGTTCGAGCGGCTGATTATGGGAGTATTCGAGAAATGACAGGTGCAGGCTTTCTCAACTTCGCAGCGCAACTGTCCTTGTTGCTGATCCTGCTTGGCATGGCCGTTGCATTTGTCCGGCTGGCCAAGGGGCCGTCACTGGCCGACCGCGTGGTGGCACTGGACATGATGACCGTCACCATCATCTCGTTCTGCGGCGTCTATGCCGTGTTCATGGACGAGCCGTCATTTCTGGATGTCGCCATCGTTCTGGCGCTGGTGGGCTTTCTGGCGACGGTTGCGCTGGCCCGCTACGCCGAACGCCGGTTCGAACTGGACGAGACCGAGCAGAAACATGCCAAGCAAAAGGAGCAGGACACATGATTGATGTAATTGTTGGTCTGTTCCTGATCGCCGGTGCTGCATTCGTGTTGATTGCAGCCATCGGGATCGTGCGCCTGCCTGATCTGCTGACGCGCATGCATGCCTCGACCAAGGCTGGTACCTTGGGGGCGTTGCTTGTGATGGTGGGTCTGGCCTTTTACGAAGGTTCGGGCGAGGTGGTCAGCAAGGTCGTCGCCACGTCCTTGTTCTTGCTTTTGACCGCGCCGATTGCCGCCCATATGATCGGGCGCGCCCATGCGCGTGTCATGCAAAAGCTGAAAGACAAAGAAGCCGCTGACGACTGATCGGCCCCCGCTCAGGCGGCGGGCCGGGCACCATCCATGGCGCGCAGACCTAATCTGCGCCCGTCTTTCAAGACCTTGAAATGGGCCAGCTCTGCATCCGTCCAAGCCGAGATATCCCATGTCTTGGCGCAGCGCCGTAACGCCGCCATCCGCGAGGCCGCCTCTTCGCGCTCCATTGCCAGCGCCTGATCCAGCGCCGCATCCATTGACGCATTAGAGAACGGATTGACCGGGATCGCCCCGTCCAGCAACACCGCACAGCCCGCAAACTCTGACAAGATCAGCGCGCCGGGCCGTGTAAGGTCTTGCGCGGCGCAGAATTCCGACGCCACAAGGTTCAACCCGTCTGCAAGCGGTGTGATCGAAGCGACATCTGCTGCGGCATAATAGGCCACCAGTTGCGCCAGCGGGATTGCCTGAGAGATCAGCGCCACCGGCTGCCATTCCAGACTGCCATAGGTGCCATTGATCCGCCCGGTCAGCGACTCGATCTTTTCCTGAATCTCGGCATAAGCGGTCATATTGCGGTTGGCGCCCACCGACACCAGCATCAGGCGCACCTTGCCATGCAGATCGGGCCTGCGTTCCAACAATCGGGCAAAGGCTTCGAGTTGTTCAATATTGCCCTTGGTGTAATCTGTCCGCGAGACGGACAAGATCAGCTTGCGGTCGCCCATCTCGTGGCGAATTTCGTCATACCTTTCACGGACCTCGATTTCCTTCGACAGCCCTTCGATATAGTCAAAATTCACCCCCACGGGCCGCGTGTGAATGCTGATCTGATTACCATAGTGTTCTAATGTCAGGGGCATCCGGCGGTCATTCAGTGCCCCACCAGCGGCCCCCAACGTTGTAGGGGTTGCACAATCTTCTATCAGTTTCGCGCCAGTCAGACTGCGCACGACCGCCGCGAAATTCTGTGCATAGCGCGGGATGTGAAACCCGACCGAGTCGCAGGCCAGCAGACTGTCGATAATCTCTGCCCGCCACGGCAGGACATTGAACATATCCGGCCCCGGAAACGGGGTGTGGTGAAAGAAACAGATGGTCGCATTGGGTTTCAACTGCCGCAAATAACCCGGAACCAGCCACAGATTGTAGTCATGTATCCAGATCACGGCATCGTCGGTCGCCTGCTCGGCGGCGGCTTCGGCAAAGGCCCAGTTCACTGACCGGAACGCAGGCCAGTCGACGGGGTCATAATTGTAGCGCTCTTTGAACCCGTGCAGGATCGGCCAGAACGCCACTTTTGAGGTGACATGGTAAAAGCTGCTGACCTGTTCCGCAGTCAACGGCAGGCGGCTGACATCATAGGTGCCATAGCTGTCTGAAATCTCGATCACCGGCTCGAATCCGGGGTCGGATGTGTCTTCCGCCTCTTTCCACGCGACCCAAGCCCCGCGCTTGGCCTTTCCCAAAAACCCCTTCAATGTCGGAACAATCCCGTTGGGACTGGAGTTTTCGCGGTATTCAACACCCGCACCCGTTACCACCTCTTCATAAGGTTGACGGTGGTAAACAATGACAAGATCAGATTTCATGCCCACTCCTCTGGTATTGTTGGGAAAAGCGCGTGTGCGCGAATGGCCTCTAGAATGCCGCCTGCGCCTGCTGAGCGGCAGTGATAGGCCAGCGGCAACTCGCGGGTCGCTTCCAGCAACTCGACCTCTGACCCGCCGACGACCGCACCATGCAAGCCGGTCTGGAACATGGACAGATCATTCAACGTATCGCCTGCAACCAGCACACGTGCACGCGGCAGTTTCAAATGATCGATCAGGCGCAAAAGCGATGGGCCTTTGCTGATCCCTTTTGGCAAAATATCGACAAAGCAGCCATGCGAGATCAGGACATCCACATCGATCCCCTCCAGCACCCCAAGTGCGGCGGGATCAAACCGGTCGTCATACTGATAGGACAGGCGGTGCCGGAAGGACGTTGGCTGCATCCACAGCCCGCGCACCACCGACAGGCGCGTGCGCACCAGATCAGCCATGCCATGCCAGCGCCGCACAATCGGGGCCTCCAGTGCCGCGATGGGGTGCACGCGGCCGTCGGTGAATTGCGCAATCGTCGTGCCGACATCGCCGATTACATACTCGGGCGCGGGCACGTCGCCCGCAGCACACAGTTCGGTTATGAAATCTGGATCACGCCCGCTGACAAAGACAAGACGCACCGTCGGATATTGCTCTCGCAGCCAGCGATACAGCATTTGCCGGTCTTCTGCTGAACCCCCGAGAAAGGTTCCGTCCAGATCCGTCGCAAGCACCATCTCGCACTCGGTCGCGAGTTTGGAAAGTTCATGTACAGTTTGCATGTCTAACAGCTAGATGGCGCACGACCAGAGGCCAAGCCGCGCAGCCCATAACCGCCAAAAAAACCGCAAAATAAAAAAACCGCCCATTTTTTGGGCGGCTTGGTGTTATTTTATACGCTTTCCGTGGAAAGCCGCCTGACCTTAGGCCAGCGCGATGTTGCTCGCAGATTCGCGGCCATCACGGCTGGTTTCCAGATCGAAAGTCACTTTCTGACCATCGTCCAGACCACGCAGACCCGCGCGCTCTACTGCTGAGATATGAACGAATACGTCCTTGGACCCGCCTTCAGGCTGGATAAAGCCGTAACCCTTGGTGGCGTTAAACCATTTCACTGTGCCATTGGCCATTGTGAAGTCTCCTGTCAATATGCTGCCCACACTACGCGGCAGCCCGGCTCAGTCAGTGCAAGATCGAAGTGACTGTGGCCTCAGACGGAGAACAGTGGTCGATAGTGGTAACGTCGCTTTGGTAGTGTGTCCTTTCTCATACGAAAATGCAAGAGCAAAGACGCCCTACAGCTTTGAAATTCGCGCGGCCATATCCAGCATCCGGCATGAAAACCCCCACTCGTTGTCATACCACCCCATGACACGCAGCATCCCTGCTGCCGTCATCTGGGTTTCGGGCAGCGCCATGACTATGCTTTCGGGGCGCGCACGTAAATCTGTCGAAACCAATGGCTTTTCTGTCCATCCGATCACGCCGCCGGCGCTGCGCAGCACATGATTGACCTCTTGCACGGTTGTCGGTTTGTCCAGCATGACAGCCAGATCAATCGCCGAAACAGAGGCCGTTGGCACCCGGATTGCAGCCCCCAGCAATCGCCCATCCAGTTCGGGCAAAACGCGCTCGACAAGGCGTTGCGCGCTGGTCGTGGTCGGCACCATTGACAGCGCCGCCGCACGCGAGCGCGCAGGATCGCCGCGCGGCGCATCAACCGTGGGCTGGCTGCCCGTGTAGCAATGCACCGTTGTCATGAACCCCGTGGCAATGCCCCACCGCTCATGCAGAAGCCGCGCCAGGGGCGCCATTGCATTGGTCGTGCACGACGCGTTCGAGACAAGCTGATGCTCGGGGCTAAGCAACTCGTCATTCGCACCAATTACCAAAGTCACCTCTGCGGCGTCGGACGGGCCGGAAATCAGCACCCGGCCTGCACCTGCCCGCAAGCCACGCCGGGCCACTTCTGTCCGGTCTGCGCGGCCTGTGCATTCCATAACAAGGTCAATATCAGACAGGTCAAGTTCGGACAGATCCGCCGCATGGGTCAGGCGCAAATTATGCCCCGCAACACGCAAGCCGTCCTGTGTCAGCGCCACTTCGCCCGCAAAAGGGCCGAACACGCTGTCATACTCGAATAAATAGGCGCAATCCTCGGGCGACGCGATGTCATTCACGGCGACAATCTGGACCTGCGGCCAGCCGCCCTGTAGCCAAGCGCGCAGCACAGTCCGCCCGATCCGGCCAAAGCCGTTGATTGCCACTCTGTGCATCGCTTGCCCCTTCTCTGCCCGATTTCACACGCACATGGACCGATTTGCGCGGCATGTGCAAGCTTATGCATCATGGGGCAGCATATTGCCTGACAATTACAGAGTGTTTTAGTTGGTCTTTACTTTTCCGAGTGAAACACTCATATTTAACGCACAAGCAAGCGAATCAGCCAGCGTTACGTGACATCAAACCAACGGAGACCGACATGAACGCAATGACTGCACCGTCGCTGATGCATCGCGCCCCCCAGAACCCGCCGGTTCACGATGCCCATAACCTCACACAAGGCTGCGGTCTGGCGCAAATCTTGCTTGATGGCAAAACCTATCAGTTGCGCATCACCCGCGCGGGCAAGTTGATCCTGACCAAGTGAGCGGTCCTTGCACAACGGAATGCGTGCTGCGCCGTCGTGGCGCGGCTCGGGCGTTATCGCCACTCATCGGCGCGGGCGCATGTGTTGCAGGTTAACCTCAAGGCCCTTGTGAGCAACCTGACGCGTCGCGCCGTATGCGTTTGGCGATTTTCCATGCGCCCGAATGTCGAGAAAATACGCGCGATGTATGTGCCTCACGCACGCAGGCCCACAACCTTGTCACTGGCGATGATATGGCCCCCATCCAGAACCAGAAGCACTTGTCCCGCGTCACTGCGCGCCTCGACAATCCGGGAGTAGCCAAGCGCAGGCCCCTCCCCAATCAGTTCACCCGCCCTGAAACTCTCCATCGAGATGGCATAATAGCCGGTCCGGGGGCCGCCATGGTCTTGATCGGGGATGTCGAGGATAATTTCGGTGGCGTTCGGGGAAACAGAGTATCGCCCCGCCTCATTACCATTCACGTCGCGCAGCACCAACTCTGCACGATCAGCACCTGCTATTTCAGGGGGAACAAGCCGCAGCGGCGCGCCATCAATCAACTGCGGGGCAGATGTCAGCGCTTCGCGGCCAACCCAATTGCCCAGCTCTGACAACCCCATGCGGCCCGCCAGTTGCGCCAGCAAATCATTGGTCCTGACTTGCTGTTCGACGCCTGAGAATGTGGCAAGCTGCACAGCGAAATCAGACGCCTCTATCGGTTCGAGAGGGTTCTGATTCTGCATCTGCGTGGTTAGCATGCGTAGGAATGTCTGAAAATCACTCGAAATTTCTGTCTTTGGCGCATTGCGCTGTGCATCTCTGGCATGGCCCACTGCATTCGGGTTCAAAGCGTGTATTTGCGCATCCATCTCACATCATCTCCTTGTAAAATTCGTCATCTGGACGCTGGCCAGATCAAGCCATGTGTCGCGCGTAGTAAGTGTTTCGGGCGCGCACTTGTATATCCTAGCGGTGCTGACAATGGCGCGAAAGCCGTGCAGCGAAGCAGCATTGCCCCAGGTGGGCGGCACCCCTCAGACACGAATATCCATCCCAGTCCAGACAGAAACATTCACTGGCCCCACTAATGATTCGGCGGGTAGCGCAGGTTTTGGCAGCTGATCTGGTTCATCTGCGTGCAGCCGCTTTTGAAACTGATGGTCAGCTGTCTGCTGATGCGAGAATTTCATATCGAGGCTGTCATACCCGAGGTCTTTCAGTTCGCGCTCAAAATCGGCAGAAAATTTGCGCATCAGTTCAAGCGTTTCTGGGCGCTCTGCAAAAATAATGACCTGCACACCGGCATCTGTTGCGTTCATCGTCACACGAACGCGCCCTAACTCAAGAGGTGCCAACTGGATCTGAAAGGATTTCGTGGTCGAATGCGCGATTGCCCCGCTCACTTGCGCCCAGATCGTCGGTGCGAGGTGTTGGCCTATGGGCAAGCGCGGTTTGGAATATCCGCCGTCAACGGTGGAAAATGATATAGTCGATGCAGATACCAAATCTTCGGCACCGCCCCGCGTGAACCCGCTTGCCAGTATATTATTCTGCCGAAGGTCAGGCGGCAACTTATGCGCTGCAAGTGGGGCTATATTTGGCATCGGGCCTGTGGTCGTCATCTGCTCAAGCGGTACACGATTCTTTATCGGCAACATGCTTCGCCCTAGATCATCTGCAACCAAAGGCGTGGAAATCTTCGCTTCGAAAAGGACTTGTGACCGCACATGCGTTTTTAGATCATCAGTCCTTAACTCCGCTCTGGATGTTGCAATGGCGTTTAAACGAGCAGGCGGAGGTGACGATCCGTTCTGATCTGCGCCCGCTGATGCCACATAAAGATGCGTACCATGGCGCGCAGACAAGTCCGGCTTTCTATCAATCAAAGCATCCTTTCTTGCATCATCGGCCAGTATCACCAAGGGCGGATTCCCAATGCGCGGCACATCTGGTCTATCCGCATCGCGCGTTAGAACTTGGTCAGCGGGCACGAATGTTTCGGGCGCATCGGTTTGCCGCGCGGGTAAATCTGGTTGCAACAAATGCGCCATACCCGCCGCGGCGTCTTGGGCAACATGTCTGACAGGCTGAGCCCCTGTCAGATCTGCGTCAATGCGCAGGTGGCCCTGCTCCTTCACATGCGCTGCAGCTGGCTCCCCGTCGAAGACCTCTCCTTCAGGCAGGCGCCCAGCGTGCCAAGAGGCTGTGTCTTCACGATGCGAAGCATGCAAATCTGCCTCAAAGTCAGGATCATCGACACCTCCCATTTCCACAGTGTCGTCAACAGCACCGCCGTTGCGGGGGTTATGAAATCTGTCCGGTTCTGAAAGCCGCACAGGCAAAGCCGGTGGTTCCTGAAACAGAGCATCTAGCAAATCTGTGGGGTCAGCTTCCGACCTAAGTGAGGTGACGGCACCAAACGCAGGCGGGGCAATCATGCGTGCAAGGGGCGTGCGCGTGCCAGCTTTCGGCCCATCACCGCGTTCAGAAAGAATTAAAGCCTCTTGCCGGTGCGGACCCCAAGACACAGCTTTATCCACGACGGGATGCAGATGTTCCCTGAAGGATGGCTGATCATCAGCCGACGCCAGGACGGTCATGCCCTTTCGAGCGGCATGTGAGGTCGCTTCCCCCGGTTTCATAATCTGCATTTCAGACATGGTGGACCTGAACTTGTTCGATATTCCCTCATTATGCGGGTCATTGCTTACCGAATCTTTACCGGAATGAGGGAATCTGACGGTATTGCCGCAACACGGAGAGAAAATTATGCATATCGTGCCGAACGCTCAGGCCATGGCGCAGGCGTCAAACCCTCACATTTCGACCAAGCATGCGCCTGATCTTGCGCAAACCGCACAAAATTTCGAGGCAGCGATTCTGGCTGAGCTCTTGCGTGCAGCCGGTGCGGAACAGACCGGAACACCCTTTGGGGGCGGCATCGGTGAGGATCAGTTTGCCTCAATCTTGCTGGATGCGCAGGCCCAGCGCATTGCCGCAGCCGGCGGGATCGGTCTGGCCGAGATGGCGCTTCGTGGACTATTGGCGCACTCCAGTGAAGCCACGAGTGCGCCGTGAGTATGAAGGTACCAGTTCAGGCCTTATGCGCCCTACTTGAGGATGAGAAGGAGGCATTGCTTGGCGGAAAATATGACCAGTTAGAGGGGTTCGCCAACGCGAAACAACGGGCGGTCCAATCACTGCAAGGTCAGGGTTTGCCACAAACCACGCTGGAGATACTTCAGCGCGGATTGGCGCAGAATGCGGCATTGCTGGGGTCTGCGGCACAAGGGTTTCAGGATGCCCGACATATGCTTACCAGACTGCGCGACGGGCAGGACACGCAAATGTATGATCGGTGCGGCACCAGCAAAACAATGCGCAGGGTTGAGAACCAATTGGAGCGTAAAGCGTAAATCCCCCTTAACCATGCCTAGGGTTTTAAGGGCGGGAAAACGAAAATACCCAATCTCTTTAGCTTCTGTAAACCCCTTGAAGTGATAGTGTGATTTAACAGCAAGAACGTTGCCGTCGCGGCCCAAAATACCGCGGTATTCTGCAGAATGCAGTCAGATGTACCTGAAGAAGGTGCTTTATTTTCCAGTGCAAAACGCACAAATGAAAGGCTACTCAATGTCAAGCATTCTGACTAATACCAGCGCGATGGTCGCCCTGCAAACCATGCGTGGAATCAACAAGAACCTGGCGCAGACGCAAGGTGAAATTTCGACCGGCAAATCCATCTCCACTGCCCGGGACAATGCGGCAGTCTGGTCAATCTCCAAGGTGATGGAATCAGATGTGGGCGGGCTGAAAGCGATCGGTGACACGCTCGCTTTGGGCAAGTCCACGGTGGCAGTGGCACGGGTGGCCGCGGAAACGACCGTTGATCTGATGCAGCAGATGCAAAGTCTTATTGTCGCGGCACAGGAAGAGAATGTTGATCGGGAGAAGATTCAAAGCGAAGTTGCTGCCTTGCAAGATCAGATCGAGCAGGTTTTGGACGCAGCACAGTTCAACGGCCTGAATCTGGTAAATGGCACCCAGACCGATCCTCTGGAAATCCTGTCATCGCTCAACCGAGACGCGACTGGCGTCGAAGCCAATACTATCGATATCGCTGCTGCTGATCTCGATCTGCTGGACGGGCTTAGCGACGCGTTGGACTGGGATGTATCAACCGCAGCAGGTGCTGTAACGGCCTTGGAGGAATTTGAGGCAATGTTGCAGGTTGCTATTGGTGCCGCCGCAACCTTTGGTTCTGTAGAAAAGCGTATCGATATTCAGGCAGAATTCACCAAAAACCTGTCTGATGCATTGACCACGGGGATAGGGTCGCTGGTGGATGCCGATCTGGAAGCGGCCTCTGCACGGCTACAGGCGCTTCAAGTGCAGCAGCAGCTGGCCACGCAGTCACTCTCGATTGCAAACCAGCAGCCACAGAACATTCTGGCCTTGTTTCGCTAAGAGTCGGATTCAAAACTCTTCGTTGTATTTCAGTTTCTTGCGAGATGCCGCGTTACGCGTCTAATGTGTGCGATGAGGATCCAAGCTTCTGCGCTTGCGATGGATTTCTCCCAGTCTTTCGACAGGCGCCGACATCGGTTCAGCCAAGCAAAGGTGCGCTCGACGACCCACCGTCGTGGCAGCACTTCAAAGCCCTCCGCGGTGTCGGAGCGCTTGACGATCTGGACGGTCCATCGGCCGAGGGCTTTTAGCGCATCCCGTAGCTTGGGCCCTGCATACCCGCCGTCAGCGAATACGTGCCGCAATGACGGGTAGCGTGCGACGATAGCTTTCAACACATCCGGCGCACCATCCCGGTCCTGAATTCCGGCGCTATGGACCACCAGGCTCAGCAGTAATCCTACCGTGTCGGTTACGATGTGGCGCTTGCGGCCCTTGATCCTTTTGCCTGCATCATAGCCGCTAACCCCTCCACTTTCAGTGGTTTTTACGCTCTGGCTATCGATGACCCCGGCTGTTGGCTGGGCTTTACGGCCCTCGGCCAATCGCGCGGCTTCAACCAGCTGGCGGTTCATCTCCTCAAGCAAGCCGTTATCACGCCACGTGTAGAAATAACCCCGCACCGTCGACACCGGCGGAAAGTCGTGGGGCAACATGCGCCACTGGCATCCGGTCGTTGCGATGTAGAGGATCGCGTCGAAGATGTCGCGCAAATCTGTCGTGCGTGGTCTGCCGGTTGTCTTGGGTGGCGGCATCAAAGGCGCTATCAACGACCATTCTGCGTCAGTCATATCGCTTGCGTATCTGCCGCCTTTTCGGTCATGTTGGCGACGGGTGAGTTCGGTCCAGGCCATTGGGGTCTCCGTTCAGCTTCACAACCGAATAGAATCACAACCTGCTGAACTCACTCAACTACTTTTAAATCGGGCTCTAAGTAACCGGTCGTGGGCCCCGCGCGGTCGGGGCCCACGCATAATCGACCTTTAGTATCGAAAGGGTCCAGCGATGAACGCCCACACCTTGGCGAATGCCGCCTACGGTCAGCCAAATACTGCTCAGAAAACCCCGCGTTCCGCAGAATATGATGTCATCGCGCGCATCACATTCAGATTGAGAACTGCGGTCGAATCCAACCCTCAGAACTTCGCCGATATAGCGCAAGCCATGTATGAGAACCGACGGCTGTGGACCGAGCTTGCAAGCGACCTGTCAGGGTCAGGCAATGGCCTGCCCGATACGCTGCGGCTGCAATTGTTGCAACTCGCGGCATTCACCTCGCGCCACACGGATGAGGTTCTGGCGGGACGCGCGGAGGCGTCAGTGCTGATTGATGTTAACCTTGCCATCATGCGCGGGTTGTCCGGAAAGGTCGACATGACATGACCGGACTTGTGATCCGACTTGCGCCCCATGAGCGTGTTCTGCTGAATGGCGCCGTCATCGAGAACGGCGACAGGCGAACAAGCCTGTCGATCAGGACACCAAATGCGCATGTTTTGCGCTTGCGTGATGCCATCCACCCGGAACAGGCCAACACACCCGTAAAGCGGACATGTTATCTGGCGCAACTGATCCTCGCGGGCGATTCCCAGGCAGAAGACATGATCACGCCACTGATACGCGCGATTGATCAGTTGGCGCAGGTATTCACCGACCCGGACAGTCAGAAACTTCTGAACAACGCGTCGGAAACGGCCCAGAAGGGCGAGTTCTATCAAACCTTGAAATCCCTGCGCGCACTTCTGCCGCGCGAAGAACGTCTCTTTACCGCGCGGTTGTCATGAGCTTTCAGCCTGTCATTCCACTTTCTGGCCTTGGTGGATGGGCGTTCTTGAACCGCACACGCGCGCGTCAGGAAGCAAGCTTCAATGCGGTGCCGCAATTGCAACGCGACGTCGCGTATTTCGAAGAGAAATTTCAGAAGATTTCGACAGCTGACCAACTGGTGGCAGATCGCCGGTTGTTGCGCGTCACTTTGGGCGCGTTTGGCTTGCAAGACGATCTGGACAACCGCGCCTTCATCCGCCAGATCATTGAGGGAGGAACGGATGACCGCCGCGCCTTGGCCAATCGCCTTGCAGACAAAAGGTATTTTGCCCTTGCAAGCGCATTGGGACATCTTGCCAAAACAGATCCCACGGACTTGCAACCCGATCTGGCAGAACGACTGACCGCGTCCTACAAGGGGCGCGCCTTCGAGATTTCAGTGGGGGAACAGGACCAAACGCTGAGGCTGGCGCTCTCGCTACAACGTGAACTGCCGCAATTGGCAGAAAGCTATTCCACGCAGGCGTCCCGCTGGTTCGCGGCACTTGGCAACCCGCCTCTGCGCCAGTTACTTGAAACCAGCCTTGGGTTGCCAAAGGAATTTGGCCTGCTTGATATCGAAGATCAAGTCACTCGGATGCAAATCGCCATGAGCAAACGCTTTGGCACCTCCGATCTGCTGGATATGGCTGATCCGGTAAAGCTAAAAGCCCTGACGCACAGGTTCCTGATCATGTCCCAAATAAGAGAGGTGCAGGCCGAAATGTCGGCCAATAACGTGGCCCTTATATTGTTACAAAACATCAGAAGCTGACGTGCGTATGCTCAGTGTTTCGATGCGCGCCCGAACGTATACGATCCGAGTCCCGCAAGGTGCATGTTCCCGTCCCACGAAGCTTGTGTGCACAGGCATTGATCGTGGACCCATGGCGCTACCAGACCGGTTTGGCCGATTGGCGGCACCCATGCTTGCCACTCAGGTCTTCCACGCCTTGCACATGTGGTTGCATAGAATGCGCCCTGTTTGGCGCATAGGACGGCGGCGGATTTGTTCTGCGCAGCGCACGCGGCTCAGACGGCGGGCGCGCGGATGACCGTCTGGGCGTTCTGCACAATGCTGAATCTCCGCGCAAAGGAGAAACGAGGGCAATTTTACCATGGACTGCGCGGCGTACCCTTATGGGGTAGGCAGCGCGCGCCAACCTCCGCCATGGTAGCGCTGCGCCAGCTGACCGGCATCATCCATCTGGATCAGATGCAGCCAGCCATTGTCAAACAAGGCCCGAAGCTGGGCGTGGCGGTCGAGAATATCACTGATGGCGCCCACTGGGGCGCGGACTATCACACTCAGCCGCAACGGGACATGGTGAGCGCGCACGCCATCATGCACCGACTGCCAAGCAAGCCCGGTGCGCGGCGCATGGCCATTGCCCTCGAACACACCAAACCCGCCAACCACATTATGCAGCAGCTTATTGCCAGCGCCAAACGCCTGTGGTGCCGTGACCGACCCATAATATTGCAGGCTGATCCAGCTTGCCACAACAACGGGCGCTGTCAGGATCAACTCCAAAGTGGCAAACCCGTCATCGCGCTGCCAGTCATATTCATGCAAAAAGGCACGCGCCCCCAGATCACGGCCCCGGCTGACATCGCGCGGCGCGGCAAGGAAAGCGGCACAGCCCGCCAGCCCCCATTCGGGCCGGGTTTCCGCCCAATCGAGTGCACGGGCTGGCAGGTTTCCCCCCTGATCGCCCGCACGTGGAAGCGTTTTCGCGCGCTCTGCGCGCGCCAAGGCACTGGCCTGATCCAACCAAGCCCGGATTTCAGCCGAGTTTGGGCCAAGCGGGTCATACAGCGTGACGCTGTCGGCGGTTGTATCATGCAGCGCGCCCATAAACCGAGTGTCGGCGGGAATGACGATGCCGCGTTGCGCAAGTTGCAGCCGCAGTTGCGGATCATTCAGTAGGCCCGCCAGTGCACGTGCGCTGACCTCGCCGGAATGCCCACCGCATGCCCCACATTGCAGGGCCGACTGGTGCGGGTTGTTGGTGACATGCGCGCCATGCCCCACCAGCAGCACAACTGGCGCAAAATCCTTGGTCAGGCCCATTGCGTGCAAGACCTTCGCCGCCAGATCCACACGTTGCGCCAGATCCAAGCCCGCAATCTGTGGCACGGGTTCCGGTGTGGTGCGGCCATGCAGGCCAAGGCTGTCGCGGATGATCTTGGCCAGATACAGCGGGCCTGTCGCCTCGACAAAGGCGAAAGACGACACGGCTGCCAGCTTGAACCGCCCCCAAGCCCGCCAGGCGCGTGCAGTGATCTGCGCGACATGGCTGGTGCGCGCATCCGTGTCGGGGCTTGTGCACAGCGCAGGTTTCAACAGCACCGGAAGATGCGCCTCGTGCGCGCAGGCATCCAACGGCCTATGTGCCAGAGGCAGGCCGAAAAAACCCGCAAAACCGAGTGTTTGAATGCCGCAATCGCAGCTTTCCAACGCACGCCGATAGCGTTCAGAGCGGACATCTATGCAAAACACCGCTTGCAGGGTCGGACCGGCCAGTGCCTTGACCGGTGCAGGTTCGGACAGCGTGCTGACCAGATCGCGCTGATGTGCCAATTCCAACGCAAGCTGCAGCGTCGCATCCAACTCCAACTGTCTGGACGGCACGACCGGCTGGGCATGTTCGGCAATGACAAGCGCCCAATCGGCACCGATCTGGTCGTGATACTGCGCCAGAAGGGCTGCATCCCAGATCATACGCAGCGCCAAAAGGTCGGTCACGGTGTCATCACTTTGCCCGTCAAGTTCCGCTTGCCACAGCTTCCAGCGCGCAACCTGCGCCCAGCCGCCCAACTCGATCAGCCAGCGATGCACCGCACTTTCAGCGCCATCCGCTCCAAGGCCAAGCTGGTCAGCCGCCCGTAGCAGCGCGAAAGATGCCGTATCAGGCGCATCCGCCACCAGATTGCAAAACCCGCGCAAGCCCATGATTTCAGGTGTCAGATCGTGGCTGGCAAAGGCACGCCACGCGTCATAAGCACTGCGCCCTTGCGGCGCGGGCCACAGCGCCTGCCCCTGATCGAAATAGCCCGAGGCCCAAGCCCCGATCCGCGCCGCAACAATTTCGGGCCAGTCAATGCCGCTGACCTGGGCCGCAAGATCGGCAACGGTGGGCAGGGGCTCGGGGTCCGGCGTATCTGTATGCAGTGCGCCCTCCAACTCTGTCAGGGTCTGACCCGGACAAAGGTCCAGCGCCGCCAGCAGGTCGGCGCGGGTCAGGCGCCCCTCTGCAAAGGCAGTGCGAAACGCGGCTCTGGGCTGGGTTACGCGCAACCCGCCCGCGCGGGCAAGCCGTGCACCGGTCTGCGCCAGCCCCTCATTCGTGTGCCCCAGATAGGGGTTGACCGCGACCGTGGCCGAGAGCGGGAAGGCTGGCGGGATCAGGCGAGCCGCCCGGCGTGCCCCCTCGATGATGGCCAGAAACGGAGCGTCAAAATTCGAGTGGTTGGGAAGTTTCACAGACTTGATCCTCTCACAGCACAGTCAGGCGCGGGTTTTCGGCAGGCCATTGGTCAGCCGGTCGATCAGGGGGGCGACATACAGCCCGTTGGCCAGATGTACGCGCAGGCCTTGCGCGGCCGGATGACCGGCCCAAAGGGGAAACAAAGCTTGCGCCAGCGCGACAGACCCGAAACTTGTCAGCACCAGCACCATCACCGCCCATTCCAAAGCATCCGGGGCCGCTGGTACGGGCAAAGTGCCTGCCATCAGCCAGTCGATCCCGGCATGCAGCATGAAATAGCTGGCCGAGGTCACGAGTGCTGCCACCGAAATGCGCTTGGTCAGGCTGGCGGGCGCGGCATCGGCAAGACCCTGTGCGATCAGATAGGCCACGCCGAAGATCAGGATAGCGCCCAGCGCAAAGGCCTGCGGCGGCTTGCCCGACAATCCGAAGAAGAACCCGACAGCGGCGAAGATCGCCAGCGCCAGACCAAAGGCCCGCGCCACATTGCGCGCGGACGGAACTGCCACAGGGCCGGGCCGGCGCGCAGCGGCCACATGGGCAATCGCGCTGCCCGAACTCAGAAAGGCATGCGCCTTGTAGAGCGAGTGGGCCAGAATATGCAGGGTCGCCAATGCGAACAGCCCCAGCCCGATTTGCAGCATCATGAATCCCATCTGCGCGATCGTCGACCACGCCAGAGAGGTCTTGACCGCTGGCTGCGCCAGCATTGCCAAACTGCCGAACAGCGCCGTGAATCCGCCCAGCAGGGCCAGTGCGGCCATGATGCCGGGCGCTGTCAGCAGGATATCTGCCATACGGATCAGCACAAAGCCCCCTGCATTGACAATTCCCGCATGCAGCAATGCCGATACAGGGGTGGGCGCTTCCATCACCTCGGTCAGCCAGCCATGCAGCGGGAATTGCGCGGCCTTCAACAGCCCGCCGATCACCAACAACCCCGCCCCCAGCACAGCCATAGGGCCGCTTGCAGTTGCATTCAGCGTCGCAATATCGGCAGTGCCAAACGACAGCACGAGAACACTGCTCGCAGCAATCAGAGCGGCATCACCTGCGCGGCTGGCCACACGCATCCGCGCGGCGGCCCGCTGGGCACGCGGGCGCTCGGCATAAGTCAGCAGCAATTGCCGCAGCCCGATGCCCGCCCCGATGAAGCCCAAACAGAGCTGCCCCAGATTGCCCGCACTGACCAGCGCGGTCACACTCGCCAAGGTTAGCATCAGCCAGCCCATGAACGCGCCCTGACGCGCTTCACCATCCAGATAGGTTGTGGAAAACCGTGTAATGACCCAGCCCAGCAGACCGACCAGAAGCAGCATCACAACTGACAGCAAATCCAGCCGCACCGAGAGCCCGAATGTGGCCACGCCAAGAACAGGGGATGTTTGTGCCCCATACAGCCACAGCACACACGCGGCCCCAAGGGCCAGTACCAAACCGGCAAGGCTGGCGACTTCGGCCAGAAACAAGGTCATGGTGGGGCGCATCTGCTGGCCCAGTAAGCAGGCCAGTCCGGCGGCGCTTAGGATTAGGATGGACAGGTATGGTATCAAGGTCAGCATCACGCATCTCCGCTTCAGGCAGTCCGCCGCAGATATTCCAGCCGAAAGATTTGTAAAAATACATTGTTTGCGTCAATTTGATCTATTAAATAGAACTATGTCTCTGATGAATTACAAGCATCTGCGCTATTTTCAGGCCGTCGCCCATGACGGTAACCTGACGCGCGCAGCACAGGCGCTGAATCTGTCGCAATCCGCGCTGTCCACGCAGATCCGCACCTTGGAAGATCGCCTTGGCCATAACCTGTTCGACCGGATCGGCCGCCAGCTTGTACTGACCGAAGCGGGGCGTATCGCGCTGGACTATGCCGATGCCATTTTCAAAACCGGCGATGAAATGGTCGCGGTTCTGGCCCAAAGCGACACCGGACGGCGGGCTGTGCGCGTAGGCGCTCTGGCCACATTGTCGCGCAATTTCCAATTGGATTTCCTCCGCCCCCTGATCGCGCGTGCGGATGTCGAGGTGATCTTGCGCTCTGGCTCTCAGGGCGAATTGCTCAGCGACTTGCAGGCGTTGCGGCTGGATATTGTGCTGACCAACACCCCGCCCCCGCGCGACAGGGCTGCGCCGTGGCTGGCGCAGAAGATATCCGAGCAACCCGTCAGCCTGATCGCAACTCCAGAGCTGTGCGCGGGCCGCGATGATCTGACAACCTTGCTGACGCACGAAGCACTGGTATTACCCACACTTGAGACAGGCTTGCGCGCAGGCTTTGATCTGTGGGCCGCGCGTCGGGGTTTGCGCCCGCAGATCGCCGCCGAAGTGGATGATATTGCCATGATGCGCCTGCTGGCGCGCGAAGGGGCCGGGATTGCGGTGCTGCCGCCGATTGCCGTGCGCGATGAGTTGGCCTCTGGCTTGCTGATCGAGGTAGCGCAGATCGACGGGCTGGTCGAGAGTTTCCATGCCATAACCCTGTCGCGGAGGTTTCCAAACCCGCTGGTCGATGAATTGCTGCAAGCGCAAGGTTAACGCCTTGCCCTGTTTATCCTCAACACATACGGGATAAAGTTTGCGCTGGCAGGGCTTGACGTGCCCGCCCAGAGAGGGCAGGTGCAGCGCATGTTGCGCATTATAGATATCTCCTACTCCGTCGAAGGCCGCCCCTTGTTCGAGGCGGCCTCTGCCAATATTCCCGATGGTCACAAGATTGGCCTTGTCGGGCGCAACGGAACTGGCAAAACCACGCTGTTTCGCCTGATCCGAGGCGAGTTGACGCTGGACGGGGGCACGATTTCACTGCCGTCGCGCGCGCGTATTGGCGGGGTCGCACAAGAAGTTCCGTCGTCATCCACCTCGCTGATTGACACGGTTCTGGAGGCAGATACCGAGCGCGCGGCCCTGATGGCCGAATCTGAAACCGCGCAGGATGCAGGCCAGATTGCAGCCATTCAGGCAAGACTGGTCGATATTGACGCGTGGTCCGCCGAAGGGCGCGCAAGTTCCATCCTGAAGGGACTGGGCTTCGATGCCGAGGCCCAGCTTCGCCCCTGTTCCGATTTCTCGGGCGGCTGGCGGATGCGCGTGGCGCTGGCGGGGGTTCTGTTTGCCCAACCCGACCTGCTGCTGCTGGACGAGCCGACAAACTATCTGGACCTTGAAGGCGCGCTGTGGCTGGAAACCTATCTGGCAAAATATCCGCATACCGTCATCATCATCAGCCATGATCGTGGTCTGCTGAACCGTGCTGTGGACCATATTCTGCACCTCGAAGACCGCAAACTGACGCTCTACACCGGCGGCTACGACTATTTCGCCCGCACCCGCGCCGAGCAACGCGCCGTTCTGGCCGCCGAAGCGCATAAAGTCGCCGCGCAGCGCGCACATATGCAAAAATTCGTGGACCGTTTCCGCGCGCAAGCCACCAAGGCGCGGCAGGCCCAGTCGCGGCTGAAAATGCTGGAAAAACTGACACCCACCACGCCCCCTTCCGAGGCGGCGCGCCATGTCTTTACCTTTCCCGCCCCCGAAGAACTGTCGCCCCCCATTCTGCGGCTGGAAGGGGCATCTGTTGGCTATGGCGGCCCGCCAGTGCTGAAGGGGTTGGATCTTCGCATCGATCAGGATGACCGCATCGCCCTTCTGGGCCGCAATGGCGAAGGCAAATCAACCCTGTCAAAACTGCTGGCCGAGAAGCTGACAGGCTCTGGCACCGTGACGCGCGCGGCGAAATTGCGCGTGGGGTATTTCGCCCAGCATCAGGTGGATGAGCTGGAGCTGGACGAAACACCCTTGCAGCATTTGCAACGCGCCCGCCCCGGCGAGGCTCCGCCACGGCTGCGCGCGCGGCTTGCAGGCTTCGGGTTGATGGCGGAACAGGCGGAAACTGTGGTCACCCGCCTGTCAGGCGGACAAAAGGCGCGGCTGTCGCTGTTGCTGGCCACACTTGATGCGCCCCACATGCTCATTCTTGATGAGCCGACAAACCACCTTGATATTGAAAGCCGTGAAGCGCTGGTCGATGCGCTGACCGCCTATACTGGCGCGGTCGTGCTGGTCAGCCATGACATGCATTTGCTGTCGCTTGTGGCAGACAGGCTCTGGCTGGTCTCGGATGGCAAGGTGACGCCCTATGATGGCGATCTGGAAAGCTATCGCAATTTCCTGTTGTCCAGCACCACCAAGCCTGTGCGCGAAAAGCCCGCCGCCAAGCCAAAGCCGCGCGCGACACGCGATGAAGTGATTGCCCTGCGCAGCGAATTGCGCAAATGCGAAAGCCGCATCAGCAAGCTGGAGCAGATGCGCGACAAGCTGGCAACCAAACTTGCAGACACAGCGCTGTATGACGATGGACGACTAAGCGAGTTGCAAGTCTGGCAGGCGAAATATGCCGAAGTCATGGACGGGTTGGACCGCGCCGAGGCCATGTGGATGAAAGCGCAGGCCGCGCTGGATACCGCTCAGGCAGAGTAACTCAGCCTATCATCATCTGCGCATCCCCCATACGCTGATAATGGCGGCTTAGCCGTTGCAAGGCGATGCGCAGCACAATCTTGCCCGAACGCGCGGACCAGCCCAGCGCCTGTTCAGCCGACTCGACCCCCTCAAGGCGGCAACAACAGCGCAGCGCCACATCCCCCAACTCCGGCCCGAGGTCGCGCAGCACTTCCAGAACGCGCGATCTTGCCGCCCTGGTGCCGGGTGGCGCGATATTCGGGCCGGTCACTGCGCGGTTTTCCAACGCAGCTATGGCATCCTCTGTTGTCATGTGGGGACTCGTGTCGAGTTGGGCCATGACAAAATCCTCGCGCAAACGGGCGGCCGCCAACACAAGCGGCGCGCCCAGAAAGGGTTGGCCATTCTTGTCACGCCGGCGCGCAAGCACCGTGACCGGACTTTCGGTGCCACCATAACGCAATCGCCCAGCGGCACCCGGTTCGGGGCTGCCGAATGGTGCGAAGGGCAGCCCGTGTTGGGCGCAATAGCGCCGCAACGCCGAGCGCCCCGAAGGTGAGATGACATAGCTTGCGACACGCCCGCGATTGCGGCAACTGATCCAGTCATTCAACGCCATGACTTCGGCAACACACCGGTCCAGCACACAAACGCGCTGCGGAACCCCCTCAGGGTCGTCACATGTCACGACAGCTTTGGGCATGTCCAATGCCACGATCAACACAGATTTGGCCTGCGACAGATGTTGCAGAACCTGCATGGCTTTGGGTTCAAACGCAGGGTCAACAAGTGCGGTTGGTTGACGTGGCGAAATAGTCGTCATTGATATGACACCCTTTTCTGACAGGGGCTTGGGTGGGGCGCGCAACGCATCATCAAGGCGGCGCAGCGCATCATCTACAAGCGGATCATCACGGCGGTTTTCAAAATGGCGGACCTGACGCAAGACAGTCGAGGCATGGCATCCGTAGTCCTTTCCCAGCGCGCGCAACGATTTCCCCGCTCCGACATGGGACAAATACAGCCGCACTCCGAAAGGAAGCAGATCACCTATCGCCTGATTGCGGCACACTGCTTTCCCGTTCGCTATTGTGCCTTGCGCAGACATATCAGCGCGCGCTCCCTAACCAATTCTCAACCTATGAGTGTCAAAGTTACCAGTTTGTTAACCAGACCTTCGACAGTCTCAGAATGGTTACAAATTCCTAAATCCTGTTGAAGCTACCGCGCGCTGGTGCGAAATCCTGCGCAACGCCCTGTGTGCCTGTGCGATTATGACCATGCTCAGAATATTGGGGACAACTGAATGCACATTTCCACAACGGTATTAGACACGCTTATTCGCCCACGCCTTTTGATTGTATCGGCCCGCTATGCCTTGCGCGATTACAACCGCGCTCACAGGTTGGCGCGCTTGCTGGGCCTGCCAATGGCGCGCAGCCTGCCGACACCACACGTGGCCCTCTCCCAACTGCTGGAACGCGAACGCGCTCTTGAACATGCCCGCCGCACCCATGACGCAAGCTGGAGCGCGTCCGAGCATGTCGCTGTCATGACGGCCCTGTTGCATGAAGCCCTGCTTGACATGCACAGCCCCACGGCCCCAGCCCTGCCCTGCCCCGATGCGATCAGCCCCGCGATATCTGCCTAGAGTTGTGAGCCAGCCTCTGCGGGCGCGGTGGCCGCCTGCGCCATCGCGTCAAGGGCCATGTCAATCACTTCCAGCCCCGCGTTCGGGCGATGGGCCTGTTCGGACAGCACCCTGCGCCAGTGGCGCGCACCGGGCTTGCCTGCAAAAAGCCCCAACATATGCCGGGTGATCGAGGCAAGCTTCGTTCCATGCGCAAGCTCTCGCGCAATGTAGGGGCGCATGGCATCAATGGCAGATTGAAGTGTCGTCGTGGAGGACTGGCCAAATATTTCGGCATCGGCCCCCAGCAGCAGGTCAGCGGGGCGCTGATACGCAGCCCTGCCGATCATCACTCCATCCAGCCCCTGATCCAGAAACCCGCGCGCTTGTGCCAGCGACGTGATCCCGCCATTGATGCTGATGTGCAAATGTGGGAACTCGGCCTTCATTGCCAGAACCAAAGGGTAGTCCAGCGGCGGGATCTCGCGGTTATCTTTGGGCGACAGACCTTGCAGCCACGCCTTGCGGGCGTGGATTGTGACATGGCCAACACCAGCCTGCGACAGCACCTCAAGAAACTTCGGCAAGGCCTCATGCGGGTCTTGTTCATCCACACCGATGCGGCATTTGACACTCACCTCTGCCGGGCTTGCCGCTTGCATAGCCGCACAAATTTCGCCCACCAGATTGGGTTGGGTCATCAACACGGCCCCAAAACAGCCCGATTGCACGCGATCAGACGGACACCCGCAATTCAGGTTGATCTCCTGATACCCTGCCTCCGCCCCCATGCGCGCGGCTTGCGCCAGTTCAACCGGGTCCGAGCCCCCGAGTTGCAAGACCAACGGGTTTTCCTGCGGGTCATGCCGGAGCAAATGCAGCGCATTGCCGCGCACAAGTGCAGGCGCAGTCACCATCTCGGTATACAGTTGCGCATGGCGCGACAATTGACGGTGAAAGAACCGACAATGCCGATCCGTCCAATCCATCATCGGCGCGACGGACAGTCTGGCATTATGTTTCGCTTTCATTTTCTGTGCATCTTTAGATTGCCGACGGTGGATGTAGCGTACACGGAGAAATCCCCTGCCCCCGCGACAATGCCAAGCGACGGGCACGGGCAGAATTGAACGCCCTTATGTAGATCACTGGGTAGCACTGGACAAGTCGTCCTTTTCCTGCGTCAAGGCTTCTCACGCGCGCCCATCGTCCCCCTCATAATCAATATCTGCGAAGTCAGCAAACCGCCGCACCAAACAGACCATGAAGCTGCAAATCGAATCCGGTAGCTGCGCGATATGTGTCTGTTCCTTCCCGACAAACGCAACCTGATCGCGGGCTAAACGGCTGTGCGATGGTCTGCCCCTGCTACGATTGACTTCGTGTCATTGCACTGACGTGTCTTAACCATCAGGTTGCCTCGTCAATTCTGACTAATGTTATTCCCACAGATCTGTCGCATCAATGGACTGTCGCGCGACACAGATCGAGGTAGCCCCCTACTTGGGGTTACCCGACAGCCCTTCGCCCCGCCTGCGCCAAAGAGTTCAGTCCAGCAGTCGCTTCATGTCGGCGAGCAACTCGGCGCGTCGCTCAAAACCGATACCGGGCGAGTCGGGCAGGCGGACATGGCCGTCTTCGACCGGAATGTCATCAGCAAACCCGTTATAAGGGCGAAACACGTCCGGATAACTTTCATTGCCCCCCAGATGCAGCCCGGCCGCCATATTGAGCGAAAGCTGATGCCCGCCATGCGGCACCACCCGCCGTGAAGACCAGCCCATTTCTGCCATCACATCCAGCGTGCGCAGATATTCCACCAGCCCGTAGCTGAGCGAGCAGTCGAATTGCAGCCAATCCCTGTCGGGTCGCATCCCGCCGTGGCGCAGCAGGTTGCGCGCATCCTGATGGGAAAACAGGTTTTCACCCGTCGCCATCGCATGATCGTAATGGTTGGCAAGTTCGGCTTGCAGGGCATAGTCCAGCGGATCGCCTGCCTCTTCATACCAAAACAGGTTGTAGGGCGCGAGTGCTTCTGCATACCTGATCGCTGTATCCAGATCGAAACGGCCATTGGCATCCACACACAGGTTGCGCCCGTGGCCCACGACTTCGAGCGCGGCCTCGATGCGGCGCTGATCCTCATCAAGGGACGCACCGCCGATCTTCATTTTAACGACGCGGTAGCCGCGGTCGAGATAGCTCTGCATCTCGGCCTGAAGCGCGCGGTGGTCCTTGCCGGGGTAGTAATACCCGCCTGCCGCATAGAGCCAGACCTTGTCGTCTGCGACCCCGCCACGATAGCGGTCCGCAAGCAGTTTCCAGAGCGGCACATCGGCAATCTTTGCCACTGCATCCCAGACGGCCATGTCTACGGCACCCACGGCAACCGGGCGCTCGCCATGCCCGCCCGGTTTTTCGTTTTTCATCATCACATCCCAGATCCGGAAAGGATCAAGATTGTTGCCAGTGTCATCAAGCAGGCTGTCGGGGTCTGCGTCGGTCAGGCGGGGAAGTATACGATTGCGCAGAATGCCCTGCACGTCATAGCGGCCATTGGAGTGGTAGCCATAGCCGACCACTGGTTTGCCGTCTCGGATCACATCGGTGATGATTGCGACCACCGAGCACGTCATCCGCGAGAAGTCGATATAGGCATTGGATATATTTGACGAGATTGAGGCGACATTCTCGCGGATTTCGACGATGCGCATGTTTGGGCTCCGGTATTCGTTTGTGGCTTTCAGGACGGGGACGGTCTGGTGATCCTTTGCAGTGGGTACTGCCGCTAAAATGTTGCACTCTTCCTTTTGCTGGTCCGAAGAACGACTTCGGCATGCATAACACGTTTCTTGAAACGCCCCAAAGCGGCACCCAAGACCGTGTGATGCTGGCAACAAACAGCATCCTGACTTTTCGCTCCTAGCTCATAGCGGACCCCGGATCAGAGTTGCAATTCTAATGGCCATAGTGCCGCAGGCAGATCCAGAATGCAGATCGGACGCAAGACGCTTGTGATGTACAGATCGGAAGATAGCGGCGAAAAGACTGGCTTTCTTTGGGTTTCGTTGTCGCCCAGACAGGCACTCTGGGTCATCGGTTGTGGCAAGCGGGCTGGTTGCCCGCTCTACGAATGCGCACGCCGACGCCACGCTTTCCACACAGGCAGAAGTAGCAGTGCGACAGTCGCAATGACGAAACCAGCGGCAATGGGCCGCTCAAGAAATATCATTGGATCACCTCGTGAAATCAGAAACGCGCGGCGCAGATTTGTCTCGATCAGCGGCCCAAGCACAAAGCCCAGTAAAAGCAACGCTGGGCTGAATTTCGCAATCGCCAGCAAATATCCGGCAAGGCCTATCCCCGCCACGGCCATGATATCAAAACTTAGCCCCCTGACCGAATAGACGCCAAGGCAGAGGAACACGAGGATAGCCGGATAAAGGTAGTTGAACGGAATGCGCAGCATCGCAACCCAGATGCCGATCAGCGGCAGGTTCAGGACCAGCAGCAACAGATTGCCAATGCCGAAACTGGCGACCAGCCCCCAGAACATTTCAGGTCGCGCCTCCAGCATCATGGGGCCGGGCTGAATGCCGTGGATGACCAGCGCACCAAGCAGCAGCGCCATGATCGGATCGCCCGGAATGCCAAGGGTCAATGTGGGTGCGAACGCGGTGATGGCGGCAGAGTTGTTGGCGGATTCCGGCCCCGCCACACCTTCGACTGCGCCTTTCCCGAACCTCTCTGGCCGGCGCGCGATCCGTCGTTCCATCGAATAGCTGAGAAAGGATGACAGCGTCGATCCGGTGCCGGGCAAAGCGCCGAAGAAACTGCCAAGCGCACTGCCGCGCAGCATGGGCGAGATCATGCGGCGCAAATCATCCCGCGACGGCATCAGCCGCCGTAGCCCTATACGCGCCGCCACGCTCTGCCGGTCGGGGTTGCGGACATTTGCGATAACCTCGGCCACGCCGAACAGGCCCATCGCAAGGGCGACAAGGTTGATCCCGTCCAAAAGCTCTGTCTGGCCGAAGGTGAACCTTTGCGCGCCCGAGTTGACGTCTGTACCGATACAGCCCAACAACAGGCCCAGTGTCACCATGGCAAAGCCCTTGGCGGGCCGGGCTGTCCCAATTGTGGACGCCGCAACAAGGCCAAGGATCATCATCGCGGCATAATCCGCCGCGCCAAAAGCCGTGGCCGCGCGCGACAACCAGTTTGCCAGCAGGACCAGAACAAGTATCCCGATCATCGAGCCGACAAAGGACGACGCCATCGCCGTGAACAGGGCCACACCGGCGCGCCCGTTTTGCGCCATCGGGTATCCGTCCAGCGTGGTCACGGCAGATTGCGGCGTGCCCGGAAGCCGCAACAGGATTGAGGCCACCGCCCCGCCATATTGCGCGCCATAATAGACGCCAGCCAGCATGATCAGGGCCGCTTCAGGGGTGATGTAATAGGTAATTGGCAGCAGCAGCGAGATGGCCGCCATCGCCCCGATACCAGGCAGGACACCAACAAATGTCCCCAGCACTACGCCCAGAAAGCAGTAGATCAGCACTTCTGGCTGCGTGACGAATCCGATGCCGAATAACAGGCCTTCCCACGTCGTCATGACAGGCGCGGCCAGACAGGCAAGGTCATGCGCAGGCCCACGCTGAACACCAGCACAGTCAGCACCGTCACGCCCAAAGCCAACACAATACGCCACACCCAGCCCTTGCGCGGCGCAGGCAGGGATGCGACCAGAACCGTGATCGCTGTCGCCCCCGCAAGCCCCAGACGCGACAGGCTCAGCGCAAAGATCACAATCGCTGCAAGCACAGCAAGGGCAGTCGCTGGCTCTATCTTTGGGGGCTCCGCGCTGCGTGCCAGTGCGGGCAGCGCGATGACCAGACCCAGCAGGAACAAGGCGGCACCCAAGAGTACAGGGAAGAAACCCGGCCCCATGCGCCGCAAGCTGCCCATGTCATAATACATGGCAGCCCAGAGCGCTGCCCCGGCACCCAAGATGGCCAAAAGCAAGCCACCAAAGATGTCGGGCCAGTCGCGCTGCATCTTGAACCTTTTACTGTGCTTCGACGCGGTCGATCACTGCCCCCCACATCGCCGTATCCTCGACGATGCGCGCGCGCAGATCATCAGCCGAGCCCGGTGCGGCCTGCCAGCCAATGTTGACCAGCTGCTCCTGTACTGTGGGGTCAGCAAGGATGTCTGCAATCTCGGTGTTCAGCCGGTCGATGATGGCGTCATCCGTGCCCGCGGGCGCGATAAAGGCATTCCACAGCTCGGCCCGGAAATCGTCCGGCAGACCGGCATTTCCGGCGATCAACGGCACGTCAGGGGCCTGTGCAAACGGTTCGGACGAAGTGATGCCCAGCATACGCATGGTTCCGGCCTCGACATACGGCAGGGCGGCGGAGGGGGCCATGAAACCGGCGTCAATCTCGCCCCCGAGAATCGAGGTGGTAACCTCCGCATAGCTGGTAAAGGGTATGTGCAGCATGCTGACGCCCGCCTCGGTTGCGAACAATTCGGCAGTCAGATGCGCGCCAGACCCTTGCCCGACCGAGCCATAGGCGATTGCTTCAGCATCCACCCCGGCGGCGTCAACGAAGCTTGCCAGATCGTCCACATCGCTATCGGCAGAAACGGCAAGAACCAGCGGCGAGGTGGCGATCAGTGTAACCGGCAGAATGTCTGCCTCAACATCGAAACCAGTGCTGTCCATCATACGCTGTGCGGTGGTCAGCGGTCCGTTGATTGTTGTGCCAAATGTGTGCCCGTCGCCCGCCGAAACCAGCATCTGTTGTATACCGATCACGCCACCCGCACCGGGCCGGTTTTCGATCACGATGGGTTGGCCCAAACGTTGTGCCAACTCGTCGGCAACAATGCGTGCAAGGGTATCAGGCGATGAACCGGCTGGAAATCCTACAAAAACACGAACAGGGCCGGTTGGCCATCCGTCTTGCCCAAAGGCGGGAACCGCCATCAAAGCAACTGCGCCAGCAAGCGCCACACGGCGCGTAAATTGAGTGTTCACGAGTGTCTCCTCCACTTTTCCGACGACAAAAGATACTATCGCGGCACTGATTGCAATGCTTTCTGAACTGTCGGGCGCAGGCGGAACGTCACGCTCAGGTTTTGAGTTTCTAGGCGGCCAACCCGCCCGAGGGATCGCGGCGCGGGCGCAGGGTGCGGGTCAGGATCAGCAGCATGATTGCGATATTCAGCGCATTCCAGACGATTCCGTTCACGAACGCCAACTGATAAGACCCGGTCAGGTCATGAATCCAGCCGGACATCCAGCCGCCGAGCGCCATGCCAAGGATCGTTGCCATGATCACAAAGCCCACCCGTTCACCTGCTTCGCGTGCGGGCATGTATTCGCGCACGATCAAGGCATAAGCGGGAACTATTCCGCCCTGTGCAAGCCCGAACACCAGACTGACAATATAAAGCGAGACAAGACCGCCCGCTGGCAGATAAAGAAACAGCGCCAGCATTTGCAACACCGAGCCGATAAGCAACGTCAACACGCCGCCCAACTTGTCCGCGATCAACCCCGATATCAGCCGCGATACCACGCCCCCCAGCAGCATGAGCGACAACATCTCGGCACCCACGGCAGGACCAAACCCCCGGTCAACGCAAAGTGCCACGATATGCACTTGCGGCATGGACATGGCCACGCAGCAGCCAAGCCCCGCCAAAGCGAGCAGCCATGCGAGCGCGCGCGGTGACAAGCCACAGGCCGCACGGTTCGCCAGCGAGAAATTTGCAGCGGCTGTCATGCTCAGTTCCGGAACACGGCGGCGCAGCAACAGCGCCAACGGGATCAGCAACACTGTAACGATCACGGCCAGCGCAAGACACACAGCGCGCCACCCATTCTCTGACAAGACCCCTGCCAGCATCATCGGCCAGATTGCACCAGACAGATAGTTGCCGCTGGCCGCCACTGCCACAGCGATGCCGCGCCTGCGCTGGAACCAGTGCGAAATATCAGCAATCAGTGGCCCGAAACTCGCCGCAGAGCCCAAACCGATCACAAAATGCACAAGAGATAATATCAGAATGGATGGGCTGGCTGCTGCGGCCAGATACCCTATTCCCGACAGCAGACTCGCACCAATCAAAGCGCTGGAGATACCAAACCGGTCAACTGCACGGCCGATCAGCAGGTTTCCCAACCCAAAGCCCAACATGGTCAGCGTATAGGGCAGAGACGAATCCGCCCGCGACACCCCGAATTCCGCCTGTACGGCCGGCATGATGACAATCACCGACCACATGCCCACATTGCCGATGGTCGCAATCGCCAGCGTTACAGCCAGCCGTGCCCATGAATAGCGGCTGTCAAAAACCAATTGCTCTGACATGCATAGACCCTAACAGATTGATTGCGAAAACAGGGGGCAGACGCAGAACTCCGCGCAACGCCCGTCATTTGGTAACAAGTTCACCAATTTATCCGATTGATCAAGTATTTCGTGTTGCATCCAAGCGTGGGGTTCACAGTAGCATCTGCCCCTTCAACAAGGGGTTGAGTGGCGGGGGGCAAGCCGCTAGGTGTCAGCAAACGCCCGCAGAAAAGCCAATGGTATCGGCAAGCGACGGCACTTTTTTTACCGTGAACGATTCGCAGGAAGCAAAATGACGGCCGAAACCGACGCGCGCATCGCCCGCCTACTTCATCACCGCAAAGCGGGCCTTGCATTGGGAGAGCCTGTGGTGCCCCCGATCTCGGTCGCAACTACCTTTCACCTGCCGCAAACCCAAGGTGCCCTGCATTCCTATGGCCGCGCAGGCCAGCCCACATGGGACGCTGTCGAAGCGCAGCTTGCTATACTAGAGGACGCCGAAGTGGTCTCATTTCCGTCCGGGATGGCCGCGATTACAGCGGCGCTTGTGTGCTGTCTCAAGGCCGGGGCACGCGTGATGATCCCCTCGGATGGTTATTACGTGACCCGGCTGTTGGGTCGTGACATGCTACAGGTTTACGGGGTGGATGTGGTGCAGATCCCGACCTATGAGATGGAAACCGCAGATTTCGCGGGGTTTGACGTCATCTATATCGAGACGCCCTCGAATCCCGGCCTCGACACTGTCGACATTGCCGCCATCGTTGCGCGCGCCCATGCTGCGGGCGCGCGGGTCATTGTTGACAACACCACGATGACCCCCATCCTTCAGCGCCCGCTGGATCTTGGTGCCGATCTGGTCGTGGCCGCTGACACCAAGGCCCCGTCGGGCCATTCCGATGCGCTCTTTGGTCATGTCGCGGGACGGGACGCGGCCTTGATGGCGCGCGTAGCAGATTGGCGGCGGCAGTCCGGATCGGTGCCCGGCCCGTTCGAGGCCTATCTGGTTCATCGCGGGCTTGAGACGCTGGAGGTGCGCCTAAGCCGGATGTGCGCGTCAGCAGAAGTCATTGCTGAGCGGCTGGCCCAGCATCCAGAAGTGCGCGGCGTGCGGTATCCTGGGTTACCGAATGATCGCTCGCACAAGGCAGTTGGCGGGCAAATGACCAATGGCGGCTTCCTGATCGGCTTTGAGTTGGCCGATGCAGCGACAGCAGAACGCTTCCTTGCCCGCTGCCCGTTGATTGAGCAGGCCACCAGCTTCGGCGGGGTCCATTCAGCCGCCGAACGCCGTGCGCGCTGGGGCGATGAAGTGGCCGAGGGATTCATCCGGCTGTCGGTCGGGGTCGAACCGGTCGAGGTGTTGTGGCAGTCCATCGCAGCGGCGCTTATTGCAGAGTGAGCCGCCCGCTCATGCAGGATGAGGCGACTGAACGCGGACGCCTTCTTGGCTGCCTGACCGTCTTCGAATGATTTGGATCAGGCGGCCTGATTTTGGTCTGGAGGGCTCTGACTCTGTTGGTTGATGTTATGCTGCCTTGCGCTGATGGATCACGCACCATTCAGAAACTGAACTGGAGGCCATAGTCGTGCTGAAAATTGGCCCGGTAGATCCACCGCGCGAATTTCACCTGACAGGCTCTGGCACCGGCGGTGTTGCGGGGTTTGCCAAGGGCGGCGCACAGATTACGCTTGAAGAAGATGGCGCGCGCACCCTATTGCGTTACACAGCCCGCGCTGATGTTGGCGGCATGCAGGCATCTTGAGGGAAATCTGAGAACAGCTCATGCACTTGGTCGCCAACTTCACATTTTTTCAGGATACACAGACACTTCTGGTGGCCGTTATCGCCGTGTTTCTTGTCGGCTTGTCGAAAGGCGGACTTGGCGGGGCTTTCGCGCTGATGGGCGTTCCCATTCTTTCCCTTGTCATGCCGCCCATGCAGGCGGCCGCGTTGCTGCTTCCGATCTTGCTTATGATGGATGGAATAAGTGTCTGGACTTGGCGGGGCTGGTTTGATCGCACGACGCTGTGGTATTTGTTGCCCCCTGCAATGGTGGGCATAGTGATAGGGACACTGACCGCTGCGATAACGTCAGAGTCGTTTGTGCGCTTGATTGTCGGATTGCTGGCCTTGGGGTTCGTTGTGCGTATGACCGTGCTGCGTGCAGGTGAGCAACCAAGAGGCCAAGGGCGATTGAGCGGTGCCTTCTGGGGCGCATTCGCAGGGTTTACCAGTTTCGTGGCGCACGCGGGAGGGCCGCCATTTCAGGTCTATGCCTTGCAATTGAAGCTTGATCCCCGCCTCTACACTGGCACAAGCGTGATGTTTTTCGCGATCGTCAACCTCGTCAAGGTGGCACCCTATGCGGCACTGGGACATTTTGAGACGAAAACTTTGGCCTCAGCGGCGGTCATGTTGCCCTTGGCTGTCGTCTCGACACTCCTTGGGGCCATGATCATAAAACGCATAAATGCGCAGGTTTTCTATCCATTCATGTATGCCATGTTAACCTTGGTAGGGGCGAAATTGGTGTGGGATGGAGTGACCGCATTCTGGTATTGATCGCCTATAAATCAAAGGCTTTCGCCGAGTTGGCAATCAGCACGAACAAACCAAATGAACGGGTCAAGTGTCACCGCTGGCCGAAATCGACACCCAAGCTGCGCCCATGAGCGACTTCCGGAAGTCTCGTTTCTCTGCAAAGTCACCACATCACCACCGGGATGCAAGCTTGGCGTCGCCCCATATCTCAGGAGCGGCGCTGCATTTCGGAGTTCAGAAAAAGCCGAGTTTATTGGGGTTATAGCTGACCAACATATTCTTGGTTTGCTGATAGTGGTCGAGCATCATCTTGTGGTTCTCACGCCCGATCCCGGATTGTTTGTAGCCGCCAAATGCAGCATGAGCCGGGTAGGCATGATAGTTGTTGACCCAAACACGGCCCGCCTCGATCGCGCGGCCAAAGCGGTAAGCGCGCGTGCCATCACGGGTCCAGACACCTGCCCCAAGGCCATACATCGTGTCATTGGCAAGAGCGAGAGCCTCTGCTTCGTCCTTGAATGTCGTAACCGAGACGACAGGGCCGAAGATTTCTTCTTGGAAAACGCGCATCTTGTTGTGGCCTTTCAGGATCGTCGGCTCGATATAATAGCCTCCTGCCAATTCACCATCCAAGTGCTTGGCCTTGCCGCCGATCAGCACTTCAGCGCCTTCTTCCACACCTATGGTAAAGTAGGACATGATTTTGTCGTGCTGTTGCTGACTGGCTTGCGCGCCGACCATAGTCGCCATGTCGCGCGGGTCGCCTTGCTGGATGGCCTTCACACGCGCGATGCAGCGGGCGATAAATTCCTCGTAGATGTCTTCCTGTATCAAAGCGCGTGATGGGCAGGTGCAGACTTCGCCTTGGTTGAAAGCGAATAGGACGAATCCTTCGACGGCCTTGTCAAGAAAGGCATCATCCTGCGCCATGATATCACTGAAGAAAATATTGGGCGATTTGCCGCCCAGTTCCAGTGTGACCGGAATCAGGTTCACGGTTGCGGCTTCCATGATTTTACGGCCTGTGGCCGTGGAGCCAGTGAAGGCAATCTTTGCAATCCGGTTGGAACGGGCAAGCGCCTCACCAGTTTCGGCGCCAAGACCATTTACAATGTTCAGCGTACCTGCGGGCAGCAGATCGGCGATAAGTTCCATCAGCACCATGATCGCCGCCGGCGTCTGTTCGGCTGGTTTCATCACGATGCAGTTGCCATCCGCGAGCGCGGATCATGTCGATACCATGATTGTAGGTGCCCACGGCATCCCCCATCTCGCCCGCGCGGCGGCTCCATTCCGTGGCGCGGTCGGGCGCCCGATCTTCAATGATACCAACCCGCCCGACAACCCAGCCGACTCGGCGGATAGCGGACGCGGTGATGTCGTCTGGGCCGTGCCGGGCTTTCTTGGCGGCAAAAACTGGCAGCATATGGCATACTCGCAGCGCACCGGATATTTCTACGTTCCCGCGAATGAATGGGGCATGGATATCTGGAACGAACCAATCACCTATCGCCAAGGTGCCGCCTATCTCGGTGCGGGTTTCACTATTAAACCGCTATTCGATGACCATATCGGCGCGATGAAGGCGATTGATCCGAACACGATGGAAATCAAGTTTCAGGTCAACAACGCGGCCCCGCTGTGGTCCTCGGTCATGGCGACCGCAGGCGGGCTGGTCTTCTACGGCACGCCCGAAGGCTATATCAAGACTATCGACGATGAAACCGGAGAGGTGCTCTGGCAGTATCAGACCGGTTCCGGCGTTGTTGGCCAGCCGATCACATGGGAAGACGAAGACGGCGTGCAATGGCTATCAGTCGTGTCAGGCTGGGGCGGCGCTGTGCCCCTATGGGGCGGCGAGGTCGCGCAGCAGGTTGCATACCTCAATCAGGGCGGGTCGGTCGTGACCTTCCGTATCCCGGACGCGCTGCTGGCATCCGCCGAATGATCGGGCATCACGCCAAATGACAAACCATGAACCCGGCTCTGTGCCGGGTTCATGCATTCCCGGACCCGTAATCGAAAGTCGCATATGCGCCGCGCCACCTTCCATATCCTTCGTCCCATGGCCATGATTCTCCGCTTAATTATCTTTGCTGTTCTGCTCGCTTTGCCTGCGCGCGCGCAGGTGCTGACGCCCGAGGAAATGCTGGCCTATGTCCCGCCGCCTTTCGGTCTGGGTGAGGCGCTGAACGACAAGGGACTTTACCGCGTCGTCAATTCCGGCGGCGCACCTGCGGGGTATGCTTTCACCACCCCGCCCTATGCCGCACTGCCGGGGTTTGCAGGCGCGCCCATCAACACGCTGGTCGTGCTGAACCGCGCCGGTACATTTGTATCAGTGCGCGTGGTCCAGCATAACGAGCCTATCTTTATCTCTGGCATGGGCGAGGGCCCCTTTCGAGAGTTTTTCGAACAATATGCAGGCAAGTCGATCTGGTCGCGGATGAGTATCGGCACACCATATGGGGGCGCGGATGCGGGCGCGTCATTGGTGCAACTGGACGGCGTCACCAAAGCTACGGCATCTGTACGGATCGCGCATGCATCCATCATGGCAGCGGCGCATTCGGTCGCGCGCGAACATATGCAGGGCCGTATCGCCGCCCCTGCCGCGCGTCCCGATTTCGAGTATGACGAGGCGCTGAGTTGGGCCGATCTGGTCGAACAGGGGCTGGCCCGTCATCTGCGCATCACCAATGCCGAAATTGATGCCATGTTTCAGGGCACAAGATGGGCCTATTCTGACCCTGACGCACAGGCGGACCCGGAGGGCTTGTATCTGGATCTTTGGCTGGTCGATGTACCCCCCCCGGCGATTGCCCGCGCCGCACTCGATCAGAGCACGATTGACCAGATGACCCGGTTTCGGGGCGTCGCGCCAACCGATGAATTCCTGCTGTTGATGGACGCAGGCCGTCACGGTCCGGTCAGTGATACATTCGTGCGCAATACTTCGCCCGATCAGGTCAAGGCCGAACAGGGCGGCTTTCCCATTGCGCTGCGTGACGCCGATTTCTTGGTCGATTTGGCCCCCGATGTGCCCGAAGGCACCGCCATGATCCTGCGCACGGACCGGCGCTTGGGCTTTAATCCGGCAGAGCCATTCACCCTGATCGTTGAGGCCGTGCGCGAACATGGCTTCATCACCCCCGAAATCGGCTAGGCGATTCACACATTTCTGAGTTTCCATCCGTGTGAGACGGATTTGAAGTATTGTAGGCCATGTCGGAATGTAATTGGACCTGGCGGTTTGGATTTTGGGTAGCCGTCCCATCCGCCGAGCTTGGCGATGATCCACGCGGCCCAGGCAAGTGTTTCCGGCGGGTGAGGGTTTTTCTGGAGCGCGGTCTTGCCTTCGAGTTCGGGCAGGAGAGCATGAAGGGTCTGGATTTCGGAGGATGAGAAGGCGATTTTGGCGTCTTGCCCGGACTTGCCATCGCGCGCCTGAACGAGTTGCATGATGGTGCAGGCCGCGCGGGCGGCAATCGCGGTCAGCTTGATCAACCGCTCGGCATTTTCCAGTTGGCTGTCCTCCAGTTGCAACCCCTGTTGCTTCAGGGTGCGGAAGAATTGTTCGATATGCCAGCGTTGCCGGTACCAGCTTACCGCGCGCCAGGCCATGTCCGCATCCTCGACCTTGTGAGTGGTCAAAAGCCGCCATGAGATGGGCTCGGCGCCCGGTGGCGCATTCACCTCGCTGACTTCGATCAGGCTGACCTCCACCGTCTCGGCCAGCCCCGGCTGTCTGGCCAGATTGGCAGGACGCTTGATCGTAACGGGGCCAAATCGGGCCTCAAGTCTGGCGGTGCGCGCCGGGCGCCCTGGGCGTGCGCGCATCGCCACTTGTGCCGTACCTGCCAATTTCAGCGGGGCAGAGGACAGCTTGCCGCCACCTTCCAGGATTGAGCGATCCGTCATGGCACGGGTCAGGATGTGAAAGCCCGGCTCCGGCAATCGTGCCCATTTCTCATAGATATCGCTCTCGCGATCGCCGATTTCAGTCACCATATGCGCCTGGGCCAGAACTGTCTTGGCAGCCTCTGCCGTGCTCAGCCACCGATGCGATTCCTTCTCGGACAGGGGGCGGGCCCGGTGGGGAACACTTACGCGGCCATCGCGTGTCCATATCCGGCCCGCGGCCAAACCCAGAATGCCACCCGTCTCGGCATCCACACCCAGCATCGCGTGGAGCAAAACACCGCGCCCAGACCCCTTGCCGATTGCACCCAGTCCGCGACTGCGCTCTTTGGTTGTCGAGAAATTGAAGTCGCTGCTGTCCTGAATCGCAAGAATATGCCGCCCCGCGCAGGCTTGCGAAAGCTCCGCTCCCCAGCCTTCAATCACCGCCTCAGCCGTCACGCGCGGATTGGCCAGAAAGCGCGAAAATCCGACAATCCCACTGCGGCGGCCACCCGCCAGACGCCGAAGACAGGTGCTCGTGCGCGCCACCATTGCTGCGAGCAGCAGACCCCCCTTTTTGCCAGGCGTTCGTCTCCGAAATCACCCAGCCTCCAGCCTTCCGAAGTCACCACAGACGCCCTCCCACTTTAGGTAGAGCGATCGAATCATGCGCAACAAAAACGGTCAAGTGCCGAAAACCGGAGCGCACAGCCAAAGATGTGTGCATCCCTTAGCCTTCGATCTGGGTGTTCTGGGCGCGAAAGGCTCTTTGCAACTGACACGGCCCACCCTGTTCACGCATATTGCCGATCATGACACTTGTCAGGCCATGGCCGCGCAACTGTTCGAAATGGTCGAAAGCGGCAAGGTCAAGATACGTATCGGACAGGAATTTGCATTGGAAGATGTGGCCGAGGCCCATCGGCAGATGGAAGCCCGCAGCACGACCGGCAGTTCCGTTTTGCTGTGCTAAGGCTGTGACGGCACCGGCGGCGGGCAAACCCTAGCCTTGCCGCCGCGCCTTGCGGGTGAACACCATTTTTTGCGATGTCAGTTTCTCATGCGGGCCGATCCACGCATAGGCCAGCAAGGACGGCTCCAGATCAGCAACGGTGATCCGGTGCATCTGCCCCGGCGGGTTGAAGATCATAGAGCCGGGCACATACACACCCTGATCGTTTTGCGACATCGCACCCGACAGGCAGATATAGCTTTCGGTGATCCCGTCATGCGCATGTGTTGGGTAGATGCAGCTTGGCGCAAACAGCACCAGCCCCAAAATGATCTGATCGCTCAGCACCGGCCCGGTCGGGCCGACAAGTTCCGCATAGGCGTATTTCTGGTCCAGTCCGCGCGGCACCTTGTCATAGCCATATTGCCACGAAAGCTGGTCGCGCAGCCCGTCTATGCTGCGAATAACACGCGACATAGAGGTGCCGCGCCCCTGATCCAATGCGCGTTGCAAATGCAGGGTAACAGGTTTGCTGGCCGCATCCGTGTCGCGCAAACTGGGGTTCGCGCGCAACACACCGGTGATACGTTCGCGCACAAGGCGCTGATGCGCCCTGATCTTGACGCTGCCACCTGCGGGCAGCGCGCGATACATTTCCAGAAAATCACGCAACAGATAACCCCATGCGGGGCGGTCTGACAGGCGGTAGGGCAACGCGCTTTGATCCATGGGCACCGCATGCCCGAAATGCACAATCTGTGCATTTCCATGTGCGACACGGCCTATTCTGTCAGCGACAACCCGGCTTACACCAGACGCGACACCTCGACCGCCGCGCGCACGAAATCTGCGAATAGCGGGTGCGGATCAAATGGCTTTGATTTCAACTCTGGGTGGAACTGCACCCCGATGAACCACGGATGGTCTTCATGCTCGACAATCTCGGGCAATTTGCCATCCGGCGACATGCCGGAGAAGGTCAGACCCTTGCCTTCAAGCGCTTCGCGGAATTTCGTATCCACCTCATAGCGATGGCGGTGGCGTTCCTCGATCCGGGTGCTGCCGTAAATCTGCGCCACGCGCGAGCCTTCTTTCAGCGCCGCATTATAGGCACCCAGCCGCATCGTGCCGCCCTTGTCATCGCCCAGTTTGCGCTCGATCCTGTGATTGCCCTGCACCCATTCTTTCAGGTGATAAACAACCGGCGTGAAGCGCTTGTGCCCCGCTTCAAGGTCAAACTCTTCCGAGCCTGCATCGTCAATTCCGGCAAGGTTGCGCGCCGCCTCGATACAGGCCATCTGCATGCCCAGACAGATGCCAAAATAGGGGATCTTCTTGGTCCGCGCATAGGTCGCGGCCTTGATCTTGCCTTCGGTGCCGCGCTCGCCAAATCCGCCGGGCACAAGGATGGCATGATAAGCTTCCAGCGCGGGTCCGGGGTCAGCCGCGTCAAAAACACTCGCATCAATCCAGTCAACCTGCACTTTCACGCGATTGGCAATACCGCCATGTACCAACGCTTCCTTGATGGATTTATAAGCGTCTTCAAGCTGCACATATTTGCCCACAATGGCGATGCGCACCTCGCCCTCTGGATGGGCCAACCGGTCCATCACATCTTCCCAACGGGCCAGATTGGGGCGCGGCGCGGGGTTGATGCCGAATGCGTCCAGCACAGCCTGATCCAGCCCTGCCCCGTGATACGCCATAGGCGCTTCATAGATCGACTTCAGATCATACGCGGGGATCACAGCGTCCGGGCGCACATTGCAGAACAATGCAATTTTCTGGCGCTCTTTTTCAGGGATCGGATGCTCTGACCGGCAGACCAGCACATCGGGCGCAATCCCGATGGATTGCAATTCCTTGACCGAGTGTTGCGTGGGTTTCGTTTTCAACTCTCCGCTCGCGGCCAGATAGGGCAGCAGCGTCAGATGCATGAAAATACACTGCCCGCGCGGGCGCTCATGGCTGAACTGGCGGATGGCCTCGAAAAACGGCAGGCCTTCGATATCGCCCACTGTGCCACCGATTTCGCACAGCATAAAATCAACCTCATCCTCACCAATGGCAAGGAAATCCTTGATCTCGTTGGTGACATGCGGGATCACCTGAATCGTTTTGCCAAGATAATCGCCGCGGCGTTCTTTCTCCAGCACATTGGAATAAATCCGCCCCGATGACACCGAATCAGTGCGCCGTGCAGCGACACCGGTGAATCGCTCATAGTGCCCAAGGTCCAGATCGGTTTCCGCACCGTCATCCGTGACAAACACCTCGCCATGTTCAAACGGCGACATCGTGCCGGGATCGACATTCAGATAGGGGTCCAGCTTGCGCAAACGCACTGTGAAACCACGTGCTTGCAGCAACGCACCAAGTGCGGCCGAAGCAAGCCCCTTGCCCAGACTGGAAACAACACCGCCGGTAATGAAGATATAGCGCGCCATGGTCCTGCGACCCCCCGTGAAACTGCATTTCGCTGGTCAAATGCCTGCTTTCAGGCAACGACCACCACGGGAGTCGAGGAATACGCCAGATTCCGCAAGACCGCAAGACAGCCGCAAGATCGGGCGGTAAAAAAACGCGCCCCATACTAGTTCTTGTGACGACCCCCTAGTCGTCGGCCGGGGGGGGTGCCAGAGTGTCATCGGCAACGGGCGGCGGCAACAAGCCATCGCCCAAAGGCAGCGACGGCACAGTCGGCTCGGTAGGTGCGGTCGGCGTGCCCAGACGGTCCAGAACCGAGCTTGTGGCGGATTGCTGTGCTGCAATGACAGTCAGCGTCAGCGATGTCGCAATGAACGCAGCGGCAAGCACCCAAGTCAGCTTGGCCATAGCCGTCAGCGGCGGACGGCCTGCGCTGGCGTTGCCATCGCCCCCGCCAATGCCAAGCCCCCCACCTTCGGAGCGCTGCACAAGCACGACGCCGATCAGCGTCAGCGCCAGCAAGAGATGGACAATCAGCACGACATTTTGCATCAGGACAACCCGTCTTTCGTTACGCGGCCTACTTAGGCGCTGAGGCGCTGTCCCGCAACCCCTGTTTGCAGAACAGCCGAGTTGGCGCCAGATGCTATTTCGGGTTTCAGTTCCGGCGCGACAGCGCTATGAGGGCTGTCGGGTCGCATATCTTATCAGGGGATCACTTATGGCCAATGTCGTTGTTGTCGGCGCTCAATGGGGTGACGAAGGAAAAGGCAAGATTGTGGACTGGCTGTCCGAACGTGCCGATGTCGTCGCACGGTTTCAAGGCGGGCATAACGCAGGTCACACGCTGGTGATTGATGGCAAGGTCTACAAGCTGCATGCGCTGCCCTCGGGCGTTGTGCGTGGCGGCAAGCTGTCCATTATCGGCAATGGTGTCGTGCTGGACCCCTGGCACCTGCTGAGCGAGATTGCCACCATCCGCGATCAGGGCGTCGAGATCACACCCGAGACATTGATGATCGCCGAGAATACACCGCTGATCCTGCCGTTTCACGGAGAGTTGGATCGCGCCCGCGAAAATCAGAATTCTGTCGCCAAGATCGGGACGACAGGCCGTGGAATCGGGCCATGCTATGAGGATAAAGTGGGCCGCCGTGTGATCCGCGTGGCCGATCTGGCCGATGATGCGACCTTGGAGATGCGCGTCGACCGCGCATTGGTGCATCACAATGCGCTGCGCGCGGGGCTGGGGCTGGACGCGATTGACCGCGACGCGCTTCTGGCCGATCTGCGCAAGGTTGCGCCTGAGATCCTGAAATTCGCGGCCCCTGTGTGGAAGGTGCTGAACGACAAGCGAAAGGCTGGCAAACGTATCCTGTTCGAGGGGGCGCAGGGCGCGCTGCTGGATGTCGATTTCGGCACATACCCTTATGTCACATCGTCCAATGTCATCGCCGGACAGGCCGCAACGGGCGTGGGTGTCGGCCCCGGCGCGATCGATTTTGTCCTTGGTATTGTGAAAGCCTATACCACCCGCGTCGGCGAAGGCCCCTTTCCGACCGAATTGCACGATGACGATGGCGAGCGTCTGGGCACGCGCGGGCGTGAATTTGGCACCACAACCGGGCGCAAACGCCGTTGCGGCTGGTTTGATGCCTGTCTGCTGCGCCAGACCTGCGCCACGTCGGGTGTAACGGGCATTGCGCTGACCAAGCTGGATGTGCTGGACGGGTTCGAGATGCTGAAAATCTGCGTGGGCTATGATCTGGACGGCACGCGGCTGGATTACCTGCCCACCGCCGCCGACCAGCAAGCCCGCTGCACCCCGATCTATGAGGAATTGCCGGGCTGGAGCGAAACCACTGAGGGCGCGCGCAGTTGGGCTGACTTGCCCGCGAATGCGATCAAATATGTGCGCCGCGTGGAAGAGTTGATTGACTGCCCGGTCGCCCTACTTTCCACCTCACCCGAACGCGAAGATACAATCCTAGTCACGGACCCGTTTGCAGACTGATGACCTTATCCTGGAAAGCACGTAGACGTTGGGCGCTGTTTGCGCTGGTGGTGGCCTTGCCGCTCTATATCGTGGTGGCGGTTACAATAGTCACCCTTTTTGAGCGGCCCCCCTTCTTGCTGGAACTTACGATTTATGTCGTGCTCGGAATTCTCTGGGCGTTTCCGCTGAAAAAGCTGTTCATGGGCATCAGCCAGCCAGACCCGGACGCCCGGCGCAAGGATTAGGGCGCGTCATGTGACCCTTCGTTCGCGCTTATGTTCCGTCGCAGCTTCGCTTGCGGGACGTAAGTTGGCGGGGCAGCGATGCGGGAAGTAGCTACCGTTCCGCCGCTAAACTTGCACGGATTGGATGAAGCGCCGTAGCGCGATGAGGGCGTCGTCGGGCTTGTCACCCACCACTCCATGCCCGCAATCAGGAAATTTAAGATAAGTGAGTTGTTCGGGGCGCAACCCGGCTGCGATTTCTTCGCTAAACTCAGGCGGAGTGATGGGATCATACTCTCCCGCCAGAACCAGTGTCGGGCATTCAATCTTGGAAAGAGCCGCGCGAAAATCCATGCGCCCATGTTCGTTGAGCGGTCCATTGAACCACAGGGCCGTTTCATTCTTCCATAAGATGCGCGACAACCAATCTGTCGATGCAGAGCTGTTGCAGCTATAATACGGCACGCAGCGATCCCGATAGAGCGCTCGTCCCTCTGCTGTAGGGTTTTCCCAATAGGCCTTGGCAATATCGCGGATCTCTTTTCCGCCAAGGCGCTCAAAGGCCTTGTAAATGCTTTGAAAATGCACCTTGGCCGCTGTGCTGATCAGCACCAGACCCGCCGGATGGCCGGGGTAACGGGTTGCATAAGACAGCGTAACGAAACCGCCGAACGAGGTGCCGATCACAATAGGATTTTCGACGCTCAAGGCATCGCAAAGCCCCTTCAGATCGTCGCCCCATTGCGCTAGGTTCCAACTGGTTTCGTCGCATGCATCGCTTCGCCCGTTGCCCCGGTGATCATAGTAGATCACCTGCGCGATGTCTGTCAGTTGCGAAAAGTATGGCTTTGCCACAGTGTGGTCTGCGCCCGGTCCACCATGGACCATGATAACTGTTGGCTTTTGCCGCATGGTTTTGCCATCTGGCTTAAGACCCTCGCCGTCCACATCGAAGAACAGTTTTGCCCCGTTTACCGACACATACATGCCTTGCCTCCGTCATTCATGATGACAGCTTCGCAGGGCCCTGCGAAATGTTCAATGGCCGGTGAGGGCTTACAGCACCCCACTTTGGAACAACTGCACCTTCAGCCCGCCATGCGGCAATAGTGGGCCGGGGGTCAGGTTCAGACCGGTCACATGTGCAAGCTTGCGGTCCGACGTGACAAGACCGACCCGCCAGCCCCTCATCTGTGTCTTCAAGACCTCACCAAGGCTTGCATAGAGCCCGTAAAGCAGCTTCGGGCTGCTGATCCGCGCGCCATAGGGCGGGTTGATCATCACCAGTCCGGGGGGCGTGTCGGGGCGCATCAGCGCGCTCAGGGGCTGGCACACAAACTGCGTACAATCGGACACCCCTGCACGTTCCGCGTTCTGTTCACTGTTGCGCACAGCACCCTGATCGCGGTCAAAGCCGAAAAACTGCAAGGGCGGCGTGCGCGACGGGTTAGCGCGCATCTTATCCCAAGCAGAGGCATTGAAGCTGGCGAATTGCTCGAACGCAAAACTGCGCGTCCGCCCCGGAGCAAGGCCGGATGCAATCTCGGCGGCTTCAATCACAAATGTGCCCGATCCGCACATCGGGTCCAGCACGGGCTGGGTGCCATCATAGCCCATCTGGCGCAGAAACAACGCCGCCATGGTTTCACGCAAAGGTGCCTTGCCCGTCGCCAGCTTGTGGCCGCGCTTGTGCAGCCCCTCGCCGGACGTGTCGAGCGAGAGGGTCACCAGATCATCCTCGATCCGCACCATCAAGCGCAGCCCAGCCGCCGCATCAATCGGCGCGCCAAGCGTTTCGGCAATCGCGCGTTCCACCCTCTGCGCGGCAGCCCCCTTGTGATAGATTTTTGAACGCGCGCACATGGCGTCGACCTTGAGCGGAACATCTGAGCGCAGGAAATCCCCCCAAGGGAATTTGCGCGCGCGCTTGTCCAACTGCGCCAGATGCATCGCGCGAAATTCCCCAATGCGCACCAGCACACGGCTGGCCCCGCGCAGCCACAGATTGGCGCGCCAGACCGTGTTCCAATCGCCCGACGCCTCAACCCCGCCCGGTACCGCAACAGGGTTCGGCAGGCCAAGAGCACGCGCCTCGTCCACCAAAACAGGCTCTAGCCCCGGAAGGCAGGCGAGGAATATCTGAAAATTCTGATCACTCATGCAGCGCCGATACGGGGAAATCCCGCTTATGGCCAGCGCTAAAGCGCGCTTTGCGTGGCAAGGGCGGGGCGCGTGAAACGCGACCCGCACGAGGGTGGGCGGGTGGGCCACGCAAAGCGCGCTTTTGCCCGCCCTATCCGGCCAGCGCGTCCATGCGCTTGGCAAGGGTTACGTCAAGTTCCGACAATCCACCCACATCATGCGTGCTCAATGTCACGGACACTGTCTTGTAAACATTGAACCATTCAGGGTGGTGCCCCATCTTCTCGGCCACCAAAGCCGCGCGCGACATAAAGCCAAATGCCTCGATGAAATTGGCGAAAACGAACTCCTTGGTGATGGCATCGCGCCCGTCCACCATGCTCCAGCCTGCGCCCATCAGCACATCCAGCACAGTGCGATCCGTCAGTTTCTCAGCCATTCTATCCTCCATCCGGTTTGCGAAATGGCGCGAAATCTGCAAGCGCGCGCATCTCATACTCGATCGCGCGGCCTTCTTCCGAAAGATACCGCGCCACGGCCTTGTGAAATCCCGCTTCGGGAAAGTAATGCAACGAATGCACCCTTGAGGGCATGTAACCCCGCGCAAGCTTGTGGGTTCCCTGCGCGCCCGCCTCAACCCGGCCCAGTCCGCGCGCGATGGCGAAATCCATGGCCTGATAATAGCACAGCTCGAAATGCAGGCAGGGGTGATCCTCGACACAGCCCCAATAGCGCCCGAACAGCACATCCTGCCCGATGAAATTCAACGCGCCCGCGACCGGTTCTCCGTCACGCTCGGCCAGCACCAGCAACACATCGTCGCGCAAATGGTCCTGCACCAGATCAAAAAATGCCCGCGTCAGATAGGGCGTGCCCCATTTGCGCATGCCTGTATCCTGATAGAATTCCCAAAACGCATCCCAATGCGCTGGCTCCAGCGCATCGCCCGTCAGCGCGCGGATCGTACCGCCAAACCCAAGTGCCGTGGCGCGTTCCTTGCGGATGGTCTTGCGTTTACGCGACGAAAGTGCTGCCAGAAAGCCCTCAAAATCCTGATAACCGGGGTTTTCCCAATGAAATTGCTCTGTCACGCGGTGCAGATAGCCTTGCTCTGCGCCAAGTGCGGCCTCGTCCTCAGTGCAAAAGGTTACATGCGCAGATGACAGCCTGTTGTCGCGCGCAATCTGCGCCATGCCTTGCAGGATCGCGGCGGCGCCCTGCGCTTCAAAGCCGGGCTTGCACAGGAACCGCCGACCTGTTGCAGGTGTGAACGGAACCGCCACTTGCAGCTTGGGGTAATACTGCCCCCCTGCCCGCGCATAGGCCTGTGCAAAGGCGTGATCGAAAATATACTCTCCCTGCGAATGCGACTTCACATAATGCGGCGCAACGGCAATCAGGTCACTGCCCTGATGTACCAATATATGACGCGGCTCCCACCCGCTGCCCGCGCCCACTGATCCAGAGCGCTCCAGCGCATGCAGGAACCGATGCGTGGTGAATGGGTCAAGCGGGGGCTGCGCGCCATCGGGGTTGGCGCACGCGTCCCAGTCGCCGGGATCAATCTGACCCAGATCACTGTTCAGCGTCACCGAGAGCGCGCAGCCATCCATCACATCGCCGCCAGCAATGCCTCACCAGCCGACACTTCACACACGCCGGGGCCTTCCTCGACATGCAAAAGCGTGACGGTGCCATCTTCGACCAGCATCGCATAGCGCTTTGAGCGGCCCATCAGCCCGACAGGGGCTGCGTCGAAGCTCATACCGATTGCCTTGGTGAACGCGCCTGTGCCATCCGCAAGCAATGTCAGCCCGGCTGCGGTCGCGCCTGTCGACTCGCCCCAAGCCTTCATCACGAACGGATCATTGACCGACAGGCAGACAATCTCTTCCACGCCCTTGGCGGCGAATCCATCCTTGGTGCGGATGAAGCTCGGGACATGCGCGGAATGGCATGTGGGGGTGTATGCGCCCGGCACCGCAAAGATCACGATCTTGCGACCCTTGCTCAGGCTGGACAAATCAACCTGCTCTGGCCCGTTTTCGCCCATGCGGCTAAAGCTGGCCTCTGGCAATTTATCCCCGGTAGCGAGTGTCATGGATTGGCTCCTGTGATTGTTATGGTTATTTGTGCACAGAACATAGCGTATCGTGCCAGAGCGGCCAGAGGGGCAGAAGCAGAATGAACAGAATTGTCGTAATCGGTGCCGGTCAGGCCGGCGCTTCCCTTGTTGCCAAGCTGCGCAGTCTGGGCTTTGCGGGGCAAATCGCGCTGATTGGCGAAGAAGCTGTACCCCCCTATCAGCGCCCGCCCCTGTCCAAAGCCTATCTCTTGGGCGAAATGACGCAAGAGCGGTTGTTTCTGCGCCCCGAGAGCTTTTACGCGGAACATCAGATCGACCTGCATCTCGGCGCGCCGGTCGAGAGTATGGACCGCGGCGAACAGATCCTGCGCCTTGGTGGCAAGGTCTTTGCTTATGACGCGCTGGCCTTCACCACCGGATCTGTGCCGCGCCACCTGCCTGCCACAATCGGCGGCGCGCTCCCCGGCGTGCATGTCGTGCGCACCCTTGCTGATGTCGATGCAATGGCACCCGAATTTACAGCCGGTCGGCGCGTGATCATCGTGGGTGGCGGCTATATCGGGCTAGAAGCAGCCGCTGTCGCTGCCAAAAAAGGACTGCACGTCACAGTGCTGGAAATGGCCCCGCGCATCCTGCAACGCGTTGCCGCCCCCGAGACATCGGCGGCGGTACATGCGCTGCACGAGGGCCACGGCGTGCGTATCCTGACCTCCACCGGATTGGAGCGGATCGAGGGCGACACCCATGTCACAGGGGTGCGCCTGAGCGATGGCACCCATCTGGACGCTGATTTTGTGATTGCCGGCATCGGGATCATGCCCGCCACTGCGCTGGCTGAAACTGCCGGGCTACAGGTCGAGAACGGCATCAAGGTCGATGCGCAGGGCCGCACATCCGACAGCCACGTCTGGGCCGCAGGCGATTGCGCTTCCTTCCCGTACCGTGGCACGTATCTGCGGCTGGAAAGCGTGCAGAACGCCATTGATCAGGCGGAATTGGTGGCCGAAAACATGCTGGGTGCCGCCAAGGACTATGACCCCGTGCCGTGGTTCTGGTCGGATCAGTACGACATGAAATTGCAGATTGCGGGCCTGAATACCGGCTATGACCATGTCGTAGTCCGGCAAACGGATGCCCGCAGCCACTGGTATTTCGCAGGCGATAAATTCCTTGCGGTCGACGCAATGGGCGATCCGCGCGCCTTTATGGTGGGCAAACGGTTGCTGGAACAAAGGCGCAGCCCGGACAAAGCCGCAATCGCGGACCCGCAAACCGACCTCAAGGCGCTGTTGCGCGCATGAGGATCATCGGCGGCAAATATCGCGGGCTGAAACTGGCCGAACTTGGCGCGGGCGACGCGGACGCGCATCTGCGCCCCACGTCAGACCGCGTGCGAGAGGCGATCTTCAACCTGCTGATCAATGGCAGCCACGGTGCAGACTTGGACGGCGCGCGCGTGCTTGACCTGTTTGCTGGCACGGGCGCGCTGGGGCTGGAAGCCCTGTCGCGCGGGGCCGCACACTGTACCTTTGTTGATGACGGGGCCGCAGCCCGCGCATTGATGCGCGCCAATATCGAGAAAACCCATACCATGGGCTGCACACGGGTGTTTCGCCGCGACGCCACAAAATTAGGCGACAATCGCGGCCCCGGTTTTTCGCTGGTGTTTCTGGACCCGCCCTATGGCAAGGGCATGGGCGAAGCCGCTCTTGCCTCTGCACTTGCTGGCGGCTGGATCGCACCGGATGCACGGATCATGTGGGAAGAAGCCAGCCCGCAACTGGCGCCTGAAGGGTTTGAACTTCTGGACCAGCGCCGCTATGGCGAAACCCATGTCACCCTTTTGCGCCGCAAGAAGGCCCCATGACGCCCGCGCTTGTAATCTTCGACTGCGACGGTGTGATCGTAGACAGCGAACCCCTGACCCTGACCTTGCTGCGTGACGATCTGGCACAGCGCGGACTGGCTCTGGAAATCTCGCAAGTCACAAGCCTGTTCGTGGGCGGCACCATTGCCAGCGCCGGGCAACGCGCTTCGGAATTGGGCGCAACCATTCCCGAAGGCTGGGTGCCAGATATGTATGCCCGCATCTATGCGCTTCTGAAACTCGGGGTCGATGTGATACCGGGCGTGCTGCCCGTGATGGACATGCTTGATCAGGCGAAAATTCCCTATTGCGTCGCGTCCAACGGGCGGATGGCCAAGATGGAAATCACCCTTGGCCAGCACCCTGCCCTTTGGGCGCGCATGCAGGGCCGGATGTTTTCGGCCGAACATGTCCCCTCCCCCAAACCCGCGCCGGACCTGTTCTTGCACGCTGCCCAAGCCCTTGGCGCTGCCGCCGCCGATTGTGTGGTGATCGAGGACAGCGCCACAGGCGCGCGCGCTGCGCGCAACGCCGCCATGCGCTGCTACGGCTTTGCGCCCCATGATACCGGCGCACATCTCAGCGCCGAGGGGGCGCAGGTCTTCCATGACATGAGCCACTTGCCAGAGTTGCTGCGCCTGTAACATTTTCTTGCGAAAAATACTCAAAGGAGGGGTCAGCGTCGCGCCACGGGTTCAAGCGATGCTGACGACGAGGGCAGCGCCCTCGCCCCTCTCCCTCAAGCGCCTCACTTGGCCAGCGCACGCGCCCCCGCCACTGTCAATCCGGGCGACAGCGCGTCAGGGTCCAGCACCAGTTCGATCACAGCTGGCAGACCCGCATCCGTTGCCCGCTGATAGGCACCCGCAAAATCTTGCGTCCGCTCCACCCGCTCGCCATGCCCGCCATACGCGCGGGCAAGGGCTGCGTAATCGGGGTTGAACATCTGCGTGCCACTGACGCGGCCCGGATAGGTCTTTTCCTGATGCATCCTTATCGTGCCATATTGGCCGTTATTGCACACGATCACCACGATATTGGCCCCGTATTGGCGGGCGGTCGACATCTCGTTCAGAGTCATCTGAAAACAGCCATCCCCTGCGAAACAGATCACGGGGCGGTCGGGGTGCTCCAACTTGGCCGAAATCGCCGCCGGAAAGCCATATCCCATCGACCCCGATGTCGGGGCCAGATGCCCCGGAAAGGCACGTGCGCGCAGGTAGCGGTGCAGGAAGGCCGCGTAATTGCCCGCCCCATTGGTGACGATGGCATTGTCAGGCAACATGTCGGAGAGTTGGTGTATCACCTGCTCCAGCTTCACCGCGCCGGGGGTTTCCACAGGTGTGACCCATGCCAGATAGTCGTCATGCGCCGCGCGGGTCCATTCGGCCCAGTCGGGGTGATCCGGTGCCGCGCGCTGGCTGAGTTTCGCAATCACATCCACCGCCGGTGCGGCCAGCGCCAGATCGGGCCGGAACACGCGCCCCAACTCATCGGGATCGGGGTGAATATGGATGATCGTCTTGCCGGGGTTGGCCGGATCAAGCAGCTCATAACCCCCTGTTGCAATGTCCCCCAGACGCGAGCCAATAACCAGCAGGCAATCCGCATCACGCAGTCGCTGCGCCAGCTTGGGGTTCATGCCCACGGCCAGATCACCCGCGTAATTGGGGTGGCGGTTGTCGATCCGGTCCATCCGCCGGAAGGTCACACAGACAGGCAGGCCAAAATTATCGGCAAACTGCCCCAACGCCTGCGCCGTCTCTGCCGACCAAACCGACCCGCCCGCAATTACCAGCGGGCGCTTGGCCTTGCACAGCATATCTTGCACCGCGTCCAGTTGCTCGGAACAGACCGAGGGCGGCGTGGGGGCGACTGCGGGAATATCCGGCACATCCACGTGCGCTGACAAGATATTCTCGGGCAGCGCCAGCACCACAGGGCCGGGGCGGCCGGAACTGGCCTGATGAAAGGCGCGGCTGATATATTCGGGCAGCCGTTCGGTATGGTCCACCTCGGCGGCCCATTTGGCGATAGGCTTGAAGAATTCGCGGTAATTCACTTCCTGAAACGCCTCGCGGTCGCGGTGGCGGTTGTCGATCTGGCCCACAAACATAATCAGCGGCGTCGAATCCTGCCGCGCCACGTGTATCCCGCTGGACGCATTGCTGGCCCCCGGCCCGCGCGTCACAAAAACGATACCGGGCTGGCCGGTCAGCTTGGCATGGGCCTCGGCCATCATGCAGGCGCCGCCCTCATGGCGGCAAACGATATTTGTGATGCCAGACTCGTACAGCCCGTCAAGGGCCGCCAAAAAACTTTCGCCGGGAACCGAAAAGACCCGCGTGACCCCTTGTGCCTTCAACTGGTCCACCAGAATCTGCCCGCCATGTCGTTGTGTCATCGAACCCTCTTTTTTCACATGTTCACTACCAGAGTGAGAGATATCTCGCTCGGGTGCAACCCGTCAGGATTGCCTTTCGTTCCCCGAGTCATAGCTGGTGTGACGAATAGTAACAGGAGATATCATGTCTGAGTTGAAACTGGTGGGGTTGTGCGGATCATTGCGTAAAGAGTCTTGGAATCGCAAACTGATGCATGCCGCAAGAGAGGCTTTTGGTCCGGCGGAATTTGCAGAGGGCAATCTGCGCCTGCCCCTGTTTGACGAAGATCTGGAAGCGCAGGGCATGCCCGCCGAAGTCACCAAGCTGAAAGACCTGATCGCCAACGCAGACGCGGTTGTCATCGCATGCCCGGAATATAACAAGGCGCCCCCCGGTGTACTGAAGAACGCCCTCGACTGGCTTAGCCGTGGCGGTGCGCCGTGGAAGGACAAGCCCGTGGCCATTGTCTCGGCTGCCGCTGGGCGCGCGGGCGGGGAGCGCACGCAATTTGCCCTGCGCCTGATGATGGTCGCGTTTCGCCCCTATTTGTTGCAAGGGCCGGAAATGTTGCTGTCGAACCCGTCGAAAGCTTTTGACGATCAGGGCAATCTGACCGATGAAATGGCGACGAAACTGCTCAATGAATTGATGCAGGATTTGCGCAGCGCGGGCCAGTCGCACTCTGGTTGAAGGGCGCGACCCAAAAAACCGGCATTTCGGCGTGATCATCAGTCCCATGTGCTGAAAAACTTGATCGGCAAGGCAGTTTTTGGCACGCTACCCTCCTTCGTTTCAGGGAGGGAAACCGATGAGCATGACCGAACACGCACAGATCGCGCCTGTAGAGATTGCGCGCGATCTGTCAGAAAAAGACCTGCGCGCGGCCCTGGCTGCGGGCTGGAGTGACTTCAAGGCATATCCGGCTTTTGGACTGTTTTTCGCGGCCTTCTATGTGGTGGCGGGAATTGCGCTGTATTTCGGGCTTTTTGCCCGAGGAGAGGCGGCGTGGTTCATCCCCATTGCAGCAGGATTTCCGCTCTTCGCGCCCTTCGCAGCCGTCGGCCTTTATGAAGTCAGCCGCCGCCGCGAGGCAGGCGAGCCGATGAAATGGGGGGGCATCCTTGGCGCAATGCGCGGGCGCGGCGATGAGCAATTGCTGGTCATGGGCGTGGTCGTCCTGATCATCTTCGGTTTCTGGATCATCCTTGCACGCGGCATTTTCGCTATTTTCATGGCACAATCAGGCATTGGCACCGAATCGCTTTCGCTGCTGGCGTCATTTCCCGGTGTTATGATGCTGCTGATCGGGTCCGCTGCTGGGGCGTTGGTGGCAATGGCGCTGTTTGCCATCACGGTGGTCAGCCTGCCCATGTTGCTGGAACGCGATATCGATTTCATGACCGCGATGATTGCCAGCTTGGAAACCGTCCGCTTGAACCCGCAAATCATGCTGAAATGGGCAACCGTGATCGCGGCAACCTTGTTCGTGGCGATGGTGCCCTTGTTTCTGGGCCTGTTCATAGCACTGCCGGTGCTGGGCCATGCGACATGGCATATATACCGCCGCGCGGTTGCTACCCCCAAGGCCTGACCCACGACAGCATCCGTCGCGCGTAGGGGGGTTGGAACCTGCCACGCGCCCTCCTATACCTTGTCCAAAGTCGTTTTTTGGAGAAGGCCGATGTCCAATCCCACAGCCGCGATGCTTGTCATCGGCGATGAAATCCTGTCGGGCCGCACGCGCGATGCGAATATGCATTATCTGGCCGGGCAACTGGCCCCGCGCGGCATTGACCTGCGCGAAGTGCGCATCGTCACCGACCAGCATGACCGCATCGTGGTCGCGTTAAATGCGTTGCGGGCCGAATATGACCATGTCTTCACGTCGGGCGGGATCGGTCCCACGCATGACGACATCACCGCCGATGCCGTGGCCGCCGCCTTTGGGGTGGGGGTGGATATCCGCGATGATGCGCGCGCCATTCTGGCCGAGCATTACACCCGCACAGGGCTGGAATTGAACGCCGCGCGCCTGCGCATGGCGCGCATTCCCGACGGGGCCCGCCTGATCGACAATCCGGTGTCCAGTGCGCCGGGCTTCTCGATCGGGAATGTGCATGTGATGGCGGGCGTGCCTGCGGTGTTTCAGGCTATGGTCGCGGCCCTTCTGCCTGGCCTTGCTGCGGGTGCGGCCCTCTACGCCCAGAACCTGACCATCCCACGCGGCGAGGGCGAGATTGCAGCGGACCTCAAAGCGCTGGCCGAGGGTTTTCCAGAACTGTCCATTGGCTGCTACCCGTTTCAGCGTGACGGGGCATTTGGCGCAACTGTCGTCGTGCGCGGCGAAGACAAGACGCGGGTGGATGCGGCCCTTGTCAAACTGGCCGCACTCTTCCCCGAGGCGGTGGCATGAGCCTGCCAGACGCGGCCAGTTTGATGGCCGCACTGGACGCAACATGGCCTGCGCAAGCCACCCACACGCAAGATGGCTGGCGCTTGCGCGATGGTGCGGGCGGGGGCAAGCGCGTCTCGGCGGCAAGCCCGCTGCACGACGACGCCCCCCTTTCCACAGCAGAAGCGTGGATGCAGGCACGCGGACAGCGGCCCTTGTTTCGACTGACCACAGGTGAGGCGGCACTGGACGCGGTGCTGACCGGACGCGGCTATAACTTGCTGGACCCGACAGTCATCTATGCAGGCCCCGTTGCCGATCTGGCGCGCAAACCGGGGCATGTCAGCCTGTTCGATATCTGGCCACCTTTGGCGATCATGCGCGATATCTGGGCCGAAGGGGGCATTGGCCCTGCGCGGACCGCAGTGATGGAGCGCGCCTGCACCCAAAAAACGGGACTGGTCGCGCGCATCGAGGACCGCGCCGCAGGCGTCGCATTTTGTGCACTGCATGACAAGATTGCGATGGTTCATGCCATCGAAGTGCTGCCCCATATGCGGCGCAAGGGCGTTGGCGCGCTGATCGTGCAAGGGGCTGCATGGTGGGCGCAGGCGCAAGGGGCGCATATGCTGGCACTCGCTGTGACAGACGCGAATACCGGCGCGCGCACACTCTACGAGCGGCTTGGCCTGCAAGTCTGCGCGCGCTATCACTACCGCGAGCAGGGTTTGAAGGAGGCACCACAATGACACGACAGGTCACACGGCTGGATCTGCCCGCCACGTCAGAACTGCCCGAACGCACAAAGCGCTATTTGCAGCTTTGCGAGGAAAAGCTGGGCATGGTGCCCAATGTGTTGCAGGCTTATCTGTTCGATATGGCAAAGTTCGACGCGTTTGTCGCGATGTATAGTGATCTGATGCTGGGCGAGAGCGGGCTGAGCAAGCTGGAGCGCGAGATGATCGCGGTCGTTGTCTCGTCGATCAACCGATGCTGGTATTGTCAGGTGGCGCATGGCGCGGCAGTGCGAGAGCTGTCCGGCGATCCGGCCTTGGGCGAGGCGATGGTGATGAACTACCGCGCCGCCCCCTTGGACCCGCGCACCCGCGCCATGCTGGATTTCGCCGCCCTTGTGACTGAAGCCAGTGCAAAGGTCAGTGACGCCGACCGCGAAGGAGTGCGCGCGCACGGCTTCACCGACCGCGATATTTTCGACATTATCGCGGTGGTGGGGTTCTTCTCGATGACGAACCGCGTGGCCTCGGCCACAGGGATGGAACCGAACCCGGACTATCACGCGCAAGCCCGCTGAGAGGGTGCGCTGCTTGAGAGGGGGGACGGGGGGCGGCTGCCCCCCGGCATCTCTGGTCTGCGACCAGAGCTGAACCCCCCGCCCCAAAGCTAGGCGATTCACACATTTCTGAGTTTCCATCCGTGTGAGACGGATTTGAAGTATTGTAGGCCATGTCGGAATGTAATTGGACCTGGCGGTTTGGATTTTGGGTAGCCGTCCCATCCGCCGAGCTTGGCGATGATCCACGCGGCCCAGGCAAGTGTTTCCGGCGGGTGAGGGTTTTTCTGGAGCGCGGTCTTGCCTTCGAGTTCGGGCAGGAGAGCATGAAGGGTCTGGATTTCGGAGGATGAGAAGGCGATTTTGGCGTCTTGCCCGGACTTGCCATCGCGCGCCTGAACGAGTTGCATGATGGTGCAGGCCGCGCGGGCGGCAATCGCGGTCAGCTTGATCAACCGCTCGGCATTTTCCAGTTGGCTGTCCTCCAGTTGCAACCCCTGTTGCTTCAGGGTGCGGAAGAATTGTTCGATATGCCAGCGTTGCCGGTACCAGCTTACCGCGCGCCAGGCCATGTCCGCATCCTCGACCTTGTGAGTGGTCAAAAGCCGCCATGAGATGGGCTCGGCGCCCGGTGGCGCATTCACCTCGCTGACTTCGATCAGGCTGACCTCCACCGTCTCGGCCAGCCCCGGCTGTCTGGCCAGATTGGCAGGACGCTTGATCGTAACGGGGCCAAATCGGGCCTCAAGTCTGGCGGTGCGCGCCGGGCGCCCTGGGCGTGCGCGCATCGCCACTTGTGCCGTACCTGCCAATTTCAGCGGGGCAGAGGACAGCTTGCCGCCACCTTCCAGGATTGAGCGATCCGTCATGGCACGGGTCAGGATGTGAAAGCCCGGCTCCGGCAATCGTGCCCATTTCTCATAGATATCGCTCTCGCGATCGCCGATTTCAGTCACCATATGCGCCTGGGCCAGAACTGTCTTGGCAGCCTCTGCCGTGCTCAGCCACCGATGCGATTCCTTCTCGGACAGGGGGCGGGCCCGGTGGGGAACACTTACGCGGCCATCGCGTGTCCATATCCGGCCCGCGGCCAAACCCAGAATGCCACCCGTCTCGGCATCCACACCCAGCATCGCGTGGAGCAAAACACCGCGCCCAGACCCCTTGCCGATTGCACCCAGTCCGCGACTGCGCTCTTTGGTTGTCGAGAAATTGAAGTCGCTGCTGTCCTGAATCGCAAGAATATGCCGCCCCGCGCAGGCTTGCGAAAGCTCCGCTCCCCAGCCTTCAATCACCGCCTCAGCCGTCACGCGCGGATTGGCCAGAAAGCGCGAAAATCCGACAATCCCACTGCGGCGGCCACCCGCCAGACGCCGAAGACAGGTGCTCGTGCGCGCCACCATTGCTGCGAGCAGCAGACCCCCCTTTTTGCCAGGCGTTCGTCTCCGAAATCACCCAGCCTCCAGCCTTCCGAAGTCACCACAGACGCCCTCCCACTTTAGGTAGAGCGATCGAATCATGCGCAACAAAAACGGTCAAGTGCCGAAAACCGGAGCGCACAGCCAAAGATGTGTGCATCCCTTAGCGCCCCAAAGGGGGGCACGCCCCCCCTTGGGAAACCCCCGTGAGTATTTCTGGCAAGAAAATGTGAGCCGGAGTTACTTCTGTGCGGGTTTGTCAAACAGGCCGCTGAGCGCGCGGCTCATGACATGGCTGGTGCGCGGGCGGGGCAGTGCCTGAAACGGCAAGGGGCGGCAAATTTCAATCGCGGCAATGCCAAGCCGCGCGGTCAGCGCGCCATTGACCACCCCCTCGCCAAAGCGGCGCGAGAATTTGGAAATGACGCTGCCCGAGGCAACCGAGCCGATCATATCTTCGCTTACGGCCACGGCCCCTGTTGCCAGAAGATGCGTGATAACACCCCGCAGCAGGCGCAGGCTGCCGAGTGTACCTGCCCTCCCACCATAGATTTCGGCGACCCGGCGGATCATGCGCAGATTGCTGACAAGTGCGGCCAGAACATCGATCAGCGCCAGCGGGATCAGGGCGGTCAGCAAGGCGACCTGCCGGGCGGCGGCTTCAACCTCGCGGCGCGCACGGGCATCCAACTCTGCCAGCAAGGTGGTTTCGCTGAGCGCCAGAAGCCCCTCCGCGTCGAGTTGGTCAGGGGCCATCTCTGTCAGGCGCGCGCGCGCCCAGCGCAATTCGGGCCGCGTGCTGTACAGCGCGTTGAGGGCGAGCATGACATCTTTTGCCAGTTTGAGGTCAACCTGCTGGCGCGCCGCGGCGGCCTGCCCGCGCAGCGCGTCGATCTGGCGCAGGCGGCGGAACCCGGCCCATTCGCGCCACGCAAATGTCAGGGCCGCAACGCCGATCACCGCCAAAAGACCCAGCGCCAGATACCCAAGCGCGGTGTTGCGCGCGACAAGCGAGGTCACGAAATCCCAAGCCGCGACACTGACAGCAAGCGCCAAAAATCCGGCAAGCGCCGACAGGCCAAAGCGCCCCCAGAACGACAGCCGCGCACGGCCTGCGCGCAGCGCCATCTGCATGGCGCGCCCTTCGGGCGGGGGCAGATCCTCATCGGGGGGCGGCGGCGCGGTGCTGGGGTCGAATTCGGCCCCTTCGGGCAGGTCGATCAGCAAGGGTTTGGATTTGCTCATTGCAGGATATCCCCCAGCAGAAAATCGGCAGCCGCATCCAGCCGGATATGGGGCAACCCGTCACCGGGCGCGCGGGTCAGAGGGGCGGGGGCAAAGCGCATGATCTGATAGTCGGCATCCAGCCATTGCGCGGCCCCTGCGCGCGCGGGCCCCACCACCTGCATCGGATCGGCAGGCAACTCGCCTGCGTAAAACGCCGCCTGCCGCCCAGTGTCCAGCAAGCGCCCGCGCACACAGTCCAATGTCTGCCCGTCGCGGTCATGCGTTTCCTCAACCGTGGCGCGGAGTGCGGCGATGGCCAGTGCCTGCGTGCGTGCGCCTGCGAAATCAGCGCGGTCGCGCGACTGGCGCAACAACGCGGCCATGATCGCTGTCAGCCGCGCATGCTGGATGTGGTGCAGATGATCGGCCTTGGTGGCGGCAAACAGGATGCGTTCAACCCGCTTGCCCCCCAAGAGCCGCGTCAGCCACGCATTGCGCCCCGGTCGAAATGCGGCCAGCAATTCGGTCAGGGTCTGGCCCAAGCGGTCCACCGCCTCTGGCCCCGCATGGATCGCGCCCAGCACATCGGCCAGCACCACCTGCCGGTCGATCCGGGCAAAATGATCGCGGAAAAAGGGCCGGATGACCTGCGACTTATATGCATCAAAGCGCCGCGCCATCTCGCGCGCCAGCGAGCCGCGCCCCCCTGTCCCTGCCAGCGGCACAAAGGTCAGCACCGGAGAGCCTGCCAGATCGCCCGGCAACAAAAACCGCCCAGGAGTAATGTCAGGCAACCCCAGCGCGCGGGCTTGATTGAGATAGGTGGTGAAGGCTTCGGTCAGCGCTTGGGCCGTCGCCTCGTCATGGCGGGCACTGGCATCGGTCGCTTGCAACTGCGCCAGAGCATCGGCTGCGAAATCGCGTTTTTCCATACGCGCCAGCACCTCGGCGCTCCATTGCGCATAGCTCTTGTCCAGCAGCACCAGATCCAGCAGCCATTCGCCGGGATAGTCGATGATATCGACATGGCGCACGCGGGGTGCCCGCATACCGCTCAGAAACCCGCCGGGGCGCACACGAAAGGACAGGCGCAGTTGCGAAATCTGGCGCGTCCCTTCGGGCCAATGCGGGTCGGGGCCCGTCAGGGCGGCCAGATGGCGCTCATAGTCAAACCGGGGCAGCGTGTCATCGGGTTGGGGTTGCAGGAACGCCGCCTCGATATGGCCACCTGCCACGGCCCCCATCCGGCCCATGCGTCCCCGGTCCAGCAGATTGGCCACCAGCGAAGTGATGAACACCGTCTTGCCCGCCTGACTGAGGCCGGTGACACCAAGCCGCAAGGTGGGTTCAAAGAATGTCTCGGACAGGGTGCCACTTACACCCGTGGCCACGCGGTCGACGCCGCGCAACACCCCATCTGTCAACCTGCCGATCACCATACGCAGCCCCCTTGTCGTAATGTCAGATAAGGGGGCGGGGCTGTGGATGCCAGTCTCAGAGCCAGGAAAAGAAATCCGCAGGCGCGCGGGCGCGCAGCTTGGCGGCCAGATCACGACCCAGATCAGCGCCATCCGCAATCGGCGCGCGACCTTCCTCGAACAGACGTTCCGACCCGTCGGGGCGCAGAATTTCGCCGCGCAACCAGATATCGGCCCCGTCGATCAGCGCAAGCCCTGCAATCGGCGTCTCGCATGACCCGTCGAGAGCGGCGAGAAAGGCGCGTTCAGCGGCCAGACGCTGCGTTGTCGCAAGGTCATTGAGCGGGGCCAGCATTTCAGCCAGACGCGCATCATCCGTGCGCCGCTCGATCCCGATTGCGCCTTGGGCGATGGCAGGCAACATATCTTCGGGCGCAATGGCGGATTGCGCAACCTCAACCATGTTCAGGCGGTGCAATCCCGCCATGGCCAAAAAGGTGCAATCGGCAACGCCATCATCCAGCTTTTTCAGCCGCGTCTGAACATTGCCGCGAAATTCCACCACTTTCAGGTCAGGTCGGCGGTTAAGCAGCTGCGCGCGGCGGCGCAGACTGGAGGTGCCAACCACCTGACCAGGGGCAAGATCGGCAATCGTTTTCACATGGCGCGAGACAAAGGCATCGCGCGTGTCTTCGCGCGGCAGGTAGCAATCCAGCAACAACCCGTCGGGTTGCAGCGTCGGCATGTCCTTCATCGAATGGACAGCAATGTCGATGCGCCCCTCGATCATCGCCTCTTCGATTTCCTTGGTGAACAGGCCCTTGTTGCCGATTTCCTTCAGGGGGCGGTCGGCATCAATCAGGGTGCGGTCATCGCCTGTGGTTTTGATGACCATGATCTCGAACGCTGCCTCTGGCAGGTCATGGGCGGCCATCAGGCGGGCGCGTGTCTCATGGGCCTGTGCCAGCGCCAGCGGAGAGCCGCGTGTGCCGATCTTCAGGGGCTGGTCGGGGGTCGGATAGCTGTGTTTCATGTGACTTGATTAGCTGCGCGCCGCGGCCCTGACAAGCGCAGAGTGTATCGCAGACTTGACATTACGCGCCTGTCTTGGGACGAGAACGGGACCAAGGAGAGAGCCATATGACTGCGACCGCCCCTACCAAGACCATTCTGCGTGCCCTTGCGGGCGAGACGCTGCCCACGCCGCCCATCTGGATCATGCGTCAGGCCGGGCGGTACCTGCCCGAATACAAGGCCACGCGCGCGCAGGCAGGCGATTTCCTGTCGCTGTGCTACAACCCCGAACTGGCCGCCGAAGTGACCTTGCAGCCGATCCGTCGCTACGGATTCGATGCGGCGATTCTGTTTGCCGATATCCTGCTGATCCCGCAGGCGCTGGGGGCGGATTTGTGGTTTGTGACCGGCGAAGGGCCACGCCTGTCCACACTGAACGACATGGCCGGGGTTCAGGCGCTCAAGCCCGTGGATGCGATTCACGACACCCTGTCGCCTGTCTATGAGACTGTGAAAATCCTGTCGCGTGAATTGCCCGCCGAGACGACATTGATCGGCTTTGCAGGTGCGCCATGGACAGTGGCCACCTATATGATCGCCGGTCGCGGCACCCCCGATCAAGCCCCCGCGCACGCCATGCGCGTTGGCGCGCCGGAAGCGTTTGATGCGCTGATCGACCGGATAACGGCGGCGACCATCGAATATCTGTCGATGCAGATCGACGCAGGGGCCGAGGTGGTCAAGATTTTCGACAGTTGGGCCGGATCGCTGAAGGGTGACGCGTTTATCCGCTACTCGCTGGAGCCCGCGCGCAAGATCATCACCGAGTTGAAGGCACGCCACCCCGGCATTCCCATCATCGCCTTTCCGCGCGAAGCAGGCGAAGGGTATATCGGATTTGGCCGCGCCACCGGCGCTGATTGCGTAGCATTGGACAATTCGATCACACCCGAATGGGGCGCTGAACATGTGCACGTCGATGGCTGCGTGCAGGGCAATCTGGCTTCCAGCCATATGGTGACAGGCGGGCAGGCGCTGGTGGATGCGACCGAACGTGTTGTCCGCGCGTTCCGAGGCGGGCCGCATATCTTCAATCTGGGCCACGGCATCACCCCCGATGGCGACCCGGAAAACGTGGCGCTGATGATCGAGACTGTGCGAAATTTCCGCGCCTAACGAAAGCTGTCTAGCGGCCCGGCGCAAAACCGGGCCGCCCTGTCGGGTTATGCAGGTTTGCGCAGCCCCAGTATCTCGCGGGCCTGCTGCCAGCTTGCGACGGGACGCTGGTGTTTCGCGCAGATCTCGACCGTGCGTTCGACCAGTGCGGCATTCGAGGGGGCCAGCCGCGCGCGGTCCAGCCGCATATTATCTTCAAGCCCCGTACGCGTATGCCCGCCGCGCGCAATTGCCCATTCATTAACCACGATCTGATTGGGGCCAATTCCTGCGGCACACCACAGCGCATCGGGCGCAAAGCGGTGCAGCGTCTCGATATAAATATCAAGTATCCGCGCATCCGCGATCATGGCATTTTTCACACCCATCACGAATTGCACATATAGCGGCCGCTTCAGCCGCCCATCGTCGGCCATTTTCGCAGCCTGAATGATATGGCTCAGATCAAATGCCTCGATTTCCGGCATAACATCGTATTTGTGCATCTCTGACGCCAGCCAATCCACCAAATCAGGCGGATTTTCATACACGCGTGTTGGAAAATTGTTAGACCCGACCGAGAGGGACGCCATGTCCGGGCGCAGCGGCAACATGCCGCCACGCGTCAGCCCCGCGCCCGACCGCCCCCCGGTCGAGAACTGGATGATCATACCGGGGCAATGTTTCTCCAACCCCTCTTTCAGATGGGCAAATTTCTCAGGGTCGGACGAGGGCGTCTCATCGTCATTGCGCACGTGACAATGCGCAATGCTGGCCCCGGCTTCAAAAGCGGCCTGCGTGCTTTCAACCTGTTCGGCCACGCTGATCGGCACGGCAGGGTTATTGGCCTTGGTCGGAACCGAGCCGGTAATCGCGACCGCGATGATGCAAGGGGTGGTCATGGGTGCTTTTCCTTCCAGCGAGTCTTGCGCCGATGCCTGAGGGCCAGCCACTGCGCGCGGGCAGGCCTTCATGCGACGATGGCCACAACTTGCGGCAAGCTGCCGCCTTGTGCAACACTGCACAAACCCGCGTGCCTTTGGCAACGCCTGCGAAAGGAAATTCAACGTGCAGCGTGTGACCATCACCCTACCCGGCCCGCTTTGTGACGCATTGGACCGCCATGTCACCGAACGGCGCTATGACAACCGGTCCGAAGCAGTGCGCGATCTGTTGCGCACTGCCCTGCGCGACGCAGAAAATGACCCGTCAGAAGCCGAGGCGATGGGCGTTCTGTCCTATGTCTATGACCACCACACCCGCGATCTGGCCAGCCGTCTGATGCACCACCACCATGACCATCACGCGTTGAGCGTGACCACCAGCCATGTCCATCTGGACCATGACACCTGCCTTGAGACGGCGATTCTGCGCGGCCCGGCGGCCGCCCTGCGCGCCTATGCCGATGGCGTGCTGGGCCAGCGCGGTGTCATGCACGGCAATCTGTTCCTGATCCCGGTTGAGGCCCGATCCCATGCCCATGACCATGGACATGGCACCGCCCACCATGACCATCTACATGTGAAGGACAGCTTCTAAGGCTTTGCGCTTGTTACCCTTTGCTCGGTTCAGGGGCGACCCGAGGGGACTGGCAACGCGCCTAAACCTTGGCCTGCGGCCTATGCTGGTGGCGGGCCGGGTTATGCGGTGTCAGGGAATGGGGCACCTCTTGCCCATGCGCGTCCATCAAGGCCGCATCGCCCAGAACCTCATGCGCGGGGCCATCGGCGCAGATGCGCCCCGCGTCCAGCACAATCACGCGCGGGCACAGATCCAGCAGCAGTTCCAGATCATGGCTGGCGATCAGCATTGCGTGCTCCATCCCGGCAAGCAGGCGTATCAGGCGGCGGCGGCTGCGCAGGTCCAGCGCGGCGGACGGCTCGTCCAGCAGCATCAGGTCGGGCTGCATAACCAGCGCACCGGCAATGCAGGCGCGACGCTTCTCGCCGCCAGATAACTGGGTGATGGGCCGATCCTCCAGCCCGTTCAGCCCGCAGGCGTGCAAGGCCTCCGCCACACGGGCCGCGATCTCAGGGGCGGGCAAGCCCAGATTGCGCGCCCCGAAACTGACATCCTCGATCAAGGTGGGGCAGAATAGCTGGTCATCAGCTTGCTGGAACACAAGCGCCACAGCCGGCATGAACTGGCCTTGGCGCACAGGCTGCCCTCGCAACCGCACCTGTCCTTGCTGCGGGGCCAATATGCCCGCAATGGTGTGAAACAGACTGGTCTTGCCTGCCCCGTTCGGGCCGACAACGCCCACCCGCGCGCCTTGCCCCAAGGCGAGTGTCAGCCCTGACAGCACAGCGCCCTGCCCCGGCCAGCCCACCTCGACTTGCTCAAGCTCCAGCAGGCTCATAGGCTGCGATCCATCCAGATAACGGCCAATGCCAGCCCCCCCGCGCCGGTCACAAAGGCCCAGTCGCGCGCGCTCAGGGTCGGTGCGGGCGCGGCCAGCCCCGCGCCATAGCCGCGCAGACGCATCGCCGCCCAAAGCTGTTCAGAACGGGCCTGCGCGCGGATCAGGCTTGTGGCCAGCAACAGCGCATAATCCGGCAGTGCGCGCCAGCCGGTTATGCCCCCCCGCAAGCGCCGCGCAAGCCGCGCGCGGGCCAGTTGCGCCGCGACCTCATCCATATAGCGCAGCGTCAGAAGTGCCAGATCCGCCATCAATGCAGGAACCCCCAGCCCGCGCATCCCCGCCACCAGATCAAACGGCGCCACTGGCGACAGGATTGCCAGCGTCATGGCAACAATCGCCAGCAACCGCCCCGCAATCAGCGCGCCCGCCAATGCACCCTCCTGATACAGCGCAATCGGGCCAAGATGGGCCAGCACCGTCTCGCCCGCGATCAGCGGCAGCACCAGCACAAAGCCTGCGGCCAGCACAGCCGCCCCCCGCAGGCGCACGAGAATTTGCCAAGGCCTGCCCGAAGCCAGCACGCCCACCCCGGCGATGAGCCACAGCGCAGGCAGCGCCGCCAGATTTTGAACAGATGCGAAGGCAAAGGCCAGTCCGAACGCCACCACCAGCCGCGCGCGCGCACTTAAAGCGGGGGCGCGGCACGCGCGCTCAGGCATGGGCCAGCATTTGCGGCGCGGTCCGGCGCAACACCCGCAACAGCACCAACACGATCACGCCTTCGGCCAGAACCAGCGGCACATGCGCCAACACGAAGAGCTGCAACGCCACACGCTCTGCACTGGTATCCAGTGCCACAGGCAAGCCCAACAGCACAAACCCCGCAAAGATCGCAAGGGCTGCCACCACCGCCCCGCTGCCCGCGCACAGCGCCGCCATATCCGGCCAGCGCCGCCCCGCTGCGCGCCATATACCAAAGGCCAGCAGCGCAGGCAGGCCCAGAATCAGCCCGTTCAACCCCAATGTCGTCAGCCCGCCATGACCAAACAGCACAGCCTGTAGGAACAGGCCCACCAGTATGGCTGGCACCGCGAACCAGCCCAGCATCACCCCCAGCAACCCCGCAAGCATCAGATGCACCGACGCGGGCGGCACAGGGACAGCCACCAACGAGGCGGCAAAGAAAACCGTGGTCAGCATTGCCGCGCGCGGGATTGCGGCGGACGGGTCCGGCAGACGTTTGATACGCGACAGCGCGACAGCGGCCAAAACGCCCGATCCGGCATATCCCGCCAGCGCCAGTTCAACCGGCACAAGCCCGTCAGGCAGATGCATCGGACCTCCCCCTACGGCTGCGGGCATACAGGGCCGTGCCCAGTGCGCCCCAAGCCACAAGCGCCACCATCAGCGCCCGCTGCACCCATGTGTCGGGCGCGGAGGAGGTAATCAGCACAGGCGCATCCTCGCCAATCTCGACATATGCCGAGACACCATGCCCGGCCTGTCGGACCTGAACCAACCAGCGCCCGGCGATGGCATCGGGAATAAACTCATAGCGCCCGTCACGATCCGCCACCCCCAGCCCCCAAGCCTGTTCTGAATCATCGGGCGCATAGATGATTATCTGCGCATGGGCCATCGGCGCGCCTGTATCATAGCGGGCATGCAGCCGGATGGCCTGCGCAGCGTCTGCGTCCAGCACTGCGGCATGACTGTGGGCGACATGCGCAGGTGCTATGACGCCCACCACCAGTGCAAACAAAAGCGCAAGATTACAGCGCATGGCCAGATGTCCGTCCGGCAGCGTCAACGGCGAAGTGGCGCATGGTGGATTTCCTTTTCGCACGCGTATGATGTTCTTGTGCAATCGTCATACCCGCGCAAAAGGTGCGGTCAAGGGCGGGAATAGTCTTGCTATTATCGGCTTATAGGCGTTCAGTTTGCCTGCTCAGCCATGAATCCCTAGGAAAACCGCACCCCAAACAGGACATCGCTGGGGGCAAAGCCCCCGCAGTAATGCACACATATTAAGCGGATTCTGAAGATTTGCTCACAAATTGAGCATCCCATTAAACCCGCGTCACATCGCGGTTCAGCCCGCACCCTCCGGTGGCTTGCGCGCGGTCCCCATATACAGAATCGTCGTCAGGGGCAGACGCCCGAAGCGCAGATCGCCGCGCAGACTTAGCCCACGCGGGCCAAGCCCTGTAACTGGCCCCGGCTTCAGCCCTGCGTCAACAAGTCCTGCGCGCAGCTCAGCCGGTTTGATGAACAGCGCCGGGTCATGCGTGCCCTTGGGCAGCAGGCGCAGCACATCCTCTGCCAGTGTTATGGTTGCCAGACGCGCCAGCGGGTTGCGGTTGATCGTGTCGAACAAAAACAGCCCGTCAGGCGTCATTACACGCGCAACCTCAGCCAGCACGCGGGGCAAATCGCGCACATGCTCCAGCACATCGACACAGACCACAGCGTCAAACGCAGCGTCGGCGTAAGGCAGCGCTTCCCCTACGCCCACATCGTAGCGAATGTCATAGCCCATGGCGCTGGCATGGGCGCGGGCGGCCTCGATTGCCTGCGCGGCGGGGTCAATGCCTGTGACAAGCGCCCCGCGTGCGGCCAACGCCTCGGCCATGAAACCGCCCGCGCAGCCCAAATCCAGCACGCGCTTGCCGGACCAGTCGATCTGGCGGTCGAACCATGACAGCCGCCCCGGCACCATCGCCTTGAGCGTGCGCACCCAGCGGATATCATCCGACCACCAGCGATCGGCCACTTTGTCGTAGATTGTCAGGTCATTGCGGGTCATTCTTGGGTATCCTTGGCAAGGCATAGGGGGTGCGCGCGCGGTAGGCTGCAAATCTCGCGCCATAGCGTGTGGCAAAGCGGCGTTCCTTCAGGCGGGGGGCCAGCAGGCAATACGCAGTGAAAGCAACCGCAAGCAGCAGTTGGTCCGGCGTCCAGACCGGCACGGTCCACAGCGTCAGCGCAAAAGCCACATAGATCGGCTGGCGGATGACGCGAAACAGCCCGCGCGTGGGCATATCGGGAAAGCGTGGTGCGATCCGCGCCATCAGCGACATCCACCCCAATGCGCCAGATTGCACTTCGGCGCCCGCATCAAAACTGGCCTTCAGCAAGATCAGCCACGCCGCCGCATAGGCCGCGCAGACCAGCACAAACGCCGCCCCGTCTGCCCGCCACCAGACAATGCCCGAGGGTGTCCAGAGCGTGAACAGCGCCAGCAATTGCGCTGACGCGATCAGTGCATATGTGGTTGTCGCCAATGTCGTCCCATGAGGGCCGGACACCAGCCGCGCCAGTATCCGGCTGCCCTTTGCGGTCAGAAACAGCGAATGCGCCAACGGGAATTGCACGATCAGCGCGATATTCGCGGCCCACGCATAGGGCTGCGGCACGCGCCCGAAGCTTTCACTCAGCCCAAAAAACATGGCCACGATCATCGCCAGCACACCCAAGGCGAAAACGGCATGCGTGACCAGCCCCAAGGCAAGCGCCAGTGCGATCCGCCCGGCACCAGGCGGCGGGCGCGCTGCGGCGCGCAACAACCGCACCAACCCTGCAAGGCGCGGGTCATCCCACATCGGCGCGCGCCAGTATATCCTGCGCGAGGGCGTGACCGCTGGCCCACGCATCCTCGACTTTTCCGCCAAGGCACCAGTCACCGCCCAGATAAAGGCTGCGATCCGCGCTGCACAAGAAGGGTTGCCCCAAAGACTGCGTCACATGTGCATAGCGCCAGCGATGCGCGCTGACATGGCGCACCGCCTGTGGGTCTGCCCCGATCACATCGCATAGCAGCGGCAGCATCAGCGCGGCGATATGATCGGGCGCGCGTTCCAGATGTCTGGCCGACCAGTCCGCTCCGGCCTGCGCCACCCATGTTGTGGCAACGGCACTGCGTCCGGGCTTGGTGCTGTTTTGCGCGATCCATGCCAAGGGGTGCCCTTCGTCCAGACGATGCACAAAGGGGCGCGGGCTGTCTGGCGCAAAGGCGGCCATCAAGGTCAGACACGGAGCCATGCGCACCTCGCCCAGCGCGGCAACAAGCGGATGGTCGGGGCCAAGCAACCCCGCCACTTGCGGCGCGGGTATGGTCACGATCACACGGGCGGCGCGGAATACGCCCGATTGCGTCGTGACATGCCATCCATCGCGCACACGCTCCAGCGCCGTGACTTCGCAGGCGTGCCGTATATCCAGCCCCAGCGCCATTGCGCGCGCCAGCGCCGACATGCCGGGACGGCCCACCAGAGGGCGCGTCTGCGCGCCATCATCCCAAATCGCGGCCCCGGCGTTGTCCAGCACCGCTTCGAAATCCGCATCGCGCGCGTGGAAATATTGCGCGCCATGGTCAAAGCTGACCTCGTCTTCCCCAAGCGCCACCCGCCGCGTGGCCACACGCCCGCCAATCCCGCGCCCCTTGTCCAGCACCAGCACAGACTGGCCCGCCGCCGACAAGGACCGCGCGCATGTGATCCCCGCCATGCCCGCGCCGATCACAAGCACATCTGAACGCTCTGTTTCGACCTGCACGCCAATTCCCACCTGAAACCCCCTCAATCCTCAACGGCAAGTAACGCAGCGCCACAGGCTTTCAAACGAAACCCGCGCGAATATTCGACACATTGGGGCGGGCATATCGACGCGCGCCCTTCGCCGAAACATGATTGACCGATGAAGCTGTGTCGGGAACTATTGCCGCGTGCCACGTGTAACCACGCCGCACCTGCGCGCGTAATACAGGTAGCCACCAGCGGAGCATCCGATGAAACCTGCACAATCCGGCAAGACACCGCCAGTCCCGCCCCCCTCGCTGGAGGTGCTGATGCGTGCCACACAAGCTGGCGATCAAAAGGCGTATCGGCTGTTGCTGGATCAGGTGGCGCTGCGCATGCGCGGGCTGGTGCGCCACCGCGCCCCGTGGCTATCGGCAGAGGATGTCGAGGATATTATCCAAGATATCCTGCTGTCGCTGCACCGGGCCCGCGCCAGTTGGGACCCCGCGCGCCCCTTCCTGCCTTGGATCGTGACCATCGCGCGCTCGCGCATCACCGATCACGGGCGGCGCTATATGCGGCGCACAGCCCTGCATCTTGCCGCCAGCGATATCGCCGAGGCGTTCTCGGACATGCGCGCGGACAACACCGCGCAGAATGTGGTCAACCTGCTGTCCGTGCGCCGCGCCATGCAAGACCTGTCCCCGACCGAGCGGCAGGCCTTTGATCTGCTGCGCCTGCGCGAATTGTCACTGGACGAGGCCGCGCAGATCAGCAAGTCCACACCCTCAGCCCTGAAGGTCGCTCTGCACCGCGCCAAACGCAAGATGAAGGCCGTGCTCTGGACGGAGGACAAGAGATGACACATACCCGCGACGCCAGCCATACGACATCGGCACTGATCGACACTCTCAGCCAAGATCTGCGCCCTGTCGCGCTGCTGGCCCATCCGATCTGGCGGGCCTTTGGCTGGGTGCTGGTCGCCTTGGGTTTTGCCAGCGCGATGGTCTGGGCAATCGGGCTGCGACCAGATTTGAGCGATCAATTGCGCGATCCGCGCTTCATGCTGGAACAGGGGGCCGCACTTGCGACAGGGTTTTGCGCGGCAGTGGCGGCACTGGCCCTGACCATACCTGCAAGCCCCTTATGGCTGCGCATATTGCCATTGCTGCCGGGGGCCGCATGGATCAGCGCGCTTGGGGTCGGATGCTTGCGCGACTGGGTGAATGCTGGCCCGGCGGGGCTGGCCCTTTCGCCGGATATGGCGTGCTTTTTCTATATCGCGCTGATCGGGTCATTGCCGGCACTGGTCATGGCGCTGATGTTGCGCCGCGGTGCCGTGCTCTATCCGAACTGGAGCCTTGCGGCAGGGGGGCTGGCCGCCGCCGCCATCGGGAATTTTGCGCTGCGGCTCTTTCACATGCAGGATGCAGCCCTGATGGTGCTGGTCTGGCAAATGGGGTCGGTGCTGCTGCTGGCCGCATTGAGCGGCGCGCTTGGGCACTGGGTCTTGCGCAGATCGGCGCTTGACCCCGCGCTGTCATAGAATCGCAAACGCATACAGCGCCGTTGAGGCCAGCGCCAACAGCGCCAGAGTTTCAATCACGACAATGGCCAGATGCCCGCCGCCCACCGCCGTCAAGGCCCTGAGCGAGGTCTTGACCCCAAGTGCTGCAATCGCCGTGATCAGACAAGCGCGCGATACCGTGTCGACCTGCGCCACCAGTGCGCCCGGCAAATCAACCGCGCTCCCTAAGGCCACAAGTGCGAGGAACAGCACCATAAACCACGGCAGAAGCGGAATTTTGCCCTGCCCTGCCCCCGGCCCTGCCACCCGCAGCACCAGCACAATGGCGATCAGCACCACCGGCAGCATGGCCACGCGAAACAGCTTGGTGATGGTTGCCATCTCGCCCGCAGTGTCCGAGACTGAAAACCCGGCCCCCACAACTTGCGCCACATCATGAATGGTCGCCCCGATCAAAAACCCCTGCTGCACTTCGCTAAAACCAAGCCCCTGAAACAGCAGCGGATAGACCACCATCGCAATGGTCGACAGTGCCGTCACCGCCATAACAGTGAACAGGGTGTTGCGCTCGGTCTTGTCGTTATGGGGAATGACCGCCGCAATCGCCAGCGCGGCAGATGCCCCGCAAATCGCCACCGCCCCGCCTGTCAGCAAGGCAAAGCGCCACTGGCGGCGAAACAGGGGGGCGGCAAGAAAACCCGCCGCAATCGTCAGCGCGATCAGCCCGATCAAAAGCCCCGCGCCCTGAACCCCGATCTGCGCCAGATCATCAAAGGCAATGCGTATACCCAACAGGCCCACACCCAGCCGCAAGATGAACTTCGCAGAAAACTCGACGCCCGCGCGGCAAGGTCCGTCCTCGTGCAGAAAGTTGAACGCCATGCCCAACAGCAGCGCAAACAGCATGACCGGTGCGCCATAATGCGCCCCCAGAAAGGCCGCAGCGGCCGCAATGGTTGCCGACAGCATGACACCGGGCAAGAGCGGCGCACCCCAAGCGCGCAGACGAGACAGAGCGGACATCCAAACCTCCTGGACAAACGCAAGGGGCGGGCAAATGCCCGCCCCTTGTCACAGCACAGCCAGATCAGGCCGAGCGGTAGAGTTTCGTCATCGAGAATTCCCGATGTCCCAGCGCTTCGGCAGCGGTCACGCGGCCATTGGCCGTGCGCTTGACCATCTCGATCAGCGCGTCGCCTGCCTGATCAATGGTCATGTCACGGCGCAGAACACCTGTAACATCGACATCAATATGTTCGGACATGGTGCGCAGCGTGCGCGGGTTGCCCGAAATCTTGATGACCGGCACGATTGGGTTGCCCACCACATTGCCTTGCCCTGTCGGGAAAGTGTGGATGACATAGCCCGCAGCCGCCATCAGCGTGACGCATTCTGCCGCCGCCGACGAGGTGTCCATGTAATACAGACCATTGCCCTTGGCAGGGGCCTCGGCAGGTTCCAGCACGTCGATATAGGTGCTGGTGCGGCCGATCTTTTCCAGATTGCCCAACGCCTTTTCTTCGATCGTGGTCAGACCGCCAAGGATATTGCCCTTGGTGGGCTGGCTGTCGGACAAGTCCGAAGTTTTAAACTGCTCAATCACGTCATCCTGATAGGCCTTGAAGGTCTTCATGAACTTCGCGCCCACCTCGGGGCTGGCGGCACGCTTTTCGCAGATATGCTCGGCACCCGTAATCTCCGAGGTTTCGCCGAACACGCCATACAGACCATGCGGGATCAGCTTGTCATACATATTGCCGACAGTCGGGCAGGATGACAGGCCCGTGGTGGTGTCGGATTCGCCGCATTTCGTCGACACCCACAGATCGGTTAGCGGGCAATCTTCTTTTTGCAGCTCGGTCGCCCAATGGACATATTCCTTGGCCTTCCAGCTTGCGCGGCGAATGGTCTCGAAATCACCATTCTGCTCGATCCAGAACCCTTCGACCGGCTTGCCAGTCTTGGCAATGCCATCGACGATGATCTTGGTCCATTCGGGTTCAATCCCGATCACGATCACTGCGGCCACATTGGGGTTGGCCCCTGTGCCGATGATGGTGCGGAAATGCAGGTCCAGATCTTCACCGAACTGCAAACGCCCATAGGCATGTGGGATCGCCATCGTGCCCTTGACGTTATTGGCCACCGCTTCGCACGCCGCGTTGGAAATATCGTCAACAGGCAGGATCAGCACGTGATTGCGCACGCCGACGCGGCCATTCTCGCGGCGCCATGCCTTGACTGTTTCTTGTGTGAAATCAAAAGCCATGATTTGCCCCCTTACCAGCGCTTGGTTTTCAGATTATGGGTGTGAACATGGCCGCCGACTTCTGCCGACCCGACCATCTTGCCGATGTCTTCGCCATATTTGATGATGGTGTCGCCTTCCTTAAGCTCGACCAGAGCAACCTTGTGACCGATGGGAATGTCAGCTTTCGCGGTCAGGTGGAAATCGGAATTGTCCTCGGTGCAGACACACAGCATGTCCGTGCCAGCAGTCAGACCTTCGACCACGACGACGCCGACATTGTCAGCCTTGTCGTGGACAAGCAGTTGTGGATGGGAATTAGCGATCATGGTCCTCTCTCTCCTTGATTGTGAGTGTCAGATATTAGCCTTGGGCAAGCGCCGTCAGCGTGTCGTGCAGTTGCCGGGACATCTCGATTACGTTTTCGCGCGCCGCGCGTTCACTCATGCGCCGCGCACCGGGCAGGCGCGCGCCGTCCTGCGCCTCGATGGCGGCGAACATCGCTTCGGCCCGGTCAGTGAAGCCGGGGGCAAAGCGGGCCGGGTCCAGCACAAGGATGAAATGCGCCAGATCGGGCGCAGGCCCCTTGTCATCGAACAGCGAGCTGGCCTGATAGGCGAAATTCGCGCCCGCCAATCCAGCCGTCAGCAATTCCACCATCAGCGCAAGCGCCGCGCCCTTGGCCCCGCCAGAGGGCACCATTGTGCCCGCCATTGCGGCATCGGCGTCGGTCGTGGGGTTGCCGTGGGCGTCTATCGCCCAGCCTTCGGGAATGGGCGTGCCTGCCTTTTGCGCCAGCATTACCTTGCCGCGCGCCACATGGCTGAGCGACAGGTCAATCACCAGTGGCGCACCACTTGCGCGGGGCGCAGCAAAGGCGATGGGGTTGGTGCCATAAAGCGCGCGATTGCCGCCCCATGGGGCCATCGCCGCAGGGGCGTTGGCCAGTGCCATGGCGATCATCCCTTCGCGGGCAAAAGGCTCGACCGCTTGCCCCGCGACACCGAAATGATGCGAATGGGTGAGCGAAACGACCGCGACACCCAGTTCTTTGGCCACGTCGCGCGCCGCTTGTGCGCCCGCCTCAATCGCGGCAAAGGCCAGCCCGTAATGCGCATCAACCCGGATGACGGCCCCGTCGCGTGTCACGCTGGGTTCGGCCTGCGCCTGAACCTTGCCGGTGCGCATTTGTGCGGCATAGAACGGCACCCGCGCCAACCCATGCGAAGGCAGCGCCTCCTGCTCGGCCAGAACCAAAGCCTGTGCCGCAGGGCGCGCAAGATCTTCGGGCATACCGGCGGCGGAGAATGCAGCAATAACCAGCGCTGTTGCATCTTCCGGTGTAATCTGGACTGTATCCATCTGGGCGGTCCTGTCTTCGAGTATCTTCATGCTGCTTGAAAACTATATAGTTTTAATGTTATAGTAAAGTCAATGGAGATATTGATGCAATCACCAACAGACGGAAAGCAAATGAACACTCCTCAAACGCCCCTGCGTCCTGTCTCCATGCCGCTTCACAGACAGTTGCGCGACCTTCTAATGGCACGCATCAAGGCAGGCGAATGGTCGCCCGGGACCTATCTGCCACCCGAAACGCGACTGGCCGAAGATTACGGCGTCGCAGTGGGCACATTGCGCAAAGCGCTGCTGGATATGGCCGCCGAGGGGGTTGTTGTGCGCCGTCAGGGCAAAGGCACAGTCGTTGCCAGCCATGACAGCGATGCCGTTCTGTTTCGCTTCTTCAACCTGCGCAGACCCGATGGCAGCACGCTGCACCCCGAAAGCCGCGTCTTGTCGCGGATGCGCAGGGCTGCATCGTCACCCGAAGCCGCAGCGCTGGGGCTAAAACCGGGCGCGGATGTGGTCTGCATCACCCGCGTGCGCGAAGTTGATGGCACACCGATTATATTTGAGCATATCGTGCTGGACGCGGCGCGCTTCGGGGCGCTGGAACGCACGCCCGAACTGCTGCCGAACACATTGTATCAGCTTTACCAGACAGATTACGGGGCCACAGTCCACCGCGCGCGCGAACAGATTACGGCGGCCAGCGCAACTGGCACCTGCGCGACCGAATTGGCTTTGCACGACAACGCCCCGTTGCTGCATGTTCACCGAGTTGCACTGGATTACAGCGGCACACCGTTGGAATTGCGCCTGTCTTGGGTCAACACCGCCAGCCTGTATTATCACACCGAGGTGTGACTGGTCCGCCTGTCCTTGCAAGATTGTCAGGTGACGACCGTGCGCCCAATGCCGCTGCTATAACGGTGACACTGCATTGCCGTCAGGCAAAGCCGGATCAGAGCGATAGAATTACATGCAAACATCCGATACGCCCCTATTCGAAGCATCTGTTCTGCGTAACCCATCCATCCACGCGGTCTGGAATGCATGGGGCGCTCTGGAGTTGCCAGATTGCTGGCTGGTGGCAGGCTGTTTGGCGCAGACCGTGTGGAATAAGCGGTTCGGCCTGCCTGTGGAGCATGGCATTTCCGATCTGGATCTTGTGTATTTCGATCCAAGCGATCTGTCGGAACACACCGAGCAGCGGCATGCGCAGCGTATTCGGCACCTCTTTGCAGCGCTTCCCGTGTGGATTGACGTGAAGAACGAAGCGCGGGTTCACCTTTGGTATGAGGCAAAGTTTGGCTTTCCGATCCCGCCTTATCAATCCGCCTTGGACGCAATTGGCACCTTTCCCACGACCGCGACAACCGTTGGCCTTCGCCCGACGGGGCAAGGCACGGAACTTTGCGCAACATATGGGTTGTCTGACCTGTTTGACGGCGTTGTCAGAGCGAACAAGCGGCTCATCACACGCGAGATATTCGAGGCCAAGGTTGCAAAATGGTGCAGCCGGTGGCCGGACCTGAAGGTGATTCCGTGGGACGAGAGCTGATCCGCCATATTCAGAAGCGATGTGGCACATGTGCCGCCCCGCATCTCCACCATACCCGCGCGGCCCGGTTATCCCGCCTGCGCCACCTCCAACACGATCTTGGCCGCATTGACCTGACCTGAATCCAGATCGGCAAAGGCTTGTGGCCCTGCCTCTAGCGGGCGCGCCTCAACCCAGGCAAGTTGGCCCAGCGCCCCTTGCGCCAAGGCATTCAGCGCGGCTTGGAAATCGTCGGGCGTGTAGCAATAGCTGCCGGTGATGGTGATTTCCTGAAGCGTGATCCGGCGGATGTCATACCCTTCCTGCCCCGGAAGCAGACCCACATGCACGATCACACCACCGGGGCGCACCAACCGCGAGGCGGCCTGCCGCGTGGCAACTGCGCCCACAGCGTCAATAATCAGGTCAAAGGCACTTTCGCCGGGGTCGTGGGTGGTGGGGTCAAAGGTTTCGATCCCCGCCTCGCTTGCCAGCATGGCACGCCGTCCGGCATGGGGTTCGGCCAGATGGATGCTGCCTGCCCCCAAATGGCGCGCAATCAGCGCGGCCGCCACACCGATGGCCCCGCCGCCTTGCACCAGCACGCGGGGGTGCGGCAGGCCCAGCCGTTCCAACCCGATGCGCATCGCGTGCCACGACACAGCGACAGGCTCACTCAGCGCGGCATCCCGCAGGCTCAGGCTGTCGGGCACTGGCAACAGGTTGCGTTCGGGGATGGTGACAAATTGCGCAAACGCACCGGGGCGTGGCGGCATGGAAATAATCGCGCGGGTCGGTGACAGATGCGGGCGTCCGGCCAAAGCGGCAGGGCAGTCCGGGTCCACCACCAGCGGGTTGATCGCCACGCGCGCGCCCTTGCGCGGGCCGGATGCGACCAACCCCGCTGCCTCATGCCCCAGCACCAGCGGCGCGGGGCGGCGGTCGTCATGGCCGTGATAAGCGTGCATGTCCGACCCGCAAATCCCCACGGCATGGACGGCCACCAGCATCTCGCCCACCCCCGGTTCGGGGCGGTGCTGGTCGGTGACGATCATCTGGTTGGGGCCAGTATAGACAAGCGCGCGCATGGTATCCCTCATTTCGCGGTAAATCCGCCATCAACGAACAGGGTTTGGCCAGTAATATAACCCGCCGCGTCCGAGCACAGGAACACAGTCGCCCCATGCAAATCTTCCAGCGCGCCGTTGCGCCCGATCGCGGTGCGCGCGGCATTGGCAGCGGCCAGTTCCGGGTCATTGAATACGGGCGCGGTCAGTGGCGTTGGAAAGAACCCCGGCGCGATGGCATTGCAGGTGATCCCTTGCCCCGAGAATTCCTGCGCCAGAGCACGGGTCAGTTGCACAATACCCCCCTTGGCCGCGCCATATGGGGCCGAATTCGGAAAAGCCCGGCTTGATTGCAGAGAGGCGAGGTTCAGCACCCGCCCCCAACCCCGCGCGGCCATCCCCGGTGCGAGATGTTGCACCAGCAAAAACGGCGCACGCAGATGCAGCGCCATATGCAGATCAAACGCCTCGGCCGTGACTTCGGCATAGGGTTGGCGCAGATTGACGCCAGCCGCATTGACCAGAATATCCACACCGCCCGTGGCTTTCGCAAGGCTTTCCAGCGCCGCCGGATCGGTCAGGTCGGTGGGGTGGGCGCGTGCGTTTAACCCATCTTGCGCAAGCTCCTGGCAGGCCACATCCAGCTTGGCACTGTCGCGCGCGGCCAGATGCAGGCTGGCCCCCTGCAAGGCCAAGGCGCGCGCCATCGCCAGCCCGATACCGGAATTGCCGCCCGTCACCAGCGCCTTGCGCCCTGTCAGATCGAACAGATGATCAAGCGCGCCCATGTATTGTACCTTCCTTATCCAGAACCGACGCGGCCTTCATCAGGGTGTCGGCAATCTGGTCACACTCCTGCGCACTCAGCCCAAGGGGAATGCGGATGTCACAGAGCGTCGCCTGAATGGCACAGGCGCGCGGGACAAGGCTGGCATCCGCACCGATCCAATGCGGCGGCGATGAGGTGTAGCCTTCGGGCAATTCAGTGCCAAACCATTTGACCATAACCCCCGCATTGCGCACAGCCGCCACAAACCGCGCCATCTGCGCGGCACTGGCCCCCGGCAAGCGAAATTGCACCGAGCTTTGCGCATAGGCTTCGGCCTGTGGCCGATGGGGCAAAGCAAACCCCGGATGAAGCGCAAGCCGCGCAGCAATGCGGTCATGGCTGGCATTCCAATCGGCGACCCGCTCAGGGATCAGCGGCAGTTGTGGCAAGGCAAGGGCCGCCACAAGGTTGGACATGCGCAGGCTGTAATTTGCACAGCGGGTTTTCCAATGGTCCATAACCTCGCTGGGTGGCACCGTGCCGTTTTGCCCATACAGCATATAACTGCCCGAATGCAAAATGGCTTGCGCGGCCAGATCAGGGTCATCAGTTGCCAGAATGCCGCCCTCGCCGGTGTTGACATGCTTGGCCGACTGGAAGCTGAAACACCCTGCCCGCCCGAAACTGCCCGTAGGCTGCCCCGCCCAAAACGCGCCCAATGTGTGGGCGCAATCCTCGATCAGGGAAATACCCTCGGCCTCGCACAGTGCCGCCAGCGCGTCCATGTCGCAGATATGCCCGCGCATATGCGACAAGAGCAAATGCCGCGCGCCACTGCTGCGGGCCTTGGCGCGCAGGTCGTCCATGTCGATGGTCAAATCTTCGGTAATCTCGACCAGCACAGGGCGCGCGCCGATATGGTCTACTGCGCCGGGCACTGGCCCAAGGGTGAAGGCGTTCATAAGGACCGGATCGCCGGGGCACACCCCTGCCCCCTTCAGCGCCATGAACATGGCAGAGCCGCAAGAATTCAGCGCCACCGCATAGCGCCGCCCGATCAACCCGGCAAAGGCACGCTCCAGCACCGCAACAGGTGTGGGCTGCGTGGGGCTTTCGGCGTAGCGGTGCAACCGGGCGGTAGCAAGAAGCGCCTGCACATCTGCCAGCGCCTCTCCTGGAATTTCGGGCGGACGCCCAAGATCAGCAACCCCACCCATAAGATTAAGAGATCGACTCGACAGGTGTGCCAAGGTCGAAATTATGACCGGGGTAGTATTTGGCCAGCCGCGCGTCAGCAGTGCGGGCATGGGCCTCCATCCCTTCCAGCCGCGAGATGCGGGCAGTGCGGATGGCCAATTCCTTGCTGGCCCCCCGGTCGGCCTGTTGCCATGTCAGCGGCTTGAGGAATTTATGCACCGACAGCCCCGCCGAATAGCGCGCCGCATATTTGGTGGGCAGAATATGGTTGGGGCCAGAGCATTTATCGCCATAAGCTACGGTGGTTTCCTCGCCCACAAACAGGCTGCCATAATTGGTCAGGTTGGCGGTCCACCAGTCCAGATCGGCGCAATGGATTTCCAGATGCTCGGACGCGTAGTCATCCGACACCTTGACCAGTTCTTCGCGCGTGTCGCACAGGATGACTTCGCCGTAATCGCGCCAAGCTGAAAAGGCGGCATCGCGGGCGGGTTCGGGCAGCGTTTCAATCAGTTCCGGCACGCGGGCGATAACAGCCTCGGCCAAAGCGCGGTCATCGGTGAACAGCCATGCGGGCGATTCATGCCCATGTTCGGCTTGTCCGACCAGATCGACCGCCACAATTTCGGGGTCTGCGGTGTGATCGGCCAGAATGCCAATCTCGGACGGGCCTGCGAAGACATCAATGCCGACCTTGCCAAACAACATGCGCTTGGCCTCGGCCACGAATTTATTGCCCGGCCCGACAATCACATCTGCGGGCTGGCCGCTGAACAAGCCATAAGCCATGCTGGCAATCGCCTGCACACCGCCCAGCGTCATTACAACATCGGCCCCCGCTTCGCGCATCGCATAGAGCACATAGGGATGCATCGCGCCGCCCCGGAACGGGGTCGAGCAGGCGACAACCGTTTTCACACCCGCCGCCTTGGCTGTGGCCACCGACATACAGGCCGAGGCGATATGCGCATAGCGACCCGTGGGCACATAGCACCCCGCCACATTGCACGGCACCCATTTCTGTCCCGCTTTCAGGCCAGAGGACATGGTCATTTCAAAATCACGCACCGAGTCGCGCTGTGCGATGGCGAAGCTGCGCACCTGCGCCACGGCAAAGGCGATGTCTTCTTTCACCTGATCGGGCACTTCTGCGGCGCGGGCGTCCATCTCTTCGCGGGTGACGAGGATGGGGCCGTCCCATTTGTCCAGCGTCTTGGCATAGGCGCGCACCGCGTCTTCGCCTTCGGCCTCGATCCGCGACAGCATTTCGGTGACGACGGCTTGCGCTTGCGCAGACTCGGTTTCCGGCGTTTTGTCGGCTTTTTTCAGATAGGTGATCGCCATCTTGATCTCGTCATCCTTTGAGGTTGTGACCTGCCACCCTTAGCGGGCGGCAGGTCGTTGAGTGCATCATTCGTTATTGGCAATGGCCCGCAATTCGGGGTCGTCCATGACCATCTGCATGAAGCTTGGGTTGATGTAGTCATCCGCGACCGGCGTTGTGTCCGTGGTGCCGACCGAGGTCATGAAATCGCCAATGGCAGTCAGCCACTGATCGACATCGCTATGCCCGTCCGAGCGGTCCAGAATGGCAAGCTGCTCTTCCAGATCGAAGGTCGGGCGCAGGTCGAACTCTGCGTTGATCGCGGCGTCCGAAATCTCGACCCCACCATCAGAATAGAAATCGACCAGATGGCGGCGGGCCTCATCAGGGTTCTCGCGTGCCCAGACAACACCGCGCAGGAACGTGGCCAGAACGGCCGCTACACGTTCAGGGTGCTCTTCGGCAAAACCGGGGCGCACAACCAGCGCGCCGGGCACAATCGCGCCCGCATCCGCACCCGAACACAGGTAATCGCTGTTGGCGCGCTCCTGCAATGTATAGGTGTTGGGCGCCCAGACGCCGGCCAGCTTGCCCTCGCCTGCAATAACACCGGTGATCACCTGCGCCTGTGCAAGATTGACATATTCCACATCAGACTGGCTCAGGCCCCACTGTTCCAGACAGGACTGCGTGGCAAAATCGACGGTGGAGTTGGTCGTCAGCAAGATCCGCTCGCCGCGAATGCTGTCAGGGTCCGCGCGAAAGCCTTCAATCGCGTCATTGGTGGCCATCAGCGCATTGCCGCGGCTTTCGTCATTGGTAATGCCAACCGTTTTCAGCCCGAAGCGGGCCGCACCCAGCACGGCGGGAACCGAACCGGTGCCGCCCACATCCCAGTCATTGGCCTGCGCGGCTGCAATCTGCGGCGCGCCTGCGGGGAAGGTGGTAAAGCTTGGGTCAAGGCCAACATCAGCCCACCAGCCAAATTCAGTCGCCAGATAGAATGGCAGCGCCCAATACAATGCGGGCTGATAGCTCAGGTTGATGGGGGTCAGGTCTTGGGCCTGCGCGGGGGCATGGGCCGCGAAGCTTGCCGCTGTCGCAAGGGCCAGCGCTTTGAAAGTCAGTTTCATGGGTGAGTTCCTCCTTCTGTTGTAGTCGTTTCGATGATTCAGGCGTGTTGCGCCGCCTTTTCCTCGCGCAGGCTGCGCCAGATATGTGTGCGCAGATGCACGAAACTTTCGAGGTCCATCACATCCTCGATCTTCTCGTGGCTGTCCCAGTCTTCGGCATTGCGAATACTGGCGACGTCCAGCACTTCCTTGATCCGCCCCGGCGCGCGCGTCATGATCGCCACGCGGTCAGCCAGATAGACGGCCTCTTCCACCGCATGGGTGATGAACAGCACCGTGCGGGGGTTCTTGCGCGCAAGGCGCACCAATTCTTCTTGCATGACCACGCGGGTCTGCGCATCCAGCGCGCCGAACGGCTCATCCATCAGCAGCACATCGGGGTCCAGCACATAGGCGCGCGCAATCGCAACCCGCTGCTGCATACCGCCGGACAGCTGGTGCGGGAAATGCTTGGCATATTGGGTCAGGTTCATCAGGGTCAGAATGTCGGCAATCCGCGCCTCGCGCTCGGACCGGCTGACATTGAGGTTGCGCAGCCCCATATCGATATTGTCATAGACCGATTTCCACGGAAACAGCGCGAATTGCTGGAACACCACAGCGCGGTTGGGACCGGGGCGCTTGATTGGCGTGCCATCAACCGTGACAACCCCGTCCGTTGTCGGCTCGAACCCCGCAACCATGCGCAGGCAGGTGGTCTTGCCGCACCCCGAAGGACCAACGATGGCCACAAATTCCTTGTCGCGGATTTCCAGATTGATGTTCTGAAGGGCATGGAACCCCGTCTCGCGTGGCCCGAAAATCTTGCCCACATCGTTGAATTGGATCACACCCATTCGACTAACCCCTTGTCCCTATCAGTTTTCCAGCCCGCGTCTGCGCTGGATGATGCGTTCGGCCAGCCGCAGCGCGCTGTCCAGCGCCAGACCCACCAGCCCGATTGCGACCATCCCGGCCATCACAGTTGTCGTTGAAACATTCGCCTGCCCCTGCACCATCATGTACCCAACTCCGGCAGAGGCTACGATCAGCTCGGCCCCCACCAGCGATTGCCAGCCAAGGCCCGCCGACACCCGCAGCCCCGAGATGATGGACGGCACGGACGAGGGCAGCAGCACTTCGCGGATCACCCGGTGCGACGGCGTGCCCAGCATATTCGCCGCCTCGATCAGGCGCGGATCGACGAATTTCGCACCGCGATAGGCATTGATCACACAGGGCGGAAAGGCACCCGCAAAGATAATCATGATCGGCCCGCCAATCCCTGTGCCAAACCAAAGCGCGGCGAAGGGCACCCATGCGATTGGCGCAACAAAGCGCAGCGCATCAAACAGTGGCGAGACGATTTCGTCCAAAAGCTGATACCAACCCATCAGCAGGCCAAGCGGAATACCGATCAGCGCCGCAAGCACAAAACCGTAGGCAAAGCGCTGAAAGCTTGCGAACAAATGCCCCGGCAAGGTCGCGCCCGCAAAGCGGCGGTCCAGCAAGGTGGTAAAGCGGTCATAGACCTCCACCGGCGAGGGCAGGAATACATCCAAGATCAGACCGCTGACCGCCAGCCCGTGCCACAGCCCGATGAAACTTCCCAAGCCCACAAGACCCAGAAGAACCGATTGCATGAAAGGTATTTGCTTTTGCATGGGCTTATCCTCTCGCGGCCAAGGCGGCGGTATTCCAGCGCAGCGCATAACTTTCGGCCACACCCAGCAGGCGCGTGGTACCCCAACCCAGAATGGCCACGGCGATCATGCCCACAAGGATCATGCCGGGGTACAAATCCTGCTGCGCCACATTCAGAACGCGGCCAATCCCGTAGAACGCACCCACCAGCTCTGCCGCGACCAATGTGGTCCAGGATGCCTGAAGCGACAGCCGCAATCCGGTAAAGATCATCGGGCTGGCACCGGGAACCAGCACCTCACTCACAAAGCGCACCTTCGGGATGCCCAGCATATAGGCCGCCTCGATCACGGGGCGGTCGATATTGCGCACACCGGCATAGGTGTTGATAACCGATGGCACAAAGGCCGAGAACCAGATCACCATCATCTTGGCCGCATCCCCCAGCCCCAGCCACAGGATCGCCAAGGGAATCCATGCCAGCGGCGGGATCGGGCGGATAATCAGGAAGATAGGGTTTATCAGCGCCTCTGCTGTCCTGCTCCAGCCCATCAGCAGGCCAAGCGGCACACCAGTGACAATGGCGAACAGAAACCCAAGCACAACAAGGCGCAGCGAGTTGTAGACATGCAGCGTTAAATCACCGCCGCCATAGCCGCGCCCCGAGACATGCGTAAACGCCGACCATGTTTCAGCAGGGGACGGAAACCGCCCGGACGGGATAATTCCAAAGCCCGTTGTCACTGCATACCAGATGACACAGACCACAAGAATGGTAACAAATCCGATTGAAACCCTGCGCGGCACGACATCCCCCCTCAAGAACTATGCAAACGCTTTCATGGATACCCGTATCCTGTCAACTTTAATTTGCAATAAACTTGTATTTTCCATTATTTTCATTATAAATCGTCATGTAAATTTTCATAGCCTGGATGAAAAATGTCATCAAATCGAAAGCCCACACTTGCAGATGTGGCGCGCGATTCTGCGACTTCGATTGCGACAGTCTCGCGTGCGATGTCGCAACCGGGGCTGGTGCAGCCCGACACGCTGGAGCGTATCCGGCAGGTTGCAGCACGGCTGGGATATGTCCCAAACCGGCGCGCCCGCGCGCTTGTCTCGGGCCGGTCCAACACCATCGGCGTGGTTGTTCCTACGCTGAATTCCCCGATCTTCTCGGCAACCTTGCAGGAAATGCAGCGCGCCTTCAGCGCGAACGGGTATCAGTTGCTGATTGCATCCCATGAATACGATTCCGCGAATGAGGCGGGCGCGCTTGCCCAACTCATCTCGCATGGGGTGGACGGCTTGGTGGTCGTGGGCGGGGACAGGCCGCAATCCACCCGAACCATGATCGACGCGGCTGGCGTGCCCCTGATCCAGATGTGGGAAGGGCGCGAAGGCTTTGACCGGGTTTTGGTCGACAGCTTTCAGGCAGGTTATCTGGTCACGCGGTATCTGCTGGATCTGGGCCATACCCGCCTTGGTGTGATCTGCGGGCATTTGCGCAACAACGACCGGCAGGCCGCGCGCGTCAACGGCATCCGCGCCGCCTTGCAGGAACGGGATATTCCGCTGGCCCAAACCCAGATCTGCCAGCAACCCCTGTCGCTTTCAGCAGGGCGCGCGGGCTGCATGACCTTGCTGGAAATGGTCCCCCGCCCCAGCGCTGTCATTGGCACTGCCGATCTGCTGGCCATCGGCGCGATGATCGAGGCACAGGGGCGCGGCATTAATGTGCCCGACAGCATTTCCTTTGCCGGGATCGACAATGTCGATTTCGCCGCCCATCTGTCGCCGTCCCTGACCACGGTCGACATACCCGCCGCCAGCATTGGCGCTGAAACAGCGGCGCTGATGCTGCAACGGCTGGATGATGCAACCCTGCCCTCGGACCGCACAGTGCAATTGCCGGTCAATCTGGTCGTGCGTCACTCGACCGGTCCCTGTAAGAGCTGAGCGGGGCGGCAGCGCTGGTCAGGTATTTTGCGGATAGGTGATGATCGACAGATAGCGCGCAGGCAGTTTTTTCAGAATTTCGGGGCCATGCGGTGCGTCCGCATCAAAAAACAGCGTGTCGCCGGGACAGAGGTGATACAACTGGTCGCTGTGGCGATAACCCAGTTCCCCCTCCAGCATATAGATCGTCTCGATCCCGCCATGCTGGAACGTGGGAAAAATATCGGATTCCGTGCTTAGTGTAATCAGATACGGCTCGACCATAACGCCGCTGGCATTGGCCCCGATATGGCCCAGCAAATTGTATTGATGGCCCGCCCGCGTGCCCGCGCGCTCGATCTCGACGCCTTCGCCTGCTTTGGTATGCACCGCCTCGCGGTGTTCCTCGAACCGGCGGAAGAATGCGGTCAGTGGCACGCTTAGCGCATGGGCAAGCGTCTGCAATGTGGTCAGCGAGGGCGAGGTGTTGCCATTCTCGATCTTGGACAGCATTCCGATGGACAGGCCCGTCACCTGCGCCAAATCCGACACAGTCATCCCCTTTTGCCGCCGGTACCCGCGCACTTCACGCCCGATGGCCACCTCTAGAACCTTCTCGCGTTCATCGCGCACAAGATGGGGGTCTTGCGACAGCTTTGCGCCGCGGTCTTTTTGTGGGATGCTCGGCAAAGACTGCGGCATGGATACGCTTTCAAATATAACATTCCGAAACGGCGCCGCGCGGTACTCGGGCAAAAGGAACGATGAACAATGTTTCATCATGATATAGATTCCGTAAACCAGAATGAAAACCTGCATCTGGGGTTTCTGATTTTCCCCGGCTTTCCGATGGCCTGCCTGACCTCGATGATAGAGCCATTGCGCGCGGCAAATGAAATCTCGGGGCGCGAGGCATTCCGCTGGTCACTGATTTCAGAAGATGGCGCAGCGGTGGAAAGCAGCGCGAAAGTTGTGTTTCATCCATCATCTGATCTGGCCTCGCTGCGCGGGGCAGATCATGTCATCGTGCTGTCGCCCCCCAATGGCCAATTCGGCAACCCGCGTCAGGGCAATGGCGCATTGCGCGCGCTTGCACGTCATGGGGCTGCGCTGGGCGGGGTCAGTGGCGGGGTGTTTCCGCTGGCGCGCGCCGGCTTGATGGACGCGCATGTCACCTCGGTCCATTGGTGCTATGCCAGCGCCTTCGCAGATGAATTTCCCGATCACCGCACCACCGATGCAGTGATCATGGCCGAGGGGCGGCGACTGACGGTATCAGGTGCTGCGGCCGCCTTCGATGCCGCCCTGCTTTTGATCGAGCAGCGCCTTGGGGCCGAGGTCATGACCGAAGTGGCCTGCTGGTTCCAGCATCCGCTTGTGCGGGGCGAAGGTGTGCGCCAGAAAATCCCGGCCCTGCGCGCCGCCGCCACATCGGACATGCTGCCCGAACCCGTGGCCAGCGCCGTGCGGATCATGTCCGAAAATCTGGAAGACCCGATCGGCATTGCGGATATCTGCGAACAGATCAGCCTCTCGCCGCGCCAGTTGGAGCGACACTTCAAGGCGCTTACCGGCAAGTCCCCCTCAATCTATTATCGCAACCTGCGACTGGCCGCAGCCCGTCAACTGGTCATGTATTCCAACAGATCCATGTCCGAAATCGCCCTTGCCATCGGCTATGCAACCGCCAGCCCGTTCCGCCAGCGCTATATTGAAACCTATGGCCTGTCTCCCGAAGAGGACCGGCGCAAGATCAACACATTTCGCGTGCGCGACAACCGGCCGGTGCCGTCGGTCTGACGACCGCGCGTCGCGTCTTGGCACCGGACCCTCTCTCTCGGTCGCGGCAGTCCCGATTGCATGATGCCCATAACATTTGGCGCGCCGTGATGAACTGAGTCGGTTTTGACGACTTTGCGGAGGGTCGTAACGCGCGGAATAAAGGCCGAAGGCCGCCGCGCATCGCCGGGCCGCACCCACGGCACGGCGATTTGGCTGCCACATGCGCAACGCTGTGATCTTTCGCGGACTTGGACAGCATAAAGCGCTGTAGCAGAAAGCGACGATCGCCACACCGCGGCCCGTCGCTGCGCAGCTATGCACCCAAAATGCACAAACTACACCCCCTCACACGCCAAATCCTAGCTTTGGTGGATATACGCCCCCGGTGCCGCGCCCAGACTTGCCGCAGGCTTGCGCGCAGCCACTGGGCCACTGCTTTGAGCGTCCAGCCACCGCGCCCATTCCGGCCACCACGACCCCTCAACAGGGTCATGCGTGGCAAGCCAGCCATCAGGGCCAATGTAATGCGCGCCCGCAGGACGATGCCCGATACGGTAATGCCGCCCCTTATGGCCCGGTTCGGACAAAATGCCCCCGTTATGCCCGCCCTTGGTCAGCAAGAGATGCATGTCGCAATCGGTGAACAACGCGGTTTTATACACAGACCGCCACGGCGCAATATGGTCGGTTTCCGTTGCCACCACGAACATCGGCGCATCAATATCCTTCAACGCAATCACACGGTCCTCAACTGCGAACCGCCCCGCCGTGATGCGGTTTTCCAAAAACACACCGCGCAGATATTCGGAATGCATGCGTGCGGGCATACGCGTCGTGTCATTGACCCAGACGCTCATATCTGTGGGCAAGTCCGGCTCGCCCAGAAAATAGCGCCGCACAGCGCGTGACCAGATCAGGTCTTCGGACCGGATCGCCGCAAAGGCTCCTGACATCTGGGGCCGGTCCAGATACCCTTGCGCCCACATCATGTCTTCCAGATAGGCAACCTGACTTTCATCCAGAAACAACAGCAACTCGCCCGCTTCAACGAAATCTACCTGTGCTGCCATCAAGGTGATCGAGGCAAGGCGCGCGTCATGGTCGCGCGCCATGGTCGCGGCGGCAATCGCCAGCAACGTGCCGCCCAAACAATACCCGTTGGCATGAACCTTCTGCTCGGGCACGATCTTGTTCACGACGTCCAGCGCCTGCATCACACCCTGAAGGCGGTAATCTTCCAGCGACCATTCGGCATGCTCGGCACCCGGATTGCGCCACGAGATGCAAAACACGGTATAGCCCTGCCCCACCAGCCAGCGGATCAACGAGTTTTCCGGCGAGAGGTCCAGAATATAATATTTCATAATCCATGCAGGCACGATCAGCACAGGCTCTGCCTGCACCTTGTCAGTGGTCGGGCTGTATTGAATAAGCTCCATCAGGTCATTGCGGTACACCACTTCGCCCGGCGTGCAGGCAAGAACCTTGCCCAAGGCGAATTCTTCGGGCACAGGCCGGTGTTCATGGGCCAGGACATGCTGGGCATCATCGGCAAAATGCACCGCGCCCTCGAACATATTGCGCGCGCCTGTCTGCCATGTCTTTTCCAGAATTTCAGGATTTGCCACAGGGAAATTCGCAGGCGACACCGTATCCAGAAGCTGACGCATCATGAACCCGGTGCGCTGCGCATTCTGTCGTTTCAGCCCGCGCAGGTCCGATGTGGCCGCCTGCCACCAATCCTGTGCACCCAAAAATCCCTGTTGCCACACGGCAAAGGGCGGCTTGTCCCACCCGGCATGCGACCAGCGCGTATCATAGCGCCCCGGCGCAAAGGGCTTGTCCGGGGACTGGCCAAATGTCGCGGCGGTTCCAAATTGGGCCAGCTTGATCCAATTCGTCTGCGCGCGCTCCATCAGCTCGATCTGTCTGCCCGGTGCGCGGGCCAGATGCATTGCCCAATCCCCCCAAGCGTCAAGAATTGCATGCGGCGACAGGCCAGATGTCATCCGGGCCAGACTGGCCATCGCACTGCGATCCAGTGCGGCATGGGCGTGCCGCCCCGCGTCACTGGACGCGCTTTGTTTGGCAGGCAAAAAGACATGCGGCGTCCGGGCAGGTGGTACGTCTGCCTGCGCCGGTTTCGGGCGCTTGGGCTTTTGGGTCATGCTGTGGCCTCCTGCTCTGTCGTGGCAAATATGCGCGGGCGTGCCTGCAAGGCACATCCTGTTGGTCGTGACGAAACCCATCTGGCGCGCGCACCGCGTTACAGGGCCGTCCTTGGTGCGGCCAGATAGTGGCCCCGACATGTGGAATAAGAGCATTTTACGGCACCCGCTGTCACTGATCCATGTCAAGTCACGCCAGAATGCGCACACACATCACATAACGGCCATGCGCGCGCGCCGGTTTCATGACCTTGACATGGCGGCCAATCACAGCGAGAGAGGGGCGCACACACTGCCCTGCTCCGGCGCGTCCGGATCGGGCGGTGTTTCTGGTTTCCCGCCTTGCTGTGCTGACAAGACGCAAGGACGCATGTGAGCACCTGATGTGCTGTATGCAGATACTTCCAATGTGACGCTCGGTAATGGGACCGGTCATGTGTCGCGTTGACACCTTTCAACGGCATGACTGCCCTAATACCATGGATATACCCGCTATGATCACTCCCCTGTCCGAAGCCCTTGCAGAACGTGGCTTCGACAAACTCACACCCGTCCAGAACGCGGTCACCGCCGAGGATATCGGCGATCAGGACCTTCTGGTTTCTGCGCAAACCGGATCAGGCAAGACAGTTGGCTTCGGCATGGCCATCGCCCCCACGATGCTGGGCGGCGACGACCGCTTTGGCCCGGCAGCAGCGCCCTTGGCGCTGGTTGTTGCCCCCACGCGCGAGCTGGCCTTTCAGGTCATGCGCGAATTGACGTGGCTTTATGCCAAGACCGGCGCAATCGTGACATCGTGTGTCGGTGGCATGGACAGCCGCCAGGAACGCCGCGCGCTGGAACGTGGCGCGCATATCGTTGTCGGCACGCCCGGACGCCTGCGCGACCATATCGAGCGCAATGCCCTTGATCTAAGTGAATTGCGCGCAGTTGTGCTGGATGAGGCCGACGAAATGCTCGACATGGGCTTTCGTGAAGACCTTGAATTCATGCTGGGCAAGGCACCGGCAGAGCGCCGCACGCTGATGTTCTCGGCCACCGTTTCGCCGATGATCGCCAAACTGGCCAAGCAATACCAGCGCGACGCACGCCGCATCAGCACGCTTGGCAGCACAGACCAACATGCCGATATCTCGTATCAGGCGCTGCGCGTAGCCGCATCTGACAGCGAACACGCCATCTTCAACCTGCTGCGCTTTCATGCCGACCAAAGTGCGATTGTGTTTTGCAACACCCGCGCCGCTGTCAGCCATTTGTCGGCACGCCTGACCAATCGCGGGCTGGCCACAGTCACCCTGTCGGGCGAGTTGAGTCAGACCGAACGCACCCACGCGCTGCAAGCCATGCGCGATGGTCGCGCGCGGGTCTGTGTGGCCACCGATGTGGCCGCACGCGGCATTGACCTGCCGAACCTGAACCTTGTTATCCACGCCGACCTGCCCACCAATACCGAAAGCCTGCTGCACCGCTCGGGCCGGACAGGGCGCGCAGGCCGCAAGGGCATCTCGGCGCTGATCGTGCCGCCACGGGCCTTGCGCAAGGCCGAGAACCTGCTGAAATGGTCCAAGATTTCTGCGGAATGGACGGTCGCACCCTCGGTCGAGGATATTCTGCAAAAGGACGAAGAGCGCTTGCTGGCGGACCCGGCATGGACAACACCCCTGACCGAGGATGAACAGACCTTTGCAGCAAAGCTGCTGGCCCTTCATGCGCCCGAAGTGGTGGCTGCCGCTTACTTGCGCCTCTATCAGCAACGCAACGCAGCCCCCGAAGATTTGCTGCCGCCAGAGGCGAAACCCGCCGCGCGCGAACATAAGGCATTCGGCCCAAGCCGCTGGTTCGCGCTGTCGGTCGGGCGTGACGACAAGGCCGAACCACGCTGGATTCTGCCGCTGCTGTGCCGCGCGGGCAATCTGGACAAAACCGCGATTGGCGCGATCCGCGTGCAGGACAATGAGACGCATGTCGAATTGACCGAGGCCAGCGCCGCTGGCTTCATGACCGCTCTGGGTGCAGGCGGGGTGCTGGAAGACGGCATCGTTGCGCGCCCGATGGAGACAGCACCAGATCGGCAATCAGGCGGCGGCGGCAGGCCGAAATCCGATTCAGGCCCCCGACCACGCCCTGAATACCGCGGCAGCGCCCCCGCATCACGGGCCCGCACCGAGGGCGCACCTGAACGCAAAGCCCCCGCCGCACCCCGCGCCGACGGCGAGAGAAAGCCGCGCCACAGTGCCGCCACCAGCCCTGCCCCGCGCGCCACTAGCAAGCCCGATGCCTATAAGCCGAAAGACAAGGCGGATGCGTATAAGCCAAAGGAAAAGTTTGACGCCCCACGCGGCAAGGACAGCTACAAGCCCAAGGACAAGCCCGATGGCCCGCGCGCCAAGGCCAAGTTCGACCGCTATGACCCGGCTGTGAAACCTGCGGGCAAGCCCGCGTCCAAGTCAAAGCCAAAACCCATGGGCAAGCCATCGGCCCCGGCGGCGGATGCGCGCGACAGCTCCAAGCGCTTCACCCCTCCTGGTGCGGCAAAACCCGCCGCGCGCAAACCTCGCGCAACGGCCCGCCCCGGTGGGGCAGAGCCGCCCAAGCGCGGCAAGCGTTAATTCTCCGAAGCTGACAAAAGATTCCCCCCAACGGGCTAAAGGGGCATTTTGCGGGACTTGGCAACAATTCAGATGCGCGGAATCAAGGGCGTTAGCCCGCCGCGCATCGCTGGGCCGCACCCACGGCACGGCGATTGGGTTGCCACCAGCGCATAGCTTTGATCTTTCGCGGATTTGGCCAGCATAAAGCGCTACAGATCCAACCGTGGATCGCCGCACCGCGGCCCGGTGCTGCGCGGCTCCTCGAAAACATCCACTAACCACAATACCGATTCAGCATCACGGCCGGACGCTCAGCGCCCGGCCCTTTTCATTCTGCCCCGCGCCAGCGCTTCAAACAGCGCAAACAGGATCAGGCTTTGTGCCGCCAATACCAGCAGGGCTGCAAACATCAGGTCGGTCTGCCCGCGCCCGTTGGCCATGAGCATCAGATACCCAAGCCCGCGCGACGAGCCGACCCATTCCCCGATAACCACCGCAAAAGGCGCATAAACCACCGCCAGCCGCAGGCCAGAGGCCAGCGCGGGCAGCGCATTGGGCAATTGCAGCAAGAACAGGCGGCGCAAAGGTGTCGTGCGCATCATCTGGGCCAGATCATTCAGCGGCGCAGGCAAGCGCATCAGCCCGTCGAAAAAGGCCGATGTGACCGGGAAATAGATCACCAGCATGACCACGACAATCTTGGACGGTGCGCCATAGCCAAGCCATAGGGTAATGATCGGGGCCAGCGCAAAGACAGGCACCGCTTGCGCAAATATCAGCATGGGGCGCAACAACAGCCGCGCGCCGGGTGACAGCGCCAGATTAAGCGCCGTCGCCACGCCAAGCGCCACCCCAGCCGCCAGCCCGATAGCAAGGTTGGCCGCCGTGAAACGCGCATGTTCCCATAACAGCGGCGCATTGCCCCAAAGGCTGGCCCCCACACGCCCCGGCCCCGGCAGGATGAAGGGCGGCACCCCGCTGGCCCAGACAATTGTTTGCCAGACGCCCAGCGCAAACCCCAACGCCAGCAGACCGCGCAACACAGGGGAATTCAGCCAGCGCATAAAGCAGGCTCCGCCCTGTGCAGCCGCGCCAACAGCCGCGCTTGCGCAGCCAGCGTTGGGGCGGCGGTATAGTCGCGCGGGGTGGGGCTGGCAGGCAGGTCCAGCACTTCGGCCCCGTCGGGGCCAAGCAGATAGGCATGATCCGACAGCCGGATTGCCTCTAACGGGTCATGCGTTATAAGAATGACCGTGCGCCCCTGCAACAGCGATGCGGCCAAATCCTGCATCGCCAGCCGCGTGACTGTGTCGAGTGCGGAAAACGGCTCGTCCAGCACGACGATGGGGCAATCTTCCATCAGCACACGCGCCAACCCGACACGCTGGCGCTGGCCGCCTGACAAGGCATCGGGGCGGCGGCGCTCCATCCCTTCCAGCCCGACTTGCGCCAGCAACGCGCGGGCACGCGCAATATCTGGCCGCGCACCGCGCAGCCGCGCGCCGATGGTGACGTTTTGCACGCAATCAGCCCAAGGCAAAAGCTGCCCCTCCTGCGCCATCATCGCCACGCGACCCGCAAGCGGCGCGCCATCCTCAGCACCAAGCACGCCTTCCAGCCGGTAGGGGCCGGGCAGCCCCGCAATCAGCCGCGCAAGGGTGGATTTGCCCACGCCAGACGGACCAAGCAGGCCAGTCCAGCGCTGCGCAGGCATCGCCAGCGCCAGATTGCGGATCAGGGGTGCAGCACCCATCCACAGATCGCCCCGGATGCGCAAGGCCGTCATGCGCCCGCGAGTCCCATCTGCCAGAACCCCACTTCCAGCCGTGTGGCCGTGGCGAATTTCTGCGCCAGGTGCTCAAAGCGCGGCAGACTGGCCCAATCCGGCCCCAGCCTGTGGGCCAGCGCGCCGTCGATCAGACCGCCCACATCATGGCACAGCGCCTGATACTCCTCTCCGGCATAGGTTTCGATCCAGTCCGAATACGGCCCGCCTGCTCCTTTCAGCCGCGCGCCAATCTCGCCATACCCCATCACACATGGGGCAAGGGCGGCCATCAGGTCCAGAAAATCGCCCGAATAGCCCGCTTCCAGCACATAGCGGGTATAGGCAAGGTTGGCGGGCGCCTCGATCGTGGCCTCCAACGCTTGCGCATCAATCCCCTCGGCCGCGCAGATGTGCACATGAAGCGGCATCTCATGATGCACCAATGCTTGCACCGTGGCAGATGCCGCCTGCATTTCCGCCAAGGTGCCCGCCTTGGCCGCCGCCAGCGCCCATGCCCGCGCGAAATGGGTCAGGAACACATAATCCTGCCGCAGATAATGCAGGAAATTCGCGCGCGGCAGATCACCCCGGCGCAAGGCTTCGACAAAGTCATGCCGCGTATAGGCCCCCCACTCTGGCGCAGAGGCGCGCCAGAGGGTGAAAGCGCGGCCATAATCCGGCGCGCTCATGGTGTTGCCTGTGCAGTCACATCAACGGCCAGCGCATCGACCGACAGCCCGCCCGCAGTGGCCCCGCGTTCCGCCATAAACGCCTCGAACCGTGCATAGCGCCCGGCATCAAGTGCGGCAGGGCGGGTGGCGAAGCGCGGCCATGTATCGCCCCATGCGCGGGTGTTCAACTCGGTCTGCAACTCGGATGCGGTGGCCGAGAAAATCTCCCATGCCTCATCGGGGTTGTTGAGGATAAAGCCGGTCGCGCGCTCGGTCGCATCCAGAAAACGGGCAATGACATCGGCATCCATCTCGTCGGGATTGGCGACATAGATCAACTCGTCATAGCTGGGCACGCCCTCGGCCTCGGGGTAGAAACAGCGCCCTGCACTGCCTTCGATTTCAAGCTGGTTCAACTCGAAATTGCGAAACGCCCCGATCACGCCATCCACCTGCCCCGACATCAGCGCCGGCGAGATGGACCAGCCGATATTGATCTGCTCGACATCACCCGGTTCCATCCCGTGATGGGCCAGCATCGCGTCCAGCATCACCTCTTGCACACCGGCCACAGCGAAGCCCACTTTGCCGCCCTTCAGGTCTGCCATCTCCTGCACGGGACCGTCGGCCAGCACCACAAGGCAGGTCAGGGGCGTGGAAATCAGCGTGCCCACGCGGCGCAGCGGCAAGTCATTATGGCGGCTAAGGTGCAATTGCGGCTGGTAACTGATCGCAATATCCACGCGCCCTGCCGCTGCCATGCGCGGCGGATCATTCGGGTCGGCGGGGGTGACAGTTTCCACTTCCAGCCCGGCGTCGTCGAAATAACCCAATTCCTGCGCCAGAACGATGGGCGCGTGGTCGGGGTTCACAAACCAGTCCAGCATGACGCTAAGGCGGTCTTGTGCATGGGCTGGCAGCGCAAGGGTTGCGGTCAGCAGTGATGTGGCAAGCAGATGTTTCATAGGGGTCCTTTCAGTCGGTGAGGGCAAGAAGGGCGATATCGCCGCGCCAGTGGGTTTGCAGGATTTGGCCTGCGTTATGCGCCCGCAGACCCGTGGCACAGGCCAACACCACGCGTGCGCCCGCTGGCGGGGCAAGGGTGGCAATGGCATCAGGCGGGATGTGACGGGCGTCTGCGCAAAAGGGTGCTGCCTCATGACGCAGGTCGATCAGAAAATCCTGCGCGCATATCTCGCTGCGCGCGATAAAGGGCAAAGGCTGGTCAGGTTCGGCTGCCCCGTCAAAGCGAAAGCCCCCCATGCGCCAGCGCGCGGCATCAAGGCTGATGAGTTGCCCCAGCGGCGACGGGGACAGCCCCAGCAGCACCGACAGCGCCATTTGCGCCTGCAATGCGCCGATTGTGCCCACCACTGGCCCCATGACACCGGCTGTAGCACAGGTGGCCCCGCGTTCGGGCAGGTCGGGAAAGACGGCGCGCAAGGACGGCGCACCACCGCAGCACCCCGCCACATAGCCCGACAGCGCCAGCGCCGAGGCTGCGATCAGGGGCTTGCCCCTATCGCGGCAGGTGTCCGACAACGTCAGGCTGACGGCAAATGTATCGGCGCAATCAAGCACCACATCCGCCGCGGCCACCAGTTTCGGCGCATTGGCGGGGTCCAGCCATTGCTGATGCGCGACAACGTCAGTTTCGGGGTTCAGCGCCTGCAAAACGGATGCAGCGGCAAGCGCCTTTGGCTGGCCGATCTGGTCCATCCGGTACAGCGGCTGGCGGTGCAGGTTGTGCGCGGCCACTGTGTCACCATCGACCAGCGTGATCTGCCCCACACCCGCGCCCGCCAGATATTGCAACACCGGCACGCCCAACCCTCCGGCCCCCACAACCAGCACATGCGCGCGCCCCAGCCGCGCCTGTCCGTCTGGCCCGATCTCGGGCAAGACCATCTGGCGGGCATAACGGGTCATGCGCAGACCCCAAGCCATTCAGCGATGCGCGCCTCTGGGTCGGGGTTCAGCGTGATATCCGTCACCGCCGAGACGACATCCGCGCCCGCCTCAAACGCGCCCAATGCACGGTCCACGGACATGCCCCCAATGGCCACCAGCGGGATATTCCCCACCAGCCCCTTCCATTCGGTCACGCGCGCCAGCCCCTGCTGGTGCCATTTCATCTGCTTGAGGATCGTGGGGTAAACTGGCCCCAGCGCTACATAATCAGGGGCCAGCGCCAAGGCGCGGTCAAGCTCGGCATGGTCATGTGTCGACAGGCCCAGCTTCAGCCCCGCGCGCCGGATCGCGGGCAGGTCTGCCGCGTCCAGATCCTCCTGCCCCAGATGCAGCCAGTCGGCCCCTTCCTCAATGGCCAGTTGCCAATGGTCATTGACCACCAGCGCCGCCCCATGCGTCCGCGCCATGGCAAGCCCCACGCGGATGTCCAGCCGCAACGCATCTGGGTCGCGCTCTTTGATGCGCAGTTGCACAAATTTCACGCCAAGGGGCAGCGCCCGTTCCAGCCAGTCAACCGAGTCGAAGATCGGGTAGAATCGCGGCAATGTCATAGCCATGCCTTTCCAATAACAGGGGTCGAGGGGGCGGCCATGTCGCGCGGCTCCATCGGGTCAGCGGCTTGGGCCAGCGCACCCGCTTGCGCCGCCAGCGCGAAGGCCCGCGCCATTGCAACCGGATCACCCGCCTGCGCCACGGCGGTGTTCAGCAGCACCGCGTCAAAGCCCATCTCCATCGCATCGGCGGCATGGCTGGGCAGGCCAAGACCCGCATCAATCACCATCGGCACATCGGGAAAAGCTGCGCGCAGGGTTTTCAGCCCGTAGCGGTTGTTCAACCCAAGGCCAGAGCCGATGGGCGCGCCCCAAGGCATCAGCACTGTCGCGCCTGCCTCCAGCAAGCGCGCGGCCAGAACCTGATCTTCGGTGGTGTAGGGGAACACCTCGAACCCGTCAGCGGCAAGCGCTTCGGTCGCCTCCAACAGCCCGAACGGGTCGGCCTGCAACGTGTCGGCATGTCCGATCACTTCCAGCTTGATCCAGTTCGTCTCGAACATTTCGCGCGCCATCTGCGCCGTAGTGATCGCCTCGCGCGCGCTGTAGCAGCCTGCGGTATTGGGCAGGACATGCACGCCAAGCCCGCGAATGATGTCCCAGAACGCCTGCCCCTGCCCGCCCTCGCGCCGCAAGGACACGGTCGCCACCGATGCACCAGAGCTGCGAAACGCGTCCTCAAGCACAGCAGGGGACGGGTATTGTGCGGTGCCCAGCATCAAGGGGCTGTCCAGACTGACGCCATAAAACTTGCGCATCGCTCAGCCCCCCTGCATCGGCGCCAGCACTTCCAGCCGGTCGCCGTCGCGCAAAACTGTTGTCGGGCGTGCGGCTTTGGGCAGGAATTCACCGTTCAGCGCTGTGGCCACGCGCGCTGTCCCCCAGCCCAGTTCGGATAGCGCCTCAGCCACAGTTGCGGCTGTGAGCTCATGCGCTGTGCCATTGACCTCAATCTTCATAAACCAGTTCCCCTTTAAGTCCTTGCGTCAGAAACGCCACCGCCTGCCGCGCCAAAGCGGGTGCCATCAGATAGCCATGACGGAACAGACCGTTGAGGTGCAAAATACGCCCCTGCACCACCACGCGCGGCACATTATCGGCGAAGGCAGGGCGCAGATCGGTGCCGGTTTCCACCAGTTCCGCCTCAGCAAAACGCGGGTCGAGCGCATAGGCCGCACTCAGCAGTTCCAACACCGCGCGCGCCGAAATCCCGCGCCGGTCGGCACTCTCGATCTGGGTGGCCCCCAGCATATACAGCCCCCCCGCACGCGGCACGATATACAGCGCATGGCGCGGATGCAGCAGCCGGACGGGGCGCGTCAGCGCGATATCGGGCGCATGCAGCACCACCATTTCCCCGCGCACCCCGCGCAGCCCCGACACCGCGGCGGCCATGCCCCGCGCATCCATAACCGGCCCGTCAATATCTTCGGGCCGCACCTCGGCCCGCTCAACCACTATGCCGCGCGCAGACAGCGCCGCGACAAGGTCAGACAGGGCCGCGCGCGGGTCAAGATGGGCCTCGCCCTCAAAGAACAGCGCCTGAGTGGCCGTGCTCAGGTCAGGCTCCAACGTCGCCAGATCAGTGCTGACCAGCCGGTGACCAGATGTGCGGCGCGCAAAGCGGGCCAGTTCGGCGCGGTCACGCTGCAAGGCAACGACCAGCGACCCGCGATATGTGATTTCCGTCACCTCGGCCCAAGCCTGCGCCGCCGCCGCGCCGTGACGCACAATCGCAGCCTCGGCGGTGGCCCCTTCGCAATAGGGTGCCAGCATTCCACCGGCCCACCATGAACAGCCATGCGGGCCGGGCGGGCCGTTGCGGTCCAGAATGCGCGGGGTCAGTCCGGCCTTGCTGCATTCCCAAGCTGCCCACAGCCCGGCCACCCCTGCCCCGATGATGGTCACATCAGTCATGCGCCCAAACCTTGTGAAAATGATGCACAGGGCCATGCCCCGACCCGACCCGCAGATCATCCGCCGCAAGGATCGCGCCTTGCAGATAGGCATGCGCGCGCGCCACCGCCGCCCCCAAGGGCAGGCCTTGCGCAAAACCGGCCGCAATCGCGGCGGACAGCGTACAGCCTGTGCCATGCGTGTTGCGGGTGATATGACGCCGGGCGGTCAAACGGGTGGTCGCACCGCCCTCGATCAGCAGGTCAACACAGATTTCCCCTGTACCATGCCCGCCTTTCATCAACACAGCGTCGGCCCCCATAGCGCGCAGGGCATGGCCTTGCTCGGCCATCTCGGCCTCGGATGTCGCTTGGGTGGTGCCCAAAAGATCCGCCGCCTCGGGCAGATTCGGGGTCACCAATGCGGCCAAGGGCAAAAGCTGCTGGCGCAGCGCCTCCAATGCCTCGGGCGGCAGCAGCCGGTCGCCGGATTTGGCCACCATCACCGGGTCCAGCACAATGGGAACCCCGCGCCCCTGCACGCGCTGCGCGACTGTCGCTATCGCCTCGGGGCCGCCCAGCATCCCCAGCTTGAGCGCGCGCACATCAAGATCATCGAATACCGCATCAATCTGGGCCGTGATCATGGCAGGGGTTGCAGGCTCGACCATCGTGACGGCGCGGGTGTTTTGTGCTGTCAGCGCCGTAATCACCGACGCGCCATAAACGCCCAATGCTGAAAATGTCTTCAAATCGGCCTGAATACCTGCGCCGCCGCCCGAATCAGAGCCTGCGATGGTCAATGCGATGGGAACCAAAATGCCCCTCCTTGCTAATGGGTCCAACGCAAGGATACGGCATGTAGGTGCTATGCACCTGATCGTCACCGTTCCCTACGCCGGTATAATCCGGATCAGGTTCGATGGGTTGGCTCGCGCCTCTCAGCCCCTATGACAGGGCACCCCAACGGTTGTTACGTGTTAGGTAAATCTGATCGGCACGGTTGGCAAGGGGGCATGACCCAAAAGCAAAAGGCCCGCGAGCGCGAGCCTTTCAAACTTGTTTTGCAACATTTTTGAATTTGGTGGAGCCAAGCGGGATCGAACCGCTGACCTCTTGAATGCCATTCAAGCGCTCTCCCAACTGAGCTATGGCCCCACTGTTGCGACGAACCGTGCCGCGATGCCGCCTCATACGAGAGCACGCAGACCAGTGCAACAAAAAAACACCAGCCTGCGGCTCTTGATTACTCAGTCGTCATCATCCGATGCGACATCGGCCAGATCATCCAGCGCGACGGTATCTTCGTCGTCATCTTCCAGCAGTTCATCATCGACTTCGACCGCATCTTCATCGTCAACCAGCAGATCATCCTCTTCCTTGGCAGGGGCTGCCTTGGATTTGAGGGGGGCTGTGGTCACGTCGTCACGACGATCATTGCTGTCGAGTGGAACCACCTTGCCCGTGTAGGGGCTGATGATCGGAGAGTTGTTCAGGTCATAAAACCGTTTGCCGGTTTCAGGGCAGACGCGCTTAACGCCCCATTCTGGATTGGACATCTGCAATTCCTTTATTCGCGTGCCTTCCTTCAAGCTATGCGCCGTGCCATAACTCGACCATGCTGTAAAGGGCTGAGAGGCAGCGCGGGTCATAGGGCTGGCAGTTTTTGCGCCAGATACTGGTATTGTGAACGAAGCCACCTTGGGGAAAGCGGGCATATGCGGGTCGAGAACGGAATCGCCATTTTGCAAGGAACACCCGAGATTGCAGTGGTGTTGCGCCGTTCCGGTCAGGCCCGCAGGCTGAGTTTGCGGGTATCGGGCCTTGACGGGCGGGTCACACTGACACTGCCCAAAAGCCTGCGGTTGCAAGACGCGCTGGAATTCCTGCAAGAGCGCGAAAGCTGGTTGCGCGCCGCAGTCACCCGCGTTCCAGAGATAAGCCCCGTCGGGATCGGCCGCGAAATCATGCTGCATGGCAAGATCGTGCGAATCATGCAAGGGGCCGGCCCACGCCTTGGCGTCGAGGGCGCACAGCTTCTGGTCCCGCCGGACCCGACCGGCACCCGCACCGCGCTGCGCGTCGCCACCTATCTCAAGGCCAGCGCGCGTGCTGCACTCGTGCCCGCCTCTGAACGCTATGCCGCAGCCCTTGGACGGCCCATCGCCGCGATTGCGCTGCGCGACACGCGCTCGCGCTGGGGGTCATGCACGGCACAAGGACGGCTGATGTATTCATGGCGGCTGATCATGGCCCCGCCGGAGGTGCTGCATTATGTCGCCGCCCATGAAGTGGCGCATCTCGAACACATGGACCATTCGCGCAACTTCTGGGCCTGCGTGGCGCAACTGATGCCCGAATATAAGCAACACCGGCACTGGCTGCGCGACAATGGTGCGCTGCTGCACAGCTATTGCTTCACATCGCGCCCCTGCGCGGACAATGGGTAGCGCTCCAACACATCGTATTGCGCACCATCAGCGCGCAGATGCGACCGGAACAGGGCGATTTCACTGACCTCAAACGCCTCGGTGCGAAACGTCGCGTCGCGCGCGACAGCGGCTTCCAGTTCCGCCTGATTGAAACTGCCGGGACGCAAATAGGACAGGGTGACATGCGGGCTGTAGCGCCGCGCTTCGGGCGCAAAGCCCGCGACACGCGCCAGCCGCATCAGCTTTTGCTGGAGCGCCATCAATTGAGGGGCCGGAGCAACACAGGCGTGCAGGTTATGCGGTTTTGACTTGCCATACAGGCCAAGCCCTGAAACCTGAACGGAAAAATCAGGCACTTCCAGCCGCGTCAGCGCTTCATCCAGCGCCTCTAGCTGGGCCATCTCCGCCTCCCCCAGAAAGACCAGCGTGATGTGGAAACTCTCGGGCGGCAGCTTGCGCTTCACCGGCAGCAGAAACTGTTGCAGCACCAAATGACTGCGGATATGCGCGGGCAATTCCAGCCCAAGAAAGACACGCATTCTGGGACTGCCCTACTCCGCCGCATAGGTCGCGGCGACCTCATACATCACCGGCTCGAAGCGCGCGCATTGCACGGCAATGGCGCGGTTGCGCGCGCGCATCTCTGATGTGCGCAGCATGGCCTGAAAATCTGCCCGCTCGCGCCACCGCGAATAGGTGGAAATGCGCGTCTGGGCATCATTGACATGGATCGCGGCACCCCGAAATCCCGGCTGGTGGCGGATCACCTTGTCATAAGCATCCTGCAAGGCTTCGAGCACATCGGTGCAGGTGCCCGGTGTCATCTCGAATGTGGAAATGACTGTCTGCTCGTCATTGGTTGCGCTGATCTGCATCTCGCGGCCCTCCCTGAGCTATGGCCCATCGTGCCGCAAACCTGTGCCAAGATCAATCGTTCAGCATTGCCATCAGGCGCGCTTTCTCGCCCCGGTCCTGCGGGTCGGAAATCGCTTCGGCCAAAGCCTCGATTGACGCGATGGAATGGGCGGCACGAAAAGCGTCCACATGGGGCAGCATGGCGCGCACGCCACGTGCGCGCGGCGCGAAACTGTCCCAGCGCAGAAGCGGGTTCAGCCAGATCAGGCGCTTGGAAGACAGGTGCAGCCGCTCCATTTCGCGTGCGAGCAAGGCGGGGTCGTCGCGGTCCAGCCCGTCCGAGATCAGCAGCACCACCGCCCCCTGCCCCAACACACGGCGCGTCCAATCCACATTGAAGCTGCGCAAACAGCCGCCGATGCGCGTGCCCCCCTGCCAGTCCTGCGCCTCGGCTCCGGCGGCATTCAGCGCGGCATCGACATCGCGGGTGCGCAGATGGCGGGTGATATTGGTCAGCCTTGTGCCAAAGGTGAAGGCGTGAACCTTCGACCAGCCCTGCCCCTGCCGATTGGCCACAGCATGGACGAAATGCAACACCATACGCGAATATTGCGACATAGAACCTGAGATGTCGCACAGCACCACCAGCGCAGGCCAGCGCGTGACGGGGCGGCGGTGGTGCAGTTTCGTGACCTCGCCCCCCTGCCGGATGGCCGCGCGCAATGTGCCGCGCCAATCCGGTTTGCGGCCCCGAAAATCAGCGCGCAGGCGGCGCGTGGCGAGGGGTTTGACCGGCAGCGACAGACGCGCCAGCATACGCCGCGCCTGCGCGGCCTCTTGCGTGGACATCTGCTCAAAATCAAGACTGCGCAGACGCTCATCGCTGGATGCGGTTTGCGAGGCGTCGATCTCGATTTCGGTATTCTCCGTCTCATCGCCACCCTGCGGCAGATCCGGTGCCTCGGCCCCGTCCAGAAGCGCTTCGGCAGCACGTTTGGCCGCAGCCTCGGCGGCTTTCTGCTCGGCAACATTGCGGATGGCTGGCAGCATCATCGACATCATATGTTCCAGATAGCGCGGATCGCGCCAATAGAGCTGGAAAATCTGATTGAAAACCTGCCGCTCTTCGGGGCGATTGACGAAAACCGCATGCAATACCCAGTAGAAATCCGGCTTGCGGTCAAACCCCGCCACCGCCACTGCCTCGATCGCGGCTTGGACACGCCCCGGTCCGATGGGCAGGCCCGCGCGGCGCAGCGCACGCGCAAAATGGGTTATATTGTCAACCAGTTTGCCATCTTCGGGGATGTCCAGATCGGTGTAGCGCGCCATCGCTCAGCCCGCGATCAGGGGCTTTGCCCCTCTTGGCTGCGCCAATTCACCCCAGAGTATTTCCGGCAAGAAAATGATCATGCAGGTTCCAGAGATTGGCGCGCTTCATCAAGGATCTTTTTCGCCTCCATGCCCTGAAGACGGGCAATGTCATCCTGATATTTCAGGATCGCGCCCAATGTGTCTGAGATCACCTCGGGCGAGAGTTCCAGCACATCCAGCGCCAGCAGGCATTTCGCCCAGTCGATGGTTTCGGCCACACCGGGTTTCTTGAACAGATCTTCATTGCGCAGCCGCTGCACGAACGCCACCACTTCGCGCGACAGCGTGTCCGAGGCTTCGGGTGCGCGGGCCGACAGGATTTCGAGTTCCCGCTTGAAGTCGGGATAATCGACCCAGTGATACAGGCAGCGGCGCTTGAGCGCGTCATGCACCTCGCGCGTGCGGTTCGAGGTCAGAATGACGATGGGGGGCTCGGCCGCCTTGATGGCACCCAATTCGGGGATGGTGACCTGATATTCCGAGAGGGCCTCCAGCAAGAACGCCTCAAACGGCTCGTCCGTGCGGTCGATCTCGTCGATCAGCAGGACAGGCGCGCCACCGGGCTGGGGGCGCATGGCCTGCAAAAGCGGGCGCTCGATCAGGAATTCGGGACCAAACAGGCTGTCGCGCAGACCGGGGCCCGCGCCGGTCGCTTCAGCCGCACGAATGGCGATCATCTGGGCAGCGAAGTTCCATTCATAGACCGCCGAGGACGCATCAAGCCCCTCATAGCATTGCAACCGGATCAACTGACGCCCGAGGCCTGTGGCAATGGCCTTGGCGATTTCGGTCTTGCCGGTGCCCGGTTCCCCCTCCAGAAAGATGGGACGCTTGAGGCTGAGCGCGAGGAACACCACGGTCGAAAGTGCACGGTCCGCAATATAGGATTGGCCGGACAGCAGCGCCTGCACAGTCTCGATGCTTGAGCAATCTTGCGTCATATCCCTCCCTTTCGTGTCGCTTACATCGAAAGCTGGCCCGCCGCTGGCTTGTGGTCAAGCCCGCATCATGGAATATGCGACCAATGGACAAGTAACGCTGACCAATCTGTGACCGAAGGCCGCGCCCAAGACGCAGCAAGAGTATTTGCCAGCCCCGCGCTTTAGGATAGAACCACTCTTATGATTATAGAACTTGGACACTTCGCTCTGATTCTGGCCTTTGCTGTGGCAATGGCGCAATCCATAATTCCGCTGGTGGGCGCCCATAAAGGGTGGCGCGACTGGATGGTCGTGGCCAATCCGATGGCCACGGTCCAGTTCTTGCTGGTGGCGTTCAGCTATGCCGCGCTGACCTATTCTTTTCTGGTGTCGGATTTCTCGGTCAAGCTGGTTGTGGACAATTCGCACACGCTCAAGCCGCTGATCTACAAGATTTCCGGCGTCTGGGGGAACCATGAGGGGTCTTTGCTGCTCTGGGTTCTGATTCTGGCGCTGTTTGGCGCGTCGGCGGCGTGGTTTGGCGGCAATCTGCCCGCCTCGCTGCAAGCGCGGGTTCTGGCTGTGCAATCGGCCATCACCGCTGCCTTCATGGCGTTTACGCTGTTCACGTCCAACCCGTTCACACGGCTGGTCAGCCCGCCCTTTGACGGGACCGACCTGAACCCGCTGTTGCAAGACCCCGGCCTCGCGTTTCATCCGCCGTTTCTGTATCTGGGCTATGTCGGCCTTTCGATGGCGTTCAGCTTCGCAGTTGCGGCCCTGATTGAAGGGCGCGTTGATGCGGCATGGGGGCGCTGGGTGCGGCCCTGGACGCTGGCGGCATGGGTGTTTCTGACCATCGGCATCGCAACCGGTTCGTGGTGGGCGTATTACGAACTCGGCTGGGGCGGGTTCTGGTTCTGGGACCCGGTCGAGAATGCCAGTCTGATGCCGTGGCTGTTTGCCGCCGCCCTGTTGCATTCCGCCATCGTGGTGGAAAAGCGCGAAACCCTGAAAAGCTGGACAATCCTGCTGGCGATCCTTGGTTTCGGCTTCTCGCTTATGGGCACATTCATCGTGCGCTCTGGGCTGCTGACCTCGGTGCATGCCTTCGCAATGGACCCTGAACGCGGGGTATTCATTCTGATGATCCTTGCGGCCTTTATGGGTGGTGCGCTGACATTGTTTGCCATCCGCGCGCCTGTGCTAGAGGCGAAGGGCGTCTTTGCCACTGTCAGCCGCGAGTCGGCGCTGGTGGTCAATAATGTCCTTTTGGCAGTCTCAAGCTTCGTGATCTTCATCGGAACCATGTGGCCGCTGGTGGCGGAAATGCTGTTCGACAGGGTTTTGTCGGTCGGTCCGCCCTTCTTCAACATGGCCTTCACCCCGTTCATGGTGGCACTGGCAATGGTGTTGCCGATCGGGGCGATGTTGCCGTGGAAGCGCGGAAACCTGTCGCGCACATTGCGCCCGCTTTGGGGGCTTGCGGCCTTTTCTGTGGCGATGGGCGCCGTGACATGGGCGTTGCAAACCGGCAACTCACCGCTTGTGCCCGTGGGTCTGGCGCTGGGGCTGTGGGTTGTGCTTGGGGCGATGGCGGATGTCTGGGCCAGAACCGGACGCGGGGGCTTGGGTAACCGGCTGAAGCGGCTGGGCCGTTTGCCGCGCGCCGATTGGGGCAAGTGCACAGCGCATACCGGGTTTGGGGTGTCGATGTTTGCCGTAGCGGCACTGGTCGGCTGGGAATCCGAGGATATTCGGGTTGTCCAGATCGGCGAGAGTTTCGACAAGGGCGGCTATACACTGACCCTGACCTCTGTCGACCGTGTGCAAGGGCCGAACTATGTCTCGACCATGGGCACGCTGGAGGCACATCGTGATGGTCGCCTGATCACCACCTTGCAGCCGGAGAAACGCTTTTATCCGATCGCAGGTATGCCCACGACCGAAGCGGCGATTGACTATAAAATCCACCGCGACCTGTATATCACCCTTGGTGATCCACAGGATAACGGGGGCTGGGCCGTGCGCACCTATATCAAACCCTTCGCCAACTGGCTGTGGTTTGGGTGTTTCCTGATGGCCTTGGGCGGTATTTTCAGCCTGTCAGACCGGCGCTACAGGATTGCAGCGGGCGCAGACCGCACCCGCACAGATGCGGTGCCGGCGGAATGACCATGTTTCGCCTGCTCCTAGCAAGTTTGCTGATCGCACTGGCCAGCCCGTCATGGGCGGTGCAACCCGATGAAATACTGGATGATCCGGTGCTGGAATCGCGTGCGCGCGATATTTCTGCAGGGTTGCGCTGTCTGGTCTGCCGCAACGAATCCATCGACGAATCCAATGCGGAGCTGGCACGCGACATGCGCCTGCTGGTGCGCGAAAGACTGGTCGAAGGCGACAGCGACCCAGAGGTGCTGTCCTTTATCGTGGACCGCTACGGCGAATACGTGTTGCTGCGCCCCACCACTGACGGGGCCAATATCATCCTGTGGGTCGCAGCGCCGGTTCTGTTCGTGATTGCGATGCTGTCGGCGGGGCTGTATCTGCGGCGGCGCGAAACTGCGCCAGAGCCTTCGTCAGGCGGGTTAAGCGACGATGAACAAAAGCGTCTGAAAGAACTTCTGAAAGACTGACGCACCGTCCGGGCTTCTCTTGGCAGAACGGCACGTTATGATGACGCGGCACAATGTCGGAGATCACGCATGGAATACGAGACGCTGCTTGCCCGCCTTGAGGGCGGCGTAGGAATTATCACCCTCAACCGCCCCGAGGTTATGAACGCGCTCAACAAGCAGATGCGCGCGGAGTTGACCCATGCGCTGAAAGACTTTGGTGCGCGCGCACGTGTTCTGGTGCTGACAGGCAGTGGTCGGGCGTTTTGTTCCGGGCAGGATCTGGGCGATGGGGGCAATGCGGCACAGATTGATCTGGAACGCACCCTGCGCGAAGAATACGAGCCGATGTTGCGGGCCATCTATGACGCGCCCGTACCTGTGATCGCGGCGGTCAACGGCTCTGCCGCAGGTGCGGGGGCCAATCTGGCGCTGGCAGCGGATGTGGTGATCGCGGCGCAATCGGCCAGTTTCATTCAGGCGTTCAGCCGGATCGGGCTGATACCTGATGCGGGCGGCACATGGTTCCTGCCCCGCCAGATCGGCTTTGCCCGCGCGATGGGGGCAATGCTGTTTGCCGAGAAGTTTTCCGCACAACAGGCCGCCGACTGGGGCATGATCTGGGAAGCAGTCGCCGATGACAGCTTTGAGGAAGCGTGGATGGCCCGCGCGCGCACCTTGGCCGAGGGGCCAACTGTCGCCTATCGCAATATCCGCAAAGCCCTGCGCACCAGCCTTGCCAACACACTTGACGCACAACTGGCACTCGAGGCCAATTTGCAAGCCGAAGCCGGCAAGACCCGCGACTTTCAGGAAGGGGTGCTGGCCTTTCTGGAAAAGCGCCCTGCAAGGTTTGAGGGCCGCTGAGGCCGTAATCGGTTAACGGTTGGTCTGGTAAACCAAACCTATGCGGACATAGCCGTTGCACGTGCAAAGCCGCGCAGCGTCGGGCTGCGGTGCGGCGATCCCAGATTCAAGATTTAGCGCTTTATGTTGGCCAAATCCGCGAGAAATCAAGGCGATGCGCAGGCGTCAGCCAAATCGCCGCGCCGGGGGGCGGCCAGGCGATGCGCGGCGGCCTTCGGCCTTTGCTCCGCGCGTGGCGCATACCCATTTAACTGTCCGCAACGCACGCGTGACGATCAGGCTGCGGACAAGCGTTCAGACCAACCTATCGCCGGGCGTCGCTCATCTTTGCGGCTCTGGCAGGCTTTGCGGGTCTGGCCCATGCCATTCACCTTGCGCTTGCAACGCTTCCATGACCTCGCGCGGCATATATTGCTCGTCATGTTTGGCAAGAATCTCGCTGGCCTGAAACACACCGTCGACCAGACGACCGGTGCCGACCATCCCTTCATTCTCGCTGAACAGGTCCGGCAGGATGCCACGGAAATGCACCTCGACCGTCGCAGGGCCATCGGTCACGTGAAATCTGACTGTGTCGGATTGGCCGCGCACGATCGAGCCGGGGACAACCAGCCCGCCGATGCGAAACACTTCGGTCGGGGCTGGCGGTTCCGCCATGATCTGCGAGGGCGAGCGGAAGAAGTTGATCCCGTCACGCATTGCGTAACCGATCAGCAATGTGGACAGCGTCAGTGCCACGGCAGCGACCGCGATAATCTGAATACGGCGTGTTTTCTTAAGGCTTTTCATCTCGTCCTCGTTTCACGGAAAGAGCGGCGCGCCCATCAGACCTGCCGTCTCCTCCAGTCCCAGCATCAGGTTCGCATTCTGGATGGCCTGCCCGCTGGAGCCTTTGCACAGGTTGTCCAATGCAGCCACCACCAATGCCCGACCGGGCACACGATCCCCAACGACCCCGATATGCACGAAATTTGAACCGCGCACATCATGAGTCGAGGGTGTTGTGCCAAAAGGTAGCACGCAAATCATTGATTCAGCGCAATACCGGGCCTGCAAAACTTCGTGAAGGCGCGCAGCGTCCCCATCGACCCATGCTGTGGCCAGAATACCGCGATTAAGCGGCACCAGATGCGGGGTGAACTGGATATGAACAGGACGGCCAGCCAATGCGCTGAACTCCTGATCGAACTCGCCCAGATGCCGGTGCGTGCCGCCCACGGCATAGGCCTGCGTGCCCTCGGACAGTTCCGCATGCAGCAGGTTTTCCTTCAATGCGCGCCCTGCCCCGCTGACCCCGCATTTCAGGTCCAGAATGATGCGGTCCAGATCAATCACGCCCGCCTCGATCAGCGGGCGCAGGATATACTGCCCGGTCGCGGCATTGCAGCCCGTGCCCGCAACCAGCCGCGCGGCACGGATATCATCGCGGTAAAATTCGGTCAGGCCATACACGGCCTCGCGCTGCAACTCTGGCGCGGCATGGGGCTTGCCATACCATTTTTCATAGTCACCCGGATCGCGCAGCCGGAAATCGGCGGACAGGTCCACGATTTTCAGATCGCGCGGCAACTCTTTGATCACCGCCTGAGAGGTCGCATGTGGCAGCGCGCAAAAGGCCAGATCAATGCCTGCGAAATCAACCTCTTCAATCCGGCACAGATCGGGCAGGTCAAGATGGCGCAAAAATGGAAAGACCTGCGCCATAGGTTGGCCAGCTTTGCGCTCGCCCGTCAAGGCCGTGATCTTCAGGTCAGGATGCGTCGAAATCAGCCGGACGAGTTCCGCGCCCGTATAGCCGGAAGCCCCGAGTATGGCGATAGTCTTGGTCATGTGCTGCGTCCCTGTATAGATCGTTGCGCGGGGCGGCGGGTGGTGCATGCGCTCCGCGCGGGGAGTATTTAAGGCAAGAAAATGAGCTCAGGCCGTCTGAAAGGCGATCTGTCGTCGCAGAAACTGCGTGGCCTTGCGCGCGACATTGACCGGATCGCCTGTCGTCAGAAACAGGCTGCTCTGGCCTGCGCCCAGCATTTCGGGGCGGCGTTTGAGGTAATCGTCAAGGCTGGCCGCGACAAGATCGGGCTGCGAATAGACATCTACCGATGGCCCAAGCGCTTCGCGGAACGCATGTTCCACCAACGGATAATGCGTGCAGCCCAGCACAGCCGCTTGCGGGCGCGGCATGCGGCGCAAAAGCGCCTCGACATGGGAATGGACCAGCGCTTCGGCCAGTTGCATATCGCCCTGTTCAATCGCATCGACCACACCGCCACAAGGCTGCGCCTCGACATCGACACCAATGGCGCGGAAGGCCAGTTCGCGCTGGAAGGCACGGCTGGACACTGTCGCAGGGGTCGCAAACAGCGCCACATGCTTGACGGCGACTTCGCGGGGGGGGGAATTGTCGCCCCATTGGCGTTCGGTCAGCGCCTCGATCAGGGGGACAAAGACGCCAAGCACACGCTTGTCAGCGGGCACCCATGTTTCCTGCATCCGCTTAAGGGCGGCGGCGGACGCGGTGTTGCACGCAAGGATCACCAGATCGCAACCCTCCTCCCACAGCCGTTCAACCCCGGCGGTGGTCAGGGTGTAGATGTCTTCGGCGTCGCGCACGCCGTAGGGCGTGTGGGCATTGTCGCCTAGATAGACGAAGGGCACCTCGGGCAGCCGTGCGCTGAGCGCGCCCAGCACGGTCAGGCCACCCAGCCCCGAATCGAATACACCTACTGCCATTGCGCCTGCCCCAGCCTGATATCTTTGGCCTTGCATACGGGGGCGAGGGGCGAAAATCCAGCCTGTTTGCGCTTATTCAGCGGCCATCAGGCTGGGCGGGGCGTTGAAGGCGTCCATCAGTTCTGCGCGGCGCTGGTCGGCGGCGGTGGCATTGCGGTGCTTGACCGGACCAAAGCCGCGAATTTGCAGCGGCAATTCGGCCAATTCCACGGCAATCGCGTGATTGTCCGGGGTCAAACCGCTGAGCACCTGCGCCATCTGCTGTTCATAGTCGCGGATCAACTGGCGTTCCATCCGCCGCTCAGCGGTATAGCTGAACGGGTCCAGAGGCGTGGCGCGCAGGAGTTTCAGTTTCGACAACAGCTTGAAGCCGCGCAGCATCATCGGGCCGAAGCTGCGTTTCACGGGCCGCCCGTCAGACCCCATCCGCGAGATCAGCGGCGGGGCAAGATGAAAGCGGGGGGTGAAATCGCCGTCAAACTCGGCGCGGGCCTTGTCCAGCGTTTCCAGATGCAGGCGCGCAACCTCGTATTCGTCCTTATAGGCCAGAAGTTTATGATAGCCTTTGGCGATAGCTTCGCGCAGGCGATCATCGGGGGCCTGATCCACCAGCTTGCGGTAGCGTTTGACAAGCCGCTTCGACTGATAGGCGGTGAGATGCTGTTCACGAAAGGCGATTTTTTCATCCAGTGAAAGCGGCTTTTGCACAACGGAATTGGCCAATGTCTTTGCGGCCGCCTTTGGATGGACCACCGACCAGCGCCCCAGAGCGAAGGCGCGGGTGTTGCCCTCCACTGCCGCCTTGTTAAGCGTGATCGCGCGCAAGATGGCCGCTTCGGACAACGGCACCAGCCCCATTTGCCACGCCGCCCCCAATGCGATCATGTTCGAGAAGATACTGTCGCCCAGAAGTTGCTTGGCCAGATCCGAGTAATCGAACAGATGCAGCTTGTCGCCCAGCCGCGCTTGCAGGGCCATCTGCAAATCTGTGCCCGGAATGCGGAACTCGGTGTTGCGGGTGAACTCGCCGGTGATAATCTCGTGGCTGTTCACTGCCGCCCCTGTCTGGCCCTTGCGCATGAGGCCCAGTGTCTTGCCACCTGCTGTCACCACCAGATCGCCGCCGATGACACAATGTGCCTCTCCCACGGCGACGCGAATGGCGCTGATATCTTCGGGGCGCTCTGCGATGCGGCAATGGATATGCACCGCGCCGCCCTTTTGGGCCAGCCCTGCCATCTCGATCATGCCAGCGCCCTTGCCATCCAGATGCGCCGCCATCGAGATGATCGCGCCGATGGTCACAACGCCCGTGCCCCCCACGCCGGTGATGACGATGTTATGCGTGCCGTTGATTTCGGGCAGTGCGGGGTGCGCAAGTTTCGGCAGCTCTACCGATTGGGTTGCCGCGCGTTTCGGCTTGGCACCGTCAAGTGTCACAAAGGATGGGCAGAACCCCTTGAGGCAGGAATAATCCTTGTTGCAGGATGACTGGTCAATTGCGCGTTTGCGCCCCAGCTCGGTTTCCACTGGCACGATGGACACGCAATTTGATTGCACGCCGCAATCGCCGCAGCCTTCGCAGATATCGGTGTTGATAAAGACGCGGGTGTCGGGATCGGGGAATTCGCCCCGCTTGCGGCGACGGCGCTTTTCAGCGGCACAGGTCTGGACATACAGAATGGCCGAAACGCCCTTGTAGGTGGCGCAATCCTTTTGCACGGCCTCCAGATCGGCGCGCTTGTGCCAGCCGATGGCTTTGGGGAAATCGGCGCGGTTTGGTTCTTCCTTTTCGTCGAACACGACCTCGATCTTGCCGACACCCATCGCGCGCAATTCCTGCGCGATCTGGCTGGGCGACAAGCCGCCCTCATTCTTTTGGCCACCGGTCATGGCGACCGCGTCGTTATAGAGGATTTTGTAGGTGATATTCGTGCCCGCCGCCAAGGCCGCACGAATGGCCTGCACACCGGAATGGTTATAGGTGCCATCGCCCAGATTCTGGAACACATGGTCCCGCGTGGAAAACGGCGCCTCACCGATCCAGTTGGCACCCTCGCCGCCCATCTGCGTGAAACCCACAGTGTTGCGGTCCATCCATTGGACCATGTAATGGCAGCCAATGCCCGCATAGGCGCGGTGGCCTTCGGGCACCTTCGTTGAGGAGTTGTGCGGGCAGCCGGAACAGTAATAGGGCAGGCGCGCGGCGATATCCGTGGCGTTATCCGCGCGCCGCGCCTCGGCCAGCATGGCCAGACCCGCCTTGACGCGGTCGGTGCCGCGCCCTTCTTCGATCAGGATTTCACCCAGTTTCTCGGCAATCATGATGGGGTCGAGCGCGTGGCGGGTTGGAAACAACTCCATCCGTCGCCCGTTCTCCCATGTGTCGCCCTTGTGCCAGCCATAGACACGGCGGCCACGGCGGTCATCGAAAATCGCCTCTTTGACCTGTACTTCGATCAGTTTGCGCTTTTCCTCGACCACGACAATCAGGTCCAGCCCTTCGGCCCAGTCATGGAACCCGTCCATGTCCAGCGGAAAGGTCTGGCCCACCTTGTAGGTGGTGATCCCAAGGCGCTCTGCCTCTGCCTCGCCAATGCCAAGCAGGGTCAGCGCATGCACCAGATCCAGCCAGTTCTTGCCAGCGGCCACAAAGCCGATTTTCGCACCCGGTTTGCCCCAGACCCGTTTATCCATGCCATTGGCACGGCTGAACGCTTCGGCAGCAAAGCGCTTGTGGTCAATCATCCGCGTTTCTTGCGCCAGCGGCGTGTCGATCAGGCGAATGTTCAGCCCGCCCTCAGCCAGGGCCATATCTGGTGTCACAAATTGCATCCGGTGCGGGTTGCCATCGACCACGGCGGTCGCCTCGACTGTGTCTTTCATGGTTTTCAGGCCGACCCATACACCGGCGAACCGCGACAGCGCATAGCCGTAATGGCCGAAATCCAGCAATTCCTGCACCCCGGCAGGCGACAGAACAGGCATATAGGCATCCACCATCGCCCAGTCGGACTGGTGCAACGTGGTCGAGGATTCGCCTGTGTGGTCGTCGCCCATCGCAGCCAGCACACCCCCATGCGGCGAGGTGCCCGCCATATTGGCATGACGGAACACATCGCCCGAACGGTCCACCCCCGGCCCCTTGCCGTACCACAGCCCAAAGACACCGTCATACCGCCCTTCGCCGCGCAACTCCGCCTGTTGACTGCCCCAAAGGGCGGTCGCGGCAAGGTCTTCGTTCAGACCTTCCTCGAAACGCACATTGGCCGCGTCCAGCAGATCCTTGGCGCGGTTCATCTGCTGGTCAACCGCCCCCAGCGGAGAGCCGCGATACCCTGTCACAAATCCTGCCGTATTCAGCCCCGCAGCCTTGTCGCGCGCGGCCTGTTGCAGCATCAGGCGCACCAATGCCTGCGTGCCGTTCATCAGCACAGTTGATTTCGTGATATCGAAACGGTCGTTCAGCGAGATGTCCTGCCGCAGCATCTGCACTCCCCTTTGCATTGTTGCGTATGAAACGATCATAGGTCAATATTTCTGACCTACAAAGCAGATTTTTCAAGTAAAGCGCTTTTGTGATCAGGCAAAAACCCGTAGAACGATTCGAATATGTTTGCGGAAACGCGTTTTTGGATGTTTCGCCATGGACTGGGACAAGCTTAGAATATTTCACGCGGTTGCCGATGCAGGCAGCCTGACCCATGCTGGTGAAACACTTAAACTGTCGCAATCCGCTGTCAGCCGGCAAATTCGCGCGCTGGAAGAGGGGCTTGATTCGATTCTGTTCCACCGTCACGCGCGCGGGCTGATCCTGACAGAACAGGGCGAATTGCTGTTTGAGGCGACCAAAGCAATGAGCCGCACGCTTGAATCAGCCGCCGCGCGCATCCGCGATGCCGAAGACGAAGTGTATGGAGAGTTGCGCGTCACCACGACGACCGGCTTTGGCACGTTGTTTCTGGCCCCGCGCCTGCCCTCGCTCTATGCGCAATATCCTGAACTGAAGATTGACCTGATGCTGGAAGAGCGCGTGCTCGACCTGCCGATGCGCGAGGCCGATGTGGCCATCCGCATGAAGGAACCCAGTCAGGCCGACCTGATCCGCAAACGCCTGATGACGGTAAACATGCGCCTTTATGCGTCGGCAGAATATTTGCGATCGAACGGCACACCGACGACGCTGGATGATCTGGCCGATTTCCGTCTGATTTCGCAAAACATCACATCGGCGCAGGTCAGTGTCGGCGCGCAACTTATCCGAGAGTTGACGGCGCGCCCGTTGCGCTCCAGTTTCACAGTGAACAATTACTTCGGTGTGCTGCAAGCCGTGCTGAACCATCTGGGGATCGGCGTGCTGCCTGATTACGTGTCCGAGGATTTCCCCGAACTGGTCCATGTCTTGCCTGAAGTGGCGAGCGGGGACATTCCGGTGTTTCTGGCCTATCCTGAAGAGCTGCGCCATTCGCGCAGGATCAGTGCGTTTCGGGATTTTGTCGTCGAGGAAATCGTGGCCTATCGGCGCGCACGGCAATCGTGACACAGGCGTAAATCGCCACTTGCCACCCGTGACCTCCCTGAGACATGATTGCAACGCATAGCGGCAATGTCGCAGGCGCAACATAATTTAACTTGCGTAATGGATGAGCAATAATTTAATTGGGGTCAAGGCACTGGCGGCTTTTGCCGTGTGTCTTACCTCCCTGTTGGACTTTGGCCGAGCATCTGCTCGGCCTTTTTTTTGCCCGACAGCCAAGTTGATTACGAAACATGCAATTTGCAGCAGGCTTGCCGGGGAAATCGGCAGTTTGCGTACAGCGCGGCGCAGAATCGGGCTGGAAATCCGGCCACGATGCGAGGGAACACGCAATATACCGTTCATAAATTGCGCATAATTTACGCTTTGATTCCGCAGGCCAATGCCAGCCTAACTGCTTGACACTGGCGCAAGATTTGATCTTGCCCGCGCCCCAAAGCCCGCCTTTGCCCAACCGTTGTGCCCCCTCAAGTGCCCGCATCCCCCCTATATCGCGCAGCGCCAAACACACGCCCTGATTGTCGCGCCATCCCACGCCCGGCAACCGCCATGCTACCCCGATCAGGCCACCCCACAGCGCCGCTTTGCAGCGAGCTGCACAGTGCTTTCCTTGCCCCCATTGGGCGGTAAGAACAATTATAGCCTTTAACCACTGCGCCGGTTTCAGTATGGAAAGCGCAGACCAGCGGAACATAAAATGACAGAACCTGACATCACAACTGACCTGATCAAGGCTCATGGCCTTTCGCCCGACGAATACGACCGTATTCTAGAAATACTGGGCCGTGCGCCGAATTTCACCGAACTTGGCATTTTCTCTGCCATGTGGAACGAGCATTGTTCGTATAAATCCTCGAAGAAGTGGTTGCGCACCTTGCCGACCACTGGCCCGCAAGTCATCTGCGGCCCCGGCGAGAATGCGGGCGTGGTCGATATTGGCGACGGTCAGGCCGTGATCTTCAAGATGGAAAGCCACAACCACCCCAGCTACATTGAACCCTATCAGGGGGCGGCAACAGGTGTGGGCGGCATTCTGCGCGATGTCTTCACCATGGGCGCGCGGCCCATTGCAGCCATGAACGCGCTGAGCTTTGGCGAAACCAGCCACCCCAAGACCACCCATCTGGTGCGCGGTGTGGTCGAGGGGGTTGGCGGCTATGGCAACGCTTTTGGTGTGCCGACGGTCGGCGGCGAAGTGCGGTTTCACAAGGCCTATAACGGCAATTGTCTGGTCAACGCCTTTGCGGCAGGGCTGGCCGATGCGGACAGCATTTTCTATTCGGCAGCGTCAGGCGTCGGTATGCCCGTGGTCTATCTGGGCGCAAAGACAGGCCGCGACGGGGTTGGCGGGGCGACGATGGCCAGCGCCGAATTCGACGACACAATCGAGGAAAAGCGCCCCACAGTGCAGGTGGGCGACCCGTTCACCGAAAAGCGCCTGCTGGAAGCCTGCCTTGAATTGATGGCCTCCGGCGCCGTGATTTCCATTCAGGACATGGGCGCGGCGGGTCTGACCTGCTCGGCCGTCGAGATGGGCGACAAGGGCGGGCTTGGCATCAAGCTGCAACTCGATCAGGTGCCCCAGCGCGAGCAGGCGATGACGGCCTATGAGATGATGCTGTCAGAGAGCCAAGAGCGGATGCTGATGGTGCTCAAGCCCTCCAAAGAAGCCGAGGCCCGCGCGATTTTCGAGAAATGGGATCTGGATTTTGCCATCGTTGGCGAAACCATTGCCGAGGACCGCTTCCTGATCCTGCATGGCAATGATGTAAAAGCCGATCTGCCGCTGTCGAAACTGTCCTCCAGCGCGCCCGAATATGACCGCCCTTGGGTGGAAACACCGCCAGCGCCCGCGTTGGGGGATTTCCCCGAAATCGGCCCGATAGAGGCGCTGCGCGCCCTGATCGCCGCCCCCTCTTACGCGCATAAAGCATGGGTGTGGGAACAGTATGACACGCAAGTCATGGCCGACACAGTGCGCACGCCCGGCCTTGGCGCAGGTGTGGTGCGCGTGCACGGCACTGACAAGGCGCTGGCCTTCACCAGCGATGTGACCCCGCGCTACGTGCGCGCCAACCCTTACGAGGGCGGCAAGCAAGCCGTGGCCGAGGCGTATCGCAACCTCTGCGCTGTCGGTGCGCGGCCCTTGGCCAGCACGGATAACCTGAATTTCGGCAACCCTGAAAAGCCCGAAATCATGGGCCAGCTTGTCGGTGCGATCAAAGGGATCGGCGCTGCCTGTGCGGCGCTGGACATGCCCATCGTGTCGGGCAATGTCAGCCTGTATAACGAAACCGATGGCCAGCCCATTCTGCCCACACCGACCATTGGCGCGGTGGGCCTGATTGACACGCTGGACGACATCATCAGCGGCTTGCCAGAGAATGGCGATCTGGCGCTGGTGATCGGCGACGGCATTGGCCATCTGGGGCAATCCGCCCTGCTGGCTGAGGCATTCGGGATTGAGGATGGCGATGCGCCCGCAGTCGATCTGGACATGGAGCGGCGCAATGGCGAGTTTCTGCGCGCCAACCGCGAACTGGTCAAGGCGGCGACCGATCTGTCAGATGGCGGCCTTGCCTTGGCCGCCTTCGAGATGGCCGAGGCAGCGGGCTTGGGCATCACGCTGAATGCAGACCAGATTGCCGACCTGTTTGGCGAGGATCAGGCGCGCTATCTGATCGCGTGCAGCTTCGATCAGGCCGAGGCGCTGATGGTGGCCGCTGGACAAGCCGGTGTCACGCTGACAACAGCCGGGCGCTTTGGCGGCGATCAGGTAAAGTTCGGCGGCGACAGTGCTGCGCTGTCAGATTTGTCTGCGCTCTATCGCGGGGCCTTTGCACATGCCATCGGTGACGCTTGATCTGTCCTTGTGCGGGGATTACCTTGCACACAGCTAGAATAGGAACCGCAAGATGGCCATAACTGTCGAAGAACTGGAAACCCTGCTGAAAGAGGGCTTCCCCTCTGCCAAGATCACCATCACCGACCTTGCAGGGGACGGAAACCATTATGCAGCGGAAGTGATTGACGAAAGCTTCCGTGGCCTGAACCGCGTGCAGCAACAACGCGCAGTCTATGCCACGCTGAAGGGCAAGATGGACGGCAATCATGGCGAATTGCACGCCCTTGCGCTGACCACCAAAGCCCCCGAATAAGACCCAAAACACGCCCGAAAGGACCCGCCATGAGCGCCGAAGACCAGATCAAGCAAACTGTCGAAGCCAATGATGTCGTGCTGTATATGAAAGGCACGAAAACCATGCCGCAATGTGGCTTTTCCAGCCGTGTTGCAGGGGTGCTGAACTTCATGGGTGTGGAATATACTGATGTGAATGTGCTGGCCGATGACAGCGTGCGCCAAGGCATCAAGGACTACTCCGACTGGCCCACCATCCCGCAGCTTTACGTCAAGGGCGAGTTTGTGGGCGGCTGCGACATCATCACCGAAATGACCCTGTCGGGCGAGCTGGACCAGTTGTTCGAGGCCAAGGGCGTCACCTATGACAAGGACGCCGCCGAGAAAATCCGCGAGGCGAATGCCTGAACCCGATGCCCCCGCATCTGCGCAACAGCCCGGCCAATCTGGCCGGGTTTTTTTGTGCCTTACCCTTGGGGCGCAAGCGGGGTGTTGACCAGCGCGTACAAGATACACGATGACGGGTTGAAGGGCTTTGCGGTCGGCAAGGCGACGCACCAAGCGCGGAATCAAGGGCGTCAGCCCGCCGCGCATCGCCGGGCCGCACCCACGGCACGGCGATTTGGCTGACACAGGCGCAACGCTCTGATCTTGCTCGGATTTGGCTGGCATAAAGTGCTATAAATCAACCGGGGATCGCCGCACCGCGGCCCGACGCTGCGCGGCTTTGCACCCGGAAATGCAATGCCTGCAAAGTCCCGCATACCCGCCCCTCGCCCCCTAATGGCGACCGCAGCGAGAAGCATTACCGGCCCGTCCAGCGCCGCTGGCCACTGGCTTGTGCAACGCTGCGGATGCTGACTGTGCCCCCCGAAGCGCTCAACGCCAGCGCGCCGCTTTGGCGCAAATCGCGCGGGCTGATGATCTGGCACGGCGCCTGCCGCGCATCGGAGTGTTGCGTCACAACCACAATCCGGCCGGGCAGGCAGACGGCCTCCAACTGCGCCAAGGCGCGTTGGCCTGCCAGATGCACCACGTCGAACCCGCCCCCGCGCAGATGTACCACAGTGTCACGCGGATCGAACCCGCTGCGGGCATGGGCGTCGGCCTGCGTTGCACTGTCGCCATCCGCCCTCAGCCAGCTTTCAGCCGTGAAACTGCCCGCGCGCGCACGGCTGAGCATGCGCGGGCCACCCTCCGGCATCAGCCCGACCACTTCGCCCTCGCGCGCGATCAGCAGGGTCGGGCGCGGGGTTTCAGCCCAGAAAATCAGCGCCAGCGCCATCACCGGCACCCCCGCCCAGCGCAACCGCCCCTGCCACACGATCACCCACAAGGCCCCAAGCACCAATGCCGGGATCACGCTCGGCGCGGGTTGCGCCACGGGCATCACCGCCCCCTCCAACCCGCTGACAAAGGCCGAGACATGCAAGATCCAGCCAATCGCCGGCCCCATCAGCTTCAACCCGATCCATTCCAGCCCGAAGGGCGCAAGCAGGGCTGCCAGCACTGCCGCTGGCATGACCACCAGACCCATCAAGGGCACCGCCAGCAGATTGGCAATCAGCCCGTATTCCGCAATCCGGTTGAAACTGGCCGCTGCAATCGGCGCGGTCGCAATGCCCGCGACCAGCGAGCAGATCACCACACTGACCACAGGCCAGACCCAGCGCGGAATACGCGCGCGCCAGCCCCGTTCCTGTGTCAGCCATTGGAACACCGCGACCAGTGCAACCGTGGCGGCAAAGCTCATCTGAAACCCCGCCTGCACCAGCGCTTCGGGCCGCAAAAGCAAGATCAGCGTCGCCGCCATCGCCACGGAGCGCAGCGAGATTGCGCGCCGGTCCAGCAGCACTGCCACCAGCATCACCGCCACCATGATATAGGCACGTTCAGTGGCAACATTGCCCCCCGACAGCACCAGATAGAACGCCCCCGCCGCCAACGCGCCCAAAGCGGCCAACTTGCGCGTGGGCGCGCGCAGCGCGAACGCTGGCACCATTGCCATGACCAGCCGCAACAGGCCAAACACAAACCCCGTCAACAGCCCCATATGCAGCCCCGATATCGCCAGCAGATGCGCAAGGTTTGAGCGGCGCAATTCCTCCATCTGCGCCTGCGCGATGCCAGAGCGGTCGCCCGTCAGGATCGCCGCAGCAAACCCGCCCCTGTCGCCCGGCAAATGCGCCTGCACCGCGCCCGATATCTTCATGCGCAACCGGTGAATGCGCAAGCCTGCCGCCCCTTGGTCCGCCGGGGCCAGCGCCAGCACCGGCACGCGGGTATAGCCGACCGCACCCAACCGCTCGAACCATGCAAGACGCCGGAAATCAAAGCCGCCGGGTTCTGACGGGGCGGGCGGCGGGGCCAGATGGCCGGTTGTGGCCACACGCAAGCCCGGCTCGGGCGTGATGAACCCCTGATCGCCATGCAATGAGATGCGCACCCGCTCCGGCGTGCGCGCATGCGCCACCCGTTCCAGCACGACCTGATCCAATGTCAGGCGCAGCGCATCCGTGGCCGAACGGTCAATCCTGACAATCCGCCCCTCAATCGGGCCAAAATAGCGGTATTGCAGCACCGGGGCCGAGACGAGCGCCGCCCGCGCCCCTGCCGCCAAGGTCCCCGCCGCAACCAAGGCGCAGACCAGCATCAGGGGCGCAATGTCTTCGGGCACACGGCGCGACAGCAGCGCCAAAGCAAGGGCCAGCCCCCCCACACCTGCCCATTCCAGCGCCACAGGGTCGCGCGGCAGCGCAAAGTAGATGCCGATGCCGATGGCCAGCAACACAGGCACGAACAAGACCAATCGCCCGCGCTGCGCTGCGATGGCCGAAACCAGCGCTGCGGGCACCTGCGCTGGGCGCAGCAGAGAAAAGGTCAACACGCGCACCCTTGTTTCCCCCCCCATCCTTGCCTAGAACCCAAGCTCAGATCCTGACGCGAAACTGGTTTCCAAAAGGTTAATCTCACCATGTCCTCTCCTGTCGTGACGCGCTTTGCCCCCTCGCCCACTGGATTCCTGCATATTGGCGGGGCGCGCACGGCGCTGTTCAACTGGCTTTATGCGCGCGGGCGCGGCGGCAAGTTCCTGTTGCGCATCGAAGATACCGACCGCGCCCGCTCCACCCCTGAAGCGACACAGGCCATTCTGGCCGGGCTGACATGGCTGGGGCTGGACTGGGATGGGGAGCCAGTCAGCCAGTTTGACCGCGCAGACCGCCATGCCGAAGTCGCGCATCAGATGCTGGCCTCGGGCGATGCGTATAAGTGCTTCAGCACCCAAGACGAGATCGAGGCGTTCCGCGAATCGGCCCGCGCGGAGGGCCGCTCGACGCTGTTTCACTCGCCTTGGCGCGATGCCAGCCCCGACACACACCCCGACGCGCCCTTTGCGATTCGGGTCAAGGCCCCGCTGGACGGCGAGACGCTGATCGACGATCAGGTGCAGGGACAGGTCCGCATCCGCAATAACCAGTTGGACGATATGATCGTGCTGCGCTCTGACGGCAGCCCCACCTATATGCTGGCCGTTGTGGTCGATGACCATGATATGGGCGTGACCCATGTCATTCGTGGCGATGACCACTTGAACAATGCCGCGCGGCAGATGCTTGTCTACCGCGCCATGGGCTGGGATGTGCCAATCTGGGCGCATATCCCGCTAATTCATGGCCCCGATGGAAAGAAACTGTCCAAACGCCACGGCGCGCTTGGGGTCGAGGAATATCAGCAGATGGGCTATCCGGCAGCGGCCATGCGCAACTACCTTGCGCGGCTGGGCTGGAGCCATGGCAATGACGAATTCTTCACCGATGCGCAGGCGCGCGAGTGGTTCGATATCAGTGGCATAGGCAAATCGCCCGCGCGGCTGGACTTCAAGAAACTCGACCATCTGACAGCGCAGCACACCAGCGTTGCCGACGATGCTGCGCTGCTGCATGAATTAGAAGCCTATCTTGCCGCGACGCAAGCGCCTGCACTGACCGATGCGCAGCGCGCAGGGCTTTTGCGGGCCATGCCTCTGGTCAAGGACAAGGCAAAAGGTTTCGCGCAAATGCTTGAAAAAGCGCATTTTATACTCACCCAACGCCCCATTGCGCCAGACGAGAAAGCAGCCGCTGCACTCGATGATGTATCCCGTAGTATACTGAAGGAATTGACGCCGCGCCTGCAAACTGCTAGGTGGGATCGAGAAATTTTGGAAGGGGTTGTCACCGAAGTCGCGCAGGCACACGGTCTGGGTCTAGGCAAGTTGGCGCAACCACTTCGCGCCGCTCTGGCCGGGCGCACGAACAGCCCCAGCGTTTTTGATATGATGATTATTCTGGACCGCGATGAAACGCTGGCCCGACTACAAGATGCAGTAACCTGAGCCGAAACGCCAACTGGCCGCTCGGTTCAGATCTGGGACCGCCTGTGGGATGAAACCTCGCAGGCTTTTTCGAAAGGATGAGGAATGGCGAACGGAAGCGAGACGGCAAAGCTGACCATCGGCGACAAGGTAATTGATCTTCCGATCATGAAACCTTCGGTCGGGCCGGATGTGGTGGATATCCGCAAGCTCTACGCGCAAGGCGATGTCTTCACCTATGACCCCGGCTTTACGTCTACGGCCTCGTGTTCGTCGACCATCACCTATATCGACGGTGACGCAGGCGAATTGCTGTATCGTGGCTATGCGATTGAGGATCTGGCTGAAAAGTCGCATTTTCTGGAATGTTGCTATCTGCTGCTTTATGGCGAATTGCCTTCTGCCGAAGATCTAGAGGATTTTGAAAGCCGCGTGACGCGGCACACCATGATCCACGAACAGATGCACAATTTCTTCCGCGGGTTCCGTCGTGACAGCCACCCAATGGCGATTATGACAGGTGTTGTGGGCGCAATGTCGGCCTTCTACCACGACTCGACCGACATCAACGACCCTTGGCAGCGAGAAGTGGCCGCGATCCGCATGATCGCAAAAATGCCCACCATCGCGGCAATGGCCTATAAGTATTCGGTCGGTCAGCCCTTTGTGTACCCCAAGAACAGCCTCGATTATTCCGGCAACTTCCTGCACATGTGCTTCGCAGTTCCCGCCGAGGAATATGTCGTCGACCCGATCCTGAGCCGCGCAATGGACCGGATCATGATGCTGCATGCCGATCATGAGCAGAACGCCTCGACCTCGACCGTGCGTCTGGCAGGGTCTTCGGGGGCGAACCCCTTTGCCTGCGTCGCGGCGGGCATAGCCTGCCTATGGGGTCCGGCACATGGCGGCGCGAATCAGGCCTGCCTTGAAATGCTGCGCGAAATTGGCACTGTGGACCGCATCCCGGAATTCATTGCACGCGCCAAGGACAAGGAAGACCCGTTCAAGCTGATGGGCTTTGGCCATCGCGTCTACAAGAATTTCGATCCGCGCGCGAAGGTCATGAAGCAATCCGCCGATGAGGTTCTGGGCCTGCTGGGGATTGAAGACAATGAGACGCTGAAAGTCGCCAAGGAGTTGGAGCGGATCGCGCTGGAGGATGATTATTTCGTCTCCAAGAAGCTGTATCCGAATGTCGATTTCTATTCCGGCATCATTCTCGAAGCGATGGGCTTTCCCACCTCGATGTTCACACCGATTTTTGCGCTGTCGCGCACAGTTGGCTGGATTTCGCAGTGGAAAGAGATGATCTCGGACCCAGAGCAGAAAATCGGTCGCCCGCGCCAGCGCTATACAGGCGCGCCACGCCGCGAATATACCGAAATCGAAGACAGATAGGCCGCGCGCGCCCTGCCTTGTCACACGCCGCCCCATTCGGGGCGGCGTCTTTCTTTTCATGCCCCTTGGAACCGCGCGCCGCCAAGGCTACTTGTCAGACATGAAACACACGCTTCCAATTTTGACGCTCGTCGCCACAGCGGCCTTTCTGGTCTCGCCTTTTGTGGCAGACCCGTTCATGGGCTTTGATCCTCAGCGCTTTCCCGTGCCGCAGATCGACCCGCCAGTGCAGCCCGCAGGCTATGCCTTTTCGATCTGGGGGCTGATCTATGTGTGGCTGGCGGTTCTGGCGGTGGTCGGTGTGATACTGCGGCGCGACGCCCTCGCATGGCAACCGGTGCATCTGCCGCTCACGCTCAGCCTTGGGCCGGGGGCATTGTGGCTGTGGGTGGCAGGGTTCGCGCCCCTTACCGCGACAGTGCTGATTTTCTGGATGCTGGGCTGCGCAATCTGGGCGCTTCTGCGCACGCCAGCACAGGATCGCTGGCTGTTGCGCGTGCCAGTGGCCCTCTATGCGGGCTGGCTGACAGCGGCGGCGCATGTGTCACTGGGCGTTGCCATTGGCGGCTATGGCCTTGCCTCTGGCGAATTGGCGGCGGTGATCGCTGTGGCGGGGGCCACGCTTGTGGCACTGGCCGTCGGCTGGACGCGCCCTGATGCGCCTGAATATTCTGCGGCCGTGATCTGGGCCTTCATAGCTGTAATCGTGGCCAACCTGCCGGAAGCGATAGCTGTCACCGGGGCAACGCTGGTTGCATTGCTGCTGGTGGCCGCCATGACCGCGTGCGGGCTTTGGGCTGGACAGCGCAAACCCGCCCTGTAACACAAGGCCAATGACCCAATCGGCGGAGCCTGACATGCCCCATGACCCCCTGATCTTTGCACCCGATGGCAGCGTCACACGCCTGCGCGCCATCATGGCCGCGCTGCGCGACCCTGAAAGCGGTTGCCCTTGGGATATCGAGCAGGATTTCGCCTCTATCGCGCCCTATACGATTGAAGAAGCCTATGAGGTGGCCGATGCGATCGAGCGGCAGGACTGGCCCGCGCTGCAAGGAGAGTTGGGCGATCTGCTGTTGCAAGTCGTCTATCATGCACAAATCGCCGAAGAGGCAGGGCATTTCACCTTCCACGACATCGCCCGCAGCATTTCCGACAAGATGCTCGCCCGCCATCCGCATGTCTTTGGCGATGAGAGCCGCGACAAAAGCGCCGAACAACAGGTGGCCGATTGGGAAAAGCTGAAAGCGGTTGAGCGCGCAGCCCGCGATCAGGGCGGGGTGCTGGATGATGTGGCCCTTGGCCTGCCCGCGCTGATGCGCGCCGTAAAGCTGCAAAAACGCGCGGCACGGGTGGGGTTTGACTGGCCCCAGACCGCGCAAGTGATCGACAAGATTGTCGAGGAAGCGCAAGAATTGCATGAGGCAAAAGACACGCTGACACAGGCCGAGGTGGCCGAGGAATTTGGCGATCTGCTCTTCGTCATGGCCAATCTGGCGCGGCATCTCGAGGTTGACCCCGAAGATGCGCTGCGCGCCGCCAATGCCAAATTCACCCGCCGTTTCCGCGCTATTGAGGCCGCTCTTGCCACTGAGGGGCGCACCCCGGCGCAAAGCAATCTGGACGAAATGGACAGCTTGTGGAATGCCGCCAAAACCCAAGAGAAAGCCGATGCAGCCCGATGACCAGACATTGACGGTGGAGGGGCTGAACCCTGCCGGGCGCGGGTCAATCCTGCTCTTGGCCTGCGGGGCATTGGCGCGTGAAATACTGGCGCTGCGCGCGGTAAATGGCTGGACGCATATGGACCTGCTGTGCCTGCCCGCCAATCTACACCTGTGGCCGGACCGTATTCCCGATGCAGTGGAAAAAGCCGTTCTGGAACACCGCTCGAGGTATGACAGCATTTTCGTGGTCTATGCCGATTGCGGCACGGGTGGATTGCTACAGGCGCGCTGCGCAGAGTTGGGCGTCGAGATGGTGGAAGGGCCGCATTGTTATGCGTTCTTTGAAGGAGTCGAGGAATTTGCTGCCAAGGGCGACAGTGAAATGACCGCCTTTTACCTGACCGATTTTCTGGTGCGCCAGTTTGATGCCTTTGTCTGGAAACCGATGGGCTTTGACCGCCATCCCGAACTGATCGAGATGATGTTCGGCAATTACACGAAACTGATCTATCAGGCCCAGACCGATGACCCAGCGCTGGACGCCAAGGCGCAGATTTGTGCCGAGCGGTTGGGGCTGGCGTATGAGCGGCGGTTTACCGGCTATGGCGATCTGGGCCGCGCGCTGGCCGCACGGGCATAAGGGGCGCTGCCCCTCTTTCGCCTTCGGCTCAATTCACCCCGGAGTATTTCGGGCAAGAAAATGATCACGCATGGCGGATGAAATAGGCCGTCGCCCCATCACGCGCCTCGGATGTCAGCAATTCATGGCCTGATTCTGCACAGAAATGCGGGATATCGACCACGGCGGCAGGGTCACTTGCGAGCACGCACAAGACCTGCCCCGATGCCATGGATTTCAGACGCTTGCGCGCCTTCAGGACCGGCAGCGGACATAGCAGCCCGACCGCGTCAAGTTCGATATCCGCCTTCATGCGCGCCGGCGCCTGCCACGCGGGGGGGCGGGGGGGCGGTTCACGCCCTCAGTCAGCAAAGCTGTCATCGGATGGTCTGGCGCGGTGGGCGCATATTGCGCCAGCAAGTCCTGCATGGCCTGTCGCTGGTCACTATCCTGCGGCAGGCTGAGCGCCCAGTCGATCAGGATCGAGCGGCACTCGCCATCCGAGATGCCCTCGATCAGATAGCTTTCGCGGATCAGCCCTTTCGGGTCATTGGCGGGCGTCATGGTCAGTCATATCCTTCACAGGGCCGCTTTCGACGAGGGTTGACGCAATCAGGGCTTGCGCGACGTGGCAGCGCTCTTGCAGGCGCGTCGCAAGCGCGTCGGTGGTTTTTGCACCTGCTGATGCCAAGATAAACTTTTGTCCGCCGGGGCCAAGCTGATCAATGTCGGAAATCTTGTCTGCCAGCAAGCGCCCCGTGGCCTGCATCGTCCAGCACAGCCGGTAGGCCTGCAATATCTGCGCTTCGGAGTGTGCATCCATAACGCCCGCCTTGACGCCCGCGCGCAACTGCGCCTCGACCCTGCGTGCAGGGTTGCCTGCGCGCAAGGCGCAAAATTGTGCAATCAGTTCAATATCCATCAGCCGCCCCGGCCCCGATTTGGCATCCCACAGCCCATGCGCCGGTTTCGCCTCGGCCAGTCGCGCGCGCATGTCGCTGACATCCTTGTAGATGCTCGGGCCGGTCGATTTTTCGGCCAGAAGCTGGCGGCGCAAAGCCTCGATCTTTTCCCCTAGCGCCACCGATCCCGCGACGCGGCGCGCGCGTGTCAGGGCCAAATGCTCCCAGGTCCAAGCCTCAATGCGCTGATAATTCTCGAATGCGGACAGGCTTGTGGCGACCGGTCCCTGCCGACCCGAAGGGCGCAGGCGCATATCGACCTCGTACAGGCGGCCTTCGGCAGTGGGGGCGCTCAGCGCGGTGAGGAACGCCTTGGTCAGCCGCGCAAAATAGCTGCGCGCATCCAGCGGACGGCGGCCTTCGGACATGTCTGCGGCATCGGCATCATAAATCACGATCAGGTCCAGATCCGACACCGCATTCAAGCGCCCCGCCCCAAGCGAGCCCATACCCAGCACCACCGCCCCCTGCCCCGGCGGGTCCCCATGCTTGGCGCTGAACTCTGCCACCACCACAGGCCAGAGGGCCGTCAGCACCGCTTCGGCGAGTGAGGCATATTCCGCGCCCGCCTCGAACGCGTCAATCAGCCCGCGCAGGTGATGCACACCCACACGGAAATGCCATTCCCGCGCCCAGATGCGGGCGGCGTCCAACTGACGCTCATAATCGTCGATCTGCGCCAAACGGTCGGCCAGTTCCTTGTGCAGCGCCGCAGTGCCGGGCCATTGCGCGAAGAACCCACCGCCAATGACCGCATCAAACACGGCCGCATTGCGCGACAGATAGGCGGCCAAGCGCGGCGCTGTTGCGCATATGTCAACAATCAGGTCGATAAGCTGTGGATTGGCCTCGAACAGCGAGAAAAGTTGCACCCCTGCGGGCAGACCGCTCAGGAAGCGGTCGAATTGCACCAGCGCCGCGTCAGGGTCGCCCGCGTCTTGCAATTTGGTCAGGATCAACGGGCGCACCCGTTTGAAAATTTCCTGCGCACGACCGGAGCGCAAGGCCGCATAGCTGGGCCAGCCCGCAATCAGGTCTTGCGCGGCCTCGGACAGATCGGGTTCAGCCTCGGTCGCGGTGTCGGGGGCGAAAAAGCCCTCGGTCAGCTCGGCCACATGTTTCAAGCGCCCCTCCAGCCGGGTGCGAAAGGCATTGGTGTCGCCCTCGCCGACAAAGCGCGCGATGCGGTCGAACCCCTCGGGGCTGGTGGGCAGTTTCTGGGTCTGGGCATCCTGCACCATTTGCAACCGATGCTCGATTTCCCGATGCTCAATGTAATGGGCCGTCAGTTTTTCGGCCACGTCTTGCGGAATCCAGCCTTTCGCCGCCAAGGCCGCCAGCCCTTCGACTGTGCGCGGGCTGCGCAAGTCGGGGTCGCGCCCGCCTGCGATCAACTGGCGCGTCTGGGTGAAAAACTCGATCTCTCGAATGCCGCCCTGCCCCAGCTTGAGGTCATGCCCCTCAAGCGCCAGCGCGCCGCCCAAACCCTTATGGGCCTTGATCTTCAGGCGCATGTCATGGGCATCCTGAATTGCGGCGAAATCCAGATGCTTGCGCCACACGAAGGGCCGCAAGGTCTCAAGAAACCGCGCACCCGCGTCCAGATCGCCCGCACAGGGGCGCGCCTTGATATAGGCCGCCCGCTCCCATGTACGCCCAAGGCTTTCATAATAGCGCTCGGCCGCTTCCATCGACAGGCAGACAGGGGTGACCGACGGGTCGGGGCGCAGACGCAGATCGGTGCGAAAGACATAGCCCTCATCCGTGTAATCGGACAACAGCCCGCACAGCTTGCGCGTGATGCGCAGAAAACTGGCGCGCGCCTCGTGGTAGTCATCTGTGCTGAAGCGCTGCTCGTCAAACAGGCAGATCAGGTCGATATCGGAAGAGTAGTTCAACTCCCGCGCGCCCATCTTGCCCATGGCCAGCACGACCATGCCAGCACCGGTCGCGGCATCTTCCGCTGTGGCACCGGGCAGCTTCCCCCGCCGGATTTCATCGCCGACAAGGGTGGTCAGCGCCACATGCGTGGCGCGGTCCGCCAGATCACTCAGCGCGCCTGTCACCTGATCCAGCGACCATACACCGCCCAGATCAGCCAAGGCGGCCAGCAACCCGATACGCCGCTTGGCTTGCCGCAGCCGCGCCGACAGATCAGGCAGGGCCGTCTCATCAAGGGCGGCGAGTTCATCAGCAAGGCTGGTTGCGGGATCACGCGACAGCGCCGCCGCGATCCAGTCGCGTTCGCGCGACATGAGCGTGCGCAAATAAGGGCTGCATCCGGCGGCACCCGCCACCAGATCAGCCATCTTGCCGGTCAATTCCGCAAAGCTGGCACGCGCCTCTGTACCGGATTCGGCATCATAAGGTAGGGGCACGCGTGTCAGGGAACCAAATGTCATCAGAAAAGAATGCACCGCCTGAACAGCGAGGTCAATTCCCTTAACCACCTCATTAGACGCGAAAAACTCTGGATGAGGGCGGCAATTCGGGACTTTGGGGCCCCATACGGTTGCGGTATCATAAAAATTTCGCTTGCCACAATTGGTCAGTTTATTTTACCACTTCCACAGAGGGAGGAGCGACTAAGCGAAATGTTGGCTGTCATGCGCAATTTTATTGCGCTTGATCCGCGCTTTTCTCTTGACGCATCACACCCGAACAGGGTGGATATCGGGACCAAGGTCCAACAACCGGAGGAATAAGAATGAATAAACTGCTAATTACAACGGCATTGACGGCGAGCGTCGCAGCCGGCGCTGTTCAGGCGCAGGAGCGTATTCGCTGGCAAGTGCCGATGAGCTTTGCCTCGACACTGACCGCCCTTGGCGACACGATGCCATGGGTTGCCGAACAACTGTCGGCAGTATCCGGCGGCAATATCGACCTGCGTGTGGCAGAGCCGGGCGCTGTGGTGCCTGCACTGTCAATCTTCGAGAACGTGTCAGAAGGCAATATCGACGCGGGCTACAGCTGGATGGGTTATGAGTGGGGCACTGTTCCTGCTGCCGCGCTGTTCGGCGCAACACCCTTCGGCCTGGAGTCGATGGAATTTCTGGCATGGATGACCCATCACGGCGGGCAGGAACTGCTGGAAGAAACCTTCCACCAGTACAATGTGCACCCCGTTCTGTGTGGCACGATCAGCCCCGAAACCGCTGGCTGGTTCCGCTCCGAGATGAACACTGTTGAGGATCTGCAAGGTCTGCGCTTCCGTGCGGCAGGTGTCGGCGGCGAAATCTTCGGCGAATTCGGCATGTCGGTGACATTGCTGCCGGGCGGTGAGCTGTATCAAGCCCTTGAAACAGGCAACCTTGACGGGACCGAGTTCTCGCTGCCCACAGTGGACGAGCAGCTTGGCTTCTATCAGGTGGCCGATTACCTCTATATGCCGGGCTGGCACCAGCCTTCGACAAACCAGTTCCTGTATGTCAATCTTGACGTCTGGAACGGGCTGGAAGATCAGACACGCGCTATGATCGAGACCACTTGCATGGCGGGCAATGCCTATGCCATCGCACGGGCCGAAGCGCTTCAGGGCGCCTCGATCACACGGTTTGAAGAACGCGGCACCAATGTGCGCACCTACTCGGATGAGCAGATCGCCGCATTCTACGAAGCGACACAGACTGTGATGGGCCGTTGGTCCGAAGAGGATGAAATGTTCGGCAAGGTCTATGCCTCCATGATGGATTTCCAAGCTGAACTGCGTCCGTGGAAAGAGCAAGGCTACCTGCCACGTGACTGGCAGTCGCGGATCGAAGACTGATCCGATCTGACTTGATACTGGGCCGCGTCTGTTTCAGGCGCGGCCTTTTGTCAAACGCCGTAATCGGGCACACTGCCCCAGATCTCAGTCCTCTCAGAGGAGGCGATGCATGTCACAGACAAACAGTCCGTTCGAGGTCGATCTGGAAAAGGTCGAGGAAGCCGGGGCCCGCAGCCACGGGCTAAGTTTCCCGCGCACATGGGCATCGGACATAATCGAGACCGTGCTTGGCTCGCTTTCCTATATTCTGAACACAATCTGGTTCGTGCTGGTTCTGATCATCGTCGTGAACGTGACCATGCGCTATGCATTGGGGATCAATTACGTCTGGGTTGAGGAAGTGCAGTGGCACATCTACGCAGTGGGCTTCATGTTCGGCATCGGTTACGCCTTGATGCATGATTCACATGTCCGCGTTGATGTGCTGGCCGCGACCTTTCGCCCGACCACACGCGCCTGGATCGAAATGATTTCGATTGTCGTGATCATTCTGCCGATGTGCTGGCTGATTATCAGCTATGGCATTCCGTTTGTCGAAGCGTCTTACAATCGCAATGAACGCTCGTCAGCGCCCGGTGGGTTGCCCAATCGCTGGATGATCAAAAGCGTCATCGTGCTGGCCTTTGCCTATATCGGGCTTGCGGCATTCGCGCGGTTGTTGCGGGTCACATGCTTTCTGTTCAATTTCCCGCGCGCTCGGGCCACGAAATAACTGACTGATCGCAGGCCCCAAAGCGGGTTGCGCAAGGTTTCATCACAGGGAATACGGGATGGAAACGAACGAAATCCTCGTTGTGTCGATGCTGGTGTCTTTCATCGCGCTGATCTTCACAGGAATACCAGTGGCATGGGCGTTGGCTGGTGTGTCGATCGGGTTCAGCTTCATTGCCATCTATGGCTTCGACATGTTCGGTTGGGACACGTATTTCCTGACCGATTTCCGGATTTTCGGCATATTCGTCCAGCGCATCTGGGGACAGATGTCGAACTGGATTCTGGTGGCGCTGCCGATGTTCATTTTCATGGGGCTGATGCTGGAACGCTCGGGCGTCACAGAAAAGCTGATGGAGAATTTCATCCAGTTGTTCGGGCGCTTTCGCGGAGGTCTGGCACTGGGTGTGGTGCTGATCGGCATTCTGCTGGCGGCCTCGACAGGGATCGTGGGCGCGTCGGTGGTGTTGCTCGCCCTTCTGTCCATGCCGATCATGTTGAAGCAAGGTTATAACAAGGGCTTTGCGTCCGGGGTTGTCGCTTCGGCTGGCACGTTGGGCATTCTGATTCCGCCCTCGATCATGCTGATCATCATGGCCGACCAGATGTCAGTCTCGGTGGGCAACCTGTTCATGGGCGCGCTGATACCGGGGCTGATGTTGGGCGTGTTCTACATCATCTACATCATGGGGGCGGCAACCTTCTTCAAGAACCTTGCCCCTGCCCCGACTGATCTGCCCCCCGTCACGATGAAGCTTGTTCTGAGCACATTGCTGGCTGTGGTGCCACCGCTGCTGCTGATCTTTGCGGTGCTTGGCTCGATCTTCTTCGGCATCGCCACCCCGACCGAGGCGGCGGGCGTCGGCGCATTCGGCGCAACCCTGCTGGCGGCAGCCAATGGGCGTCTGACACTGGCCGTGCTGAAAGACGTGGGCATGAAAACCACGCTGACCACGTCTTTCATCTTCGGCATCTTTCTGGGTGCCACGATGTTCGCGGTTGTCATGCGCCAACTCGGCGGCGATGATTTCATCACCCAATCGCTGCAAGCGCTGCCATTCGGCCCTTCAGGTGTGGTTCTGACCATCCTGTTCATCGCCTTTCTGGCGGGGTTCTTCCTCGACTGGCTGGAAATCTCGCTGATCATGCTGCCGCTGGTCGCACCTGTGGTGGTGATCCTTGGCTTTGATCAGATTTGGTTCATCGTGTTGTTCGCGGTGGTCTTGCAAACCTCGTTCCTGACGCCGCCAGTGGGCTTTTCACTGTTCTACCTCAAGGGCGTTGCCCCCCCCAGCGTGACAATCATCGACATCTACAAGGGCGTGATCCCGTTCGTGTTATTGCAGATGCTGGCGGTGATCATGGTGTTCATCTTCCCGCAACTGGTGCTGTGGTTGCCGGGGCGGCTCTTGTAAGGGCGCGGCACGCAGACTATCACGACCAGACCCCGGCGCCCGCGCGCCGGGGTCTGTTGTTTTAGGCCCCTTTATGAGAGTGCCCCGCGTGCAGTTTGACCCGCTTCTTTATACCTTTGTCTTTCTTGGCCTGTTCTCGCCGGGGCCGAATGTCATCATGCTGACAGCCTCTGGCGCGCGGTTCGGTTTCTCGCGCACGTTGCCGCATCTGTTCGGTGTGGTGCTGGGGGTGGGCGTTATTGCAGCGGTCACAGCACTGGGTGTGGGCGCACTGGTGCTGGCCAACCCGATCCTTGGGCTGGTGTTGCAAACCCTTGCCGCGGCATGGATCTTGTGGATGGCATGGGGCTATTTCAACGCCACCCGCCGCCCCGCAGCCCAGCAACAGGATGTCGGCGACCCGATGACCCTGTGGCAAGGCGTGCTGTTTCAATGGATCAACCCCAAGGTCTGGGCGGTCGCTTTCGCAGCCTCGGCGGGCTATGGCGCGGGGCTGCCCCCCGCGCAGGAAGCCGCGCGTCTGGCCATGGCCTTTAGCAGCGTCAATCTGGGCGTGTGCCTGTTCTGGGCAAGTGCGGGGGCCTTGCTGACAGGGCTGCTGCAATCGCCCGCCCGTTGGCGCATCTTCATGCGCCTGATGGCGGCGTTGCTGGCCCTGTCGGCTGTGATGGTGTTTCGCTGACCCTTGCCTTGGCGCGCGAATATGTTAGCGTCTTTTGATCAAATACAGCCCGGAGATACGCTATGGCCCTCGACCGTCCCACCCCGAATGATCTGCGCGCCTTCTGGATGCCCTTCACGGCCAATCGCCAGTTCAAACAAGCCCCGCGTATGCTGGTCGAGGCGGATGGCATGTTCTACACCACCTCGGACGGGCGGCAGGTGCTCGATGGCACAGCGGGCCTGTGGTGCTGCAATGCCGGACACAAGCGCCCCCGCATCGTCGAGGCCATTCAGAAACAAGCCTCTGAAATGGATTACGCCCCCGCCTTTCAGATGGGCCACCCCAAAGCGTTCGAGCTGGCCAACAAGCTGGTCGATCTGGCCCCAGAGGGGATTGACCACGCATTCTTCACCAATTCAGGGTCGGAATCTGTCGAAACAGCGCTGAAAATCGCCATTGCCTATCACCGCGCCAAGGGTGACGCAGGCCGCACACGCCTGATCGGGCGCGAACGCGGCTATCATGGTGTGAATTTCGGCGGCATTTCCGTGGGCGGCATTGTCAACAACCGCCGCCATTTCGGCGCAATGCTGGCGGGCGTCGATCACCTGCCGCACACCCATATCCCTGAGAACCAGTGGACGAAGGGCCAGCCAGAGCATGGCGCCTATCTGGCCGATGATCTCGAACGCATGGTCGCGCTGCACGGTGCCGATACGATTGCCGCCGTCATTGTGGAACCTGTCGCCGGCTCCACCGGCGTGCTGATCCCGCCCAAGGGCTATTTGCAGCGCCTGCGCGAGATTGCCACCAAACATGGCATCCTGCTGATCTTTGACGAGGTGATTACCGGATTTGGCCGCCTTGGCAGCCCCTTTGGCGCGCAGCATTTCGATGTCATGCCCGACATGATCACCTGCGCCAAGGGTCTGACCAATGGCGTAATCCCGATGGGGGCGGTGCTGACCACCGCCGCCATTCACGACGCCTTCATGCAAGGGCCGGAACATCTGATCGAGCTGTTTCACGGCTATACCTATTCGGGCAACCCCATCGCGTCCGCCGCCGCACTGGCCACACTGGAAACCTACCGCGAGGATGCGTTGTTCGAGCGCTGCGCCGAAATTGCCCCCTATTGGGAAGAGGCGGTGCATTCCCTGAAAGACCACCGCCATGTCATCGACATCCGCAATATGGGGCTGATTGGCGCGGTAGAACTGGAACCCATCGCGGGCGCACCCACCCAGCGCGCTTTTGCCGCTTTCCTGAAAGCCTATGAAAAGGGTGTCCTGATCCGCACGACAGGCGATATCATCGCCATGTCACCGCCGCTGATTATCGAGAAAGCGCAGATCGACCAATTGATCGGCACCTTGGGCGAGGTGCTGGACAGTCTGGACTGAAACCGTGAGCAAATCTCTCAAACGTGTGGCCCGCGCACTTCAGGACGCGGGCCTGCCAGATACGATATTTGAAGCGGGCGATGCGCGCACAGCCGAGTTGGCGGCAGCTTCCTGCGGCTGCGAGATTGACCAGATCGTCAAATCAATCATCTTCTGCGGGCAGGACTCCGGCGCGATCCGGCTGTTTCTGACCGCAGGCGGAAACCGTGTCAGCGCCAGCAAAGCCTCATCACTGGCAGGCGAAGCGCTGGGCCGCGCCGATGCAAACCTTGTGCGCGCCACCACCGGCTTTGCCATTGGCGGAGTATCGCCTATAGGGCATCTAACCCCTTCACCCTGCTGGATTGATCCGCGCTTGTTGCAGTTTGCAAAGGTCTGGGCTGCGGCAGGTACGCCGCGTCACGTCTTTTCAATCGTGCCCACGATGCTTACCTCCCTTACCAATGCCTTACCTGCGGATTTTGTCGAATGACCTTGCCTGACCCCGAATTGCAACCAGAGTTCTACAGCGACGTGCCCCTCAAACGCGCGCTGGCTTGGGCGATTGATCTGGTCGTCACCATCGCACTGACGCTGGTCGGGCTGGTGATGACGTTGTTTATTAGCGCTTTTTTCCTGCCCGTGTTGTTTGGCGCAATCTCGATCGGCTACCGCACAATCATGCTGGCGCGCTACGGGGCTACGCTGGGCATGATGCTGACCGCGCTGAAATGGCGCGGCCTTGACGGGCGGCAACCCGACCCGATGACGGCCTTTATCTACAGTGCGATGCATGCGGGGATGTGGACCGTGTTTCCGTTGCAAGTTGCATCTATGGTCATGATCTTGCTGACACCTTACCGACAAGGCTTGCATGACATGGTTCTTCGCACCACGATGCTGCATCGAATCGGCCCCGATCATTAACCTGAATGCCCCTGCATCAGATGACTTGGCGAAAGCCGAAAGCCTTGCTAATCTTCTAACTTATGCTCCGTGATTTGAGACGTGTTGAATGCGCCACAGCCTGCCAACCATACCACAGTTCTATGTGACTGCCCCACAGCCCTGCCCGTATCTTGACGGGCGGATGGAGCGTAAGTTGTTCACCGCCCTGCAAGGCGAGCAGGCCGAGGCGATGAATGACACATTGTCCAAGCAAGGGTTTCGCAGGTCGCAAAATGTGCTCTATCGTCCGTCTTGTGCCGATTGCTGTGCCTGCTTGTCCGCACGCATTCGGGTGGCTGATTTTCAGCCCACGCGCTCGCAGCGCCGCGTGATCAAGCGCAACAGCAGCCTGCAGCGCTATGTCACCAGCGCTTGGGCAACAGAAGATCAATATGACATGTTCCGCCGCTATCTGGATTCGCGCCACGCCGATGGAGGCATGGCCGATATGGATGTGTTTGAATTCGCCGCAATGGTCGAGGAAACGCCCGTACGCACCCGCGTTCTGGAATATATCGGGCAGGATGCAAACGGGCGGCGGCAGCTGCGCGCGGTCTGTCTGACCGATGTGCTGGATGACGGGCTTAGCCTTGTCTATTCGTTCTTCGACCCGGATCATGCCGCGAAGTCATTGGGCAGTTACATGATCTTGGATCAGATCGCCTTGGCCCGCAAGGTTGGGCTGCCTTATGTCTATCTGGGCTATTGGGTGCCGGGCAGCCCGAAGATGGATTACAAATCCAAATTCTCGGCGCTGGAAATCTATCAGAACGGCGCATGGCATGATCTGGGCGACCCGGACAGCTATTCAGGCGCGACGCATCCCCTCTCGGTCAAGCCGATTGCTGAGCAAGTCGCAAATCTGAGCCTGCCCAAAACCCTGAGCGCGCCCATCACACCCACACGCGTGGTGCGCGATCTGTAACCACGGCTGGCGGTCGGGTCAGTTCGATTTGCGCGATGGAATAAACGGCAAGGGCAGGACCGGCACACCCTCTTCAAGCAGGGCTTTCGCTTCTTGCGGTTGCGCCTCGCCATAAATGGGCCGGTCAGGGATATCGCCCAGATACATGGCACGCGCCGTTGAGGCGAAGCTATTGCCGACATATTCCGAATTGGCCTCGATCTGCTCACGCAGCGCTTTCAACTTTTGCTCTGCATCGGGGGATTTTTGCACTGTTGTCGGCGGGTTGGTCGCTGGGGGCGGCGTGGGCTGTTTTTGCGGTTGGCCAAGCGCTACTGCGGGCGCCATCAGCGCCTTTGTCACGGCGTTCGACCCGCAGACCGGACACTGGACCATATCGCGCGCAATCAGATCATCGAACGCTTTGCCACCCTTGAACCAGCTGTCAAACGCATGTCCGTCATCACATCTGAGAGAAAATTTTATCATTCCTGATAGCCCCACAAGACTGTCGTTACACCTAACAATGTTATCAACCAGTTCAAGTGCAAATGACTTGCTCTGCCGCGCGACCCCGCTATCTAGTCACCCCTAACCGGAGGGCATCATGTTGAAAGCGGCACTTGGCCTTGTCATCACCCTGCTTGCGCTTCCCGCAAGCGCATTTACCTTCACCGCGCTGGACGGCAGCCCGTTGGAGTTGGCAGACTGGCGCGGGCAGCCGGTGCTGGTGGTCAACACGGCCTCCCTCTGTGGCTTCACGCGGCAATATGGCGATATGCAACAGATTTATGACGAATACGGCCCGCAAGGCTTGGTGGTGCTGGCGGTGCCGTCAGATGATTTCCGGCAGGAACTGAGCAGCAACGAAGAGGTTGCCGATTTCTGCCGTGTGCAAACCGGCCTGACCTTTCCCATCACGCAGATCACACCGGTGCGCGGGGCGCAGGCGCATCCGTTTTACCAATGGCTGGCAGACGCGCATGGCCATGTGCCCAACTGGAATTTCAACAAGGCGCTGATCGGGGCTGATGGCGAATTGTTGGGGTTCTGGGGGTCTGCAACGCGCCCCACGGCACGCGCGATCACGCGCGAGATCCGCGCTGCCTTGCCATGATGTTCAGACCACAAAATGAAATCCTTTTTCATCTGTCGGAAAAAAGGCAGGGGTTCAAAGCGACCTTTTGCATAGGGTTTTTCATCTGATGAAACCCTATTTCATCGGCTCGGAAATCTATCGCGGCTCCAGCTATGGCGACTGGCACCCGCTGCATATCCCGCGCGTCTCGACCGTGATGGATTTGACGCACGCTCTTGGCTGGATTGGGCCTGCGCAATACCGCACCAGCCCGCGCGCCAAACCAAAGGCACTGACGCTGTTTCACACGCCCGACTATATCACAGCCCTGCAACAGGCCGAAGCGCGGCAGACCCTCGATGACGCAACCCGCATCCGCCACGGCCTTGGCAGCACCGCCAACCCTGTCTTCCCTGAAATGTTCCGCCGCCCCGCAACCGGTGCGGGCGGCGTGATGCTGGCGGCTGAACTGGTGCGCGAGGGTGGGATTGTTCATGTTCCCGGTGGCGGCACCCATCATGCAATGGCCGATTATGCCAACGGGTTTTGCTATCTGAACGATCCGGTTCTGTGCCTGTTGTCGCTGCGCCAGCTTGGCTTGGCGCGCATTGCCTATGTCGATATCGACGCGCATCATTGCGACGGGGTCGAGGCGGCCTTGGCAGGTGCCGAGGACATGCTGATGATCTCGGTGCATGAGGAAAAGCGCTGGCCCTTCACCGGCGCGCTGGAGGATGAGGCGCGGGGGCGTGCACTCAACCTGCCCGTTCCACGCGGGCTGAATGACACCGAAATGCGCGACATCGCGCAGCGGTTGATCCTGCCTGCGCTAGAGCGCTTTGACCCGGATGCAATCGTGTTGCAATGCGGGTCTGACGCGATTGAGGAAGACCCGCTGTCGCGCCTTGCCCTGTCCAACAACGCCCATGCCGAGATTGCTGTGGCACTGGCCCAGCTTGCGCCACGGCTGATCGTGCTGGGCGGGGGCGGGTATAACCCGTGGTCGGTTGCACGGGCCTGGACACGGGTCTGGGGCGCGCTGAACGGGCTGTCGCATGATGGCCCCCTGCCCGCCCCCGCCGAAGCCATCTTGCGCGCGCTCAGTTGGAAGCGCCGCGCCGCCGGGCGCAGCCCGCCCGCGCATTGGTTCACAACCCTCAATGACCCTGCGCGCGAAGGGCCGATCCGGCCAGAGATTCGCGCGCGCACGGATCATCTGCGCGCCCGACTTGCCCTTGCGTCACCCAATGTGGCGAAAATCACCCGACCCGGCCAGAGAAAAACCGCCTGAGCGCGACCGCGCCTGCAAAGCCCACCTTGCGTAACCCCCCGCCCCCGCATATTAAGTGGCGCGAAAAACGTGCGGGGGAAAGGGTCGGCCCATGCCGCTTCTGGTGATGAAATTCGGCGGCACTTCGGTTGCTGATCTGGCCCGCATTCGCAATGCGGCGGCCAAGGTGAAGGCCGAAGTTGCGCGCGGTTATGATGTAATCGTCATCGTCTCGGCCATGTCGGGCAAGACGAATGAACTGGTGGGCTGGGTCAATGAAACCTCGCCGCTATATGACGCGCGCGAATATGATGCCGTGGTCAGTTCGGGCGAGAATGTCACCGCAGGGCTGATGGCGCTGACGCTTCAGGAAATGGATGTGCCCGCGCGCAGTTGGCAAGGCTGGCAAGTGCCCATCCAGACCACCAGCGCGCATGGGGCCGCACGGTTTGTCGATATTCCACGCAAGAATCTGGATGCCAAATTTGCCGAGGGTTTCAGGGTTGCCGTTATCGCAGGCTTTCAGGGTGTCAGCGCCGAGGGGCGTATTACCACGCTGGGGCGCGGCGGGTCTGACACGACCGCCGTGGCCTTTGCCGCAGCGTTTGACGCGGAACGCTGTGATATCTACACCGATGTGGACGGGATCTACACAACCGATCCGCGCATCACCTCGAAGGCGCGCAAGCTGGACAAGATCAGCTTCGAGGAAATGCTGGAACTGGCCAGTCTTGGCGCGAAAGTGCTGCAAACCCGGTCGGTTGAGTTGGCAATGCGCTATAAGGTGCGCTTACGTGTCTTGTCATCATTTGACGAGACAGACGAGACTTCTGGAACTCTGGTCTGCGATGAGGATGAAATCATGGAATCGAAAGTCGTCTCGGGCGTGGCCTATAGCCGCGAAGAAGCTAAACTTACCCTTGTCACGGTCGAGGACCGGCCCGGCATTGCCGCCGCCATCTTTGGCCCGCTGTCCGAAGCGGGGGTGAATGTTGACATGATCGTTCAGAACATTTCAGAGAAAAACTATCGCGGCAACGAAAAGGCTGTCACCGATATGACCTTTTCCTGCCCTGTCGATCAGGTGGGCCGTGCGCGCAAGGCACTGGAAGCGGCCCGCGATGCAGGGTCGATCAGCTATGAGACGCTGGAAGTTGACACAGATGCGGCCAAAGTGTCGGTTGTCGGGATCGGTATGCGCAGTCATGCAGGTGTCGCAGCGCGCATGTTTAGTGCACTTGCCGACGAAGGCGTCAATATAAAGGTCATCGCGACATCCGAGATCAAGATTTCTGTCCTGATCGACAGGAAATATATGGAACTGGCGGTTCAGGCGCTTCATGATGCGTTTGAACTCGACAAGGCGGGCTGAGGCAGGCCCGACAGCAGGATCGGAGGGGCGATGCCCCACAGAACAGAAACTGACAGCCGCAAGCTGTTGCGCAAATTACGCGATGAAATGTCGCTGGCCAATCCGGGGCAGGAACGTCTGGACCGGATAACCACCATCATCACCGAATCGATGGGTGTCGATGTCTGTTCAATCTATCTGTTCCGCGACCCTGACACGCTGGAGCTGTGCGCCACCGAAGGGCTGAAGCCGGAATCCGTGCATCAGACACGGCTGCGTCTGGGCGAAGGGCTTGTGGGCAAGGTGGCGCGGCTGTCGCGCCCCCTCAACACAGCCAACGCGCCTGCCGAGCAGGGCTTTCGCTATATGCCCGAAACCGGCGAGGAAGTGTTCACCTCGTTCCTTGGTGTGCCGATCCAGCGGCTGGGCGAACGCTTGGGCGTGCTGGTCGTGCAGGCCAAAGAGCCGCGCCTTTATTCCGATGACGAGATTTACGGGCTGGAAGTGGTGGCGATGGTCATCGCGGAAATGACCGAACTGGGCGCGTTCACGGGCGAAGGCACCAGCTTTGCCACCCCGCACCAGAACCCGGCCATGCTGCGCGGTGTGACCGCACAGGAAGGTGAGGCAGAGGGGCAGGTCTGGCTGCACCAGCCGCGTGTGGTGATTACCAATCTGGTCAATGATGACAGCCGCGCCGAACTGGCACGTCTGGAGGCCGCAGTGGACACTTTGCGTGTCTCGATTGACCAGTTGCTGGCAACTGCCGGAACCCGCGACAAGGAACATATGGAGGTTTTGCAAACCTACCGCATGTTTGCGCATTCGCGTGGCTGGATGAAGCGGATGGAAGAAGATATCCGCCTTGGCCTGTCCGCCGAAGCTGCGGTCGAGAAGGAACAATCCACCGCGCGCTCGCGGCTGGAGCGGGTGCCGGATGCCTATTTGCGCGACCGGCTGCATGATCTGGATGACCTGTCCAACCGTCTGTTGCGTATCCTGACAGGTCAGGGCAACGAAACCGGGGCCGAAATGCCAGAGCGCCCCATTCTGGTGGCGCGCAATATCGGGCCGGGGGAATTGCTGGAATATGGCCGCAAATTGCGCGGTGTGGTGCTGGAAGAAGGCGCTGTGGGCAGTCACGCGACGATTGTGGCGCGGGCCTTGGCGATCCCGCTGGTCATCAATGTGCCGCGCATCACCACCGAGGCGCTGAATGGCGACCATATCCTTGTCGATGGTACCGAAGGCGTGGTGCATCTGCGCCCCGATGATACGATCAGCAGCGCGTTTCGTGACAAGATGGCGATGCAGGCCAAGGCGCAGGAGCGCTATGCCATTTTGCGCGACAAGCCTGCGCAGGCGCGTTGTGGCAGCAATGTGTCGTTGAAGATGAATGCGGGCTTGCTGGCTGACCTGCCATCGCTGCCCAATTCGGGTGCCGATGCGGTGGGCCTGTTTCGGACCGAATTGCAGTTTCTGGTTCAGGACCGGATGCCCAAGCGGTCTGATCTGGTGGCGAATTATGCGCGTGTGCTGGATGCGGCGGCAGACCGGAAAGTGTATTTCCGCACGCTGGATATCGGGTCCGACAAGGTCATGCCCTATATGAACCGCCCCGACGAGCCGAACCCCGCGATGGGGTGGCGCGCGCTGCGCGTGGGTCTGGACAAGCCCGGCGTGTTGCGCATGCAGTTGCAAGCGCTGATCCGGGCTGCAAATGGCCGCGCGCTGAGCGTGATGTTCCCGCTTGTTGCAACTGCCAGCGAATTCACGCAGGCGCATGACACATTGCTGCGCGAGATTGAGCGTGAGCGCCGCCTTGGCCATGCCCTGCCTGAAAAGCTGGAAGTGGGGGCGATGCTGGAAACACCGTCCCTGGCCTATGCACCCAAGAGCTTTTTTGAAGCGGTGGATTTCATCTCGATTGGCGGCAATGATTTGAAGCAGTTTTTCTTTGCCGCCGACCGCGAGAACGAGTTGGTGCGCCGCCGCTATGATACGCTGAATGTCAGTTTCCTGACATTTCTTCAGGTTATCGTGGATCGCTGCCATGAGACGGAAACGGACCTGTCATTCTGTGGTGAAGATGCCGGACGGCCCGTGGATGCGCTGGCGCTGGCCGGGATTGGCATTGCCTCTCTCTCGATGCGGCCAGCCTCGATCGGGCCTGTCAAGTCCTTGATCCGAAGGTCAAATCTGAACGAGGTATCAGAGCTTATTGCGCGGGTCCAAAGCCGTGGTCTGGAAAGTGCGCGACCGGCCTTGCTGGACTATGTCGCAACGCTTGTGGACTGAAACGGTCAAAGACAGGCGGGCGCGCCACTGTCACTTTTCCAACATAGGCGCATATGGCGTCACATTCCCCTGCACCCCGTCCCATGCACCCGGCACCAGTTCCAGCCCCAGCACGCGTGCGGGGTTTGTGGGCGGCGGCATGACCACATTGTCCAGCCGCGCAAATCCGAAGCGGCTGTAATAGGGCGCATCGCCCACCAGCAAAACCCGCGCCCAGCCCTGATCGCGGGCGCGCGCCAAGCTCTCGCGTATCAGCCAGCCGCCCAAGCCTTCGCCCTGATGGGTGGGGTGCACAGCGATGGGGCCAAGCAGCAACAGATCAGCGCCTGCCACCTGTACAGGCCAATAGCGGATCGCCGCAGCAATGCCATTCTGGTCGCGCAGCAGCAGGCACAGTGCGGCGACCGGGTCCACATGATCGCGCAACCGGTAGGATGACAGCGCTTCGCGGCCCGGTGCAAAGCACAGGTCATAAAGCGCCTCCACCTCCCACCAGTCGGCGGGTGTTTCCTCTAAAAGCTGCATCTGCAATCCCCGCCCAGATCAGTGCTGGCAGGGCCAGTAGCATGGCGTTAGGGTGCGCGCAAACACATCGGAGAGATACCCATGTTCTATGAACCCCGTAACGGCCACGGCCTGCCGCACAACCCCTTCAATGCGATTGTCACCCCCCGCCCGATTGGCTGGATTTCCACCAGAGGGGCGGACGGACAGGACAATCTGGCCCCCTATTCGTTTTTCAACGCTGTGGCCTATGTGCCGCCGCAGGTCATGTTCGCCTCGACCAGTGCCAAGCCGGACCGCGACGGCACCAAGGATTCGGTGGCCAATATCCGCGAGACCGGTGTGTTTTGTGTGAATGTGGTGGAATTTGCCGCGCGTGATGCGATGAATGCCACCTCTGGCCCTTGGCCGCGCGAAGTGGATGAATTCGATCACGCCGCCATTGCCCGCGAGGAGTGCCAAACGATTGCGGCAGCACGCGTGGCCGGTGCTCCGGCGTCATTGGAATGCCGCATGACGCAGATTGTCCCCCTTGAAGGGGCCGCGAATTTTTTGGTGCTGGGCGAAGTTGTCGGCATTCATATGCGTGATGATTGCATGGTGGATGGCATGTTCGACATCACGCGCTATCGCCCGTTGGCGCGCTGTGGCTATCGTGATTATGCTGTGGTCAACGAGGTGTTCAGCCTGTCACGCCCCGGTGAATAACGGTTACGCCAGCCAGTCGCGGAACTCGTCAATCACCTGTGCGTAAATCTCGCGCTTGAAGGGGACGATTGCGTCAAGCATCTCGTCCGCCGCAATCCAGCGCCATTCCGAAAATTCGGGGTGTGCGGTCTGGATGTTGATCTGATCGTCGCGGCCCAGATAGCGCATTAGAAACCAGCGCTGTTTTTGCCCCTTGTAGCACCCGTTCCAGATGCGCGGCACGATTTCGGCGGGCAAGTCATAGGCCAGCCAATCGCGCGTCTCGCTTAACGGGGCCACCAGATCGGGGGGGACGCTGATTTCCTCTTCCAACTCGCGCAATGCGGCGGCGCCGGGGTTTTCACCCTCATCAATGCCACCCTGCGGCATCTGCCAAGCGGGGATCGCGCTGTCGAGGCGTTGTGCCGCGAAAATATGCCCCTGCGCGTTGATCAGCATGATCCCGACGCAGGGGCGATAGGGTAGGTTCGCAATGGCGTCAGGCGTCATCGCTGACCGTTCAGGGCTGTCAGGCCGCGCAGGATGTCCAGCGCATAGGCAAGCTGGTAATCCTCTTGCCGCAGGCGTGCGACATCTTCGGCTTTCTGACGCTCTTCTTCCATCTGGCGGCGCTCGTCCTCGGACATGTCGTTATTGTCCAACCGTCCGCGCAGATCATTTTCCGACCGTGTCCGGGGGGCCGCTTCTTCCTCGCCATCCTCGATGGGTTGGCGGCGCGGCTGCTCGACCACGATATCGGGCGAGACGCCAAGCGCCTGAATCGACCGCCCCGACGGGGTGTAATAGAGCGAGGTTGTCAGCCGGATCGCGCCATCGCCCCGCAGCGGCATAACGGTCTGGACGGAACCTTTGCCAAAGCTGCGCGTGCCCACAACAATTGCGCGGCGGTGGTCTTGCAGCGCACCGGCCACAATCTCGGACGCTGAAGCAGAGCCTGCATTGATCAGCACAACCAAGGGCTTGCCATCAATCAGATCACCGCCCTGCGCATTGAAACGCTCGCCCGCGCCTTCGTCGCGCCCACGGGTCGAGACGATTTCGCCTTGCTCAAGGAAGGCGTCAGAGACGCGGATCGCTTGCGTCAGCAGCCCGCCGGGATTGTTGCGCATGTCCAGCACCACGCCGCCAAGGCTGTCAATCCCGCCCAACTCTTCTATTGCTTCGTTCAGACCGTCGCGCAGATTTGGGAAGGTCTGTTCATTAAAGGTCGTGACGCGCAAAATCACATTGTCGCCTTCGGTGCGCACACGCACGGCTTGCAGACGGATGGTATCGCGCACAATCGACAGATCGAACGGCTCTGACTCGCCCTCGCGCAGGATCGTCACGATGATTTCCGACCCGACGGGGCCGCGCATCATCTCGACCGCTTGCGCAAGGGTCAGGCCCATCAGCGACTCACCATCAACATGGGTAATCAGATCGCCCGGCTCTACCCCGGCTTGATCTGCGGGCGTGCCATCCATAGGTGTGACGACCTTGATAAAACCTTCTTCTTGCGTAACTTCGATCCCCAGACCCCCGAAAGAGCCACGGGTCTGCGTGCGCATATCGTCGAAATCATCGGGGGGCATGTAGCCGGAATGCGGGTCTAGTGACATGAGCATGCCGTTGATCGCCGCCTCGATCAGTTTTGCAGTGTCCGGCTCTTCGACATATTGGTTGCGGATACGCTCGAATACATCGCCGAACAGGTCCAGCTGTTCATATACATTCTGCGTGCTTGCACGTTCCTGTGCAAGCAGCGGCCCCGCAACCTGTGTCGCAATCAATGCGCCCCCAAGAATGCCACCAAGGCCTGCCATCACAAATCTGTTCATCCCGCCATCCTAATCTTGCGCGAACCCGCTCTTGCAGTGCGCGCATTGTGCATCTCGACTTCACCCCCCACTGAATGCGAACCAAGGCTCTGGGTCAATGGGGTTGCCACCCTCTCGAAGCTCAAAATAGAGTGTTTGACTGCGACTGCCAGAGGATATCTCGGGACTGTGTCCTGCCGGCATGCTGCCAAGCGGCGCCCCGAGAGGCAGGATTTCGCCCGTAGAGACCAGCGCCTCGCTCAGCCCGGCCAGCACCAGCAAGACTGCCTCGGCCGGTTCAAGTATAACGACCATCCCCTGTCCGGCCAAGGGACCAGCGTAGCGCACAGTAGCAGACCACGGCGCGGTCACAAGGGCGTTGGGCGCGGTTGCCAGCACAAGCCCCTGCCGCGAAACACCTGCGGCATCGGGCTGGTTGAAGCGGTGCAGGATCGTGGCGCGCACGGGCGGCGACAATGTGCCCTTGGCCGCCTGAAACGTGGCGGCGGGCTGATTATCAGCCGCGCCAGAGTTCTGCGCCAGTTCCTGTGCGAAATCCTCCAGGGTGACCGCGTTGCGGGCCAGTGCGTCCAGATGATCGGGGTCTTCGACCAGACGTTTGGGCAATGGCCCACGATCTGACACGGCCTGCGCCAAGGCGACACGCGCATCTTGCGCTGTCTGGAGCCCCTGTTCCAGCGCCAGAAACCCGTATTGCCGCGCACGACGCAGTGCGCGCAGATCATCCAGCTTGTCGCGCAATTCGGTCACGGCGCGGGCCAGTGGCGGGGTCAATTCGCCCAAGAGCATTGCCGCGCGCGCGGTTTCCAGCGCGCCTTGGGGATGCAGAAGTGCAATGCTTTCATCGACACGATCCGTGGCCATAAGCACGCTGAGCAGGCGCGACATCTCTTCGCTGCGGGCGGCAAACTGGCGTTCCAATGCGACCTCGCGCAGTTGCGCATCGCGCAACCCGTCGCGCAGGGCGACAAGCCCGTCTTCATAGGCCTGAATGGTCTGGCTGAGGGCTGATATCTGATCGCGCCCGCCGCTGGCGGACTGCATGGCCGTGGTGGCCGCTTCTAGCGCGCGGGCCGCGCTGAGCGCGCGTTCTGCGGGATCGGCAGCGGCACCGCTGCACCACACCAGACAGACCAGCAGTGTCAGGCTGCGGCGGATCATCGCGTGATCAGGCTTTCACCTGTCATCTCGGGGGGATGCGGCAGGCCCATCAGGTCCAGAATGGTCGGCGCGACATCGGCCAGCCGCCCATCGCGCAAACCCACACCATCCGGCCCGCCGATCAGCACGACTGGCACGGGGTTGAGCGTATGCGCTGTGTGCGGCCCGCCGGTTTCAGGGTCGATCATCTGCTCGCAATTGCCATGATCGGCGGTCAGCAGCATGGCCCCCCCTGCCTTGTCCAACGCCGCTAACGCGGCCCCAAGCCCGGCATCGACCGCTTCACACGCAAGGCGGGCGGCCTTGAGGTCGCCCGTATGCCCCACCATGTCAGGATTGGCGAAATTCACCACGATCAGGTCATAGCCCTGCCCGATCACATCGACCAGTTTTTCGGTCACGTCGGGGGCGGCCATCTGGGGTTGCATGTCATAGGTCGCAACCTTGGGGCTGGAGGGCATGTGCCGGTCTTCGCCTTGCTCGGGGGTTTCGCGGCCCCCATTGAGGAAAAAGGTCACATGCGGGTATTTTTCAGTCTCGGCCAGCCGGAACTGGCGCAACCCTTGGGCTGCGACCCATGCGCCAAGGGTATTGGCAATCTCGCGCTTGGGAAAGACGGTGCGCATAAACGCGTTATGGGCCTCGGAATATTCGACCATGCCCAAAAGCGTGGACCATGTCGGGGGATGGCCGCGATCAAATCCGTTGAAGCTGGGTGCGCCGAGGGCCGCCAGAATTTCGCGGGCACGGTCGGCGCGGAAGTTCAGGCAGAACAGCCCGTCACCGGGTTTGGCCCCGGAATAGCCCCCGACAATTGTAGGGGCGATAAATTCATCGGTTTCACCGCGCGCATAGGCGGCGGCAACCGCCTCTGAGGCGCTGGGGGCAGTGGCCCCGTCGCCGCGCATAATCGCGCGCCACGCCCGCTCGACCCGGTCCCAGCGGTTGTCGCGGTCCATTGCCCAATAGCGCCCGATTACAGTGCCGATCTTTGCGCCTTCGGGCAAAGTGGCTTGCAGATCGGCAATGAAGCGGTCGGCAGATTGGGGCGCCACATCGCGCCCGTCGGTGATGGCATGGATCACAACCTGCACGCCAGCATCCGTCAAAGCTGCAATCGCGGCTTTCAAATGTTCAACATGACCATGCACACCGCCATCAGAAACAACTGAAAACAGATGCGCCGTGCCGCCGGTTTCTGTCAGTTTCTCAACAAAACCCAAGAGCGCGGGGTTTTGCGGAAAACTGCCCTGCTCGATGGCAAGATCAATCTGGCCAAGGTCCATGGCGACGACGCGGCCCGCCCCGATATTGGTATGGCCCACTTCGGAATTGCCCATCTGCCCTGTCGGCAGGCCCACATCGGGGCCATGTGTCAGCAAGGTCGCATTGGGATAGGCGCGCATCACGCGGTCGAAATGGGGGGTATCTGCCTGTGCGACAGCATTGCCTTCGCGCGTGGGGCTAAGACCCCAGCCATCCAGAATGCACAAAACGACGGGTCTGGTCATGGCGGTCCCTCGGTCTGGCGTGGTGCCAGAGGCAGGCGTGCCTCCGGCGGGAGTATTTGGGGCAAGAAAATGTGCCCTGTCAGCTTTTCGTCCGGCGGTTGCGCGCCGCGATCAGTTTCAGGCGCAGCGCATTCAACTGAATGAAACCCGCCGCATCTTTCTGGTCATAAGCGCCCGCATCTTCTTCAAAGGTCACATGCGCTTCTGAATACAGGCTGTGATCAGACCAGCGCCCGATGGTGCGCACATGCCCCTTGTAGAGCTTCAAACGCACAGTGCCGCTGACATGTTCCTGCGATTTGTCGATCAAGGCTTGCAGCATCTCGCGTTCAGGCGAGAACCAGAAGCCGTTATAGATCAATTCCGCATAGCGCGGCATGATCGAGTCCTTGAGGTGGCCCGCTCCGCTATCAAGGGTGATCTGTTCGATCCCGCGATGGGCTTCGAGCAGCAAGGTGCCGCCGGGGGTTTCATAGATGCCGCGCGATTTCATGCCGACAAAACGGTTCTCGACGAAATCGAGCCGCCCGATGCCGTGCTTGCCGCCCAATGCGTTGAGTTCGGTCAGGATCGAGGCCGCAGACATCGCCTGCCCGTTGATCGCGGTGGCGTCGCCCTTCTCGAATGTGATCTCGATGATTTCGGGCTGATCTGGCGCATCTTCGGGGTTCACAGTGCGCTGGTAGACGTAATCGGGCGCATCAACTGCCGGATCTTCGAGCACCTTGCCCTCGGACGAGGTGTGCAGCAGATTGGCATCGACCGAGAAGGGCGCTTCGCCGCGCTTGTCCTTGGCGATAGGGATCTGGTTGGCCTCGGCAAATTCCAGCAGGCGTGTGCGTGAGGTCAGATCCCATTCGCGCCAAGGTGCGATGACCTTGATCTCGGGGTTGAGCGCATAGGCGGACAGCTCGAACCGGACCTGATCGTTGCCCTTGCCGGTTGCGCCATGCGCCACTGCGTCGGCCCCGGTCTGGGCGGCAATCTCGACCAGCCGCTTCGAGATCAGCGGGCGCGCGATGGAAGTGCCCAGCAGATACAGCCCCTCATAGAGCGCATTGGCGCGGAACATGGGGAAGACGAAATCGCGCACGAATTCCTCGCGCAGGTCTTCGATATAGATATTCTCTGGTGCGACGCCGAGCATTTCGGCCTTGGCGCGCGCTGGCTCCAACTCCTCACCCTGCCCGATATCGGCAGTGAAGGTGACGATTTCGCAGTCATATTCGGTCTTGAGCCATTTGAGGATGATCGAGGTATCCAGCCCGCCCGAATAGGCAAGCACGACTTTCTTGGGGGCGTTGGTCATGGGGGCTCCGGTCACACTATGCGTTTGGCCATCCGTCTATTGGCTTTGCCGCCTCTGGGCAAGGGGCGCTATTGAAACATAAGGGCCATGCGCGCGGGCGCAGTTGCGTTTGGGCATGGGCGACTGCTAACAGGGTGAGATTGAACAAAGGAACACGCAATGGCGGAGCGGCTGGAACTTTTGCGCGGGGTGGTCCACCCGTGGCACCATGACCATTTCGGACATATGAATGTGCGCCATTACGCCCCGTTTTTTGATGATGCGACCTATCATTTATGGACGCGGCTGGGGCTGGCCTATAGCGAAATGCAGGCGCAACACGGGGTGCATCTGGTGACTGCGCAGGCCAGCACGCGCTTTGTCAGGGAACTTGCGGCGGGTGATCTGATCGTAATTGACGGAACCGTGGTGTCATTGGGCACCAAAAGTTGCGCGTTTCAGTTGCACATGCGCCACGCCGATACCGACGCGGTACATGCAACCTATGATCTGATTGAGGTGTTTTTCGACCCACAAACCCGCAAATCCGCCCCCATGCCCGATGCAGTGCGCGCGCAGTTGGAAACATGGATGCGCGCGCAATGAGCGCGTTTGCCAAGGCCGCGCAGGACGCGACAGCCGCCATGCGCGACGTGTTCGAGCCGACACCGCTTGCGCGCAATGACCATTTGTCCAAGCGGTTCGACGCGGATATCTGGCTGAAACGCGAAGACCTGAGCCCGGTGCGCAGCTATAAGATACGCGGTGCCTTCAACGCGATGCGCAAGCGCCTTGCCACCCATCCCGGCCAACGCCAGTTTGTCTGCGCGAGTGCGGGCAACCACGCGCAAGGTGTTGCCTTCGCGTGCCGGCATTTCGGGGTCAAGGGTACGATCTTTATGCCGGTGACAACACCGCAGCAAAAGATCATGAAAACGCGCACATTCGGCGGCGATCAGGTCGAGATTACGCTTGTGGGCGATATTTTCGATCAGGCCTTGTCGGCGGCGCAGACCTATTGCACCGAACAGGGCGCGCATTTCCTGTCGCCCTTCGATGATGATGATGTGATCGAGGGGCAGGCCAGTGTTGCGGTTGAGATGCTGGAGCAGCTTGGTCGCGCGCCGGACATGGTTATTCTGCCAGTGGGCGGCGGCGGGCTGAGTGCGGGCGTCACGCGTTATTTCGAGGAAACGGCTACAAGTTCCGCGCTGCGCTATGTCGAGCCATTGGGCGGTGCCAGTCTGCAAGCGGCATTGGCGGCGGGCGCGCCTGTTACGCTGACGCAACTGGACAGCTTCGTGGACGGTGCGTCGGTTGCGCGGATCGGGGCGCGGACATTCCAGCATCTGCGCCAGATTAACCCTGCGCACCTGCTGATCGCGCCGGAAAACCGTATCTGTGTCACGATGCTGGAAATGCTGAATGTCGAAGGGATCGTGCTGGAACCTGCGGGGGCATTGTCGGTCGATGTGCTGCCGCTGCTTGCGCCGGATTTGAAGGGAAAAACTGTTGTCTGCCTGACATCTGGCGGGAATTTCGACTTCGAGCGCCTGCCAGAGGTCAAAGAACGTGCGATGCGCCATCTGGGCACCAAGAAATACCTGATGCTGCGCCTGCCCCAGCGACCGGGCGCGCTGCGTGATTTTCTTGAAACACTTGGCCCCGAGGATGACATTGCGCGGTTCGAGTATCTGAAAAAGACAGCGCGCAATTTCGGCACCGTGCTGATCGGGATCGAGACCCGGCACCCGGATAATTTTGAAAGCCTGTTTGCCAGAATGTCGGCGCTGGGGTTCAGATTTACCGATATCACCGATGATGAGGTGATAGCGGGTTTTGTAATCTGACCGCCGCCCCGTCACGCGCAGACATGGCTAGTGCTTCGGGGCAAGTCGCTGCCGCCATTGCTGTTCAAACAGGGTGCAGGTTGGTGGAAACACGCGCAACACCTGTTCTTTCTCGCGCGCGGCATCTTTGCCCTCGGATGCGCGCAACTCGCCTGCCGCGCACAGATCGGCAACCTCGCTGAAGCCAAGGTTCAGGGCCGCCCCCTTCAGGAAATGGAACGCGATGCGGTTTTCATCTGGGGATTGCGCGGCATTCAACTGCGCCAGACCGGTCTCCACCTCCTGCACGAAGACCTGCACCACTTCGCCGAACCCGTCCTCGCCGAAATCAGCATATAGGTCAGCCACTTGCGACCAGTCGATCATGCACGTTCCTTTCCATCACACGCCCAAGCCTAGTGCCTCGCTTCGGGGTATTTGACAGCTTTGATTTTTTCTGAATCTCTGTGGAGCGTAGCAGCTTTCTGGGGGTGAGATGATGACAAGAGGGTGCAAGCCGAAGTATGTAGTTCGACTGACGACAGAGGAGCGTGAACACCTTGAAGGGATGATCAGAACGGGTCGGCAAGCCGCCTACAGACTGCTGAAGGCGCGGATTTTGCTGAAGGCGGATGTGTCCTCTGATGGCCCGGGATGGGAAGATGCGCGCATTGCCGAGGCATTAGAGACCAGTCTCTCGACTGTTTTCCACACCCGGCGCCAACTTGTGGAGGAAGGGCTTGAGGCGACTTTAGCGCGCAAAGTTCCAGCGTCGCTTTCACAACCTCGGATCTTCGATGGGCAAGCCGAGGCCAAGCTGATCGCGCTTGCCTGTTCCGAACCACCCGAAGGATATACGCACTGGACACTCAGGTTGTTGGAAAAGCGGGTTGTCGAACTGGGCATTGTTGAGCAGGCCAGTGATACCACAATCCAACGCACGCTTAAAAAAACGCGCTCAAACCGCACCGGAACCGGTACTGGGTAATCCCACCCAAAGCCAACGCTGGTTTCGTGGCGGCCATGGAGAATGTGCTGGACGTCTACACCCGTCCACACGATCAAAACCGTCCGCTGGTTTGTCTGGACGAGACCAGCAAACAATTGACCCGTGAGACCCGCACACCCATTCCCATGCAGCCAGGGCGCGAGGCGCGCCATGACTACGAATATGAACGCGCAGGTGTCGCCAGCCTGTTCATGTTATTCGCTCCTCTGGAGGGCTGGCGCCACGTCGAGATACGCGATCGACGCACTGCCATCGATTATGCCCATATCCTGCGCGATCTGGCTGATCTCCACTTTCCCTATGCCGAAAAGATCGATCTCGTGCAGGATAATCTGAACACCCACAACCCTGCATCGCTGTACGAGGCTTTCCCGCCTGCCCAAGCGCGCCGCATCGCACAACGGTTCGAATGGCACTACACGCCAAAACATGGGTCTTGGCTCAACATCGCTGAATGTGAACTCAGCGTCCTCGCTCGCCAATGTCTGGCCCGGCGCATCCCGGACAAAACTATGCTGAAGGCCGAAGTCGATGCATGGACAACAAATCGCAACTCCCAACGCGCCAAAACCAACTGGCAGTTCACAACTCAAGACGCGCGCACAAAGCTTATCCGGCTTTATCCGCAAATCGAGTGAATCGCAGGACTAGAACCGAATTCCTAATACTTTGTTCAATTCGCTTGATGGAAAGGCAGATAGAAAAAAACGCACCGAAAGCTGTCACCTTTACCACTGTTTAACAAAGCCCTGCGAAAAGCAACGGGATCAGTGAAAAAGGCAAGACAGGTACTCCGGGTAAAAACGCGTGCAAAACACCATGAAACAACCAGCGCCAAGGCCGAATGCGCAGAAAACTGCACTTATCGTCGATGACAGTCGCGCGCAGCGTATGATTTTCGCCAAGCTGTTACAACACTGGGGATATCAAACGCAAGAGGCCCGCTCTGGGATTGACGCTCTGGAGGCCTGCACCAAACGCCATTTCGACCTGATCCTGTCGGATTGGATGATGCCGGAAATGGATGGGCTGGAATTCTGCCGCAGCTTTCGCGCGCTGTCGGAAGAAAAGTATAGTTATACCAAGTCTCGCGAAATCTGACTCTTCTGAGGGTTTTGGGATTCCCAAATCTATGAAGATCTGACTCAATGGCGTCAGATTTTCTGGGGAGGGCCTCTCTATGGGCGCAGCGCTCGCGTTACGGACAGACTACGACGGCATGAAGTTGAGAGAACTTGCGCGAAAGACAAAGGATGCCAACCAAGCCCGCAGGCTTTTGGCGCTGGCGGAGATCTATGATGGCGGTCGGCGCAGCGATGCTGCTCGGATTGGTGGTGTTGGCCTACAAATTGTCCGTGACTGGGTGGAGCGGTTTAATGCCCGCGGGCCTGACGGCTTGATCAACGGCAAAGCTCCTGGTCAGCAGTCTAAGCTTAACGATGAGCAGCGCAGGGCGCTTGCTGCAATTGTTGAGAGCGGTCCGACCTTATCGGTCCATGGGGTCGTCCGCTGGCGCCTGAGTGATCTGAGGAAATGGATTGCAGACACATTTGGGATTTCACTTCACGAGACGTCGATAAGCCGGGAACTCAGGGCGCTTGGTTATGTCAAACTCACAGCACGCCCGCGCCATCACGCGCAAGATACAGCCGCACTGGAGGACTTTAAAAAAAAGGGTTTGCAGCCGCAGTAGCAAAGCTCCGCGCACGGCTCCTGCAAGGCACTGTGATCGAAGTCTGGTTCCAAGATGAAGCGCGTGTCGGCCAGAAAAACAAGATCACGCGCCGATGGGCGAAGCGCGGTACGCGACCTTCCGCCCCACATGATCAGCGCACGAGTTCAAGCTACATCTTTGGAGCGATTTGCCCAGCCCTCGGGAAAGCTGCAGGTCTTGTGCTGCCAGCGTGCAATACCGAAGCGATGGCCCTGCATCTTGCTGAAATCTCCCAAACTGTCGCACCCAAAGCACATGGGGCTGTGCTCGTGGATCAAGCCGCATGGCACATGACTGACAAGCTGGTCATTCCGGACAACATCACCATCATCCCGATCCCCGCAAAATGCCCAGAACTCAATCCAGTCGAAAACATCTGGCAATTCATGCGAGACAACTGGCTATCAAACCTCATCTTCGAAACCTATGAAGACATCGTAGATCATTGCTGCAAGGCTTGGAACAAATTGGTCAGCATGCCCGACACAATCACCTCCATTGGAACCCGCGACTGGGCTCAAGAGTTCTGATCAATGCTGATTGGTATTACTTCATCTTGCTGACGTCGAAAAATGACAAAAATGCTGTCGCCGAAGGGTTGGATGTTGGTGCAGATGATTTTCTGTCAAAACCTGTTTCACCGCTAGAGTTGCGCGCCCGCATCACAGCGGGCGAACGTTTGCTGGCGATGGAGCGCGAGGTGCGCACCGCGCGGGGGCAACTGCTGGCAGCGGTGGAGGCGCTGGATGACGGATTTGTCTATTTCGATGCCGACGACCGGCTGGTTCTGGCAAACCGCAAATATGGGGAACTTTATCAGATTGATCCGGCGATTCTGGTGAAGGGCGCGCGGTTCGAAGACCTGTTGCGCCACAACTTGGCGCAGGGGCGCTATCCCGACGCCATCGGGCGCGAAGAAGACTGGTTGCGCCACAGGTTGGAGCGATTTCGCAATACCGGGCGCAGCAGCCAGCGCCTGTCCGATGGGCGTGTTTTGCAGATCGTGGAGCGCAGGACTGATGATGGCGGCAGGGTCGGATTGCGGGTCGATGTCACGGAACTGAGTTTGGCGCGCGAGAATGCCCGCAACTCCGAAGCACGTGCGCTGCAACAGAATCGGGACTTGCGCGCCGCTTTGGATGAGTTGCAAAACCTGTATGACGCGATTGATCGTGATCTGATGGAAGCGCGCAAGCTACAGCACTCGCTGATCCGCAAGCGCCAGCATGATTTTGACGGCAGCACGCTGTCGCTGTTGTTGAAATCCTCGGGGCATGTTGGCGGCGATATGGTTGGCACATTCATTATCTCCACCGCCCGGATCGGGATTTATGCGATTGATGTGTCGGGCCATGGTGTGGCGGCGGCCATGCTAGGGGCACGCATTGCGGGGTTGTTTTCGGGGGGCGAACACCAACAGAATATCGTCCTGATCCGTGACCCCAAAACCGGAAAATCCAAGGCATACGATCCGCATGACGTTGCTGCACGGATCAATGAGTTGATGCTCGATGAATTTGAGACGGAAACTTATCTGACGATTGCCTATGCCGATATCGACCTGCAAACAGGCAAAATGCGGCTGGTTCAGGCGGGGCACCCGCACCCGGTAATCCAGCGGGCAGATGGGCGCGTGGAGTTTATCGGCGATGGGGGTTTGCCCATAGGTTTGATCCCGAATGCCCGCTTCGCAACAATCGAGGCGCAGCTCATGCCGGGTGACCGGCTGCTTTTGTACAGCGACGGTGTCACCGAATGCATCAACCGCAATTCAGAGGAATTTGGCGAGGATGGGCTGCGCGCAACCCTTGTGAAGCTTGCAAAAGTGAAGGGAACAGACTTTGTCGACGCGTTGAAATGGGAATTGATGCATTGGTCTGGCAAGGATGAATTTGACGATGATGTATCAGGGGCCTTGCTGGAGTTTAATCACGCCACATACCTGACAGAGCCGCCCTCGCGCTATTACCGCGGTGTGCGGATTGAAGAGTGACGCAACCCGCAGCGCGCTGAACTTTGCACCGCGCCACGCCATTATTTCCAGCGCATAGGCGACAGCACAGGCGCTGTGCAGCACAAAGATCGGATCGCACTTGGCCCTTGGGCCCGAGTTCCTATATGGAGGGCCAGACACGCACGAAAACTTTGCCAGCCAAGACAAGGAACATTTCATGAGCTTCGGCGCACAGATCGCCTGGGATGACACCGTCCTGCCATTCCAACTGGATCGCAGCGATATTCGGGGGCGGGTCGCACGGCTGGATACGGCACTGGAACGCGTGCTGGCCCGACATGACTATCCGCCTGCTGTCGAAGCGCTGGTTGCAGAAGCGGCCCTATTGACGGCGATGATTGGTCAAACGATCAAGCTGCGCTGGCGCCTGTCGTTGCAAGTGCGCGGCAGTGGCCCGATCCGGCTGATTACAACGGATTACTACGCGCCGACGCAAGACGGTGCGCCCGCCCGCATTCGCGCCTATGCCAGTTTCGACGCTGCGCGCCTGACGCCGGATGCGCGCCCGTTCGAGCAGATTGGAAAAGGGTATTTCGCGATTCTTATCGATCAGGGCCGCGACATGACACCCTACCAAGGCATCACCCCGATTGCAGGAGAGTCGCTGTCGGATTGTGCCGAGGCTTATTTTGACCAGTCCGAGCAATTGCCAACGCGCTTCTCGCTCAGTTTCGGGCGGACGATTCTGCCGGGCCAGCCCGAGAAGTGGCGCGCGGGCGGGGTCATGCTGCAACATATGCCACAAGCCTCTGGCACCAGCCCGCGCACGCAAGACCTTGTCGCCGAGGATTGGAACCGCGCAAACCTGCTGCTCGATACGGTCGAGGAACTGGAGTTGATGGGGCCAAATGTGCAGCCCCCCGAATTGCTGTTGCGCCTGTTCCACGAAGAAGCGCCGCGCGTCTTTGACCCGCAAGCGGTCCATTTTGGCTGCTCGTGTTCCGAGGATAAGGTACGCCAAAGCCTGTCGATCTATTCGGCCAAGGATCTGGCGACCATGACCACGGATGAGGGCACGATCACCGCCGACTGCCAGTTTTGCGGCGCGCATTATGTGATGGACCCCACCAGTTTGGGCTTTGAGGCCGGGGGCAATGACGAGTGATGCCTTGGAGCAGTTGCGCAGCGCCCTTGCCCGGCCCGCGCAGGGGTCCAGCGATTTTGACCTGAACCCCGGTGTCGTGCTGCCGGAAAACCGCGTATTGCGCCCGGCGGCGGTGCTGGTGGGGATCACGCGCGGTCAAGATGGCCCGCGTCTGGTGCTGACCAAGCGCGCCTCGCATCTGCGCAATCATCCCGGCCAGATCGCCTTTCCGGGGGGGCGGCAGGACGAAGGAGATGCCGATCTTGTTGCGACCGCCCTGCGCGAAGCGAATGAAGAAATCGGCCTTCCGCGAGAGGCCGTTGAGGTGCTGGGTGCGCTGCCCGCGCATGAGACTGTCACCGGGTTTATGGTCACGCCCATTCTGGCGGAAATCACGCGCGACTTTACCCCGCGCCCTGACCCCGGTGAAGTGGCTGAGATATTTGCCGCCCCCCTTGCCCATGTCACCGACCCGACCCGCTTTCGGGTAGAGCGGCGCATGTGGCGGGGCACATGGCGGAACTATTACATTGTACCGTGGGGGCCGTATTACATCTGGGGTGCGACCGCGCGCATTCTGCGGGGTCTGGCCGAGAGGGCGGGACCATGCAGATAAGGGATGCATGGCTGCACGCGGCGCACACGCAGCATGTTTTGCGGTTGTTGGGCGATGCGGGGCATCAGGCGCTGGTGGTGGGCGGCTGTGTGCGCAATGCCCTGATCGGCGTGCCTGTCACGGATGTCGATATTGCCACCGATGCACGGCCCGAAACCGTCATGGCGCTGGCCGAGGATGCGGGGCTGCGCGCGGTGCCGACCGGGATCGCGCATGGCACGGTCACCCTTGTGGCGGAGGGGCAAGGGTTTGAAGTCACAACCTTTCGCCGCGATGTCGAGACGCATGGCCGCCACGCCACGGTCGCCTTTTCCGACGATCTGGCCGAGGATGCAGCGCGGCGCGATTTCACCATGAATGCGCTTTATGCGCGCGCCGATGGCACTGTGCTAGACCCTTTGGGCGGGGTGAAGGATTTGCAGGCGCGGCGGGTCCGGTTTGTTGGCGAGGCGCAGGCGCGAATCGCCGAGGATTATCTGCGCATTCTGCGTTTCTTTCGGTTTCATGCACAATATGGCGACCCGGCGCAGGGCTTGGATGCCGACGCACTTGCGGCCTGCGCTGACGGGGCCGAGGGGCTGGAACAGCTATCGGCGGAACGTATCGGCGCTGAGATGCGCAAATTGCTGGGTGCGCCCGACCCTGCCCCTGCCGTCGCCGCGATGGCCCAGTGCGGTGTGCTGGCGCGCGTGGTGCCGGGTGCCGGCTCGGATGGATTGGCCCCTTTGGTTCATCTGGAGGCCGGGATGGAACCGGTCTGGACCCGCCGGATGCTGGTCTTGGGCGGGCAGACGGACCGTTTGCGCCTGACCCGCAAAGAGGCGCGCGACCTGAAGTTGGCGCGCGCCGCACTGGGCCAGATGGAACCACCGGCGCAGTTGGGCTACCGCCTTGGGGCGGCACTTGCGCGCGATGTCATTCTGGCGCGTGCAGTGGTTTTTGAAACGCCCCTGCCGCCAGATTGGCAACGCCAGATCGCGCGTGGGGCGCAGGCCCGCTTTCCTGTCCGCGCAGGTGATCTGCCGCATCTGCAAGGGCCGGAACTGGGCGCGCATCTGCGCGCGCTTGAGGCCCGCTGGATTGCCTCTGATTTCAGCATGAGCAAGGCTGATCTGCTGGCGTGACTGGCCTTTGCCCTGCCCCGCCCCTATATCTGAGGCAGAACCGGGGGCGATGTGTTACAGAAAATCACGACAGATACCGAGACTTCCACCCATATTGAGCGGCCCGGACCTGCGCAGCGTCTGGCCGGGATGATCAATGCGTTTGAACGCGCGCCCGGCGCGCCGCCCCGCAGTCTGTGGGCCTTTATTTTGTGGTCTGTGCAAGGGGCATGGCCGGTCTTGTTGCTGGCCGCCGTAATCTCGGCTCTTGTCGGCACAACCGAGGTGGTGTCTGCGCTGTTGCTGGGCATGATCATTGACGCAGTGGTTGAAACCGGCCCTGTTGATTTCTTCACGCAGCATCTGTGGCTGGTTGCGGGTTTCGTGATATTCTTCGTGGTTCTGCGCCCGGTCGCCTTTGGCCTGTCTTCGGCGGCAAACAGTATTGTGGTGCAGCCCAATGTCTATGTGCTGGTGCAATCGCGGTTGAACCGCTGGACGCTGGGGCAGCCGGTTACGTTTTTCGACAATGATTTTGCGGGGCGGATTGCCCAGAAACAGGTTCAGACCGCGCGGGCGCTGACGGATGTGGCGAATGAAACGATCAACACGATGGCTTTTGCGCTGGCCTCGATCATCGGTTCGGTCATTTTGCTGCTGACGATCGACGCGCGGATTGCCTTGGCGCTGGCGGTCTGGCTGGTCGGGTATCTGGCATTGATCCGGTATTTCCTGCCGCAAGTGCGCCAGCGGGCAGGCGCGCGGGCGGGCGCGCGCGCGCAGGTCAGCGGGCAGGTGGTGGACACGATCACCAATATCAAAACAGTCAAACTGTTTGCCCATTCCGAGTTCGAGGATCGCGCCGCGTTGAATGCAATGGGTGTGTTCCGCGACCGGGCTGTCGAATTTGGCGAAGTGCAGGCATGGTTTCGCTTCTGGCTGATGCTGGTGGCGGGTGTGCTGCCTGTGCTGCTGATCGGTGGCACGCTGTGGCTTTGGTCGCTGGGACAGGCCACTCCGGGGGCGATTGCTGCGTCAGGGGCGGTCGCTATTCGGATTGCGCAGATGACGGGCTGGGTCAGTTTCGTGCTGATGGCGATTTATGGCAATCTGGGCGAGGTAGAGGATGGGATGAAAACTCTGACGCGCCCGTCGAATCTGCAAGACGCGGATGATGCAGTGGAACTTGGCCGCGTCACAGGGGCGCTGCATTTTGACAACGTGAATTTTGCCTATGGCCGCCAGACCGGGGGCGTTGAAGGGTTGGATCTGAAGATCGCACCCGGCGAGAAGATTGGCATTGTCGGGGCCTCTGGTGCCGGGAAATCCACGCTCGTGGCGCTGCTGTTGCGGCTGTATGATGTCGAGGGCGGGCGCATTACCATTGACAGGCGCGATGTCAGGCAGGTCACACAAGAAAGCTTGCGGCGCAATATTGCGATGGTCACGCAGGAAACGGCGATGTTCAACCGCTCGGCCTTCGAGAATATTCGGTATGGCCGCCCGGATGCCACATTGGCCGAGGTCCAGCAAGCCGCCCGCGCGGCAGAAGCGCATGAGTTTATCCTGTCGCTGCAAGACCATGAGGGGCGGCATGGCTATGATGCGCATCTGGGCGAACGGGGTGTGCGCCTGTCTGGCGGACAGCGCCAGCGCATCGCCCTTGCGCGCGCATTCCTGAAAGACGCGCCGATTCTGGTGCTGGATGAGGCAACTTCGGCGCTGGATTCCGAGGTCGAGGCCGCTGTGCAGGACGCGTTGGAGCCGTTGATGGAAGGCAAGACCGTGCTGGCCATCGCGCACCGGTTGTCCACGATTGCCAAGCTGGACCGTATTATCGTATTGGATGATGGGCATATCATCGAGCAGGGCAGCCATGACGAATTGCTCAACGCGGGCGGCACATATGCCCGTTTCTGGGCGCGGCAATCGGGCGGGTTTCTGGGCTTTGACGACGATGCGGATATGACAGCCTGAGAAAGCGCGTGAGGGGGCGAAGTGACTGATCTGGAGCATATCACCCCAGTGGATTTCGGGCGCAGTCTACGCGGGATCGGGGTGAACCTTCTGTGTCGTGACGTGATGGGAATGGCTGCGTTCCTACACGATGTCTTTGATCTGGAAATCCACCGCGCAAGCAAGGATTTCGCGATCATCCGTCATGGTGACTGGATGATGCAATTACACGCGGATGCAACCTATCACGCGCACCCGCTTTTGGCCCTTGTCCCAGAGGTGCCGCCGCGCGGGACCGGCGCGCAGATTTATCTGTTCGGCGTGGACCCCGATCAAGCAGTTGCGCGCGCGCAGGCCGATATGGTGCTGGAGCAGCCTGCCGATAAGCCGCACGGGTTGCGCGAGGCGACGATCCTGTCGCCCGAAGGCTATGCGTTCAGTCCTGCGCGGGTGGTGTGAGTGGCGTCTGACGCGATATGACATGGCTGTTTTGAGGGAATTGTGGGCGGCCCTTTGAGTTGCGGCGGCCTTCGACCGCTTTTTGTGCGGGTCGGGTTACGCGCACATCGGATTATCCCGCAAACCACCCCTTCACGACCGAACGCAGGAAGGTTTTGTCTGTCGGGCAACACCATGATAAAGGCGCCGCAATATGCCGCCCTTGCACGTGCCGCGGGGCGGAAAATCTCAAGAACTAGCGCGCGATACAGGGGCCTTATGATCACAATCCTCCGCCTTGGCCATCATGGCGACGGCATTGCCGAAGGTCCGGTTTTCGTGCCACGCACATTGCCGGATGAAGTCGTGACCGGCGAGATCGTGCAGGGCCGGATGGATGCACCGCGTATCCTGACCCCCTCCCCGCTGCGTATCAGAGCGCCCTGCCCGCATTACCGCAACTGTGGCGGTTGCGCGTTACAACACGCACAGGCAGAATTCGTGACCGACTGGAAAGAGGGCGTGATCCGGCAAGCACTTGCCGCCCAAGGGTTGAGTGCAGAGTTTCGCGCGCCGCATATCTCGGAGTTGCACAGCCGCAGGCGCGCCAGTTTTTCAGGGCGTCGGCTGAAGAGAGGCGCTTTGGTCGGCTTTCACGCCCGCGCGTCCGATGTGATTACGCCAGTGCCAGACTGTCTGATCCTGCATCCCGACCTGACCGCTGCCCTGCCGCTGCTGGAAGAACTGACCGCCCGTTTTGGCGCGCGCAAGACCACGCTGTCGCTGTCACTGACGCGGTCCGATGCCGGGCTTGATCTGGCGGTTTCAGGTGGCAAGCTGCTTGATGATGCGTTGCGCGCGGAATTGGGCCAATGGGCGGGGCAAGCGGGGCTTGCACGGCTGGCATGGGAGGGCGAGGTGATCGCGCAGACGCAGCCGCCCTTTCACCAGATCGCACGCGCGCAGATCACGCCGCCGCCCGGTGGCTTTCTGCAAGCGACCAAACCCGCCGAGCAGGCCTTGCAGATCGCCGTCAGCGAGGCTGTGGGCAATGCCGCGCAAATCGTTGATCTGTTTGCAGGTTGCGGCACGTTTACGCTGCCATTGGCCGAGCGGGCAGAGATCCACGCGGTCGAGGGCGACGCGGACATGCTGCACGCCCTGGATGCGGGGTGGCGACAAGCCACAGGCCTGAAGCGCATCACCCATGAGGCGCGCGATCTGTTCCGCCGCCCGTTGCTGCCAGCCGAGTTGAAAAAATTCGAGGCCGCCGTGATCGATCCGCCCCGCGCTGGTGCCGAGGCGCAGACTGTCGCGCTGGCCGCTTCAACCATTCCGCGCATTGCCGCTGTGTCGTGCAACCCTGCGACCTTTGCGCGCGACGCAAAAATCCTCGTTGCAGGCGGCTATCGCCTTGAATGGGTGCAAATGGTCGATCAATTCCGCTTCAGCCCGCATGTGGAGCTTGCAGCCCAGTTCACAAGATAGCATATCGCGCCCTACAACCGAAAATCGGGGACCAATAATGCTTAGCCGTGAAAAGACCGCCGCGTTTCTGGATCAGCCATGGGTGCGCAACGGGATTATCGTTGTGATCATCTTCAACGCGATCCTGTTGGGCATGGAGACGTCTGACACGTTGATGGCGATTGCCGGGCCGCTGATCCTTGGGTTGGATGCGGCTTGCCTAACCATTTTCGTGGTGGAACTGGTGTTGAAATTCCACGCGCAGCGCGGGAAATTCTGGCGCTCTGGCTGGAATATCTTTGATTTCCTGATCGTCAGCATCTCGCTTGTGCCGGGGGCACAGGGCTTTAGCGTATTGCGGGCTTTGCGTATTTTGCGTCTACTGCGTGTCGTCTCGGTCAGCCCCAATCTGCGCCGCGTGGTCGAAGGGTTCATCAAGGCGCTGCCCGGAATGGGGTCGGTGTTTTTGTTGATGGGCATGTTGTTCTATATCGGCGCAGTTATGGCCACCAAGCTGTTTAAAGAGACGTTTCCAGACTGGTTCGGTGATTTGGGCAATTCGGCCTATACCCTGTTCCAGATCATGACGCTCGAATCGTGGTCGATGGGGATCGTGCGCCCGGTGATGGAGGCCTATCCCTATGCATGGGCCTTTTTCGTGCCCTTCATCATGGTTACGACATTCGCGGTGGTGAACCTGCTGGTGGGTCTGATCGTCAATTCGATGCAGGACGCCCATGCCGCCGAAAGCAATCAGGCCACATCCGATTACCGCGATGAAGTGCTTAAACGTCTTGCGGCCATCGAAGAGCGGTTGAACGCACAAGAGAAAGACAAAGTGCCGCCCGCCGAATGACGTATCCGTGATCTGGCATATGACAGGACTTGGCAGAATCGCGCCTTTAGGGCATGGTCATTGCAAAAAACCCTGAGGCAGCAATAATGATATTCTTTCGTGTCGTCGCCGCGCTGGTGCTGGTTGCCGTTTTGGCATCTTGCGGTGGCCCCCCAAGCAAATTTCGGACCTACAAAGGCCCAGAGGTGACGCATGTCGTCGTGTATAAGACGGCGCGCCGGATGGATTTGTGGCACTATAACCGCTTGTTGCGCAGTTTTGACGTGCAACTAGGCGGCAATCCGTTCGGCCATAAGCAGCACGAGGGTGACCGCCGCACACCAGAGGGCGATTACATCATCGACCGGCGCAACCCGAACAGCCGGTTTCACCTGTCAATCGGGATAGATTACCCGAACGAGGCCGATAAGGCGCGCGCCGAAGAAAATGGCTGGAAACCGGGCGGTGATATTTTCATCCATGGCCGTGGACCTCGATTCCAACAGGCGCGCGGTGACTGGACAGACGGGTGCATCGCGGTGACTGACCGGGAGATGGAAGATATCTATGCCATGGTGCGCGACGGAACGCCCATTCGCATATTACCATGACGTGGTGGCCGCTGTGGGAGTCGAACCCACACGCCCTTGCGAGCAACGGATTTTAAGTCCGGTCTGTCTACCAGTTCCAGCAAGCGGCCAATCACCGCGATGGTCTAGACTGCTGCGCAAGCGGCTTCAAGCCCAGAGTGCGCGGATCATTCTTGCTGCAACAGAATACCGGATACAGGCACAAGTGTGATCTGCCCTGCGCGGCGTTCTTCGCGCCACATCTCGATTGCGTCCAGTGTTTCCTCATTGGTGGCATCGCCAAAGACAATCACATTGCCGATCTGGCTGGCCTGAAACACAGCGCGGTCCAGAAACCGCCGGATGGTAAAGACACTTTCATCGCCTGCGTCCAGCACGCGGAACACTTCGGCATGTGCGACCCCTGCGGCTTCGGCAGAGCGTCCGGCTTGCGAAAGCCCGCCTGAAAAGGTCAAAAACCCATGTCCGTCCTGCGCAAGCAATGGCAGCACCTCGCGCAGAAGCGCTGCATTGCGGGCGACCCCGTTCTCTGGCAGGTCGATCACCCCGACAGCCTGCGGTAGCGCGTCAAAATAGGCATTCAGCGACACATCCAGATCAGACGCCGTGGCCCCCGCAGGCAGACCGGCAGCCAGTATCACAACCTCTTTGCCAGCCTCGTGGTAGATTTCGGCGGCTTCGGGTGCAGTGGGGTCCATCGGGTTCAACGCAATAGTAAAGGGAACCTCCAGCGCGGCAAGCATGCGCCGCCGGGCCATTGGCAGCCCAGGATCGGACAGGACCAAAGCCATTTTATCGGCAGTTCCGGGACCGGCCTGATACAGCGAATTGCGCTGCAATGCCGATTGTGGGGTGGCTGAGGGCAGTGGTTCCTGATCGACCACGATGGGCGCATCCGATCCTTCGCCGATGCGTGGCAGGCCTGATACGCGGGTTCCGGGTATCGTCTGGGGGGCGTCGTTTTGTGCGACTTGTTCTTCGGGCGCGTCCTCTATTTCAAGGTCAGCGCGGGCTTCAGGGGCATCCTCAACCCGACCGATGGGGGCGGGCGGCAACAACTGCGGCCCCTCTAACGCAACATCTGCTTGGGGCGCAGATGCCATGCGCGACGGCAATGGAACAGCACTGACCTGCGCTTGCGCTGCGGGCATCTCGGCGGCACTATCTTCGGTCATACCCTCGGACGGGGTGGGGATGTGCAGTTCAACCTGCGGGACGTTTTCGTCAGGTATGTCTGCGATGTCCATTTCGGTGGCGGGTTCCACGCCCGCCTCCTCTTCCGGCGCGCTCTCTACTTGTGGCACGCTGGCGCTCTCTGGCATCTGCTCGGGCAGACCTTCCGGCGCGGGGGCATCGGCGGCCATGTCGTCAGATACGGGCGCATCCGGCAGACCCTCGGCGGTATCTGCGGCGGGTGTGTCATCTTCCGGCGGTGCGACTTCGACCAAGGGCTGGTCCGTGTCGGCAAGTGTTTCTGGCGGCGCATCCTCAACAAGGGGCAAGGGCGCAAGGCCCACGTCCTCTGGCGTGGGCGGCGCTGTGCTTATGTCCTGCATTGGCGCATCATGCGCTGGTGGATAGACGACATTTACGCCGATAAACCCGACCAAAACCAGTCCGGTCCCGGTCGCAAGCCCTGCAAGTAGATTGCTGTCCACACCACGCCCCATATTATTAAATTACAAATGCCCGCGCTTATACTGCACGGTCTGGCATGATTCTTCCACAAATACGCGTGCGGATCAAACGGATTGGCGCGCGCGCCCTTGACCTTGCTAGCAAGGGGCGGGCATGTAGGTTTCCAATGGACCAGAACCCCGGAAATCGCCCATGCTGCTGCTGATCGATAATTATGACAGTTTCACCTATAATCTGGTCCATTACTTGGGCGAATTAGGGGCAGATGTGCTGGTGCGGCGCAATGATGCGCTGGATGTGCAGGAAGCGATGGCACTGAACCCGTCTGCCATTGTGCTGTCGCCCGGCCCCTGCGACCCGGATCAGGCGGGCATTTGCCTGCCGCTGACCCTTGCCGCTGCCGAGGCGCGCGTGCCGCTGCTGGGCGTTTGCCTTGGGCATCAGACCATCGGACAGGCATTTGGCGGGCGGGTTTTGCGCGCGCGGCAGATCGTGCACGGCAAGCTGGGGCAGATGCACCACACAGGACAAGGTGTCTTTCATGGTCTGCCCTCGCCGCTGATGGCCACGCGCTATCACTCGCTGGTGGTGGACCGCGACACCCTGCCCGATTGTCTTGAGGTCACAAGCTGGCTGGAAGATGGCTTGATCATGGGGCTGCGACACCGCGATTTGCCCGTAGAGGGGGTGCAGTTTCATCCCGAAAGCATCCGGTCGGAACATGGGCATGCGATGCTGCGCAATTTTCTGGATCAAGCTGCGGTTGGTGCATAATGGATGACCTCAAACCCCTGATCGGCATTGCCGCCACCCGCGCTCTGACACGGGCAGAGGCAGAGGCCGCGTTCAACCTGTTGTTTGAAGGCCAAGCCACGCCTGCGCAGACGGGCGGTTTTCTAATGGCCCTGCGCACACGCGGCGAAACCGTAGATGAATATGCCGCCGCAGCCAGCGTGATGCGCGCCAAATGCGTCAAGGTCCGCGCGCCCGAAGGGGCGATGGACATTGTCGGCACAGGCGGCGATGGCAAGGGCACGCTGAACATCTCGACCGCGACGGCCTTTGTGGTCGCAGGCGCGGGCGTGCCGGTGGCCAAGCATGGCAATCGCAACCTGTCATCAAAGTCTGGCGCGGCAGATGCGCTAGGGGCTTTGGGCATTGACGTTATGGTCGGCGCATCGGTGGTTGAACAAGCCCTGAACGAGGCCGGGATCGGCTTTATGATGGCCCCAATGCACCACCCCGCCATGCGCCATGTCGGCCCTGTGCGTATGGAATTGGGCACGCGCACCATTTTCAACATACTCGGACCACTGACCAACCCGGCAGGGGTGAAATACCAACTGACTGGCGCATTCTCGACCGATCTGCTGCGCCCTATGGCCGAAACACTGCGCGCCCTTGGGACCGAGCGCGCGTGGCTGGTGCATGGCGGCGATGGCACGGACGAGCTGTCGATTGCCGCTGAAAGTGCTGTCGTGGCGCTGGAAGCGGGCGCATTGCGCGAGTTCACCCTGCACCCCGAGGATGCGGGCCTGCCCGTGCACAAGTTTGAGGATTTGCTGGGCGGTGCGCCAGATGAAAACGCCCGCGAACTGCGCGCGGTGCTGCAAGGTGCGGGCCGCCCTGCCTACCGCGATGCTGTCTTGCTGAATTCTGCCGCTGCGTTGGTGATCGCGGGCAAGGCCATCGCGTTGAATGAAGGGGTGGAGCGTGCACGCGAAAGCCTTGCCTCTGGTGCCGCGATGCGCGCGGTCGAGATACTTGCCCGCATCAGCCCTGTAACTGCCTGAATTTCGGAAAGACCACAGCCATGGCCACCATTCTCGACAAGATCAAAAGCTACAAATTGCAAGAAATCGCGGACCGAAAGGCCGCGCGCGCGCTGTCAGATGTAGAGGACGCGGCACGCCATGCCCCCACCCCACGCGGCTTTGCCGCCGCCTTGCGCAAGGCTGAAACCACCGGCTACGGGCTGATTGCCGAGATCAAGAAAGCCAGCCCTTCCAAGGGGTTGATCCGCGCCGATTTCGACCCGCCTGCATTGGCCCGCGCCTATGAACAAGGCGGAGCGACCTGTCTGAGCGTGCTGACCGACACCCCCAGCTTTCAAGGCGCTGACAGCTTTTTGACTGCTGCGCGCACGGCCACCACATTGCCCGCGCTGCGCAAGGATTTCATGTATGACACCTATCAGGTGGCCGAGGCCCGCGCGCTGCATGCCGATTGCATTCTGATCATCATGGCCTCTGTCTCTGACGCGCAGGCGCAGGAACTGGAACAGGCCGCGGTCGCATGGGGCATGGATGTGCTGGTCGAAGTGCATGATGCGGCAGAACTGGACCGCGCCTTGGCGCTGGACTCGCCCCTTCTGGGGATCAACAATCGCAACCTGAACACATTTGACGTGACACTGGACACCACGCGCCAGTTATCGCGCCTTGTGCCACAGGGTAAAATGCTGATCGCGGAGAGCGGCATATACACCCCCGCCGATCTGGCCGATCTGGCGGGGTACGGCGCGCGCAGTTTCCTGATTGGCGAAAGCCTGATGCGCCAGCCCGATGTGGCCCAAGCCACCCGTACTCTGCTGGCCAACCCCCTTCAGCCAGAACAGGTGTAATGTGGAAAAACTGACACATTTTGACGCTGAGGGGCACGCTCACATGGTTGACGTGTCGCAAAAGTCGCATACCGCGCGTGTGGCTGTCGCCGAAAGTGCCGTGCAGATGCTGCCCGAAACACTGGCATTGATTACAGAAGGCCGCGCCAAAAAGGGCGATGTTCTGGGCGTCGCGCGACTTGCAGGGATCATGGGGGCCAAACGCTGCGCAGACCTGATCCCGCTCTGTCATCCGCTGCCCATCACCAAAGTCTCGGTGGACCTGACACCCGATGAAACCTTGCCCGGTGTGCGTATCCGCGCCGAAGTGCGCACCACCGGCCAGACCGGCGTCGAGATGGAGGCGCTGACCGCCGCCTCTGTTGCTGCGTTGACAATCTATGACATGCTCAAAGCCGCCGAAAAATCCATGACCATCACCGCCACGCGCGTCGTGTTGAAAGATGGCGGCAAATCTGGCCGCTATCAGGTGCAGCCATGATCTCGGTCGAAGAGGCGCTGACACATGTCTTTGCGTTAATTACGCCCTTGGGCACAGAGCAGGTCGCACTTGCACAGGCCTCGGGCCGCGTGTTGCGCGCACCTGTCACGGCGCAGCGCGACCAGCCCCCATTCGCGGCGGCGGCGATGGATGGCTATGCCCTCTCTGCTGCGACATCGCCCCAGACCAGCTACCGCGTCATCGGCGAAGCCGCGGCAGGCCACGCATTTGCAGGCCGTGTGGGCACAGGCGAGGCCGTGCGCATCTTCACAGGGGCGCCCGTGCCAGAAGGTGCTGACTGCGTGGTCATTCAAGAAGATGTCACGCGCGACGGTGACACGATCACCCTGACCGAAGACCGCGTGGCTGCGCGCCACATCCGCCCCCAAGGCACGGATTTCAGCGCTGGCGACCAGATCAGCGCACCGCGCCGCCTGCGCCCGTCAGAGTTGGCATGGCTGGCAGCAATGAACTGCGCCAATGCGCACGTCAGCCGCCGCCCCGATGTCGCAATTATCGCCACCGGGGACGAATTGGTCATGCCCGGCGAAGACCCGAAGCCCGATCAGATCATCGCCTCCAACGCCTTCGCGCTCAAAGCCATGGCCGAGGCAGAGGGCGCACGCGCACGCATCCTGCCCATCGCCCGCGATAATGAGGCCAGCCTGCGCGCCGTGCTGGACCTCGCCGCAGATGCCGACATGATTGTCACCATTGGCGGCGCGTCAGTCGGCGATCACGACCTTGTCGGGCCGGTCACGCACGCCATGGGGGCCAGCCGCGCCTTCTACAAGGTTGCCATGCGCCCCGGCAAACCGCTGATGGCCGGACGTCTGGAAGGGGCCTTGTTGTTGGGCCTGCCCGGAAATCCCGTCTCCTCAATCGTGTGCGGGCATCTGTTCATGCGCCCTGCCCTGCGCGCGATGCAGGGGCTTGGGGCCTATCCGATGCACAGTGCAACCGCCACGCTGGCCTGTGACCTGCCCGCCAATGGCCCGCGCACGCATTACATGCGCGCCACCCTTGGCCCCGGTGGCACGATTGCGCCCCACCCCGATCAGGACAGCGCGCTTTTGGGCGTGTTGTGTCAGGCTGATGCGCTGCTGATCCATCCCGCAGGCGACGGTGCCCGCAAGGCCGGTGAACAAATGCGGTATATCCTTGTGTGAAACAGTTGACACAGGCGCAGAACATAGATAGAACATTGCTACCGTAATTTGGGACAAAACCATAGCCGGGGGGCGCGCAGTGTTGACACGCAAGCAGATTGAACTTCTCAAGCTTATACATACACGCATGGAAACAGACGGGGTTGCCCCATCATTTGACGAGATGAAAGATGCCCTCGATCTGCGCTCGAAATCCGGCATTCACCGACTTATCACAGCACTGGAAGAACGGGGTTTCATTCGGCGCATGCATCACCGCGCCCGCGCAATCGAAGTGTTGAAATTGCCCGACGCGCTGCAAAAGCAGGGATTTGAAGCCAAAGTTATTGACGGCGGTGCCACCGAAAAACCAGCTCCACCTGCGCAAGCCCTGCCTGTGGACGCATCCTCGCTCAGCCTGCCGATCATGGGCCGCATCGCAGCCGGCACCCCGATCGAGGCGATCAGCGCAGTGGTCAACGACATCTCGGTTCCCGCCAGCATGTTGCGCGGCCGCTCCAGCCATTATGCGCTGGAGGTGCAGGGCGACTCGATGATTGATCTGGGCATCAATGACGGCGATATCGTTGTCATCCGCGAACAGGACACGGCTGATAATGGCGATATCGTTGTGGCCCTTGTCGATGGACTGGAAGCAACATTGAAAAAATTTCGCCGCCAGAATGGCATGATCGCGCTGGAAGCTGCCAATGCGGCCTATGAAACACGCCTGCTGCGGGATGACCAAGTGCAGGTTCAGGGGCGGCTGGTTGGTCTGATCCGCAGCTACTGACAGCGGTCCATTCCAGATAACCGCCTGCGCCAGCGATGGCACAAGCCCGATGCAGAAGGTGCCGCCACAACGGCACCAGTGCAAATGTCGCAGATCGACCATCTTGGATGGTGCGACGCGAGCTGCGGCTGCGCGTCGCATCAAGCACCAGCTCAAGACATGTGCACAGCCAACATGTTGCGCCTCTCATGGCCCCTGCCCGCCCTGATGACTGCGAATTTGTCAGGCCAGTGTCGCATCCGGTGACACCCATGTCCGATTCAAGCAAAGCGATATTCGGATTATTTGCTATCTCTGGCCCCGGCAAGGAGAGCACAGCATGCGCTATTCAGGATTTCGCGTCATCAAGGAAGCGTTGACCGGTCATAAGGGCTGGACACCAGCCTGGCGCGATCCGCAGCCAAAGCCGAAATACGACATCATCATCATTGGCGGCGGCGGCCACGGTCTGGCAACGGCCTATTATCTTGCCAAAGAGTTCCGCCAGAGCAATATCGCGGTTATCGAGAAAGGCTGGATCGGCGGCGGCAATGTCGGGCGCAACACCACGATCATCCGCTCGAATTACATGCTTGATGGCAATGAGCCGTTTTACGAGTTCTCGCTCAAGCTGTGGGAAGGGCTGGAGCAGGATTTCAACTATAACGCCATGGTCAGCCAGCGCGGCATTCTGAACCTGATCCATTCGGATGCCCAGCGCGATGCCTATATCCGGCGCGGCAATGCGATGATGCTGAACGGGGCCGATGCCGAACTGCTCAGCGCGGAGCAAGTGCGCCGCGAATACCCGTTCCTCAATTTCAACGATGCACGATTTCCCATCAAGGGCGGTCTGGCACAGCGGCGCGGCGGCACTGTGCGCCATGACGCAGTCGCTTGGGGCTATGCGCGCGGGGCCGACAGCCTCGGGGTCGATATCATCCAGAATTGCGAAGTGACAGGCTTTCGCATCGAGAACGGCCAATGCCTTGGCGTCGAGACATCGCGCGGCTTCATCGGGGCAGGCAAAGTCGGCGTTGCAGTTGCGGGCAATTCCAGCCGCGTCATGGCTCAGGCCGGAATGCGCCTGCCGATTGAAAGCCATGTGTTGCAAGCCTTCGTCTCGGAAGGGTTAAAGCCCGTCCTGCCCGGCGTCATCACCTTTGGCGCAGGCCATTTCTATTGCAGCCAGTCCGATAAGGGCGGTCTGGTCTTTGGCGGCGATATCGACGGCTACAACTCCTACGCCCAGCGCGGCAATCTGGCCGTCGTCGAAGATGTGATTGAGGGGGGCATGGCGCTCTTTCCCGGCCTTGGCCGCGTGCGTCTGCTGCGCATGTGGGGCGGCGTGATGGACATGAGCATGGACGGCTCGCCCATCATCGACCGCACCCATATTGACGGGCTCTATTTCAACGGCGGCTGGTGTTATGGCGGGTTCAAGGCCACGCCTGCCTCGGGCTGGTGTTTTGCCCATCTTCTGACCACCGACACCCCGCACCCGACCGCCGCCGCCTATCGTTTTGACCGCTTCGAGAAGGGCCGCATGATCGACGAAAAAGGTATGGGCGCGCAGCCCAACCTGCATTAAGGGCGCAGCACATGTTGCCATTTTCTTGCCGAAAATACTCAAATTCCACGGCCACCACCGGGACCAGCCGCCAAAGGGGGCGCGCATGATTATCAACCACCCATTGCTTGGCCCCTGTGATGCGCAGGAATTCACCTATTTGGGCGACGCCCGCCTGATTGACCGCCCCGATGGCATGGCTGCGGGCGCAGAAGCGGCGTTTTTCGACTACGATTATCTGCGTGACAATCCAGCGGGCTTGCACCGCGAATTGTGGTTCCATGAGCAGGGTGACCGCTCTTGGCTGGTGGTCACGCGCAATACCGTAACCCATGAGATCACCAATGTTGAACTGGCGCGCGATGTTGCGCGCAATTCGGGGCGCAGCGCATGAGCAGATTGCCAACAGGCGGCCAGATCGACCGCGCACGCAAGATCAGCTTCCGGTTCGACGGCCAGTATTACAAGGGCCATCCCGGCGATACTCTGGCCTCGGCACTTTTGGCCAATGGCGTGCGGCTGATGGGGCGCTCGTTCAAATATCACCGCCCGCGCGGTGTCTTGACCGCAGGCAGCGAAGAACCCAATGCGCTGGTCGAGTTGCGCACCGGCGGGCGGCAGGAACCCAACACCCGCGCCACCACGATCGAGCTGTTCGATGGTTTGCAGGCCAATTCCCAAAACGCCTGGCCCAGTCTGAAATTCGACGCGCTGGCGATCAATGACCGCTTTTCCAATTTCCTGACAGCGGGGTTTTATTACAAGACCTTCATGTGGCCCGCCGCTTTTTGGGAAAAGCTGTATGAACCCATCATCCGGCGCGCGGCTGGTCTTGGCTCTATCACGACCAAGGCGGACCCCGACCTTTATGACAAGGGGTTTCTGCATTGCGATCTGTTGATCATCGGGGCTGGACCCTCTGGTATGGCCGCCGCACTGACCGCAGGGCGGGCGGGCGCGCGGGTCATTCTGGCGGATGAGGATTTTCGCATGGGGGGACGGCTGAATGCCGAAACCTTCCAGCTTGGCGACGTTGCCGGCGCGCAATGGGCCGCACAAGCTGTGGTCGAGCTTGCCAGCCTGCCCAATGTCCGCCTGTTGCCACGCACGACCATTTTCGGGGCCTTTGATCATGGCATTTATGGCGCGGTGGAACGTGTGTCCGACCATCTGCCCAGCCCTGAAACTGGCAAGCCCCGACAAATCCTGTGGCGCATCTACGCGCAACGTGCGCTGCTATGCGCAGGGGCGATCGAGCGGCCCATCGCTTTTGCCAATAACGACCGCCCCGGCATCATGACTGCAAGCGCGCTGCGCACTTATGTCAACCGCTGGGCCGCCAGCCCCGCCGAGACTGTTGCCGTGTTCACCAATAATGACGACGGCCACCGCACGGCAGCTGACCTTTTGGCCGCTGGCGTTAAACTTGCCGCTGTGATCGACACGCGCGCCGATGCGCCCAGCTTGCCGGGGGTCGAGGTTCTGGCAGGGGCGCAGGTCACGGACAGCGCGGGCCGGTTGGGCCTGAAATCGGTCACGGTGCGTCTGGCCAATGGGCAAAACCGCAGGCTGAATGTCGGTGCCTTGGGGGTTTCTGGCGGCTGGAACCCGAATGTGTCGCTGACCTGCCACCAGCGCGGGCGACCTGTCTGGGACGATGCGATTGCCGCGTTTGTGCCCGGCGCGGAGCTGCCACAAGGTATGCGCGTTGTGGGTGCCGCAACGGGGCAGTTCAGCACCCATGCCGCATTGCACACCGGGGCCGCGGGCGCTGTGCAAGCACTGGCTGATCTGGGCCTGTCGTCCACGCCCGCCGATCTGCCGCATGCCGAGGATGCGCCGGTCAACATCAGCCCGTTCTGGCATGTTGGCGGCACCAAGCGCGCATGGCTGGATTTCCAGAATGATGTGACGATCAAAGATGTAAAGCTGGCGCATCAGGAAAATTTCCGCTCGGTCGAGCATCTGAAACGCTATACGACGCTGGGCATGGCAACCGATCAGGGCAAAACGTCCAATATGGGCGGGCTTGCCGTCATGGCCGCGTTGACGGGCGCAAGCATTCAAGCCACCGGCACGACCATCTTTCGCCCCCCCTATACGCCCGTTGCGATGGGCGCGATTGCGGGGCGGTCTACGGGTCGTGACTTCAAGCCTACCCGCCTGACCCCAAGCCACACATGGGCGACCGAGCAAGGCGCTGTCTTTGTCGAAGCGGGCATGTGGCTGCGCGCGCAATGGTTCCCGCGCGCGGGCGAGAAAGACTGGCGCGAGAGTGTGGACCGCGAGGTTCTGGCCACGCGCGCCTCTGTCGGGGTGTGCGATGTGACGACGCTTGGCAAGATTGATGTGCAGGGCCGCGACGCTGCGGCCTTCCTGAACCGCATCTATTGTAACGGTTTTGCAAAACTCGCCGTGGGGCGCGTGCGCTATGGGCTGATGCTGCGCGAGGATGGAATCGCGATGGATGACGGCACCGCCGCGCGTCTGGCAGAGGATCATTTCGTCGTCACCACCACCACTGCCAATGCTGTGCCAGTCTACCGCCATATGGAATTTGCACGCCAATGCCTGTGGCCGGATATGGATGTGCAACTGATCTCGACCACCGAAGCATGGGCGCAATATGCGATTGCAGGCCCGAACGCGCGCAAGTTACTGCAAAAGATCGTGGACCCTGCGTTTGATCTGTCGAATGACGCTTTCCCCTTCATGACGTGTGGTGAGATCACGGTGTGTGGCGGGTTGCGGGCACGGTTGTTCCGCATCTCGTTCTCGGGTGAGTTGGCCTATGAAATTGCCGTGCCCACCCGCTATGGCGATGCGCTGATCCGGCGGTTGATGCAGGAAGGCGCGGAATTTGATGTCACCCCTTATGGCACCGAAGCTTTGGGCGTCATGCGCATTGAAAAGGGCCATGCCGCAGGCAATGAATTGAACGGCACCACCACCGCCCGCGATCTGGGCATGGGCCGCATGGTCAGCGACAAGAAAGACAGTATCGGCACGGTCTTGTCGCGGCGCGAAGGGTTGAACGAACCTGACGGCTTGCGGCTGGTGGGGTTCCGGCCCAAGAGCCCGCAAGCGCGTGTTCTGGCGGGCGCGCATTTGCTGGAACTGGGCGCGGATATGACAGCGGCCAATGATCTGGGCTATGTGACCTCGGCCTGTTATTCGCCCAATCTGCAATCCTATATCGCCATCGGTTTCTTGAAATCCGGCGAGACACGCATGGGCGATGTGTTGCGCGCAGCCTCGCCCCTGACAGGGGATGATACCGAGGTCGAGATTGTCTCGGCCCATTTCATCGACCCAGAGGGAGAACGACTTCGTGCATGATCTGGCCCCCCTGACTGCCCTTGGTGGCAGCACACCTATGAGCGACACCATCGGCCCTGTGACGATTTTGGAAGCGCCGGACTGGGCGCTGGCTTCGGTCGCGGCGCGCCTTGGACAAGAGGATGCATGCAATGCAGCACTTGCCGATATTCTGGGCGCCCCCCTGCCCGGTATCGCGGCGCATGTGCAGGCGGCGCACATGGGCGCATTCTGGACCGGGCCGCATATCTGGATGATTGACGCCCCCTATCACAGCCACGAAAATCTGGCCGCCAGCCTGAAGGCCCGTTTGGGCGATTGCGCCAGCGTGACGGTGCAAAGCGACGCTTGGGTCCGATTCGACATTTCTGGCGACGGGTTGGAGCGGCTGTTCGAGCGGCTGTGCAACCTCGACCTTGGGGGGCGGGCAACAGGGACTGCGCGTCGCACAGTGATCGAGCATCTGGGCTGCTATGTTATTTGCCGCGCAGATGGGGTGCATGTTTATGGGCCGCGATCCTCGGCTAAAAGTCTGCATCATGCCATGACAAATGCAGCCCGCGCAGCCTTTTAGACGACAAGCCCGCGCCATACTTTCAACGACTACTCACCCCCCCTCTGTGCATTTCGCAGAGGGGGGGTTGCGTTTGTCTGCATACCAGGCCCGAATTGTCATGAACCTGTTACAAAACCTTATTATGGCTGTCACATCGCCGCGTTAGGCAGTGCGTGTCGTGCCGATAAACTGCGTTGGCACGTTATTTGAAAAAACTGACGTCACAACGTGACAGGAGATGACATGACACGTTTTTCGCTGCTGCTTGCCTCAAGCGCGCTGGCGCTGACCGGTGCTGCCAATGCCCAGAATGTTGACCCCAACCTGCCCAGCTACGAAGCTGGTTCGGGTGTGTCGGGCAACCTGACCTCGATCGGGTCGGACACGCTGAACAACCTGATGACGCTGTGGTCGGAAGGCTTCCGCAGCATCTACCCCAATGTTGCGATCCAGATCCAAGGTGCCGGTTCGGGCACAGCCCCGCCTGCACTGGTCGAAGGGACTGCCCAGTTTGGCCCGATGTCGCGCCCGATGCGCGGCTCGGAAATCGAAGAGTTTGAAGCACGCTACGGCTATGAGCCGCTGCCAATGCGCGGTGCGATTGATGCGCTGGGTGTGTTCGTACACCGCGACAACCCCATCGAGTGCCTGAGCATGCAGGAAGTCGATGCAATCTTCTCGTCCACCCGCGCCGGTGGTGCAGATGAAGCCATCACCACATGGGCCCAGGTTGGTCTGGAAGGCGAATGGGCAGACCGTCCTGTTGCCATGTATGGCCGCAACTCGGCTTCGGGCACCTATGGCTACTTCCGCGAAGTGGCTCTGTTCGGCGGCGATTACAGCCCCGAAGTGCGCGAACAGCCCGGCTCCTCGACTGTTATTCAGGGCACTGCCGCTGATATCGGCGGGATCGGCTATTCCGGTGTTGGCTATGCGACCGCTGATGTGAAAGCGGTCAATATCCGTGGCGCGGATGGCAACTGCTACGCGCCGACCGCAGAGGATGCCAGCTCGGGCAATTATCCGATTGCACGCTTCCTCTATATCTACATGAACGTGGACCCCAATGCAGAGCTGGAGCCGCTGCGCGCCGAATTCGTGCGCTATGTCTACAGCCGGCAAGGCCAGAACGATGTTGTGCGCGCCGGCTTCTTCCCGCTGGTGAACGCTATCGCCGAGCAGGATCTGGCTGCATTCGGCCTGAACTAAGGGTCTGACCCTGTCGGGTGGGGCGGTGCACACCGCCCCACCCCTTTTTTTATTTTACAACGTGATGGACACGCAACATGAGCGATTTGGCCCCCACCACAAGTGAGCGCGGCAAAGCGGCACGGCAGCGGCGGATGACCACCCGGACCAGTGTTGTCATTGGCGAAAAACTGGCGGGAGGAATTATCACTGTCGGCGGGCTGATGGTGATTGTTGCCGTTATGGGGATCATGGTGTTCCTGTTTCGGGTGGTCATGCCACTGATGGCGGGCGGCGAATTACAGGGCAACACCCGCTACCAGTTGGACACGCAGCAAGATGTTATCTGGACCAATGGCGACGAATTCCAGACCCTTGGGCTGGCTGTCGCCGCTGAAGGTCGGGTCATCACCTTTCATATTCCCACTGGCACCGAAGTGTCGCGCGAACAGTTTGATTTCCGCGGCGCAGAAGTCACGGCCGTGGCCGGAACTTTGCAGCGCGACCGTGTTGCTTTCGGCTTTAACGACGGGGTTGTGCGCTTTGCCACTCTGGGTGTGGAAACCGAGACAACGGCGCGGCGCGCCCTGCCCAGCGGATTGACTGAAATCGACACACGCGACCGTATGCTGGATGGGCGTGTTTATACCGAAGTGGGCACAGGTGATTTCAGAACCTTGTTCGCGCAGATCGAGTTGGGCGACGGGCAGCAAATCTCTGACTTGCCGATCATTGCCATTGATTACCGCATCGGTGGCACGCGCGAGCGGCCCACCATCGCATTTGCCACAGTGGATGCCGACAACCGCGTGCGGGTCAGCCAGTCACGTGTGCAAATCAACATGATGACGGGCGAAGAAACGGTCACGACCACAACGACCGATCTGCCGCCGCTGGTCGGCCTTGCGGCCGATGCCGAGGTGACCGACATTCTGCTGTCCGGTACAGGCGACCGCGCCATCGTGTCCAGCAGTGACGGCTTTGTTTTCCGCTACGACCTGCGCGATATGAACGCGCCTTCGCTGGCCGAAGTCCGGCGCGTGGCCGATGACGGCATTGCCGTAACGGCGATGACCTTTCTTTCGGGCGAAGACACATTGATTGTGGGGACCGAAGACGGTGGGCTGAACGCGTTTTTCCGCCTTCAGACCGGCACCACAGAAACAACAGACGGGCGGGAGTTGATCCGCGCGCGCACGCATCGCGCCATGCCTGCGGCGATTGTCGATGTGTCGCCAGCGCAGCGCCAGAAAGAATTTGTCGCCATCGACGCCGAGGGCAATGTCTGGGTGCATCACTCCACCTCGGATCAGGTGTTGTTTGAACTCGCGCGCTCTGGCGATGTGAGTACAGAATCCAGCGGCATGATTTTTCCGCGCTCGAACGGGGTGATGCTCGTGTCGCAGGGCGGCGAGATTGAGGCGTGGCAGTACACACAGCGCCACCCCGAAGTCACGCTGGGCGTGCTGTTCAGCAAGGTCTGGTATGAAGGCTATATGGAGCCGACCTATGTTTGGCAATCCACCGCTGGCACGGACCTGGCAGAGCCGAAATACTCGCTGGTGCCGCTGATTTTCGGCACGATCAAGGCGGCCAGCTATGCCATGCTGTTTGCCGTGCCCATCGCACTGATGGCGGCGATTTACACTTCGGAATTTGTGGACCAGCGTGTGCGCGGCACCGTCAAGCCGATGATGGAGATGATGGAATCGCTGCCAACCGTGGTTCTGGGTTTCATTGCCGCACTCGTGCTCGCCCCCTTGGTCGAGGAATGGATTGGCGCTGTCTTGCTGGGCTTCTTTGCTTTGCCGACCGGGTTGATGATCGGGGCGTTTGTCTGGCAAGCCCTGCCCAAGAGTGTCGCGCTGAAATATGACGGGTTTCCGAAATTTGCGCTGATGGGCGTCACAATTCTGCTGACAGCGTGGATCGCGGCCAGTCTTGGGGCCAGTTTCGAGCGGGTCCTGTTCTATGGGGATTTCAAGGGCTGGACCACCGGACGCATCGGCACAGGCACGCCGTTCATGTTCCTGATCCTGCTGCCGCTGTCCTATCTGGCTGTGAGTTGGGGCTTTCGCAAACTGTACGGGCACCATTGGCGCGACCTGATCGGCAATATGGAGCGTTCGCGCGCTGGTATGTTCGATGCAGGCCGCTGGATTGCCATGCTGGTGGGCGCGATGCTGCTGTCCTACGGCTTTGCATCGTTCCTGACGCTGATCGGCTATGACCCGCGCGGGTCGTTCATCGACAGCTATCAGCAACGCAACGCGCTGGTGGTGGGGTTCATCATGGCATTCGCCGTGACCCCCAACATCTACACGCTTGCCGAAGATGCGCTGAACTCGGTGCCAGGGCATTTGCGCGCGGCCTCCTTGGCGTGCGGGGCGACACCGTGGCAAACCGCGCGTTGGGTCGTGTTGCCGACGGCGGCATCGGGCGTGTTCTCGGCAGTGATGATGGGCATGGGCCGCGCGGTGGGCGAGACGATGATCGTGGTCATGGCGGCGGGCAACACGCCGATCATGGAATGGAACATCTTTTCGGGCCTGCGCACATTATCCGCCAACATCGCAATTGAATTGCCCGAGGCAGTGAAGGACGGCACCAATTACCGCGTGTTGTTCCTTGCGGCGCTGACGCTGTTCATCATGACCTTCATCATCAATACCGTTGCGGAATTGATCCGCCAGCGCTTTCGCAAGCGCGCTTTCAATCTGTAAATCTTGGGCCTGGGGACAGATATGACCAGCTTGAACGAACAATTGCCACCCGCATCCGGCGCGGCCGGTGCGGCCGGGGTCGCTGCAAAAGACGCCGTGAAGGGCAGACGTGTCCGGCGCTTCTCGGCCGACCTGTCGGCCACAGGCGAGCCTGCCCTTTGGGGGTTTGGCGGCGCACTTGCGCTTGGGATCATCCTGATTGCAGGCTTTTTGATGATGGTGCTGTATAATGGTGCCACGACATTCTGGCCCAAACCCATCGCGCAGGTTGAACTGACAGATGGCACCGTCATCGCCGGTGTTGAGCGGCGCGGCACGATCTTCCGGCCTGATATGCCCCGCCTTGCAGAAGATGTGCGCGCCGAGGTCGAGGCCAATGACGGCTTTGCCTATCGCACCCTATACCAGACTGCGAATTTCGACCTGTATGGCGATGATTTCCAATGGGTCGCAGACTTTGAGACCCAGAACGTCACCCAGCCCGAAGTTTTCTATTACTTCGAGCGCCAGACTTGGGGCGTGTTTGTCGGACGTATTGCGGGGATGCAGATTGACGGCCAGCAGATGGACTATGATCCCGCTGTTCTGCGCCGCGAACAATCCTTGGCCCGCGACCGCTTCAACCAGATCCGCCGGATCGAGCGCACAGAGATTGGACGGATCAACCACCAGATCGAGCGCGAACGTTTGGCCCAGCGGCGCGCGCTATTGGAAGAAGGCGCGTTGCAGCAAGGCGAGACTGCGGATGTCGATGGTCTGGCGTCGCAAGCCCGCGACGGGGTTTTGGCAGAGTCGCAGGCGCGTATTCAGGAATTGCAGGCCGAATTCGAGGTGCTGCAAGCCCGCGTCAATGAAATCCGCGCGACAGACCGGCGCTACACTGTCACCTTGGAAGAGGTAGGCGGGCGCACAATCGAGCCGGAAATAAGCCAGATCGTGCGGTATTTCCCCGCCAATACGATCAGCATCCCGGAGAAGATCGGCATCTATTTCTCGCGCTGGTGGGAGTTTGTTTCGGCCGAGCCGCGCGAGGCCAACACACAGGGCGGCGTTCTGCCTGCGATCTTTGGCACTGTTGCCATGACCTTGCTGATGGTGGTTTTCGTGGCCCCGTTCGGTGTCATCACAGCGCTTTACCTACGCGAATATGCCAAACAGGGGCGGGTCACGTCGATTGTACGTATTTCGGTCAACAATCTGGCCGGTGTGCCAAGCATTGTTTACGGTGTGTTTGGCTTGGGGTTCTTCGCCTACACAATGGGTGGGACGATTGACCAGTTGTTCTACCCCGAAGCGCTGCCAAACCCGACCTTTGGCAAGGGTGGTATTCTGTGGGCGTCATTGACGCTGGCGCTGTTGACCGTTCCTGTGGTCATCGTGGCCACCGAAGAGGCGCTGGCGGCGGTGCCACGCTCCATGCGCGAAGGGTCGCTGGCGTGCGGCGCGTCGAAATGGCAAACCATCCGCTATGTGGTACTGCCCAAGGCCCTGCCCGGCATCATGACCGGCATGATCTTGGCAATGGCACGCGGCGCGGGCGAAGTGGCCCCGCTGATGCTGGTGGGCGTGGTCAAACTGGCCCCTGCCCTGCCGATTGACGGCTTCTACCCTTTCATCCACCTTGATCGCAGCTTCATGCATCTGGGCTTTCACATCTTCGATGTGGGCTTTCAATCGCGCAACTCCGAAGCAGGCAAACCGATGGTCTTTGTCACCACATTGCTGCTTCTGGCGCTGATCGTTGCTATGAACGCGACGGCCATCATCGTCCGCAACCGCCTCAAGCGCAAATACGCAACCGGCCAGTTCTGAGAGAGCATCATGGACACTATAGAATTCGAACCCACCTCGTACCATGTCAAGAAAAGCCCGGATGGGGCCTGCCTGAATATTGAAAATTTCAATCTGTGGTATGGCGAAGCGCAGGCATTGTTTGACTGCAATCTGGAGATTCAACAGGGGCAGGTGACAGCGCTGATCGGGCCATCGGGCTGCGGCAAATCCACCTTGTTGCGCAGTCTGAACCGGATGAATGATCTGGTCGACGGGCTGAAGATCAATGGCAAGATCACGGTGGATGGCTTTGACATCTATGGCAAGGGTGTCGATGTGATTGCGTTGCGCAAGCGTATGGGCATGGTGTTCCAAAAGCCCAACCCCTTTGCCATGTCGATCTATGACAACATCACCTACCCGCTGCGCGTGGATGGGGTCACAGAGAAATCCATTCTAGACGAGACGGTCGAGCGCGCCCTGCAACAGGCCGCCTTGTGGAAAGAGGTCAAGGACCGCTTGCAGGAAAGCGCCTTGGGTCTGTCGGGCGGGCAGCAACAGCGCCTGTGCATCGCGCGGGCTGTCGCCTCTGACCCCGAAGTTCTGCTGATGGATGAGCCGTGCTCGGCGCTGGACCCGATTGCTACGGCGCGGATCGAGGAATTGATCGAAGAGTTGAAGGGCACCTATTCGATTGTCATGGTCACACACTCCATGGCGCAGGCCGCGCGGGTGTCGGATAACACCGCGTTCATGTATCTGGGCCGCCTGATAGAGTTTGGCGACACCGAAACGATCTTTACCAATCCCAAGAAAAGCCGCACCAATGACTATGTCACCGGGCGGTTTGGATAATCATCAATGAACGACACGGCATTGCAGGCCTTGATTGCAGCCTTTTCCGATCCGGTCCTGCTGGTCGATCTGGAAGGGTTTGTGGTTGCGGCCAATCCCGCAGCGATAGACCTGTTCGGTATGCGCATTCGCAGCGCGCAGTTGCGCGCGCATTTGCGTCAGCCCGAAGTCTCAAGCATGTTGGAGCGGGTTCTGGCCGGGTCAGATGGCGAGAGCGCCAGTTTTCAGTCGCATGGCACGCAGGGCGAAACGATCTGGCAAGTCGCGGCGCGCCGCATGGATGGCGCGCGCATTCTTATCACCATGCGCGACATTTCCGATCTGGAAGCGGCCAGCGCGCAGCGTCGTGATTTTGTCGCAAATGTCAGCCATGAGTTGCGCTCGCCGCTGACGGTTCTGGCAGGCTTCATCGAGACACTGCAAGGCCCGGCGGGTGATGACCCGCAAACACGCGCAGAATTTCTGGGCATCATGTCGGAACAGGCTTCGCGCATGACTGGCCTTGTCGCGGATTTGCTATCGCTGTCGCGTGTTGAGAGTGTCGAGAAAATCCGCCCGCGCGGCACAGTCGCGCTTGATGCGGTCATCCGCGCAACGCTTGCCGCCTTGCGCCCCCAGATCGAGAATGCGGGGCTGACAGTCACATGCGACCTGCCGGAATTGCCTGAAATTCCGGGCGATTATGACCAGCTTGTGCAAGTCTATCACAACCTGATCGAGAACGCCCTGAAATACGGCGCAAGCGGTGGCCGCGTCGAGATAACGGGCCAGCAAATTGCCAGTATGCCCGGCTATGACAGCGCGGTGCTGCGCATGTCGATCAGGGATTACGGCGAAGGGATCGACCCGATCTATGTTCCCCGCCTGACAGAACGGTTTTACCGCGTCGACAAGGCGCGCTCGCGCGACAGTGGCGGCACGGGGCTGGGGCTGGCGATCGTCAAGCATATTCTGGGGCGTCATCGCGGGCGGCTTGTCATTCAATCGCAGCCGGGGCAAGGGGCACGGTTTGACACAATCCTGCCGTGTAGCTGAAACTGTCACATCACTGTTACGTCCCGACGGTATTCCGTCAGTGTGGAAAAGGACCAATACCATGAAACCGCATACACTTTCGGCCTTTGACCGTGATCTTGAAGCCATCAGCCTGAATGTGCTGACCATGGGCGGGCATGTCGAAGCCGCGATCATGAACGCCGCCCGCGCGCTGGAGCAACGCGACGAAGACCTTGCTGCGCAGGTTGTGCAGGGGGACAAGGTGATCGACGCCGCCGAAGAAGAAATCAACAATCAGGTCGTGCGCCTGCTGGCTTTGCGCCAGCCCCATGCCGATGACCTGCGCGCCGCCGTGGCCGTCATGAAAATGGCCGGCGAGTTGGAGCGGCTGGGCGATTACGCCAAGAACATGGGCAAGCGCGTTCCCATCCTGATCAACGCGCCCATGATCGAGGGGGCCGCCGGTGCGCTGCGGCGGCAGGCGCGGCTGGTCGGCCATATGCTCAAAGACATGCTGGACGCTTTTGCGCGCATGGACGCCGAACTGGCGCGCGATGTCATCACCCGCGATATTGAGGTGGATGACATGACCAACGCGCTGTTCCGCGAATTCATCACCCATATGATGGAAGACCCGCGCAATATCACGCCCTGCCTGCATTATGTGTTCATTGCTAAGAATATCGAACGCATGGGAGATCTGGTCACGCATGGGGCCGAGCAGGTCATCTTCGTGACCGAGGGCAGACATGCCGAGCCGCGCGAGAAGGGCCATTCCACAGCAACGATTGCCGGCCCGAAGGAGTGAACTTTATGTCGGACGCCGATACCCCGCTGGTTCTGATCGTCGATGACGAACCTGCACAGGTTGCGCTTCTGAGCTACAATCTGAAAGCTGCGGGTTTTCGCATCGCAACGGCCAAGGATGGTGAAGAAGCGCTGCTGGCTGTCGCCGAACTTGGCCCCGACATTGTGCTGCTGGACTGGATGCTGCCGCGCCTGTCCGGGCTGGAAGCCTGCCGCCAGATCCGCGCAACCCCCGAGGGGCGCGAGGCGTCGATCATCATGGTCTCTGCCCGGTCTGAGGAAAGCGACCGTGTGCGCGGGCTGGACACAGGCGCGGATGATTACATCATCAAGCCCTATTCCGTGGCCGAATTGATTGCGCGCGTGCGGGCAAACCTGCGCCGTCTGCGCCCGACAAGCACAGGGCAGACGCTGGAATACAATGATATCCGGCTGGAGCCGGACAGCTATCGCGTCAAGCGCGGCGACCAGAACCTGCATCTTGGTCCGACAGAGTTTCGCCTGCTCGCGGCCTTTATGGAACGCCCCGGCAAGGTCTGGACGCGCGAAGCGCTGCTCGACCGGGTTTGGGGACGTGATATCTATATCGACACACGCACGGTTGATGTGCATGTGGGACGTCTGCGCAAAACGCTGTGCGCCGCAGGCGGCGAAGACCCGATCCGCACCGTACGCGGGGCCGGTTACGCGATGGGCTGACAGCCCGTCGCATCCCTGTCACGAATCATCTTTCCGTTTGAAATATCCGCCTGCCGCGCCACCGTGCCGGACAGAAGCGCGGCGGGCTTTGCCTCGTTGCGCGCCCGCGCAGGTCTCGCCCTGCGCGTGCGCGGGGCTATTTGCGTAAAAATCCGGCAAATAATCACCCAGCAGGAAAAAATGTTTCTTGCAAGTTGAACTCATCCACGGATACACCTAAGCCTGAGATTAACACTTCCATTCGAGAAGGAGCAGCACAGATGTGCGGAATTGTTGGATTGTTCCTGAAAGACAAATCCCTGGAGCCACGACTTGGCGCGATGCTGACGGACATGCTGGTCACCATGACCGACCGTGGCCCCGACAGTGCCGGGATAGCGATCTATGGGGACGGAAATGCGGCATTGTCGAAACTCACTGTGCAATCGGATCAGGCCGATGCAGATTTCGCCACGCTTGCGGCGGATCTGGGTGCTGCGATCGGGGCCGAGGTTGATCTGCGCCGTGCAGACAGCCACGCGGTTCTAAGCCTGCCTGCCGACAAGGCCGAACATGCCCGCGCCGCCCTTGCTGAGTTGCGCCCCGGCCTGCGGGTCATGAGCGATGGCGCGAATGTCGAAATCTACAAGGCCGTGGGCCTGCCCAAGGACGTGGCCGCGCGGTTCAATCTGGCGGCGATGTCGGGCACGCATGGGATCGGGCACACCCGCATGGCCACTGAATCGGCCGTCACGACACAAGGCGCGCATCCGTTCTCGACCGGGTCCGACCAATGCCTTGTGCACAATGGCTCGCTCTCCAACCACAATAACTGGCGGCGCAAATTGCGGCGCGAAGGCGTGCGGATCGAAAGCCAGAACGACACCGAAGTGGGCGCGGCCTATCTGACATGGAAAATGCAGAACGGCGCGTCACTGGGCGAAGCGCTGGAAGGCACGCTTGAAGACCTTGACGGATTCTTCACCTTTGTTGTCGGCACCAAGAATGGCTTTGGCGTGGTCCGTGATCCGATTGCCTGCAAACCCGCTGTCATGGCCGAGACTGACCAATATGTGGCCTTCGGATCTGAGTATCGCGCGCTGGTGAACCTGCCGGGGATTGAGGCGGCCCGCGTCTGGGAACCCGAGCCCGCAACTGTCTATTTCTGGAGCCATTGACCCATGCAAACGATTGATCTTGCAACCCAAACCCTGCGCGACATGAACGCAACCCTTCAGGCGCAGACAGACCAGACCAACGCAACGCAATGGGATATTGAAAACCCGCGCGGCGCACATGCCATCGCTGTGGGGCTGGATGCCCCGATTGAAGTGACTGTGCGCGGCTCTACCGGCTATTATTGCGCAGGCATGAACAAGCAGGCGACGGTACATGTCACCGGCTCGGCAGGGCCGGGTGTGGCCGAAAACATGATGTCGGGCACGGTTATCATTGACGGTGATGCCAGCCAGTATGCCGGGGCCACCGGGCGCGGCGGGTTGCTGGTCATCAAAGGCAATGCCGCGTCACGCTGCGGGATTTCGATGAAAGGCATCGACATCGTCGTGCAGGGAAATATCGGTCATATGTCGGCCTTTATGGGGCAGGCAGGCAATCTGGTGGTCTGCGGCGATGCGGGCGACGCTTTGGGCGACTCGCTCTATGAGGCACGTCTGTTCGTGCGCGGCTCGGTCAAAAGCCTTGGCGCGGATTGTGTCGAGAAGGACATGCGCCCCGAGCATCTGGAAATCCTGCGCGATCTTCTGGACCGTGCAGGGGTTGATGCCAAACCAGAGGAATTTCGCCGCTACGGATCAGCCCGAAACCTGTATAACTTCGACATTGACAATGCTGCGGCGTATTGAGGAAACCTGACTCATGAATGAACACGACAAGCGTATTCCGCAGACAGTGCCGATCCAGTCGGCAACTTTCTCAAACCCGATCAATGCCGAAATCCGGCGTGCGGCGGCAACGGGCATCTATGACATTCGCGGGGGTGGCGCGAAGCGCAAAGTTCCGCATTTCGATGATCTGTTGTTTCTGGGTGCCTCCATCAGCCGCTACCCGCTGGAAGGCTACCGCGAGAAATGCGACACCAGCGTCACCCTTGGCACGCGGTTTGCCAAGAACCCGATCAAGCTGGACATTCCCATCACCATCGCGGGCATGAGCTTTGGCGCACTGTCGGCGCAGGCCAAGGAAGCGCTGGGGCGCGGCGCGTCGGCGGCGGGCACCTCGACCACCACAGGCGATGGCGGCATGACCGAAGAAGAGCGCGGGCATTCGCAAACACTCGTCTATCAATACCTGCCGTCACGCTATGGCATGAACCCTGATGACCTGCGCCGGGCAGATGCGATTGAAATCGTGGTGGGTCAGGGTGCCAAACCGGGCGGGGGCGGCATGTTGCTGGGTCAGAAGATTTCCGACCGTGTTGCCGAAATGCGCACCCTGCCCAAGGGGATCGACCAGCGCTCGGCCTGTCGTCACCCCGACTGGACCGGCCCCGATGATCTGGAAATCAAGATTCTGGAGTTGCGCGAGATCACGGGCTGGCGCGTCCCGATCTATGTGAAAGTGGGCGGCACGCGGCCCTATTACGACACGGCGCTGGCGGTCAAGGCGGGCGCGGATGTGGTGGTTCTCGACGGGATGCAGGGCGGCACAGCGGCCACGCAGGATGTCTTTATCGAGAATGTGGGCCTGCCAACCCTCGCCTGCATCCGCCCTGCGGTGCGCGCGTTGCAAGACCTTGGTATGCACCGCGAGGTGCAACTGATCGTCTCGGGTGGCATTCGGACTGGGGCCGATGTAGCCAAGGCCATGGCCTTGGGCGCGGATGCAGTGGCGATTGGCACGGCCGCGCTGATCGCGTTGGGCGATAATGATCCGAAATGGGAGGCAGAGTATCAGAAGCTGGGCACCACAACTGGTGCCTATGACGACTGGCACGAAGGCCGCGACCCCGCGGGCATCACCACCCAAGACCCCGAACTTGCCGCGCGGCTGGACCCTGTGGACGCAGGTCGGCGCTTGCGCAATTACCTGAAGGTGATGACGCTGGAAGCGCAGACCATCGCGCGCGCCTGCGGCCACAACCACCTGCACAATCTGGAACCCGAAGACCTGTGCGCCCTGACAATGGGGGCCGCGGCCATGGCCCAGATCCCGCTGGCAGGCACAGACTGGTATCCCGGCAAACCGGGAACCGCTTACTGAAATCAAACGCGGGTCAGACAACGTTCTGGCCCGCGCCTTTCTTTATCGAACACGCGACCAACAGGGACAGGACAGCATGACACAAGATCTTGCAAATTTCGCAGCCGAGCGCGGCGTCAAATACTTCATGATTTCCTTCACCGACCTGTTCGGCGGCCAGCGCGCAAAGCTGGTACCGACGCAGGCCATTGCCGATATGCAGGAAGATGGTGCCGGATTTGCCGGTTTCGCCACATGGCTGGACCTGACGCCTGCGCATCCCGACATGCTGGCCGTGCCGGACCCGGCTTCGGTCATTCAAATTCCGTGGAAGCCCGAAGTGGCATGGGTGGCGGCGGATTGCGTGATGGAAGGGCAGGATGTCGCACAAGCCCCGCGCAACGTGCTTCGCCGCCAGATTGCGGAAGCCGCGAAAGAGGGCTTGCATGTCAAAACCGGCATCGAGGCCGAGTTTTTCTTGCTGACCCCTGATGGCCAGCAGATTTCCGACCCTTACGACACCGCCGCGAAACCCTGCTACGACCAGCAGGCGATCATGCGCCGCTATGATGTTGTGCGCGAGATTTGCGATTATATGCTCGATCTGGGCTGGGGCCCGTATCAGAACGACCATGAAGATGCGAATGGCCAGTTCGAGATGAACTGGGATTTCGACGACGCACTTGTCACTGCGGACAAGCACAGTTTCTTCAAATTCATGGTCAAATCTGTGGCCGAAAACCACGGCCTGCGCGCGACCTTCATGCCTAAACCCATCGAGGGGCTGACCGGCAATGGCTGCCACGTGCATGTGTCGGTCTGGGATGCGCCGGGGCGCGGCAAGGGCAAGAACGCTTTTGCTGCCGAAAAGGGCGAAGGGCCAACCCGCGAACTGGGCCTGTCCGATCAGGGCGCGGCTTTCTTGGGCGGGATCATGAAACACGCCAGTGCCTTGGCCGCGATCACCAACCCGACTGTGAACAGCTACAAGCGCATCAACGCGCCGCGCACCATGTCAGGGGCCACATGGGCCCCCAATTCGGTCACATGGACCGGCAATAACCGCACCCATATGGTGCGCGTTCCGGGGCCGGGGCGGTTTGAATTGCGCCTGCCGGATGGCGCGGCGAACCCCTATCTTTTGCAAGCCGTGATCATTGCGGCGGGCATGAGCGGCATTCACTCCAAGGCCGATCCGGGCAAGCGCTGGGATATCGACATGTATGCCGAAGGCCACAAGGTCGAAGGCGCACCGAAACTGCCGCTGAACCTGCTGGATGCGCTGCGCGACTACGAGGCCGATGACGAACTGGTGGCGATGATGGGCAAGGAATTCTCGCAAGCTTTCCTCAAGCTCAAGCGGCAGGAATGGAATTCCTTTGTGTCGCATTTCAGCCGCTGGGAACGCGAGAATACGCTCGACATCTGAACCCGAGGCCACCCCTCTCGCGCATATCTGGCGCGAGAGGGGGGCGGCGCGATCAGGCTTGCCAAACGGCGCAAGCGGGCCAGATACTGATGCCTAGCACATCAGTGGAACGCGGTCGGTCATGGTTAACACCCCCTCAATTGCAACAGGTCAGGCGCTTTTGCTGTTGCGAGCAGGGTGGGAAGCGCAGAATGCGCACGGATTTTTGGCAAGCTGGATGCTGCATGGCAGCCCCGGCATCGGCAAGACCGAGATCGTCCAGAAATTCGCACGTGACATCGGCGCGCGGCTGTATGACCTGCGCCTGACCACGATTGAGCCGCAAGACCTGCGCGGCCTGCCCTTTTTCGATCTTGAGGCAAAGCGCACAATTTGGTTCCGGCCCGAAGACCTGCCCGACGACCCGAATACCCCGTCAGTTCTGTTTCTGGATGAATTGACCGCCGCACCGCCGCATCTTCAGCCCACAGTCTACGGTTTGTTACAGGAACGCCGTGTCGGCCCACATAAGCTGCCCGACAGCTGTTTTCTGGTTGCTGCGGGCAATATGGTCGAGGATGGCGCGATTGCCTACGAAATGGGAACCGCGCTGTCAGACCGGTTGATCCATCTGCGCCTTGGGGCCAATGCCGATGACTGGTTGCGCAACTTCGCTGTGCCCAATGCGCTGGACCCTGCGGTGATTGCCTTTATCCGTACGCGACCGGACTGCCTTGATACCACGCAAGACGCCTTGCGCCGTTGTGAGATGATTGCCTGCACACCGCGATCTTGGGCGCGCGCCTCGGCGCTGATGGGCACGATCAAGGATCGGGGTTTGCGCAACATCGCCCTTGCGGGCGTGCTTGGCGAAAATGTCGCGGCAGAGTTTCGCTTGATCGCCGAAGATATCGCCGCCACAGTCCAGCTTGAAGCGCTGCTGGCCAACAAGGACCGCGCAGCACTTTACCCGGCATCGCTGCATGGCATGACCGCGCTGGTCTATGCGCTGGTGGGGCGGGCGGACGCACAGAACTTGCCCTTGATTATCGAGATCATGGCTGAATTGCGGGGGCTGGCGGAACTGCGCGGCGCGCCCTTCGCAGCCATGCCACTGGCGGAGCTTGGCACGCATGGGTTTGAATTGCTGATCGCCAAAGCATTAGAGCATGGCTGGCAAGAGTCATTCCTGAGTTCGCCCGCCTATGCGGCCTATGCCAGCGAACGCGGCGCTGCGGGCCTTGGCTGAGTTGCGCCACACAAGACGCGCGACCGCCGCCTTGCAGGCCCTGACTGAAGCGGATCCTGCACTGGCGGCACTCTCGCTTTGGTGCCGGCACCGCGATGATGACGATACCCCTTTGGCCGCAACATGGGGGGATGAAATTCGCTATGGCGCAGGGTTTGAGGCGCTGCCCTTGCACGAGCAGATCGGACTTGCGGGCCATCATATCCTGCATGTGGCGCTGCAACATCCCGGCCGGATGCAGGCGATGGTCGAGCGGCTGGGGCCGGATTTCGCACCAGACCTGTGGCAGATCGGCTGCGACGCGCTGATAAACGAAGCGTTGCTGGCCGCAGGCCATGCCCTGCCCCGCCCGGCGCTGACACTGTCGCGCCTGATGCAGTCGATTGGCACAGAACCGGACGCCCAAAACCTGCTGGCCGAATGGGATGCAGAGCGGCTGTATCATCGCCTTGTGCAGACCGGCACCCGCGGGGGGCGGGGGCAGAATGCGCGCCGCGAGACAGCCGCCACGGCGCGCGCCCATGCACAAGAGCAAGGATTTCAGCCAGACTTCGCCCCTGCGGATGCGGATGACAGCTCTGCGCCAGATCATAGCGATACAGGCGACTGGCGCGCGCACCTGGCGCGCGCGCTGTCCGCAGGGCGCATGGCGGGTGTGGGTCTGGGTGCGCTTGGGCTGCGTCTGGCTGATCTGCCGCAACCCCATACTCCGTGGGAAGTGGTGCTGCGTCGGCTGTTGCTGCGCGCCATGCTGCAAAAGCCTGCGCCAAGCAGCACGCGCCCCGCGCGGCGGTGGCTGGCGCAGGCAGGTCTTGCTGTACAATCGGGCGCAGCCCTGCCCCCTTGGCAACCCCGCCTGCAAGCACCGCAAGCCAGCCCCGCGATTGTGGTGGCGCTGGATTGCTCCGGCTCGATCCCAGTGGAGGTGTTGCGCCGGTTGATGGCCGAAGCCAGCGGCATTGCCCGACGCCTGCAAGCCCGCGTGACACTGCTGATATTTGACGAGGATATCCACAGCGAGATCCCGCTCGATCCCGCCAACTGGCGTCAGACCTTGGCAACGCTGGACCTGCCGCAAGGCGGCGGCACCGATTTCCGTCCGGTTCTGGCACATGCCAGCCATCTGGCCGCGTCAGTTCTGGTCGTGCTAAGCGATCTTGACGGCCCCGCAGGCGACCGCGCCCCAAACTGCCCTGTCATATGGGCCAGCCCCGATGCACAGCCCCGCGCCATGCCCTTTGGGCATGTGCTGTCACTCGCCCGCTGAGCGCGCGGCCATCAGGGCCGCCATCCGCGCATGGGCCGATATCTGGGCAGGGGCAAAGCTCACATCATGTATCTCGATCTTGCGGGCCAGCCCGATGCGCTGCAAGGCGCGCTCGGTCAGGGGGGGTACGAAAAGCGTGTCTTCGATCAAAGCACGCTCTTGCGCATCCAGCGCCAACAGCTCTGGCCCCTCCTCCGACTGAACGGACACCAGCGACAGGGGCGCGACCCGCAGCAGGTCGGATTGCTCGACCACCAGATGCAGGCAGCCCGAGTCCAGCCCGCGCCGCGCGGCGATCTTGGTCAGGATGGCGCGGGCCCGTGCGCGCAGCATGTCCAGCCCGCTATCTGCCTGCGCCTCAGACACCAAGGCCGCGCGCTGGGCAGGCGTGGCGCGCAGCAGCCGTGCCTCGACCAGATAGATCGCTATCAGCATCAGGATCGGAGCTTTTGCGATGATGATCGCGTAGTCCTGCCAGACCAGTGCGGCAATCACGAAGGGCAACAACGAAAGCGAATAGCGCAGCACCTCCGTCTCGAACACCACGCGCAGGCACAGCCGCCAGCCCCCCTGCCGGGGCCACAGGAAGGTGCGCCCCAGAAACCGCCGGGGCAACCAGCGGATATCGAGGGCGGTGCGATTGGCGACTGTGTCGGGGCTTAGAATGAACATGCGGTAAGTATGGCGCAGAAAGCCGCGCCATCAAGGATCGGAAGGTATGAGAAGCGTCGTGACAAGGCGTGTCCCAGAAAGCGCATTGACCTTGCCCGCCTCTGTCACATCTTCGACGGGGTGCATATAAGGCGAGGAAGCGCGATGCGCGGGGCCGTGGGGAGAGTTAACAATGTCAGAAAAAACCTGCCTGCTGACAGGGGCCTCGCATGGGTTGGGGCTGGCGCTGGCGCAAGAGCTGGTCGTGCGGGGCTACCGGGTGCTGGGAACGGGACGCAGGCCCTTGCAGGACTTGCCCAACGATTACCCAGATTGCGCCTATCTGCAAGTGGACCTGAACCAACCGGGTGCGGCCTTGCAGATCACGGAATGGACCACGCAGCAGGTGGCAGGCACTCTGCCCCTTGCGATTCTGAATGCAGGTGCCGGGCGGTATCGCCCCTTGCACGCCGAGACGGCGGCCGAGATGACAGAGGTTCTTCAGATCAACTTTGACACCAATCTACAGCTTGCGCAGGCGCTATACCCCAAGCTGCAAGGTGGCACATTGGGGCTGATTGGGTCTGTCGCGCATAGGGGTGCAGCGGGGATGCCGGTCTATGCCGCCAGCAAGGGCGCGCTGGATGGGTTCGGGCGTGCCTTGGCCGAAGAATGGCGCGGGCAGGTTCGCGTGCGGGTTCTGCATCCCGGCCCGGTCGCAACCGGCATGTCAGAACGCGCAGGCCGCCCGCGCGACATGATGGACAGTCTGTTCCTGTCACCGCGCGCTGTGGCGATGACTTTGCTGGACAGGCTAAACGCCCCGCGCGGGGCAGACCGGCAAGTCGTGTCCTTCGCGCAAGTGGGCCGCAACATGCTGTGGCGAAAACTGGCAAGGAGTGCGCGATGAACATTTTGCTGACAGGGGCAGCCAGTGGGCTGGGTGCTACATTGCTGAATGCCTGCGTTGCGCGCGGCGACCGTATAAGCGTGATTGATCTGGATGCCCGCCCGGCCGGTCTGCCCCCGACAGTAACGTGGCTGCGCCACGATCTGTCTGCCACCGACCCCGCGACATGGGGCCAGATCGCATTGGAACTGGTACAGCACGGCCCCTATGATCTGGCGGTTCTGAGTGCGGGAATAAGTGCCACAGGGCGCTTTGAAACCATTTCGCCAAATGCCCACCAACAGGTCAGCCGCGTCAATCTGCACGCGCCAATGCAACTCAGTTTGCTGCTGCACCAGCAAGGTGGTTTTACAGGGGCTGCGCGATTGGTTTTTGTCGCGTCATTGTCGTGCTTTACCGGTTATCCGGGTGCGGCAAGTTATGGGGCCAGCAAGGATGGGCTGGCCGCCTTCGCTCGGTCCTTGCGCAAGCCCATGAACCGCGCGGGCGTTGCCGTGCATCTGCTATGTCCCGGCCCGATGGACACGCCCCATGCCACAAAATACGCCCCGAAAGGCGCGCGCGCAGATCGCAGGATCGCGCCGGAACTGGTGGCGCAGATCGTGCTTGATGCGCCGCGCGGGCGCTTCGTGCTGTTGCCGGGCAATGCGGCGAAGCTGGCGGCCCTGCTGGGCCGCATTGCGCCTGCGCTGATGACGCGGATCATGGGCCGCGTGCTGTTCGCAAAACTTAAGGATCAAACGCCATAACCCGTCGCAGTGATGTTCAGCGCAGGAGGCGGCACGGATTTACCGCGCGCGATTGATCCCACGGAATTTCGCACGGGCGCGGGGGTCTTTGTCAAACAGGGCCGCCAGTTGTTCGGTCATCGCTCCGGCCAGTTGCTCGACATCCGTGATGGTGACTGCGCGTTCGTAATAACGTGTCACGTCATGGCCAATGCCAATTGCCAGCAACTCGACCGCTTTGCGCCGCTCGACCATGGCGATCACATCGCGCAGGTGTTTTTCAAGGAAATTCGCGGCATTCACGGATAGCGTGGAATCGTCGACCGGTGCGCCGTCGGAAATGACCATCAGGATACGCCGCGCCTCTGGCCGGGCCATCATGCGCCGATGCGCCCATTCGAGCGCCTCGCCGTCGATATTCTCTTTCAGCAGGCCCTCTTTCATCATCAGTCCCAGATTGGGGCGCACGCGCCGCCAAGGTGCATCGGCCTGCTTATAGATGATATGGCGCAAATCATTCAGCCGCCCAGGTTGCAGGCTGCGCCCGTCTTGCAGCCAGCGCTCACGCGATTGCCCGCCCTTCCATGCGCGGGTGGTGAAGCCAAGGATCTCGACCTTGACATTGCACCGCTCCAGCGTGCGGGCCAGAACATCGGCGCAGATTGCCGCAATCGAGATGGGCCGCCCCCGCATAGAGCCGGAATTGTCCAGCAGCAGCGTGACCACCGTATCACGAAACTCGGTGTCTTTTTCCTGTTTGAACGACAGCGGTGTGGTCGGGTTTGCAACGACACGCGCCAAGCGGCCAGCATCGAGAATCCCCTCTTCCAGATCAAACAGCCATGACCGGTTCTGCTGCGCTTGCAGGCGGCGTTGCAGCTTGTTGGCCAGCCGCGACACGGCGCCCTTCAGCGGTTCCAACTGTTGGTCCAGATAAGCGCGCAGGCGTTCCAGTTCCGCTGGTTCGGCCAGATCCTCGGCGCGGACCTCTTCGTCGAATGCAGTGCTGAACACCTTGTAATCGGCGCTGGCTTCGGAATGGGGGGGCGGTGCAGGTGGCTCTAGCGGGGCGTCGGCCTCGGGCATTTGGGTTTCATCGGACATTTCGTCATCCGAATCGTCATCCAGCGCCACATCTGCCTGTGCACTGTCCTGCGCGGGGCTGTCTTCCGATCTGTCCTCATCCGATTGCTCGTCCTGCCCTTCGCTGTCAGGGTTCTCCGGCTCCTCTGCCTGATCTTCGGTGTCGTCTTGGCTGGCATCATCCTCATCGCCCGTCTCATCGGGATCATCACCAAGCTGGTCGCCATAGCCCAGATCTTCGATCATCTTGCGGGCAAAGCGGGCGAACGCGCCCTGATCGGTCAAGACTTTCTCCAACCCGTCCAACGTACCGCCTGCGCGTTCCTCGATGAAACCGCGCCACAGGTCCAGCACGTGGCCTGCGCCCTCTGGCAACTCGCGGCCTGTTGCCAGTTGGCGGATCATGTAGGATGCGGCCACCGACAAGGGCGCATCTTGACGGTCGCGTATCTGGGTATAGCCTTTGCGCGTGGCCTCATGGGCGATGCGTGCGTCGATATTCTTGGATGTGCCGGGCATATGGCGGGCGCCAACGGCCTCGCAGCGGGCTTCTTCCATCGCCTGATACAGGTCGCGCGCCATCTGGCCTTGGGGCATGTACCGCGCATGGAGCGCGGTGTCATGGTAGCGGTGCCGCAGGGCTAGCGTGTCAGCCGTGCCGCGCGCCAACAACACCTCATCACGCGTCATACGGCGCGTGATCTGCGGCAGGCGCATGGCATCGCCACTCATCCCCGGTGGATCGACCGAATAGGTCACTGTCATCTCCCGCGCATCCGCCATCGTGCGCGCGGCCTCGGAAAGGGCCTTCTTGAAGGGGTCGGCGGGATTGTCGGTGCGGGTCATGCGCGGGTCCGGTTCCAGAATGTCATGGGTCGAGAGATAGACCAGCGCGCAGGGAAAAGAAAGAATTTCACAGCATTTCTTGCATTGAAACTGCCGCCCGACCACGCGCCTGCGCATCGGGTCAGACCGCGGCGATGCATGGCTGCAGGCCGAGCAATGAACAGACCCATTTACCTGCATATTGGCATCGTATGCCAAGCACATCTTAGGGGACGAAATTACATTGCGGTTAATTTCATGGTCTGCCTATCCTGTCACGTGTATGTGAATACTGGAACTCCACTCAAAATAGGTGTGTTTCATTTGAGCAGATCGCAAATAATTTGAGAGAGAGCATCATACTAAAGGTCTATCCTAATAGAAATGTCCCTGATTATTGATTTTTCACTTGCAGAAGCTAATGTTATGGTGTGCAGATCTAGAGTATCGTTGCATGCAGGAGTGAGTGAAATGGACCTTAGCACATTATCCTTAGACGAATTAAAGAAGCTTCATAAAGACGTCACTAAAGCGATTGATTCATATGAAGATCGCGCCCGCAAGAAAGCCCTTGCCGAAGCAGAAGCCGTTGCGCGCCAGCACGGGTTCACAATGGATCAGCTTTTTGGCAAAAGCGTGAAGGCAACGCGCGCGGTTGTTGCACCGAAATATGCCAACCCCGCAGATCGATCACAGACCTGGACAGGGCGCGGGCGCAAGCCAAGATGGGTCATTGCTGAGCTGGAATCGGGTAAAACACTGGACGACCTGAGTATTTGATTAAACGTATGCCAAAATTTCGGGCCTCAATCCGCTTTGTAATGGATATGTACAAAGCGATGAACGCTCGCAATATAGGGCTGCTCTCTGCGGGAGTGGCCTTTTTCGCACTTCTGGCGGTATTCCCTGGCATTGCTGCGCTGGTGTCCGTTTTCGGCGTTTTTGCTGACCCGCTGATGATTCAGGATCAACTTGCACTGCTGCAAGATTTGGTTCCACCTGCGGCATTCACCTTGATGAGTAATCAGATCACGCGGATCGTTTGGGCAAGCGAAGGCGTGCTGGGATGGACCAGTGCGATTTCAATTCTTGTCGCACTTTTTCTGGCACGGCGGGGCGTAGACGCAATGCTGATCGGGCTATGCGCCATTCACGGCACACCGCGCCGATCAGGCGTTTCACACGCATTGCGTGTGGCGGTGATTACCTTAGGAATGCTGATCGTGGGCGTGGTGGCCCTACTTTCAATATTGGTATTGCCCGTATTATTCGCTTTTTTCCCGATAATAGGCGTTCAAGCCCTGCTTATTGAGGTGACGCGGTGGTTTGTGTCCCTGGGGCTGGTTGCGCTTTGGATATGGGTATTCTACCGCATCGGGCCAAACCGTTCTGACAACTCAACCGCAGTTTTGAACCCCGGCCTTGTGACCGCGATGGGTCTTTGGGTCAGCGCCTCGGCTGGATTTTCGTATTATCTCAGCAATTTCGGAAATTATAACGAAATATATGGCTCTATCGGGGCGGTGGTTGCCTTGCTGATGTGGTTTTATATTTCTGCCTATGCTGTGCTTTTGGGTGCTGTTCTGAACGCAACACTGGAAATGCGCAACGCCGAATCCGAGAGTTCCGATACTGAGGAGCAGGATCTATTCACGCCCAAGTTGGATGAAACCGACCCGCCGGAGACAGGGTAAACAACTCAAATCCGGAGGACGTCACGCCAATCGAATGCTCGAACTGGGCAGATAAAGATTTATCGCGTGTAACGGCTGTCCAGTCATCGCCCAAAATTTTTGTTTCAGGCCGCCCCAGATTGACCATTGGTTCGATGGTGAAAAACATTCCCTCTTCCAGCCGTGGCCCCTGCCCTGCGCGGCCATAATGCAGCACGTTGGGCGGTGAATGAAACACACGGCCCAGACCATGGCCGCAAAAGTCGCGCACGACTGACATGCGCTGGCTTTCGACATAGCTTTGGATCGCATGCCCGATATCGCCAAAAGTATTGCCAGGGCGCACAGCCTCGATTCCCAGCATCAGCGCATCATAAGTGACTTGAATAAGCCGCTCTGCCTTGCGCGGCAATTCACCCGCGACATACATCCGCGACGTATCTCCAAACCACCCATCCACGATAACCGTGACATCAATGTTCAAAATATCACCGGGCTTCAGAACCTTAGGTCCGGGGATGCCATGACAGACCACATGATTTACCGAAATGCAGCTTGCATGCTGATAACCCCGGTAGCCAATCGTAGCAGACTCTGCCCCGGCGGCCGCGACCTTTTCGGTAATGATCCGGTCGATTTCAGCCGTGGTCTGCCCCGGAAAGACATGTTCTGCAATTTCATCAAGGATCGTTGCGGCCAACCGACCAGCCTTGTGCATGCCCGCGAAATCCGACCCCTCATGCAGGCGGATTCCTTCTTTTGTCATGCGCCCATCGTGCTTGTCGTCCACGGTTCGACCTCTTAGTTATCATTCCGAGTGGCAAAATAGAGGCACATCGTCCAGAAAACCAGACTGTGCAGCGCGCTTTCATCAGGATTTTTCAGATAGTCGGCTGCATAATGGAATATGTTACCCATTCGCCCCCGAAGTCGGCCTAGAAAACAGGACATTGAGATGGGCTTTAGTGCCAACGCCGCGAACCGCACCGCGACATCTGATCCCGTGATCGCCCTTGCAGAAGCGCAAACCCTGCTGCTTCAAAGCTCCAATGCGCGACTGGACGCAGAAATCGTCGCGGTGTTGAAGATGATTGCGCAGGCCCATGACGCCGATCGCGCCTATCTGTTTATGATTAAGGATATGATGTTCGTCGAGAACACGCATGAATGGGTCGCCCATGGGACAAAGCCCGTACAGGAAGATCTGAAGGTTACCCCCGAAATCGGCTAGGCGATTCACACATTTCTGAGTTTCCATCCGTGTGAGACGGATTTGAAGTATTGTAGGCCATGTCGGAATGTAATTGGACCTGGCGGTTTGGATTTTGGGTAGCCGTCCCATCCGCCGAGCTTGGCGATGATCCACGCGGCCCAGGCAAGTGTTTCCGGCGGGTGAGGGTTTTTCTGGAGCGCGGTCTTGCCTTCGAGTTCGGGCAGGAGAGCATGAAGGGTCTGGATTTCGGAGGATGAGAAGGCGATTTTGGCGTCTTGCCCGGACTTGCCATCGCGCGCCTGAACGAGTTGCATGATGGTGCAGGCCGCGCGGGCGGCAATCGCGGTCAGCTTGATCAACCGCTCGGCATTTTCCAGTTGGCTGTCCTCCAGTTGCAACCCCTGTTGCTTCAGGGTGCGGAAGAATTGTTCGATATGCCAGCGTTGCCGGTACCAGCTTACCGCGCGCCAGGCCATGTCCGCATCCTCGACCTTGTGAGTGGTCAAAAGCCGCCATGAGATGGGCTCGGCGCCCGGTGGCGCATTCACCTCGCTGACTTCGATCAGGCTGACCTCCACCGTCTCGGCCAGCCCCGGCTGTCTGGCCAGATTGGCAGGACGCTTGATCGTAACGGGGCCAAATCGGGCCTCAAGTCTGGCGGTGCGCGCCGGGCGCCCTGGGCGTGCGCGCATCGCCACTTGTGCCGTACCTGCCAATTTCAGCGGGGCAGAGGACAGCTTGCCGCCACCTTCCAGGATTGAGCGATCCGTCATGGCACGGGTCAGGATGTGAAAGCCCGGCTCCGGCAATCGTGCCCATTTCTCATAGATATCGCTCTCGCGATCGCCGATTTCAGTCACCATATGCGCCTGGGCCAGAACTGTCTTGGCAGCCTCTGCCGTGCTCAGCCACCGATGCGATTCCTTCTCGGACAGGGGGCGGGCCCGGTGGGGAACACTTACGCGGCCATCGCGTGTCCATATCCGGCCCGCGGCCAAACCCAGAATGCCACCCGTCTCGGCATCCACACCCAGCATCGCGTGGAGCAAAACACCGCGCCCAGACCCCTTGCCGATTGCACCCAGTCCGCGACTGCGCTCTTTGGTTGTCGAGAAATTGAAGTCGCTGCTGTCCTGAATCGCAAGAATATGCCGCCCCGCGCAGGCTTGCGAAAGCTCCGCTCCCCAGCCTTCAATCACCGCCTCAGCCGTCACGCGCGGATTGGCCAGAAAGCGCGAAAATCCGACAATCCCACTGCGGCGGCCACCCGCCAGACGCCGAAGACAGGTGCTCGTGCGCGCCACCATTGCTGCGAGCAGCAGACCCCCCTTTTTGCCAGGCGTTCGTCTCCGAAATCACCCAGCCTCCAGCCTTCCGAAGTCACCACAGACGCCCTCCCACTTTAGGTAGAGCGATCGAATCATGCGCAACAAAAACGGTCAAGTGCCGAAAACCGGAGCGCACAGCCAAAGATGTGTGCATCCCTTAGCTTCATTTAGGGGGGGCTATGTTCTGGGATGCCTTTCGTCGTGACGGAATGCTTGCGCTCGCGGATACCAGCACTGTTCCTGCCGGGTCCGACATACACAATATTCTGGTGCAGCAAGACATAAAATCCATGATCGCGGCCCCGCTCTGGAACGCGGATGACATCTCGGGGTTTGTCGGGCTGGATTTCTGCCGCAAAGCAAGGTCATTCGGAGCGCGCGACTGCGCCTTGATCCGAAGCCTTGCCGCCAGTCTGAGTGCGGCGCTCAAGCACCGCCAGCAAACCCGCCAACAAGCCCGTCTTGAAACAGACCTCCAAACCGCGCTTGACAGAATTTCCTCTATGGTCAGAGCGTTGCCCGAACTGCTTTTGGAAACAGATCGCCATGGTGTCGTTGTCGGCTTTCATCAAAGTCCGCCACTGATCCTTGCGCTTGCCCCGGAAGAGGTGATTGGCCACCCCCCCGAACAGTTTCTACCCCCGCATGTGGCAGCGATCTCGCGCAAGGCAATGGCGCAGGTCGATGCCAGCGGCTGGTCCGAAACACTGAGTTACACGATCAATATTGATGGCCGGGCCAAGCGATTTGCTTTGCACGCGACCAGACGCGGCGCATCCGCTTCACGCCGGTCACAGGGATATCTGTTCGTTGTGCGCGATGTGACGGAAAGCTACGAGCAGACACACCATTTGCGCTTGCTCGGGCGCATGGCCGACCTGTCCAGCAACCTGATCATGCTGACGGATGAAGAGCAGCGGGTCACATGGATGAACCCTGCCGCTATCGCAAGAACCGGCATCTCGCTGGACGCAGCACTGGGGCGCGACCCTGTCGACATCTTGCGCCTCGACACCTCGGACAGTAGCGCAGCGGATGACCTGCGCCACAAGCTCAAGAAGTTTGACCAGTTCAAGCAGGACGTCGCCGCCACAAGCTGGACCGGACTGCCCTATTGGGTTGATTTGAATGTGCAATCCTTGACCAATGCAGAGGGCAAACTTCAGGGGTATATGATCGTCGCCAGCGATGTGAGCCTGCATAAACTGGCCGAAGCGCGCGCTTTGCGAGAACGGATCAGCACGATGGATCTATCAGATGATGCTATCGCTATCACCCAGCCGGATGGCTACATTGCCTATATGAATTCGACTATGCGGCGTGTCATGTATGTATCTGCCGATACCCCGATTCAGACCCTGACATGGCACGACATCAACCCGCAGCCTCTGCGGGATCAATTTGCCAAGATATTGCCCGAACTTTACAGTCAGGGGCAGTGGAATGGCGAAGTTGCCTTTCCTCAACAGAACGCAGCCGACCGATATTTTGACATGTCGATATGGGTCCAGAGCGACGGCACATTCTTGACAATCGCACGCGAAATTACAGCGCGCAAAGCAAGCGAAAAAAACAATGCGCTGCTGCGAGAGCAGCTTCATATCGCCCAAAGCCGCCAGCAGATCGCGCAGCTAGCCGGGGGACTGGCGCATGATATTTACAACTTTATGGCGGTGATTATGCATACCATCGAGGCCATGAAGCAAGATTCGGGGCATACAACACACGAAAGCCTTGCGCGGATCGAGTCTGCGAGCGCACAGGTTTTGTCTTTGTTGAAGAACATGAGCAAGCTTTCAACGCGCGAAGCGCAGCGCAGCGTGAGGGACATACGCCCGATTGTAAAACAGTCCACCGACTTGTTGCGCCCCAGCCTTGGGGGCGACGCAGAACTGACGCTCACACTGCCAGACGATCCGATCAACATACTGTGCGATCAGACTGAATTGATGCAGGTTCTGATCAATCTGATGATCAATGCCCGCGATGCGTTGCCGCTTGGCGCATGCCTGTGTGCACAGATCAGCGTTTGCGTGGACCGCCTTGAGCGACCGGAAAATAATTTTCCGCTCGATGTGGGAACTTTCTGGCCTGAGCATCGTTATACTGTGTTGGAAGTTCGCGACACCGGCATTGGTTTAAGCACAGAACTGAAAAAAAAGATGTTTGATCCTTATTTTTCTACCAAAGGTGAACATGGCACTGGACTGGGTATGAGCATTGTTTCTGGCATTCTGTTGTCCAACAAAGCAGCGTTGCGCGTTCAGTCAGAACCGGGCAAAGGGACGCGCGTGCAGGTTTTCTGGCCAATCGCATCTGATGCAAGCGCGCCGGAATTGGCGGCGGCAGGCGTCGAAGAAACACCGTCCCTTGTTGGCCTGAATGTCTTGCTTGCTGGCGACGATGAGACGGACTTGACAGAAATGTCAAAGTTGCTGTCAAGCGCTGGCGCCGAAGTTGCCAGTTGTGCGACCCCGCAAGAAGCGATTTCCGCCGTGCAGGATGACCCCGGTAACTGGGATGTTATCGTCGTAAAAACCAACACAGCAACGCCCTCTGTCGACACGTGGGCGAAAAGCTTCCGACAGGCAGAATTATCAATTCCGGTCATCTTGACAGTTGCTGAAGGATCTTTGCATTTTGCAACACCTTCCGCGCAAAATGAAAACGACATAGTTTTCCACCGGGCTGATGCAGCGTCAGTACTGGAAACACTATCTCACCACACAAAGCTGCGGACGACACATTAGAGTCTAGCTAGGGCACATTATATGCGACTTCTGATTGCCGACGATCATATGCTCTTGCGAGACACACTCTGCTCATTCCTAGAGCAAGAGCACGATATTGAAATTGTCACCGCAGGCACCATTGACGAAGCAACGCAAATACTAGCGCGTGCCGAAAGGTTCGATCTGGTGCTGCTTGATTACAGTATGCCAGGCATGAACGCCTTGGAGGGGCTGGACGCCATCCTCAAAATGCCCGATGCGCCCCCCGTTGCACTGTTTTCTGGCATGGCCCCACGCGCTGCCGTCGAGCGGGCATTTTTGATGGGTGTACAGGGGTTTTTGCACAAATCCATGACAGCATCGTCACTTTTGAACGCCATACGCTTTATGGCATTGGGAGAGCGGTATGTTCCTGTCGATCTGTTAACAGAAACTGACCCGCAAAGCGAGGGGCCACTGTGCGCCGCTCCGAATGTGCCTGAGCGTCCGAAATTGACCACGCGCGAGAACGAGGTTCTAAAGGCGCTATGTGATGGCAAGACCAACAAGGAAATTGCCCGCATTCTGAAACTAAGCGAGCCGACCATCAAGCTGCATGTGAAAACCCTATGCCGGCGCTTGGGGGTGAGTAACCGCACGCAAGCCGTGATGGCGGCGCTCACGCATGGCTGGCCCTGAAGAATCACACACGCGCCCCAACGCATGCGCCCGCCGATGATGATATAACCACTGGTTTTTTTGAAAAAATTTTGCTATCGTCTGCGTAAGCTGCACTGCAAAAGCAGCATAGACGAGGCTGGCATGACAATGGCAATACCGCATGACGGCGTGTTCGCGATAAGCTGGGACATGACGCAGATTGACGGCGCAACCGGAATAGACCCTTCATGGTTGCGTGTCGGGGCAAGCTGGCAATGGCGGGGTGCGGCAATGCGCCTTGATGGCCAGCAATCAGTCTTGCCTTTGCCTGCACCGATTGAAATTCACGATATCCGAGAGAATGCGCGCGCGATCGCGCAACGACTTAGCGGTGCCCTGCCCCGACCATCAGGTGTTGAAGATTTCGCGGGGCCACCCGCTGGCGGGTTCACTGTGACCGACGGTTCTGCAAGCTATACCGCCCGCATTGCCGACACTGGGCTGCAAACGCTTGTTATCTTTGAGGGTCCGATGCCACCACAAGGCCAGACCTGCTGGATCACCCATCATCGCCCGGCCCCCTGCGCTGCGCGAAACCCGTCGCAAGATGTGATCTGCTTTGCGTCCGACACACTGATTGCAACACCGCAGGGGGCACGGCCAGTCGCTCTGCTCAAGGTCGGTGACAAGATCATGACACGCGACAACGGCCCGCAACCAGTGCTCTGGCTTGGCCAGAGCATGCTGTCGGGACCAGCACTGCGCCGCCATCCGCAATTGCGCCCCATCCGGCTGCGGCGCGGGGCACTGGAAGACGGGATGCCGAGTGACGATCTGTGCGTCTCGCCCGGACACAGGATCGTTGTCAGCGGGGCACAGGCGCGCGCATTGTTTGGCTGCGAAGAAGTGCTGGTCCGTGCAAGCGACCTGATCAATTTCAGAACAATCACGCAAGATCCGGCGCTTCATGGCATCTGTTACCGGCATTTGCTGCTGGAAGAACACCAGATCATCTATGCCAATGGCGTGCCAACCGAAAGTTTCCACCCGGCACTGGCCCCGGCGCAGACCCTGCGCGAGCACAAGCGCGCCTTGCGGCAGCTGTGTGAAAACTGGGTGACAGCGCCGGAAAGCTATGGCCCGACCGCGCGCCGCTGCCTAAATCTGGCCGAAGCGGCCCTTCTCGCAGCCTGAGCGACAGCTTGCATTGACACCACCCGCGCGCTCTGTATAAGCGCGCAATCTGTGGCGCTTCTGCGCCTTGGACATCATTGGTGTTGGGGGCCCTTGCAAAAGGACGCCTGTCGCCCGCCACACGCGGGAGAGGACAACGCCCTTCATATTGCCCCATCCGGGGCTGCAACCGAAGGAGATCAGCCGTGACCAAACGCACGTCTGCCAAATACAAACTTGACCGCCGCATGGGCGAAAACATCTGGGGCCGTCCAAAAAGCCCTGTGAACCGCCGCGAATATGGCCCCGGCCAGCATGGCCAGCGCCGCAAGGGCAAAATGTCGGATTTCGGCACCCAGCTGCGCGCCAAGCAAAAGCTGAAGGGCTATTACGGCGATCTGACCGAAAAGCAGTTCCGCCGCATCTTTGCCGAAGCCGAGCGTATCAAGGGCGATACGGGTGAAAACCTGATCGGCCTGCTGGAGCGTCGCCTTGATGCCGTGATCTACCGTGCGAAATTCGTGCCGACAGTCTTTGCCGCGCGCCAGTTCGTCAACCACGGGCATATCACCGTGAACGGAACACGCGTGAACATTCCAAGCTACCGCGTCAAAGAAGGCGATGTCATCGCAATCCGCGACAAGTCCAAGCAGTTGGCCATCATTCTGGAAGCTGTTGGTCTGGCAGAACGTGACGTACCCGACTATCTGGAAGTCGATCACTCCAAGCTGACCGCGACTTTCGTGCGTATGCCTGCACTTGGCGATGTTCCCTATCCGGTTCAGATGGAACCAAACCTTGTGGTGGAATTCTACGCGAAGAACTGATCTTCGCCATACCCCAGCAGAATTTCAAAGCCCCGCCAGTCTGGCGGGGCTTTTTCGTGGTCAGATTGTCAGCGTCTTGTCACTGCCGCGACTGCGCGCTCTGTTGCACAGGCTCCTCGTCACAGCAGGTCAGAACCGGTCCAGAAGCCGGCGCAGGTAATCCAGTTCGGCCTCGGGGCGCTCCAGCTCTGCCGAGCGGCGGCGCAGCTCTTCCAGCAAGTCCTGCGCGCGGCGATAGACGTCTTCGCCTTGCAGCAGGTCATCGTCGGTCCCGACTTCGCCACCCTGATTGCGCTCGCGGCCCAGCGGGTCGCGGTTGCTGCCATCACCGCCCTCATTGCTGGCCTGATCGCCTTGCTGGTCGCGCTGGTCCTGCGCACGGGCCTCGTTCATCGCACGCATGCCGTCCCGCATGGCCTCCATCGCGTCGGCTTGCCGACTCAGGGCCTCGCCCGTCTCGCCGTTCTCCAGGGCTTCTGCGGCTTCTTCCATCGCGCGCTGCGCGCGCTCCAGCGCTTCGAGTGCGGCATCGCCTTCGGGCGTTCCTTCGCCTGGAAGGGGTTGCAATTGCTGGTCACGCAACTGATCGGCCAATCCGCGCTGACGCTCTCCAAGCTCTTCGCCCCGCCCCTCGCCCTCGCCTTCACCTTCGCCTTGTTCGCCCTCGGCGGACTCGTCGCCGTTGCGGAATTCATCCTGAAGCTCGTTGAACGTGTCATCAGACAGGTTTTGCTGGTCGCGCAGGGTTTCGCCCAGACCTTCCATTGCCTGATCGCCGGGCATGCCTTCGCCGCCCTCACCTTCAGCCACCTGCAAATTCTCAAGCAACTCGTTCAACTGTGCCAGAAGCTCCGCCGCTTCGTCCATGCGGCCTTCTTCCATCAACTCCTGAATACGGTCGAGCAAGTCCTGAATCTGGTCTTGCGTGATTTCCATGCTTTCGCCATCCATCGGCGGCTCGCCACGTTCGCGCGGCTGCTCGGCAAGCTGGCGCATGTAATCGCGCATCGCTTCGCGCAACTCGTCCATCAATTCCGCGATTTCGGCGGGATCTGCGCCACTGCGCACCGCTTCATCCAGCCGCTCTTGCGCCCGACGCAACCGCTCGCGCGCATCAGCCAACTCGCCTTCTTCCAGCAAGACGGCCAAATCCCACAATTTTTCCGACAATTCGTCACGCAGGGTGCCATCCATTTCGCCCTGATCTAGGCTGGCCAGTAACATCTCGCGCGTCTCAGTAAAGCGGATGCGTGCCTCGACCGAGCGGAAGGCCTCTTCCGGCCTGTGCCCGATGGCTATCATCAATTCGCCAACGCGCCGCGCGTTTTCGCGTGTCCACAGCAGATCACGCCGCATTTCGATCACCGCAGCCGCTGTTGGGTCAAAGAACCGCCGTCCGGGCAGGACCATCTCTGTGGCGCCGGTTGTCGCCGTCTGACCGCGCGCATCTTCCACTTGCAGCGCGATTGTCACAGGCAGATTGGCCCAAGGATGCTGCGAGAAATCCTCGATAAAGGCGTCCTCAATCTCGGCGCGCGAACCAGACGCAGGCATCGGCAAAGACAAGGCCATATCGCTGCGCGGCTCTGGTTCCGCTGCAAGCCCGAAGCGCCGCTCGACATTCTCTAGATCAAGGGCGACCTGTACCTCGCCATCGACAACACCGTAATCATCTGTTGCGATGAAATCCTGACGCATCAGCCCGCCACGCTCGCGCTCCGCGCGCCCGCGCAACGCCACTTCTGGCGGCTGGTCCACTAGGGCGACGACTTCCCAGTCACGCCCCGCGGGGCCGCGCACACTCAACCGGCCCGAGCGTTCAATCTCGAAATCCTGCGCCATCTCGTTGGGGTCATACTCGCCGCGGTCAGACAGGCTTTCCTGCACCGACATGATGCCTTCCTGACCATAGAACCGCACAGTCACACGGCTGCCTTGCGGCAGGTCCAGACGGACACGGTCCACCTCATTGAGGTATAGGCTGGGGCGGCCGGTATAGCTGGGCGGTTGCACCCAGACTTCCCATGACGGGCCAAGGGCTACGGCTTCGGCGCGGCCCGGTATCTGCGCAATCTCTGAAATCTCGCTCACGCGCGACGGGGCACCGAACAAGACAGCCGTCACAAAGCCCGTCATTGCAATGTAGCGCAACCCGAACCGGTCATATTGTGCAAGCCGCAGATTGCCCGGAACGGCCCGCGCCTGTGCCAGTCGCGCTTGCATTCGGGCCAGATGTGCGGCCCAGACACGGCGTGAGGCGTCATCACCGGACCCGATGATCTGTTCATCCGCCAAAGCGCTGAGTGGTCGCCCCGGCATGGAGGCATCCAGCCGCGCGGCGGCATCCGCGCGGGTGGGAATGCGCAACCGCCAAGCACCAAGACCAAATGCCACAAGCGCCAGCACGAGTGTCGTGACAACGCCCGAGAGCGCCCAGACGGGGGGCACAGCATCCTGTGCGCCAAACCCGAGTGCCGCAATCGCAAACAAGATCACGGTCGTGAAGGGCCAGAAAGCGCGGGCCAATCGCTCCAGCCACAGCCCTGTCAATGTGCCGCGCAGCGCGCGTGTCAGGGCCGGGTTGGTTTCGCTGGCTTTACGTCTGCGCATACACCCTCGCTTGTGCTTACAGGTCTGCTGGTGTCACAGCCATGTGGGCAACGTATCGCGATTAATGATCTCGTCAAAGCTTGGACGCGCCCGGATGACAGCATATTGATCATCTTTCACCAGAACTTCGGGGATCAAAGGGCGCGTATTGTATTCCGACGCCATGACCGCGCCATATGCCCCGGCGGAGCGGAAGGCGACAAGATCACCCGGCGCAAGTGGCGGCATGTCACGCCCTTTGGCAAAGGTATCGCCCGATTCGCAGACCGGTCCGACAATATCAACCGGGCTTTGCGCGACTGCGGCAACAGGTTCCAGCACCGGCACAATATCATGATAGGCCCCATACATGGCCGGGCGGATCAGGTCGTTCATGGCCCCGTCAAGGATCAGGAAATCACGCCCCTCGCCTTCTTTCAGGTAAATCACCGAGGCCACAAGAATACCGGCATTGCCCGCGATCAACCGCCCCGGCTCTATCTCGATCTCGACATCCAGATCGCCCAGCACACGCTGGATCATCGCGCCGTATTCCAGCGGCAGCGGTGGCGTTTCATTCGAGCGGGTATAGGGAATGCCAAGCCCACCCCCCAGATCCAGCCGCCGGATGGTGTGGCCATCAGCGCGCAACACGCGCGTCAGGTCGGCAATCTTGGTGAATGCGGCTTCAAATGGCGCAAGGTCTGTCAATTGGCTGCCGATATGCACGTCGACGCCCACCACATCAATGCCCGGCAATGCGGCGGCTTGTGCATAAATCTCGCGCGCGCGGCTGATGGGGACGCCGAATTTGTCTTCTTTGCGCCCGGTGGCGATTTTCTCGTGGGTTTTGGCGTCCACATCAGGATTCACGCGCAGCGTGATCGGGGCCACAGCGCCCAGTGACGTTGCCACATCCGAGAGCACGCGCAATTCTTCGGCCGATTCGACATTGAACTGCCGGATACCGTTGCGCAGCGCAAAGGCCATTTCCTCGCGGGTTTTGCCGACCCCCGAGAAAACAATGCGCGCGCCCGGTATGCCCGCAGCCAATGCCCGGCGATACTCGCCCCCCGACACGACATCCATTCCAGCACCCAGATCGCCCAGCGTGCGCAGGATCGCCTGATTGGACAGCGATTTGATGGCAAAGCAGACCAGATGATCCATGCCCGCCAGCGCCTCCTGAAACAGGCGGAAATGACGGGTCAGCGTGGCCGTGGAGTAACAATAGAACGGCGTGCACACCTCAGCGGCGATTTCGGTCAGGGGCACATCTTCGGCATGCAGGATGCCACCACGATATTGGAAATGGTCCATCAGAGGCGCTTTCAGTCAAACGGCAGGAGAGGAAGAGAGGGCGGGAGCCTCCGGCGGGAGTATTTGGCGCAAGAAAAAGATCCGATCACTCTGGTCGTGAACGCAGGAACAGGTAGAGAGGCAGCCCACAGGACACCCCGATACAAAAGGTGGCGGGGATGGCCAGAAGCCCGATAAAGCGGCGGCGCTGCCATGTTTCGACCAGCACGAACACTGTCAGCGCGACAGCCGCAATGGTCAGATCCCAGACAAGACCAGTTGTCGAGGCATTGGCGTGCCACGCATCGACCATCGCCATTAGCGACCATTCATTCTGCACAAACCATGTGATGAACCAATACATCGGATGGATCGTGCCCCAGATGGCAAGGGCCAGGAATATCAGGCGCAGGGGACTCATAGTCTTGTCTTCGCGCCCATCGTGACCTCACCGCTCAGGCCGATGCCTGCGGCGGGTTGGCCAGGATGGGTTGGGGGCGCTTCTGCCCCGCAGGCGGCAAGTGCGAGCAGGACGGCGAGTGCTGCGTATTTCATCAAAGCCCCTCTTTCCAGCGCGCGACTTGGGCGCGCACATTCTCTGGTGCAGTGCCGCCATAACTTGTCCGGCTGGCGACCGAGTTCTGCACACCCAATACAGAATAGACCGCCTGCGTGATTTCGCCATGTATTTTCTGCATCTCGTCCAAGCTGAGATCGGCCAGATCGCAGCCCTTATCCTCGGCCAGCTTGACCAGAGCGCCGGTCACATGATGCGCCTCGCGGAAGGGCAGGTTCAGCGCGCGCACCAGCCAGTCGGCCAGATCGGTGGCGGTGGAAAAGCCGGACGAGGCCGCCGCCTCTAAGGCTGCGCGATTGGCGGTCAGATCACGCACCATCCCTTCCATCGCAGCAAGCCCGAGGATCAGGTTATCAGCCGCGTCAAAGACCTGTTCTTTGTCTTCTTGCATGTCCTTCGAATAGGTCAGCGGCAGCCCCTTCATGACCGTGAACAGCGCAACTGTCGCGCCCAAGATGCGGCCCAGCTTGGCGCGCAGCAATTCGGCGGCATCGGGATTGCGTTTCTGGGGCATGATGCTGGAGCCGGTCGAGAAGCGGTCTGACATGCGCACGAACCGAAATTGCGCCGAGGACCAGATCACCAGCTCTTCGGCAAAACGCGACAGATGCATGGCACAGATCGAGGCCGCGCCCAGAAATTCCAGCGCAAAATCGCGGTCCGAGACAGTGTCGAGCGAGTTTGATGTGGGCCGGTCAAAGCCCAATGCCTGCGCGGTCATGTGCCGGTCAATCGGAAAGGACGTGCCCGCAAGGGCCGCCGCGCCAAGCGGGCATTCATTCATCCGCGCGCGCGCATCTTCAAAGCGCGATCTGTCACGGGCAAACATTTCGACATAGGCCAGCATGTGATGGCCCCATGTGACAGGCTGCGCCGTTTGCAGATGGGTGAACCCCGGCATGACCCAATCCGCGCCCGCCTCTGCCTGCGCCAGAAAGGCAGAGATCAGGGCATCAAGCCCCGAGATGGCCGCATCGCATTGCGCGCGCACCCACATGCGAAAATCCAGTGCCACCTGATCGTTGCGTGACCGGGCCGTGTGCAGCCGTCCGGCGGGGGCGCCGATAATCTCGCTCAACCGCGCCTCGACATTCATGTGAATGTCTTCCAGCGCGGTTGAAAAGGTGAATGTGCCCGCCTCGATTTCCTCCAGCACTTGCACCAGACCAGTGTCGATTGCGGCGGCATCTTCGGCCTTGATGATCCCGGTTGCGGCCAGCATGGCGGCGTGGGCGCGCGAGCCTGCGATATCTTGCGACGCAAGTCGCTTGTCAAACCCGATCGAGGCATTGATCGCCTCCATGATCGCGTCTGGACCGGCGCTGAAGCGCCCGCCCCACATTGTATTTGCCGATTTCTTGTCCATGGCCAGTACCCCGTAGCAACGCAATTGCGCCACGGCTATACGCCTGCGCCGACCCGAAGGCAATCAGAGCCTCAGCCACCGCGAGGCCCCAAAGCCGCTCGAAATAAGCAGAGCATTTTAATGACCTGCCCAGAATTAACGGCGATTTAAGCCATCGCAGACAAGGTAGCCAAAACGTCGGAGAGCCCTTATGTCCATGCGCCGCCTGAACCCAAGCAGTATTGTTGATGCCGCCCATGCCTCGCCCCTGTCTTGCGCTGCGGAAAAACAGCGCAAGGACACGCTGAGAATGGTGCGGGCAGCACTGGATGAACGCCGCGCCGTTCTGGCCTTTCAGCCAGTCGTGCAGGCGCGCATGCCTAAGCGCGCTGCTTTCTACGAAGGGCTGATCCGAATCATCGATCCGACGGGACGGGTCATTCCAGCAGCCGATTTTATGGATGCGGTCGAAACCAACGAAATGGGTCGGCGCATTGACTGTCTTGCGCTGGAAATGGGTTTGGCCACGCTTGCGCGGGAACCCTCGATCCGGATCTCGGTCAATATGTCTGCGCGCTCGATCGGGTATCCGGAATGGCTGGCCACGCTGGAGCGCGGTTTGCGTCATACGCCCTATATCGCAGAGCGGCTGATCCTCGAGATTACGGAATCCTCGGCCATTCTCGTACCGGATATGGTCACGCTATTCATGCAGGATATGCAGGAAAGGGGCATATGTTTCGCGCTGGACGATTTTGGCGCGGGCTATACGGCGTTCCGATATTTGAAGGACTTTTACTTTGATATCGTCAAGATTGATGGCGCTTTCATTCGGGACATCGCCCATGAGGCGGACAATCAAATTCTGGTGCAGGCCTTGGTATCTATCGCGCGGCATTTCGATATGTTCACTGTGGCCGAATCCGTCGAGACGGCGGAAGATGCACAAACATTGGTCCGGATGGGGGTCGACTGCCTGCAAGGGTATTATTTCGGGGCACCGTCCATACAGGAACCTTGGAAAGTATCGAACCTGAAGCCCCGCCAAACAGGATGATGCCAAACCAACCGAATGCGGGGGGCTATGCAAATATGGGCCTGCGCCAATTGCCAAGTGCATAAGGCATAGAGCGCCGATTGGGCTTATGGCACCCGACCGGCAGCCATATCAGATGAGACAGCGCGCGATTGGCGACTTGATGCGCATGAGCAGTCGGGGAACGGGGCGCGCCCGAAGCTCTGGCGCTTTGCTTTCGGAAACCTGCGCCAAATCAGTTAAGGGTTGCTTAAACGGTGCGGGTCATGTCCAATCCGATCAACAAGATTTGACGCGCGGCTTCAGTCTGTGCGTGCAGTCACCAAGCACCGCCGCATTCGGAGGGAACCATGGCGAAAAAGATCTTGTTGCCAATCGACCTGAATTCACCGGTTTCATGGATAAAACCGCTGGCAGAAGCGCAAGAGATGCTGATTAAGGGCGGCGAGTTGCATGTCGTCAGCGTCTTGCCTGATTTCGGCCTGTCAATGGTCGGAACGTTTTTCAAGGCCGGGTTTGAACAAACCGCCTTGCACCAGTTCGGCGAAGCGTTGCGCAACTGGATCAAACAAAACGTGCCCGTCTCGGTCGAGGTGCACCCGCATATCTTGCACGGGAACATTTACGACGAAATCCTGCGCGCAGCAGACAAGCTCGAAGTCGACCTGATTATTCTGGCGGCACACCGCCCCGAAGCGAAGGATTATCTGCTTGGGCCAAATGCGGCCAGAGTGGTGCGACATGCAAAGCAGTCTGTCTATGTGGTGCGCGATTAAGCTTTTCTCCGCGATAGGCCAACGGATACACGCAGCGATTCCGATCGCTCAACAGCCATAAACCTCTCGTCGCGAATAGCGCGAGAACTTATACCGCGCGCTTCCCTGCCAGTAACACCGCCGGGGTGCGGGTTGAGAGATCATGCCCGACAGCACAGGCCGCATATCTGCCCTTGTCATTTGCCAGTGTGGATGCTGAACATGGCGCAGGGTTTGCCCGCGACACAACGCGGGACGGACAAAAATGTACAGGGCGCGGCAGACGCGCAGGGCGTTGCGGCCTTTGCGGCTTGCGTGCCGCACAGGGTCGCCACGTCACAGATGAAGGAGTTAACACCATGACACATAAAGAGATTCTGGCTGCCGCTGGCCTGAATGAGGCAGCGCTGACAGGTGGCACACTGGCCGTCTACTCCCCCATTGACGGGGCCGAAGTGGCAAGCTTGCACGAAACCGACCCCGCCGAAATGCCCGCCATCATCGCGCGCGCGCAAATCGCCTTTCGCCAGTGGCGTAATGTTCCAGCACCGCGCCGTGGCGAGTTGGTCCGCCTGTTCGGCGAGGAATTGCGCGCAGCAAAGGCCGAATTGGGGGCAGTGGTCACGCTAGACGCTGGCAAAATCACATCCGAAGGTTTGGGCGAAGTTCAGGAAATGATTGATATCTGCGATTTCGCAGTCGGCCTGTCTCGGCAGCTTTATGGTCTGACCATCGCCTCGGAACGCCCCGGGCACCGCATGGCGGAAACATGGCACCCGATGGGGCCGGTCGGGATTATCTCGGCGTTCAATTTTCCTGTGGCTGTCTGGTCTTGGAATGTCGCATTGGCGTTGGTTTGCGGCAATCCGATCATCTGGAAACCCTCTGAGAAATCGCCCCTGACTGCAATGGCCGCGCATCGCTGTCTGGAACGTGCGCTGGTCAAGTTTGGTGACGCGCCTGACGGCCTGAGCCAGCTTGTCATTGGCGGGGCAGAGATCGGGGCCGCGCTGGTGGACAGCCGCGATGTGCCGATTGTATCTGCGACCGGCTCTACCCGCATGGGCAGCCTTGTCGGGCCAAAGGTCATGGCGCGCTTCGGGCGCCCGATTCTGGAACTGGGCGGCAACAACGCCATGATCGTGGCCCCGTCGGCGGATCTAGACATGGCAGTGCGCGCGATTGTCTTCAGCGCCGTTGGCACTGCCGGGCAGCGCTGCACATCGTTGCGCCGCCTGATCGTGCACGAATCGATCCGCGAAGGGCTGGTCGAGAAACTGAAAGCCGCCTACTCCACGCTGCCTGTGGGTGATCCGCGCGCATCGGGCACATTGGTTGGCCCATTGGTCGACAATGGCGCGCGGGCGCGCATGTTGGAACAGCTGGACCGTGCCCGCGCCGATGGTGGCATCGTGCATGGCGGCGAAAGCGTGTCAGACGCGGTGCCGCAGGGCGGGGCCTATGTCACGCCTGCTTTGGTCGAAATGCCCAGCCAGACCGAGTGCGTGCGCGAGGAAACCTTTGCGCCGATCCTGTATGTGATGAGCTATGAAACGCTGGAAGACGCCATCGAGATGCAAAACGATGTGCCGCAAGGGCTGTCATCGTGCATTTTCACCCTGAATCTGCGCGAGGCGGAGACATTCCTGTCGGCTGCCGGGTCTGATTGCGGGATCGCCAATGTCAATATCGGCCCGTCCGGCGCGGAAATCGGTGGGGCATTTGGCGGCGAAAAGGAAACAGGCGGCGGGCGTGAAAGCGGCTCTGACGCGTGGAAAGGGTATATGCGCCGCCAGACCTGCACGGTGAACTACTCGGCGGAATTGCCATTGGCGCAAGGGGTGCGCTTTGACATCTGAAACGACCCTGTGGCACGCCTCTGCCCGAGAGGAGTTCGGCGCGGGCCCACTCACGCGGGACATGACGGTCGATCTGGCCGTGGTCGGGGGCGGTTTCACAGGGTGTTCTGCGGCATTGGAGGCAGCGCGCACAGGCGCGACTGTCTGCTTGCTGGAAGCAGAAGCAATCGGCCATGGCGGGTCGGGGCGCAATGTCGGGCTGGTCAATGCCGGTCTGTGGTTGCCGCCTGAGGCCCTTACCGCGCAGATGGGGCAGGACGCAGGATTGCACCTGATCCACACGCTGGCCGGTGCACCCGCGCAAGTGTTCAACTTGATCGCGCGCGAGGGGATCGACTGCGAAGCCACTTGCGACGGCACCCTGCACCTTGCGCATTCTGCGGCAGGGTTGCGCGACGTGCAGGACCGCCACCGACAGGGTGTCGCCTTGGGCGCGCCGTTGCAGGTGCTGGATGCGGCTGAAACACAGCGCCGTGTGGGCAGTGACAGGTTTTGCGGCGCGCTTTTTGATCCGCGCGCAGGCACCATACAGCCGCTCTCTTATGTGCGCGGGTTGGCACGGGCGGCAGTGGCGGCGGGGGCCGCACTGCACACCCACAGCCCTGTTTCCGCATTGTCGCGCAAGGGCGGTGACTGGGTGCTGAGCAGCCAAGGGCACACAGTGCGGGCGCGCAAGGTGCTGATGGCCACAAATGCCTATCATCTTGGGCTGAGTGATCCGTTTCAGCCACAATTCGTGCCGGTGAATTTTTGCCAATTTGCCACTGCCCCTTTGCCCGACGCGCTGCGCGCCACCATCCTGCCGCAGGGTGAAGGGTGCTGGGATACTGCGCTTGTCATGTCCTCGCTGCGGATGGATCAGGCGGGGCGCCTGATATTGGGGGGCATTGGCAATGGCGCGGGGCCAGTGGGGGGCGTCCATCACGCATGGGCACAGCGCAAACTGGCAACGCTGTTTCCCGCGCTGAAAGGGCAGGCCCTGCACCACGGATGGAGCGGGCGTATCGCCATGACCAGCGACCATATCCCCAAAATCGTGGCTTTTGGCCCTGATGCGCTGGCCTGTTTCGGCTATTCGGGGCGCGGCATCGGACCGGGCACTGTATTTGGCATGCAGGCCGCACATGCTTTGTTGACAGGCGACATGGAGAGCTTGCCTGTGCGCCCTGTTGCCCGGCATGATGAGCGTTTCACCAGCACCCGCGCCCTGTGGTATGAAACCGGCGCTGGCCTGATCCACGCCACTGCCGCAAGGTTCAGCACCTAACACCCACGCTACGCTTTGGGCTTACCGGATAATTCGGTTCACATGCCCCATCTTGCGGCCTGCCCGCGCTTCGGGTTTGCCATAGAGGTGCACGGCCGTGTCCTTGGCGCGCAGCAAGTCTGGCAAGCGGTCCAGATCATCGCCAATCAGGTTTTCCATCACCACATCGGCATATCGCCCACCATCGCCCAAGGGCAATCCCACAACGGCGCGGATATGCTGCTCAAACTGGTCTACGCTGCATCCGTTTTGTGTCCAATGGCCGGAATTGTGCACGCGGGGTGCTATCTCATTTACGATCAAACCCTGCGGTGTGACAAACATTTCCACGCCCAACACACCAAGATAATCCAGCGCGTTCAGCACCTTCGCCGCTACAAGTACAGCGTCGCTGCGCTGTCGTGCACTGACGCGAGCGGGGACACGCGTTTCGTGCAAAATACCGGATTTGTGCAAGTTCTCACCGGGGTCAAAAGCCGCGACTTCACCGCTCAGGCCACGCGCTGCGATGACAGATATTTCAAGCGAGAAGGTCACGAACCCTTCGAGGATCGCGGGTGCGCCTTGCATTGCGTCCCACGCGGGCTGGATATCAGCGGCCCCGTCAATCCGCGCCTGCCCTTTTCCGTCATAGCCCATGCGGCGGGTTTTCAGTATTGCAGGGGTGCCAATTTGGGCAACCGCGCGTTCCAGCGCCTCTGCGCTGTCTACGAGTGCGAAGGGGGCGGTTTCCAGACCAAGAGTTTGCAGGAACTCTTTCTCATGCAACCGGTCCTGCGACACGGCAAGCGCACGGCGTCCGGGGCGGATGGGGCGCAATGCCTCCAACAGAACAAGGGTCGCTGTCGGGATATTCTCGAATTCGAAAGTGATGACATCGACACTGGCGGCAAACTCCGTCAGGGCTGCAGCATCATCCCAAGGGGCAGTGGTGACGTATTCGGCAACCTGACCCGCTGGTGGTGCCACACCGGGATCATAGATATGGCAGCGATACCCCAGTCGGGACGCGGCGACCGACAACATCCGCCCCAATTGCCCGCCGCCAAGTATGCCGATCACGCGGCCAGGGGCTAATGCGTCAGTCATCAACCGGCACCTCCGGGATTGAGGCCGAAAGTTCAGCGCGCCACGTGTCCAACCGTTCGGCCAGCGCGTCATCGTGCAAGGCCAGAATGCCGGCGGCCATCAGCCCGGCATTCGCCGCCCCCGCAGCGCCGATGGCCATGGTCGCCACGGGATAGCCGCGCGGCATCTGCAAAATCGAATACAGGCTGTCGACGCCTGACAGGGCCTTGGTCTGCACGGGCACGCCAACCACCGGCACGCGGGTTTTCGATGCCATCATGCCAGGCAGATGCGCAGCCCCGCCCGCCCCTGCGATGATGACCTGCAAACCGCGGGCAACCGCCTCGCGCCCATATTCCCACAACCGATCCGGTGTGCGGTGGGCGGAAACGATGCGCGTCTCATAGCTGACACCCAAGTCATCGAGTATCTGTGCGGCTTCGCGCATTGTCGGCCAGTCTGACTGGCTGCCCATGATGATCCCTACCCGAATGTCGGTCATACGGCCCCTCTTGGCTGATTATCTTCGCACTTATAGCGATGGTGGGCACAGGCGCAATTGCGTCAGGCAATGATATCGGGGGTCAGTTCATCTTCGATCCGCGCGATCTGGTCTTTCAGCTGTAGCTTGTCTTTCTTCAGACGCTGAATCGTCAATTGCGCGCTTGGCCCTTTTTCCTGAAGCGCATTGATCGCCTCATCAAGGTCGCGGTGCTTCTGACGCAGCACTTCAAGTTTGACGCGCAACACATCTTCATGGTTCAGTTCCTGCGGAGAATTCATGGGCGCGATTCTGTTCTTGTTACTTCTGCCGCGACGATAGCCGGAAAAACCCCGCGGCAAAAGCCTTTGATCCCGCAGGGCGCGGCACCTTGCCCCTTGCGAGTCGTAAATTTGACCCCATATCTTTACCAATAGGGTCGCCGCATATGGGGCCCGCAGCATTGTCGCTTATCTGAGAGGGCTATCGCTGATGACAAAACTGAATTTCCCGTCGCACCCGCTACTGCTGGGGTTCGACAGGCTGGAGCGGCTGGTTGAACGCACGGCACGCGCGGGCACAGACGGATACCCGCCCTTCAATATCGAAGTGACCGAGCAGAACAAATTTCGCATCACTCTGGCTTTGGCCGGGTTCCGTGAGGAAGACCTGTCCATAACAGTCGAGAAACGCCAATTGCTGGTGCATGGACAGCAGCATGACACAGACAAGGACACGCGTGTGTTCCTGCATCGCGGTATCGCAGCCCGCCAGTTTCAGCGTGCATTCGCTTTGGCCGATGGTGTTGATGTTGCCCAAGCATGGCTTGCAGACGGGCTCTTGCATATCGACCTGATCCGCAAAGAGCCTGAAGATACAGTGCAGACCGTTCCCATAACCCGAGGCTGAAGCGAGGTAAGCAAATGAACAGCGAATTCCCCATCAACACTTCGGGCCGCCCGATTGCGTATGTCCGCCCTATCAAGGCAAGTGAGTTGCCCGAAGATATCCGCGACCAGCTTCCCGGTGTGACGGATTTATATGCGATCCACCATGAAGAAGGCGAGCGTCTGGCGCTGGTGACAGACCGGACAATGGCATTTGTCATGGCGCGCCAAAACGACATGGAGCCGGTTAGCGTGCATTGACCCCGCGGAACAAACACTGCGGAAACTAATGAAAAAAGCGCCCCTATGGGCGCTTTTTTTCGTGGGCAACAGCGCAAAGTATGAAAAAGGGCCGGGAAATTCCCGGCCCTTAATCGTCAATCTTGCGAGGCCGCAGCTTACATCATGCCGCCCATGCCGCCCATGCCACCCATATCAGGCATGCCGCCGCCACCGCCTTGGCCTTTCGGCTCTGGCTTGTCGGCGATCATGGCTTCTGTTGTGATCAACAGGCCAGCAACCGAAGCTGCGTCCTGAAGTGCAGTGCGCACAACTTTCGCGGGGTCGATCACGCCGAATTTGAACATGTCGCCATATTCTTCGGTCTGCGCGTTGAAGCCGAATGTCTTGTCGTCGCTTTCGCGGATTTTGCCCGCAACAACGGACCCGTCCACACCAGCGTTTTCAGCGATCTGACGCAGTGGCGCTTCGAGTGCCTTGCGTACGATCGAGATACCGACAGTCTGGTCGCTGTTTTCGCCAGTCAGCCCACCGAGCGATTTGCCCGCCTGAATCAGCGCCACGCCACCACCGACAACAATGCCTTCTTGCACGGCTGCGCGGGTTGCGTTCAGAGCATCATCAACGCGGTCTTTGCGCTCTTTGACTTCGACTTCCGACATACCGCCGACGCGGATGACCGCAACGCCGCCAGCCAGCTTGGCCAGACGCTCTTGCAGCTTCTCTTTGTCGTAGTCAGATGTTGTTTCTTCGATCTGCTGACGGATCTGCGAAACACGTGCCTCGATCTCGGCTTTCTCGCCTGCGCCATCGACAATAGTTGTGTTGTCTTTGGTGATCGTGACTTTCTTGGCGCTGCCAAGCATGTCCATGGTCACGCTTTCCAGCTTCATGCCCAGATCTTCGCTGATCACCTGACCACCGGTCAGAACTGCGATATCCTGCAACATGGCCTTGCGACGGTCGCCAAAGCCGGGTGCTTTTACAGCAGCAATTTTCAGGCCGCCGCGCAGCTTGTTCACAACCAGAGTTGCCAGCGCTTCGCCTTCAACATCTTCAGCGATGATCAGAAGCGGTTTTTGCGACTGGATCACCTGCTCCAGAAGCGGAACCATCGGCTGCAGCGACGAGAGTTTCTTCTCGTGAATCAGGATGATTGCATCATCCAGATCTGCGATCATCTTGTCGGGGTTGGTGACGAAATAGGGGGACAGGTAGCCGCGGTCGAACTGCATGCCTTCGACAACATCGGTTTCTGTTTCCAGACCCTTGTTTTCTTCGACAGTGATCACGCCCTCATTGCCAACTTTCTGCATCGCGTCCGCAATCTGGCGGCCAATTTCAGCTTCGCCATTGGCGGAGATGGTGCCGACCTGCGCAACTTCGGCAGTGTCATTTACCGGACGTGCAGCAGCTTTGATCGCGTCAACAACTTTGGTGGTTGCCAGATCGATACCGCGCTTGAGGTCCATCGGATTCATGCCAGCGGCAACCGATTTCAGACCTTCGCGCACGATTGCTTGTGCCAGAACGGTCGCAGTTGTGGTGCCGTCGCCCGCTTCGTCATTGGTGCGCGAGGCCACTTCTTTGACCATCTGCGCGCCCATGTTTTCGAACTTGTCTTCCAGTTCGATTTCCTTGGCAACAGTCACACCGTCTTTCGTGATGCGCGGTGCACCGAAAGATTTGTCGATCACGACATTGCGACCTTTGGGGCCAAGCGTGACCTTCACCGCATCAGCGAGAGTGTTCACACCGCGCAGCATGCGGTCGCGGGCATTGGTATTAAATTTGACGTCCTTAGCAGCCATTTGGGTGCCTCCTGGTTGTCTATGTTTTCAGTGGAATTCAGCGAAATCAGGCCATAACGCCCAGGATGTCGCTTTCTTTCATGATCAGCAGCTCTTCGCCATCGATCGTCACTTCGGTGCCCGACCACTTGCCGAACAGAACGCGATCACCGGCTTTTACAGCCATGTCGATCAACTCGCCCGAATCCTTGCGCGCACCATCACCAGTGGCGATGATTTCGCCTTCTGCCGGCTTTTCCTTGGCGCTTTCGGGAATGATCAGACCGCCTTTGGTTTTTTCGTCGCCTTCGACACGACGGACGAGAACACGGTCATGCAACGGTTTAAATGCCATCTGAGAACGCTCCTTTGGTTCCAGGTTAAAATTCTGTTATCACTCGCACTGGCCGAGTGCTAACGACGCAGAGATAGGCGCGCATCTCTGCCCTGTCAACATCAATGTCTGGAAAAAATAGGCGGCCTCGGTGGTTGTAATTTCAAGACGGTGCACCGCGTGACAAGCCCAACGCGCAGGGGTATAAGCGGCGCGAACCGTGCACCCTTGGCACCTCTCACAACACACGGAATTGCAGCGATGATCAAAGTTTTCGGCCATTTCTCTCCAGATGTGGATTCGACCGGCTCCCCCCTGATCTGGGCGTGGTATCTGACCCAGATCCGCAACACCCCAGCCGAGGCAGTGCTTCTGGGCCAACCGAATACCGAAGCGAAGTTTGCGCTGTCACATTGGGGTTTCGAGCAACCAGCGATTTTGCAAGACTTGGCGCCGGGCACCCCGGTCGTGATCGTCGACACCAACAATCCCGACGAGTTGCCAAAGGGCATCAATGATGCCGATATTCAGGCGATCATCGACCACCATAAACTTGTAGGCGGGCTGGAAACGAAAGGCCCGATCGACATTACGATGCGCCCGCTCGCCTGCACGGCGACCATCATGTATGACATGATTGGCAAGCACATGGCGCAGGCTCCGCGCGGGATCAAGGGCATGATGCTGTCATGCATCTTGTCCGACACGCTGGAATTCCGGTCCCCCACCACGACCCAGACAGACCGCGCTGTCGCACATGCACTGGCAGAGGAACTGGGCGTCGAGATCAGCGAGTTGGCGGCGCAGATGTTTGCCGCGAAATCTGACGTTTCGGCCTTTTCTGACGCCGAATTGCTGAAGATGGACGCCAAGAAATTCAATGTCGGTGACAAGAATTTCCGCATCTCGGTTCTGGAAACCACTTCGCCCGATCAGATCCTGTCGCGCAAGGCCGCGCTGATGGCCGCAATGCCCGATGTCGCCGCAGAAGATGGCGCAGATGAGGTGATGCTGTTCATCATCGACATTCTCAAGGAAGAAGCCACATTGCTGATCCCCAATGAGGTGGTCAAATCGGTGGCCGAAAAATCCTTCAACGTGACAATCAGTGGCGATACAGTTGTATTGCCGGGGGTCATGAGCCGTAAGAAACAGATCATTCCGGTGCTGACACAGTGACACGTATCCTTTCAAATTTCGCTGAAATCTCTGCCAACTACAATCTGGCTCTGGTTGATCTATGGGGCTGTGTGCACAATGGGCAGGCCATTTATCGGGCAGCCGAAGCGGCCTTGCAGGGCTTTCGCAAAGCAGGCGGCTGCGTGGTGCTTGTCACCAACTCGCCCCGGCCCACAATCGGCGTTCAGGCGCAGCTTGATGGCATGGGGCTGGCGCGCGACGCCTATGACGGGATTGCCACATCGGGCGATGCTGCGCAGGCGGGCATGCTGATGGGGGCTGTTGGTCGGCGCGTGTGGCATCTGGGTCCGGAGAAAGATGACGGCTTTTTCACCAGCCTGCCCGACTGGGCCAAGGACCAGCCCCCGATTGAACGGGTGCCGTTCGATGAGGCGGAAGGCATTGTCTGCACCGGCCTTTTTGACGAGACGACAGAAGCCCCCGAAGATTATCGCGGGCGCTTTCTGTCTGCGAAAGCGCGCGAATTGAAATTGCTCTGCGCCAATCCAGATATCATCGTTGATTACGGTGACACACGGGTCTATTGCGCGGGGGCCTTGGCGCAACTCTATGACCAGATGGGCGGCGAAAGCTTCTATTTTGGCAAACCACATCCGCCGATCTACGATCTTGCGCGTCGTGTCGCCACAGCGACCGGCCTGAAATTCTCGGAAGAGCGTACAATCGCTATTGGCGACGGCATCGCAACGGATGTCAAAGGCGGCATGGGTGAAGGCGTTGATACGCTTTTCATAACAGGCGGTCTTGCCGCTGCCGAATTTGGCACAGACGTCGAAAGCCCTGATCCTGCCTTGCTGTACAAATGGATCGCACAGCAAGCCATCCAGCCGACATTCTCTATCGGGCGCCTGCGCTGACAACACCCAAGGCGACTTGAACCTGCATCACTCCCCCTGCCCCCGCGCAAGGGGAATGATGCGTCACGCCTCGGTTTTGATTGCCCATATTCTCACCCACATGCGACGCCAAGCCGCGCAACATAATTACCTCATTTTTGCCACTTTGGTATGATTATTACTCAACGCTGTTGCGCGACTCGCGATGATCCGCTATTGCTGCAGCGCAGTAACCATCAGGATTCGGCGAAAAAGGACTTCAGCAATGTTGGACACCGGCATGAATGACAATCTTCCCCGTGGCACAATTTGCATCGAGGATCTGGAAATCGGCATGTTGCGCTATCTGCGCAAGGAAATCACCAACCGCGATATCGAGTTATTTGCCGAAGTCTCGACCGACCGCAATCCCGTGCATCTGGATGATGATTATGCACAGGACACCATTTTTGAAGGGCGCATTGCACATGGAATGCTGACAGCTGGCCTGATTTCGGCTGTGATCGGTGAACAGCTTCCGGGGCATGGCACGATCTATATGGGACAGACCCTGAAATTCATGGCCCCTGTACGCCCCGGCGATGTGGTGTTGGCCGAAGTCAAAGTGTTGACCATTGACTATGCGAAACGGCGCGTCACCCTTGAATGTCGCTGCTCAGTGGGGGATATGACAGTTCTGAAAGGCGAAGCCACAGTTCTGGCACCAAGCCGCAAATTCGACTGAGGGCGGGGAATTGCCCCGCAGGGGGCAGATGCAGACATTCCATCACTGGCGCGACCCAAAGCCCGCAGATAAGGGCGCGTCGGTTGCGATGGGTAATTTTGACGGCGTGCATCGTGGCCATCAACGCGTCATTGATCTGGCGCGCCGCCCGGACGCCCCCTTGGGGATCATCTGCTTCGAGCCGCACCCGCGCGAATTCTTCGCCCCTGACGCCCCCCCTTTCCGCCTGATGAGTTCCGAAACACGCGCCAACCGACTGGCGCGCCTTGGCGTGCAGCGGTTGTACGAATTGCCATTCGGGCAGGCGCTCTCATCCCTCTCCGCCGAAGAATTTGCGCGTGATGTTCTGGCGCAGGGGCTGGGCGTGCGTCATGTCGTGGTCGGTGCGGATTTCTGTTTTGGCAAGGGGCGGCAGGGCAAGGCCAGCGATCTGGAACGCCTTGGGCGTGAACTGGGCTTCGAGGTGACGATTGCGCCACTGCTGGCCGAGGGCGATCAGGTGTTCTCCTCAACCGCGATCCGGCAGGCCATAACCGAAGGGCGCACGCGCGATGCCGCCGATATGCTGGGGCATTGGCACCGGATTGATGGCGAAGTGCTGCATGGTGAAAAGCGCGGGCGCGAGCTTGGCTATCCCACAGCGAATATGTCGATCACCGGCCTGCACCCGCCCCGTTTTGGGGTGTATGCAGTGCTGGTCGATGTGCTGGATGGTGCCCATCAAGGCCAATATCATGGCGTCGCCTCTATCGGGGTGCGGCCGATGTTCGGAGAGAATCTGCCGAACCTTGAAAGCCATCTGTTCGACTTCAAGGGTGATCTGTATGGCAGCCATCTGTCGGTAGCGCTCATTGCACATCTGCGCGGCGAAGTCCGCTTTGACAGCCTTGACGGGCTGATTACACAAATGGACGCCGACAGTGCGCAGGCGCGCGCCATTCTGGGCGCGCTGTAACACCCCACATCAGGTGCCGTGCATTTCCTTGATCGAGGTCAGGCGAATATCTGGATAATCCCGTTCCACCCGGTCAATATCCCATTGCAGGCGCGTCATGTAGACTGGGTCACCATCCGTGTCGGTTGCCATATGCTGTTTGTTGGCAGCGGTGAACTTCTCGACCGCCAGCTTGTCGCCTGCAACCCAGCGCGCCGAAGTGAATTGTGTCGGCTCAAACCGGACGGGCAGGCCGTATTCCAACTCGATCCGGCTGGCCAGAACCTCGTATTGCAACTGCCCAACCACACCCACGATGAAACCCGACCCGAAAACCGGCTTGAACACTTTGGCAGCCCCCTCTTCAGCGAATTGGGTCAGGGCCTTGTCCAGATGCTTGGCCTTCATCGGGTCGCCCGCGCGGCAGGCTTGCAGCAATTCCGGCGCAAAAGACGGGATGCCGGTAAAGCGCAGCGCCTCGCCCTCGCTGAGAGCATCGCCAATGCGCAACTGCCCGTGGTTCGGGATGCCGATAATATCACCGGCCCATGCCTCTTCGGCCAATTCGCGGTCTGCGGCCAGAAACAACACAGGGCTTGCCACACTCATCTGTTTCTTTGAGCGCACATGCAGCAGTTTCATCCCGCGTTCAAAATGCCCCGATGCCAGCCGCACAAAGGCGACACGGTCGCGGTGTTTGGGGTCCATATTGGCCTGAACCTTGAACACAAACCCTGTCACTTTGTCCTCTTCAGGGGCGATCTGGCGGCTTTCGGACTTTTGAATCTGGGGTTCCGGTGCATAGGCGGCGATGCCATCCATCAACTCCTTAACCCCAAAGGAATTGATCGCCGAGCCGAACCAGATCGGGGATAAATGCCCTTCGCGTACAGATTTCGGGTCCAGTGCGGGCAGCAATTCGCGCGCCATCTCGATCTCTTCGCGCAGTTGCCCCAACAGGTCGGGGGGGATATGCGCTTCCATCGCGGGGTCGTCCAACCCCTCCAGCACAATGGTTTCACCGACCTTGTTGCGGTCGGCGCGGTCCATCAATTCCAGCCGGTTGCGCAGCAGATCATAGCACCCAAGGAAGTCGGCCCCGCGCCCGATGGGCCAGCTTGCGGGTGACACGTCGATGGCAAGGTTTTGTTGAATTTCGTCAATAATATCGAAAGTTTCGCGGCTTTCACGGTCCATTTTGTTGCAAAAGGTCAAGATCGGCAGATCGCGCAACCGGCAAACCTCGAACAGTTTACGGGTCTGACTCTCGACACCCTTAGCCCCGTCGATGACCATCACGGCGGCATCCACTGCTGTCAGCGTGCGGTACGTATCTTCCGAGAAATCCGAGTGGCCCGGCGTGTCGACCAGATTGAACCGGTATTTTCCGAAATCGAACGACATGGCCGAGGCCGAGACAGAAATGCCCCGGTCCTTTTCCATCTGCATGAAATCCGAGCGCGTGCGCCGCGCCTCGCCCTTGGCGCGGACCTGTCCGGCCATTTGAATAGCACCCCCGAACAGCAGGAATTTTTCGGTCAGCGTCGTTTTGCCCGCATCCGGATGCGAGATGATGGCAAAGGTGCGACGCCGCGCGATTTCAGGCGGCAATTCGGGGCGGTTTTGTGCGTGATCCAACATGCCGCGCGTATAGGGCCAGACACGGACCCGCGCAAGTTATTGCGCGCAATTCCGACAGAACGGCGTTGCAGGCAAAAGGTTCAGCCGCTCCTCGCTGATTGCGGTGCCGCAGGTCACACAGAACCCGTATTCGCCCGCATCAATACGCGTCAACGCCGCGTCCAGCATCAGGATTTCCTTTTGCGCGGCGTTGCCCAATGCCTCAAGGGTTTCGTCTTCCTCGTGCTCAATCGCGTTATCTTCCCAATCGGGGCTGCCATGCGCGGCAAGTTCCTGATCGACATGGGTAATGCGCGCCAACAACTCCAGTTTGCGTTCCTTGATCTGCGTGCGGCGTGCGGCGATATCTGTCATGTGAGATTTCCCTTTATGTGTTGCAGCCACATTGCGCCCGTTTTGCAGGCCTGTCCTTGATCCGTATCAAATGCCCCTTTTCGGGACCGCTGCCGCAGGCTATGAGAGGGGCATGTTGAAAACGCGTATCATCCCCTGCCTTGATGTCGCCGATGGCCGTGTGGTCAAGGGCGTGAATTTTGTTGATCTGCGCGATGCCGGCGACCCGGTAGAGGCGGCCAAAGCCTATGACGCGGCGGGCGCGGATGAATTGTGTTTTCTGGATATTCACGCCACGCACGAAAACCGTGGCACCATGTTTGATCTGGTCACCCGCACGGCAGAAAACTGCTTTATGCCGCTGACAGTGGGCGGCGGTGTACGCACGGTCGAGGATGTGCGCGCGCTGCTTCTAGCGGGGGCGGACAAGGTCAGCTTCAACTCTGCCGCCGTGGCCGACCCCGAGGTTGTCGCCCGCGCGGCGGACAGGTTTGGCAGCCAGTGCATTGTCGTAGCGATCGACGCCAAGACCGTCAGCCCCGGCAAATGGGAAATCTTCACCCATGGCGGGCGCAAACCGACGGGCATTGATGCCGTGGAATTTGCCCGCATTGTGGCCGCCAAGGGCGCGGGCGAAATTCTGCTGACCTCGATGGACCGTGACGGCACGCGTGCGGGCTTCAACCTGCCGCTGACGTGCGCGATTGTGGATGCGGTGAGCATTCCGGTCATCGCCTCGGGCGGCGTTGGGACGCTGGATCATCTGGTCGAAGGGGTGACAGTCGCCGGGGCATCCGCTGTGCTGGCCGCGTCGATTTTTCATTTTGGCGAATACACGATTGGCGAGGCCAAAGCCCATATGGCCGCGGCAGGCATTCCCGTGAGGCTGGCATGAGCGCGCTGGAACGGCTGGCGGCAACGATTGCCGCGCGGCAGGGCACGGACCCCGACGCAAGCTGGACCGCGAAACTGCTGGCCAAGGGCCCCGAGAAATGCGCCGAGAAATTTGGCGAAGAGGCCATCGAGGCCGTGATCGAGGCCGTGAAAGGCGACAAGGCGCGCCTGACCTCCGAGGCGGCGGATGTGCTGTATCATCTGCTGGTCATGTGCGCCGCGCGCGGCGTGACTTTGGCCGAGATCGAGGCCGAGCTTGCGCGCCGCGAAGGCACCTCTGGCCTGACCGAGAAGGCCGCGCGCAAGCCCTAAGCGGCCTTGCCCTGCCCCGCGCCGGGATATACGCTGCACATGTTAAAAACTTTAGCAGGTTTGCACTATGAATGACTGGCTGCTCTCACTCGTCGGCACGCCAGAGGGCGCGCGCCTTGCAACTTTTCTGGCGCTGACTGCGGCATTGGCACATGCGGTCTTTGGCGCACTCCAGAAAGGCGGGCATGATCCGTGGCTGTCGCGCGGCTCTATCGACCTTGCGCTTGTGGTGCTGTCTGCACCCATCGCGCTGTTCGTTTTTGGCCCCCCTGCCCCGCATATGTGGCCGGTTCTGGTGGGCGTGGTGGTCATTCATTTCATCTACAAACTGGCAATGGCGCTGGCGTATGAGAAGGCGGCCTTTACTGTTGTCTACCCCGTGGTGCGCGGCACTGGCCCGCTGATTACAGTCATCGCCGCCATGCTGTTCTTTGGCGAGCAGTATACGGCGTTGCAATGGCTGGGTGTGGCGTGCCTGTCGGGCGGCATCTTGCTGCTGGCGCTGCGCAATCTGTCGGAAGAACAGATCGACATGCGCGCGCTGAAGACGGGGCTGATCTGGGCCTTGGCGGGCGGGGTGATGGTGGCCGTCTACACCACGTATGACGCGTGGGCGATTCGTCTATCGGGTGATCCGCTGGGCTTTTTGGCGTGGTTTTTCTTCCTGTCCTCAGTGGATTTCATGATTCTGGGCGCGTTGCGCTATCGCAAGATGGCGCACCCGCCGCGCCCGATGCCCTTGTTGCTGCGCGGTCTGGCCGGTGCGCTGATTGCTTATGTCAGCTTTGGCGCGGTGATGATTGCCACGCTGATCGGCAAAGTGGGCGAAGCGGCAGTGCTGCGCGAAACCTCGACCGTGTTTGCGGCCTTTATCGGCTGGTTCATCCTGAAGGAACGCGTGGGGCCACGCAAACTGGCGCTGATGTGCCTGATTGCCTTGGGGGCCGTCATTATGGAGCTGGGCCGCGCATCATAAGCGCGAGGAGATAATGCCTGTGTTGATGCCACCCATCCGCAATTCACCGAACAGGCGCTGATATTCCATTTTCGGGCACAGGTTTTGTACCACATCCAGCCCGCGCGTTTGCGCTTTGGCTGCCGCCTCTGGATGCTGGACGCCGATCTGCATCCAGATTGTGCGCAGATTGGGCAGTTGCGCCAAAGCCTCATCTATAATTGGGGGAACATGCTCGGGGCGGCGGAAAATATCGACCATATCGACCTCGGGCGGGCAATCCGCCAGTGTCGCGCGGACGGTTTCGCCCAGCAAATCTGCGCCCGCATGGCCGGGATTGACCGGAATTACCCGAAAGCCTTTCAGCTTCATGTAGCGCGCCACAAAATAGCTCGGCCGCACAGGGTTGGGCGACACACCCACAACCGCGATGGTTTTGGTGCGCTGCAAAATCTTTCGCAATGTTGCGTCGTCGGTTTGATTCATGTGCATAGTGAAAGCCTGTCCTATGAACAGTTGCAAGATGAAAAAACGCCCGGTCATATGACCGGGCGCAGGTGCGGAACGAGGGACAGTAACAAAGAAGACGCGGATGTTCCGGTCCTGCGTCATAGTGAATATGTTGGGCTGCACCGCAAAATTTCCAGACCCAGTCGCGCAACTGTGAGAGATAGAAGCTAAAAATCCGGGTTGACCTGCCCCAAATTTGCTGTGTGGGACGTCACCCCTGCCGCTGCCCCATCACACGCAGAGCCTGCCCGACGATCAAACCCGAAAACGGCAGGATGATAAAGATGCGCACGATGTGAAACGCTGTGACCACGGCAAGCCCTTCCTGAAGTATTTTCGCGGTCAGCGCCATTTCCGTGACACTGCCCGGCGCCGTTGACAGCACCATGACCTGCCACGGCTGGCCTGTCATCCATGTCAGCCCCATGCCCATAATGGCGCATAGGATAATCATCAGGATCGAGGTCAGCACAGAGCCGGGCAAGAAGCCGCGCGCATTGCGGAACAGATCCCGGTCAATCACCGCGCCAAGCCATATCCCCAGAAATATCTGCGCCCCAGCAAGAACCAGATATGGATAGGTTGAAACCGGCAAGCCGAAGACCGCAGCCAATGCAGCCCCACCCAATGCACCCAGAAAAAACGGATTGGACATCTTGAGCGCCCGCAAGATCAGCGCGCCCGCCAACCCGAAGGCAAACAGCAAGCCCGCGCCCTGCACTGTCCATTCCGCCGCGCGCAACACACCAACCGGATCACCGACACTGCCATCCAGCAGCACAATCAACGGCGGTATCAAAATGACAAGCAGGACAATGCGCATGGTCTGCGCGAAGACTACCGGACCGGGGGCCGTGCCGTGCTTTTTGGCAAGAAGCGCGCTTTCAACTGGCCCCATCGGCAGGGTCGCAAGAATTGCAGTACTTGGCCCGACATGGGTCAGGCGCATCAGCACCCCCGCCACCCCGAAGCTGAGGAAGATTGTCAAAATCGCGGCCAGCACCATCGGAATGGCCAGCGCGCCCATCAATTGCAATGCTTCGGGCGTGAACGACAACCCGACCGAGCTGGCAACAAGTATCTGTCCAAGTTGCCGCGTCTGCACCGGAACACGCACGGGAAAATTCAGCAGACGCACAGTGCCCGAGAATACCAGCGCACCCAGCATCCACGGCAAGGGAAAGTTCAGCCACATGGCCAGAAACCCAAACGCCACCGCACCCGACATAATCGCGGCGATATGCGCAAGGTGTCCAACCCCATCCTTGAACGCCGCTTTGGGCATGACAAGTTACCTTCTGTTGTTTTGCTCAGGGTGTCGTTTGGGCAACTGATCGCACTGCTGCACTATCGCGCATGACACCACCCAAATTTTGCTGGCTGAGCAACGGGTTTCCAAACCTATATAACCAACCGCACCGACTTTACAGTCCGACTATGCCCCCATCGTGCGGTTTGCGACTTTCGCGCGGGTTCGCATCTGCTTACAGTGCAGTGCTACAGGGTTATAGCGTTGCCCGGTCGCTTCAGAAAATGTGGAAATATGCCGATGTCTGACCAAAGCCGATATGATGAAATCGCGCGTCGCCTTCCGCCATTTGGGCAGATTTTTGGACTAAGGATCATACAGGCCCATCCTGATTGCCTGCGAGCAGAGCTGGACGTGACCGAAGCCCTGAGCAATCGCAATGGCGTGCTTCATGGTGGTGCGATCATGGGGCTTGCGGACAATCTGGGCGGATCGGCAACCTTCATGAACATGGCCGAGGGTCAGGGGACGACGACCATTGAAAGCAAGACAAATTTCTTGCGCGCCGTCCCCATAGGCGAGACGATAACCACAGAAACGACACCCCTGCATCGGGGTCGGAAAACCCAAGTCTGGCAAACACGCCTGATCCGTAGCGATGGAAAACTGGCCGCAATCGTGACGCAGACCCAGATGATCCTGAACGCAGAAGACTAAGCCTTTGCCGCGCGGCGGCCCACCCACGCAAACTGCCGAATGCACCGGAAATCGGGCGGGATAGGCGGTTTCAGTAGCACTTTTCCAGTGAAAATCTACATTGATCGGGCGGATAGCACAAATATGTGCCGCACCGGTTTGCGTGTCGTGCAGCAAGCCTTTACACCGGAAAAAGGCTTACTGGAGGACAACAACTTGACGATACTGCGCATATTCTTGTTCTGGCTGATGCTGACATTGCCCGCGACAGCACAATCGACTTTCACGCCGGACGCATCTGATGCGCCTGCGACAAGCGACGCTGCTGCGCTGTTGATCGACATTCTGCGCGACGATGCCGCACGAGAAGCGCTTATCAGACAGTTGGAGGCAGGCGACGTTGCGCCCTCAGCCGCGCCTGCGGCAGAACAACCCCCTTCGCAACAGTCCTCGCTGGCGCGGCAGGCTGCCGAATATACGCGCATTGCAGCCGAAGGCGCGACCGCCCAAATCTTCGGCATCATCGCCTCGGTCGAAGTTGTTTTCTCGGCCTTTACGGATGGAAGCCGCGTCGATTGGGCCGAAGTGACCGCCACTGTCGGCTCGTTGCTGTTGGTCGGGGCCGTCACATTAGGGTTGTTCTTTGCGCTGCGTTTGATGGGGATGCGTATTTTCGCCGTGATGTCGGCGCGCACTGCCGAAGGCAGTTGGTTTACCAAACTGGCGCTGATCTTCGGATCAAGCGTGGTGGATGCTCTGATTATCATTCTGGCATGGTCAGGCGGCTATGTCTTTGCACTCTATCTGGGCGAGCCGGGTGTGATGGATTTCCGCCAAAGCCTGTTTCTCAACGCCTTTTTACTGATCGAGCTGACAAAGGTGGCCCTGCGCAGTGTCTTTGCGCCAAATTTCTCGAAACTGCGCTTTGCGCCAATGGGCGATGAAACCGCGGCTTATTGGTATTTCTGGTCGTCGCGCCTTGTCAGCCTTTTGGGGTATGGCATCCTTCTGATTGTGCCGATCATCAATGCGGCAGTGTCCTTTGCTGTCGGACGCAGTGTGACGGTGCTGATCGTGCTTACCGCCCTGTTGATCGCAATTTTGATCGTGCAGCAAAACCGCGCGCAGATTGCCAGCGCATTACGTGCCCGCAATGAGCGTGACCCCGAGGACATAATCGGACGGGTTGAAGCCATGCTTGCCAAGTTCTGGCATTGGCTGGCGACCGCCTATCTGATTACGCTTTTCCTTGTCTGGACAGCGCGTCCTGCCGATGCGCTGCAATTCATGCTGATGGCGACGCTGAATTCCGTGATTGCTGTGGTCGTCGGCGTTGTGGTTATGGCGTTGATCAGCCGCGCGATCACCGGCGGTATGCGCCTGCCCGAAGACATGCGCACCAGCTTGCCGCTGCTTGAAGACCGGCTTAACGCCTTTGTCCCCTCAATCCTGAAAGTTATGCGCATTCTGGTCGCTTTGGGGGTAGTTATCGCCATTGCACAATCATGGCAGGTGATGGACTTTTTCGGCTGGCTGTCGACCGAAGTGGGGCGCGATGTGTCCGGGCGGCTTGTTTCGGGGGCGCTGGTTGTGCTGATTGCGCTGGGAATCTGGCTGGCGGTATCCTCGTTCATCGAATACCGGTTGAACCCTGTGGTCGGCAGTGTGCCAACCGCCCGCGAACGCACCCTGCTGGCGCTGTTTCGAAATGCGTTCACCATCGCACTTGTCATCATCGCAACAATGCTGGCGCTGTCACAATTGGGGCTGAACATCGCACCCTTGCTGGCGGGTGCAGGTGTATTGGGTCTGGCGATTGGTTTTGGTGCGCAAAAACTGGTGCAGGACATCATCACCGGGGCCTTTATCCAGTTTGAAAATGCCATGAATGAAGGGGATGTCGTCACCGCCGGCGGCACCACAGGCGTGGTCGAGAAGCTGACAATCCGCTCAGTCGGGCTGCGGGATGTAAACGGCACCTACCACCTGATCCCATTCAGTTCAGTCGATATGGTGTCGAATTTCATGAAGGAGTATGGCTTTCATGTCGCCAATGTCACGGTCGCCTACCGCGAGAATATCACGCAGGTGAAGGAACTGATGCAAAAGGCTTTTGATATTCTGAATGACAGTGACCACGGCGAAAACATTGTCGGCGAGTTCGAGATACACGGCGTGGCAGAGTTGGCCGATTCTGCCGTTGTGGTGCGTGGCCGGATCAAGACCTTGCCGGGCCTGCAATGGGGTGTCGGGCGCGCCTATAACGAGGTTATCAAGCAGGTTCTGGATGAGGCCGGGGTCGAGATCCCGTTCCCGCATATGACGCTCTATATGGGGCAGGAGAAGGACGGCACGGCACCACCTCTGAACCTGCGCCGCGTCGCGCGCCTACCGGACGAGAGCGAAACACCAGAGGTGCCCGAAACAGAGCATCCCGCAACACCGCGCGTGGACGCCGCCGAGTTAGACGATGCCGAGCGGGCGAAATCGTAAGTGATACTCTCGCGGCCGCTCAGGCGCTCACGGCCTGAGCGGTTCCTTAAGGTGTGGGCGTGTGATCTGGACTGACGCGAAACGTGTTGTCACAAATTAGAACGTGTCGGCAGACAGGCCGACACCTTTTTGCTTGGAAAACTCAGGTCTTGTGCGTCTGATCATCCGTTGTGGCCTGCCACCCCGCCACCGCACAAACTTCGGCCAGCAGCTCTGCCCTGCCAAGGGGTTTGGATAGAAACCCCTGATACCCTTTTTTCAGGTAATCCATCTTTCGACCATTCATTACATCCGCTGTCAGGGCAATCACAGGGGTATGTGCCACCGGCCCGTCCAGCGCGCGCAACGCTTCGAGTGTATCTGGCCCATTCATGACCGGCATCTGCATGTCCAGCAGTATAATATCGACCTCTGTGCTGGACAGAACGTCAAGCGCCGCACGACCATTTTCGGCCTCGATGCAGTGCGGCCCATAGGGCTTGAGCAGCCCAAGTACCACATGGCGGTTAACGCGGCTGTCATCGACCACAAGGATGGTGCAGCCTTCAAGCTGCCGCTCTGGTCCGTCATATTGTTTGTGGACCACTGAGGCGCGTGTTTCGGGCGTGACACTGCCCGCAAGGAAGGTGAACACAAAGGTAGACCCGCTGCCAAGCGCGGACTCAAGGGTAATATCGCCCCCCATCGTGCGCGCCAGCCTGCGCGCAATGGCCAAGCCCAGACCAGTGCCACCAAAGGTGCGTGCCGTCGCCGTTTCCGCTTGCTCGAAGGGTTTGAAAAGGCGGTCCTGAGCCTCTGGACTGATGCCGACGCCAGTGTCCTGAACACTGAGCGATATCTTCCAGTCCGTCCCTTCTGCCTTGGCCGAAAGCCAGACAGAAACGCGGCCATCCAAGGTGAACTTGACAGCGTTCGACACCAGATTGGCCAGACATTGACGCACCCGGACGGAATCGAAAATGGCCTGTTCAGGAACGCACTGTCCAACCAAGAAAACCAGTTCGGTCCTGTTCTCGGCGGCGCGCGCCTCAAACAGATGCACGGTGTCGCCCAGCAGCTTCGCAACGGGTTGGGGGGTCGGGTCCAGCGATATCTGGCCAATCTCGATCTTGGACAGATCCAGCACATCGGCAATGATCCCAAGAAGCAACTCACCCGACTCGCCAATCGTGCGCAAAGCTTCGCGTTGCTCAGCTGTCAGGTCAGATGCTTCCAACACTTGCGCCATGCCAAGCACGCCGTTCAGGGGGGTGCGGATTTCATGGCTCATATTGGCAAGAAATTCAGTTTTTGCGCGATTGGCCACATCTGCGGCCATCAATGCCCGACGCAACTCAGCCTTGACCCGCAAAGTCCGCCCGATGAGGGCATAGCCAAACACGACCGCAGGTGTGGCCACGACCAAGGCGACAAGCGCGGCCGACATCATGGCAAGCCAAACTGCTTCAGGTTGAGCGCCCCATGGATGCGCGATCGAAAAAAGCTGCCAGAACACTGCCATCAAAAGTACACTTGCAACGACGATTCCGACAATCAAACCGGGAACCAGCCGCCATGGGTTGCTTTGCTCGGCTTGTTCAAGCAGGGCCTCAAAAAACGCGAACATGCGCTTGCAAAATCTTTTGGCAGCCCGTGTCATTGAGTCCCGTTTTCAAAATGGCCATTTTTTCAAACCAATCAGCATACAGAAAACACTATTTTTTTATGTTTGCAAAGCGCGTTGCCGGCTGCGCCCCAGATCACCCGTCAAAAGCATCCTTACTATATCAAGATTGACCACAAGAAATCGTTAAGCGCCCAGACGCCCCAAAAAGACATGGTTCAGACATAACCGATCCACAACGCCCAACCGCCCCCACGAAATCCAGCCACACAGCCAGAGTGGCGCGCTGGACCAACTCACCATGGACCGTTCCGGTTGTGCTGCGCCCTTGCCAAGCACTGGCGGCCAGTGGTCACCCAACGGGATTTGCTGAAACCGCTTGAGGCACAAATACGCTCATCAATCTTACCGGCCAAGGATAGATTTTTATCGCGCGTAAATTATACTTTCCTCTCGGGCAGCTTTCACTATGCTGGTGCAACAATATGCGTGTAGGTGAAAACTCAGATGACCAAGATCAGAAACATGGAGGAATTCGCGAAACTCTCCGGCATTTCGCGCCCCACTGTCTCGAAATACTTTAATGACCCTTCCAGCGTGCGCGCCAAGACACGAGAGCGGATTGAGCAAGCCCTTCAGAAACATGAGTATCGGCCCAATATCTTTGCGATCAACCAAAACCGCAAGCAGACGCGCAACATTGGGGTCGTGGTGCCCTATCTGGCTGACCCCTTCTTTGCAGAGATCGCGCGCAATATAGAACGGCGCTGTCTGGCGTCCGGATACTGGCCCATGTTGTTTAGCGCGCATGGCGACCAGCAATTGGAAAATGACATTCTTGAAAGTCTGCCTGCGCTGAAGCCAGCGGGGGTGCTGCTTGCCCCATTGGGGCGTCGTTCGGACCGCGCAGCGATTGAGCGCTTTTGCAAGGAGGTGCCCACTGTTCTGTTCGACAGCAATATTGAAGGGATCGGCGAGGCTTTTATCGGCTCTGACAACGTGCATTTTGTCGAACAGATCGTTGAATACCTGTGCCGCACAGGCGAGCCGCCGTGTTTTTTCGAAATGGCACCCGTCAACCCCAATGCCAATAAGCGCCGGAATGCCTATGTGCAGATCATGGAGCGGCTGGGCCATGCGCCGCAAGTGCTGCGGGTCGAAGGGTCGGGTTGGGAATTCGAGCGCATTGCCCATGAAGGCGGGTTGCGTGTGCTGGATACGAATCAACTCAGCACCCGCACAGTTTTGTGCAGCAATGACCGGCTTGCGATCGGGTTTTTGTCGGCCTGTTACGAGCGGGGCTTGCGCGTGGGCTATGCCGAAGGGTGCACGATCCGTGTTGCCGGCATCGACGACCACCCGTTTTCGCGCTTCACCTGCCCGCCATTGACAACAGTCGCGCAGGATTACGAGGCCGTCTCAAACCGTGCCACAGAAACACTTTTTCGCATGATCGACGGACAAGCACCGGCAGATGAACGGCTGGAGACCCTTTTCGATGGACGGCTGGTGATGCGTTCCTCTGCATAATTTCACGCGCGCAAAATTTTTATTGACTGCGCGGAAGTATTTGAATTAGCCTGCGATGCATCATCTGGTTAATCCAAGGGAGGAGTTCCGATGTCTTTTAGAACGTCACTCGGTCTGGCGAGTGCGCTGGCGATCGCTGCGGCAACTGCTGGGCACGCTCAATCACTTTCAGGCACAGTCACAATTGCCACTGTCAATAATGGCGACATGATCCGCATGCAGGGGTTGACTGCGGATTTTAACGCGCAGTATCCCGACATCACTCTTGAGTGGGTAACGCTAGAGGAAAACGTTTTACGCCAGCGCGTTACACAAGATATTGCCACAAGCGGCGGGCAGTTTGATGTCATGACCATAGGCACTTACGAAGTGCCGATCTGGGGCGAGAATGGCTGGCTTGTCTCGCTCAATGACCTGCCTGAAGACTGGGATGCAGATGATTTGTTGCCTGCAATCCGCGATGGTCTGACAGTTGATGACGAACTGTATGCCGCGCCGTTCTATGGCGAAAGCTCGATGGTTATGTACCGCACCGACCTGATGGAAGCGGCCGGGCTGGAAATGCCGGAAGAGCCCACCTGGGAATTCATCCGCGAAGCGGCTGCGGCCATGACGGATGGAAATGTCTATGGCATCTGCCTGCGCGGAAAAGCGGGCTGGGGCGAGAACATGGCCTTTCTGACCGCCATGTCCAACAGCTTTGGCGCACGCTGGTTCGATGAAGACTGGAATGCCCAGTTCGACAGCGAAGAATGGGCGAATACGCTGAATTTCTACCATGATCTTATGACCAATTACGGCCCTCCGGGTGCAGCGAATAACGGGTTCAATGAAAACCTGACCCTGTTCCAGCAAGGGCGTTGCGGCATGTGGATTGACGCGACTGTCGCGGCAAGCTTTGTGACCAACCCCGACGATTCCACTGTCGCGGACTCGGTCGGGTTTGCGCTTGCCCCCGATAACGGACTTGGCAAGCGCGGCAACTGGCTGTGGGCATGGTCCTTGGCGGTTCCTGCGGGATCACAGTCCACAGACGCAGCAAAAGCCTTCATCACTTGGGCCACAAGCAAGGAATACACGGCCCTTGTCGCCGAGAACGAAGGCTGGGCGAATGTGCCACCGGGAACGCGGACATCGCTGTATGAAAACGCAGACTATCTGGACGCGGCACCTTTTGCGGAAATGACCCTGCGCTCGATTGAAACGGCTGATCCAACCCAGCCAACGGTTGACCCGGTTCCTTATACCGGCGTGCAATTCGTAGCGATCCCCGAATTTGCCGGTATTGCCACCGAAGTCGGTCAGGAGTTCGCAAATATGCTTGCAGGCCAGCAATCGGTTGAACAAGCACTGGACCGCGCACAGGCGCTGACCACTGATGCGATGGAAGCGGCGGGCTACTAACAAGCGGCCCCTCGCAGGGCAGAGGCTGGCGGCTCCGCCACCCTCTGCCCCCTTTCGATCCGCAAATATCTGCTGTCCTGCCGAAAAGGAATTGCGCCATGTCGACCAAGGCTTCACGCACTGCTGCGCGCCTGATGCTGGCACCTGCTGTCATCTTGCTACTGGGCTGGATGCTGGTGCCCCTGTCGATGACGCTGATCTTTTCCTTTCAACGCTATCTGCCCATGCGTGGCGGGTTTCAGGACTGGGTCGGTTTTGAAAACTATGTCCGGTTCGTCACCTCAAGCGCATTCTGGCCCTCGGTGCAGACCACGCTGGTTATTGTGGGCAGTGTGCTGCTGATTACTGTGGCGCTGGGTGTCTTGCTTGCCATTCTGCTGGACCAGCCGATGTGGGGCCAAGGCATTGTCCGTATTCTGGTCATCGCTCCGTTTTTCGTCATGCCCACCGTCTCGGCGCTGGTCTGGAAGAACATGTTCATGGACCCTGTGAACGGGCTTTTCGCGCATCTGTGGCGGTTCTTCGGCGCGCAACCTGCCCTTTTTCTGTCAGAGGCGGCGACGCCCTCGATAATTCTGATCGTATCATGGCAATGGTTGCCCTTCGCCACGCTGATCCTGCTGACAGCGATTCAATCATTGGACAGTGAACAACTGGAAGCCGCCGAGATGGATGGTGCATCCCCCCTCGCGCGGTTCTGGTTCATAACGCTGCCGCATTTGTCGCGTGCAATCACCATTGTAATCCTGATCCAGACCATTTTCCTGCTGGCCGTTTTTGCCGAAATTTTCGTCACCACCCAAGGGGCATTCGGCACACGCACACTGACCTATCTGATCTATCAGCGCGTGCTGGAAAGCCAGAATGTCGGGCTGGGGTCCGCTGGTGGCGTCTATGCAATCATTCTTGCCAATATCCTTGCGCTCTTTCTGATGCGCATCGTTGGCAAGAATCTGGACCGGTGAGGGGGGATATCCGACATGGCGCGCAACGTCACAACCCAACGCAAGACGCTGAACACAGCCATTGCATGGACCATCGGTCTGATGATCTTCTTTCCGATCCTCTGGACCATTCTGACGAGCTTCAAAACCGAGGCGCAGGCCATTGCCGACCCGCCGGTCTGGTTCTTCTTCGACTGGACGCTAGAGAATTACCGCGTCGTGCAGGAGCGCTCGAACTACAGCCGGTTCTTGTGGAATTCGATCATCATCGCAGGCGGATCGACCATTCTGGGGCTGATGATCGCCATTCCGGCCGCGTGGTCGATGGCTTTCGTCCCGTCGGCGCAGACCAAGAACATCCTGCTGTGGATGCTGTCGACCAAGATGCTGCCTGCGGTCGGCGTGGTCTATCCGATCTATCTGATTTTCATCCAGTTCGGGCTGCTGGACACGCGGATCGGGCTGACCATCGTGTTGATGTTCATCAACCTGCCGATCATTGTCTGGATGCTCTACACCTATTTCAAGGAAATCCCCGGCGAGATTCTGGAAGCTGCGCGGATGGATGGCGCGGGCCTGCGTGAAGAAATCATGTACGTGCTGACACCGATGGCATTGCCGGGCATTGCCTCGACCGCACTTCTGAACCTGATCCTTGCATGGAACGAAGCATTCTGGACCTTGAACCTGACAGCGGCCAAGGCCGCGCCCCTGACCGCGTTCATCGCCAGCTATTCCAGCCCGGAAGGGTTGTTTTACGCCAAACTCTCGGCCGCATCGACCATGGCAATCGCACCGATCCTGATCCTTGGCTGGTTCAGCCAGAAGCAACTTGTGCGCGGTCTGACATTTGGCGCAGTGAAATAAGGACACATGACATGGGACGCATCGTTCTGGACAAAGTCACAAAAAGCTTTGGCGAGGTGACAGTTATCCCTCCGCTGGACCTGACCATTGAAGATGGCGAGTTCACAGTGTTTGTGGGGCCTTCGGGTTGCGGGAAATCCACTTTGCTGCGGCTGATCGCGGGGCTGGAAGATGTCAGTTCCGGTGCAATCTGGATCGACGGGCGCGACGCTGCGTCTGATCCGCCGTCCAAGCGCGGGCTGGCAATGGTGTTTCAATCCTACGCCCTTTATCCGCATATGACCGTGCGCAAGAATATCGCCTTTCCGCTGCGCATGGCGGGCCTTGACCGTGCTGCGCAGGACCGCAAGGTCGAACAGGCCGCTGCGGTGCTGAACCTGACGGATTATCTTGACCGCCGCCCCGGCCAACTTTCAGGCGGGCAGCGCCAGCGCGTCGCCATTGGCCGCGCAATCGTGCGCGAACCATCGGCCTTTTTGTTCGATGAACCCTTGTCCAATCTTGATGCGGCCTTGCGTGTGGGGATGCGGCTGGAAATATCCGAGCTGCATACACGGCTGAAAACGACGATGATCTATGTCACCCACGATCAGGTCGAGGCGATGACAATGGCCGACAAGATCGTGGTCTTGCACGCAGGCCATATCGAGCAGGTCGGCAGCCCGCTGGAGTTGTACCGTGCGCCCCGAAACCTGTTCGTGGCAGGCTTCATCGGTTCGCCAAAAATGAACCTGATCAACGGGCCAGAGGCTGCAAAGCACAACGCACATACCATCGGCATTCGCCCCGAACATATCGCCGTTTCGGACAGCGAAGGGCTGTGGTCTGGCGTGGTTGGTGTGTCAGAGCATCTTGGCTCGGACACGTTCTTTCATGTGCATGACACCGGATTGGCCGACATGATTACCGTGCGCGCCGATGGCGAAGTCGGGTTCAAGCATGGCGACCGCATCCATCTGACGCCGCGCGCAGATGTCATTCACCGTTTTGACGAAGAAGGGCTGCGCATCGCATGAGACGGCTAGAAGGAAAAACTGCCCTGATCACAGGCGCGGCACGCGGCATTGGGCTGGCATTTGCCGAGACATATATCCGCGAAGGCGCGCGCGTCGTGCTGGCCGATATCGACACCCCCCTCGCCCACGCAGAGGCAGCCCGACTGGGCGACGCCGCCATCGCTGTGGAAATGGACGTGACACGCCAAGACAGCATAGATGGCGCTGTCGCAGAGGCTGTTGCGCATTTTGGCCAGATCGACATTTTGATAAACAATGCCGCCATCTTCAGCGCAGCGCCTATTTCCGAGATTACGCGCGACGCGTATGCCCGCTGTTTTGACATCAATGTCGCGGGCACATTGTTCACGTTGCAAGCCGTGGCAAAGCATATGATTGCCCGTGGTCAGGGTGGCAAGATCATCAATATGGCATCACAGGCCGGGCGGCGCGGCGAGGCACTGGTCGCGGTCTATTGCGCGACCAAGGCCGCGGTCATCAGCCTGACGCAATCTGCGGGGCTGGATCTGATCCGGCATGGCATCAACGTCAATGCCATCGCCCCCGGTGTGGTGGATGGCGCGCATTGGGACGGGGTGGATGCGTTTTTCGCCAAATACGAGAACAAGGCACCGGGCCAGAAAAAGCGCGAAGTGGGCGATGCAGTTCCTTTCGGGCGCATGGGCGTTGCGCAGGATCTGACCGGCATGGCGGTATTTCTGGCCACATCCGAGGCCGATTACATCGTGGCACAAACCTATAACGTGGATGGCGGTCAATGGATGAGTTGATCCCCCTATCATGGGCCAATCTGCATCGACTGCCGCGCGGGTTGCGTGCGCCCTCATATGATCGCTCAAGGTTGTCGGCGGGAATTGTGCATATCGGGCTGGGCAATTTTCACCGCGCGCATCAGGCATGGTATACGCATCACCTGTTTGATGCGGGCGTGAACCATGACTGGGCAATCATCGGCGCGGGCGTACGGCAAGGCGACGCCACAATGCGCAAGAAACTGTTGGCACAAGACTGCCTGACAACCTTGATCGAGTTGGACCCCTCGGGCAAATCAGCAGAGGTCACGGGCGCAATGATCGACTTTCTGCCAGTCGAGCAGGACAATACGGCCCTAATTGCGCAGATGGCCGCGCCAGAGATCCGCATCGTATCGCTGACCGTGACAGAGGGCGGGTATTTCACTGACCCGGCCACAGGCGGGCTGGATACAGCCCACCCCGATATTCGGCATGACGCAACCTACCCAGACCGCCCGCGCACCGCATTCGGCGCGATGGTCGCCGCGCTGAAGCGCCGGCGCGCCCTTGGGCTGGGGCCATTTTCCGGGCTGAGTTGCGACAATCTGCAAGGCAATGGCACGGTCTTGCGGCGGACCGTCGTGGGCCTTGCGCGCCTGTCCGACCCTGCCCTTGCCGACTGGATTGCAGCGGAATGCAGCTTTCCCAACTCTATGGTGGATTGCATCGTTCCGGCCACTGGCCCGCATGAGATCGCCCTTGCGCGCGATTTCGGCATCAGCGACGCGGCACCTGTCACGCATGAAAAATTCCGCCAATGGGTTATTCAAGATGATTTCTGCGCGGGCCGCCCCGATTGGGACCGCGCTGGCGCAGTATTCTCGGCCGATGTGCACAGCTACGAGACCATGAAAATCCGTATCCTGAATGGTGGGCATCAGATCATTTGCGGTGCAGGGGAATTGCTGGGCCTTGGAACAATCGCAGCCACGATGGCGCATGACGGAATTGCCAGACTGTTTCACCGCATCACCCATGAGGAAATCGCGCCGCATGTCGCCCCTGTGCCTGAAATGACACCCGAAGCCTATATCGAAGTGATCGCGCGGCGCTTTGCCAACTCCGGTATTGTTGATACGACCCGCCGCGTGGCCTTTGACGGTTTCAACCGTCATGCGGGCTTCATTGTCCCCTCTATCCGTGACGGGTTGGCCAAAGGCACACCGGTCGAGGGGCTGGCACTCGTCTCGGCAATCTGGGCGCGCTACTGCACAGGCCAGCGCGAGGACGGCACCCAGATCGGGGCAAACGACCCGCATTGGTCCAGTTTGCAAGCAACCGCACACGCAGCCCTCACCCAACCAGAGGCATGGCTTGATCAGCGTCAGATTTATGGCGATCTGAAACATGCGCCACGGTTTGCAGAGGCATTTTACGCATGGAGCAAATTTCTGCGCGAGCACGGTGTCGAGGCCGCGATTGCGCAGTATTGCGCAGACCACGATACCTCCCTGAAATCAACAGACTGACCCCTACAGGATAGAACCCTGCACTCTCCTCAACAGAGCGGGAAAACCACGCGCGAAATAAAATGATTGACGCCTATCATTTTATGCAGTCTCTTGGTGAAAGGGAGTGAGAGGTGATGCGCAAGCCAACTTTGCAGGATGTGGCGAAAGCTGCGGGCGTGAGCTACGCAACCGCAGACCGGGTGCTGAACGCGCGCGGCGGGGTCGCGCAAAAATCTGTGTTGCGGGTTCAGGATGCGATCAAAAACCTTGGATATGAACGCGATCTTCACGCCGCAAACCTGTCGCGCGGGCGGCATTTCCAGTTCCATTTCATATTGCCCAAGGGTGACCACGGCTTTTTTCGCTTGCTGCGCGAAGCCGTCGAGGCAGAGTTGGTGCCGCAGCGCGCCGACAGGGTTATCATTTCTGTCACCGAAGTCCCGGCACTGGACCCCGACGCGCAGGCCGAAGCACTGGAAAATACGCCGCCAGAATGTGATTGTGTAGCCCTTGTCGCCACCGAGGCCCCGCGCCTGTCGGCTGTCATAGACGCCCTGTCTGCGCGTGGCATTGCTGTGGTCACGCTTGTTGGCGACGCCGCCCCGAACGTCCGCGTCGCCTATGTCGGCATCAACAATGTCATGGCCGGGCGCACTGCGGGCCGTCTGTTGCGCATGGCGCATACTGCACGACCCGGCTGTGTGTTGCCCATCATCGGCGCGCTGAGTGCGCGCGACCACCGCGAACGGCTGGCGGGGCTTGGCGCAGTTCTGGCCGAGCAGGGGCAGAAGATCACGACCTTGCCAGCTATCTCTGTGCATGACCGCCCCGACTTGATGCGGACAGGGCTGGCGCAAGCGCTTGCAGACCACCCTGAAATTACAGGCATCTATTCCATAGGCGCGGACAACCGTGGCCTGCTTGATGTGCTGGAAAACCTGCCCGCCCCGCGCCCATTTGTGGTGACGCATGAACTGACGCTCAGCACCCGCAACGGGCTGGAACGCGGCCTGATTGACGCGGTGATCGACCAGAAACCCGCGCAGGAGGTGGCACTAGCCATTGACGTGATGAAATCCATCGCCGCCGGGCGCGACTGGCGTGACCCGGCGCGGGATATCACGCCGACCATTTTTCTACGCGACAATCTTCCGCAGCATGAGGGACAGAAGGACGGCCGTCACATGATTGCAGATGCAATCTGAGGGGTGCCGCCTGCCTTGGGCCGCAACGAAAGACATGAAACACGATTAACCACCACGTCTGAAAGGGAGGGAAATACACCATGAAGACGATCAAGGGACCAGCCTTGTTTCTGGCTCAATTCGCCGGGGATGAAGCGCCATTCAACAGTTGGGACAGCATTACAAAATGGGCCGCCGATTGCGGCTATAAAGGGGTGCAGGTGCCATCTTGGGATGCACGCCTGATTGATCTGGACCGCGCGTCCGAGAGCACGGATTATTGCGACGAGTTCAAGGGCGTGGCCGCAGCAAACGGCATCGAGGTGACAGAGCTGTCCACCCATCTTCAGGGCCAGCTTGTCGCCGTCCACCCCGCCTATGACACGGCCTTTGACGGCTTCGCTGTGCCACAGGTGCGCGGCAATCCCAAGGCGCGGCAGGAATGGGCCGTGGATCAGGTGAAAAAGGCGCTTTCCGCGTCGCGCAATATGGGGATCGGCGCACAGGCCACATTCTCGGGCGCGCTGGCATGGCCTTTCGTCTATCCTTGGCCCCAGCGCCCCGCCGGTCTGGTCGAGGCCGCCTTCGACGAATTGGCAAAACGCTGGCTGCCGATCCTGAACCATGCCGAGGAGTGCGGGGTCGATCTCTGCTATGAAATCCACCCCGGCGAAGACCTGCATGATGGCATCAGCTACGAGATGTTTCTGGAACGCACAGGCAATCACGCGCGCGCCTGCATGCTGTATGACCCATCGCATTATATCCTTCAATGCCTTGACTACATTGATAATATCGACATCTACAAGGACCGCATCCGCATGTTCCACGTCAAGGATGCAGAGTTCAACCCGACCGGTCGGCAGGGTGTCTATGGCGGCTTTCAGTCTTGGGTCAATCGCGCAGGGCGTTTCCGGTCACTGGGCGACGGGCAGGTCGACTTCGGCGCAGTGTTTTCCAAAATGGCGGCAAATGATTTTGACGGCTGGGCCGTGGTGGAATGGGAATGTGCACTGAAACACCCCGAAGATGGCGCGCGCGAAGGGGCGGAATTTGTCGCGGCCCACATCATCCGCGTCACGGAAAAGGCGTTTGACGATTTCGCAGGCGGGGGCAGTGATGATGCCACCAACCGCCGTATGCTGGGGATTTGAGCAATGGCACCAATCAGACTGGGAATGGTCGGCGGCGGCAAGGATGCGTTTATCGGGGGCGTCCACCGCATTGCCGCGCGGATTGATGGCGAATTTGCACTGGTGGCAGGCGCGCTGTCCTCGACGCCAGAGCGGTCGCGCGACAGTGGTCAGGCGCTGGGTCTGGCGCCAGAGCGTTGCTATGGCAGCTATGACGAGATGGCCGAGGCCGAGGCCGCTCGCCCCGACGGCATACAGGCCGTGTCGATCGTCACACCAAACCACATGCATGCTGGCCCTGCGATTGCGTTCCTGAAGCGCGGCATTCATGTGATCTGCGACAAGCCCCTGACCGCGACGATGGAACAGGCCGAGGAATTGGCCGACGCCATCCGAGCCTCCGAGGCGCTGTTCATCCTGACGCATAATTATACGGGCTACCCGATGGTGCGACAGGCGCGCGACATGGTGGCTGCGGGCGAGTTGGGCGCACTGCGTGTGGTGCAGGTGGAATATCCGCAGGACTGGCTGGCGGATGCCGCAGAAACGACCGGCACCAACAAACAGGCCGAGTGGCGCACGGACCCCGCGCGCGCGGGCGCAGGCGGATCAATCGGCGATATTGGCAGCCATGCGCATAATCTGGCCTGCTTTGTGTCGGGGCTAAAGGTCGAGTCTCTGGCTGCGGATCTGCATAGTTTCGTGCCCGGACGCAAGCTGGATGACAACGCCCATATCCTGCTGCGTTTCGGCGGGGGTGTGCGGGGCATGTTGTGGTCAAGCCAGGTCGCCACAGGAAATGAGAACGCTTTGCGCCTGCGCATTTACGGCGAGAAAGGCGGGCTGGAATGGGCACAGGAAGACCCGAACTACCTTTGGTTCACCCCTTTTGGCCAGCCCAAGCGCCTGCTGACACGCGCAGGCAGCGGGGCGTCAGATGCCGCGAATGCGGTCAGCCGCATTCCGGGTGGGCACCCTGAAGGGTATCTGGAAGGCTTCGCCAATATCTACACTGGTGCCGCCGCCGCCATCCGCGCGGTTGAGGCAGGCGCGACACCTGACCTGTCGCTTCTGCCCGGACTGGACGCAGGGCTGGACGGTATGCGCTTCATTGCAGCGGCGATCCGGTCATCACAGGCAGATGCTGCATGGGTCACGCTGTGACCCATGCAGGCCGGTATGGCATGTGATGTGGCCGCTCGGTTTGCTTTGCTCAACCGGTCAGCGCAAACCTATGCCCCCTGCGTGGGCATGTGCCCACCGCTGACCGCGATCACCATCTCAGAGCGGCCAGACGATCAGCAGGATCGGGATGCTGACCGCGACCACCAGAATTTCCAGTGGCAACCCCAGCCGCCAGTAATCGCCAAACCGAAAGCCGCCCGGACCAAGGATCAGGGTTGCGTTCTGGTGACCTATCGGCGTCAGAAACGCGCAGGAAGCCCCGATGGCCACGGCCATCAGAAAGCTGTCGGGGTTGACGCCAAGGCTGGCCGCAATCCCGATCGCAATAGGGCATAGGACAGCGGCAGTGGCAGCGTTGTTCATCACACTCGACAGCAATATGGTTGTCACCATTATCACGGTCAGCGCGACAATGGCGTTGCCTTGGGCAACCGCCTCGACCAGAAAACTGGCCAGCAGATCCGCCGCCCCGGTTGCCTGCATGGCCCCTGCAATCGGAATAAGCGCCGCCAGCAGCACGATCACCGGCCAGTCGATGGTCGTGTAGATGTGGCGCAGCGGCACTGTGCGCAGAATCATCGTCGCCAACACACCCAGCGCAAATGCCGCCGCCGCAGGCAATAGACCCGTCGTCGCAATCACCACCGCCCCAATCAGTATGGCCACCGAGAGCACCGCCAGCCGCGCATCCGGCATCCGCAATGCCCGCTCGCCCAGCGGCACACAGCCGGTTTCCTTGACGAACTCGAACAGTGATTCAGACGGGCCATGCATCAACAGCAGATCACCTGATTTCAGCTTGAGTTGGCGCAGCCGCGTTTGTGGTGTGCGCCCTTCACGCGACACCGCCAGCATATTCAGCCCATACCGCGTGCGCAGATGCAAATCGGTCGCGGATTGCCCGACGATGGTCGATCCCGGCAGCACAGCCAGTTCGCGCAGCACAATATCATCATCCTTGCGCGACGGGGTAGCGGCGTCATCTTTCTGGTCTTTGCGCGGGCCGGCCCGCAACCGCTCGAGTCTGGCGGGCAAGGATCGCTTTTTGTCGTCCTTGGCGTTGTCTGCCTTGTCATCCTTGGCCTTGTCCACCTTTTCGCCAGTCTCTTTGTCTTCCGCTGACCCTTTCTCCTCCAGCTGAATACCGAAAATTGCCAGTGCTTCGGCCAGTGCCTCGACCTCTGCCTCCAGCATCAGAATATCGCCTTCCATGATCCGGCGGCCACCATGTGGGGCCGTCATGCGCACCTCGTTGCGCAACAAGCCGACAATCACAGCATGGCTATCCTCGATCTCATTCTCGAAGCCGCGCAAGGTCAGGCCTATGGCCTTGCTTTTGGGCGGGATGCGCACTTCGGTCAGATACGCGCCGGGATCAAAATTTTCACCACTTGCCGCCTTGCGTGCGGGCACCAGCCGCCACCCAAGCAAGGCGATAAACCCGACACCGGCCAGCGCCACCGCCACACCAACTGGGGCGAAATCGAACATAGCGAAATGCCCAAAGCCCGCCTCATTGCGAAAGCTGGACACGATCAGGTTCGGTGGGGTGCCAATCAGCGTGGTCATGCCGCCAAGAATGGTGCCAAATGCCAGAGGCATCAGCACCTGCCCCGGTGTCAGGTTCAGCCTGTTCGACAATTGTATCGTAATTGGCATCAACAGCGCCATTGCGCCGACATTGTTCATAAAGCCCGACAGCACAGCCCCGAGCCCCAGCAGAGCGGTCATACTGGTCAACCGCCCCGCCTCGCGCGGCAACACGCGGCGCGCCAGCCAGTCCACAGCCCCTGTGTCCTGCAACCCCCGGCTGAGGATCAGAACACAGGCCACCGTGATAACCGCCGGATGGCCAAACCCGTCAAATGCCTCGGGGGCGGGAACAAGCCCCGCAATCACGCAAGCCATCAGCGCGGCCAGCGCCACCACATCGTGGCGCAAACGGCCCGTCAGAAACAGCAGCAGCATGGCCGCGATTATCGAAAAGATCAGAATTTGTGGGAGGGTCATGACGTTGGGGTTCCAGATCAGGGGTCATCGCAGCAACTCATCCTGAAGGTGCGGAGTCAATACGAAGCTGCGCGCATAGGCCAAGGTGGCGATGTTGCGCCAATCAGAACATCAGCACGCGCCACAAGCTTCAATACCCGATCCCCAGCCCTGCTGGTTTGGTCAGCATCCAGACCGCCATGCCGATCATCATCAGGTTTTCTATCAGCGATACGAACCCCAGTGGCACATTCGTATCACCGCCAACACAGGCGCATTTCAACTCTCGGCGGTCGATATACACCGCCTTGAAGACCGACACCGCGCCCACAGTGCCAATGAACAGCGCCACAGGAATCGACAGCCACATCAGCGCACCGGCAACCATCAGCACCCCGGCTAGCCCCTCGGCAAAGGGGTAGATATGGCCATAACGGACCCAGCGCTGCGCCAGCAGGTCGTAATTCAGGAACATGGTTGCAAAACTGTCCACATCCTGAAGCTTTTGCAGCGCCAGAAGGCACATGGATATGGCGATGAACCACTCCGCCGTTGCGACTGTCACAAGGCTGCCAAAGCTGGCCCAACTGGCAGCAAGCGCCATCAATGCGGCCATCGAGAAAAGAGCGATGACAGGCGTGTAGGTCACCGCATCATCATCGCCCGCATCCTTGCCAAGAAAACGCAAAACATCCTCGTAGCCGCCTATGCGCTGGCCGTCGACGAATACCTGCGGCGTCGTTTTCACATCGTTGCGCGCCATGAAGTCTTCGGCCTGCGCGCGGGTGGTCAGGGGGTGGTCTTCGACCTCAAACCCTTCGCGCTTGAGCAGATCAAGCGTCTTTAATCCCCACGGACATTTATGCTCGGCTGTTTCCTTGCGGTATATTTCAGCGTGATTGCTTGCGCTGTCTGGCATGTCTGCCTCCCTTCAATATCCGGGTGCCACGCCTGTAGCGGTTGCGCCCGCGCAGCCGATATAGATCAACGCAGCGACAGCGTTGCGGTTGCACGGCGGTCGATACTCGCGCTCAATAGGACTGATCGTTGTCCATGACCTTGCGCAGTTTCGCCGCCAATTCGTCCCGGCGATAAGGCTTGCTGAGAAGTTCGACACCCGGTCCAAGCTTGCCATTATGCAGGATCGCATTCTCAGTATAGCCGGACGTGAACAGGATTTTCAGCTTTGGTTTGATCGTATGGGCGGCACTGGCCAGCGCCTGCCCGCTCATGCCGCCCGGCATCACAATATCAGTGAACAACAAATCAATGTCAGGAACCTGGTTCAGGATATTCAGGGCATCATGGCCATTCGGCGCGTCATAGACGCGATAGCCAAGTTTGCCGAGTTGGGTGACAACATAGTCGCGCACCAGACCGTCATCTTCCACGACCAGAATTGTCTCTGCCTGACCCGTGTTTGGCTGATGCGGGCGATCAGCAACGATACTCTCTTCGCGTGCATGGGTCCGTGGAAAATAAAGCTTCACACAAGTGCCTTCACCGGGTTCGGAATATACAAGGATATGCCCCCCCGACTGCTTTACGAAGCCGTAAACCATACTTATACCAATCAGCATTGATCAGAACTCTTGAGCCCAGTCGCGGGTTCCAATGGAGGTGATTGTGTCGGGCATGCTGACCAATTTGTTCCAAGCCTTGCAGCAATGATCTACGATGTCTTCATAGGTTTCGAAGATGAGGTTTGATAGCCAGTTGTCTCGCATGAATTGCCAGATGTTTTCGACTGGATTGAGTTCTGGGCATTTTGCGGGGATCGGGATGATGGTGATGTTGTCCGGAATGACCAGCTTGTCAGTCATGTGCCATGCGGCTTGATCCACGAGCACAGCCCCATGTGCTTTGGGTGCGACAGTTTGGGAGATTTCAGCAAGATGCAGGGCCATCGCTTCGGTATTGCACGCTGGCAGCACAAGACCTGCAGCTTTCCCGAGGGCTGGGCAAATCGCTCCAAAGATGTAGCTTGAACTCGTGCGCTGATCATGTGGGGCGGAAGGTCGCGTACCGCGCTTCGCCCATCGGCGCGTGATCTTGTTTTTCTGGCCGACACGCGCTTCATCTTGGAACCAGACTTCGATCACAGTGCCTTGCAGGAGCCGTGCGCGGAGCTTTGCTACTGCGGCTGCAAACCCTTTTTTTTAAAGTCCTCCAGTGCGGCTGTATCTTGCGCGTGATGGCGCGGGCGTGCTGTGAGTTTGACATAACCAAGCGCCCTGAGTTCCCGGCTTATCGACGTCTCGTGAAGTGAAATCCCAAATGTGTCTGCAATCCATTTCCTCAGATCACTCAGGCGCCAGCGGACGACCCCATGGACCGATAAGGTCGGACCGCTCTCAACAATTGCAGCAAGCGCCCTGCGCTGCTCATCGTTAAGCTTAGACTGCTGACCAGGAGCTTTGCCGTTGATCAAGCCGTCAGGCCCGCGGGCATTAAACCGCTCCACCCAGTCACGGACAATTTGTAGGCCAACACCACCAATCCGAGCAGCATCGCTGCGCCGACCGCCATCATAGATCTCCGCCAGCGCCAAAAGCCTGCGGGCTTGGTTGGCATCCTTTGTCTTTCGCGCAAGTTCTCTCAACTTCATGCCGTCGTAGTCTGTCCGTAACGCGAGCGCTGCGCCCATAGAGAGGCCCTCCCCAGAAAATCTGACGCCATTGAGTCAGATCTTCATAGATTTGGGAATCCCAAAACCCTCAGAAGAGTCAGATTTCGCGAGACTTGGTATTAGCCCAAGGCCGGTTCCCTTTCCGACTTGCTTGGTGGTGAAGAACGGCTCGAATATTCGGGCAAGGGTTTCTTTTTCCATCCCCTCGCCTGTATCCGTGATCACGATCCGCACATACTCGCCCGCCTCAAGGTGCAGCTCGCTGGCGACGGAATCCTCGTCGAGTATGGCATTGCTGACCTCGATTGTCAGGCAGCCACCGTCGGGCATTGCATCGCGGGCGTTGATGGCAAGATTGAGCAATGCCGATTCCAGTTGCCCGCGATCAACTTCGACCCGCCACAACCCGTCCATGCTGACCGACTTTACGCTAATGCTTTCAGGCAGTGTGCGTTTGAGCAGGTTATCCATGCCTTGGATCAAATCCCCCACATCCAAGATGACCGGGTCCAATGCCTGCTTGCGCGAGAATGCCAGCAGCCGGTTCGTCAGTTCCCCACCACTTTCAGCCGCCGAGACAGTCAGGTTTGCCAGCTTTTGCAGGTGCGGATGACTTTCGAGTTCATCGGACAAGATTTCGGCGCTTCCAAGGATGACAGTCAGAAGATTGTTGAAATCATGCGCGACACCGCCGGTCAGTTGACCCACGGCCTCCATTTTCTGGGACTGGCGCAACCGTTCTTCAAGTTGCACACGTTCGGTTATATCGCTCATTGATCCCAGAACGCGTTTCACACTCCCCTCGCTGTCGCGCAGAACGAAGGCGCGATCTTCGACCTTGGCCCAAATGCCATCGGCGCGACGCACGCGGTATTGCTCGCGCAGGGAGGATTGCTCACCCGACAGCAAGCGCCCCAGTGCGACATCGACCCGCGCTATATCCTCGGGGTGAACATGGTCGCGCCAGACTGTTGGAACAGTGTTTTTCGGGACAGGTTGATGGCCAAAAACCTCGCTCAGCCCCTCGCTCCACCATTGGCTGCCGTTGACAATATCCCATTCCCAGACCGCATTGCCGGTGGCTTTTGCGATCAGGCGGAACCGTTCCTCGTTCAGGCGGATAGATTGCTGGGATCGTTTTCGTTCGGTGATGTCACGCCCGATGGCCACCCAATGTGTAAGCGTGCCCGCCGCATCAGCCAGCGGCATGATGTCCAGTTCCAACCAGAATTCTTCGCCCGCTTTCGTGTGGAAAATCAATTCTGCCCGGACCGGGCGCGCGCTTTCTATCGCGTGGCGAATCCGCTCAAGTTCGGCTGGTTGTGTCTCGGGGCCGCGCAGGATGCTGGCGGTGTGCCGGATTGCCTCGGCACGCGAAAAGCCCGTGCGCTTCTCAAAAGCGTCATTCACAAAGACAACCTTGGGCCAGCCAGCGCTATCGACCGGCTGTGCCTCGGTGATGACAAGAATATCATTCTGACGCGAAACAGCACTTTCAAGCAGCCGCAGTTGCTCTTCCTTGGCCCGTTGTTCGGTGACATCGCGGAAATACACCGCCAGCCCCTCTGGCGTGGGGTAGGCGTCGACTTCAAACCATTTCTGAAGTGCGGAGTTGAACTCTTTGAACTGAACCGCACAGCCTTCTGTAACCGCGCGATTGTATTCCGTATCGAAGGCACTTCCGACTGCCTCTGGAAACTCCTGCCAGATGCTCTTGTGCAGCAGGTGATCCCGCGTGCGTTGCAGCAATTCCTCGGCCTGACGGTTCATGAACGAAAAGCGCCACTGGTCATCCAGCAAAAAGAACGCATCACTGATGCTCTCTAGCGTCTGGCGCAGCCGGCGCGACAAGTCATCCGAGGCATCCTGCGCCGCAACAAGTTCAGAAACATCCTGAAACGCACCCTCGACGGCGATAACCTTGCCCGCGTCATTGCGCGCAGGTTCACCGATTGCGCGCACCCAGATGCGCCGACCTTTCGCGGTCATGATCTGCAACACCTCGTCAAAAGGCTGCCCGTATTGAAAGCATTTGGTAAAGCACGCGACGATACGTTCGCGGTGCTCGGGGACGTAATAGGCTGTGGCATCGTCTAGCGATATATTTACATCCTCAGGCTCGTCATGGATTGCCGCAGTCTCGGGGCTCCATGTAACGCGGTCCGGCTCCAGATCGACCCGCCAGCAGCCCAGTCGGGCGATATCGCCTGCCAGCTTCTGCAATCGCGCCGCGTCTCTCAGGCGGTCTTCTGCTTCTTTGTAGGGGGTTACATCCTGCACATGGCCAATGAAAAACGCGCGGCCTTTGTTCAGTTGCCGTGCCCCGACGCCCCGAATATGCGCGATTTTGCCGTCGCGCCGTTTTATCCGGTGGTGGAACACAAGAACGGGTGCTTCACTTTCGACGACATGCCTGTAATTAGCCAGCATCTGCTCTTGATCGTCGGGGTGGACCATTTCAATATATTCATCAAAGCTTGGCGATGTCTGGTCTTGCGGCACCCCGTAAATTTCACACACCCGTTTCGACCAGAACAGTTTGCCCTGTTGAATGTCGTATTCCCATGAACCGATGCCGAGGAGTGTTTCTGCCGTTCGCAGACGTGCGGCGCGCTCTTGCAGGCCAAGCATTGTCGTGCGCGCATCTGCCACTTGCCGTGCACGAACCTGCGCGCGCGCGGCCTGCCCCTCGGCGCTGCCTGCATCTGCCCCCTCATCGAACATGACTTCGGTCATGTCTTTTGCCTGATGGATGATATAGATCAGTTGGCCCGATTGGTCGAAAACCGGCGTGTTTTCCATGAACCACAACCGTTCCTCAAAAGTCCCGACGGGGTTTCGCATTTTCAATCTTTGGATGTTCATAACATCTGTGACGCCCAATGCGGCCACCCGCTGAAGCGAGTCCAGCAGATTATAGACCTTGCCCGCCATGCGCGCGCTCAGACATTCGGGGAAAATCTCGGCGATGGGGCGGCCCAGAAACGCTGTGCGCGGCATCATCATAGCGCGCGCATATGCATCAGTTGCAGCAACAATGACATGCGCGTCAGGGGTAAGGACCAAAACCCGTTCCGGCAACGCCTTGATAAACTGGGTGAAGCTTTCGGGCGGCGGCGGGGGGGCAAGGTGAAAGGACTGGGCACCCTCTGTCAGGTGTTCGGACGGCACCGGTTCAAGCTTTGTCTGCTCGCCGATACTTGCGACGACGGCGTCTACCCCTTCGAACCACACGTTCCGCCAGTCAAACGCGACCGTGTAGCGATCACCTGACCGCGTGCAAACGGTCCACCGCCCTGCATCTGTGTGTGTTGCGTCGAATTTCTGAACCTGTGCGGCAATGTGCGGCTGCTCGGCGGCCGGGCAGATATCCGCGATTGTCAGCGCATGCAGGCTCTGGGCGTCATATCCCAACCACGCCTGCGCAGCGCTGTTTGATGCCAGTATGTTGAGTGTGTCTCTCTCGAAAAGCACTACGGGGAGCGACAAGAAATCGTAGGCGCGAATATCCGACAGGGATAGTTGCGATGTTTCCTGCATATAGTCCCCCGCATGACGGCCCAGCTTTCAACCCTAGATTGTAAGCGCGGGGGTGCCGGATGTATATATGGAGATGTTCGTTTTGTGCAACTCGGGTGCGCCTGCACCCAATACAGCAGCGTGATCGTGTTGTCAGCGGTATAATCAGCACACCAATATCTGTGGCCGAACCGCGCGAGGCTACTCGACCACCCGAACCACCTCTTTCGTCTTGATCTGACGTGTGCCCAAATTCGAGCAATCCGAGCGCAAATCTGAGTTGCCGGTAAAAGTCACTTTGTACCCGATCACCTGCGTGCAGCCGGTCGTCAGCTTAGTATTCCCGGAAAATTCGACTTCGGATGCAGGCATATAGAGCGCACCTTGCAGGCTGGAGCCGGACGTGCCGTTCATCTGGTGGGTGACACCGGTTGCGCTGCGGCTACCGAAAAATGCAATACCGGCGAATGGACCTGCTGTGGGGGCCGCAAAATTCAGTGTGCTATTGCTGGCAAGGCGGATACGCGCATTTGGGGCGAGGTAGAATGTCACCCCTTCGCCCTCCAAAATATTCTCGTCAGTCGAAGAGACCGTGCCGTTATTGACGGTGAAATCCCCACCCTCAATAATATAGAGGCCCGGCGCGAAGGTAACGTCACCACGCAAATTAAGCCCCTTGCAAAACCGCATGGACTTTACCCCACTTGGATGTGACTCCGTCGCTGTAATGGTTGTGGTGGAATTGTTACTTCCTTGGTCGCTGTCCTGGCATGCACCTTCGGCACTAGGCTCTACAAGATCGGCATAAGGGTCCCGGACCACAGGCGCGAAGGTCTGAACCTCGCCACAGTCGATGGTCAATCGTTTCGTCGTGACCGCTTGACCGACCACATAAGCGCAATTCACATCAAGCGTCGCCCCGTGGCCAGACATATCCAAAGCATCTGGCGCATTAGAATTTGACGCGATGTCGCATCCTTCAAGTGCGACACTTGTCGACCCGGTCACTGTAATCGCACCCGAAGCGTTGGGGGACAGCGCAAGAATACAAGCGACTGATCCGCTATCGGTGATACGCGCCACGGCACGCCCTCGCATATTGACGGGATCACTGCTGACAAGGGCCGAGAAATAGCGCGGCTGCGTCAGAGGCAGGATAACTTCGACACTATTTTTGTCGCCGGCAAACTGACCCGATTCCGGGGGAATGTTTACGACTATGTCACCCGCTCCGCCAAGATAGCCGGACTGGATGGCGACATGGAGTGCAGCGGCGTCGATGTCGACTTTCTCATCCCCTGCCCGCAATCGCGCGCCCGCTGCATGTGCCGCTACATCGGCCGCGTGCTGTAGTTTGCGCTGAGACATGTATTGATACCCGGCCTCGGTTCCCAGCCCCATACCCAGAACCAGCACAGGGGACAGAATTGCGAACAAAACCGCAGTGGCACCGCTGGTGTTGCGCAAAAACCGACCGCAGGCCGCAGGTGCCGCACACATGAAACGGCCTGCGCTGATGCACCATGTGACGACGATATGTGTTTCTTGTGGCATAGGCTTGCTCCCTTGAACAACTTGGTCGGGGTGGCGGCTCAATTACTCAGATGCTGGATGATTGTGGGCGTGATGATTACGGCAAACAGCACAGGCAAGAAGAAAATGATCATCGGAACCGTCAGCTTCGGCGGAAGTGAGGCCGCCTTTTTCTCGGCCTCGGCCATCCGCATGTCGCGCCTTTCTTGCGCCAGAACGCGCAGCGCCTGACCAAGTGGCGTGCCGTATTTCTCGGTTTGCACCAGACATGTGACGACGGCTTTCACCACATCCAGACCGGTCCGCGCGGCAAGGTTCTCGAACGCCTGTCGGCGATCTTGCAGGTATGAGAGTTCTGCCGTGGTCAGCACGAATTCTTCCGCAAGTTCGGGCGATTGCACGCTGAGTTCATGCGCGACCTTGCGCAAGGCGCTTTCGATACCCATGCCGGATTCGACACAGATCAGCATAAGATCAAGCGCATCCGGCCAGCCGCGCCGGATTGCCTGCTGGCGCTTGACGGTGCGGTTTTTCACATACAGCGCAGGCAGGTGACACCCCGCATACCCCGCCGCCAACACAATCCCGATCCGGACAATCAGCGGCTGATCATTTGGAAAGACCACAAACAGGTAAAAACTGGCAATCGCAAGCAGTGCCACCGGCGTCAGGATCAGAAACCCCAGATAGGTGATGACCGGCGCGTGGCCGCGATACCCCGCCATGCGCAATTTGTGCACAAGCTTTCCGTCCTGAATCCGGCTGGTCAGGTTGAAGCGCTGGACCAACTCCCTGAATATCTGCTTGGGTTCCTTGCGAAGCGTCAGGGGCTTTCCCGCTTCACCCATACCCGTTTTCAGATTTCGATTGCCCACAACAGTTTGAACCCGCCGCCCCAAGGCATCGGGCACCAGATACCGCCAGCACACCGCCAGAACGAGGCAGAATGCGGAGAGGAAGGTCATGGCGACAACAAACATGGCAGGGGCTTTCTTTCACACAGTTACATGTCGAAATTGATCATTTTCTTCATCACCATAACGCCGGTGAACATCCATAAGGCGCAGCCCACGAGCGTCACGTTTCCAAGCGTGGTTGTGAACAAAAGCGAGATGTATTCCGGGCTTGTCAGATACACGAAGATACTCACCAGAAAGGGCAGTGCAGCAATAATGCTGGCCGATGCCTTGGCTTCCGAGCTCATGGCCTTGATCTTCTCGCGCATCTTCTTGCGTTCGCGCAGCACCTTGGACAGGTTGCCCAGCGCTTCGGACAGGTTGCCGCCAGTGCGGCCCTGAATGGTGATGACAATCGAGAAGAAACTCGTTTCAGGCAATGGCATCCGCTGGAACAGCCGATGAACCGCCTCTTCGTTCGTCATGCCGAATGTATGGTCTTCGACCAGCTTCTTGAACTCGGACTTGACCGGCTCTTGGCTTTCTGCCGCGATGATGCGCAGACAGTCGCCCAGCGGCAGGCCCGACTTCACGCCGCGAATGACGATATCCAAGGCATCTGGAAACACCTCGGTAAATGCGCTTAACCGCTTGTTGCGACGATGATTCACATAGAAATGCGGCAGCGTGAAACCGAGTATGACAGCAGGAACAACAGCAAGCGCCACGTTTTGCCACAGCGCAAAGATTAGCACGGCGCAAACCGCGCCCACTGCCGCGCAAATCCCGTAATATCTGGCTTTGGTCCACCGCAGCCCGGCCTGTCGCAAACGCTCTCGAAGTGACGGGCGCGCGCCCTGCTTTGCTTTTTGCTTGGTCTCAAGCTCGCGCAGCACCTCATCCAGCGATGACTTGCCGGGCGCAGCCGGAAGGCCTGCGCCGGTGGACAGGATGGCCGCGCGGCGGCGGTTGCAAATATCCTGCCGCTGAAGCTGGGGCTGGAACAAGGCATAGAGCACGCCCCCCACGGCGAAGGTCACCAGCAAAAACAGCATGAGCGTGGTCATCGGCGTGCCTTCATGCGGGATGTTGCGCTTGGGGTCATGACGCGTCGCTGACCTTGGCTGCGGCCAGCGCTTCAAGCAGTCGTTTTTCCTCGCCGAAATAGCGCGCACGTTCTGCGAATTTGGGGCGGCCGATCCCGGTGGACCTGTGGCGTCCGACAAGATTGCCGTCAGCATCTTCGCCAGTAATGTCATAGACAAACAGGTCTTGCGTGATCGGAACATCGCCCTCCATGCCAAGCACTTCGGTGATGTGGGTGATCCGGCGCGAGCCGTCGCGCAGGCGCGCGGCCTGAACAATCACATCGACAGACGAAACCATCATCTGCCGGATCGTCTTTGCTGGCAGGCTAAAGCCACCCATCGTAATCATGGATTCGATGCGCGACATCGCCTCTCGCGGTGTGTTCGCGTGCAGCGTCCCCATCGAGCCGTCATGCCCGGTATTCATCGCTTGCAGCAAGTCAAAGGCTTCGGGGCCACGAACCTCGCCCACGATAATGCGTTCGGGGCGCATCCGCAGACAGTTTTTCACCAGATCGCGCATGGTAACTTCGCCGCTGCCCTCGACATTGGGGGGCCGGGTTTCCAAGCGCACGACATGGGGTTGTTGCAACTGCAATTCGGCAGAGTCTTCGCAGGTCACGATCCGCTCTTGCGGGTCGACGAAACCGGTCAGGCAATTCAGCAACGTGGTCTTGCCCGACCCTGTGCCGCCCGAAATGATGACATTGCAACGCACCCGACCGATGATTTCAAGAATGGTGGCCCCTTCGGGACTGATCGAGCCGAACTTCACCAACTGTTCCAGCCGGAGTTTGTCTTTCTTGAACTTACGGATGGTCAGGGTGGGGCCGTCAACGGCCAGTGGCGGCACGATCACATTCACGCGGCTGCCATCGGGCAGGCGCGCGTCACAGATCGGGCTGGATTCGTCCACACGCCTGCCGACCTGACTGACGATACGCTGGCAGACGTTCAAAAGCTGTTCATTGTCACGAAACCGGATATTGGTTTCCTGCATCTTGCCGTTAACCTCGATATAGATCGGGTCGCAGCCATTCACCATGATGTCGGCAATGTCATCGCGCGCCAGCAAGGGTTCCAGCGGGCCGTATCCAAGAACGTCGTTACACAGATCCTCGATCAGATCCATCTGATCGGCGGAAGAGAGTGCGACATTGCGCACCGCCATGATTTCATTGGCGATAACGCGGATTTCCGCGCGCGCATCGGCCACATCAAGGGCGGTCAGTTGCGCCACGTCAATCGCTTCGATCAGCGCGGCAAGCAGGTCTTTCTTCAGGGCAAAATAGGGTGCCCTGTTGCCCGTGGTGGTCGCCGCCGGGCGTTCAGACTTTGGGCGCGCGGCGGGTGGAGTTGGTGGCGGGGCCAGCGCGACGGCTGGCCCTGCGACTTGTGTATCTTGCACCCCCTGCACTGGAGCGGGTTTTGCAGCGTCAAAGCCTACTCTTCTGCCAAACATGGGGAGTCCTTAAGTCACACGAACTGGGTACGGAGTAATATTGGATTTCGTCAGCCTTGGGTTTCTTATGCTTCGCAGCCAGCAGCGTCGGCACCAAGCGCTACTGCGACGTCACAGAAGGTGTCTGAAAGACTGGTACCGGTTAGAGTAACAACCGTAATAATTATAACAGAAATCAGGCCCGCAATCAGCCCGTATTCGATAGCTGTCGCACCGGACTCGTCTTTGCCGAAGCGCGCGATAAGATATTTCATCATGTTCCGTGGTCCTCTCGGTCATTGTTTTGTTTGCGCACCGAACCGAACACGTGACCTCAGCGTCACTATCCATCGGGCATACCCATAGTGAGTACCCGACTGGCCCGCGAAAACTATCTGGCCAGGTGGGCTGGTCATATGCACCGTCACAGGCTGGCAGTTCGGCCAGTCTTAACCGCGCGACCCTAGCCATAAGGACAGGTTTCTGGCCCGTCAGACCTGGCCGATAGGCTAGTGAAATCTAACAATATTTATTACTATCAGACACTTACCCCAAAACCCCGCCAAACCTGAATGAAAGGCCTGTCTCCAATGGCCAGCGGTCGCGCCGATGATTCGGCCAGTCCGGCAGCTTGTCCGTCTGGCCAGCTAGCGCCCTCGCATGATTCTGGACGATACCCGCTCCAAGGTTCAGCCCCCCAGACCCGAGGATGCAGATATATGCCCATCAGCAAGATCCGCGATTACCCTGACCGCAGGGTTACAGCCGGTTTCAACCAACCGACAGAACATGCGCGCCCGCCCCGCCACTTTATCGGTGGGGGTTCATGATGCGCGCCCTTATCATGATGATCGCGTTGGCGTCGGGGCTGGTCGCGGTGTTTCTGACCTATCCGACATCGGATGACGGACGCGCCGAAGCAGTGTTCGTCGATGAGCAGCCGGAAGTTCTGATGCAAGAGGTGCTTGTCGCGTCGGTCACGATCGAGCAGGGCGAGATACTGGGCACACAGAATATCCGCTGGCAGAAATGGCCCGAAGCCGCCGTGCATGAGGGTTTCGTCACCCGTGACAGCCGCCCCGAAGCCATCGACGACATTGCAGGCACAACAATGCGCGGGCGTCTGTTCCCCGGCGAGCCTGTGCGCGAAGACCGCCTGACAGCCAGCAACACCAGCTATATGGCATCTCTTTTGCCCGCAGGAAAACGCGCAGTCGCAGTCAAGGTATCGGCGGAAAGTGCGGCGGGGGGCTTTATCCTGCCCAATGACCGTGTCGATGTTTTGTTGACGCGCCAAAGGGAAGGTCAGGGCGGTGTTCACACGCGCACCATCCTGCGCAGCGTCAAGATACTGGCCATTGACCAACTGGCCGATGGCGCGGAATCGGACACACTGGTCGGGCGGACAGCCACGCTGGAACTGGACGCAGAGCAGACCGAAACGATCACCTCGGCCGAAGCCTCTGGGATGCTGTCGCTCGCACTTCGGTCAATGACAGACCCACATGATACCGAGGTTGTTTCCCTGCCAGAGCCGGAACCCGTGGCCGCACTGCCCGAGATTGTCTTGACCCAAACCGAACCGGAACGCGAAGCAACCACCATTCGTATTCGCCGCGCAGTCACAGTCGAAACCGTGACCTTGCCATGACCCCAGAAAGTGCCGGTTCAGCGAACTGGTCAGCGACTGTCTAATCTTTCGAAAGGACCTCTTGTGACGCCACATTTATCCGTTCAGGCCTTTACCCAGACCCCCGATGTGCACACTGTATTTGAGCGTGCCTTGCGCGACCGCCGCCTTGCGCGCGTCACCAGCGAAGCGCATCCGGGGGGAATGCGTGCAGCACTGGCCCGCTTTGAACAGGCGCAGTCACCCGATGTACTGGTACTGGAAGCCGACCGCGCAGCCCTTGCCGATCTGCCCGCCCTCGCGTCGGTCTGCGACCCGCGCACGAAAGTGATTATCGTGGGCCACGTCAACGATGTGGTGCTGTACCGGGAACTGATTAACCTTGGTGTCTCGGAATATCTGGTGGCACCGGTTGACGGCGCAGAACTGGCAACAGCCATTGAACGGATCGCCTCTGAGGGTGAGATGCGCAGCAAAAGCCGCGTGTACGCCTTCATGGGGGCCAATGGCGGTGTCGGGTCTTCGACCATCGCACAGAACGTCGCATGGGCGATGGCAAACAAGGTCGGCGCGGGGATCATGCTGGCTGATCTTGATCTGACATTCGGCTGCGCGGACCTGAATTTCAACGTCGAAACAGGCACCCAGTTTTTCGATGCGCTGAAGGCCGAAACCAAAGTGGATGACGCGCTGCTGGAACGGTTGCTGGTCAAGCGGGGCCAGAACCTGCATGTATTGACCCACCCTGCCCTGCTGGACCGGGAACCCGAGCATCTGGTGCACCAGCTTGTCGAGATGCTGAAACTCGCCCGCTCCAATTTCAACCATATCGTGCTGGATCTGCCAAATCATTGGTCCGCGCTGGTGCAGGATGCCATTCTGGACGCTGACGAGGTCATTGTAACGGTTACGCCCGACCTTTGCAGCCTTAGGAATGGCAAGGCGCTGCTGGAACGTCTTGGGCGTTTACGTCCGAATGATGCGCCGCCAAAGCTGGTTCTGAACCAGTGCAGAATGCCCAAGCGCGCAGAAATCAAGGTCAAGGAATTCTCTCAGGCGTTGAATATCCAGCCTGTCGCAACCATCGCATTTGATGCCGGGCGTTTCAGCACCGCGGCAAGCACCGGCCAGATGCTGAGCGAGATCAACCCGAAAGGGGCGGCCGTTACTTCCTGCGCGCAAATCGCAGATCGCCTTGTAGACCCCACATCCCAACGCAGCAAAGGCACCACATGGGCACGCTTCTGGAATTTTCGACAAAGAAAGTTGGCATAATGCATGGCGTTGAACCCACCAGTGACATGGTCTCGGCCCTGATCTGTGCGCAGGACGGGTTCTATCGCACTGCGCTGGAGAGCATTCTCAAGGATCGGCTGTATTTTCAGCACATCGCTTCGGTCGAAACGCTGGATCAGGCGGTCGATCATATTGCTGGGGCTGATGGACGCGTCAACTTGGCGCTATTCGACCTCGACACGCGGGGCCTGAACAACCGCAACGCCATTCAGGCGCTACGCGAGGGCTTTCCCTCTATGCTGGTGGTTCTCATCGCGTCATCGCAGTCGCGTCAGGCGATGGTGGGCGCACTCGAAGCGGGTGCTCATGGATTTCTGAACCGGGATCTTGGGGTCTCAGGCTTCGTCGAGGCGCTTCATCAGATTGCGCGGGGGCAGATTTATGTACCGCCCTATCTGGCCTATCCAGATACGTGAAAGGACAGGTCAGATGAGGGGGTTGCGCAGATTGCTCAGAACCACACGGTGCTTTGCTTCGGACACGCGCGGCGTCGCCGCAGTCGAATTTGCGTTGTTCGGCCCGTTGCTGGTGTTCGGTCTGCTGGCGATGACTGATGTGGGAATGGCGGTTTATCAGCGGATGAGCGTCGATCATATCCTGCGTTCTGGCGTGCATCATGCCATCGAAGACCCTGGAAAAGTGGCCGTGTTGGCCACCCTGAAAGACAATGCACGTGAGGACGGAATGTGGGCGGAAGATGAGATCGCCTTCGATGTGGATCGATTTTGCGCCTGTGCCGAGGCACCAGAAACCAAAGTTGTTTGCGCGACCTCCTGCGATGGCTCTCGGCCTACGTCGATTTACTACAGCCTGAGCGCTGATCTGATTGTGCCCGGCCTTATTCTTCCGTCATTCCACCTTCAACCGGCCATGCGGGTTCAGATCAGGTGAAAGTGGCCCGTCGGATCATAGGCTGGTGGCGCTGCACCTCTGGCACGACAGCGATTGAATTTGCCCTCGTGGCACCGATTGCAATCTTGCTCTGCCTTAGCGTGCTGGAGATCGGCCGCGCCCTTTATACGCGAAGCGAACTGTCTTACGCGGTCGACCTTGGTGCGCGCCGGGTATTGCTTGATCCAAAGATTGACGATGAAGTTTTGCGCGAAGTTATCCTTCAAGGCCTGACCGCGTCCATCCGGTCCCAAGCCATTATAACGACGCCAGATACGGTGACCCCACAAGACACCCATATATTTATAGAGGCCAGCGTGCCATTCAGATTTATCGTACCCATTGTGCCACGGGGAACATTTGAGCTTGTCGTCGGGCGTCGAGTTCCGCTGATGTGACCAAGGCTTGAAACTGCCAGAGGATGCCTGTTATCAGGCCTTATCCGTGCCCTGTGCGGCGCGAACTTACGTTCACTTCGCGCCACAATTCGTTGACACTATTTGTTCCTTCAACTAAACCTTAAGTTGTATAGGTTGTTGAGCGCGATGATGGATGACCACTTCCTCGCATGAGTAGGAATAGCCTTGGGATACTCCTCTTACATGAACAAGTTGCTAATTTCGACCAGCGTTGCCTCGTGCTACGCCAGCATGGACTGCGCCGAAATCGGCGGGATGACGCGTGTTGATTGATAGAAAATCAAGTCAACGGGGAATTGTCTCATCACTGATTGTCGATGATGATGAATATTTCCGCATTGCGTTGCGCAATATCCTGTCTGTCAGACTTGGGGTTTCCACCATCAACGAGGCGGAATCCTTTGACGAGGCCATCGAATACCTGACCAAGGCAGAGGACACCGACCTTGTTGTTTTTGACCTTGGGATGCAGGGAATGAACACGCGGGCTGCCATTCGCACGGTGCGCGATTCATTTCCCAATGCACTCGTGGTCGTCGTCTCTGCGTCGTGCAATCGGCAAGATATCCTGTGCTGTCTGGAGGCAGGGGCGCATGGATATGTCCATAAGGGAATTGGGCCTGGGGGGCTGACATCTGCGCTTAATCTGATCTGTGAAGGCACAGTGTTCGTGCCATCGTTCTTGCCCGATCTCGAATCCTCCGTATGCGCCGTTTCTGACCCATTGTTTTTTTCGATGCGCGCGGGTTGACATGCTTTGGGTTGGCGCGTTTTTGAGCTCGTCAGGGAGTCCCGGGCGAGCTCCTTTGTGAGGCGGCAGCATAGGCCCATGGCATCAAAGCATCGATATCTTTTTCGAGATGCCCATTGGCCAGCTTTGTGTATAGGTCATGTAGATAGGCGTATGGCTCGACGCCATTCATGCGACAAGTTCCGATCAGGCTCGCGAAGCGCGCCCAAGAACGGGCACCGTCATCGTGACCTGCAAAAAGTGTGTTGCGCCTTGTCATTGCGGGGGTTCTGATCGCGTTTTCGACCAGGTTGGAATCCATGTCCACATGACCGTCCTCGAGAAAGAGGCAAAAGCCATCCTGTCGGCTGAGCATATAGGCCAGAGCCTTGCCCAGTTCGGACTTGCGCGACACCCGGCCGGCTTGGGCATTGAGCCAGGCAAAGAATTTATCGACCAGTGGACGGGATTGATCCTGCCGGACGGCCCTACGCTGCTCGGGTGGCGCCCCTCGGATTTCGGCCTCAATCTTATATAGGGCTGCAATTCGCACCAGAGCCTCATCAACGATGGGCGATCCCGCTTTCGGCTGGGCTTTAATCAAGGCTCTTCGCCCATGCGACCAGCAATAGGCCAGTTTCAAGGGCTTGCCACCCACCCGCTTGGGCGTCGCCAATGCGCTATACCCGCCATAGGCATCAACCTGGATTGTGCCGTTGAAGCCGTTGAGGATTTCTGCCGCGTATTCCCCCTTTCGCCCGGGTCGATAGTGGAACACGACACCAGGTGGGGATGATCCGCTCCAACCACGATCATCTCGCAGCACGGCCCAGAAATATCCCGTCTTGGTTTGGCCGCGACCAGGATCAAGTACTGGCGCTGTTGTTTCATCGACGTAAAGCCGCGTGCTGCCCTTAAGCAGAACCATCGCCATGTGATCGACCACAGGGGCAAGCAGTGCCCCTGTGCGTCCCATCCAATCTGACAGGACGGCGCGATCAATTGGGGCGCCATTGCGGGCCATTGCTACGGATTGCCGGTTCAAAGGGTTGAAGTCACAGAATTTGGCTACACTGATATGGGCCAGCAAGGCTTCGGTCGGCCAGCTGTTTTCCAATAGATGCGCAGGAGCTTTGGCTTGGGTCACGCCCGTGCGGCCTTTCGGGCAGGCATACTTTGGACGCACGGTGACGATGACTTGGTACTGGGCGGGAATGATATCCAGCCGCTCCGAGCGATCCTCTCCGATCTTGACCATATCGCCGCAACCACATGGACACGCGATGCTGTCGGGTTCAATCACGCGCTCGACCCGGGGCAAGCCCTCTGGAAGGGCGCGAGGCTTGCGTGGTTTGCGCGGAGCCTTGCTCTTGTTTTGGGATTTTTTCTCGAGCGCGGCCTGAACAGCCTCGATTTCCGCCTGCGTCTCGGCGATGGCGGTCTCTTGATCTTCGAGTGCCAGCTCCAGCTGATCAGGGGTCAGCTTTTCGGATTTGGGTCCGAATTTTGTGCGCCGGTAGTCGGCCACCTGACTTTCCAGCTTCTCGACCAGCGCGGTCAACGTGACAACCAGCGCACCTTTTTCTTCGGCTTCCGCCTGATGATGCAGACGTGCTGCACGCTCAACAGTGACCTCGAACTGGGCCTTTTCGAGCGCTGCTTGCTGCGTCTCGAGGGCCTTGATGACCTCGGACGGCAAGTCAGGAAATCGGCTGAGATCGAGTAGTTTTGACATGACCATTTCTACCAAGAAACGTCAGAAATGGCCAGCAAAATAACACTATAATCAGTGTATTAGTTATCCTGCCGCAGTCGGCGGAGCAACCCGTTTGGGCACCATTTGTCGCCAATCCAGACCTTCGAACAGAGCCTCGTACTGAGCCCGAGACAGCTGCATGACGCCGTCCTGGATTTTGGGCCAGACGAAGTTGGAAATCTCCAACCGCTTGTAAATCAGCACCAGTCCGGTGCCATCCCAGAGCAGGATTTTCAACCTGTCACCACGCTTGGAGCGGAACACCACCGTCAGGCCAGAATGCGGATCCAACCCCAGTTCGTTTTGCACTGTAGCGGCCAGACCGTCATGTCCCCGACGGAAGTCCACTGGTTTTGTCGCAATCACAATCGGCAGTCGCTGCCCTGCAACAATCACGACACCCCCCGCACCAAACGGATCAATTCAGCCGCGCGCGCCACAGCAGCACTGGCCGGAACGCGGATAATGACATCAGATCCAATCGTCACCGTTATCTCATCACACGTCTCGTCGCGTTCACCGTACCCTGACATGCTGCCAGCGCCCTGTCGTGTCATTGCAACTTCCAATGGCACAAATGCAGGCTCAGACTTATCGGCTGACAGGGTTGCATCACTGACTGCTGTCATGACATCCGCAGGCAGAACCAATTTGCCATCACGCGCCATCCGCCGCCAATCTGACAACTGATGTGGGACAATGTCATAGCGTTTCGCAACGTCCACAACGCGCGCACCAGGTTGAAAACTCTCTGCCACAATCTGCGCTTTCACATCATCTGGCCAACGACGGTTGCCCCGAACAGGCTCAACGAGCCCCAGCCGTCCATCGAATCCACTTCCATCCGCCATAGCATCCTCCAACAATATCAGTCAGAGATTTATCGGCCCGAGACAGAAATGGCGAAAGACCTCAAATCAATGGGACGCAGACGGCGCATACGTTTCAGCCTCTTGCGGGGCTTGATCCGCAGGTTCAGCTCCAGCTGGCAGTATATCCGGTAGACGCGCTTGTGGTTCCAGGGATGCCCCTTCACGTTGCGCAGATGCAGAAAACACAGGCCAAATCCCCAAGTTTTGCGGGCATCGGTCAGCCCCGTGAGCAGATCCGCAATCTCTTCATTCTCGTCCTTGAGCTTCGGGCTGTAGCGATAGCAGGTCTCGCTGACCCCGAAGGCACGGCAGGCCAGCGCGATGCTGACGCCCCGTCGTTCCACCGCCGTTTCGGCCATCTCACGACGCTGAGATGGCCCACCTACTTTTTTCCAAGGGCTTCCTTCAGCAAGTCATTCTGCATGCTCAGATCAGCATACATCCGCTTGAGGCGGCGGTTCTCGTCCTCGATCGCCTTCATCTGGCTGACCATGGACGCATCCATCCCGCCATACTTGGCCCGCCATTTGTAAAACGACGCATCGCTCATGCCATGCTCACGGCACAACTGCGCCACCGGCACACCGCCTTCGGCTTGGCGCAGGATCGCGATGATCTGAGCTTCAGTGTATCTGCTTGTCTTCATTCGAATTCTCCTCATGCATCTTGCCGAGAAAATTCTACTTTTGCAGCCCCTTAAATTCGGCTAGGCGATTCACACATTTCTGAGTTTCCATCCGTGTGAGACGGATTTGAAGTATTGTAGGCCATGTCGGAATGTAATTGGACCTGGCGGTTTGGATTTTGGGTAGCCGTCCCATCCGCCGAGCTTGGCGATGATCCACGCGGCCCAGGCAAGTGTTTCCGGCGGGTGAGGGTTTTTCTGGAGCGCGGTCTTGCCTTCGAGTTCGGGCAGGAGAGCATGAAGGGTCTGGATTTCGGAGGATGAGAAGGCGATTTTGGCGTCTTGCCCGGACTTGCCATCGCGCGCCTGAACGAGTTGCATGATGGTGCAGGCCGCGCGGGCGGCAATCGCGGTCAGCTTGATCAACCGCTCGGCATTTTCCAGTTGGCTGTCCTCCAGTTGCAACCCCTGTTGCTTCAGGGTGCGGAAGAATTGTTCGATATGCCAGCGTTGCCGGTACCAGCTTACCGCGCGCCAGGCCATGTCCGCATCCTCGACCTTGTGAGTGGTCAAAAGCCGCCATGAGATGGGCTCGGCGCCCGGTGGCGCATTCACCTCGCTGACTTCGATCAGGCTGACCTCCACCGTCTCGGCCAGCCCCGGCTGTCTGGCCAGATTGGCAGGACGCTTGATCGTAACGGGGCCAAATCGGGCCTCAAGTCTGGCGGTGCGCGCCGGGCGCCCTGGGCGTGCGCGCATCGCCACTTGTGCCGTACCTGCCAATTTCAGCGGGGCAGAGGACAGCTTGCCGCCACCTTCCAGGATTGAGCGATCCGTCATGGCACGGGTCAGGATGTGAAAGCCCGGCTCCGGCAATCGTGCCCATTTCTCATAGATATCGCTCTCGCGATCGCCGATTTCAGTCACCATATGCGCCTGGGCCAGAACTGTCTTGGCAGCCTCTGCCGTGCTCAGCCACCGATGCGATTCCTTCTCGGACAGGGGGCGGGCCCGGTGGGGAACACTTACGCGGCCATCGCGTGTCCATATCCGGCCCGCGGCCAAACCCAGAATGCCACCCGTCTCGGCATCCACACCCAGCATCGCGTGGAGCAAAACACCGCGCCCAGACCCCTTGCCGATTGCACCCAGTCCGCGACTGCGCTCTTTGGTTGTCGAGAAATTGAAGTCGCTGCTGTCCTGAATCGCAAGAATATGCCGCCCCGCGCAGGCTTGCGAAAGCTCCGCTCCCCAGCCTTCAATCACCGCCTCAGCCGTCACGCGCGGATTGGCCAGAAAGCGCGAAAATCCGACAATCCCACTGCGGCGGCCACCCGCCAGACGCCGAAGACAGGTGCTCGTGCGCGCCACCATTGCTGCGAGCAGCAGACCCCCCTTTTTGCCAGGCGTTCGTCTCCGAAATCACCCAGCCTCCAGCCTTCCGAAGTCACCACAGACGCCCTCCCACTTTAGGTAGAGCGATCGAATCATGCGCAACAAAAACGGTCAAGTGCCGAAAACCGGAGCGCACAGCCAAAGATGTGTGCATCCCTTAGTTAAATTCGGGGGGGATTACCGGGGCTGATCGAGAAGATCGTGCTTGAGCCGCGCGCGGATGGGACGGGCCTTGATATCGACCTGCATGGTGCGCTTGCGGGGCTGTTGCGGCTTGCGACTGGCGCACAGGAACAAAGGGCTGCAGGTGCTGGCAAAAAGACCGCAACGCATGACGGCCCCGCGGGTGCGGGGCAGGAGGGTGTTGATATTGCTAATGAAATAGTGTTGGTTGCGGGGACAGGATTTGAACCTGTGACCTTCAGGTTATGAGCCTGACGAGCTACCTGGCTGCTCCACCCCGCGTTGGTTTTTTGTGTGTGTCGTTTTGAGAGGTTTTGTGTTTCTTGTCAGGTTTGGCGGTGAGCTACTCTCCCACGTCTTGAGACGCAGTACCATTGCCGCTGCGGCACTTAACTTCCGAGATCGGGACGGGATCGGGTGTTTTGCTCGCGCTATTGCCACCAAACCTGAGAAGAAACACATATCAGTGAGGTGGGTTTGTTTTTCCACCTGGCTATTTAGTCAATGCTTTTGGTTGCTTTGATTGTTGGTCAGTTTGGTTGTTACTGGATCAAATCAAGCCTATCGAGCCATTAGTACCGGTCAACTGAACGCATTGCTGCGCTTACATCTCCGGCCTATCGACGTGGTGGTCTACCACGGCTCTCAAGGGAGACCTTGTTTTGAGGGGGGCTTCCCGCTTAGATGCTTTCAGCGGTTATCCTGTCCGATCATAGCTACCCTGCACTGCGGCTGGCGCCACAACAGGTCCACCAGTGGATCGTTCACCCCGGTCCTCTCGTACTAGGGGCAACTCCTCTCAAGTCTCCAACACCCACGGCAGATAGGGACCGAACTGTCTCACGACGTTCTAAACCCAGCTCACGTACCTCTTTAAATGGCGAACAGCCATACCCTTGGGACCTACTCCAGCCCCAGGATGAGATGAGCCGACATCGAGGTGCCAAACGATGCCGTCGATATGGACTCTTGGGCATCATCAGCCTGTTATCCCCGGCGTACCTTTTATCCGTTGAGCGATGGCCCTTCCACTCGGGACCACCGGATCACTATGGCCGACTTTCGTCTCTGCTCGACTTGTCAGTCTTGCAGTCAGGCTGGCTTCTGCCATTGCACTCAACGAGCGATTTCCGACCGCTCTGAGCCAACCTTCGCACGCCTCCGTTACTGTTTAGGAGGCGACCGCCCCAGTCAAACTACCCGCCACACAGGGTCCCGGATCCGGATAACGGACCGCGGTTAGACATCAAGAGTGCGAAGGGTGGTATCTCAAGGATGGCTCCATGGGAACTGGCGTTCCCACTTCAAAGCCTACCACCTATCCTGCACATCGCAATCCTGATGCCAGTGTGAAGCTGTAGTAAAGGTGCACGGGGTCTTTCCGTCTAACCGCGGGAAGCCTGCATCTTGACAGGCAATTCAATTTCGCTGAGTCCATGTTTGAGACAGCGGGGAAGTCGTTACGCCATTCGTGCAGGTCGGAACTTACCCGACAAGGAATTTCGCTACCTTAGGACCGTTATAGTTACGGCCGCCGTTTACCGGGGCTTCAGTTCGGAGCTTGCACTCCTCCCTTTAACCTTCCGGCACCGGGCAGGCGTCAGACCCTATACGTCGTCTTGCGACTTCGCAGAGCCCTGTGTTTTTAATAAACAGTCGCCACCCCCTGGTCTGTGCCCCCCGCCAAGACTTGCGTCCTGACGGGGCCTCCTTCTCGCGAACTTACGGAGGTATTTTGCCGAGTTCCTTAAACATGGTTCTCTCAAGCGCCTTGGTATTCTCTACCAGTCCACCTGTGTCGGTTTCGGGTACGGTCTGATGTGGGGCTATTTCCGGGAACCTCTAAACGGCCCGCCCAATCCGATAAGGGCGAACAATCTTCGAGATCCGTCACTTCCCACTGGCCCTGGAATATTAACCAGGTTCCCATCGACTACGCCTTTCGGCCTCGCCTTAGGGGCCGGCTTACCCTGCTCAGATTAGCTTTAAGCAGGAACCCTTGGACTTTCGGCGACAGGGTCTCTCACCCTGTTTGTCGCTACTCATGTCAACATTCTCACTTCTGAACGCTCCACCGGTCCCTCACGGGCCGGCTTCACAGCAGACTTCTGATGCGTCCGTCACGCCCCAAAGGGCGTGCAAGACGCAAGAAGTACAGAACAGAACGCTCCGCTACCATGCGATTGCTCGCATCCTAAGCTTCGGCTCATGGCTTGAGCCCCGTTACATCTTCGCCGCAGGACAACTTATTTAGACCAGTGAGCTGTTACGCTATCTTTAAAGGATGGCTGCTTCTAAGCCAACCTCCTGGTTGTTTTGGTCGTCCCACCTGCTTTCCCACTTAGCCATGAATTAGGGGCCTTAGCTGTAGGTCAGGGTTGTTTCCCTTTCCACGACGGACGTTAGCACCCGCCGTGTGTCTGCCATCTAGTACTCCCGGGTATTCGGAGTTTGGTTAGGATCAGTAAGCCTGTGGGGCCCCATTACCCATCCAGTGCTCTACCCCCCGGGGTATTCGGATGACGCTCTACCTAAATAGATTTCGCGGAGAACCAGCTATCTCCGAGTTTGATTGGCCTTTCACCCCTAGGCACAGTTCATCCCGATCCTTTTCAACGGATGTGGGTTCGGCCCTCCAGTTAGTGTTACCTAACCTTCAGCCTGACCATGCCTAGATCACTCGGTTTCGGGTCTGATCCATCTAACTCATGCGCCCATTTAAGACTCGCTTTCGCTGCGCCTACACCTATCGGCTTAAGCTTGCTAGATAGACCAAGTCGTTGACCCATTATACAAAAGGTACGCTGTCAGGGGTCATGCCCCCTCCAACTGCTTGTAGGCGTCCGGTTTCAGGTCTGTTTCACTCCCCTCGTCGGGGTGCTTTTCACCTTTCCCTCACGGTACTGGTTCACTATCGGTCAGTAAGGAGTACTTAGCCTTCGGGGGTGGTCCCCCGATCTTCAGACAGAATTTCACGTGTTCCGCCCTACTTGATACGTCCTATCATGCTTCCTGTACGGGGCTGTCACCCACTATGGCCTGCCTTTCCAGACAGTTCCAGTCACACTCAAGGCTCGGCTGGTCCGCGTTCGCTCGCCACTACTAACGGAGTCTCTATTGATTTCCTTTCCTCCGGGTACTTAGA